>CAWFOY010000001.1:0-158255 GCA_963817575.1 uncultured Gemmatimonadales bacterium
CTGGCGTGCGTGCTCTACGAGATGCTGGCGGGCGAGCCGCCCTTCACGGGAACCACTGCGCAGGCGATCCTGGCCCGGCACTCACTGGACACGGTGCCCAGTATCCGGACCGTCCGAAGCTCGGTGCCCGAGCCGGTGGAGCGGGTGGTTTTCCGGCCCTGGGGAAAGTGCCGGCCGACCGCTACGTCACCGCCCGGGAGTTCGCCGACTCGCTCGCCCGGGCGGCGTCCCCACAGGCGCTCACGCCCAAGCCCCGCCGCGCCCGTGCGCGATCCCTGGCGCTCCTCGGCGTCGCCTCGGTCATCGCGGTCACGTGTGGTGGACTGTCGGTGGCGCGGACCGCCTGACTGGAGCCGGACGCACCGCCGGGGGGCCGGTGCGGGGGGTGGCCATTCTCTCCTTCGCCAACCTCTCGCCCGACACCGCGGATGCCTACCTCGCCCGGGGTATCAGCGAGGAGATCGGTTCCCGACTGGGCGACTTCCCGGAACTCAAGGTGGCCAGCCGCAGCTCGGTCGAGCGCCTCGAGCGGACCGGCGCCGGCGAGCTGCTTGACCGGGCCCGCGCGCTGGGTTTCGGCTACCTGGTGGAGGGGAGCGTGCGCCGGGCCGGGGAGCGGGTGCGGGTATCGGTGCGGCTGGTCGAGGCCGCCGAAGGTGTGCGGCGCTGGGATCGGAGCTACGATCGCGCCACGACCGACATGCTGGCGCTACAGGACGAGATCGCGATCGAGGTGGCGAGGGCGGTGGCGGGCCATCTCGCGCCGGCGGACAGCGGCCTGCGCGCCGGACCGGACCCTACCCCGGCGGCCCACGACCAACTGCTGCGGGGCAACTACTACGTGGCGCAGCGCAACCCCCGGGGGCTCGCCCGAGGCGTCGAGGCCTACGCGGAGGCCACCCGGCTCGACCCGACCTTCGCTCAGGGGTTCGCCAAGCTGGCTCATGCGTATCTCCTCTTCCTTGACTGGGGCTGGAGCTACGAGGGGCTCCCGCCGGAGAGCCTGTTCGCCCGCGGGTGGCGGGCAGCCGAGCGCGCCGTGGAACTGGACTCCACACTCGCCGCGGGGTGGCTCGCGCGAGGGTCCCTCCTCCGATTCGCCGATCAGCGCAGCTTCACGGGCGTCCGGGAAGCGCTCCACCGTGCGGTGGACCTGGAGCCGGGGAACGCCGAGGCGCACCACGAATTCGGCATGGTGCTGCGGCTGCTGGGGGATAATTCCGCCGCGGCGGAGCAGTTCCGCCAGGCGCTCGCAATCGAGCCCGATCGCCCGATGAGCCTGGTCCACCTCGGCTGGATCGACATGGCGCGGCGGCGGTACGGCGAGGCGCGCCGCTGGCTCGACAGCGCGGTCGCGGTGAATCCGGGGTTCTACCAGGCGTACATGGAGCGGGCCCAGCTTCGCCTGGCGATGGGAGACAGCGCGGGCGCCCGCGACGACGCGGAGACCGCGATCCGGCTGCGTCCGCCGAGCGATCCACTGGCGGCCGAGGACGTGCTCCTCGCGCTCGAGCTCCGGAGCGGCGACACGGCGGCCGCGCGGGCGCGGCTCGCCCGGTTCCGCTCGGCCGCACCGGGGCCCGGCGAGGCGGGCGTGCATCAGGCGACCGCCTGGGCCGCCCTCCTGGTCGCGGCGGGCGAGTACCCTGAGGCGATCGCCTTCCTGAAGCGGGCGCGGGTCGCCCCCTCGCACCTCCGGATCCATCTCGAGGAGCCCAAGTTCGACCCGCTCCGGGGTGACCCGCGCTTCGAGCAACTCATGAAGGCGTTGCGGGTGCGGGGAACGGAGTGACCAGCATACGCCGATCCTCGCCTCCCCTCTCGCTGAGTCGTTCTCCCCCACAAATATCGACGCTGCCGCCTCAAACGGGACATCTGCCAAGAATCCGGCCGGTGTTTCCCGGCCTCGGGAAGTCGCGCCCCATCAGTCTCATTCAGGTCGATTTCTCCAGCCCGTTGTCGTGAGAGACTCACAACACAACTCACAGTGGCAGTCAACACAGCGAATCGACACACCCACCCCGGTTGGCCCATGAAGAAGCCCCGCCCGGTGCGAGATCACCAAGCGGGGCAACAGATTGAAAACATGGGCCTGGGAAGACTTGAACTTCCGACCTCACGCTTATCAGGCGTGCGCTCTAACCACCTGAGCTACAGGCCCTTACGGGCGGAGCGAAGCGTCCCCACCCGTGGGAGCGGGTAGAATAACGGCGCGGCTGAGCCCATGCAACCAATTCGCGACCGCGATGGGGTCCGCACTTGAACTTCCGACCTCACGCTTATCAGGCGTGCGCTCTAACCACCTGAGCTACAGGCCCTTACGGCCGGGGTGCACCAACCCCGCCCCGTGGGAGCGGGTAGAATAACGGCGCGGCAGGGCCCATGCAACAAATGCACGGTCACGCTGAGATCCTGTCCTCACTCATCCCAGCCCCGACGTCCCCGGCGGCTCCGCGGTTCCTCTTCGTCCTCTTCGACGAGGTCGATTTCCTCGTCGTCGAGTTCCTCGTCGTCCAACTCATTCTCGAGGTCTTCCTCGTCTTCGAGAAACTCGTCGTCCTCGTCATCATCATCATCGAAACTGAAGCCGTCGTCCTCAAACTCGTCGGCGTCCTCGTCAAAGCGCCGCCGCATCGTTACGGTCGCCGTCGACGTTTCCCAGGCCAACATGATACCCTCCGACAGGGGTGAAACGGTTCGGTCCAGCGATCCTAGGAGGCGTCCGCCACCCGGCTGGCGCGGGCGGCCCTCTTGCGGTCGATTGCCGACAGCGCCCGCTTCCGGAGCCGGATCGTCTTCGGCGTCACCTCGATCAACTCGTCCTCCTCGATGTACTCGAGGCCATACTCGAGGGTAATCGGACGCGGCGGCTCCAGGATGACATTCTCATCCGAGGCCGTCGTCCGCATGTTCGACAACTTCTTCTCCTTGGTGACATTCACGTCGAGGTCGCCCGGGCGGCTGTTCTCGCCCGCGATCATCCCCTCGTACACCAGGTCCCCCGGCGCCACGAACATCTGCGCCCGCTCCTGCAGGTTCCCCAGCGCGAACGCGACCACGCTGCCCTCGCGGTCCGCGACCAGCACCCCACGCTTCCGCCCCGAGAGCGGCCCCGCCCACGGCCCGTAGTCCAGGAACCGGTGGTGGATCATGCCCGTTCCCCGGGTGTCCGTCAGGAACTCCGACCGATAGCCGAAGAGCCCGCGCGCGGGGATCCGGAACGCCATCCGCACCATCCCCTGCCCCGGGTTCTTCATCTCGATCATCTCGCTCCGCCGCGGGCCCAGCTTCTCGATCACGGCGCCCATGTACTCCTCGGCGACGTCGATCATCAGCTCCTCGTACGGCTCCAGCCGCTCGCCGTGCGGACCGATCCGGGTGATGACCCGCGGCCGCGACACCTGGAACTCGTACCCCTCGCGCCGCATCGTCTCCATCAGGATGCCGAGGTGCAGCTCGCCGCGACCGGAGACGGTGTGGGTATCCGGACTCTCGGTCGGGTCTACCCGGAGCGCCACGTTCCGCTCCAGTTCCTTGAAGAGCCGATCCCGCACCTGCCGGCTGGTGACGTACTTGCCCTCGCGCCCGGCGAACGGGCTGTTGTTCACGATGACGTCGACCGAGATCGTCGGCTCTTCCACGGCGATCCCTTCGAGCCGGTCCGGCGTGTCCACCGCCGTGATGGTGCGCCCGATCTCGATCCCCTCGAGCCCCGACAGCACCACGATGTCGCCGGCGAACGCCTCCTCCACCTCGACCTTATGCAGCCCGTCGAACGTGAAGAGCTTCGTGATCCGGCTGTTGTCGCTTGCCTCCTCGGGGCCGAGCCGTCCCGGCGGACCGATCGGCAGCAGCGCCACCAGATCTCCCACCCGCAGCCGGCCCCGCTCGATCCGGCCGATCGCCATCCGGCCGAGGAAGGACGAGAAGTCGAGCGTCGAAATCAGCATCTGGAACGGCCCGTCCTGGTCGCCCGTGGGGGCGGGGACATGGCTCAGGATCGCCTCGAACAAGGGCTTCAGGTCGGTCCCGGGCTGGTCGAGCTCCGGCGTCGCCGTGCCATGCCGGCTGGACGTGTACAGGAACGGCGCATCGAGCTGCTCGTGGCTCGCCTCGAGATCGATGAACAGCCCCAGCACTTCGTCGTGCACCCGGAGCGGCTCGGCATCCGGCCGGTCGATCTTGTTGATCGCCACGATGGGCCGGAGGCCCAGCGCCAGTGCCTTCCGCGTCACGAACCGGGTCTGCGGCATCGGGCCCTCCGCCGCATCCACCAGAATCAAGACCCCGTCCACCATCCGGAGGATGCGCTCGACCTCGCCACCGAAGTCGGCATGCCCCGGCGTGTCCACGATGTTGATCTTCGTTCCGCGCCAGTGCACCGCCGTGTTCTTGGCCAGGATCGTGATGCCCCGCTCACGCTCCAGCGGGTTGGAATCCATCACGCGCTCGTCCACCTGCTGGTTGGCCCGGAAGGCCCCGGCCTGCCGGAGCATCTTGTCCACCAGCGTGGTCTTGCCGTGGTCCACGTGCGCGATGATCGCGATATTGCGAATCTGCTCGGTGCCTGCCATGTGCCTCTGCGCCACCTCTGAGACTGCCATTCACGCCCCACCCCCCTCCCAACGGCGGCATATATAGTGGGGTACCTGTGGGCGGGCAAGCGGCAACTGGGGAGGCGGGGAAGTGGGGACGCAGGGAAGCGCTTTCCCGCCTCCCCGCATCCCCGCTTATCTTCAGTTTCCTATGCCCCCCGAACCCGGCCCGTCCATCGGCGTCGGCCTCCTGGCCGTCGTCGTGCTCGTCCTCGCCAACGCCTTCTTCGTCTCCGCGGAATTCGCCCTCGTCGGGGCGCGGCGGACCAAGCTCGACGAAATGATCCAGGCCGGCGATGCCAAGGCCCGGCTCGCCCGGCGCGCCGTCCAGTCGCTCGACCGCTACATCTCCGCGACCCAGTTGGGCATCACCCTGGCCTCCCTCGGCCTGGGCTGGATCGGCAAGCCGGCGCTGGCCGGCCTGATCGACGGGATGTTCGCCTTCCTCCCCGCCAACGCCGCCGTCTGGACCACCCACGCCGTGTCCGCCGCGATCGCGTTCGGCATCATCACGGCGATGCACATCGTCCTGGGCGAACTGGTCCCGAAGGCGGTCGCGCTGCTCTACCCCGAGAGCGTCAGCCGCTGGGTGGCGGCCCCGCTGTTCGCCTTCAGCTGGCTCATGGCGGGTCCGATCGCCGTGCTCAACGGCACTGCGACCTGGCTCCTCCGGCTGATTCACGTACGGGCGCCGGGAGAGCACGAGCGGGTTCATTCGCCGGAAGAAATCCGGATGCTGGTGGGGCAGAGCGAGGAGAGCGGCTCGATGCAGGCGCAGGACGCGCGCCTGCTCGAGGGCGTGTTTGAATTCAGCGAGAAGACCGCGGAGGAGGTCATGACGCCGCGAACCCGGATGATTGCCCTCGCCGCCGACCTGCCGGTGACCGACGCCGCGGACGTCGTCGCCGAGGCCGGCCGCTCGCGCTATCCGGTGTACACGACGGGGCTGGACGAGATCGTCGGCGTCGCCCACGCGAAGGACATCCTGCGCGCGCTCCGCGTGAACGGATCCTCACAAGTCGAGAGCCTGATGCGCCCTCCGCTCTTCGTGCCCGGCACCCGCGAAGTGGAAGACGTGCTCGCCGACATGAAGCGGCTCAAGACTCACCTCGCCGTGGTGCTCGACGAGTATGGCGGGACGGCCGGGCTGGTGACGATGGAGGACCTGCTGGAGGAGATCGTCGGTCAGATCTACGACGAGTACGACCGGCCGGAGACGGCACCGGCGGTCGCGAGCGGCGCCCCCGTGCTGGACGGCGCGATGCCGATCTCCGAGTTCAACACCGAGTTCGAGACGGACCTCGACGACAATGCGTATACCACCATCGGCGGCTACCTGTTCGGCCAGCTCGGCCGCCTCCCCCGGGTGGGCGACCGGGTCACGGTGGGCAGCAGGACGCTGGAGATCGCGGAGATGGAGGGGAGGCGGGTCAAGCAGGTGAGGGTAGTGGAAAAGCAGAACTGAGGCGCGAGGACCGAGGACTGAGATTCGACATGAAGTTCCGGCCCTCAGTCCTCAGTCCTCAGTCCTTTTGATTTCTCCCCAAGTTGCACCGCCAATTCCAGCGCCTTCCGCATGCTCCCCGCATCCGCTCTGCCCTGCCCTGCGATGTCGAATGCCGTCCCGTGGTCGGGCGCGGTGCGGGGGAACGGGAGGCCCAGGGTGACGTTCACGCCCTGGCCGAACGACGCGACCTTGATCGCGGTCATCCCCACGTCGTGATACGGCGCCAGCACGGCGTCGAACTCTCCGCGCATCGCGCGCACGAATACCGTGTCGGCCGGCAGCGGCCCGAAAGCGCCGAGCGCCGCGACGGCGGGCGCGAACACGCGCTCCTCTTCGTCGCCGAAGAGGCCCGACTCGCCGGCGTGCGGATTGAGCGCGCAAACGGCGAGACGGGGATGCGGGATGCCGAACCACTCGCGGAGGGCCCGGGCGGTCACGCGGCCGATCCGGACGATGCGGTCCTGCGTGAGCAGCGCGGGCACGTCGCGAAGCGCCACGTGAGTCGTCACCAGCACGACCCGGAGCCGGTCGGAGGCGAGCATCATCGCGACCTCGACTCCGCCCGCCAGCTCGGCGAGCCACTCGGTGTGTCCGGGATATGGGAAGCCGGCGAGTCGCAGCGCATGCTTGTGGGCGGGGCCGGTCACGATCGCGTCCACGTCGCCTGCGAGGGCCAGTCGGGCGGCGGCCTCGATCGCATGGCCGGTGATGCGCCCGGCCCGGACGGCGCGCGAAGGGCCCGGCGCCATCGGGGAGGATTCCCCGGGCCCCAGGCCCCATGTGCCAACCGGCAGGCGGTGCGCCGCCGGAATGCCCTCGAGCTGGTCTTCGGCGCCGATCAGCGTGACGTCGGCATCGAGCGGGTCGGTCAGCGCCCGCGCGACGATCTCGGGTCCGATCCCGCGGGGATCGCCGAGCGTCACGGCGAGCCGCACGGTCACAACTCGCGGATCTCCACGTACGCCGCCTCGCGCAGCTGCTGGACGTAGCGCCGCTCCGAGAGCCGGCGGCTGAGGAGATTGCGGATCATCTCGTGGGCGTCCTCGTAGGACACCTCTCCCTCGGCCGACTTGGCCGTGACCCAGGCCACCACGAACTTAGACCGCCCCCCGCCGCCCTGCAGCACGAAGACCGGGCTCACGCTGCCGGAATCCACGGTGGCCAGCGCCTGCTGGTACACCTCCGGAAGCTGGTTGAGCGCGACGCTGCCGGCTTCCTTCTCTTCCGCCTGATCGTGATGCACCCGCTGGAGCGAGTCGAAACTCGCGCCGCCGCGGAGCGCGGATACGACGGCCTCGGCACGGGCCCGGGCGCTGTCCACGTTGGCCGCCGTCACTTCCGGCATGATCAGGATGTGGCGGACCTGTGCCTCGGCGGGCTGGAGCCGCTGGACCTGAATCACATGGTACCCGAACGGGGTCTCGACCGGCTCCGAGATCTGACCTGGCTTGAGCGCGAAGGCCGCTCTCTCGAATTCGGGCGCCAGCGGCGGACCCCGCCGCAGCCAGCCAAGATCGCCGCCCTGCTCTTTCGAGCCGGGATCCTCCGAGAAGCGCCGAGCCGCCGTGGCGAAGTCCCCGCCCGCGCGGAGGCTGACAGCGATGGAGTCTGCACGCGCGCGGGCCCGTACCTTGGCGAGGGAATCGGGGCGCGGGGCGATCACGATCTGGCGGAAGGAAATGTTCGCGGGCCGGCGGCCGAGCTGTGCACGCTGGCTCTCGAAGAACTCCCGCATTTCCTGCTCGGTCGGCGGCACCGGCTTCAACTTGCCGCGATCGCGGAGCGCGGTCAGCAGGGCGGTGTGCAGCAGTTTGCGGCGCTGTTGGTCGCTCAGCCACCGCCGGTACTCCTCGGGTGTCTGGAAACCCGCCTTCTTGAGCTCTTCCCGGTACTCGAGCTCGGTGCTGAAGTTCTGACGCACCCGCCGGATCTGCTGGTCCACGGCATCACTGACTTCCTGATCCGTCACCTTGACCGCGGTGTCCCGCAGGGCCTGCTGGACGATGAGTTCTTCGTCCACGAGGTTCTGCACGATTTCCAGCCGGAGAGCCCGCAGAGAATCCGCGGACGCCGGCGGTTTGACCCCTTGCGACTGCCGGGCGAAGATCTCCTCATCGACCTGTGACCGGAGGATCGGCCGGTTGCCGACGACGGCCACCACCTTGTCTACGAGAACGGGCTCGTCCTGCGCAGCGGCCGCCGGAGCGACCGCCGCGAGGAAGAGCCCGAGTGCGGATAGAGCTCGAATCACGGCTGCGAAGGTGCCGGCGCCCCGCCCTGCTGGCCGCCGATTGGAGCGCCTCCCGGTGCAGGCTGAATGGTGGCGCCTGGCGCGGTCGGCTGTGGCCCGGCGGCCGGGGCGGCACCCGCGGCCGCCTTCGCCGCTTCAGCAAGTTCGACGGCACGCTGGATGCCAGCTGGGTACGTGCGATTCTCGTCGCGATGGCGGAGTACCTGCGCCAGCGTGGAGGGCAGCGGCCGGAGCCGCGCGCGGCCCTCGAGGAGCTCGTTGAAGAACGAGTCGACCCGGAGCGCCGCAAGCTTTTTCCGCTCGGCGGGTGAAACCGTCGAGTCCGTCACGTCGGCGCCGAGGCCGATGGACATCCTCAAGGAGTCCACCTGGAAGCGGTAGCCCTGATCGAGAGACTGCCACTCGGCCTGCGACAGGCCGATGCCGGCGGAATCGGCCTGCCGCAGGAGGAGCTGGTTGGTCGCGAGCGCGCGGGCGAACTGCTTGAGCTGGTCGTCCGGGGCCTCGCGCACCTGGGAGGCGAACTGCGGCGGCAGGGCACCGAGCCACTTCAGGAAATCGGCCACCGTGAGCGGCGAGCCGCTCTTGAAGGTGACCAGCGCCTTCTTCGAGCTCTTCTTGCCTTCCCGATCCTCGAGCGCGTCGCGCATCATGGCGGGAGCCTGGTCGGAGATCTTGAGCTCGTTGATGAATGCCCAGGCTGTCCATGTAAATGCTGTCGAGCCGGCGGGAGGCGTCCTGGCCCAGCCACGCAATGATGCGCTGCCGGACTTCGTCCACGGCGGGGCGGCGGATGATGTGGTACCCGAATGGCGTCTCGACAATACCCGAGATCTGGCCGGGGGCCAGGCGCCAGCCGGCGCTGTCGAACGCCGTCACGAAGGCGCCCCGCGCCGACGGCGGCAGGTAGCCCTCGTCGCGGCGGCTGCCCGGATCGCCGGAGAGCTGGCCCGCGAGGAGACCGAAGTTGGCGCCGCCCCGTACCTGGGCAAGCGTGTGTTCCGCTGAGCGCCGCGCCGTCGCCCGCTCGTCGGCGGTGGCCGTCGGCTGGGCCGTGAACAGAATGTGCTGCAGGACGCGGACCGAGTCGGCTCGGTAGACGCTGTCCGCCACAGTCGGGGACAGATGGGTGCGCCGGGCCGTCAGCGTGTCATACCAGTGGGCGCCCTTCGCCTCGGCGATTTCGGGCCAGAGCACCTCGGCCAGCGCGGCGGAGTCCATCTCGATCCTGTGCGCGGCCACGGCCTGCGCAAACAGCGTGTAGTCGGTCCACACCGAGGCCATGAACTCGGCCGTCTCGCGCGTCAGCTGGGCGCCCTTGGCGCGGCCCAGCATCTCCGCGAGGCGGTCGGTGGAGAGCGTCTGTCCCGCGGCCTCCGCGGCCACGTCGGCGTGGGCCGAAAGGAGGTCGCGGAAGTTGGAGCAACCCGCCACCGCGAGGATACCCGCCACCAGAAGGAGCCTGCGCATGAAATCTCCGAATCGTGAGTGCTGCACCTGTTGCTAGGCCCGCACCATCTCGAGGGCGCGGACCAGCGCGGGAATGATCGGCTCGCCGCCCAGGCGCGTGAGCCGGAGGGAGAGCGGGACCGTCCGCCGGACGTCGGCGGCAAGCTGCACATTGTCGAGCGCCATGGCGAGGCCGGCCATGCGGGGCGCGGTCCCGGCCCGGAACGTCAATCGGGCCTCGTCGCCTCGCACCACCAGGTGCTGAACACCCAGCCCGGCGCCCACCACCCTGAGTCGTGTCATGTGAAGCAGGGTTTCCGCCTCCGGAGGGAGGGGTCCGAAGCGCTCCCTTAGCTCGTCGTGAAGCCCGGAAATGTCGCCAGACGAGCCCGCCCGCGCCAGTCGGCGATAGAGGTCGAGCTTGGCCTCATCGTCGGCCACATACGAGTCCGGCAACTGCGCCGGGCGGTCGAGCACCACTTCCGGCGGGGCCGGCTCGTCGCCCGCCACCCTGGCCCCGGAGCGCCCGCACTGTTTCCTCCAGCCATCGCATGTAGAGGTCGAACCCGACGGCATGGGCGTGACCCGACTGTTCCGCCCCCAGAAGGTTCCCGGCGCCGCGGAGCTCGAGGTCCTTCAGGGCGATGCGGTAACCGGCTCCGAGGTCGCTGTGATGCTCCAGCACCTTGAGCCGGTCCTCGGCCGCCGGATCGATAGTGTCCGGCACCAGCAGGTAGCAGTAGGCGCGCCGGTGGCTCCGGCCCACGCGGCCGCGGAGTTGATATAGCTGTGCCAGCCCGAAGCGATGTGCGTCGTGCACCACCATGGTGTTCGCGTTGGGTACGTCGAGCCCGGACTCGACGATCATCGTCGACACCAGGATATCCAGCTCGCCCGCGACGAACGCCCGCATCACGCTCTCGAGGTCGTCCGCCGGCATCTGCCCGTGGGCGACCCCGACGCGCGCGCGGGGGGCCAGGGCGCGCACGCGCGCCGCGATGGTCTCGATGGTCTCGATCCGGTTGTGGACCACGAACACCTGGCCCCCGCGATCGAGCTCCCGCGCGAACGACTCCTCGAGCAGTGCGTCGTCCCACGGTTCCACGAAGGTCAGGATCGGCGACCGGTCCCGTGGTGGAGTCTCGATGAGGGTCAGGTCGCGGAGGCCGGAGAGTGAGAGATGCAGCGTGCGCGGAATCGGCGTCGCCGTCATCGTCAGCACGTCCACGGCGAGGCGAAGCGCCTTGAGGCGCTCCTTGTGCTTCACGCCGAAGCGGTGCTCCTCGTCGACCACCAGCAGGCCGAGGTCCTTGAACGCCACGTCGCGCGAGAGCAGCCGGTGCGTGCCGATCACGATGTCGGTCTCCCCCGAGGCGAGCCGGGCGAGCGCGGCCTTCTGCTCGCGCGCCGTTCGAAAACGTGACAACACCTCGATCTTGACCGGGAAGTCCGCCAGGCGCTCGGCGAAGGTGCGCCCGTGCTGCTCCGCGAGGATCGTCGTCGGCACCAGCACCGCCACCTGCTTCCCGCCCTGCACCGCCTTGAACGCCGCGCGCACCGCCACCTCGGTCTTGCCGTAGCCGACGTCGCCGACCAGCAGCCGGTCCATTGGGAGCGGCCGCTCCATGTCGCGCTTGACCTCCTCGGTGCCGCGGCGCTGGTCCGGCGTATCCTCGTAGAGGAAGCTGGACTCGAGTTCGCGCTGCCAGCGCGCGTCGGGGGGAAAGGCGAAGCCGGCGTGAACCGTCCGGCGCGCGTAGAGGTCGAGCAGCTCGGCGGCCATCTGGCGGATCGCCTGGCGGGTCCGTTCGCGGGTGCGCTGCCAGGTCCCGCCGCCGAGGCGGTGGAGTCGCGGCGGCGGGCGGTCACCGTCCTCGCCCGCCGCGCGATAGCGCTCGAGCTGGTCGAGCCGGTAGAGCGGCACGTTGAGCCGGTCGCCACCCTCGTATTCGACGACCGCAACCTCGAGAGCGCCCCCACCCACCGTGATGGTGTCGATCCCGCGGTAGATGCCAATGCCGTGATCCAGGTGGACGACGTAATCGCCGGCGCTCAGCGCCCCGGTGGCGGCCGACGGCGCGGCCTGACGGTAGCGACGCGGACGACGCAGCCGCCGGGCGCGGCGGAAGATCTCGTGGTCGGTGAGGACGCGGAGGCGCGGCAGGATGAAGCCACCGTCGAGCGCGCCGACGGCGAGCGCGGCGTAGGGGCCGCGGTCGCCCTCACTCAGCAGCTCCTCGAGGCGCTCGAGCTGGCCATCATTGTCGCAGAGAATGAGGGTCGGCTGCCCACCGGCCAGCACCGCACGAAGACGGGAGATGTCGCGGTCGATCCGTTCGGGCGGCAGAAACCCGAGATTGAGATCGGCGTCCTCCGCGCGCATCAGCAGCCGGGGGAACGCCCCGCGGCGCACCGCCCAGGTGGCCGGGGCGTCGAAGAGCTCGTCCCTGGTGGGAACCTCCTCGCCCATTCGTCGAGCCAGCTCGAGATGGTGCGCGGCTTCGTGCCATGCGCGCTCCACTTCGTCGACATCCGCTCCTTCGCCCTCTTCGATGAGCAGCGTATCGGCGGGGAGGAGCTCCAGGACGGTCAGGCGGTCAGGCAGTCGGGCGGACAGTCCGCTCGAACGGGAGTCGTCCGCGGAGCTACCGTCCGCCTGTCCGCCTGTCCGCCGTTCCGCCGCTCGAACCGGGAGGACCGTGATCTCATCCACCTCCTCCAGCGACCGCTGAGTCGTCAGATCGAACCCGCGCATCGACGTGAGCTGATCGCCCCACCACTCGCACCGGGCGGGCACGGCCATCCCGAAACCGTACACATCGACGATGCCACCCCGCACGCTGAACTCGGCGACCTCCGTGACCGTCGGCACCCGGCGGTAACCCATGGCCTCGAGCTGGTGGACGACGTCGGTGAGTGTAGACGGACCGACGGGCCGATGGACCGACGGACCGTCCGCCTGTCCGAGCTCCCCGCTTCCCCACGTCCCCGCCCTCAGCCGAAGCGTCGCCTCCCGCAGCGCCTCCGGCACTCGTGTCCGCTCGGCGGTCGCCCGCGCCGTCGTCACCAGGATGCGAAGCCGCCCTTCGAGCAGGGCCTGAAGCGTCTCCGCGCGCTCGCCGGCGATCTCCAGATGGGGCTCGTCTTCGCCCAGTGCCTCTCGCTGCGGATACAGGGCGAGCGGCAGGTCGGTGAGCTGCCGCAGGTCCGTGAGCCACCGCTCCGCTTCTGCGGGAGTCGGTGCGACGATTGCGAACATCCGCTGAGGCTCGCGCCGTGCGAGCCACGCCAGCACTGCGGCGGCGCTGGAGCCGGGCAATCCGCCGACTCGGAGGATGCTACCGCGGCTCGGCAGGCGATGGGCCAGGTCGAGGGCCGTATTGGTTCGGTCGAGCGCATCGAGCAGAGTGGGAAGCGTCACACGCGCTTCCGGTGCCGGCTACTCGCCAGCACGATCTCAATGAGTCCAAATAGGAGCGCCGCCCACAGTAGGGGACCGCGCAGGTCCCCGCGGGCCCCGGCGGCGAAGGCGGCGGCGCGCGCTCCGTCCGGCGCGACGATTCTGGCCTTGGGCCACAGCCCGTGAATCATCGCGTCGGTCGCGGGCGCCAGGTCGGATTCGCGCGGGTCCACATTGACGGCGATCGCACCGAGTGTGTCCTCGCCCGCCAGGAGGAAGTAGGTCCCGACCCCCGGCGGCCGGAACGGCGCGCCGCCCTCGACGGCCCACCGATGATCATCGAGTCGGACTTCGGTGGCCAGGTCGGGCAGGAGCACCGGGGCACCGGGGCTGGCGGGGAGGGTGGCCTGTTCCCCTCGCGCGAGGCGATTGACCAGCGCGTCCACCAGGGGCACGAATCCCGCCGACAGCGGGAGCGCCGTCCATTCCGGTTCCAACCGGCTTCCCAGCAGGACGATGTCGCCCGAGCGTGCGATCCACGGCTGCCCGGCGACCGTTGCCAGGATTCCGCGTGGCGCCCCGCCGGTGTATTCGAGCCGATACCGGCGGCGAACCTGCTCCCGGCCGATAAGCGCCCCGCTGTCCGAGACCTGCAGCAGCCCGACCGGATCGCTGTACCGCCACAACACGCCGCGTCGCTCGAGCGCGCGATTGAGCGCCCCAAGCGCAGAGGCTTCGGCCGGCGGCTGCACCACGGAGGCCCCGGTGCCGAGGCCGCCGAGGGTGATTTCGCGCCCGTCGACGAGCCGGCCGTTCTGACGAAGCGTCGCCGCCGCGGCGTCGAGGTAACGATCAGTCGCATCCCAGGTCGCGGCCGCCGGCGGCGCAACCCGCACCAGCCCGCGGTACTCATCGTCCAGACGAAATTCGTCCGGGTCGAGTCGGATCGTGACGGGTTGCCAGCCGGCCGTGATCGAAGGCAGTGGAAGGGTCAGCGTCTCGCCGACCGTGCCGAGACCCTGCCGAGGCGGCCGGTCGCCGAGCGACACCGATACCGGAACGGCACGCCCCGTCTCCCCGCTCAGCCTCAGCCGGACCGATCCGCCGTCCGGTGACCAGGGCTGGGGTCCGGGGTCGAGGGACGCGATGCCGGCGTTGGAGGGCGGATCTCCTTCGGGGCGGACTACGAGAACCGGGACCTGGAGGTCCGCCTGCCCCAGTGCGCTTGCCTGCAGGTCCGAGAGGAGCACGATCTCCGACGGCCGGGATTCACCCTCGAGCACGCCCTGCGCGACCGTCAGGGCGGCGCCAAGGTCGAGACGGGCCGGGGAAGCCGAGAGGGAGTCGACCAGGGCGAGGAGGCGCGAGGCCTCGCCACGGCGCGCGGTGCCATCGGCCGTAAGGAGCCAGAGCGCGTCGTCCGGAGTGGCCTTGGCGAGCACGTCGCGGGCCGCGCCGCGGAGCAGCGCGAGCCGTGACGTCCCGCCGGCCACGGCGCTGCTGCTGGCGGAATTGTCGAGCACGAGCACGACGGCAGTCGGGGCGTGGCCGGGCAGGCCCTCCCGCGCGACTGTCGGCCCGGCCGCTGCCAGGATCACGACAAGGACAAGTAGGGTCCGAACCGCGAGCAGCAGCCAATGCTCCAGCTTGAGACGACGCTGATGTTCCCGGGTGGCCTGTTGGAGGTATCGAACAGCGGGGAACAGGACGGTTGGCGGCTGGCGTCTCGCCACCAGGTGCAGCACGAGCGGCAGCGTCGCGAGCGGCAACGCCCAGAGCAAAAGCGGATGCAGGAAACCGATCACGCGAGGCCGGGGGGCCGCACAAGCGCCTCTCGCAGGGCGAGGCCGAACGGCAGGTCAGTCGTCAGACGGTGATACCGGATCCCCTCGCGCCGGAGCGCGAGCCGCCAGTCACTCACCACGCCTTCGACGGTCCGCCGGTAGACTTCTGCCCAGTCCTTCGGCCGGAGAATCACCGCGGCCGCCGTTTCGGGATCCTCGAATCGCGCCTCTGCGGGGCCCTCGAGCGTCACTTCCCCCGGGTCCATCACGTGCAGCACGAGGACCTGGTGGCCGCGATGACGGAGGAACTTGAGGGCTCGGAGAACGAGTTCGCGATCCAGCAGCAGGTCGGAGATAAAGACGACGAGTCCCCGGCGCCTGAGCTGTTCCACCACGCGCTGAAGCGCCCGTTCGGCGGCCGTGCCCCGGCCGGCTTCGAGACTTTTCAGCATCCGAAGCAGCCGGTGCCAGTGCGCGGTGCTCACCCTCGGCGGCAGCGTCGCGCGCACGTCTTCATCGAAGGCGAGCAATCCCGTCGCGTCGCGTTGGCGCAGGAGCACGAGCGCGAGCGCGGCCGCCAGGCGCCTGGCGTACTCGTGCTTCGGCAGCAGCCGGTCGGGGGCGCCGGTCCAGCCCATCGAGCGGCTCACATCCAGCACGAGCATGGCGCGGAGGTTGGTTTCTTCCTCGAACTGCTTGACATAGAGCCGATCATTTCGGCCGAGCAGCTTCCAATCCACGTAGCGCAGCTCGTCGCCCGCCTGGTACATCCGGTGCTCGGCGAATTCCACTGAGAAGCCGCGGCGGCGTGAGCGGTGGAGGCCGCTCAGAAAGCCCTCGACCAGGCCGGCCGTGGTGACTTCGATGCCGCCCAGTCGGGACACCTCGAGTGGATCCAGCAGATCGGGGCGGTTGGCGGGTGGGGACGCGATGGTCATCGGCGCGGCAACGTACCGGGGGACGGCAGTATTAGTCAACGCGGGGACGCCTGTCCGCCGTCCGGGACAGGCCGGGCGCGACGGACGCGGAAGACTGGACATGCAACTGGTTGCGCATCAAGGCATTATCCTTCAGGACCGGACTGGCATGGGAGGTGCATCCTTTGCCGAAGTCCGGCTGTCCCATCCCACCCGGAGGCCACGTGGTTCTCGCCACCACCCTCGCTGCCCTGTCCACTCTAATGGTGCTGAACCCGGCGCCGACGAGGGAGCGGGTGCGGGTGTGGACCAATCGCGAGGGCCCGTTCGAACAGCATTCCCGCGTCAAAACCTATGTCCGGACCGCCGCGGATGCGTACATCGCCGTGGTGCGGGTGGACACCGACGGCCGCCTCGTCCTGATCTTCCCGTACACCCCTGAAGATGACGCCTTCGCGCGCGGCGGACGGACTTATCAGGTCGAGGGGCGCGACGACGGCTACACGTTCGTTGCCGACGACCCGCCGGGCATCGGGTACCTGCTCGCGGTGGCGTCGCCGGATCCGCTTCGGCTCGAGATCTTCGAGGCAGGCGGCGAGTGGCACCTGGCGGCGCTCGGCGCGGAGCGCATCGAGGGTGATCCGTACACCCAACTGACCGAGCTCGCGGCCGCGCTGGCAGACCGGTACGACTACGATATCGCCCAGTACGACGTCGAATCCCGTTATGCCTACCCGCGATTCGCCTGCTATGGTTGCCACCAGCAACCGCTCCCGGGATTCGATCCCTACGGTGCTGCATGCCCGCGGGTTCGGGTGGTGCTGGCCTCTGCTCCCGTGGCCTACCCGGCTGGTGTTTCCGGCAGGACCGGAGTCCTGGTGCCCGGCGGACGTCCCGAGCCGCGGTTCGTATTCGAGGACGCGACGGGGGGCGCGCTGCCGGTGCGGACCGTCGCGTGGCAGGAGCCGGCGAAGAAGCCGGGCGGGCAGGCGAAGCCGAAGGAGACCCAGCCCGCACGCGCGCAGCCCTCGCGGCAGGGCACATCCGAGCGACCGCGCGCCCAGCCGGCGCAGCGCCAGCCCGACCGACCCCGGGCAAAGCCAAGCGCGCCGGCCCGTGGGACCGGCGAGCCCGAATTGCGGCGCCGGCGTCCCTGAAACCGGTTCCCTCGACATCACGTAGCGACACCAGCCCCGGCTGGGCTAATTTGCCCGCCGGGCCGTCAGCCATTTTTCCTCTTGTCCGAGAGCACGCATGCGCCCGTTGATCCCGATCGCCCTGCTCGCCTTTGCTTCCTCGCTGTCCGCCCAGACCGCATCCCTCAAGCCCTCGCCTGCGCTCGAGAAGGCCGCAGGGACGATCACCGCCGCGGATGTCGGCCGCCGCATTCACATCATCGCGGACGACTCGATGATGGGGCGCGACACGCCGAGTCCCGGACTCGAAATGACGGCGCAGTACGTGGCCGACGAGTTCAAGCGATTTGGCCTCAAGCCGGGTGGGGACAGCGGGACCTGGTTTCAGCGCTATGAGATCATCCAGACCCGCTTCACGCCCGCGGCCTCGCACGTCGGTTTCATGGCCGGGGACCAGCACGTCGACGCGGAGTTCACCAGGAGCGCCCGGTACCGCTACGGCACCATACCGGCAGGTGAGTTCGGCGGGGCCGCCTATGTGATCGGCGGCGCGCTCGACGGGGAGGCGTTGAAGGCCGTCGAGCTCAAGGGGCGCGTGGTTGTGCTGGTGGTGGACAATCGCAAGACGCCGACTCCTGGATTCAACCAGGCCTTTCGCGACATCCGGCTCAAGGGTCCGGCGGCGCTGGTGATCCTGTCCAATCGCGATTCCGCCCAGATCGCCGCGATGATGACCCAGCCGTACCGGACGAGTCTCCGGCGCGGAGCAGCACCGGTCGGTGGGCCGGCGGTCGAGGTGTGGGAGCCCGCGGTGGCGACGGTCCTGACGGCAGCCGGCGTCAACACGGCCGAGATCCGGGCGTCGACGACGCCATTCGTTCGCGAGGTTCCCGCGCTCAACGTGATGCTGGACCTGAAGGAGGAGGTGGTGAAGAAGACCACCGCGCCGAACACAATCGGCATCCTCGAGGGCAGCGATCCGCGGCTCAAGAGCGAGTACGTCGTGTATTCCGCCCACATGGACCATGTCGGGATTACCCCGGGCAAGGCCGATAGCATCAACAACGGAGCGGACGATGACGCGTCCGGCACCGTCGCGGTGGTCGAGCTGGCGGAGGCGTTCAGCCAGAAGGGCGCCAGGCCGAAGCGGTCCATCCTCTTCATCACGGTGAGCGGCGAGGAGAAGGGGTTGTGGGGCAGCGAGCATTTCGCCAACCATCCGACCGTGCCGCTGCCGAACATTGTCGCCGACATCAACATCGACATGATCGGCCGGAACTGGGCCGACACGATCGTCGCCATCGGGCGGGAACACTCCGACCTCGGCGAGACGCTGGCGCGGGTCAACGCCGCGCACCCCGAGCTCAACATGACGGCCATCGACGACAAGTGGCCTGAGGAGCGGTTCTACTACCGGTCCGATCATTACAACTTCGCGAAGAAGGGCGTCCCCATCCTCTTCTTCTTCAACGGCGTCCACGAGGATTATCACCAGCCCTCGGACTCGCCGGACAAGATCGGGACCGACAAGCACGCGCGGATCACACGGCTGCTCTTCTACCTCGGGCAGGAGATCGCGAATACGCCGGAGCGGCCGAAGTGGAATCCGGACAGCTATCAGAAGATCGTGGTTGGGGGTGGGGAGTGAGACGCGGACCGGCGGGCGGGCGGTCCGGCGGACGGTCGGACAGCTGGAGCCCTCAGGTGCACCGGAAGCTGCTGTTGGCGGCCGCATCGGCCGTCATTGTGCTCGCGGCGCCGGCCGGCGCCCAGTCGAAGGCCGTTATTAAAGCCGCGGGCACGATCACGAAGGCAGACGTGGCCCGGCGAGTGGCCGTCATCGCGGATGACTCGATGATGGGGCGCGATACGCCAAGCCCCGGGCTGGAGATGACGGCCGCCTACATCGCGTCCGAATTCAAGCGGTTCGGGCTCAAACCCGCCGGAGACGGCGGCACCTGGTTTCAGCGGCTCCCGCTGGTGATGAAGCGGCGCCTCGCCAGCCAGTCGTACGTCGAATTCACCCAGCTCGAGGGAGAAGGCACCATCGTGCTGCCCTACAGCACGTCGGTGCGCCATTGGGCCGGGGAGACGACCGGTGCCCCGGTGGAAGGCGGTATGGTGCTGGTGGGAGGCCGGATGAACGTGGCCGAGCTGCCGGCCGACAGTGTATTCAAGGACCGGTTCCTGGTCTGGATCGCGGACACAGCTGCCCTCGATCAGACGGCCTCCGGCGTGATCAGGAAGGTGATGCAGTCGGGCGCCCGCGGCATCATCGTGATCAGCAACCGCGACACAGTGGCGGTGGCACGGGAGGCGGCGGTGGCGGCGGACCGGGTGGAGGTGTCGCGAGCCCGCGGGGGGCCCGGCGGCATTCCGCTGGTCGTCGGCGTGCCCGAGGGGGCGATCGTGGCGCAGTTCCCCGACGCCGCGCAGACCTTCGCGCAGTTCCGGGCCGCCCCGACCACGGTCTCGCAGGTGCTCCCGGACTGGAGCGCCACCGTGGTGGTGAAGGACACGGTGCTGGGCATGGCCTCGTCGCCCAACGTCGTGGGCATGGTCGAGGGCACCGATCCGCGGCTCAAGAACGAGTACATCGTTTTTTCGGCGCATATGGACCACATCGGCATTACGCCGGGCCAGCCGGACAGCATCAATAACGGGGCGGACGACGATGCGTCCGGCACGACCGGCATCGTCGAGCTGGCCGAGGCGTTCAGCCGGAAGGGCGCGGCCCCCAAACGGTCGCTGATCTTCCTGACGGTCAGCGGCGAGGAGAAGGGCCTCTGGGGCAGCGAGCATTTCGTGAACGCTCCACCGGTCCCCTTCGCGCAGATCATCGCCGATCTCAATATCGACATGATCGGCCGGAACTGGCGGGACACCGTCGCCGTCGTCGGCCGGGAACACTCCGACCTCGGCCAGACGCTCGACCGCGTGGCGGCGCACCACCCCGAGCTCCGGATGACCCCGGTCAACGACCCGTGGCCGGAGGAGCGGATCTTCTTCCGCTCGGACCACTACAACTTCGCAAAGAAGGGGGTGCCCATCCTCTTCTTCACCAGCGGACTCCACCCCGACTATCACGCCGTCTCGGATTCACCCGAGAAGATCGATGCTGAGAAGGAAGCGCGCCTGCTCCAGCTGGTGTTCTACCTGGGCCAGGAAGTCGGGAACAGTCCCGCCCGGCCAGTGTGGGTGCCGACGAGTTATCAGGCGATCGTGAAGGGCGAGTAGGAAGCGGATCGGCGGGCAAGCGGGGAGGCGGGGAAGTGGGCGCAGTCGCGGCCCCGCATCCCCGCCTCCCCGCCTTATATTTGGCCCATGTCACAATCCCGCATCCGCAACTTCTGCATCGTCGCGCACATCGACCACGGCAAGTCCACCCTGGCCGACCGGCTCATCGAGGCCACGGCGACGGTGGAAAAGCGCCTGATGCGGGAGCAGCTCTTGGATACGATGGACCTGGAGCGCGAGCGTGGGATCACGATCAAGCTCAACGCGGTGCGGATGCTGTATCCCGCAAACGACGGCGCGACCTACGAGCTGAACCTGATCGATACGCCCGGTCACGTCGATTTCACGTATGAAGTGTCGCGATCGCTCGCGGCCTGCGAGGGCGCGATCCTGGTGGTGGACGCCTCCCAGGGCATCCAGGCCCAGACCCTCAGCAATCTGTTCCTCGCGCTGGACGCGGGCCTCGAGATCATCCCGGTGCTGAACAAGATCGACCTGCCCGGTGCGGAGCCCGAGCGCCGCGCCAGGGAGATCATCGACCTGATCGGCGCCAGGCCCGAGGAGATCCTCGCCGTGTCCGCCAAGGAAGGGACCGGGATTCCGGCCCTTCTGGAGGCAATCGTCGCCCGGGTTCCCCAGCCTGCCGGCCAGGAAGAAGCGCCCCTCCGCGCGCTCATCTTCGATTCCTATTACGACCGCTATCGCGGGGCGATCCCGAGCATCCGCGTGGTCGACGGCGTGCTCCGGGCCGGTATGGAGATCGCCTTTGGCGCCCATCCCGACGATGTGTTCCACGTCGATGAAGTGGGATACCTCGCGCTGGGCCAGCGACCGGCGCACCAGCTCGAGGCAGGCGAGGTCGGGTACGTCGTGGCGAGCCTGCGGGGCGTCCGCGATGCCCGCGTGGGCGATACGATCCTGGACGCGCACGACCGCGCCGCGGAGCTCCTGCCGGGCTACCGCGACGTGAAATCCATGGTGTTCGCGGGTGTCTATCCCACCGACTCCGAACAGTACGAGAGCCTGCGCGACGCGCTGGAGAAGCTGGTGCTCAACGATGCCAGCCTCCACTATGAGCCGGAATCGTCTACCGCCCTCGGCTTCGGGTTCCGGTGCGGCTACCTCGGACTGCTCCACATGGAGATCGTCCAGGAGCGGCTCGAGCGGGAGTTCAACCTCGACCTGATCACCACCGTGCCCACCGTGGAATACCACGTCTACCGCACGGATGGCACCCAGGTCCTGCTCGAAAACCCCAGCAACCTGCCGGACCCGGCCGAGATCGACCGCATCGAGGAACCGTACGTGAAGGCCCGCATCATGGCGCCGGCCGACTACATCGGCGGCATCATGAAGCTCGGGCAGGACCGGCGCGGCGTCTACAACGGGATGCACTACCTGGACACGTCCCGGGTCGAATTCGACTTCGAATTTCCGCTCGGCGAGATCGTGCTCGACTTCCACGACCGGCTCAAGTCCATCAGCCGGGGATACGCCTCCCTGGACTACGAGATGGCGGGCTTCCGCGAATCGGATCTCGTCAAGCTCGACATGCTCATCAACGGGGACCCGATCGATGCCTTCAGCGTCATCATCCACCGGGACAAGGCATTCGAGTACGGCCGTCGGGTCGCGGAGAAACTGAAGGAGCTGATTCCGCGCCAGTTGTACCAGGTCGCGATCCAGGCGGCGATCGGCCAGAAGATCATCGCGCGGGAGACCATCAGCGCGTTCCGGAAGGACGTGCTCGCCAAGTGTTACGGCGGGGACATCACGCGGAAGCGGAAGCTGCTGGAGAAACAGAAGGAAGGAAAGAAACGGATGAAGCAGATCGGCGCCGTCGAAATCCCGCAGGAGGCGTTCCTGGCCGTCCTGCAGGTCGACGAGTAACCCGCGCCATAGCCCCCTTGCGACCAACCGGGACTCTCATGCGTCACGGCCCAGTTCTCGTCATACAGACGGCCTTCCTCGGCGACGTCGTGCTCACGACGCCGCTGCTCACCCGCCTGGCGGACCGTCATGGGCCGCTGGACGTCGTCACCACACCGGCGGCCGCCCCTCTTCTCGAAACGCACCCGGCCGTCCGGCGGGTCGTGCCCTACGACAAGCGCGGCGCCGATCGCGGATGGACCGGCTTCCAGCGCCTGGCAGACCGGCTCCGCGAGCACCGCTACAGCCGCGCCTACCTGCCCCACCGCTCCTGGCGCTCGGCGGCGCTCGCGTTCTCGGCGCAGATTCCCGAGCGGATCGGCTTCGACGACAGCCCCGCGGCGTTCCTCTACACTGAGCGGATCCGCCGGCCAGTGAAGAGTCACGAAAGCATGCGCCTGCTCGCGCTGGCCGGCCCGCCACCGCGCGGTGAGGCTCCCCCGCCCCACGTGACGCTCGCGCTGACCGAGGACGATCGCGCAGCTGCTGCCCGCTGGCTCGAGGAGCACGGGGTGCACGGTCCGTTCGTCGCGGTGGCGCCGGGCTCGATCTGGGGAACCAAGCGGTGGCCGTATTACGCCGAGCTGGTGGCCCGGCTCGACCGACCCGTGGTACTGATCGGTGGCGGCGATGATGTTCCGCTGGCGGCGCAGGTGGCGGCCGCCGCCCCCGGCCGCGCGCACTCTGCGGCGGGGCAGCTCTCACTCCGCGAGTCGGCCGCAATCATCGAACGGGCGGAGCTGCTCGTCACCAACGATTCCGCGCCCCTGCATTTCGCGACCGGTGTCGGCACGCCGACCGTGGCCATCTTCGGCCCGACGGTTCCCTCGCAGGGGTTCGGCCCGATCGGCCGCGGAAGCAGGATCGTGCAGCACCCGAAGCTCTGGTGCCGCCCGTGCTCGCCGCACGGGCCCCAGGTGTGTCCCTTCGGCCATCACCGTTGCATGCGGGAGACGACCGTCGCGCAGGTCGAGGCGGCAGTGGAGCGGGTCTCCCACCAGGTCGCGGCGCACTGAACATGCGATACATCCTCGGCATCGACATCGGCGGCACCAACCTCGTCGCCGGGTGCGTGAGTGAAGACGGCAGCCGCCTCCTCGGCGAGCGGACCGAGCCCACCCATGCGGAGCACGGCGCGGACGACGTCATCGACCGGCTGCTCGCGATGGGCCGTGCCTCGATCGCCGAGACCCGGACGCTGGTGCGGGGCGCCGAGATCGTCGGGGTCGGTGTCGGCGCGCCGGGGCCGCTCGATACGAGCCGCGGGATCGTGCTGCTCACGCCGAACCTGGGCTGGGTGAACATGCCCCTCCGTGATCGCGTCGCGGAGGGGCTCGGGCTCCCGGCCCAGCTCGACAACGATGCCAATTGCGCGGTGCTCGGCGAGCACTGGCGCGGTGCGGCCCGAGGGGCCCGCCAGGCGCTGGGGATGACGATCGGAACCGGCATTGGCGGAGGGCTCATCCTCGACGGCCGCCTCTACCACGGCGCCTCCGACTGCGCGGGCGAGATCGGCCATACGACCATCGAGATCAACGGCCGGCGCTGCAACTGCGGTAATTATGGATGTCTCGAGGCCTACGCGTCGGGGCCGGCCATCGCGCGCCGGGCCATCGAAGCGATGGAGTCGGGTGGGGAGACCAAGCTCCGCCGCTACGTGAACGGCGACCTGTCCCAGCTGTCCGCCCAGACTGTCTATGAGGCCGCGCACGATGGCGACCAGCTCGCCCTGGAGGTCGTGCAGGACACCGCCAAGTTCCTTGGCGCCGGCATCGCGAATCTCATCAACGTGTTCAATCCGGACGTGGTGGTCGTCTGCGGTGGCGTCACCCTTGCGGGGGACCGACTGTTCGTGCCGCTCCGGCGCGAGGTGAGCCGCCGGGCGTTCAAGCCGGCGGTCGCTGCCTGCCGGATCGTGCCCGGGGAGCTCACCGGGACGGCGGGCGTCTACGGCGCAGCAAAGGTCTTCCTGGACCACCTGGGAGCCTGACGCGGTGCGACGGGTCGGAATCGTCGGGTCGCTCGTCTGGGACATCATCTACGGCCGGGACCCCGCGGGCCCGCCCGTGGAGGAGTGGGGCGGCATCGCGTACTCGTTGTCATCGCTCGACGCGACGCTTCCCGACGGCTGGGAAATCGTTCCCCTCATCAAGGTTGGCCGGGACCTGAGCGGACGCGCCGCGGAGTTCCTTCGCGGGCTCACGCGGCTGGCGCCGGGTGCCCGATGTGTCGAAGTTCCAGTCCCGAACAATCGCGTCGTCCTGCGCTACCAGTCGGCGGAGCGCCGCTGCGAACGGATGGAGGGCGGCGTTCCGTCGTGGACCTGGCCCGAGCTGGGGCCGATGGTCGCAGACCTCGACGCCCTCTACATCAATTTCATCTCCGGCTTCGAGCTATGCCTCGGGACGGCCCAGGCCCTGCGGCACGGGTTCACGGGTCCGATCTACGCCGATCTGCACAGCCTGTTTCTCGGCATGCAGCACGACGGGATCCGCGTGCTCCGGCCGCTGGTGGAGGCGACCGAGTGGTTCCGCTGCTTCGATGCGGTCCAGATGAACGAGGATGAGATGCGCCAGCTCGCAGAGGATCCGATGGGAGTGGCCGCCGATGCCCTGGGCGCGGGCGTGTCGCTGCTGGTGGTGACCGTCGGACCGCGCGGGGCGGCATACGTGGCGGCGGCAGGAGCTGCCGGATGGGCAGATGGGCAGATGGGCAGAGGGGCGGCAGATTGGCGGGTGCGCGGAGTCGGAGGGCAGCAGGCCGGGGGGGCGGTGCGGACGGAGCTGGTACCGGCGCCACAGGTCGAGGTGCTGGACCCGACCGGATGCGGAGATGCGTTCGGCGCGGCGCTCTGTGCGCGGCTCCTGGCAGGCGATAGGATCGCGGATGCGGTGGCCGGCGCCAATCGAGTGGCCGCGCGGACCGCGGGATTCCGGGGCGCGAGCGGGCTCAGCCAGTATCTTCGTGGTCGGTTGGTGACTTCATGACGCGCATCGCGGAGATTCCTGCGTACTTCGACGACAAGAGCTTCGACCAGTTCGCCGCGTCCCTCGGGACGTGGCCGCCGGACGCTCGCGTCCTGTTCGATGCACGCGGCGCTCAGTGGGCCTCGCCCTACGGGCTGATCGGGCTCCTCACGGCAGGGCAGGCGCTGCTCGAGGCCCACGCGGAGCGGCCGCTGTTCACGGTCCCGGCCAGCGAGGACGTCCGGCGGTACTGGGCCCGGACGGGCTTCTTCCGCCATGCGGCGGACTTGTTCGAGATCCACGGCCGGGTGCCGAAGACGCCACCCGACGAGGCGTCCGACGTACTGTTGGGCGTCACCCCGGTCCGGGCCTCAGAGGACGTCCACCAGGTCGTGGGCAAGATCCAGGAGGGTGCCTCAAGGATCCTTCATGGCGAGCTCGGCCTCGAGGCCAAGGCCACGATGGGATTCGCAATGGCGCTTTCGGAGGCTTGTCAGAATATTGTGGAGCACGCGGGAACGGCCGGTTGGGTGGCAGTCCATGCCTACAACTGGCGGAAGCGCCTCGGCCGCCGGGTCGTCGTCATCGCTGTCAGCGACGCCGGCCTCGGCTTCCGACGTTCCCTCGAGGCCACGCAGGCGCGCCGCTTCGGCGACCGCTGGGGAGACGCGGCGGCCCTCGAGGCCGCGTTGATTCAAGGCGTCAGCCGGTTCCGCGACCCCGGCCGGGGTCAGGGACTTGCCGGGATCAAGCGATACCTGAGCCGATGGGACGGCAAGATCTCCATCCGGACTGGCACGGCCCGACTCTCGATTGTGCCACGCTGGGACGACGACATCCCGCTCGCGGAGCATCTGGCATTCTTCCCCGGTTCGCAGCTGCAGGTGGTCATCCCGGCCCAGGAGCCCAGCACGCGATGATCCAAACCATTCAGCTCGGGCGAGTTCTCCGCGAAACGGTGATGACGCCGTACACGGATCTCGTCACCCGCCCCACCGGAGCCGCCATCCGGGGCCGGATTCAGGACGCGATGCTGCAATCCGCCGCGGCGACGACCCTGCTCGACTTTACCGGGATCGGTCTTCTCGACTTCAGCTGCGCCGATGAGGTCGTGGCCAAGCTCCTGTTGGACGCCGACCCGGGAACGGACCGGTACGTCATGCTGGGGGGCGCCCGGGAAGACCACGTTGAGGCAATCGACCACGTCCTGAATCACCACGCGCTGGCTGTGGCGGCGCTGACGGCACCGGGAGAGCCACCGCGGCTGCTCGGTCGCGTCACCCCCGAATTACGGGCCGTGTTCGTGTGCGTGTTCCGGTTGGGCCCGGGCGACGCCGTCCGCGTTGCGGAAGTCCTCAACTGGACACTGGAGCGCGCGGCCGATGCCCTCCAGACACTGGCCCTCCTCCGCCTGCTCCGCGCCGAGGGCGGAACCTACCGGCCGCTTCCCACATGACACCGCGCCGGCCGGGCCGCTCGACAATCGCGATCCACGGCATTCCTCACCGCCTCCCCGACTGGTCGCCGGTGGTGAGTCCCATCATGCAGAGCACGACCTTCATCAACCCGGTCGGCTCCACGGCCGAAGTCCTCTACACCCGCTACGGTAACAACCCCACGCAAGTCGAGCTGGCGCGGAAGTACGCGCTGCTCGAGGGCGCCGAGGACGCGCTGTTCCTGTCGAGCGGCATGGGTGCCACCGCGCTGGCCCACCTCGCGGTGCTTCGCCCAGGCGACCACCTGCTCTCCAGTGAGTGGATCTACGGCGGCACGCGGCGGCTCTTCGACGAGGAGTTCGGCCGGTTCGGCATCGAGGTCACGTATGTGAACCCGGTGCAGCACCGGATGTGGCGCAAGTCGGTGCGGAAGGCCACCCGGGCGATTTTCGTCGAGACGCCGACCAATCCGCTCCTGCGGGTCGTGGACCTCACGCCGATCGCCCAGGTCTCGCGCGAATACGGGCTGGCGCTGCTGGTGGATGGCACGTTCGCGAGCCCGATCAACCTGCGCCCGCTCGAGCACGGCGCCGACGTCGTAATCAGCAGCGCGACCAAATACCTCAACGGTCACAGCGACGTGATCGCGGGCGCTGTCGCGGGTTCAACGTCATTTATCGAGGAGGTCACCCGCCTGATGCGCCTGTGGGGCCAGGCCATCGACCCGCACGCCGCCTGGCTGGTGGATCGCGGCATGCGGACGCTCGCCGTTCGAATCGAACGCCACAACGCGAACGGGATGGCGGTCGCGAGCTGGGCCGAGCAGCAATCCGAGTTCATCGCGGTCCATTATCCCGGCCTGCCCTCGCATCCTGACCACGCCTACGCCAAGGCCGTGCTCGACGGCTTCGGCGGCATGGTGGGCCTCCAGCTCAAGGGGGGGATCCGCGCTGCGGAGCGGTTCCTCAAGAAGCTGAAGCTCATCTCGCACGCGCCGAGTCTGGCCGGGGTCGAAAGCCTCATTTCGGAGCCGCGCCTGACCTCGCACCAGGCGCTGGGCGCCGAGGGGCGCGCCAAGATGGGCATCCCGGATGGATTCCTTCGATTGAGCTGCGGGATCGAGGACGCGGAGGACATCATCGGGGACTTGGAGCAGGCGCTCGGCAAGTAGTATCTTCCCGTCGTGATTCGCTTTAGCCACGTTTCCATGGCCTACCCGCGCGGCGGGATGGCTCTCAAGGACCTCACCTTCCGGGTGGCGAAGGGCGAATTCGCCTTTCTGACCGGCCATTCCGGCGCGGGCAAGTCCACGGTGCTCAAGCTCATCTACGGCGAACTCCGTCCGTCCGAGGGGGAGGTGCGAGTCTCCGGATTCTCCGTCGGCGAGATCACCAAGCACGAAGTCCCCCGGCTTCGCCGGCGGCTCGGCATCGTGTTCCAGGATTTCGGCCTGCTCCAGGACCGGACGGCGGAGGAGAACGTGGCGTTCGCGCTGGAGGTGACGGGCGCCCGTCTCGACTCGATCGCCGCCAAGGTGAACCGGGTGCTCACGCAGGTGGGACTCGCCTCCAAGGCCCGATCCTACCCCACCGAACTCTCCGGCGGCGAGCAGCAGCGCGTGGCGATCGCGCGCGCGCTGGTGAACGACCCGCCGATTCTCCTCGCCGACGAACCCACCGGCAACCTCGATGAGCGCGCCACGCGCGGCGTGTTCCAGCTGCTGCGCGACATCCATGCGGGCGGGACCTGCGTCGTCATGGCGACCCACGACCTGGACCTGGTCCGGCAGACGACACACCGCGTCATCGAACTTCGGGAAGGGGCCGTGGTGTACGACAGTGCCGAGACCCCGATCGCGAGCGAGGGAATCTCGTGAGGCTCGTTACCCGCGAGACGTTCCGCTCGTTCCAGCGGGCGCCGCTCCTCTCGGCGTTGTCCGTCACGGCCATCGCGTTTTCGCTCTTCACCATCGGGCTGTTCGGGCTGGTCGCCGTGAACCTCCGGGAGTCACTGCGCGGACTGGAGGACCGCGTCGAGATCGTAGCCTTCGTGCTCCGCGGGACGCCGGTCGAGACCATCACCCTCGCCACGCAGGACATCACCTCGTTCCCCGAGGTGGCGACAGTCACCTATGTGAACGAAGATGAGGCCCTAAAGCGGGCACAGCAGGAAATGGTCGAGTTTCGGGACGCGTACCGCGATCTCCGTGTGAATCCGCTTCCCGCGTCCATCGAGGTCCGGCTCAAGGAGGGCTTTCGGGACGCCTCGCACGTGGCACAAGTCGCCGAGCGGATCGAGGGATTCCCCTTCGTCGATGATGTCCGGTACGGCCGCGATTGGGTGGAGCGGCTGGACCGGCTGCGCAACCTGGCCGGAGTCGTCGGGCTCGTCATCGGCCTGGCATTCGCCGGCGTGGCCATCGTCATCATCGGCGTCACGATCCGGATGACGGTGCTGCAGCGGGCGCGGGAGATCCGCATCATGCGGCTGGTGGGCGCAACCGACGGTTTCATTCGCGGGCCGTTTCTGCTCGATGGGGCCGCGAAGGGACTCCTCGGCGGGCTGCTCGCCGTCGGGATCAGCTGGGCCGCGTTTCTCGTCTTCCGGCGGAGCGACGTCCTCGCGCTGCAGTCGCTGGTCTTCTTCGAGACCAGGCACATCGCCCTGGGACTCCTGTTCGGGATTGCGATCGGTCTGGGCGGAAGCCTGGTGAGCGTCGGGCGGCACTTGAGGAATGTGTAGCTCGATCGGCGGAGGGGCAGATGGGCCGATGGGCGGTCGCCGCCGCGCCGGCCTGCTGATCCGCCTGTCCGCCGTCGTTGCCCTCCTTCTGCTCGCTTCGATCCCGCTCCACGCCCAGGGCAACGTTGTCTCGGAGATGGAGCGCAGCCGGCAGCGGCTGGACTCGATCCGGGCCGAGCGCGAGCGCTTGGAGGCCGAGCAGGAGCGGCTGCGGGGTCAGGTGCGGGACGTTGGTGCCGAGCTGCGCAATATCGAGCGTCAGCGCGAAACGACCAACCGGATCGTCAATGAGATCGAGGGACAGATCGGCGGCCTGAACACCAGCCTCGAGCGGGTGAGCGCCGAGCTGGTCCTTGCCGAGGACAACCTGGCCGAAAAGCGGGCCGTGCTCGACCGCCGCCTCGTCGAGATCTACAAACGAGGCCCCCTGTACACGTTCCAGGCGCTGCTCGCGGCGGAGTCCTTCGGCAACCTGCTCGCCCGCTACAAGTACCTGTTCCTTTCCAGCAATCAGGACCGGCAGCTCGTCGCGGACGTCGAGTCGCTCCGGAATCGCGTCGGCCGGCAGCGGCGCGAGCTGCTTGGCATCCGCACGTCGCTGGATCTCACCCGGGCCGAGCGCGAGGCGGAGCTACGCCGCTATTCGGGCCTGGCCTCGGCCCGTGAGCGCCGGCTGAATGAGCTGCGCCGCTCCGGACGGGTCACCTCGGAGCGCATCACCGCGCTGGAGCGGGACGAGGCCCGGCTCAACGAGCTCCTCGCGTCGCTGGAACGGGCGCGGCGGGCGGCGGCAAGCCGGGGCGCCACGGCGGCGCCGGGAGCGCTCAGCGCGGCCGACATCGGCCGGCTCGACTGGCCGGTGGACGGTCGCGTGATCTACAATTTCGGCCGGACGACGCTGCCGAGCGGAGGGGTCGTGCGCTGGAACGGCGTCGGGATTGCGGCGCCGGAGGGAACACCGGTCAAGGCGGTGGAGACCGGGCGCGTGGAGCTGGTGCAGCGACTGGGCACGTACGGCCTGACCATCGTGGTGCAGCACGGCAACGGCTACCGCTCGCTCTACATGCACCTGCTGGAGGCCAACGTCGTGGTCGGGCAGGACATCCAGCGCGGCCAGGTGATCGCGACGGTGGGCGGCGCGAATTCGGACCAGGGCGCGCACCTGCACTTCGAGATCCGGGGCGAGAATTCGATCGCGCTCGACCCGGAGGACTGGCTCCGGAAGCGGCGGTAGCTAGGCGGCGACGGACTCGGCGGTGCCGATCCGGTCTTCGGTCTGGGCCTTGCCGCGGAGCAGCGCGGCCTCCACGAGCGCGAACAGATCTTCCGTCTGGACGGCGGAGGGATGGGGGAAGGTGACGATGCCGGCACTGAGGCGGGGCCGGTCCTGTGGCTGGATCTCGCCGAACGCGCCGCTGAGGATGCGCTCGCGCACGCGCGCGATCGAGCGTCGTGCACCTTCGAGGTCGGTCTCGGGGAGGATGAGGGCGAACTCGTCACCGCCATAGCGGGAGACGAAGTCCGGCGCGCGCAGCTCACGCTGGAGCAGGCCGCCGAGCGTGGATAGCACCAGGTCGCCGCCCGCGGTGCCGAGCCGTTCGTTGATGCCGCGAAGCTGGTCGACGTCGAGCAGAATCAGGCTGAAGCTCAGGGCGTAGCGGCGCGCCCGCTCGAATTCCTCGCGGATGCGCTGGTCCAGCGCGTCCAGGGTTCCGCAGCCGGTGAGCGGATCGCGCGTGGGAGCGCTCGCCTGGCGCCGGTAGAGGGAGGTGCGGCGCTCTTCGCTCTCGAGCAACCGCGCTGCGGCGCCTGTCAGGGTCTCGGCGAAGGCCACCTGGCGCGGGGTGAGCTCCGCATCGGTGCGGCGGGTGCGGATCAGGAAGACCCCGGACGTCCCCGCTTGCATCGGCACCGGAATGGCCAGGACGCTCCGCACGTCGACCTTGAGCTGCAGTTCGGACCAGCGGGCGCGGGTCTCCTCGAACATCGGGTCGGAATAGACGTCGGGGACGAACACCGCGCGTCCCAGGCGAAGCGCCGCCTGCACCTCGGGGTAGCGCTTCAGGTCCACCGTGAGATCACGGAGCCGCGGGGATTCGTGCACCGCGACCACCCGCCCGACCTCCTCGGACGGCCGGGTCAGGATGAACGAGCAGTGCGAAAGCTGCAGCGCCTGCCCGACGCGGCGCACCAGCGTCTGGATGATCTCGTCGGGGCGGATCGCGCTGGACACCTCGGCGAAGATGTCGAACGACAGCGAGTTCACCTGCTGCTCCTGCCGCAGGGCCTCCGCGTCGATCCGGCCGCGAAGCCGCGCATCCACGCGGGCGCAGAGCTCGCCGAGATGCACGGGCGCCACCATCACGTCGCTGGCGCCAAGTTGGAGCGCGCGGAAGGGCGCCTCGGAATCACCGGCTGCGAGGACGACCATCACGGGGATCGCGCTCCAGAAGTCCGGGTCGAGTGCGCGCATCTCCGCCTCGAGCTGTTCATCGGCCGCGGCGCTCGTGATGAGGAGGAGATCGGGAAGCGGACCGGCCGGGCGGCCGGGTGGAACGCGCGCGGATTCAGTCACTTGAAATCCACCCCGCACCAGCGCTCGCTCCAGTCCGTCCGGCCGAGCCGCGGGGTCCCCGAGCAGAAGCACGCGGGGACGCGCCAGGGTATCGGCGGTACTTCGGTCAGGCACCGGCATTCGGAGACGACATGGGCGATGCGATCACCGCGAAGAAGATAGGGCGTTCCCGACGGACAGGCGAACGCCTCGGCGCCCACGTCTCCGTCCAGGGCGGGATGCACACGGCTCCCGCCCGTGGCGTGGAGATCGGCGCCACGGCGATTCAAGTGTTCACCAAGACCCCGAACCAGTGGCGCGAGCCGGTAATCGACACAGCCACGGCCGACGCCTTCAGGGGGGCTTATGAAGGGAGTGGGCTTAATGGGGTGGTGGCGCACGATTCGTACCTGATCAATCTAGCCTCCCCCGATAAGGCTCTAAGCGCCCGATCCATCGAGTCTTTCACCGCCGAGCTGACGCGGTGTCACACCCTGGGGATCCCGGCCGTTGTGTCGCACCCGGGCAACTACCTCGATGATCGGAAATCAGGCTTGGAGCGCAATGCCAGGGCCTACGCCGAGTGCCTCCGCCGCGCGCCGGGAGAGGTGACCGTCCTGCTCGAGACGACCGCCGGCACCGGCACGTCCCTGGGCAGCACGTTCGAGGAGCTGGCCACATTGCGGGATCTGATACCGCCGGATCTGCGGCACCGATTCGCCTTTTGTGCCGACACCTGCCACCTCTTCAGCGCGGGATACGACCTGGTGGGCGACTACGACGGGGTGTGGGGGGCGTGGGACCGCATCCTCGGCCTGTCGAGCCTGCGCTGCCTGCATCTCAATGACTCCAAGACGCCGTACAACTCCCGTCGCGACCGCCACGAGCTCATTGCGGAGGGAACACTCGGCGCCGCGCCGTTCCGCCGCATCATGACGGACCCGCGCTTCCGCGACGTGATCAAGGTGCTCGAGACACCCAAGGGCGACGACCTCGTCACGAACGACCGCGCGATGCTCCGCCGCCTGCGGGCGTATGCGCGCGGCGGAAAGCAGTCGCGTTGACGCCCCCCACTCCCACCTCCATCTTCCCCCGATGCGATCACTCCTGATTCTGCTGCTCGTGGCGGCAGCGCCCGCGGCCGCACAAGTCCGATTGGCCGCGCGCGCCGGCGTCACCGGCTCCACCGCCATCGTGAAGGACCAGATCGTCGAGGACGTCGAGGTCGTCCCCGCCCTCGCGCCGACGCTCACCATCGGGGCGTCGCTGCCGGTCAACCCCAAGTTGCAGGCCGACCTCGAGCTCGCCTATGCGACGAGCACGGTGGAGGTCCAGGAGAACGGGGATCAAACCGGAGACCTCGGCAGCGTCGGCACGCTGGCATACACGGTGGGGCTGTCCGGCCCGATCCTGTCCCGCCTCTCGTGGCGGCTGAGTCTGGGCGGGCTCACGTATCTGCCATCGGAGGAGGAGGGCATCTTTCGCGAAGGCGGGCACACCACCCTGCTCTTCGGCGCGGGGCTCGACTGGCGACATCCGATTTCGACCGCGTGGGCGATTGTCGCCGGCCTTCGCTATGACTATCACACCTTCACGACCGATGCCCTCGAGGCCCAGGGCTTCACCCAGTCCCAGCAGGTGCAGCGCATCGGGCTTTCGGTCGGGGCCGCGTGGGACACGCCATGAACCGACGCCTCCTTTCCCCGGCCGTCGTGCTTGCAGCCGGCCTCGCCTGCTCCGACATCGCCACCCCCGCGCGCGACGAACCCTACGAGTGGCGTCTCGTGGTGGGTACCGACACGCTGAGCTTCCACTGGCCGCGGGAGATGCTCCCGCTCCACATCTGGGTGGAGGACAGTCTCGACATGCCGGCCCACGTGGAGCACGGCATCGGAATCTGGCGCGACGTGTTCCTGTATGGTGAGTACGATGCCGTCCTGGTCGAGGACTCCACCGACGCGGATGTCCTCGTGCGCGTGCTGACCCCGCCCCCCAAGGCCGTCGCGACGGCCGCCCGCGCCCTGACGGCGTTCCCGGGCTGCGAGGGCGCCACGGACATCGATACCGCCGCCACCCGGTTCCAGCTTCAGCTGCCGGTCCGGATGTACGTCTATCCGAAGTTCGACCCGGCCTTGGCGGACCTGTCGGAGTGCTTTGAGATCACCGCGACCCACGAGATCGGCCATTCGCTGGGCATCTTCCGCCACACGGGCGATCCGATCGACATGATGTACGCCGATCCGGAGGCGACCGTGCTGAGCGAGCGCGACCGACAGACGGCGGAGGTGCTCTCGCATTTCACTCCGAACATGGTCCCGGTCCGATGATGCGCAGCTGCCGTTCTGCCCGGCTGCCCATCCGCCCATCTGTGTCCCCGTGAGCGACCGCCGGCAGGACGCCCTGCGCTATCACGAAGAGGGCCGGCCCGGCAAGATCCAGGTCGTTCCCACCAAGCCGACCCAGAACCAGCGCGACCTGTCCCTGGCCTACACGCCGGGCGTCGCCGAGCCGTGCCTCGCCATCCAGGAGCGGCCCGAAGATGCCTACCGCTACACGGCGCGGGGAAACCTGGTCGCCGTGGTGTCGAACGGCACCGCGGTCCTCGGCCTCGGCAACATCGGCCCCCTCGCGGGCAAGCCGGTGATGGAGGGCAAAGGGGTCCTTTTCAAGACCTTCGCCGACATCGACGTCTTCGACCTCGAGATCAACGCCGCGACGGTGGACGAGGTCGTCCGCTTCTGCCAGGCGCTCGAGCCGTCCGTGGGTGGAATCAACCTCGAGGACATCAAGTCACCAGACTGTTTCGCGATCGAGGAACAGCTGCGGGAAACGCTGTCGATCCCCGTGTTCCACGACGACCAGCACGGAACCGCGATCATCTCCGGCGCGGCGCTGCTGAACGGGCTGGAAGTGGTCCAGAAGGACATCGGCGAGGTGCGCTGTGTCTTCCTCGGCGCCGGCGCGGCCGCGATCGCCACGGCGGAGCACTACGTGCGGCTCGGCGTCCAGCGCCAGCACATCACCCTGGTGGACAAGGGCGGCGTCGTGCATGACGGGCGGACGGACCTCGATCCCTACAAGCGCCGCTTCGCGCACGTCACCGGGCTCCGGTCCAGGGCCGACGCCCTGATCGGCGCGGACGTGTTCGTCGGGCTCTCCACGGCGAAGGCCGTTGCCGCGGAGGAGATCGCCCGGATGGCGCGCGATCCCCTGGTCTTCGCGCTGGCGAATCCGGACCCGGAGATCATGCCGGAGGAGGTTCGCGCAGTCCGGCCCGATGCGGTGATCGCGACCGGCCGCACGGATTACCCCAACCAGGTCAACAACGTCCTCGGATTCCCGTTCATCTTCCGGGGCGCCCTCGACGTCCGCGCGCGCGCGATCAACGAGGAGATGAAGATGGCGGCGACACGGGCGCTCGCCTCGCTGGCGCGCGAGGACGTGCCCGAGGTGGTGCTGCGTGCCTATGGGCTGGAGCAGCTCCGGTTCGGCCGCGATTACCTGATCCCCAAGCCATTCGACCCTCGGGTGCTGCTGTGGGTGGCACCGGCCGTTGCGTGGGCGGCCATCGCGAGCGGCGCCGCGACCGAGGTGCTGGACCTCGATGAATACCGCGCGACGCTCGAGTCCCGGCAGAGCCGGGGACGCGCCGTGATGCGCGCCCTGAGCGACCGCGCGGCGGCGGACCGCAAGCGGCTCGCAATGACCGACGGGGAGGATGCCCGCGTGCTCCGCGCGGCGCGCATTCTCCGGGATGAAGGAACGGCACTCCCCATCCTGATCGGGGCCAAACGGGAGATTGAGGCGGGCGCGGCCGAGCTCGGGATGACGCTCGACGGGATGGAAATCGCGGATCCGTCCACCTCGCCGAACCTGCCGAAGTATGAGGAATACCTCTGGCAGCGCCGGAAGCGGCGCGGGATCGCCCTCGGCGAGGCCAAGCGCCGGATGCAGCAGCCGGCCTACTTCGGCGCGGCGATGGTGGCATTGGGAGACGCCGACGCGCTCGTCGGCGGCGAGAACCAGCACTACTCAGACGCGATCAAGCCCGCCCTCAGGGTCGTCGGCGCGGAGCCCGACAAGGCCGTCGCCGGCATCTACATGATGGTCTTCCAGACCGAGGTGCTGTTCTTCGCCGACTGCACGGTCAATATCGAGCCCGACAGCACCCGGCTGGCGGAGATCGCCCTGGCGACGGCCGCGTTCGTCCAGCATCTCGGGATCGAGCCCCGGGTGGCGATGCTGTCGTTCTCCAACTTCGGCTCGGCCAAGCACGCGGCGTCGCAGAAGGTGTGGGAGGCTGTACGCCTCCTCCACGAGCGCCATCCTGAGCTTGCGCTGGACGGCGAGATGCAGGCGGACACCGCCATCGTCGAAAGTGTGCTGAAACGCTACTATCCGTTCAGCCGGTTGCCGGGGAAGGCCAATGTATTGATCTTTCCCGACTTGGGCGCGGGCAACATCTGTTACAAACTGCTCAGCCGTTTGGGCGGCGCCCAGGCGATCGGCCCCATCCTGGTCGGGATGGGGGCGCCGATCCACGTGTTGCAGCGCGGATCCACCGTCGACGAGATCGTGAACCTGGCGATCATTGCCGTGGTGGACGCGCAGGAGCGGGCACGGGCGGCCGCCAGAACGGGAGGCCCCGCCCCGCCCTGAAACGATTCCTCGATACTGGTGGGCGCCACGGCGCCTTCGGAGCCAATGAGCACGACGATCATGACGCGGATTCACGCGAACCTGAGCCCCGCAAGCCTGGTGGAACACGCCGTCCGGCGGCGGGAAGGCGAGCTGACCGACCGCGGAGCCTTCACGGCGATCACGACGCCACACACCGGCCGCTCGCCCAAGGACAAGTTCGTCGTCGAAGAGGCGGAATGCGCTTCCCACATCTGGTGGGAGAAAAACGCCCGGCTCTCGACCGCCCATTTCGACCTGCTGCACAAGGACGTGCAGGCCCACCTCGAGGACCAGGAGCTCTTCCAGCAGGACTTGTTCGGTGGCGCGGACCCGGCCTACCGCCTCCCGGTCCGGTTCGTGAGTCCGAACGCATGGCACATGCTCTTCGTCCGGAACATGTTCATCCGCCCGGCGCCCGAGGAGCTGGCGACATTCCAGCCCGGCTTCACCGTCCTCCACGCCCCGGAATTCCAGGCCGACCCCGCCCGCCACGGCACGCTCTCCGGCACGTTCATCGTGCTGAGCTTCGCCAGGCGGATGATCCTGATCGGCGGTACCCGCTATGCCGGCGAACTGAAGAAGTCCATCTTCACGGTGCTCAACTACCTGCTCCCCGGCCATGGCGTCTTCCCCATGCACTGCTCCGCCAACATCGGCCTCGACGGCGATACGGCGATCTTCTTCGGCCTCTCCGGCACCGGCAAGACGACCCTTTCGGCCGACCCGACCCGACAGCTCATCGGTGATGACGAGCACGGATGGAGCGATCGTGGGGTGTTCAATTTCGAGGGAGGCTGCTACGCGAAGGTGATCCGGCTCAGCGCGAGCGGCGAGCCGGAGATTTACGCTGCCACGCAGATGTTCGGCACGGTGCTCGAGAATGTGGTGCTCGATCCTGTGCTCCGGTCGCCGGACTTCGACTCCGACAAGCTCACCGAGAACACCCGCGCCAGCTATCCGATCGAGTACATCCCGAACTACCAGCCGGGTGGCCAGGGCGGCCACCCCGAGCACATCGTTTTCCTGACGGCCGACGCCTTCGGCGTGATGCCGCCGATTGCGCGGCTCACCGCCGAGCAGGCGATGTACCACTTCCTGTCCGGCTACACCGCGAAGGTCGCGGGCACCGAGCGCGGGGTCACCGAGCCCTCGGCCACCTTTTCGGCCTGCTTCGGCGCGCCATTCCTGCCCCGGCATCCTGGCGTCTATGCCAAGCTGCTCGGCGAGAAGATCGCCCGGCACGGCGCGCGGGTCTGGCTGGTCAACACCGGATGGACCGGCGGCGCCTACGGCTCCGGCTCGCGGATGAAGCTCGGCCACACGAGGGCGATGGTCCGCGCCGCACTCTCCGGCGCGCTCGACAAGGTGGCCACCCGGAAGGACCCGGTATTCGGTTTCGAGGTGCCCGTCGCGGTGCCCGAGGTCCCGTCGGACGTGCTCGATCCGCGCGGCACCTGGAAGGATGCGGCGGCCTACGACGCGCAGGCGAAGAAGCTCGCCAGGATGTTCCGCGACAACTTCGCGCAGTATGCCGCCCAGGTGGACAAGGCGGTGGCGGCGGCGGGACCCTGAGTTCCCGGTTCGAGGTCGTCCGCGACCCGCTGTGGGACAACATCCGGCTGGACGGGGCGGCGCTGCAGGTGCTCGATACGCCGGCCGTTCAGCGGCTCCGCTACGTTCGCCAGCTCGGCCATGCCTTCCTCGTCTATCCCGGCGCCACCCACTCCCGGTTCGAGCACGCGCTCGGCGCCTACCATCTCACCAAGTCCGCGCTGACCGCCCTCGCCGAGCGCGAGGAGCTGTCACCCGTTCCCGAGGACGAGCGCCTCGCGGCCCGGCTCGCTGCGCTGCTCCACGACATCGGCCATTACCCCTTCTCACACGCCCTGGAGGAGGCCGGGTTCCTTCACCACGAGCGGCTGGGAGTCGCCAAGCTCGACCGGGACGAGCTGGGCGAGGTACTCCGCGGGCTCGGAGGGCCCGACCTGGCCGAGCGGATCGGGGCACTGATTCGCGGTCTCAGCGCGAGCCCGCTGCAGGGACTCATCAGCGGCTCGCTGGATCTCGACAAGATCGAGTACCTGAGTCGCGACGCACGGATGTGCGGGGTGCCGTACGGATCGGTGGACGTCGAGCGGCTGGTGGCCTCGCTTACGCTCGTCGACGCCGGCGGCAAGTGGGAGATCGGCGTGCACGAGAAGGGGATCAGCGCGCTCGAGTCGCTCCTCTTCGCCAAGTACCAGATGTATCGCAATGTGTACTGGCACCACGCGGTGCGGAGCGCCACCTGCATGTTCAAGCGCGCGGTGCGGAGGACCGTGGCCGCCGGGGCGCTCGATCCGGCGCGCATCGCCGAGGCGACCGATGGCGGCCTGATGGCGCTGCTGCTGGAACGTGACCCGACGGGCCTCGCCGGCCGGGTGCACGGCCGCCGGCTCTACAAGCGGGCGCTCGACCTGCCGGCCAGCGACGTGCCGGCGGACGTGCAGCCGTGGGTGTGGGAGGACCCGGACCTCGTCGAGCGGGTGGAGGACGCGCTGGCGGCCGCCTCGGGGCTCAAGGCAGGGCAGCTGCTGCTCGACTTCCCCGAGCGTTCCTCGATGCTCGGTGTGGACCTGCCGCTCAGGACCCGGTCTGGCGCCATCGAGCGGCTCACCGACGAGGGGCGCGCGGGGCAGCTGGGGTTGCCGCGGGTCGCGGCAGAGCTCTACCAGAGCGCGCGGCGGCTCCGGGTATTCACGGACGGGCGCGCGTCGGAGCGGCTGGAGGGAGTGATGCAGGTGATCGTGCTGCCCCGGGAGGAGGTCGAGGCGAGGTTCAGCTGACTTCCTCGATCTTGACGATGATCGCGGTGATGTTGTCCAGTCCGCCGCGCCGGTTGGCCTCCGCGATCATGCGGTCCACCCAGCTCTGGGGCCCCTCGCCAGCCTCGAGGATGCGCACCAGCTGCTCGTCCTCGAGCATCCCGGTGAGTCCGTCCGATGCGAGCAGGAGCACGTCACCGGCATTGAGCGTTCCGAAGTAGAGATCGGGAACGACCTCGCTCCCCGCGCCCACGCAACGGGTGATCACATTGCTGTAGGGGTGCACCCGGGCCTGCTCCGGCGTCAGGAGCCCTGCGTCCACCTGTTCCTGGACGTACGAGTGATCCTTGGTGAGCTGGAGGAAGGTGCCATTGCGGAGCAGGTAGGCACGGCTGTCGCCAACCTGGCCTACCAGGTAGCGGCCCGGAAGCAGCGCCAGCACGGTCGTCGTAGTGCCCATGCCGCGCTTGTCGTGCTCCGAAAGCGTGCGCTCGAAGATGGCCTCGTTGGCAGAGACGATGGCGCGCTGGATCCGCTCGCCCGCCTGCTCGTCCGTAACGCCACGCAGTGAGCCGATTTCCCGGGAAATGATCCGCACCGCCATTTCGCTCGCCACCTCGCCCGCGGCGTGGCCGCCCATACCGTCCGCGACAATGAACACCCCGCGGTCAGACAGCATGAGGTAGTTGTCCTCATTGCCGGATCGGACCACGCCGACATCAGTGCGGGCAGCGCAGGAGAAGTGCACGGGACCTCGTTAGCGGCGAATCAGGAAGAGAACGACCGCGGCGACCGCGGCAACCAGGAGCAGGAGCACCCAACCCGGGATTCCCTCGCGGGGCGGCGGAGCCGGCGGCCGGGTGGGCGGACGACGCGTCCGCTGCGCGGGCGCCTCCTCGCGATGCGTCACCGGTGTCTTGGGAATCTGCACGGCGCCGACGACCTTCGTCCCCCCGGCAAACGGGGCCTCCGGGGCTCCTTCCGACGGATCGAAGAGCACCGTGACATCGCCGAACCGGATGGTGGATCCGGGCACCAGGGGCACCTCGCCCCGGATGCGATCGCCGTCCACGAACGTGCCGTTCGTGGAATCGAGGTCGGTGAGGGTCCAGACTTCTTCCTTGCGGAGGAGCTTCGCGTGCGCCGCGCTGACGCTTTCCTCGGCCAGCACGAGGTCGTTGTACTCCGCGCGCCCGACGTTCACCACCGGGGCTCGGATCGGCAGCCGTTGCCCGCGCAGCCCGCCGGTCCGCACCAGGATGGTGGCCAGCGGCGGCGGCGAGGTCGGGGGCGACGCCAGCGCCGGCACCATCGCCGGCATGCCGTGCACCGTGTCGTACAGCCGGTGCGCGGCCCCGGGCGGGGCCAGGTGCGGGATCGGTGCCGCCTCGGCGTAGAATCGGAACTCGGCCGGGCCCATTCGAATCAGGTCCGCGCGCTTCAGGACCCGCCGGCCCTCGATGCGCACGCCGTTCACCAGCACACCGTTGGAGCTGGTGTCCTCGAGCAGGTATCCCTCGCTGCTGTTTTTGATGAAAGCGTGGCGGCGAGAGACATCGGTGGACTCGATGACCACGTCGCAGGCGGCATCGCGCCCGAAGATGAGCGGCCCATCACCCACCTGATACTCGCGACCGTCCGTCAGACTCACCAACCGGCCGCCCTGCATCGGTCCGGTGATGCCACCTCCTGCGAACGGAGCGCTGCCCGCGGTGGCGGCCGCCAGGGCGCCAGCGTCCACCATCCGGGTTCGGCCGGCGATGCGCTCCTCCACCGCGACGAGCTCCTGGCTGCCCACCTGGATCTTGTCGCCGTGCAGCAGCGGCACCGGGTCGGCACCCAGCCGGACGCCGTTTACCAGGACCAGGGCCTCCGGTGTCGCGAGGCGGATGGCCGCATGGCCGTCGGGCAGCACGCGGAGCACCGCGTGGCTCGGCAGGACCCCCGGTGCCTCCAGGCACACGGCGGCCGCCGGGGCCGACCCGATGATGGTCTCACCCGCGGCAAGGGGCCAGCGCTGGCCGCCCAATTCCAGCTGTATCATCCGCCTCGGTGCATGAATAGGTACGGGGACCGAAAAGCTATCCCGTGACGATGGGAGGGCGCAAGCAACGGCGGGGACGCAGGGAAGCACCTTCCCGCTTTCCCGGTTTCCGGCCCCTACGCCACCTGCCCCTTCAACTGCAGCTGGTACAGGGTTTCATACAGCCCCTGCGCGGCGAGCAGCTTCCGGTGAGTGCCGCGCTCCCGGATGACGCCGTGGTGGAGCACCAGGATCTCGTCGGCATTCAGGATCGTGCTCAGCCGGTGCGCGACGACGATGCTCGTGCGCCCCTCCATGAGTTCGGCGATCGCCCGCTGGATCTGGGCCTCGGCCTCCGCATCGACGGAGCTGGTGGCCTCGTCCAGCAGCAGGATCCGGGGATCGAGCGCCAGGGCCCGCGCGAAGCTGAGGAGCTGCCGCTCCCCCACGCTCAGTGACTTGCCGCGCTCTCCGAGCACATGACCATAGCCGTCCGGGAGCCGGGCGATGAAGCGATCCGCTCCGACGCGGCGGGCGGCTTCCTCGGCTCGCGCGGGCGGGATCGGCGCATCAAGCCGAAGGTTGCGGAGGATGTCGCCGGTGAACAGGAAGAGATCCTGCTGCACGTACCCGATCCACCGCCGCACCTCGGCGGCCGGGAGCTGCCGCAAATCGACGCCGTCGAGCGTAATCCGGCCGCGTTCCGGATCGTAGAACCGGAGCAGCAGGCTGATAATGGTGGTCTTGCCCGCCCCGGTGTGCCCAACCAGCGCGATCGTCCTGCCCGGAGCGGCGGTGAATGACACGTCCTCGAGCACCCACGGCCCCGCAGGATCGTACCGGAACCACACTCCCTCGAAGCGGACCTCGCCCCTCACCGGATGCGGGAGGGCAGCCGGGCGGGCCGGATCGGCCACGGTGACCGGCTCGTCGAGCAGGCGGAAGATCCGTTCCGACGACGCCATCGCGCTCTGCAAAATGTTGAACTTCTCCGACAGGTCCTGCAGCGGCTGGAAGAAGCGGCGCGTGAGCTGGATGAAGGCCGCGAGCGTGCCGACAGTCAGGGTGCCCGAGAGGCTGCGGAGCCCGCCATACCAGAGCAGCAGCGCCACTGCGATCGCGCCCAGGATTTCGATGACGGGGAAGAAGATGGCGTACACGGTGATCGAGCGGAGCTGGGCGTCCAGGTGACCGCGATTCGCCTGGTCGAATCCCTGCGCCGATGCCGGCTCCCGGCCGAACAACTGCACGACGCGCATCCCCGACAGCTGCTCCTGCAGGTAACTGTTCAGCCGCGCCACCCGCACACGGATGTCACGGAACGCCTCACGCACGCTCCGGCGGAAGAGCGTTGCCACCAGCCAGACCAGCGGAATGACCGAGAAGGCAACCAGCGCAAGCCGCCAATCGGCGACCAGCATCAGGATCATGATCGCGATCAGGGTGAACAGGTCACCGAAGATTGCAACCACGCCGGACGAGAAGAGGTCATTCAGCGTCTCGACATCCGAAGTGACGCGGGTCATCAGGCGCCCGACCGGACGTCGGTCGAAGTACGGAATCGAGAGCCGTTGCAGGCGGCCGAAGATCTCGAGGCGGAGATCCCGCATGACCTGCTGACCGATGAACGTCGTGAGGATGCCCTGGGCGTACTCGGTGCCGAATTCCAGCAGCAGGGCGGCCAGGTAGAGGCCGGCGAGCGTGCCGAGGAGGGCGACGTCCCGCTGGGGGACGGCGACGTCGAGCACCTGCCGGGTGAGGACGGGCCCGACCAGGGCAAGCAGCGCGTTGACGATGAGGAGCGCGACCGCAACGGCAACCAGCCCGCGATAGGGCCGCAGGTACACCAGCATCCGGCGCATCAGCGCCGGATCGTATCCACGCCCGAGGGCGTCCTCCTGGCTCTCGATCGACACCGCGAGCTCCTAGGGGACGGCCGCCGCCGCGGCTCCCGGGTCATCGAGGCCCTTGATACCCTGGCGCACCCAGTGCGAAAAGACGAAGAACCCGAACCCGATGGTGAAGTAACTGAGGATCATCCGCCAGATGAGAGTGTAAAGGGGCGTAATCTCGGGCCGCACGTACACCGACATCACGAGGGCGGACAGCAGCTCGGCGATGCCGCTGGCCCCCGGGGTGGGCGCGAAATAGAGCAGGAACGTGATGAGGGTCTGCAGCAGCAGCACATCGACGAAATGCGCCTGGACGCCGACGGCGCGGAGCGCCACGTAGCCCGCCAGGAGCTTGTTGGCGTGGGATGGACCGGAGAGGAGCGTGGCCCAGAACAGGGCCAGCCAGCCGCGGGGCGTGTTGAACGCCACCACGCTTCCGTGCGCCTCGTCGATGCCCTCCTGGAGCTTCTCGAGCCGCGCGGCGACCCGGCGGCTCCGGCGGCCGACCCATTCCGCGATCCGGTGAATGAAGTCGCGGGCCACCTTCGGGAAGACGATCACAATCACCATCAGGACGCCGAGGCCGGCGAAGATGCCGAGGCTGCCGAGGAAGAGATCGTAAAGCGACAGGCCGAGGACGTCCCCTTTCTCGCCGAGGGAGCGGCCGGCGCCGAGGAAGATGGCCAGCGGGCCGGCGATGGCGAAGAAGGCCACGGTCGCGATGAAGGTCATCAGCGTGGAAGTCATCGCGACCGGGACGCTCACCCCGTGACGCCGCATGGTGTAGATCATCATCGGGGCGGCGCCCGACTGGAGTGGCGTGAGGTAGGCGGCCCAGGCGCTCATGCCGCCGGCCAGGATCATTCCCTTGAGCGGAGGGTTCGGGTGGATCTCCCGCGCCACGACCCAGAGCCGGAGCCCTCCGCCGATCCAGTCCATGGCCGCCAAGGCGAGGCCGACCAGCAGCCACCCCCAGTGCACGCGGGTCAGGGCATCGAGGAAGGCGGGGAGGTTGTTCCCGTAGAGCAGAACCGCCCCATATCCCACCAGGGAAATGGCGACGAAGATCTCGAACCCACGCAGGAGGAGCTTTGGGGAAAGCGGACTGGCCATGGAGGCGGAAACGTAGGGCGAAGCGGGAGGAGCGTCAACAAAGGATGGCCCGATGGGCAGATGGGCAGATGGGCAGTGCGATCCAGTGAACTGGTAATCCGCGACTTGCATGGCGGTGACCGCCCATCTGCCCATCTGCCCATCTATGTTTCCCGCATGCCGCCTCCCGTCATCCGCATCGTCAACGCCCGCCAGAACAATCTGAAGGGCATCACCGTCGATCTCCCGAGGCGCGCAGTGGTGGTGATCACCGGCCCCTCGGGATCGGGCAAGAGCTCGCTCGCCTTCGAGACCCTGTATGCCGAGGGGCAGCGCCGCTATATCGAATCGCTCTCCACGTACGCCAAGCAGTTCCTGGACCGGATGCCGAAGCCGCTCGTGGACCGGCTCGACGGGATTCCGCCCGCCGTGGCGATCCAGCAGCACAATCCGATCGTCTCGAGCCGGTCCACCGTCGGCACGGCCACCGAGATCTACGACTACCTTCGCCTCCTGTGGGCGCGGGTCGGCACGACGTACTGCCGGGCCTGCGGCGCCCTCGTCCGCCGCGACACGACCGATTCGGCGGCCGAGGCGACGCTGGCGCTCGGCGAGGGCCGGCTGCAGGTCACCTTTCCCCTCCCGGCTTCCGCGCGACACAGCCACGCCGCGATCGTTGAGAACCTGCGGGCGCTGGGCTTCGTCCGGGTGCTCGCCGACGGCGAGGCGCTGCACCTGGAAGAATTGCCGGCCAACACCGACCTGACTCGCGCGGGCGACCTGCTGGTTGTGGTCGATCGTCTGCGGGCCGAGCCCTCCGCCCGTGGCCGCCTGGTGGACGCGCTCGCAACCGCGTTCCAGGAAGGCGAAGGCGTCGCGATCACGGTGCACGACGCCGGCCGGCTCCGGTTTACCGTGTTTCCAAGCTGCAGCCGTTGCGACACGCAGGCACGCGCGCCGACACCAGCGTTGTTCTCCTTCAATAATCCGCGCGGCGCGTGCGCGGCTTGCAACGGGTTCGGCGCGGTGCTCGAGTACGATGAATCACTGGTCGTCCCCGATCCGTCCCGGAGCCTGGCCGAGGGCGCCATCGACCCGTGGACCAAGCCGCGCTACGAGGCGCGGCGCCGCCTCCTGCTGGAAACAGCGAGGAAACTGGCTGTTGATCCCCATCGCGCGTGGTCCCGCCTCAAGGCCGCCGACCGCCACACGCTGCTCCACGGCAAGTCGGGCCGGTACCTCGGCATCTTCCCGTTCCTCAAGGGTCTGGAGGAGAAGCGATACAAGCAGTATATCCGCGTCTTCCTGCGGCAGTACCAGCTCGCGCTCACCTGTCCCACCTGCCTGGGCACCCGGCTCAATGAGCACGCGCTGGCCGTGCGGATCGGCGGCGAAGACATCGCCGCGGTCAGTGCCCGATCGGTGGACGCGGTGCACGAATGGCTCGGCCGTCTGGCCCTTACCGACACCGAGCGCACCATCGCCCAGTCCATTCTCGACCAGCTGGCAGCCCGGCTCGAGTATCTCCGCGACGTCGGCCTCGGCTACCTCACCCTGAACCGTCAGGCGCGCACCCTCTCCGGCGGCGAGGCCCAGCGCATCGCCCTCGCCAATGCCCTCGGCTCCCGTCTGGTCGACTCGCTGTACGTGCTCGACGAGCCCTCGATCGGTCTCCACCCGAGGGACACCGACCGCCTGCTCGCGCTGCTCCGGCGGCTCCGGGACCTCGGCAATACGGTGGTCGTCGTGGAACACGATCTCGCCGCGGTCCAGCAGGCCGATTTCATGCTCGAGCTGGGGCCGGGCTCCGGCGAGCATGGCGGGCAGATCGTTCACGCCGGGCCGCTGGAAACGGCGGGTGACTCCCTGACCGGGCAGTACCTGAGCGGACGCAAGCGGATCGCCGTTCCGAGCGTCCGGCGGCGGGCTGGGCCGCACTGGCTCCGGGTCCGTGGCGCCACCCTTCACAATCTGCGGGGCGTGGACGCGGACATTCCCCTCGGCACGCTGACGGCGGTCACGGGGGTCTCGGGCTCGGGCAAGAGCTCGCTGGTGCACGACGTGCTCTACCGCAATCTGGAGGCGAAGCTCCACGGTTCCCATTCCGCCAAGTCGCACCTCGGCGAGGCGGTGGGCGACGTGGCCTCTCTGACCGGGGCCGGACTGCTCGACGATGTACTGCTGGTCGACCAGTCCCCCATCGGCAGGACGCCGCGTTCGAATCCGGTCACCTACGTGAAGGCGTTCGACGAGATCCGCGAGCTCTTCGCGGCCCAGCCGCTCAGCCTGGCGCGTGGTTACACCGCCTCCACATTCTCGTTCAACCTGCCCGGCGGACGGTGTGAGGAGTGCGAGGGGGCGGGCCACGTTCAGGTGGAGATGGTGTTCCTGGCGGATGTGTACGTGCCATGCGAGACCTGCGGCGGCACCCGCTTCCGGCGCGAGGTGCTCGATGTCCGGATAAACGGCATCTCAATCCATGATGTCCTGCAATGGACGGTCGAGGAGGCCATTACCCGGTTCCGGCACCAGCCGCGTCTCGGCGCCGCGCTCTGGCAGCTGCAGCAGGTCGGCCTCGGCTATCTGCGGCTGGGCCAGCCGGCCACGACGCTGTCGGGCGGCGAGGCCCAACGGCTGAAGATCGCCCGCGAGCTGGCCAGCGCAGGCCGTCGCGGTGGACGCAAGCTCTACATCCTCGATGAACCGACGACCGGACTTCACCTGGACGACGTGCGCGTGCTGCTCCAGGTGCTCGACCGCCTCGTGGACGCCGGCCATACCGTGCTCGTCATCGAGCATCACCCCGACGTCATCAAACGCGCGGACTGGGTGATCGACCTGGGGCCCGAGGCGGGGGACGGAGGAGGGAGAGTTGTTGCGCAAGGCACCCCGGAGCATGTTGCGGGCGTCGCGGAGTCCCACACCGGGCGCTACCTCGCGCCCCTGCTGAGTGAATTGGATGCCATGGTGACCGCATGAGCCTGTCCTTCGATCCGCGCGATGCGATCCGCCACTTGCGGCGCGCCGATCCCGCCCTGGCGCGAGTCATCCGCCTGGCGGGCCCTTTCCCGTTGGAACCTGCCCGCCGGATGTCGATCTTCGAGGCCCTGCTCGTGTCGATCGTCCACCAGCAGTTGAGCGGTAAGGCGGCGGCGACCATCCACGGCCGCGTCGTCGCGCTCTATTCGCCGCGACGCGCCCCGCGGCCCGAGGAGCTGCTCGCCACTGCGGACGAGGAGTTGCGCCGCGCCGGGCTCTCGCGGAACAAGACGCTCGCGGTGAAAGACCTCGCGGCCAAGTGCGCCTCCGGAGTCGTGCCGAGCATGGCCCAGCTCCGACGGATGCCCGATGAGATGGTCGTCGAGCGGCTGACCGCGGTGCGTGGAGTGGGCCGCTGGACGGCGGAGATGGTGCTGATGTTCCGGCTGGTGCGGCCCGACGTCCTGCCGATCGATGATCTGGGCATCCGGAAAGGATTCCAGCGGGTGTACGGCCGGCGGCGGCTGCCAACGCCGCTCGCCGTGGCGCGCCACGGGGAGCGGTGGCGCCCTTATCGGACCGTGGCGTCCTGGTACTTGTGGCGCTCGCTCGAATCCCCGCCCTGAAGCAGATCGGTCGCTGCCGCGATCGCCTCGTGGGTTCCGGTGAGCGCCAGCACGTCGCCGTTGCGCAGGTGTTCCCGCGCGGACGGAAAGACCATCCGCTCGTCACCCCGCCTCAGCCCGACCACTGACGCCCCGGTCAGGCCGCGCAGGTTGAGCTCCGCCAGGCTCTGCCCCGATCCGGGGCTCCCCGCCCCGATCGTGACCTGAGTGAGATCGCCGATGCCGGGCAGGATCTTTCGCACCTCTTCCAGCATGCCGTCCTCACCCGTCGTCCGGCGATTCTGCCGCGCCAGCGCCTCGACGATCATCGTCGCCCCGGCCCGTACGTGGCCCTGCAGGTCGCGCGCGGAGCGCCAGAATGCGAGACCAAGCAGGAGCAGCAGCACGCCGAGGAACGCGGGGCCGCCGTAGGCCGGCAGGAACGGAAGCGTCACCGCGACGAGGGGGGCGCCGACGATCAGCACGATGCCGATCTGAATGCTGAGCCGGAGCGCGCGGCGCGGGGCGAGACCGAGGTCGGCCTTGCCGGGATTCGGCAGGGGCACGGCCATCGTGGAGAGCAGGGTTCCCAGGGCACGCGCGGCGCGGGCGATGCCATACAGGAGCGGAAACAGCACGGCGAGGGCCAGGGCCACGGCGCCGAGACGGATCGCGGGCGGATCGAATCCGGTCAGCGTCGCGAGGTGCGCGGTGCCGCGGGTCACCGCCAGGGTCGAGCCCGCCACGATGGTCGCGAGCAGGACCGCGTCGAGGACGATGAACCGGGTGAGGCGGCGGATCCGGGCAGCCGGGGTGTTCGCTCGGGCGGCAAGCCGCGCCGATTCGACCCACGAGCCGTAGAGCGTGGCATAGGTCTGCAACGCCCGGGGGAGCCGCCGGTCGGCGTAGTTCGCGACGGCGCTCGACTGCCCTACCAGCCAGTGCGTCGAGAGGGCCGTAATGGCCGCGACCGCGACCGCCACGGGCGGAATGAAATCGCGTACGGCTCCGCTGGCGACACCGATCCCGGCGATGATGAAGGAGAACTCGCCGATCTGCGCGAGCGAGAGCCCCGCGCGCACGGCGGTGCGCGTTCCGAGGCCGGCGAGGAAGGTTCCGGCGGTGACGCCGGCGAACTTGCCGAGCAGGACTACAATCGTGAGAACAACGATCGCGCCCCAGTGAGCCGGAATCGCGCCGGGCTCGATGGACATGCCGACCGCGACGAAGAAAATCGCGGCGAACATGTCGCGCAGCGGCCGCACCAGCGGTTCGACCTGGCGGCCCGCCCCGCCCTCCGCCACGAGCGCGCCGGCGAGGAATGCCCCGAGGGCGACCGAGTAGCCGGCAGCATGAGCCAGGAGGGCCAGGCCGAAGCAGAGCCCGACGCTTGCCACCAGCGTCGTCTCGTCCCGCCGGAGCCGCACCACCCAGCGAATCCAGCGGGGGACAATGAAGAGCCCCACGACCATGACCCCCGCCAGGAAGGCCACCAGCCGAGTCAGCGTGCCGGCCACAACGTCGGCGGAGGGTCCCACGCCGGTCGCAACGGCGGTGAGCACCGCGATGAAGAGGATCGCGACGAGGTCCTCCACGACCAGCACCCCGTACACCACCTCGGCCAGCTTTCCTGCGATGTGCCGCTCGTGAAAGACCTTGGCAATGATCATCGTGCTCGAAATCGACACGATCGCGCCGGCGAAGAGACTCTCCAGCCGGGTCCAGCCCATGAGCTGCCCGGCGATGAAGCCGAGTCCGAGGCACAGCCCCACCTCGATGGCCACAATGAGGCCGGCCGTGGAGGCGAGCCGCCCGAGCTTCCGCACCGTGAAGCCGAGCCCGAGGGAGAACATCAGCAGGATGACGCCGAGCTCGGAGAGCGTGCGCACGGTTTCGACGTCGGCCTGGACTGGCGGAAAGTCGTGCGGGCCGAGGGCGATCCCCGCCACCAGATAGCCCAGGACCGGGGGCAGCCGCAGGCGCTGGAAGAGGACGCTCGTGACGGCGGCGATGCCGAGGACGAGGGCCAGATTGGTCAGGAAGGCGGCGGCGGAGTCCATGGAGGGAAGATATGGACAGACGGGCAGATGGGCAGATGGGCGGGAGAACGTTGGCGCCGGGCCCAGGCACCACTATGATGGGAGGAGGTGGCGCACCCGCACTCGGGAGCTCGGCATGGAACGGCTTCGCGTGGCGTCGATGCAGTACTACATCCGGCCGGTCCAGACATTCGAGCAATTCCGGGACCAGGTTGAAGCGCTGGTCCTGACCGCCGCCGATTACGACTGCCGCCTGGTCGTGTTCCCGGAGTACTTCACCGTCCAGCTGCTTACTCTGGGCGATATCAAGCGCCCAATCCGCGATCAGATCCGCGACCTCGCCCGCCAGCAACCTCGCTACCTGGAGCTCTTCACGGACCTGGCGAAACGCGCCGGCGTGTACATCGTCGGCGGCACCATTCCCGTGGTCGACGAGGCCGATGACATGGTGTACAACCAGTGTTACGTCTTCGGGCCGTCCGGCGGGCACGACACGCAGGGGAAACTGCACACGACCCGCTTCGAATCGGAGGAGTGGGACATCCGGCCGCGCTCGACGGTCAAGGTGTTCCAGACAGAATTGGGTCCGATTGCCGTGGCGATTTGCTACGACGTCGAGTTTCCGGAAATCGCGCGGGTGGCCGCGCGGGAGGGCGCGAATATCCTCGTGGTTCCCAGTTGCACGGATGACCGCCAGGGGTTTCTTCGGGTCAGGTATTGTGCGCACGCCCGCGCCATCGAGAATCAGATGTATGTGATTCAATCGGCCACGGTCGGGTCGTTGCCACAGGTCCCTGCGGTGCACCTCAACTACGGGCAGGCCGCGATTCTCACGCCGAGTGATTTCCTGTTTTCGCGGGATGGAATCCTGGCGGAAGGAAACCCGAACCAGGAAATGATGGTCATCGGAGACCTGAACATGGTGACGATCAACAACACCCGGACGTCCGGCACCGTGCTGCCCCTGCTCGATAGCCGGCGCACGGCTGAGATCACGGCGAAGGTGGAGGTGAGCCGCATATGAACGCGGTCGAGGCGCTGCCCGCCGTGGATGTCAGGGTCACGCTGGACTCGGACATCCCGGGCGTCATCGAACTCAGTCGCGACGTATACCCCAGCTCCGCGCCCTGGGCGGAGAAGCAACTGGCCTCCCATCTCGCCGTGTTCCCGGAGGGGCAGTTTGTCGCCATCGAGCGATCATCCGGTCGGGTGGTCGGCATGGCGGCCAGCCTCATCGTGCTCTGGGATGATTACGACACGGTAGGTACCTGGCGCGACTTCACCGATGGCGGGTACTTCCGGAACCACGACCCGATGCGGGGGCGGACGCTCTATGGCGCGGAGGTGATGGTCGCACCGGACATGCAGGGCAAGGGGGTCGGCTCCGCGCTCTACGCAGCCCGTGAGGCGCTCGTGCGCTGGCGGAAACTGCTCCGGATCCGGGCTGGTGCGCGACTGCGCGGCTATCACCGCGTGGCATCCAGAATGAGTCCGGCGGAGTACGTGACGCGAGTCCTACGGAACGACCTGACGGATCCAACGCTCTCGTTCCAGCTGGCCCACGGATTTCGGGTGCTGGCGGTCGTGGCCGGTTACCTGCGCCACGATCCGCAGAGCCTGGGGTTTGCGGCGGTGATCGAATGGATCAACAAGGAAGTGGCGACGCCCTCGGACTACCAGGCGCACTCGGTGTGGCACAAGACAGCTCCCGAGGAGGGACTCGAACCCCCGACCCGCTGATTAACAGTCAGCTGCTCTAACCAACTGAGCTACTCGGGAAGGTGCTGCTACGCGGTGCAATCTTAATCAGCTGGCAGAAGGCGGGGAAGCGGGAAAGCGGGGACTTCCCTGCCTTGCCCCTTCCCGCCCGTTTTCCACCCTACCCACGCTCCTATCCACCCGTTTTCCGCTCTTTCCACATCCGGGTGCCCGAAAATCGACCCTCACGGTCGATGTGACAGGTCACTCGATTGATGTCCCAGTCCCACAACATGTGTGACCCGAAACACAAAGCTATCACACTCGTAATAAATGAGTTATGCCACAGATGAGTGCCTGCTCACATAAATTTCATTGCGAGTAAGTGCTTACATAAGTTCCCGGGTCGGTCCAGGTGCCAAATTGGCGCAATTCCGGACCTCAAGAACGCATCTAAGTCGTTGTTGAAAAAGATGTTACACTTCAGGCGCTTCCCATCTGCCTCCCGCGTTTTACCTTCGTACCATGACACTGAAGCCCCTGGTGGGCCACGCCGACTCCCGGTCCCGTGTATCACGGGCCATCCGAGAAGGCCGGCTTCCCCAGGTGCTGCTGCTGACCGGGCCCGCAGGCGTCGGGAAGCAACGCCTGGCGCTCTGGATCGCGCAGTTGCTGTACTGCGAGCGGCCCGGCCTGGAGCCGTGCGGGGACTGTCGAGGCTGTCGGCTGGTACTGGGGCTCGGGCATCCGGACCTCCATTGGATCGTCCCGATTCCCCGCCCCAAGGCGGCGGAGCCGGACAAGCAGGTCGAGGAGGCGGGCGAGGCCATCGCGGAAGCGCTGGCGGAGCGGCGGGCAGCGCCGCTGTACTTGCCTCCCGATGGGCTCTCGGCGCACGGGATGGCCACGGCGCGGCTGATCGCGCGACGGGCTGCCCTCACGCCGGTCGAAGGCAAGCGGAAGGTGTTCGTCATCGGCGAGGCCGAACGGCTCGTTCCGCAGGAGGCGAATCCGGAGGCGGCGAACGCCCTCCTCAAGCTTCTCGAGGAGCCGCCCGGTGATACGACGTTCGTCCTCACCACTGCGGACCCGGCGCGCGTGCTGCCGACCATCCGGTCTCGCGCGGTGCCGCTCAGGCTCGGGCGATTGACCGACGCTGAGGTGTCGGGGTTCCTGGCGGCGCACCTGGAGCCGCCACCGCCGCCCGCCGAGTTGGGACGTATCGTGACTCGGGCGGCCGGCTCCATCGGCGCGGCGCTCACACAGGGAGACGAGGCCCAGGCCGCGCAGGTGGCCGCGAACGCCTATCTGGAGTCGGTGTTGAGCGGACCCGCCGCGCGATTCGAACGGGCGCTGGCGCAGGGACCTTGGCAGGCGCGGGGTGATTTCACGGGGATGCTCGATGCGCTGGCCGAGACCCTGGACGACGCGGCTCGCGGTGCGGTGGGAGTCGCCGAGCGGCGCGCGGTCCCGGCGGCGCTCCGGGAGCGCACCTCGCCGGAACGCCTGCTTAAGGCGCTTGGCCTGGTCGCCGAGGCCCGGGAGGCAGCGCAGGGAAACGTGAACCCGCAGCTGCTGCTGGCGAGTCTGGGCGAGGATCTGGCGGAGGCCCTGTGAAGCTCACGCATGTCGACGCCGAAGGCCGGGCCCGGATGGTAGACGTGGGCGACAAGCCGGTTTCCGTGCGCAGGGCCGTCGCGGAAGGCAAGGTGCGGATGTCCGCCGGGGCGTATGAGCTCGTGGCCCGGCATGAAGTGGCCAAGGGAGATGTCCTGGCAGTAAGCGAAGTGGCCGGCACGATGGCGGCCAAGCGCACGGGGGAGTTGATCCCCCTGTGTCACCCGCTCATGCTCGACCTGGTTCAGGTCGAGGCGCGGCTCGAGCCCGAGCTGCCGGGGGTACGGGTGACGGCGACGGTGCGGTCGGAAGGACGCACCGGCGTCGAGATGGAGGCCCTGACCGCGGTAGCGGTGGCCTGCCTGACCGTGTACGACATGGTCAAGGCGGTCGACCGTGAGATGACCGTCGAAGGGGTGCGGTTGCTGGAGAAGACCGGCGGGACGCATGCATGACGGCGTCTCACCGGCCACTCGAGACAGGAGGAACGACATGACGACCCGAACCGACTCCCAGACCGACGGCATGCGTCCGCCGGCCCGGCTGTTCATGCGGGGAGGTTTGCTCCTCGGTGCGGCCGTGCTGGTGAGCGCACTCGCGGGCTGGCCGCGGCGGGCCGGCGCAGATGACTCGGCGCCCTCGCCATCGGCCGAGTTCGTCTCGCGCGAGATTCAGGACCTGACCGGCCGTCTTCAGGCGGCGCAGGGCGAAGCTGCATTGCTCAGAATCCAGCTGGAGCGCGCGGAGGCGGTGCACGGCTACTCCACGCAGTACCAGATTCCGGCCGACCTGGCCGCCTCGATCTACGATATCGCGCTGAGCGAGGGGATCGAGCCTGCGCTGGCGTTCCGGCTGGTGAAAGTGGAGAGCAACTTCAAGCAGACCGCGCGCAGTAACAAGGCGGCCATCGGCTACACGCAGCTCCGGCTGGCCACCGCGCGCTATTACCAACCCGGCATCACCGAGACCGAACTGGCCAACCGTGACGTGAACCTGCGGATTGGCTTCAGGTTCCTGAAGGACCTGCTCGAGCGGTTCGACAACAACCTGAACCATGCCCTCCTGGCCTATAACCGGGGGCCCACCATCGTGGCCGGGATCCTGGCCCAGGGCGGGGATCCGGCGAACGGGTATACGACCAAGGTACTCCGTGGAGACCCGCGCGCCGGGAAGCTCCCGACGACGCTGAACTGATCACAGATGGGCAGATGGGCAGATGGGCAGTCGAAGGTGCTGACCGCCTGTCCGACTGTCCGACGCTTCAAGAGACGACGGCTGGCGCCCTGCGCCGGCCGTTCGTCGTTTGGAGCCCGTGGAGCGCCAGCACCGCGGCCGTGAGCACCAGAACCGCGCCCGCCTGGTGGAGCGCCGCGATGGGAATCGGCACGGCGAGCAGCAGGGTCGTCACGCCCAGGCCCGCCTGGGCCGCGGCGAGAAGTGCCAGTGCCCCCAGTGCCCGTCGCGTCGACGGGGGGGCGCTCCGCCGCCCACCCGTCCACAGCGCGAAGGCTCCCAGCAGCACCCCAAGCCCCAGCAGGCGGTGATGGAATTGCACCGCCCCCGGATTCTCGAACAGGTTGAGGTACCACGGGGTGAGCGCCGTGTACCCGGGTGGAATCACCCGGCCGCCCATCAGAGGGAACGTGTTCCACGCCTTCCCGGCGTCGAGCCCAGCCACGAAGGCACCCGAGAGAACCGTCAGGAACACGTAGAGAGCGAACCCTGCTACAACGCGGCGCAGCGCAGATTCCGCCTGTCCGCCTGACCGTCCGTCCGCCTGTCCGACGCCAAGCAGATCCGCCGCAGTCCAGACCGTGATGACGTAGATGACCAGCGCCAGTGCCAGGTGGGCGGCGAGGCGGTACTGGCTCACGTCCGTGCGCACGGTGAGGCCGCTCTCCACCATGTACCACCCCATCGCGCCCTGCAGCGCGAGCAGGACGAGGAGCAGCGCGAGGCGGCGCGCCAGAGGGCCGCTCACCATCCGCCTGGCAAGGAACGCGAGGAACGGCACCGCGAAGGCGAGCCCGACCAGCCGCGCCCAGAGCCGATGCACGTACTCGACCAGATAGATGCGCTTGAATCCGGCCAGGGTCATGCCGGGATTGTGAAGCTGATACTCCGGGATCTGGCGATACCGGGAGAACTCTGCCTCCCAATCAGCGGCGGAGAGGGGCGGAAGCGTTCCGGAGACGGGCTTCCATTCGGTGATGGAGAGGCCGGATTCCGTGAGTCGGGTGATGCCGCCGATGACGACAGTCAGGAGCACCAGAGCGGCCCAGACAGCGAGCCAGAGGCCGATGGTGCGGCGGTGGGTGGGATGCATGCAGGAAAATACAGCGGGTCAGCGGGTCAGCGGGTCAGGGCCGAGAAAAAGGTGGGGCCCGAATTCATCCAGGCCCCACCCGCATTCCATTCGTCCGCCTGACCGCCGGTTTAGGCGGTCCTGCCGCCCTTGCGCACCTTGAGCTTCTGGCCGACGAGAATGCGGTCGCTCCTGAGGCTGTTCAGGCGCTTCAGCTCGGCCTGCGTCATCCCGTACTTCCGGGCGATCGTCCCGACGGTCTCACCCGAGCGCACGACGTGGACGCTCGACCGGCGCGACGGCGCCCGCGAGGCATCCTGGGTCGCGGCGATCGCTGCACGGGTTGCCGCCGAATAGCCCTCGGTGGGAATGACGATGGTCTGACCCACCCGGATCATGCCCGACTTGGGGATCTTCGGGTTCGCGTCCCGCAGGTAGCGCGTGGACACGCCGTAGCGCTTCGCGATGCCGCCCAGCGTCTCGCCACTCCTGACGCTGTGGGTCCGATAGGCAACCCGCTTCGATGGGGGCAGCTCGGCGTAGGCGACCCGGGTGGCATCACCGGTCCCGACGGGCACCCGCACGACCGCGCGGGTGCGCGGAGGAGTCACCAGGCGGATGTAATGAGGGTTCAGGTCGCGGATGTCGCTCAGGGGAGCGCCAGCCAGGCGGGCGACCACGTCCAGGCCGGTCTGGTCGGGGACGATGATCGAGTCGTACGCGAACGCGGGGATGTCGGGAATCGGCGCGAAGCCGTACCGCATCGGGTCCTTGGCGATCAACGCCGCGGCGATCAGCTTCGGCACGTAGTCCTTGGTCTCGCGCCGGAGGAAGCGGGTGTCGTAGAGCCGGAAGAAGTCGGCGTCCCTGTTGACCTCTTCCTCTTCCGCATCTCCCGCTCCCGACAGATCCACCACGTCCACCACGTCCACGACCTCGGATGGATCGTCCGGAAGCCCCCGGAGTCCGCGCGAGACCTTGCCGGCACCCGCGTTATACGCCGCGGCAGCGAGGTAGATCGAACCGAAGCGGTCGCGCAGGTCGTCCAGATGCCGTGCGGCGGCCTGGGTGGCCCGCACGGGATCCCGCCGCTCATCCACCCACTGGTCGACCCGGAGGCCGTACATCCGACCCGTGCCCTTCATGAACTGCCACATGCCCGTCGCTCGGGCCCGGCTCACGGCGGAATTCGAGAAGCCGCTCTCGATGAGCGCCAGGTAGACCATGTCGCCCGGTACATCCTCCAGCCGCAACTGCTCACGGATCATCGACTCGTAGCGCGGCATCCGGGTGAGCCAGATCGCCATCCGCTCCCGGCCCTTGCCCTGGAAGAAGTCCAGGTAGTACTGCACCCGTTCGTGGCTGGCGTAGGTCTCGACGTCGATGTCCCAGGTGAGCGCCTCACCCAGTGCATTGGCCCCGCCGTGAGTCCCGTCGGCCCCGGCGTTGCTGTCGGGACGAGCCTCGTCCAGCGCCGCGAGGGCGGCGGCATCGGCGGCCGAGTCTCGTGCACTCTCGAGCAGCGCCACGACGTCAGGCTCGGTCACACCGATGGCAGGCTGATCCTGCGGTGCAGGGACAATCGGAGCGGGAACCAGTTCGGGTGCGGATGGGGCGGAGTTGGTAACCGGAGCGGTCGCGACCGGGGTCGGCGGCTCGGAAGCCCGCTGGCCCGCACAGGCAGGCAGGACAAGCGCAATGACAACTGCCAAGGGACCAAAGCGATGCACGGGACGGCTCTCCCGGGGTGCAGGCGAAATGTACTCCCCGCGCCCTGGGCACGGAGCCAAACGTCGGATGGACATAGGTGCCGTACGTGCCAATCCTATGCCACGATTCGCAGGTTGGTAACCTGTTGCTGCGGTTCGACTTGAGACCTTCGCGGCCTGTTCGGACTGATGCGCCAGGCGGTCAACTGCCCGGATTCGGGCACCCAACCTGCCGCAGTGATGCGCGGACGCCCCATGGCGTTGCGACGTCAGGGGATAAAGAGCCGGTTGCCGAGGAGCCGATTCGTCGCGTTCAGGACGGCGAGGGCGGCCGCTCGTGCGGTGTCCTCCTCGGTGAGAACCGACCCAACCACGCGCCGCGGCATCCCCTCCCCGTGCGTGGACAAGGCGACGATCACCACGTTCGTATCGAATGCACGGATGGCCTTCACTCCCAGAAACTCAAAATTGATCGTGCCCTGCACCGCCTGGGTAAGCGCGGAAGTACAGGCCTGCGCCGCGCAACGCAGCTCCCCGGCCGGCGAGGAAAGGCCCTCGCACTCGGCGTGGTATCGCGTCTGCTCGCCCTGGGTCAGGACGACCGTCGCCCGGCATCGGCCACTCGGCAGGCGATCCATCCGGAATTCGGTAAAGCGCAGGCGTGGGTGCGTGTCGTCCATGCGAGGCCTTGAGAGCGTGAAGGGGAGGCTGTAGTCTCCCCAGCCATGCAACGTGTGATTCGCTACCTGCCGGTGGTCCTGCTCCTCTCGGCGGCGCCCGCGAGGGCGCAGCTACCGGCCCGGCTCGGGGAGGAGCTCCGGGCTGAGGCCGCCGCCTCGGGCGCCGAGATCGGGATGGCGCTCCTCGACCTCGGCAGCGGCGATTCGCTCTTCCAGAATGCCCACTGGCGGGTCCACGCGGCCAGCACGATGAAGATACCCGTGCTGCTGGAACTCGCCCACCGGGTGGACGCTGGGGATCTGACCTGGACCAGCCGCCTCGCCGTTCGCAATCGGTTTCGCTCAGTGCTGGACGGATCGCCCTACGCGCTGAGCCCCTCCGACGATTCCGACAGCACCTTGTATCTCCGTGAGGGAGACTCGGTGCCGGTGCACGAACTCGCACGCCTCATGATCGTCCGGAGCAGCAATCTCGCCACCAACCTGCTGATGGGCCTGCTCGACCCGGCGCGGATCAACGCGCGGGCGCACGCGCTGGGAGCGGATTCGATCGACGTGCGCCGCGGCGTCGAGGACCAGAAGGCGTTCGACGCCGGCATCATCAACTCGACGACCGCTCGCGACCTGGCCGTCCTCCTGAGAGCGCTCGCCGCCGGGACGTCGGCGTCGCCGGCGTCGACGCAGGTGATGCTCGGGATCCTGTCCGCCCAGGAATTCCGGGCCGGGATCCCCGCCGGGCTCCCTGCGGGCATCCGGGTCGCGAACAAGACCGGCACGATCACCGGGATTCACCACGACGCGGCCGTTGTATTCCCGACGGGGCGTTCGCCCTATGTCCTCGTCATCCTGACCCGGGGCTTCGCCGACGAGGCGGCCGCGGATCGGTACATCGCACAGGAATCCCGGAAGGTGTGGGGGGCGCTGGGCGGGCGGGCACAGGGGTCGCCCGTCAAATAGCGTCGAATTTCACCTCGAGCTGGCGGCCCGGGTCCTCGGGCTGACGCACGACGTCCACCTCCAGGCGGGGCCGGCCGGCCTCGTCCACTTCCACCGTCAACACCATCATGAGTCCGTCGGAGGTCTCCAGCCGGAACTGGCGGAGATCCGAGCGCATCACGACGTCGGTGATCACCTTGCCGCGGAGCGCCGCGAGCGACTCCGCGACGCGCCGGAGGTCCTGCATCGAGACCTGCGTCATGGGGGCGCCTGGGTCAGCCGAGATGTTCGGTGAGGATCTCGGCGAGCCGGGCGACCGGGATCTGGTCGGCCTGTGTGAACAGCGCCGAGCGGGAAGTGGACTCAAGCGGATATGGTGCCCAGAAGCTCCGGCTCTCGGGGCCGGCGGCGCGGAACGAAAGCACCAGCCGCCAGTATGCGGCGTTTGGCGTGCGTTCTGCGGCCATCGAGATCTTCCACGTAGTGTCGCCGACTTCGACGACGCGCCAGGCCATCGTGAGGTCTCCTTGAGATGCTCCGCGAATATCCCCGCGTATCGGAACGCGGTCAAGGGCGCTCATCCGCGGGTCAGCGCGTGGAAGCGGGTAATCAGCTCGCGCGTCACCAGACCGACGGGCCCTGCGCCGATGGTCCTTCCATCGAGGCTGCGGATCGGCGCGATCTCGGCAGCGGTGCCGGTGAAGAAGGCCTCATCGGCGGTGTAGACGTCGTACCGGTTGAGCGGCTCCTCGCGCGCCGGAATCCCGGCCCCTGCCGCCAGCTCGAGGATGACATCCCGCGTGACGCCCCGGAGAATTCCCGCGTAGGCCGGCGGCGTGCGCAGCTCGCCGCGCTTCACAATGAACAGATTCATTCCGGAGGCCTCCGCCACGTATCCGGCGCTGTCGAGCATCAGCACCTCGTCCACCTGGGCCTGGATGCCTTCGACCTTGGCCAGGATGTGCGGGAGGTAGTTGAGCGACTTCACCCGCGGAGACAGGGCCTCGCGATGCGGGATGGGCGTGCCAGCAGTGAGCACGGTGAGGCCCTGTTCGTAGCGCTCCGGCGGCCACAGCGAGATGGAATCGAAGATGATGATGACGGTGGGCCGGGCACATTTCCGCGGGTCCAGGCCGAGATCGCCGGCTCCGCGGGTGATGATGTGGCGCAGATAGCCCTCGGCCAGGTGGCCGCGGCGGACACCCTCCTCCGTCACCCGGATCATCTCATCTTTGGGGAAAGGGACTGTCATCCAGATCGCGTGGGCGGAGTCGTACAGCCGGTCCACGTGCTCCTCGAGCCGGAAGACCTTTCCGCCGTAGACCCGCATCCCTTCAAACACGCCGTCGCCGTAGAGGAGACCGTGATCGAACACCGACACCTTGGCCGAGTCGCGGTCGTACCACTGGCCGTCGATCCAGATCAGGGACACGGTCACTCCAAGGCAGAACGCGGGTGAGTTGTGAGGGGGATGAGGGCGCTGGGTCTCGAACCCAGAACCTACGGATTAAAAGTCCGTTGCTCTACCAGTTGAGCTACGCCCCCGAAGCGGAGGAAAGGTTGCATCGGGGGAGGGGGGATTCAAGGGCGGATGGGCAGATGGGCAGATGGGCAGATGGGCAGATGGGCAGATGGGCAGATGGGCAGATGGGCAGATGGGCAGCCGAAGGTACTGACAGCCCGTATGCCGTTTTATGACAGGAACAGTTTCGCTATCAGCGCTCCTCCTGCACCCAGGAGCTGGCCCGCGAGGACATCGGTCACATAGTGCACTCGGAGGTAGACTCGGGAGGCGCCGACGATGACGGCCAGGGCGAGGAGTGCCGCGCCTAGGAATCCCGGCCCTGTCAGGAGGACCGCCAGGGCAATCGAGATGCTGGCGGCGGCGTGGCCCGAGGGAAACGAGAACGCATCCGGGATGTGCACCAGTACGTCGAGCGAATCCACCGAAAGATGGGGTCGCGCGCGGACAACCGTTCGCTTGAGCGTTTGCACCGCGAGGTGGGAAGCGAGGTTGGCCAGTGCCGTCGCGATGCCGAGGGGGCGGGTGGCTGGATGTATCAGGAGAAACGCGGAGAAGAGGATCGTCGCCCGGGCCCCGCCCGCGTGGGTGAGCGCGCGGAACCCGCGGTCGAGCCAAAGCGGCGCCCGCCGGGCCGCGATCCCTGCGAGCCACGCCCGATCCCAAGTGCCGACCTGCTCAACGATCATCCGCATCGTAGTGTCCCCCGTGAGGACGAGCGAATGATCCGCGGCAGGGGTCACGCGGGGCGGACGGATGTGTAACAGGAGGGTGACGGGGGACAGGTTAGGAAGTTGGGAAGTCAGGCAGTTGGGATGTCAGGAGGTCGGGAAGCTAGAGGGCAGGTCGTCCCACCTGTCCGCCTGTCCGCCTGTCTGCCCGCCTACAGTAATCCCAGCTGAGCTACCGGCCCGAAGCTCCTGCGGTGATGCGGGGTGGGGCCCCGCTCGGCGAGGGCGAGCAGGTGGCCCTCGCTGCCGTAGCCCTTGTTGGAATCCCAGGCGTAGCCGGGATGGCGGAGCGCGAGGCGCCGCATCAGCCGGTCCCGTACCGTCTTGGCGATGATGCCCGCAGCCGAGACGCTCTGGCAGTGGGAATCGCCCTCGACCAGCGCCTCGTGGAGGAAGCCGATTTCCGGCATCTGCAGGCCGTCGAGGAGCAGGCGGGGAAGCGGGTCAGCGGGACAGCGGGTCAGGATGCGGACAACAGCCCTTCGCATGGCCAGCGCGGTGGCCACCCGGATGTTGAGCCGGTCAATCTCGGCCACGGAGGCGGCCCCAAGGGCCAACGCCAGTGCCGCCCGGCGGATCGTGACCGCAAGGGCTTCCCGCTGCGGGGCGGAGAGCGTCTTGCTGTCGCGGAGCCCGGCGAGGCGGTGGGCGCCGGCCGGAAACACGACGGCCGCGGCAACCACTGGACCCGCCAGTGGGCCGCGGCCCGCTTCGTCCACTCCGATGAGCAGCCGTCCCTCCGCCCAGACGGCCGCCTCACGGGACAGCGTCGGACGGCGCACGGCGAGGTGCCCTAGTTCTCGCGCTGTTCCTTGATGCGCGCCGCCTTGCCCGACAGCGCGCGCAGGTAGTAGAGCTTGGCGCGCCGCACGCGGCCTCGCCGCACTACGTCCACGGACGCGATGATCGGGCTCTGCATCGGGAAGATGCGCTCGACACCGACACCGGCAGAGATCTTCCGCACGGTGAAGTTCTCGCTCACCCCACCGCCGCGCTTGCCGACGACCACGCCCTCGAAGGCCTGGAGCCGCTCCTTGTCGCCCTCGCGAACGCGCACCATCACCCGCACCGTGTCGCCCGGATCGAAGGCCGGGAGGTCTGTGCGCAGGGTTCCATGGGAAACCGCCGTCAACCGTTCCATCGTCGTCTCCTCCACTGTGGGCCCCGTGGACCCCGTCTGCCGATGCCGCCGCTATTCGTGCGACGCGAGAAACCGCTGCCACAGATCCGGCCGCCGCTCCCGCGTGAGCCGCTCCGCCTGATCCTGCCGCCACGCCGCGATCTTCGCGTGGTCGCCGGAACGCAAGATCTCCGGCACATCCCATCCCCGGAACTCGGGGGGCCTGGTGTAGCTCGGCGGGCTCAGCAGCCCGTCGTAGTGCGAATCCGTGCTGGCCGATTCGTGGTCGCCGAGCGCGCCCGGCAACAGCCGCACGACCGCATCGAGAACACACAGCGCGGCCGGCTCGCCGCCGCTCAGGACGAAATCGCCGAGCGAGATCTCCTCGGTGGCGAGATGCTCCGCCACCCGCTCGTCCACGTCCTTGTAGTGCCCGCAGAGGAGCGTGAGATCGCGGCCCACCGCGTACCGCACGGCATCCCGGTGTTCGAACCGCCGGCCCCTAGCCGAGAGGAGGACCACCGGCCCGCTCAGCGAGCCCAGAGACTCCACCGCCTCGAAACACGGCTCCGGCTTGAGCACCATCCCGGCCCCACCCCCGTAGGGGTAGTCGTCGACGGTGTGGTGCCGGTCGTGCGTGAAGTCCCGGAGCTGCACCAGCCGGAACTCGACCCGCCCTTCCTCTCGCGCCCTGCCGACGATGCTCAGGTCGAGCCAGGGTTGGAACGCTTCCGGGAACAACGTCACCACGTTGATCCGAAGCGGCGCCTCACCCATCCATCAGCCCTTCCGGCGGCGCGATGACCAGCCGCCTGGCATCCCGGTCGACCTCCAGCACGAATTCCTTTCTGTACGGCAGCAGGAACTCCCGCTTCGGGCCCTGGACCTCGATGGCCACGCCGGCCGGCAGCTCGTACACATCGGTGACGAGTCCGATCGCGGTGCCATCCTCGAGCCGCACGGCGAACCCGGCGAGCTCGTGCAGGTAGACTTCCCCTTCCGCCAGTGGAGTCGCCTGTTCCGCCGGCATCCCGAAGAAGCCGCCCCGGAATCCTTCGAGACCGTCGCGGTGGTCCACTCCGCGGAACTTCAGCAGCCACTCGCGGTGATAGCCCCGGCTCCGCTCGATTTCCAGCGGCCCGCCGGTCACTTCACCCGCCAGGTCGAGCACCAGCAGCGCGCGTCCGGGCGCGAACACCGACTCGGGCGTGTCGGTGAGGGGGTAAATCGTGCACTCCCCCTTGAGCCCGTGCGGCTTGCGGAACCGCCCGACCACCAGGTGGCGGGCGCCCCCGGACATCGTCAGGCCGTCGCGGCCTTGAACACGCCGGCCTTCTTGAGCAGTGACTGCACCGTCTCGGACGGCGTCGCGCCCTTCGCCAGCCAGGCCTTCGCCTTCACGGCGTCCACGGTCACCTGGGCCTTTTCAGACTTGGCCTTGGGATCGTAGGTGCCGATGATGTCGATGAACCGGCCATCGCGCGGGGCCTCCTTGTCGGCCACCACGATGCGGTACAGCGGGAGCTTCTTCCGCCCGACGCGGCGGAGGCGAATGCGAGTTGCCATGTCTCTTCCTGTTGTGTGCGTGCTCAGCCCGGGAAACCGCGCCCGAATGGCAGCCGGGCTCCCGGCTTGCCGGCCACCTTCATGAATTTCTGCATCTGCTTGAACTGCGCCAGCAACTGATTGACTTCCTGCACCGTCCGGCCGCTGCCCCGCGCGATCCGCGCGCGCCGCGAGCCGTTGATCAGATCCGGATCCTGCCGTTCCTTCGGCGTCATCGAGAGCACGATCGCCTCGACGTGCCGAAGCTTGTCGTCGCCGATGTTCGCCTGCTTGAGCGCCTGCGCATTCACGCCCGGCAGCAGCCCCAGCACGTTCTTGAGCGGCCCCATCTTCTGCATCTGGCGCATCGCCGAGAGGAAATCCTGGAAATCCAGGCCCCGCTTGGAGGTCGCCTTCTTCGCGAGCCGCTCGGCCTCGCCCTCGTCCACCGCGGCCTGGGCCTTCTCCACCAGCGTCAGCACGTCGCCCTGCTGGAGAATGCGCCCCGCCATCCGCTCCGGAATGAACGGCTCGAGGGCGTCGAGCTTTTCGCCCACGCCGACATACTTGATCGGCGCCTTCGTCACCCCGTAGATCGACAGCGCGGCACCGCCACGGGCGTCGCCGTCCATCTTGGTGAGAATCACGCCGGTGATGCCGAGCGCCTCGTGGAAGCCGCGTGCAATGCGCACCGCGTCCTGACCGGTCATGCCGTCGGCCACCAGCAGGATCTCGTGCGGCCGGACCGCGTCCTTGAGCCGCGTGAGCTCCGCCATCATGTCGGCGTCGATCTGGAGCCGGCCGGCGGTGTCCACCAGAACCGTCCGCGCCCGGGCCTTCCCTGCGGCCTCGATGCCGCGGCGGACAATGCCGGCCACGTCGGTCACGCCGGGCTCCGCGTGCACGCCGACACCCGCCTGCCCCGCGACCGTCACCAGCTGGTCCACCGCCGCCGGCCGGTAGACGTCCGCCGCGACGAGGAACGGCGCCTTCTGTTCGAGCTTGAGGCGCTTCGCGAGCTTGCCCGCCGTCGTGGTCTTGCCGGAGCCCTGCAGTCCCACCAGAAGAATCACGGTCGGGGGCACCGACGCGAATACAATCGGCGCCTGCTTTTCGCCGAGCAGCGCCACCAGCTCGTCATAGACGATCTTGACGACCTGCTGCCCCGGACGAACCGACTTGAGCGCCTCGGTCCCGACCGCCTTGGCCTGCACCCGCTCGAGGAATTCGCGGGTCAACTCGAAGCTGACATCGGCCTCGAGGAGCACCCGCCGGACCTCGCGCAGCCCTTCCTTGACGGCATCCTCGGTCAGGACTCCGCGGCCCGCGAGGCGCTGCAGCGTAGCCGAGAGTTTGGAGGATAGCTCGTCGAACATAAGCCAAGGAACTTAAACGAGATACGACCGATGGGCAAGGCAGATGGGCAGATGGGCAGATGGGCAGTGGGCAGATGGGCAGACGGGCAGATGGGCAGATGGGCAGATGGGCAGATCGGCGGGTCGGCGAGGTGAGAGCGGAGCCCTCGCTGCGTCAACCGATGCACGCTGCGGGCGTTATTGTTTGGCCAGCTTTGGGGCCGAAGTTAGTTCGCCCTGGACCGCGCGATTCAACCCCCAGGTCAGGCGACCAGCATGGTCCCTGAGCGCCTCGACCTCGCCCCATTCGGCCCGATCGAGATAGCCTAAGTCCAATGCGAGCTTCAGATAGTACGAGACTTCAGCCAGCGAACCGAGCGCCACGTCGATGAACCTCCGGAACTCACGGGATCCCCGCTTGGCCGACCCTTCAGCCAGATTGGCCGGAGCAGAGACAGCTGCCCGACGTAGCTGCGATACGAGACCGAGGCGCTCGTCAGTCGGCCACGTCGAGGTGAGGCGATAGACTGCAAGCACAGACCTGATGGCATGCCTGCCACGCCCGGAGGCTCTCGTAGCGTTTCGTGTCCAGCGGCGATCCGACCGGGGTGGCCATCGCTTGAATCTCGGAGGCTCTGCCAGCCGTCAGATAACCGATTCGCCGCGAGCGGTAATGCGGTTACCGCCCATCTGCCCATCCGCCCATCCGCCCATCTATACTCCGCCATGGATTCTCCCACCCTGATCTCCGCCCTCCTCACCATCGCCGTAGGCGCTGTCGCGGGCGGCATCACGAACGCGGTGGCGATCTGGATGCTGTTCCATCCCTATGAATTGCGCGGGATCGGGCCGTTCCGGATCCAGGGCGCGATCCCCAAGAACAAGGCGCGGCTGGCCAGGAGCATCGGGAAGACCGTTGGAGAGAAGCTCCTCACCGCGGAGGACCTGTCGCGGCGGCTCGCCGCGCCGGAGGTGCGGGCGGGATTCGACGCCGCGCTCTCCGGATTCCTCGATGACCTCCTCGAACAGGAGCGCGGCCCCCTCCTCGACCAGCTGCCTCCCGACCTCGCAGCCCAGATCGAGGCCGGAGTGGACCGGCTGGCGGCGCGGGCAACGGAGCATCTCGCCGAGTACGCCGCCACGCCGGCATTCGCCGCAACGGTCGCAACCTGGCTCGACCGGTTGCGTACGGAGATCGGCGATCGCCCGATCGGGGAGCTGTTGACGCCGGACCGCCGCGCGTCACTTCAGGCGACGGTGGAGAGCTGGCTGCACGACCTCACCGAGGGGCCGGAGCTGGAAGCGGCGGTTCGTCATTTTGTCGAGATGCAGCTCGAGCGGCTTGGCAAGGACGATCGCCCGCTGATCGACCGGCTGCCGATCGGGCTGGTGGGCACGGTCGAGCAGTCCATCCACGACTACCTGCCGGTGGCGATCGAGCGCATCGGCGCAGTGCTCGCCGATCCCGAGGCCAAGGGGAAGATCCATCAGGCTCTCCGGACCACCTTTGACCGCTCCGTCCGCGATTTGCTGCTCCACGAGCGCCTGCTCGCCCGCATCGTGGTGACCGACCAGACCTTCACCCGCCTCCTGGACGGCCTCGAGCGCGAGGGGTTCGAGCGATTCGCCGAGTCGCTCTCGGCCCCGGACATGCGCGCCCAGTTGACCCGCGCCGTCAACGACGGGCTGGTGCACTTCCTCCGCATTCCGCTTAGCGAGCGGCTGGCGCGCATGGGTCCCGAGAAGCGCGCCGCCCTGGCCGGCACCCTGGGCGACTGGGGTATCGCGATCGTCCGGGACGAAACGACCCGGCGGGTCGCCGGCCGCGCGGTGGACCGCCTGCTTGCCGCGACGGAGCGTCGGACGTGGAACGACCTCCTCGGCAACGTGCCGCCGGAGCGCATTGCGAAACTCCTCGCCGAGGCGCTCGCCGCGGACCGAGGGCGCCGGTGGGTCGAGGAGGCCGTGCGAAGCACGGCTCACGCGGTGCTCGCGCGCCCGGTCGGGCGTCCCTCGCGCTGGCTGGGCGCCGAGACGACCGGAGCCGTTCGGACGAGCATCATCCGCGCGGCATGGGAGTGGACCCACCGGCAGATCCCCCGCGTGGTGGAGCAATTCAACGTACAGGAGATGGTGGAGCACAAGGTGCTTGGCTTCTCCACCGAGCGGATGGAGCAGATCATCCGGGGCGTCACGCAGCGGGAGCTGACGCTGATCGTGCAGCTGGGGTACGTGCTCGGAGCGATTGTCGGCGTGGTGGCGTTCGGAGTGGGGTTGTTGTTCAGGTAGGATGGCCAGCCGAAGCTACTGTCCGCCTGTCCGCCTCGCGCGTAGCACTGCTCCTGCCGGCGGTGAGATGGTGACGCCACGAGTTGGTCCTGCCCTACCGTGGAGGTGGCGCGCGGCGGGTGCCGGGCGCGTCATCACCATCGGAGGTCGCATGGGGCTCTTCCCGCTGCCAGGGAACGTGGAGGCCGATCTCGAAACTGCGGCACGCGTCGCGGATGCGCTGGCCGATGCCGTGGCGCGCGGACCGCGGCACTCGCTGATCGTTGCCCGATCCTATACCGAGGAGGAGGTGACGCTCGGCCTCGCCTTCCTGGCGCGCGTCATCGAGATCGCCGCGATGTCCCAACGGGCGCTCGCCGATGTGCAGCGTGAACGAACGCGGGAACGCGCACGCCTCGGGGAGCCGCTTCCGATGACCTCCCCCCGCGCCCCCTTCAATTGAGCCCCGCCCACCCCTCCCATCGCTCTGGTGCCACCACGACGCGAACGCCCGGGTGGCCCATCACTCCAAGCGCGCGGACTTCGGTGCGGTAGCCCGGGCGGGAGCGGGCCGCCAGGCGTGCACCCGCCCCTGTGCGAAAGCGTTCTGCGGCGCGCGCATCGTCCCACGCCGTGAGCCACACGAGCGCGGGACCCGCATCCGACCGGTACAGCCGGTAGCGGTCGCCTGCCCAGCCGATGGGCACGGTCGTACTCACGACGTCGGCCCCGGAGAGCTCCGCCTCGAGGATGCGGATCTCGAGCTCGCCGAGGACATCGCTCTCACCGGGACGGGCACCGGAATCGGCCGGCGGAAGGTCGACCGGCGCGTCTCCCGCGGCATATCGCGACGGATGCAGCACCTGCTCCGTCGAGACCGGCATCGCCGAGCCGAACGGGGGCGGCTCTCCCGGATGCTCGCGGGCCCACCATCGCATGAAGGACGCACCCGACACATACGGGAACAGGAGGCCCTCCTGAATGATCCTCGGGGCTCTCGCGAATACGGCCATCGAGCCCCGGGCGGCACTCACCTGCTCCCTGAACAGCTCCCAGACGGCGTCGTCCGCGAGGAGATCCTGTCCCGGCATCATCATGCGCATCGACGCGAGGGTGGCCTGCCCTTCCAGCACCGCCTGCGCGGCGGCGAGGCGGTCATTGTTCCACCGCTGCTTCATGATGGAGTCGAGCGGGAGGTACTGGTGCTGCAGCGCGTGGACCAGCTCGTGGGCGACCACAAACCGGAGCTCGGGAGACCGGGGATCGCTCTCCGCGAGTACGAACAGCATGCCCGAGTCCGGTTCGTAGAACCCGGCGACCTGCTCCTCATAGAGCGACATGAGGAGTTGCTGCAGGTCCAGCGAATCCGGAATCAGGCCGAGGAGCCGATAGGTGTCCCGCATGGCGGCAAGCCGCTCGGGCGGGAGTTCCTGCGCGATCTTGGCCACCAGGTAGGCCCGAACCTGTGCGCGGGATCGCGTGGCGAACCGCGGCGGTTGTTTGAAGGGCAGGCCGGTCGCGCGCTCAACAGACGGACGGAGGCTGTCCACCAGCCGGGCGATCGGATCGGCCGCGGCATCCTGGGCGCGGCCGCGGCAGGCCGCGCCGGCCAGTAGTAGGCCCGCGAAGGCGAGCCCCCTCAGAATCCGAGGTAGTGTCGATACCATGTGATGATCGCGGGGCCCACGAGCCAGGCGGCGGCTCCGCCAATGGAGAGGAAGACGCCAAAGGGGACCTGTTTCTTCCGTCCCAGCAGCGTCAGGGGCAGGAAGATCATCGTGCCGAGCAGGGCGCCGAGGAAAATGGTCAGCAGCACGCCCGGCCATCCGACAAACGCGCCGACCATCGCCATCATCTTGATATCCCCACCGCCCATCGCCTCCTCCTTCAGCGCCAGCGTGCCGACGAAGCCGACGAGCCAGAGGAGCCCGAATCCCACCGCAGCGCCGATCAGGGCCTGAATCGGGCCGATGCCCATTCCCCCCGGCAGGCTGAGCACGATGCCCAGCACGAGGCCGCCCCAGGTGAATTCGTCGGGAATGATGTACTCCCGGGCGTCGGTGAGGGCGATGCCGAGGAGCAGCGTGAAGTAGATCGCACCGCGGACCGCCTCGAGCTCCCACGGGTGGCGCCACGCCATGCCGGCCCAGATCAACGCGGTCAGGAGCTCGACCGCGGGGTAAAGAAACGAGATTGGCTCGTCGCAATGGCGGCACCGCCCCCGGAGTACGAGCCAGGACACGATCGGGATGTTGTCGTACCAGGCGATCGGCCGCTCGCATCGCGGGCAGCGGGACCGGGGCCGAACCACCGACTGGTTGGCCGGAAGCCGTATGATGCAAACGTTGAGGAAGCTTCCCAGGATCGCGCCGAGGAGCGCCGCCAACCCGATGACCAGCCACTCATCGTTCACGCGTCACCTCATAGAGGAGGATCCCCGCGGCCACGGCGACGTTCAGTGACTCGACGCCGGCGGCGAGCGGAATGGCGACCCGCCGCCCCGCGACCTGGTCGAGCTCGGCACGGACTCCCGCGCCCTCGTTCCCGAGCACGAGCGCCACCGGGGCGGTGGGCCGCTGCCTGCCCAGCGGTTCCCCTGCGGCGTCGGTCACCCAGATGCTCGCGCCGCACTTCCGGACCCAGGTGAGGAAGGTCGCATCGTCGGCGGAGACGGCCGGCAGGCGGAACAGGGCGCCCATGCTGCCGCGGAGCACCTTCGGATTGGTCAGTTCGGCGGTGCCCTTGAGCGCGATGACCGCGCGCGCGCCCAGCGCCTGCGCGGTGCGGGTGATGGTGCCGACATTGCCGGGATCCTGCACCGCATCGAGCACCACGACGACTTCCCCCGGAGCGGGGTGGACGTCGTCGAGCGACCAATGACGCGGCTCGATCACGCCGATTACCCCCTGCGGATGCTCGGTGTCGGCCAGCTCCGCCAGCTCGCGGTCGTCCACCTCGGTGAGCGGCACTCCGGCCCGGGTGAGCGCGCCCTTGAGTGCCGCTCCGCGCGCGGTAGCTTCCAGCGCGGGCGATACCGCGGCATGGCGAATGCCGACGCCGGCGGCGAGCGCCTCCTCGAGGAGTCGCACCCCCTCCGCGAGCGCAAGTCCCCGGCGCTCCCGCCCCCGGCGGAGACGAAGATCCCTGATAAGCGTCTGCACGGCAGCCACGTGACGCGATCCCTTCCCAGGCGGACGATGAAGATTGCTCTGACGATTGCCGGTTCCGATTCCGGCGGCGGCGCCGGCATTCAAGCCGACCTCAAGACGTTCCACCAGTTCGGCGTCTACGGGACCTCGGTCATCGTGGCACTCACGGCCCAGAATACACGGGGCGTGCGGGCCGTGCACGCCGTGCCCGAGGCGATGGTCGCCGAGCAGATCGCCGCGCTCGCCGAGGACCTGCCCCCGGCGGCCCTCAAGTCAGGGATGCTCGCGACGCCGGCGCTCGTGCGGCAGATCGCCGCGGCGATCCGGGCGCTCCGCTGGGGGCCGTACGTGCTGGATCCGGTGATGGCCGCGTCCTCGGGCGACCGGCTGCTCACTGCGGATGCCGAGCAACTCGTCCGCGACGAGCTGGTGCCGCTGGCCGCCCTGGTCACCCCGAATCTCGGCGAGGCCGCCATTCTCACCGGCATGGCCGTCGGGAGCCCGGACGCGATGGAGCGCGCGGGACATCGCCTGCTCGAGCTCGGAGCCGCCGCCGCGCTGGTGAAGGGCGGTCACCTCCCGAGTGATGAACTCGAGGATGTTCTCGTGACGCCCGGCTTCGTCCGCCGGTACCGCCACCCGCGCGTGGCGACGACCTCCACTCACGGAACCGGCTGCACGCTCTCGGCCGCAGTCACCGCCGGCCTGGCCCTTGGCCGGGACCTCGAAACGGCCGTGACTGATGCACTCGATTTCGTGCATCGCGCGCTGCTCGCCGCGCCGGGCCTCGGCGGCGGCCACGGACCGCTCGGGCACCACGTGCCGGCGCGCGCGTAGGGGCGCACCGCGGTGCGCCCCTACGCGCGCGCGACGATCCCTTCGATCAGGTCGCCGAGCTGGCGTCCCACGCGGTTGGCAATCTCGATGACCTCGCCGTGGTGGAGGGCCTGGGTCGTGACGCCCGCGGCGGGGTTCGTGATGGTCGACACGGCCAGGCACCTGATGTCGAGCGCACGCGCCACGATCACCTCGGGAACGGTGCTCATCCCAACAGCGTCTGCGCCGAGCCGCTCCAGCATCCGTATCTCCGCCGGGGTTTCGTAACTCGGCCCCAGCACCGCGGCATAGACGCCCTCCTCGAGCCGGATGCCCAACTCGCCGGCTACGGCCGTCGCGTGCGTGCGCAGCTCCCGATCGTACGCGGCGGACATGTCGGGAAACCGTGTCTCGCCCGGGGCAACGGGGCCGATCAGCGGGTTCCGGAACATGAAATTGATGTGATCGGTGATCAGCATCAGGGTGCCGGCGGAGAAGGCGCGCCGGATCCCGCCCGCGGCGTTCGTGAGCACGAGGGAGTTCACCCCAATGCGGGCGAAGAGACGCACCGGGAGCGCGGCTGTCGCCGCGGAATGCCCCTCGTAGAGGTGGAACCTTCCGCTCTGCACCATCACCTCGCGTCCTGCGAGCCGCCCCGCCACCAGCTCCCCCCGATGACCTTCCACTGTGGGCAGCGGGAACCCGGGAATCTCGGCGTACGGAATGACCACCGCGCTCTGGATTCTTTCGGTGAAGCGGCCGAGCCCGGACCCGAGCACGATCGCGATCTCGGGTTTCCGCCCGCCGAGGCGCTCACGCACCGCCGTCGCGGCCTCGGTGATCGTGCTGCCCATCTGCCCATCCGCCCATCCGGCCGTCACACCAGCATCCCCGCGAGCGACGCCGACATGAAGGCCGCGAGGTTCCCGGCGATCATGGCGCGGAGTCCGAACCTGGCGATCTCGCCGCGGCGCTCAGGGGCCAGGCCTCCGATGCCGCCAATCTGGATGGCGATGGAGGAGAAGTTGGCAAACCCGAGCAAGGCATAGGTCAGGATCACCGCGCTCCGGGGCGACAGCACGATCCCACTGCCCAGGTCGCTCGCGAATTGCGCATAGGCAACGAATTCGTTCAGCGCGGTCTTGATGCCGATGAGGCTGCCCACGTAGGCGGTGTCCTGCCACGGCACGCCCATCACGAACGCGAGCGGCCTGAGCGCCTGACCAAGCAGGAACTGGAGGCTGAGCCGGTTCTCGGCCAGGCCGAAGAGTGTGCCGACCCACTGGAGCCCGAAGTTGAGGAGCGCGACCAGGGCCACGAACGCCATCAGCATCGCCGCCACGTTGATGGCGAGCTGGACCCCCACCGCGGCCCCGCCGGCCGCGGCCTCGATCACGTTGGATTCCGGCTTCTCCACGTGCATGTGCAGCGTGCCCTTCGTGATCGGTTCGTCCACTTCGGGCCGGATCATCTTCGAGAGCAGGAGACCGGCCGGCGCATTCATCACGCTCGCGGCGAGCAGGTGCGCGGCAATGTTGGGGAAGGACCCCTGCAGCATCCCGACATAGGCCGCCATGACGCCGCCGGCGACGGTTGCGAAGCCGCCGACCATCACGGTGATCAGCTCCGACGGCGTGAACCCCTTGACGAACGGCTTGATCAGCAGCGGTGCTTCGGTCTGGCCAAGGAAGATGTTTCCCGCGGCTGAGAGAGTCTCCGCGCCGGACGTGCGGAGGGTCTTCTGCATCACCCACGCGATCCCCTTCACCACCAGCTGCATGATGTTCAGGTAGTAGAGCACCGACATCAGCGCGGAAAAGAAGATGATCGTCGGGAGAACGTTGAAAGCGAAATACGCCCCGGTGTTCGCGATGAGGCCCCCGGAGGTATCGAGCGCGCCGCCGGGGCCCGGCAGGCCGACTGGCACGTTCGACTGCACCAGGTTGCCGAATACGAATCGCGCGCCCATCTCCTGAAACGACAGCAGTCCGGTGATCATCCGGCCGAGGAAGGCGAAGACCGCCTTGCCGGGCCCGGTTTTCAATACGATCAGGCCAAAGATCGCCTGAAGGGCGAGCCCGCTCGCGACCAGCCGCCAGTCGATCCGTTTCCGGTCGTACGACAGCGCGAAGGCGATCCCCAGCATCGTCGCGATGCCGACGAGTCCCATCAGCCGGGGCAGCAACGGCGTGTCGAGGCCCGCCTGCGCCGCTGCGAGCCGCTCGGCCGCAGTCTGCAGCATCCAGAGCGCGTTCATCGCGTGGCCTCCAGCTCAGCCGAGACTTCCTCCAGCAGCGCCTGACGATCGGGCCACGGCAGGAACGAGGCGGCAAACGCGTTGAGGATCATGCGGTCGATCTCCCCGCGGGTGAAACCCAGGGCGGTATGGGCCAGCCAGTATTCGTCCGTGAGCGAGACCCCGCTCATCAGCCAGCTGTCGGTGCAAAGCGTCACAGCCAGTCCGGCGTCGAAGTAGCCGCGCACCGGATGCTCGGCGGCACGCTTGACCGCGTGCGTCTGCAGGTTGCTCGTGATGTTGGTCTCGATGAGGATTCGCCGGTCGCGCACGTAGGCCTGGAGGCCCGGGTCCTCGAAGAGCCGGGTGCCGTGTCCGATGCGATCGGCGTGGCAGGCGTGAATTGCCTCGGCCACCGACGCGGCGCCCGCGGCCTCGCCCGCATGCACCGTGATCCCCAGGCCACCGCGCGCCGCGACGTCAAACGCGAGACGATGCACCTCGGGCGGCCGGCCCGCCTCCGGCCCTGCCAGGTCGAATCCGACGACGCCGCGTTCCCGGAACGCCACCGACGCTTCGGCAATTTGCACCGACACGGCCGGATCGTAATGCCGGAGCGAGCAGTTGATCACGGCGGTCCGGACCCCGAAGTCGCGCTCGCCGCGCCGAAGACCACGAAGCTCGGCGTCGATAACGTCGGCGAGTGACAGGCCGGTCCGCGTACTCAGGGCCGGGCAATATCGGACCTCCAGCAGTCGCAGGTGGTCCCGGGCCGCGTCTTCCACCATCTCGTACGCCACGCGCTCGATGGCGTCGGGCGTCTGGAGCATTGCGATGGTGATGTCGAAGCGCCGCAGGTACTCCTCGAGATCGCGGGCGTCGTCCACCAGCATGTAGCGGCGAATCGCCTCCGGGTCGCGGCTCGGCAAGGCCACGCCGGCGTCGCGCGCGAGGTCGATCACCGTTTCCGGGCGAAGCGAGCCGTCGAGGTGCACGTGCAGCTCCGCCTTGGGCAGGCGGGAGATCAGCTCACGCGTCAGCATCGGCATCGCCATCGGCAGAGGTGTCCCGACGGGCGCGGCCGACCACGCGCACGATCGCTCCCGGTGCCAGCACGGCGTCCGCAGCGAGCACAATTCCCCGTGCGTCGGTCAGTGACGCGGTCCCGGCCATGACCCGATCGGCAAGAGCCGGATCCAGGTGCCGGACCGCGTCGCAGGCGGTCGCGCCACTGGGGACGTCGAAGGGGCGATCGTTGACGTACACCCGGATCGGGACGGTCACGGGTGGCCGGTCAGGAAACGGGCGTCGTCCGGCGGGCGGACGGGTTGCGGCAGGCGCCGGAGATAGAGCAGCACGGCATCGATGTCCTTGTAGGTGGACCGCTCCTGCCTGGTGCGCTCGAGCGCCGTGAATCCATCCTGACCGGAGGCCAGGTAGTTCTGTGTGGCCAGGGTGTACTCGCGGCCATCCTTGATCCTGCTTCCGTCCAGCAACCGGACATCGCGGACGCGCTTGCCGACGGGCCGCGCCGGGTCGTACCGCACCCGCAGCCCGGCGATGTGGGCATCGGGCTGGCCGTCACTGCTGAAGGCCTGTTCCAGGACCATCTTCAATTCGCGACCCTTCAGCCGCACGAGCACCAGGTCGTTCTGGAAGGGCATCACGGAGAAAAGTGTCCCGTATGTGAGCGGGCCATCGGGCACGTCGGCGCGAATGCCGCCGTTGTTCACGAGGGCCGCGTCGGCGCGTAGCACGTTGCGGAAGGCATCGGCAATGAGGAAGCCGAGCCCGTACTGGTTGCCCTGCCGCAACATCGGAAGGCTCACCTGCGCGACCACCCGTCCAGTCAGTGAATCCGACTCGCGGCGCCACCGATCCACCATCGCGGTGAGTTCGGCGTCCGGTGCGACACGATCGGCCCAGACCGTCTCGACGGCCACGTTCGCGCGTCGGGTGCCATCGGCGGCCCGAATGAGGTCCAGGATGCCCACGGCGGTTCCATTGCTCCGAGCCTGCACGATCGGAATGCCGGCCGCCTCGGCATCGAGCAGCGTGTGCGTGTGCCCGGACACGATCGCATCCACCGAACCGGGCGGAAGCTCGCGGGCGAGGTCGAGCACCTCGCCGGCGCAGGAGGTGCTGTCGCAGCGGCCACCCGAATGCGTCAGGACGATCGTGAAATCGGGGCGCTCCGCCCGCGCAGCCTCGATCGCGTCGAGTATGGACTCCGCGCCTGAGCCGAACCGCAGCCCCGCGATGTTTTCCCTGGCCACGATCTGCGCCGTCTCCGAGGTGATGTACCCCACGACCGCGATCCGGTTGATACCGGCCCGCACCATCTGCCACGGGACGGCCCATCCCGGACGGACGCCCGTCGCGGAATCGAAGATGTTGGCCGCCACCCAGGGATAGCGGGCCTCGGCCATGCGGTTGCGGAGCGTATCCGGGGACCAGTCGAGGTCGTGGTTGCCGATCGCGGCGGCCTGGATCCCGACGTGGTTCAAGGCCTCGATCGTCGTGCGGCCGTACGCGAGGTTCGAGAGCAGCGTGCCCTGCATCTCGTCTCCGGCGTCGACCCGCAGCGTCGTGCATTGGCACCGCGCTGCGAGGGTGTCCATGGTTGCCTTCAGCGCCGCCGCGCCGCCCACCGGGCGCCCGTCCGACCAGCTGTACGTCCGGGCCTCGAGCGCGCCGTGGAAATCGTTGATCGAGAGGATGCGCAGCAGGATCGAGTCTTTCGGGACTGGCGGCGGGGGAAGGAATAGCTTTCGGGCCGCGGCGGCCATCGGTGCGGGCTCGATCCGCCAGGTGACCGAGTCGAAATCCGCCGGATCGAGCACTCCCCGGCGCCGGAGGTCCTCCACCAGAAGCTCCCGTACGCCTTCGTTTCGATCGTACACCACCGGCGCGGACTGGAGCATTGCGTAACCACCGCCCCCGCCCTGCCGGTAGCTGCTGAGCGCCAGGGTGTACGTATCCAGGGCACCGACGAAGCGGCCCCTGACCGCCAAATCGCGGATCCGGCTTCCCACAGGGCGGCTCAAGTCCACCACGTATGTCGCGCCGGAGACGATATCGAAACTGTTCCCCGGCATGGCGGGGTCGGTGCCGACGTTGCCGGCGGCGTCCACCGTGAAATACTTCGCGGCCTGCTCGAGGTAGGCACGGAGTTGCACCCCGGTGATCCGGATGGCGCGAAGGGTGTTCTCCTCCGGATACACTCCCGCGACATCTGCCAGCCGGATCTCGCCCTGATCGAACCCGCTCCGCAGGTCGAACACCGCCGTGGAGGCCAGGTCGGCGCGGGCCTGCCGCCGCTGGACGTCGTTGATCCAGTTGATCAGGGGCGTTGCGCCCGCGCGCCCGAGCTGAGCGGGCATCGGCGCGGCCGCGCCCGCGAGCGGGGTCGCCACCCACAGTCGCACATCCGCCTGAGCTTCGTCGAGGCGGCGGAGCCGCCCCGGGACCGGCTCGAGCCCGGCCAATTCGATCTGGTCTGCGTGAATTCGCGTCACTCGCCAGGCGGCTCCGTTCCGGGCGAGGTCCACATGCGCGATCGCGAGCGATTGCGCATGATGGCGTGGCTGTATGAAATGCACCCCGTTCAGCACCGAATCCTGGATCTGGCGATGGGAGTGTCCAACCACCACCAGGTCCGGCCGGATCGGCCCCTGCGCCAGCGTCGCCGCGACATTCTCGGGGCCGACCCCGGCAGTGTCATAGGACGAGGCGCCATCCATCCCGCTGTGAATGAGCACGATGGCGAGGTCCGCTTCCTGCCGGAGGCGCGACAGCGCGCGCGGAGCACTGGCGCCGACCGAGCCCACCCTTCCCATCCCCTGCATGTTCGCATGGTCCCAGACCATGACGCCGGGCGTCGTGAATCCGGTGATGCCGACCCGGACCCCTTGTCGCATGATGACGGTCTGCGGGGAGAACATCGGCGCGCCCCCGGGCAGCGCGAAGACGTTGGCGCTCACGTAAGCGAACGCCGCGCCGGAGATGGCGCGGCGCAGGAGCGGCAGGCCGAAGTTGAAATCGTGGTTGCCGGGCGTCGCGGCGTCGTACCCCAGCTGGTTCATCACGTCGACGATCGGGTGCGGATCCCGCGGCGCGACCTGCGCGAAATACGCTGAGAACGGGTCGCCCTGCAGGAGATCTCCCGCATCCACCAGCACGACCTGGCCCGGGTATCGTTGACGCAGTGAATCGATCGCGCGCGCGGCCCGCGCGAGGCCACCTGGGAACGGTCGATCGTGCACGAAGTCCCACGCTGTGGCGTGTCCGTGAACGTCCGTGGTGGCGACAACGACTATGTGGGCGGAGTCCTGGGCTGCCGGAGACGCCAGTGCCAGGGCCAGGAGGGCGCGAAGCATCGTGAGAATATCCTTGCGCCACCGCAGGTTGCGCAATGTGAGCATTCGCGGCAGACCGTCTGGAACGGTGCGGGGGTTGCGCGGCGGGTGTGGGCCGGATATTCGTTTACGCGCATATGGCACCCGCCTCGACGCCGACCGACCTACTGCTCACCATTGCAGAGCCCACCCGGCTCCGCATTCTCAACTGCCTCGCCGCGGCGCCGCTCTTCGTGTCGGATCTCCAGGTGATCCTCGACCTCCCGCAACCCACGGTCTCGCGCCACCTCCGGGTGCTCAAGGAGGCCGATATCGTGCGAGATACCCCGATCGCCCAGTTCGTCCTTTACCGTCTCCGCCGTGATGGCGGCGTGCGCCAGCGGCTGCTCACCGCAATCCTCGATGCAATCGGAATGGACGAGAGAATGAAAGTCGAGCGGCATTTGGCGGCCGACCGCAGTCGGTCGAACCCGCGGGTCCGCATGGTGGCGCAGACGGAGTCGATGGCATGACCTCAGCCCCCGAATCCTCATGACCCACCGGATCCTGGTCGTCGACGACGAGCCTGACATCACGGCGCTCGTAGCGTATCACCTCGCCAAGGCCGGGTATCGTGTGTCCACGGCCACGACCGGCCCCGACGCGATCAAATCGGCGCGGGAGGAGCGCCCTGACATCATCATCCTGGACCTCATGCTTCCGGGGATGTCCGGCTACGACGTGCTGGCGGAGCTCCGCCGCCAGGAGGAAACGAAGGAAGTCGGCGTCATCCTCCTCACCGCGCGCCGTGAGGAAGCCGACCGGATTCGCGGCCTCACGCTCGGCGCGGACGACTACCTCACGAAGCCGTTCTCCCCCGCCGAGCTGACGCTCAGGGTCGGCGCGGTCCTGCGGCGCCTCGCCGCCCCGGCAGTGTCGGCAGGATCCACCCTCACGGCGGGCGGCATCACGGTGGATCGCTCGGCACACCGCGCCGCGCTGAATGGCCGCGAGCTGAACCTCACGGCCACCGAATACAAGCTGCTCCTCACCCTCGTTGAACGCCGGGGCCGCGTCCAGACCCGGCCCCAGCTGCTCGAGACCGTCTGGGAGGCGCAACCCGACATCCAGACGCGGACCGTGGACATGCACGTCCAGCGCCTCCGCTCCAAACTGGGTGAGGCCGGGAAGATGATCGAAACGGTGCGCGGGTTTGGCTACCGGTTCCGCGGGGCGGACCGCCCGGGCAGGTCGCGGTGAGGTTCGCCGCCCGCCTGCTATCGGCGACGCTGCTGGTCCTCCTCCTCGGTCTAGTCGTGCTGCTGTGGACCGCGGACCGCCTTCTGCGCCGCGACCTCGAACGGGACATGGCCGTCACGCTGGAGCGCCAGGCCGTGATGGTCCGCGAAGCGGTGCCGACCGATCTGGCCACGGCCCAGCAGCAGATCCACCGCATCGCCTCGGAGGCGGGAGTCCGGATCACGCTGATCGCGCGGGACGGCACCGTCGTCGCCGAGAGCGACTACGCCACCTACCCGCTTCCCCCGCTGCAGAACCACGCCGACCGGCCCGAGGTGCGCGAGGCATTGCAGGGGCGGACCGGCGTCGCCCGGCGACAGAGCGCGACCGTCGGCCGGGCGCTGCTGTATGTCGCCATCCCGGGCGGGCCTGGGGTGGTTCGCGTCGCCTCGGACCTGAGCCAGGTGAATGCCCTCGTTCGCCGCGCCCAGGTCGCGGTGGCCACGGCGGCGCTCGTCGCGCTCCTGATCGGCACCCTCGCTTCGCTCATCACGGCACGCTCGATCGCGCGACCCCTCACCGCGCTCAGCACCGCGGCCCGGGCCATCGCGGCGGGCGATCGCCCGCGGTTCCCACGATCGGGAATCCCGGACATCGACGCGCTGGTGCAGACCCTTCGGGACATGCATCACCAGTTGGCCGACCGGTTCGACGCGCTCCGGCATGGACAGGCTGAATCGGCCGCGCTGGTCGAGGCAATGGTGGAAGGCGTGCTGGCCGCCGACGGCAAGGGCCGCATCCTGACCGCGAATTCCGCCGCTCGGCGCCTCCTCGGCTATGGACCGGAGGAGCCGCTTCCCGACCTTCAGGAGCTATTCCGGGTGAAGGGCGCGCGGGATGTCGTGAGCCAGGTGACGCAGGGCGCGGTAGTCGAGGGGCGCGAGCTCGAGCTGGATGGCCGGATGCTGCTGGTGAGCGCCCGGCCGCTCAATAGCGGAGGCGCCGTGCTGGTCCTGCACGACGTGACCAACGTCCGCCGGCTCGAGGCTGTCCGCCGCGACTTCGTGGCCAATGTCTCTCACGAGCTCAAGACGCCGCTGACGTCCATTGCCGGCTACGCTGAGACGCTGGTCAGTGACCGCCGGACGAGGCAACCAGCCGGCGATTCCTCGAGATCGTCCTGGGGAATGCGCGCCGAATGCAGCACCTGGTGGACGACCTCCTCGACCTCTCGCGGATCGAGTCCGGGGGGTGGCAACCGAGGAAGGAGCCGGTCGACATCGCGTCCGTGGCACGGGAGGCGTGGGCGCCGCTGGCGGAGCGCGCCGCGCAGCGGCATAGGGAGCTCTCGGTGGACGTCGATCGCGACGCGTCCGTCGTTTCCGCGGACGCCGACGGACTGCGGCAGGTGCTGACGAACCTGTTCGACAATGCGCTTCGCTATACGCCGGCGGGAGGCACCGTCGCCGTGCATACCGCGAACCAGGAGGGTGGCCTGGCGGTGATGGTCAGCGACACCGGACCCGGCATCCCGCACGAACACCTGTCCCGGGTCTTCGAACGGTTCTACCGCGTCGATACCTCGCGGTCTCGCGAAGAGGGGGGAACCGGCCTGGGGCTGGCGATCGTGCGGCACCTGGTCGAAGCGCACGGCGGGACGGTGCGGGCCGAGAGCGAGGTCGGGGAAGGCACCACGATCACGTGCTGGTTTCCCCCGTTGTAGGACGGTTGCCCGTCTGTGACGGAACCCGCGGATCCGTGACGCCGGCCCAGTAGGGTGCGGCATGACCCTGCCCCAGCTCCCTGAGCCTTCTCGACCACACCTGCACCTTCCGTTATTCCGGGCTTCGTCGCCACATCCGATCCCGCAAGCTGCGCGTGCCGGCACGGCGGATGGGGAACCAGGCGATGAGGACATCTTCCGAGACCCATTCCCAAGCCCATCGCACAGCAGCCGTTGAGCCCGGAACCCCGGGTGTTACCATTCCGTGACCGCGGATCAGAATGAATGTGACGGGCGAGGACGTTTGTTACTCGCAATCCGGGGAGGGTGAAGGTCCCGGAGCGGTGGCGGAGCATCCCGTTCCGCCTGAAACCCCGGGGCTCGGCCCCAGATCGAAAGGGCGGACATGGTGAGGATTACGCGGCGTTCGGCGGTGGCATTGGTGGGACTCGTGGTCATCGGGGCCGGCGCGCTGGCTGCGCAGACCACGTACCCCAATGTCAAGATCTCGGGTCGGCTGCAGGAGCAGTACTACGTCCTGGACAATGACCCGTACCCAGCGGTGGGTCCGAACAGCAACTTCTTCACCCGCCGGGCGCGCATCGAGGCGAAAGGGAACATTGCCGAGAATGTGACCTTCATAATCCAGCCGTCGTTTGAGGGCGGCCGGACCCTCAGCAGCCTGAGCACCACCTGCCAGGACCTGATCACCGACCCCACGGCCGTGGTCCCGGATACGCTCGAAGTAGAGTGCTCCACTACCGGCCGCGGCGGCGTCCGGCTGCGGGATGCGTACATCGAGGTCGCCTTCACCAAGCCCGAGGCCAAGAATCATTTCTCGCTCCGCGTCGGCCAGGAGAAGCGGCCGTTCGGACGCTACGAGCTGACCTCCTCCAACAATCTTCCGTCCCTCGAGCGTGGTGCTGGTCAGGGGCTCCTGCCGGTGGCAAGCAACGACCTCTTCACCGCGAACGGGTTCATGTCGCACGACGTGGGCGCGAGCCTGCTGGCCGGCCTTTTTTCGGGCAAGGCCACGGTCCAGGTGGGTGCCTACAATGGCCGGGGTGAGAGCGTGAACGACAACAACAACGCGAAGTCCTTGGGCGCCCGGGCCACGTGGCAGATCCTGGACAAGGTCAACATCGGCGCGTCGTATTTCTCACACGATGCGATCGTCGGCACTGACAGCTCGGCCACGAACGATGCGTTCGGGGTCGACGCCCAGTGGGGGAAGGTCGGCGAGGAAGGGCTGTACGTCGTGGCCGACTACATGGACGGCGAGGCGGCTAACGCGGCCAACACTCCGATCCAGGGTGTCTCGCTGGTTGCCGCGTATCACCTCCGCATGAAGAACCCGACCTCGTGGCTCTACGCCATCGAGCCCGCGGTGCGCTACGACGTTGCCGATACCGACACCGATGTCGACGACACCGGCACCACGCTCGTCAGTGCCGGCATCAACCTCTACATGAGCAGCAAGGCCCAGCTTCGGTTCATGTATGAAAACCAGAGCTTCAGCGCTTCAGGCGCCGAGAGCATCAGCGGCGTCCGGTCGGCCGTGACAGTCAACTTCTGAGGATGATCATGACGACGACGTTCAACCGCGCTGCCGCACTCGGCCTGGGTCTCCTGACCCTGGCCGGCGCTCCGGCGGCCGCGCAGAACTTGACGGGGGCGGGCGCCACATTCCCCAACCCCATATATACGAAGTGGTTCGACGCCTACAACAAGAAGACCGGCGTCCAGATCAACTATCAGTCCATCGGCTCCGGCGGCGGTATCCGCCAGTTCACCGAAGGCACCGTGGATTTCGGGGCCACCGACGGCCCGATGAGCGCCGAGCAGATCACGGCGGTCAAGGGGAATGTGCTGCATGTCCCGACGGTCATCGGGGCCGTGGTGCTGACCTACAACCTGCCGTCACTCGGCGTGACCAAGCTCCAGTTCGACGGGCCGACCATCGCCGACATCTTCCTGGGCCGCATCACCAAGTGGAACGATCCGCGCATCGCCGGCCAGAACCCCGGCGTGAAACTGCCGAACGTGGACATCATCGTGGTCCATCGGTCGGACGGGTCGGGAACGACCTATGTCTTCACCGATTACCTGACCAAGGTGTCGCGCGAGTGGCGTGACAAAGTGAACTACGCCACGTCGGTGAAGTGGCCTACCGGGCTCGGCGGCAAGGGGAACGAGGGCGTGACCCAGCAGGTGAAGCAGCTCGAGGGCGCCATCGGCTATGTGGAGCTCATCTACGCGCTCTCGAACAAGCTGCCCTACGCCAAGGTGAAGAATGCGGCCGGCACCTACATCGATCCGAGCCTGGAGGCGACGACCGCCGCCGCCGGCAGCGCCAAGTTCGCGAAGGACACCGATTTCCGGGTCTCCATCACGAATGCGCCGGGGGCCCAATCCTATCCGATCTCGTCGTTCACGTGGCTGCTCGTGCCATTGGATGCCCGGGATGCCGCCAAGGCCAAGGTCCTTCGCGAGTTCCTGACCTGGATGATCACCCCGGAGGCGCAGGACATGGCCAAGCAGCTCGAGTACGCACCGCTGCCGGCGGAGGTCATCGGTCTGATCAAGCCCCGAATCGCTTCACTCAAGGCGGAGGGAAAGCCGATCGCGATGCGGTAGGTGCCTCTCCCATCGCGCGAACGGCCGGCCGCCTGGTTGGGGCCGGCCGCTTCGCGTACAGATTCGGCGTGACACATTCGTTACACGGGCGTGACGAGCCGGCCGTTACGCACGGATACGATTCCCGGCCTATGGCGGCTCCCACCACCGACCTGCCGGTACCGGAGATCCACTCGCTCGAGCAATCCCACTGGGGCGATCGCCTCTTCAAGGCCCTCCTCACCGGGGCGGCGCTGGCGATCCCCGTGCTGCTGGCATTCCTGGTCTACGAGCTCTGGTCGGGTTCCCGCCTCGCCATCGACCGGTTCGGCCTCGGCTTCATGACGTCGAGCAACTGGGACCCGGTGACCGGCGAGTTCGGCGCCCTGCCCCTGATCGTGGGCACGGTGGTCTCGTCCGTGCTGGCGCTGCTTATCGCCGTGCCGCTCTCCCTGGGCGTCGCCATCTACCTGACCGAATTCGCCCCGAAGGCGGTCCGCGGCCCGGTGGCCTCCATCATCGGGCTGCTCGCGGCCATTCCGAGCGTGGTCTATGGCCTCTGGGGCATCTTCGTGATGATCCCCTTCCTCCGGCCGACGGTCTTTCCCTTCCTCAAGAAGGTCTTCGGGTTTCTCCCGTTCTTCCAGGGCCCGATCTACGGCCCGTCCATGCTGGCCGCGGCGATCATCCTCGCCATCATGGTGATGCCGTACATCATGTCGGTGAGCCGTGAAGTCCTGCTGGCGGTGCCCAACAGCCAGCGGGAGGCCGCGCTCGCGCTGGGCGCGACCCGCTGGGAGGCCGTCACGGGCGCCGTGCTGCCCTACGCCCGGTCCGGCATCATCGGCGCGGTGATTCTCGGCCTCGGCCGGGCGCTGGGCGAGACCATGGCGGTCACGATGGTGATCGGCAACCGGCATGAGATCGCCGCCTCCCTCTTCGCGCCGGGTTACACGATGGCGGCGGCGATCGCCAACGAATTCACCGAGGCCGTCGAGGACATTCACCTGTCGGCGCTGGCCTACGTGGCGCTCACGCTCTTCGTCGTGACGGTTCTCATCAACGCGATCGCGCGGCTCCTCATCTGGCGGGTGGCACGTGGCACAGCCGCCGGCAGCAAGGCGCTCTGATGAACCGCCGTTTCCTGCGCCGCCTGTACAGCGATGCGATGGTCGGGCTGATGATCCTGGCCGTCGTGCTCGCGGTCCTGCCGCTCCTGCTCATCCTCGGCACCCTGATTTCCAAGGGCGCGAGCAACATCAGCTTCGAGTTCTTCACCCGGCTGCCGGTTCCCGCCGGCGAGACGGGCGGCGGGGTCGCCCACGCGATCATCGGGACTCTCGTGATCGTCGGCACCGCCTGCATCATCGGCCTCCCGCTGGGCATCGGCGCCGGCATCTATTGCGCCGAGTACCCCGCCGCCCGGCTCGCGTGGGTGACCCGCTTTGTCGCGGACGTGATGAACGGCACCCCGTCCATCGTGGTGGGCGTCTTTGCCTGGGCCTGGATCGTGGCCCGGCAGGGGCACTTTTCCGCGCTGGCCGGCAGCGCCGCGCTCGCGATGCTGATGATCCCGATGGTCATGCGAACGACGGAGGAGATGATCAAGCTGGTGCCGCACTCGCTGCGCGAGGCGGCGCTGGCGCTCGGTTATTCGCGCTGGCGGACCAGCCTCACGGTGGTGGTGCGGACCAGCCTGTCGGGGATCGTCACCGGAAGCCTTCTGTCGGTGGCGCGCATCGCGGGCGAGACGGCGCCGCTCCTGTTCACGACCCTGGGGAGCCAGTTCTTCACCCGGAGCCTGAACGAGCCGATGGCAGCCCTGCCGCTGGTCGTGTTCTCGTACGCCACGGGCCCCTATGAGGAGTGGCACCAGATGGCCTGGGCAGCGGCCCTCGTCCTCATCGTCGTGGTGCTGGTGCTGAGCGTCGCGGCCCGTTTGGCCACGCGGCGGAAGTTCGACCTCAATGGCTGACGCGACACCGCGGCTCCAGACGGAGAAGCTCACGGCCATGTACGGAAAATTCACCGCCGTGAAGGGCGTCTCGCTCGAATTTCCGCCCAACCGGGTGCACGCCCTGATCGGTCCGTCGGGATGCGGAAAGTCCACGTTCCTCCGGGCCCTCAACCGGATGCACGAGCTGACGCCCGGTGGCTGGATCACGGGCAAGGTGCTGCTCGACGGCCAGGACGTGTACGCGCCCTCAGTGAGCGCGATGCGGCTCCGGCGCCGGGTCGGGATGGTCTTCCAGCGCCCGACTCCCTTCCCGACGATGTCCGTCTACGACAACGTGGCGGCAGGGCTCAAGGTGAACGGGCGGCCGGCGCGGGGAGAGGTGGATCAGACTGTCGAGCACGCGCTACGGCAGGCGGCCCTGTGGGACGAGGTGAAGGACCGGCTCAAGGCGAGCGCGATGGCCCTCTCCGGCGGGCAGCAGCAGCGCTTGTGCATCGCGCGGACCATCGCGCCGAAGCCGGAAGTGATCCTGCTTGACGAGCCGACCGCGTCGCTCGACCCGCAGGGCACCCAGCGGATCGAGGAGCTCCTCTTCGAGCTCAAGCGGGAATTCACGATCATCATCGTGACCCACAACATGCAACAGGCCGCGCGGGTGTCACACACGACATCGTTCTTCTACCTCGGAGCGATGGTTGAGACTGGCCAGACCGCCCAGATCTTCACTGCCCCGACGCAGGAGCAGACCGAGGCCTACATTACAGGACGGTTCGGATGACCACCCTCCTCGAGGGGCCGGGCATGACCCAGCCGCCAATGTTCCGTCCGACGCTGGTACCCCGCGCGTCGGCGCCCCATATCGCCCAGCCGGGCGGTCCGGTGGTGGAAGCGAAGGACTTCCACTTCTACTATGGGCCGAGCGAGGCGCTCAAGGGAATCAACCTCGCGTTCGCCCGGCATGCGGTCACGGCCATCATCGGACCCTCGGGCTGCGGGAAATCCACCTTCCTGCGCTCGATCAACCGGATGAACGAGCTGATTCCGGGCATCCGAACCACGGGGGATATCCAGATCGAAGGCGTTTCGATCTACCGGGCGCACACGGACCTGGTCGACCTTCGCCGCCGCGTCGGCATGGTCTTCCAGCGGCCGAATCCGTTTCCGAAGTCGGTCTTCGACAATGTGGCATATGGTCCGGACCGGAATCGACTCGTAGCCCGGCGGGACTTGCCCGACCTCGTGGAGCGTTGCCTCCGCCGGGCGGCGCTGTGGGACGAGGTGAAGGACCGGCTGGACGAGTCGGGAACGAGTCTGTCGGGCGGGCAGCAGCAGCGGCTATGCATCGCGCGGGCGCTGGCCAACTCGCCGGACGTGCTGCTGATGGACGAGCCCTGCTCCGCGCTCGACCCGATTGCCACGCAGAAGGTCGAGGAGTTGATCTTCGAGCTGAAGCGGGACTACACGATTGCCATCGTTACCCATAACATGCAGCAGGCCGCGCGGGTCTCGGACTTCACGGGGTTCTTCGATAGCGGCCAGCTGATCGAGTTCGGCGCGACCGAGCGGATGTTCACCGCCCCGACGCAGGAGCGAACGGAGGCTTACATCACGGGGAGATTCGGATGACCGATGCGCATCGTCACTTTCACGACGAGCTGAGCCACGTGAAGGTGCGCCTGCTGACCATGTCCGGCGAGGCCGAGGCCGCGCTGGGAATGGCGGTGGAGGCACTGCTCGAGCGGGATTCCGCCAAGGCGCGCTCCGTCATCACCGGAGACCGGGTGATCGACGAGATGGAGGTCGAGATCGAGGAGATGTGCATCAGCCTCCTCGCCCTCCAGCAGCCGATGGCCCGGGATCTCCGCATGCTCACCTCCGCGCTCAAGATCGCCAACGACCTCGAGCGGGTGGGCGACCACGCGGTGAACATCGCCCAGTCGGCAGAGCGCCTGCTGGAGGATCGCCCGATCGCGCCGGAGCCCGAGATCGTCGAAATGGCGCGGCTCACGCGCGACATGCTGTCCGACGCGCTCGAGGCCTTCATCCGCGGCGACGCGCACGCGGGGCGCGAGGTGTGCCGCCGGGACGACAAGGTGGATGCCCTTCACAGGTCGGTGTTCCGAATCCTCCTCACCCACATGATGGAAGATCCGCACATGATCGGCGCGGGCATGGAGCTCTTCCTGGTGAGCCGGAATCTCGAGCGGGTGGCCGACCTCGCCACGAACATCGGGGAGGACGTGGTCTTCCTGGTCGAGGGCAAGTCCATCAAGCATCACGCGGAAGACCGCGGAGACCCACCGGTGTTCGGCGCCAGCGTCCGGGCCGGCAAGTGACGTCCCCGGCCAGCGAACCGCGGGAACGTCTCGGCGCGATCGACGTCGGCTCGAACTCGATCCGCCTGCTCGTCGCCGAGTACGATCCCACCACCGGCCTGACCCCCATCGACGAAGTGAAGGACCAGCCTCGCCTCGCGGCGGGGCTCGCGTCGACCGGCCGCCTGGATCCTGCCGCGATCGATCGCGCCATCCTGGCGCTCCGGCGCATGGCCGACGTGTGCCAGCGGCGCGGAGCCCGGCGGATTTCGGCCGTCGCGACGGCCGCCGTCCGCGAAGCCAAGAACGGCGAAGAGTTCGTCCAGAGGGTGCGGGCCGAAGTCGGCGTGCCGCTCCGGATCATCGACGCCGACACCGAGGCCCAGCTCTCCTATCGCTCCGTCGCGCATCATTTCCGTCTCGCGAACACCAAGACGCTCATCGCCGACATCGGCGGCGGAAGCCTGGAGCTGGTCGGCGCGGTGGACGGACTGGTGGAATTGACCCGGTCCCTGCCGTTCGGCGCGGTGCGGCTGACGGAACTTTTCCTCGCGGGCGCCAAGAACCAGCGGAAGGCAATGGGCGACCTGCGGAAACACCTCCGGAAGCGCCTTGTCCGGGCGCTGCCCCGCACCCAGTGGGTCGGCGCGCGCATCATCGGGTCCGGTGGGACGTTCACCAACCTCGGCCGGATGGTCATGGCGCGGCGGGGCTTGTCGCCCGCGGATGCCGTGCACGGGCAGGACGTGTCGGCCGCCGAGGTGGAACAGCTGCTCGAGTGGCTGGGCACGAAGACGCCGACCGAGCGAGGCGCAGTGCCGGGACTGAGCCCCCAGCGCGCCGATATCATCCTGGCCGGCCTTGCCGTGACCGCGGCACTGCTCGAGCGACTCGAGGCTCCGGGCGTCACGATCAGCGCATTCGGCCTTCGCGAGGGCCTTCTCCTCGAGATGGTGGGTGATGCGCCGGCCCCCGTGGCCCCGGATCCAATGCGGCTGGTTCGCGAGTTCGCCGAGCGGTGCAAGACCGACCGGCGCCATGTTGAGCACGTGCGACTCCTCGCGCTCTCCCTGTTCGCGAAGCTGGGCGACGAGCTCGGTTGCGGACCCGAGGAGCGGTGGCTGCTCGAAGCGGCGAGCCTGCTGCACGATGTCGGCCAGCTGGTGAGCTACCAGCGCCATCACAAACACAGCTACCAGCTCATCATGCACGCCGACCGCGTCGGACTTGGCGCGCGGGAACGGACGCTGGTCGCGCTGATCAGCCGGTACCATCGGAGGCGCGGCCCGCGAAAGAGACATCCGGAATTCGCGGCGCTGTCGGCGCCGGATCAGGCGATCGTCCGGCGGGTGAGCGGCCTCCTCCGCGTCGCCGACGGGCTCGATCGCGGTCACACCGCCATCGTCGAGAGCGTACGGGTGACGCTGGCGGATGACCGGCTGGTTCTCCACGTGGTGCCGCGCCTGGCGGGCGCGGATTTGTCGCTCGAGTGCTGGGCGGCGGAACGGAAGGGAAACGTGCTGGCGAAGCTGCTCGACCGCGAGATCGAAATCCGGCAGGGGCTCAAGATGGGGCGCAGGCGGAAGGATACTCCGGAGGGGCCGCGGGCGAGCCGGCCGGAGCCGGCACCCAACGGGCGGAGTCGTCGCGGGCGGATCCCCCGCGACGTCTAGCCGCGGGGTGGACGGCGAATCAGATGCTCGGCTTGCGGAGGCGGTCCCACACGAATCCCGCGATCAACAGCCCGACCCCGATCATCAACCACTTATCGAAGTCGTACTGCAGCGCCCAGGTCTTCATGCTCTGAAACGCTTCCCGGCCGTTCAGCATTGCGTATTCGGTCATAGGGAACTCCGTTGGTCAGTCGGATGGTCGGTAAGTCGGACGGTCCGACTGCCCGACGGTCCGACGGTCCGTCCTACTCCCCGTACGGGACCCAGATGTTCTTCACTTGCGTCGCGTGGCGCAGGAATGGCTCACCCTCGCCCCGGTCCGGGTCGTCCCAGGCCACCTGATGCCCGTGGTTGACCCAGGTCTGCTTCAGATTGCCGGCTGACAGCTTTTCGACCTGGGTGCTTCCCTCCGCCGTGCCCCAATACCACATCGCATCCACATCGTCGTGGGCGGCCAGCACCGCCGATAGCTCTTCCCGGGGTCCGGTCACCAGGTTGATCACGCCCCCCGGCAGGTCCGAGGTGTCGAAGACCTGGTAGAGGTCGGTGGCGAGGAGCGGCCACCGGGCGGAGGGAATCGCCACCAGGGTGTTGCCCATCGCGACCGGTGGGATCACCGTGGAGAGGAAACCGAGCAGGGGCCAGTCCTCGGGAGCCACGACGCCCATGACGCCCAGGGGTTCGGGCATCGCGAGCGTGATATTGCGATATGGCGTGTGGTGGACGCGGCCGTCCCACTTGTCGGCCCACGCGGCGTAACTAAACAGGCGCGAGAGCGAGAACTCAACTTCCTTCTGCGCATCGGCGTGCGAGCGGCCGGTGAGCGCCTCGAGTCGCGCGGCGAACTCTGCCTGGCGGACGGCGAGGTTTTCGGCGAGATAGTACAGCACCTGCGCGCGGTTGTGGGCCGTCGCGCGGGCCCATCCCGCCGCCTTGTGCGCGGCCTCCACGGCGTTCCTGATGTCCTTGCGATTGCCATGCCCAACTTCGGCGATGAGCCGCCCGCCTGCATCGTGCACCGGCAGGCTGTAGCCGGAATCGGGACGCGCCTGCTTGCCGCCGATGTAAAGCTTGGGAGAGCGGTCTATCGAGGGATGGGCAGATGGGCGGATGGGCCGTGGGATCACCGCAGCGGCTGCCTGCGCGTACGCCTGAGTTGCCGCCCCGCTGCCCATCTGCCCATCCGCCGTGCCGTCCTTCACATACTCCCACAACCCTTCCTTGCCGCCCTCCCGTCCGAATCCGCTCTCGCGGTAGCCGCCGAAGCCCGAGGCGGCGTCGAAGACGTTCGTGCAATTGATCCAGACCGACCCCGCCTTGATGCGAGGGGCGATGTCGAGTGCGAGGTTGATGTTCTCGGTCCAGACGCTCGCGGCGAGGCCGTACCTGGTGTTGTTGGCGAGCTCGACCGCCTCATCGGGCGTGCGAAACGTCATCATGACGACGACCGGGCCGAAGATCTCCACCTGCGCGATCGTCGCCGACGGGGACACGTCGGTGAAGAGCGTCGGCGGGAAGAAGTAGCCCTCCTTCGGGCAGCTCCACGACGGCTGCCACATCGTGGCGCCTTCGTCCTCGCCCTTCTGCACCAGCTCGCGGATCTTGTCGAGCTGAACCGGTGCGATGATGGCGCCGATGTCGATCGCCTTGTCGAGCGGGTCGCCCACGCGAAGGGTCTCCATCCGGGCGCGGAGCCGCGCCACCAGCCGGTCCGCCACGCCCTCCTGGGCCAGGATCCGGGAGCCGGCACAGCAGACCTGCCCCTGATTGAACCAGATCGCATCCACGACACCCTCGACCACGCTGTCGAGGTCGGCATCCGAGAAGACGACAAAGGGCGACTTCCCGCCCAGCTCGAGCGACAGCTTCTTGCCGGTGCCGGCCGTGGTCGCGCGGATGATGCGGCCGACGTCGGTGGATCCGGTGAAGGCGATCTTGTCCACGTCGGGGTGCTTGACGATCGATTCGCCGGTGCGCCCGTCGCCGGTGAGGATATTCACGACGCCGGGCGGGAGACCGACCTCGTCGCACAACTCGGCGAAGAGCAGCGCCGTCAGGGGTGTGAACTCGGCCGGCTTCAGCACGACCGTGTTCCCCATCGCGATGGCCGGCGCGATCTTCCAGGACAGCATCAGGAGCGGGAAGTTCCACGGGATGATCTGCCCGGCCACGCCGACCGGTTCCATTCCGGGCATCTCACGCTCCATCAGCTGGGCCCAACCCGCATGATGGTAGAAGTGCCGCGCCACCAGCGGCACGTCGATGTCGCGCGATTCGCGGATCGGCTTCCCGTTGTCCAGCGATTCGAGCACCGCGAGGAGCCGCGTGTGCCGCTGCACGGCGCGCGCGAGGGCGTAGAGATAGCGCGCGCGCCCGTGTCCCCCGAGAGCGGCCCAGTCCGGCTGGGCCGCTCGGGCCGCTCCGACGGCGCGGTCCACGTCCGCTGCCGACGCCTGCGTCACCTGCGCGAGGACCCGCCCTGTGCCTGGATTCACGGTGTCGAAGAGCTCGCCGGGCGCAGTCCACTGCCCGCCGATGTAGACGCCGAAGGCCCGGCGGTGGCGGTCGAGCCATTCCTCCGCCGGCTTCGCCGATTCGGGCGCCGGGCCATATGACATGCTCGCGAAGATCTCGGGTATGGATGCCATGCGCTCTCTCCGCCCCTAGGCCATCGGATGCCGGTGCGCTGCCGAGTACCGCCCCGTCACGAAGTGCTCGAGCTGGCGCTCGATGTCCGTGAGGAGGCTGCTGGCCCCGAACCGGAAGAGCTCGGGCCGGAGCCAGGCATCGCCCAGCTCCTCCTTGATCAGGGCGAGCCATTCGAGCGAATCCTTCGCGCTGCGGATGCCGCCTGCCGGCTTGAAGCCGACCCGGGTGCCGGTGCGCTCCAGGTATTCGCGAATGGCGCGGACCATCACGAAGCCGACCGGCAGCGTGGCATTCACGCTCTCCTTGCCGGTGGACGTCTTGATGAAATCGGCGCCCGCCATCATCGCCACGAGGCTCGCGCGGGCCACGTTCCGGAGCATGCCGAGCTCGCCGGTGCCGAGGATCACCTTGATGTGGGCATCGCCGCATGCCTCGCGGAACGCCTTCACCTCGTCGTACAGCGCCGGCCAGTCCTCGCACAGCACGTGCGCCCGGGTCACCACGACATCGATTTCATCCGCGCCCGCCTCGATCGACGCGTGGATCTCCGCCAGGCGCTGCGGGAAGGGTGAGAGCCCCGCGGGGAAGCCGGTGGAGACGGCCGCCACCGGGATCCCGGTTCCCCTGAGCGCCTCCACCGCCGTCGGGACCATGGCGTGGTAGACGCAAACGGCGGCGGCGCGGATCCCGAGGTGTTCCGCACCGAGCGTTTGCAGCAGGTCCGCCCGCACCGGCTGACGCGCCTTGGCGCAGAGGCGGCGCACGCGGCCGGGGGTGTCGTCGCCCTGGAGTGTCGTCAGGTCCATCAGGGTCACGGCCCGGAGAAGCCAGGCGGCCTGCCATTCCTTCTTGACGGTCCGGCGGCGGCCGAGCGTCACGGCCCGCCGCTCGAGTGCGCTCCGGTTGGCGCGCGCCGCGCGGACCCAGCCCAGGTCCAGCGGCATCCCGGCATTCCGGGGCTGCACCGGGATCGGCAGCTCGGTGGCCGGTGTGCCCGGTCTGGAGGGAATGGAGGCCATGACGATGCTCCAGTACGTCAGCGGATGCGTCCGTACTGCGGGTGAGCGGCCAGCACCGCACGATGCTGCGCCACCAGCGTCGGGTTCTGGAAGAAGAACACGAACAGCATGCCGGCGGCAAAGCCGCCGATGTGGGCCCAGAACGCGGTCCCGCCCATGTCGCCATGCTGGCTCAGTGCCGGCAGGCCGCTCAGCACCTGCAGGAGGAACCAGTACCCGAGCATGAAGTACGCCGGCACCGCGTACCGGAAGAAGAACAGCCCCAGGAAGATGAACATGTGCACCCGGACGAGCGGGTACAGGATGACGTAGGCGCCCATCACGCCGCCGATGGCGCCGGACGCGCCGAGCATCGGGATAGTGCTGCCCGGGTGCACCAGCGTCTGGGTCGCCGCCGCCACGAGCCCACAAAGAATATAGAAGGCCAGGAACCGGCCGTGGCCCATGGAATCCTCCACGTTATTCCCGAAGACGTGGAGGAACCACATGTTCCCGATGAGGTGGAGCCAGCCCCCGTGCAGAAACATTGATGTCAGGGGCGTATACCACGTCACTGCCTCGCCCAGCGCACAGGAGGCGTCCGGCCCGATGCGGACGACGGTGCCAGGCCCGACACGTCCGAGGAGCTCAGCGGGAATGAGCGCGAGCTCGCAGACCGACTTTGCCAGCGCCGGATCGGTGCCCATGCCCTGCACCAGGACCCAGACTGCGGCATTGGCCGCGATGAGCAGCCAGGTCACCACCGGGGTGCGGAGGGTCGGGTTGTCGTCGCGGTAGGGGAACATTCCCCGGAATATACGACTTGGCGACCGACTGGCGTAACCGTGTCCGGGACGGCATCTTACGTTGGTTATCCCCCTTCCAGTCGCGAGGCACCGCCCCACCGACGTGACGATCGGCACCGAGGAACGTCTCCGGTCCGCCCTGGCGGACCGCTACCGCATCGAGCGTGAAATCGGCGCCGGTGGGATGGCCACTGTCTACCTCGCACAGGACCTCCGCCACGATCGCAGGGTAGCGCTGAAGGTCCTCCGGGCGGAGCTGGCGGCGGTCATCGGCGCCGAGCGCTTCCTCGCCGAGATCAAGCTCACCGCCAATCTCCAGCATCCGCACATCCTTCCGCTGCTCGACAGCGGGGAGGCGGGCCAGCGCGAAGACGGGTCCGGGATCTTCCTCTGGTACACCATGCCGTATGTGGAGGGGGAATCCCTCCGTGCACGGATCTCCCGTGAGAAGCAGCTCCCGGTCGACGAGGCGGTGCGGCTCGCCACCGAGGTGGCAAGCGCGCTCGACTACGCTCACCGCCACGGCGTCATCCACCGCGACATCAAGCCCGAGAACGTCCTGCTTCACGATGGACAGGCCCTGGTGGCCGATTTCGGCATCGCGCTCGCCCTGAGCAGCGCCGGCACCCGGATGACCGAGACCGGGATGAGCCTCGGCACGCCGCACTACATGAGCCCCGAACAGGCGATGGGCGAGCGCGAGCTCACCGCCCGCAGCGACGTGTATGCACTCGGCGCAATGCTGTACGAGATGCTGGTCGGCGAGCCGCCGTTCACGGGCCCCACGGCACAGGCCATCGTGGCGCGGGTGGTCACCGAGTCGCCGCGGCCGCTCCTGCCCCAGCGGCACACGATTCCGCCGCAGGTCGAGGCCGCGGTGATGAGGGCTCTGGAGAAGCTGCCGGCGGACCGATTCGGCAGCGCGGCCGACTTTGCAGACGCGCTCACCAACCCGATGGCGGCCCTTGCGGTCGCGCGCGGCGGCACGACCGCACTGCGGCCGGTGTTTCGGGGGCGTGGCCTGTGGAATCCGCTTGCCATTGCAGCAACCGCCCTCGCCGTTGTGGCAGGAACAGCCGCCCTTCGGATGGCGCTCAAGACCACGCCCCGGCCGGTGACGCGGGTGAGCCTGGCTTTCGCCCCGACCGAGCGGCCATCTCAGATTGGATTCCTGCGCCTCGCGATCGCACCGGACGGACGGCGGTTCGTGTACGCCGGGCCGGGTGAAGGCGGATCGCAACTCTGGCTCCGGGAGCTGGACAAGCTCCGCGCGACACCGATCGTCGGCACCGAGGGCGGGGTCAACCCCTTTTTCTCTCCCGATGGCCGCCAGATCGGCTATTTCGATGCCAATACCTTCGCCCTCCGGATCGCCTCGCTGGCCGGCGGCCCGCCGGTGACGCTGGTCGAGCGGGGGAATTCCGGTGGAGGCGGGGCGTGGTCCCTGGATGGCTACATCTACTTCGACACCAACGACGGGCTGAGGCGGATCAAGGCGACCGGCGGCACAATCGAGCCGGCGGTCGCGCTGGACTCGAGCCAGGCAGAGCTCGGGCATGCCTGGCCCGATGTGCTGCCGAAGGGCCGCGGCCTGATCTATCGCCTGCGGCACGTGGGCCAGGACCCCCGTGAGTACGACATCAAGGCAACGGACCTCCGTACCGGGAAGTCGAAGGTGCTGGTCCGCGGCGTGCTCGGGCGCTATGTCGAACCGGGATACCTCGTCTACGTCACGGCGGAAGGCGACCTGCTCGCGGCGCCCTTCGATGAGGACCGTCTCGAGCTGACGGGATCGCCGACACCCCTCCTCGAGGGCATCGGAGTCCGCGGGCTGGGCGGGACGGACGTCGTGATCTCCCGGTCGGGGGACCTCATGTACATCACCGGCGCCTCCGGCGGCATCGCCGAGATGGTCTGGGTGGGGCGGGATGGTGTGGCCCGCCCGGTCGACCCTGGGTGGAATGCGACCGGCGTGCTCGCCTCACTGGCGCTCTCGCCCGACGGCCGCCAACTGGCTATCGGGGTCATCGGCGGTGTCGGTGGGGAGGACCTCTGGGTGAAGCAGCTCGACACTGGCCCGCTCTCGCGGCTCACGTTCGAGGGGGGCACCAACCTCAGGGCGTCGTGGAGCCCGGACGGACGCTTCGTACTCTACACCGGTGCGGACTCCAGTCTAGGGCTTCTCAGGAAGCGCGCGGACGGGAGTGGCGCGGCGGAAGTTGTGGTCCGCTTCCCGACCGAGATGGCCGAGAACCTCATGTCGCGCGACGGCCGCTGGATCGTGACCCGAAGCATCACGGGCATCGCCGGTGAGGGCGACATCTACGGATTCCGGCCCGGGCTGGACACCGCGCCGACTCTCCTGGTCGCCACGAAGTTTCGTGAGACCAGTCCAGCACTGTCGCCCGACGGGCGATGGCTTGCATACACCTCCAACGAATCGGGACGGCTCGAGGTCTACGTCCGGCCGTTTCCGGACGCCGCCACCGCACGGTGGCAAGTCTCGGTCGCAGGAGGGACGGAGCCGCGCTGGGCGCACAGCGGGCGCGAGCTCTTCTACCGGAACGGCGCCGGGGACCTGATCGCCGCGGAGGTGCGCGGCGTTCCTGCGTTCTCCGTCGTGCAGCAGCAGCGGCTCTTTTCCGCCTCGCCGTTCTTCTCGCTTCCCCCCCACTTCGGCTACGAGGTCGGGCCGGACGACCGGCGATTCCTGATGGCCCGGATGGAGCGGAGCGAGGAGGGAAGCGAAGTCGTGCTGGTGCAGAACTGGCGTGAGGAACTCAAACAGATCGGGAAACGATGAGCGACCAGACGAGCCGCCTCACGGCGGCGTTGGCCGACCTCCAACGCGGACGCGGACAATGACCGGTTTGGGACTTCGCCTCACGATTGCGGTGATCCTGGCCTCGGGCCTCGCGGCCTTGGCGAAGTCGGCGCCGCGGGATCTGCCCACACGTGACGGCCTCCCCGAGGTCCGTCCCAACGACAACCGGAAACCAGCCGGCGAGTTGATCGGCAATGTGCTCATGCTTCGCCTCGAGGTCCGGATGGGGCGCTGGTGTCCGGAGCGGGAGAATGGGCCGTTTGTGATTGCCCCGGTCCTGGCGGAGGAAGGGAAGGCGCCTGAGGTCCCCGGCCCGCTCATCCGGGTGTGGACCGGCACGACGATCGTCGCAACCGTCAGGAACGCTCTCGCCGACTCCACTGTCACCCTCCACGGGCTGGCGACGCGGCCGAGTTCCCCGTCCGACAGCATCGTGCTCCAGCCTGGCGAGTCCCGCGTGGTCCGCTTCGGAGTCGGCGCGGCCGGCACCTATTTCTATCGGGCGGTGGTGGGCACGATCGACCACGACAAGGACGAGCAGGAACAGCTCGCGGGCGCCTTCATCGTCGATCCGCCGGGGGCACGGCAGGACGATCGGATCTTCGTGATCAATATCTGGGGCGACCAGGTGGATTCAACGCATTACCGGAACGCCCTGGCGATCAACGGACGGTCGTGGCCATACACCGAGCGACTCACGGCGACCGAGGGGGACAGCGTCCGCTGGCGCTTCATCAATGCCAGCGACCGGGTCCACCCGATGCATCTGCACGGCTTCTACTATCAGATCCAGAGCAAGGGTACGGTTTCGCGCGATACCGCCTATGCGCCGGCGGACCGAAGGCTCGTCGTCACGGAGGACCTCCGGCCGTATCAAACGATGTCGCTCGTGTGGCAACCGATGCGGGAGGGCAACTGGCTCTTCCACTGTCACCTGGCGTTCCACGCGGTCCCGGAGACCCGGCTCGAGCCGATGGATCATCACGCCGACAACATGGCCACCGATCCGCGGCGGCACATGGGCGGACTGGTGCTCGGCGTGACGGTGCAGCCGGGTGCCGGATGGCGGGATGCGGCCCCGCCGGACCGGCGCGCGCTGCGCCTTCTGGTTCAGGAGGGGCGGCCGCACGGACACGCGGCACGAGGCCTGAGCTTCATTCTGCAGGACGGGGCCACGCCCCCGGCACCGGACTCGGTCCGGACCCCAGGCACCGTCATCGTGCTCACGCGCGGCCAACCGACCGACATCACGGTCGTCAACCGGCTCCCCGAGCCGACCTCCGTTCACTGGCACGGCATCGAGCTCGAGAGCTGGTCGGACGGTGTCGCCGGCTGGAGCGGCACCGGCAACAAGGTCGCGCCGGCGATCGCCAGTCAGGATTCGTTTACGGCCCACCTCATCACCCGGCGGGCGGGAACGTTCATCTACCACACCCATCTCAACGATCTCGAGCAGCTGACCGCGGGCCTCTATGGGGCGATCGTCGTCCTCGAGCCGGGGCAGCGGTTCGACCCCTCGACGGATCACGTGTTTGTAGCCGGGTGGGACGGGCCGGCGGAGCCCCCACGTTTCGTCGTCAACGGCGACACCACCGCGCCGGCTCAGGTGCTCGAGGCCGGGCGGTTGCACCGCTTCCGTTTCGTGAACATCGGACCGGCGGCGGGAGTGACGTACCGGCTCCTTCGCGATTCCACCCTCGTGAACTGGCGTCCGGTCGCAGTGGACGGGGCGGATCTCCCGGCCTCACAGACGGCTGAGCGCCCGGCCCGCCGGTTCGTGCAGATCGGCCAGACATTCGACGCCGAGTACACGCCCCCTTCCGCAGGGGACTACACTCTGACAGCCAGCGTGCCTGGCGGAGCGGTAGTCTTCGCTCAACGATTGATGTTCCGATGACGTCTCACGTTCACGTCGCGTCAGCTCGCGGCTCAAAGCCGCGGCTCGGCAGACGTCGCTAGAGCGACGGCTCGGCTGAAGTCCCTGAAGGGGCGCGAGGACCCCTTGGTCGCTTCAGCGACACCAGCCGAGCCGTGGCTTCAGCCACGTGCAATCAGCGGCTCCTTGGCGCTCCTCGCCTCGCTGGCGGCCGCCAGTTCGGCGATTGCCCAGGGCGCCTGCGAAACGCCGGCCGGCGTTCCGGGCGTGAGCCGCGACCTCTATTGTATCGAGCTCGTGCCGGCCGCCGGCGCGGGCGCCGCCCGCGGCACGGCCCAGCTCGATTGGATTCCATCGCCATTCACGGTCGGCGTCGCTCCGGATGGCACCCACCGGTGGGACCTGACCTTCACATTGGAAGACCTGCCGCTGTTGCCGACCGGGCGACGGGCGGGTTTTGTGGCCTGGGCCACATCGCCATCGATGACCCCGATGGTCCGGCTCGGGACCGTCCGACCCGGCACCACCCGGGTCGGGCCGGTGGCCTTCGATCGCTTTCTGATCCTGATCTCGGCGGAGTCCGATACCACCACCACTGAACGCCGCGGGCCGCTGGTGCTGCGAGGCGAGTCCGCAGGCCTCCGGATGCGGCCCGCCGACACCTACCAGTTCTTCCTCGGCGCCCTGGGAGCACCTCCCACTCGATCCGACTCGAGTGGACACGCCGGGCATCACGCCGCGGGACGTGACTCGGCCGGCTGGACCGATGTCCCGATGTATCCCGGCCTGGACATGCTCCCGTCGGAGATGGCGCTCCGGCCGCCGGTCCGGCCCTGGCGGCCGGAGGACGACCCAGCCGCGCCGGGTGCGCGGACGCGCGAGGTGGTGCGGGTGGCTGACGGGGACTCGCTCGAGCTCACCGCGGGTGTCGTGAACCGCACGATCGCGGGGCGCCGCTACACGATGTTCGGCTTCAATGGGCAGTATCCCGGTCCGCTGCTGATGGTTCCCGAGGGCGCTGAGATCACGGTCCGGTTCACGAACCGCCTCCCCCTCCCTTCCACGGTCCACTGGCACGGCCTCCGGCTCGACTCCCGGTTCGATGGGGTACCCGAGGTGAGCCAGGCGCCCGTCGAGCCGGGCGGGACGTTCACGTACCGCCTGCGCTTCCCGGACGGCGGCATCTTCTGGTATCACCCGCACGTGCGGGACGACGTGCAGCAGGACCTGGGGCTTTACGGCAACATCTTCGTACGGCCCAGCGACCCGGACGCCTACGGGCCGGCGCATCGCGAAGAGTTCCTGATCCTCGACGACCTGCTGGTGGGGACCGACGGATTGGTGCCGTGGGGACTGGAGGCACCGACGCATGCCGCGATGGGGCGATTCGGCAACGTGATGCTGGTGAACGGCGAGCCGGATTGGCGGCTCCGCGTCAGGCCCGGCGAGGTCGTGCGCTTTTTCCTGACCAACGCCTCCGGCACGCGGACGTTCAACCTCAGTTTCGGCCCCGGCGTGCGGATGAAGGTCGTCGGCTCCGACCTGGGCACCTACTCGCGCGAGACGTGGGTCGAGAGCGTAGTCATCGCGCCCGCCGAGCGGTACGTTGTGGAGGCGCGCTTCGGGGCGAAGGGGAGCACGGCGCTGGTAAACCGCGTGCGGGCGATCGACCACCTCTATGCGCGTTTCCTTTCCGAGGTCGATACCCTCGGCGTGGTCGCCGTGGAGGGGGCAGATGCCTCGCCCGACCTTGCCGCTGACTTCGCGACCATCCGTGAGGCGGTGCCGGGGCAGGCTGAGATGCTCGCGCTTCTCCGTCAGCATCAGGGCCGCCCCCCCAACCGGACGCTCGAGCTCCGGGTCGCCTTCTCGGGGCTGCCGTTCGTCAGCGAGCGGCTGATGCGGATCGATTCGGCGTTCTTCAACCCGGTCGAGTGGGCCGGCACCATGCCGGGGATGAACTGGGCGACGACCGGAACCCAGGCCCGCTGGATGCTCCGCGACCCCGCCTCCGGTGCGGAGAACATGGCCCTCGATTGGCGATTCAAACGGGGAGAGAAGGTCCGGATCCGCCTGGTCAACGTACGGGAAGTCCTGCATGGGATGCAGCATCCGATACACCTGCACGGGCAGCGATTCCTGATTCTCGCGGTCAACGGCACCCCGAACCCCAATCCGGTCTGGAAAGACACGGTACTGGTGCCCGCAGGCGGCGCGGTGGATCTTCTGGTGGACATGTCCAACCCCGGCCGCTGGATGCTCCACTGCCACATCGCGGAGCACCTGCAGGCCGGCATGATGACCGTGATCAACGTGGAGGAGTCCTGATGTCCTGCATGTCGCACGTTCTCCGAATCGGCACGGGCGCGACGCTGATCACGCTCCTGGCCACAGGGACTGCCCCGGCGCAGGCCCCTGCCCCGGCCACGCTGGCGCCGGCGGTGACCCGCTACGTCAGTGTCAACGCGCCGGTCGTCGCGATCACGAATGTTCTGGTCATCGACGGCACCGGCGGGGCGGCCAAGCCGGGACATACGGTGGTCATCCGCGACGGCCGCATCGAGGCCGTCGGGCCGACGGCGAAGGTCACGCCTCCGGCGGGCGCCACGATTATCGACGGGGCCGGGCATACGCTGATTCCCGGGATAATTGGGCTGCACGATCACCTGTACTACTCCGCGTCCGGCGGGCGCTCGCTGCAGATGAGCTTCACCGGGCCGCGGCTCTACCTGGCCGGCGGCGTCACGACCGTCCGCACCACCGGGAGCCAGTCGCCCTACGCGGACATCAATCTCAAGCGGAATATCGACGCGGGGAACGTTCCCGGGCCCCGCATCTTCGTGACGACGCCGTATCTCACCGGACCGGGCGGCGGCGGCGCGATGTCCGTGGCCACCACGCCCGAGGAGGCCCGCCGGTTCGTGGCCTACTGGGCGGAGGAGGGGGCGGCGTGGATCAAGTTCTACGCGAGTATTTCCCGCGAGGCGATGAAGGCGGCGATCGACGAGGGTCACAAGCGCGGCATGCGGGCGACGGGGCATCTCTGCTCGGTCACCTTCCGCGAAGCGGTGGACCTCGGCATCGACGACCTGGCCCACGGGGCGCTGACGGCGACCGATTTCCATCCGCGGAAGGAGCCGGACAAGTGCCCGCAGGACGCCTACGCAGCGGTGGACACGGCGGTCTCGGCGCAGGGACCGATCGCCACCTCGCTGATCGAGCACATGGTCAAGCACAAGGTGTCGATGACGACCACCATGGCCGTGTTCGAGCTGTTCTATCCCGGCCGGCCGGTGACTGACGAGCGCGTGCTGGACCTCATGGCGCCGGAAGTGCGCACGGCCTATGTGGCGGAACGGGCCTATATCGACACCATGAAGAACTCCCCCCTGCAGGAAGCCGGGTTCAAGCGGGCGCTTGCGTTCGACAAGGCCTTCTACGACGCGGGCGGCGTGCTCGCCAGCGGCGTGGATCCCACCGGCAACGGCGGGGCGCTGCCCGGCTTCGGCGACCAGCGGGGATACGAGCTGCTCCGCGAGGGCGGTTTCGGCACCGAGCAGGCGGTACAGGTCGTGACGCTCAACGGTGCCCGGGTGCTGGGAGTCGCCGACCAGTGGGGTTCGATCGAGAAGGGCAAGAAGGCCGACCTCGTGCTCCTCAAGGGCGACCTCACCGCCGAGACGACGGTGATCCGGAATCCGATCACCGTTTTCAAGGACGGTGTCGGCTACGACTCGGGAAAGCTCATCGCCGCCGTGCGCGGACGGGTCGGGATCAACTGATCGTGACGCGGACTTGCTCGCGGCTCAACGCCGCGGCTGGGGCCGAGGCGTGCCTTGGGCCACTGGCAAAGCCATGACGATGGATCGCCGGGAGTTCATCGTATCGGGCGCCGCGGGCCTTGCGGCCGTGGGTCTGTCGCGGCCGGGCGATCACCGCCCGCCGGATTTCGATCCCACCGTGCGCGAGCTCTGCCAACGCGCGCTGGACGCGGCGCGTTCGGCAGGCGCGAACTACGCCGACATCCGCGTGATCCGCCGGCGGAGCCAGTCGGTGAGCACGCGGGAGCATCAGTTCGTGAGGGCGACCGACAGCGAGTCCCTCGGCTTCGGCGTGCGGGTACTGACACAGGGTGCCTGGGGATTCGCCGCCAGCCGCGAGCTCACGCGGGATGAGGTTACACGGGCGGCCCAGGCGGCGGTCGCCCAGGCCCGGGCGAACCGCCGCGCCATGACGCGGCCCGTCGTGCTCGCGCCGACGCCGCCGGTCAAGGACGGACGCTGGAGTAGCCCGATCGAGATCGACCCCTTCACCGTTTCCATTGAGGACAAGGCGGCGCTGCTGCTCCAGGCCAACGGCGAGGCATTGAAGGTCGCCGGGGCTCGCTACGTCTCGTCGTCCATGGCGTTCGTGCTCGAGGACAAGACCTTCGCCTCTACGGACGACATCTTCACGGTGCAACAGGTCTATCGCTGCCTGCCGGAGGTCTGGGTCACCGCGGTCGATCCGGCGACGGGAGATTTCCAGACCCGCTACTCCGCCGAGGTCGCGCCGATGGGGTTGGGGTACGAGTGGGTCCGGAAGGCCGACCTGCCCGGGCGGGCTCCGCGCTGGGCGGAAGACGCCGTTCGGAAGCTGACCGCGAAGCCGGTGGAGCCTGGACGATACGATCTCGTGCTGGAACCGCACCACCTCTTCCTCACAATCCACGAGTCGATCGCCCACCCGACCGAACTGGACCGCGCGCTCGGTTACGAGGCCAATTACGCAGGGACCAGCTTCTGCGCCCCGCCCGAGAAGATGCTGAATCGGCTCCGGTATGGGCCCGAGTTCATGCAGATCGAGTGCGATCGCTCGCAGCCCGGCTCGCTGTCGGCCTGCGGGTGGGATGACGACGGGGTAGCGCCGGAGACGTATCCCCTCATTCAGAACGGGGTCCTGGTCGATTACCAGACCACCCGCGACCAGGTCGAGTGGATCCGGCCGCTCACCGGGCGCACCCGCTCGCACGGCTGCTCCTATGGCGCGTCCTGGTCGGAAGTGCAATTCCAGCGCATGCCCAACATCTCGCTGCTCCCCGGCGAGCAGGATCTCACCGCCGAGGATCTGATCGCCGCCACCGATCGCGGGATCTACATCGCCGGTCACGGCTCGTATTCGATCGATCAGCAGCGCTACAACTTCCAGTTCGGCGGCCAGGCGTTCTACGAAATCCGCGGCGGGAAGATCGCCGGCATGCTGAAGGACGTGGCCTACCAGGCGCGCACCATCGATTTCTGGAACTCGATGGACATGATCGGCGGGAAGCGATCCTACGAGATGAACGGGACGTTCTACGACGGGAAGGGCCAGCCGGGCCAGAGCAACGCGGTGAGCCACGGCTGCGTGCCCGCCCGTTTCCGGGGCGTGAACGTGCTGAACACCGGGGCGGACCGTGGCTGACTGGCTCTCCCGGGAGGAGGCAAAGCGGCTCGCCGACCGGGTGCTCGGCTTCTCCCGCGCCGAGGGATGCCAGGTCAACCTGGCCTCGGGTCTCAATGGAAACACCCGATCGGCCGTGGACGGCGTCTCGACCTCAGGTGAAGTGCGGGACACGAGCGTGACGATCACCGCCCGCTTCGGGAAGCGGGCCGCATCCGTGTCCACCAATCTCCTCGACGATGCGGCGCTCCGCCGCGCGGTCGAAATCAGCGAGCAGCTGGCACGGCTCGCGCCGGAGAACCCGGAGCAGATGCCGCTGCTCGGCCTGCGGCGCTACGCCGGGGTGCCTGCCCTGTCCCGGGCAACGGTCGAGCTGGATGCCGGGGCGCGCGCGGAGGCCGCGGGCATTACCCACGCCGCCTGTACGCGCGCCGGGCTTCGCGGCGCCGGTTTCATCCACCGCAGCGCCGGCGCGACCGCTGTGGCCAACTCCGCGGGACTCTTCGCGTACCACGAGTCGAGCGAGGTCTCCCACACGCTGAGCGCGCGGACCCCTGCGGGCGACGGTGCCGGATGGGCCGGGACGTGGCACAACGACTGGGCCCGGAGTCGCCCGCCTGCTGTCGTGGCGGAACGCGCGATCGCGCGCGCGCTCGAGAGCCGGGGCGCAGCCCCGCTCGAGCCGGGCCGGTACACAGTAGTCCTCGAGCCTACCGCGGTGGCCAATCTGCTCGGGCTGCTGGCGGGGTCGCTCGATGCGCGCGCCGCGGATGAAGGCCGGAGCTTCTTCAGCCGGCGGGGCGGCGGCAACCGGATCGGAGAGAAGGTCGTGGACGACCGGGTCACGATCCTGTCGGATCCCGGGGATCCCGACCTGTTGCAGGTTCCGTTCACCCCGGAGGGGGAACCGATCGGACGGACCGTGTGGCTCGAGAACGGCGTCGTGCGGAACCTCGTCTACAACCGGTTCTGGGCCGACAAACAGGGTGTGGCAGCCCGGCCGCAGGGCGGCGGTGTCCGGATGGCCGGCACCGAGGCGACGGTCGATGAGCTCATCGCCCAGCTGGATCGCGGGCTGCTGGTCACCCGGTTCTGGTACATCCGGAGCGTGGATCCGCGCACCATCACCCATACCGGGCTCACCCGCGACGGCGTGCTGCTGATCGAGAACGGCAAGGTGACTCGTGCCGTGCAGAATTTCCGGTTCAATGAGAGCCCGGTCACCATGCTCCGCAACCTGGTGGCGCTCGGGAAGCCGGAGCGCGTGTCGAGCTCCGAGGACGGCGGCCTGGGCGGCACGGCGATGGTGGTCCCTCCGATCGTGACGCGGGAGTTCAACTTCACGTCGGTCAGCGAGGCGGTATGAGCACCACACGCCTCAGTGCCGCCCTATCCGACCGCTACCGGATCGAGCGCGAGCTAGGGGCGGGTGGCATGGCCACGGTATACCTCGCGCGCGACCTCAAGCATGACCGCGAGGTGGCGCTCAAGGTGCTGCGGCCCGAGCTGGCCGCGGTGATCGGCGCCGAGCGATTCCTGAGCGAGATCCGCATCACCGCGCGACTCGACCACCCCCACATCCTCACCCTCATCGACTCCGGCGAGGCCGACGGCATGCTGTATTATGTGCTGCCGTTCGTGCGGGGCGAGTCGCTCCGCACGCGGCTCGAGCGGGAGAAGCAGCTGGGGATGGAAGAAGCGCTGGCCATCACGCAGCAGATCGCGGGTGCCCTGGAGTATGCGCACAAGCACGGCGTGGTGCACCGGGACATCAAGCCGGAGAACATCCTGATCCACGAGGGCGAGGCGGTGCTGACCGACTTCGGCATCGCGCTGGCGGTCAAGGAGGCCGGCGGCAACCGGCTGACCGAAACCGGGCTCTCGCTCGGTACGCCGCAGTACATGAGCCCGGAGCAGGCCACCGGCGACCGCACCCTCGACGCGCGTTCCGACGTCTACTCGCTCGGCGCGGTGTTGTACGAAATGCTGGCGGGGGAGCCGCCCGTGACCGGCCCGAACGCGCGGGCGATGATCGCCAAGCTCATGACGGAGCGGCCGACCAGGCTCCGAACCGTGCGGGACACGGTGCCGGAGGGCATCGACAACGCGGTCGCGAAGGCGCTGGCCAAGGTGCCGGCTGACCGCTTCGCAGGGGCGGCCGCCTTCACGGCGGCGCTTACCGCCGGCAATCAGCCGCCCCAGACAGCGGCGCGTCGCGCGCCGCCGCTTTATTGGATGGCCGGGACCGGTGTGCTCGTCGTCGTCGCGGGCTTGTTCCTGATACGAGACCGCGGTGCCGCCAGGGCGCCATCCCCGTTCGCGGCAGCGGTGCCGGTCCAGCTCACGACGTCGGGAGAGGCCTTTGAGCCGCTGATGTCGCCCGACGGCTCGCTGGTCGCGTACGTCGAGCGGAGATGTGAGTCGGAGCGGGTCTGTCGCGGCGAGCTGGTCGTGCGCGAAGTGTCCGGCGAGGGCGTCAGCACAATCCATTCCGAGCCTGGCGTCGCCGCCAGTCCAGTGGCGTGGAGTGCCGATTCGCGGTACATCGTCGTCTCGATCTGGGAACTGGAAAGTAACCGGGGACTCGGCACCTCCGTGCTCCCGCAGCGCGGGGGCACCCTTCGGCGCCTCGTCCCCGAGAGCTTCGTGACCGGCGGATTTGTCGCCCCGGACACGATCGTCCTGGCGCCGTTCGAGGGTGAGTCCCATTGGCTCCGCCGGATCGTGGTATCGACCGGACAGGTGGTGGACAGCGTGCTCCTGCCCGTGGGCACCTATCTGGACCGACTGGAGCCGTCCGGCGATGGGAGCCGCCTGCTCGCTTCGCACTATAGGGCGAGTGACGACGAGGGGCAGGTCGCGGTGCTGGACCGGACGGGCGCGGTACTCGACACCCTCCGCGGCGACGCGATCGCGCGATGGACCGGCCGGCCCGGGGAATTGATTCTCAACCGCTGGCTGGGCGCGGGCGGGCGCCAGTTCATCCGGCGGCGGCTCGATGCGCGAGGGCGGTTCCTCCCGGAATCGGACACGCTGCGTGCAGTGCCGGAAGACGGGAAGATCGGCGGCATCAGTCCCGATGGCACCGCGCTGGTGTACGGCGCCGACCGGCTCGGCGAGACCGGGATCTGGACCGCCATTCGCCCGGGCCCCAGCGGGCCATTCAGCCGGGGACGGCGCATCGGAACGTCCACCGGGCGGCTCATCGCTCGGATTTCGCCCGGCGGGCGGTGGCTCATGCTGAGCGAGCAGACGGGCACGCCCGGCGGTCCCCGGACCCGGCTGACTGTGGAGCCGTTCGAGGGCGGCGCGCGCCAGGTGATCGAGCCCTCGGCGCCACAGCGCAACGACTTCGCCTTTGCCCCGGCGGACGACAGCATCGCCGTGTTCACCGGCCCGACGCCCGGGCAGGTCGATCTGACCGTCTACCCCCTGCCCTCCGGAAGGCCGGTGCGTCGCGGCACCTACCGCGCCACCGTGAACGACGCCGAGTGGCTGAGCGACGGGCGACTGACGATGGTCGGCGACGACCGCCGGCACATTCGAGTGTTCGAACGCGACGGCTCGGTCACCAAGTTCGCCATACCGGATTCGTTCGGGCTCGTGGATCAGGCCGGGAGGTCGCCGTCGATTCCGGCTCTCGCGCTGAGCAGCCGGAACAACACCGGGGACCGGGAGGAATCGCTGCTCACCTGGCTGGATCTCCGCTCCGGCCACGTCACGCTCATCACCCGAACCACTGCCCATCGCATTCAGGGCGGCCTGTGGTGGACGCGCGACGGCTGGGTCCACACGCCGGTGTGGGATCCGCGGGACCGTACGCCACACGTCCACCGGGCCCCGGTTTCCGGAGGCGCGCTCGAGGAAGAGCCGCCGATCGACTTCGAGACCGACGGACGGGTGACCTCCCTGGCGCACGACGGGCGCCGGGCGGTGGTCGAGGCCCAGCGCTCCACCAGTGACGTGTGGGTGCTTCGCGCGGCGGGGCCGAAGTGACCGACGCCGTCGACCGCCTCAGTGCCGCCCTCGCCGACCGGTACCAGGTCGATCGCGAGATCGGCCGCGGCGGAATGGCCACGGTCTACCTGGCCCAGGACATCAAGCATGACCGGCGCGTGGCCCTCAAGGTGCTTCACCCTCATCTCGCCTCCACCCTCGGCCCCGAACGGTTCCTCCGCGAGATCCAGATCGCTGCCCGGCTCCAGCATCCGCATATCCTGCCGCTGTTCGATTCCGGCGAGGCGGACACGCTGCTGTACTACGTGATGCCGTTCGTGGATGGCGAATCCCTGCGGGACCGACTCAATCAGGTGCGGCAGATCCCGATCGACGAGGCGGTGAAGATCGCGCGCGACGTGGCGGCCGCGCTCGACTACGCGCATCGCCACGGCGTGGTGCATCGCGACATCAAGCCCGAAAACGTGATGTTGAGCGAGGGCGAGGCCATCGTCACGGATTTCGGGATCGCCAAGGCGGTGAGCGCCGCGGGCGGTGAGAGCCTCACGCAGGTCGGTCTCGCGGTGGGCACCCCCGCCTACATGAGCCCCGAGCAGGCCGCCGGCGAAGGCGAGCCCGACGGGCGGAGCGACGTGTACAGCCTCGGCTGCGTGCTGTACGAGATGCTCGCCGGCGCGGCGCCCTTCACCGGAAGCTCGGTCCAGGCCCTGATCACCAAGCGGTTCACCGAACCGCCGCCTGCGGTGCGGGCGGCCCGGAAGGACGTGACCATCGAGCTGGAACAGGTGGTGACCCGGGCGCTGGCCAGGGACCCCGGCGAGCGGTTCGCCACGGCGTCCCAGGTGGTACAGGCGCTGGGATCGCCCAAGGTCGTCACCCCGCCGAATGCCACCCCGCTGACCACGCCGGCGGTGATCCAGAAGCAATCCATCGCGGTGCTGCCGTTCGCCGACATGAGTCCCCAGAAGGACCAGGACTATTTCTGCGAGGGCATCGCCGAGGAGATCATCAATGCTCTGAGCAGGGTCGAAGCGCTGCATGTCGCCTCCCGGACGTCCACCTTCGCCTTCAAGGGCAAGAGCGAGGACATGGGCGACATCGGCAAGAAGCTCAAGGTGGCGACGGTGCTGGAGGGGAGCGTTCGCAAGGCAGGCAACCGGCTCCGGGTGTCCGCGCAGCTGGTGAGCGTGACGAACGGCTACCAGCTCTGGTCGGAGCGCTACGACCGCGAGTTGGAAGACGTTTTCGCCATCCAGGACGAAATCGCGGGGAGCATCGTGAAGGCGCTCCGGGTAGTGTTGAGCGACAAGGAGAAGCGGGCGATCGAGAAGGCGCCCACCGCCAATGTGCAGGCCTACGACTTCTACCTGCGGGGGCGACAATACTTCCATCAATGGCGCAAGAAGAGCATCGAGTATGCCCGCCGGATGTTCGAGCGGGCGATGGAGATCGACCCCGACTACGCCCTGGCCTACGCCGGTGCGGCTGACTGTTGTTCAGAGTTGTACACGTCGTGGGACGCGAGCCGATCAATTCTCGAGGGTGCAGACAGCTACAGCAGGAGAGCGCTCGAGCTGGATCCCGAGCTGGCCGAGGCGCACGGAGCGCGTGGGCTGGCCCTGACGCTCAGGAAACAATATGACGAAGCCGAGGCCGAGTTTCGGGCCGCCATCCGGCTGAACCCCAAGCTGTTCGAGGCCCACTATTTCTTCGCCCGGGCCTGCCTGGCGCAGGGGAAGTACCAGGAGGCCGCCGCCCTGTTCGAGCAGGCGTCCGAGCTCCGTCCCGAGGACTACCAGTCTCCCATCCTCGTCGCGGAGGTGTATCAGGCGCTTGGACGGCCCGCCGATGCTGAGGCCGCGAACCGACGCGGTGTCCAGCTCGCGGAAGAGCGGTTGACGCTGAATCCGGACGAGTCCCGCGCACTTGTGCTCGGCGCCGTGGCGCACTGCAGGCTCGGCGACAGGGCGAGGGGGCTGGACTTGCTCGGGCAGGCGACTGCGCTCGATCCCGACGATTCCGGGGTGCTCTACAACGTGGCCTGCGGGTACGCGACCACCGGTGAGTCCGAGAGAGGCCATCACCTGCCTGGAGAACGCCATCCAGAACGGATTCGGGCACTGGGAGTGGTTGCATCACGACTCGGACCTCGACTCGCTCCGCGGACATCCCCGCTTCCAGGCGCTGCTCCCCCCTGAATGATCATCGGCGCGGTTCTCGCGGCTGACAGCCGCGGCTCGATTCACGCGGCTCGAAGCCGCGGCTCGGCTGATGTCCCTGAAGGGACGCCAACCCCACAATGTCGCTTGAGCGACACCCGCCGAGCCGTGGCTTCAGCCACGAGTCCGGTGATTCGGAGCGAACCCATTGCCTGACTCGCCGACCCGCCTCTCGGCTGCCCTGGCGGACCGGTACCGCGTCGAGCGCGAGCTGGGCCAGGGCGGCATGGCCACGGTGTACCTGGCCCAGGACCTCAAGCACGATCGCAAGGTAGCGGTGAAGGTGCTCCGGCCGGAGCTTGCCGCGGTCATCGGGGCGGACCGGTTCCTAGCGGAGATCAAGACGACGGCCAATCTGCAGCATCCCCATATCCTCCCGCTCTTCGACAGCGGCGAGGCCGATGGCTTCGTCTTTTATGTCATGCCCTACGTCGAGGGCGTGACGGTCCGCGACCGGATCAGTCGGGAACACCAGCTTCCCATTTCCGACGCGGTCCGCATCACTACCGAGGTGGCCGGTGCACTCGATTACGCGCACCGCCACGGCGTGATCCATCGCGACATCAAGCCCGAGAACATCCTGCTCCACGACGGCCGGGCGCTGGTCGCCGACTTCGGCATCGCGCTCGCGGCGAGCAAGGCAGGCGACACCCGGATGACCGAGACCGGCATGTCTCTCGGCACCCCGCATTACATGAGCCCCGAGCAGGCAATGGGCGAGCGCGAGATCACCGCCCGCTCCGATGTCTATGCACTGGGCTGCGTCCTGTACGAGATGCTGCTGGGCGAGCCGCCCTTCACCGGGCCCACGGCCCAGTCCATCGTGGCCAAGGTGATGACCGAAAAGCCGGCGCCGCTCATTGCGCGGCGGGACCGGATTCCGCCCGAGGTCGAGGAGGCGGTCCTCACCGCGCTGGAGAAGCTGCCGGCCGATCGCTACGCCTCGGCGGCGGAGTTCGCAGCAGGCGCTGGTGAACCCCGCGTTCACATCACCGGTCGGCGATTCACCGAGACGCCCCATTCCCCGAGCGCGGACCCTGTGGAACCCGCTCAGCATTGGTGCCACTGCGCTGGCGGCAGCCTTGGCCGTCGTGGCGGCGGTCCTTGCCCGCCCGCCGGCGCCCGCGCCGCTGGCCCGGTTCCGCGTGGTACTCGATTCCACGCGCCAGCTCTTCTTTACCGGCCAGGCCAATCCGCCGCGAGTCACCGTGTCCCCGTCCGGCGCCGAGCTGGTGTACGTCGGGGTGGCCGAGAGCACCGGCGTGGTGAGCATCGGCAACCTCGGCTCGTCCATACTGGGTTCCGGTACAAGTGGCTTCACGATTGCCGGCCGCAACAGCGCACTGATTCATCACCGCTTCAGCGAGCCGAAATCCCGCGAGCTGCCGGGGACCGCCGGCGCCTGGGCGCCGCAGTTCGCGCCCGACGGTGAGCGGGTGGCCTTCGTGGTGAACGTGCCTGGCGGACTGGCGATTCGGGTCGTGGCACTGTCGGGTGGACCGCCGATCACGGTGCTGGACTCCGGGGTGGGAAGCGCGGTCGCGTGGGGCCCGGATGACCATCTCTACTTCGTGCACCCTACCGAGCCCGAGGTATACCGCGTGCCCGCTGCGGGGGGAGCGGCGGAGCGGGTGACACGGCTGCGGGGGCCCGCCGGAGCGGCCTATGACTGGCCTGCTGTCCTCCCCAACGGGAAGGGCATCATCCTCACTGTGGGCCCCGAACGCACGACCGCCGTGTCGACCGGCGACCGCCTGGCGGTCCAGGTTTTTGACCTGGCAACCGGCGCGTCGCGGGGTGCCGTCACGGGTGTGTTCGGCCGGTACGCGCCGACGGGACACCTGGTGTACGCGACCGCGGACCGCGTCCTGCTGGCGGCGCCGTTCGATCAGGGCTCGCTGACCTTCACCGGCCGCCCGGTGGCACTTCTCGAGGGCGTGGACGTTCGCATCCAGGGGATCACCGACATCGCGCTGTCGCCGGCCGGTACGCTGGCCTACACCACCCAGAGCCTCAACGCGCCCGAGGCGGTGTCCTGGATCGGCCGGGACGGCTCGGTAGCGCGCGTCGACCCGGCCTGGACCCGGGACTGGGAGTTCGAGGGACTCGCGCTGTCGCCGGATGGCGGGCGCGTGGCCCTGGTAATCGAGACCGGTAATCGCGGGGACGTCTGGATCAAGCAGCTCGACCGCGGCCCGTTGTCCCGGCTCACCTTCGCCGGCGACTACAACGCGGCGCCGACCTGGACGCCCGACGGGCGCTTCGTCACCTACGTGTCCCTGCGCCAGGGCAGTCGAGCCGTCCGGCGGGTGGCGGCCGACGGCAGCGGCAGCGATTCCCTGCTGTTCGAGCTCGACCGGGACATTCACTACGCGGAATCGTCGCGGGACGGACGCTGGCTGGTGGTGAGCGTCGGAGGCTCATCGGACGATGTCCTGGCGCTCCGCGTCGGCCAGGATACCCTGCCCCAGCCGGTGCTGTCCGAATCGTTCGATGAGTTCTTCCCGGCCCTCTCACCCGATGGACGGTGGCTGGCCTACGTGTCCAACGAATCGGGACGCAGCGAGGTTTATCTCCGGCCGTTCCCGGACACGCGCCTGGGCAAGTGGCAGTTGACGACCGACGGGGGGGTCGAGCCGCTGTGGAGCTCGAATGGCCGCGAGTTGTTCTTTCGGAGCCTGGATCGATCGGCCATCCTGAGCGTGGACCTGGGGCGCGGTCCGGCGGCGGCAACGCAGCGTGTCGTCACCCGCCTGCCGGCCAGCGACGATTTCGAGGGCAACCCCCGCAACCGGCTGTTCGCCGCCTCCGGGACCGGGCGTCTCCTGATGATCCAGCGCGCCAATGCGACCGATGTGTCCGGCGACATGGTGGTGGTGCTCAATTGGTTCACAGAGCTGCGGACGAAGGTGCCCCGATGACCGAAGCCCAGACCCGCCTCGCCGCTGCCCTCTCCGACCGCTACCGCATCGAGCGCGAGCTGGGCGCGGGCGGGATGGCCACCGTGTATCTCGCGCAGGACCTCAAGCACGATCGCCAGGTCGCGATCAAGGTGCTCCGCCCGGAACTGGCGGCGGTCATCGGCGCCGAGCGGTTCCTCTCCGAAATCAAGACGACGGCGAACCTGCAGCATCCGCACATCCTCCCGCTGCACGATTCCGGCGAAGCCGATGGTTTCCTCTTCTACGTGATGCCGTACGTCGAGGGCGAGACCGTCCGCGACCGGATCGACCGCGAGAAGCAGCTCCCGATCGCCGACGCGGTCCGGATCGCGAGCGAGGTGGCGACCGCCCTCGACTACGCGCACCGGCACAACGTGATCCATCGCGACATCAAGCCCGAGAACATCCTGCTGCACGACGGGCGCGCGATGGTGGCCGACTTCGGCATCGCGCTCGCCGCGAGCAAGGCCGGCGGCACCCGGATGACCGAGACCGGCATGAGTCTCGGGACGCCACACTACATGAGCCCCGAGCAGGCCATGGGCGAGCGGGAGATCACCGCGCGCTCGCGACGTGTACGCCCTCGGCTGCGTGACTCTACGAGATGCTGATGGGCGAACCGCCGTTCACGGGCCCGACCGCGCAGGCCATCATCGCCAAGGTGATGACCGACGCGCCGCAGGCCATGACTACTTCATCGGAACACCGTCCCGCCCCAGGTCGAGGCGGCGGTCCTCCGGCGCTGCAGAAGCTGCCGGCCGACCGGTTCGGGACCGCCGCGGAGTTCGCCGCCGCGCTGACCAGCACGACGTACACGCGACCGATGACGGGCCTCGGCTACGCGCCCTCCGCCGCGGCCGGCCGCTGGCGGAGCGTGGCCCTGGGGGCGGCGTCCTGGCGGTCGTTGCGATGGCGTTCGGTGCGTGGGCTGGCGGCACCAGTCGCCCTCGCCCACGGTGCGCTGTCCGTCGCCTTCCCCGCCGGGGAGAAGATCCGCTCGGTGCCGACGCGACGATTTGCGCTGGCCCCCGACGGCTCGCGGATGGTGTATGTGGGGCCGGACAGCGCAGCGGGAGACCCGGCTGTGGGTCCGGGAACTGAACTCTCTCACCGCTCGCCCGCTGCCCGGCACCAGCGGAGCGGTGGCCCCGTTTTTCTCGCCCGATGGGCGGTCGGTCGCCTACTTCACCGGCAACCCCGGTGATGTGCGGGTCGTGTCCATCGCCGGCGGGCCCTCGCTCACCGTGGTCCGCGATTCGGCGACCCCGTGGGGAGGGGATTGGGCCGAAGGTGGCATGATCTATTTCACCCACGCCCGCTCAGTTGCCGCCCGCGTGCCCGCAAGCGGAGGCGCCGTCGAGATCCTGAGCCGGCTCGACTCGGCCGCCGGAGTCACTGAGCACGACTGGGTGCAGGCCCTCCCGGGCGGGAAGCATGCGCTGGTCCAGCTCTGGCACAGCTCGATCGCCAACGCCGAGCTTGGGATCCTGGACCTGGCCACGGGCATCGCGACGCCGATCATCCAGGCGGCCTACGGCCAGTACATCCCGTCGGGCCACGTCGTATTCGTCACCGTCAGCGGATCGCTGATGAGCGTTCCGTTCAGCGTATCCGGTCGCAAGCTCACCGGCGCCCCGGTCGTCATCGCCGAACAGGTCCGGGTCGACGCCTCAAGCGGCGCCGGGCAATTCAGCGTCAGCGACGACGGTGTCCTCGCGTACATGGCAGGAGGCGGCTCGGGGAGCGCCCAGGTAGTCTGGGTCGACCGCGCCGGCCGGCAGACCCCCGTGGACACCGCATGGCGCGGGCAGTTTGACGCGGTCGCTCTATCGCCCGATGACTCGCGACTCGCGGTGGCCGTCCTGGGGAGCGATGGTTCCCAGACCTGGGTCAAGCCGCTGCCTGCCGGCCCGGTGTCGCGGTTGACGTTCGGCACTTCGGGCAATGAGAGGCCCGCGTGGACACCCGATGGGCGCAGCGTGTCGTTCATCTCGTCCCTGGGCGGTGCCGCGCGGACCGGCCGGATCCAGCGTGCCGACGGCAGTGCCGATGCCGAACTTTTGGCCACGGACTCCCGGGGGGTCGAGGAGGTGGAGTGGGCGCCCGACGGGAGGCGATTCATCCTCCGCCTCGGCGGCACGAGCGGTGCGCGTAATCTCGTGCTCGTGACGCTCGGCGACAGCGTGCGTCGCCCCCTGGTGTCCGGCCCTGCGGATGAATTCGCCCCTGCGATCTCGCCCGACGGCCGCTGGTTTGCCTACGGCACAAACGAATCCGGCCGAAGCGAGATCTTCGTGCGACTGCTGGACGACCCGGGAGCGGGGCGCACCCAGGTGTCATTGAACGGCGGCCAAGAGCCGCGCTGGGCACCCTCCGGGAAGGAACTGTTTTACCGCACCCGCAGCGGCGAGATGATGGCCGCCGAGGTCACCCTCGGCGCCACCTTCAGCGCGCGGCCACCTCGCGCCCTGTTCGTCGCTCCCAACATAGCGACCGACCCGTTCCACCACGCCTATGCGGTCGGCCGGGACGGCCGGTTCCTCATGATCAACCAGTCGGCCAATGAAAACGGCGAACTGGTGATGGTCTTCAACTGGTTCAACGAGCTGCGGAGCCGGAAGTGAGCGACAGTGAGGGCCCGGAACCGGAACAGGCACTCGTCCGGGCCATCGGCCCCTGGACCCTCGGCGCCAACGCCGTCAATCTCACGGTCGGCGCGGGGATCTTCGCCCTCCCGGCGGTCGTGGCGGCAATCCTCGGCCCGGCGGCGGTGCTGGCGTACCTGGTCTGCGGCGCGCTCGTGCTCCTCGTGCTCGCGTGCTTCGCCGAGGTCGGCAGCCAGGTCACGCGCTCGGGAGGGGCGGTCGCCTATATCGACGAGGCCTTCGGTCCGATGGCGGGCTTCGTCGCCTGGGTCGTCTTCGCCCTCGCGTATTGCGCGGCGTCGGACGCCGCCATCGCCCACGTCCTGATGGACGCCCTGGCGACCGCCGTGCCCGCATTGTCCGGCGGGGCCGCGCGCGCATTCGCTTGGTGCTCCTCTTCGGCGGGCTGGCCGTCGTGAATGTGCGGGGCGTGCGCCAGGGCGCACGGGTCGCGGTCGCGGCCACCGTCGCCAAGCTGCTGCCGCTCCTCCTGCTGGTAGCAGTTGGAATATTCGCAATCCAGCGGGAAAACCTCGCCTGGCCCGGCTGGCCGTCGCTCGAGCAGCTCGGTGCGGGGACGCTGCTCCTCTTCTTCGCCTTCGCCGGCGTGGAGAGCGCGCTCACCCCCAGCGGTGAGATCCGCGATCCCGCCCGCACCGTGCCCCGCGCGGTCCTCGGGGCGACCGTCGCCATTGTGCTGCTGTACCTGGCGCTCCAGGTCGTCGCGCAGGGCGTGCTGGGGAACGAACTGGCGCTGGGGAGCGCGACGCCGCTCGCCGACGTGGCCCAGCGGCTCGCGGGGACCACCGGCCGGCGCGTTGTCGCGGCGTGCACCGCCGTCGCGGGGTTCGGGTTATTGGCCGCGGACATGATTGGCAGCCCGCGCGCATTCCTGGTGGCCTCGGAGCGCGGCATGCTGCCGCGCGCGCTCAGCCGGGTGTTTCTCAAGTACCGCCCCACCTGGAGTCCCGACGGCCGGAGCGTGATGTACTTCGCCGACCCGGGCAACAACAACGCCTCGCTCTTCCAGAAGCGCGCCGATGGCAGCGGAGCCGCCGAGAAGTTGCTCGGCTCCGACCACGCCATGGCGGAGGCGCTCTGGTCACGCGACGGCCAGTGGCTGGTGGTGCGGACTACCCTCCCCAGCCGGGACATCCTGGGCTTTCGGCCGGGTGTGGATGACGTCCCGGTGCCCCTCGTGGCATCGCCAAAGTTCGACGAGCGGGCGCCCACACTTTCGCCGGACGGCAAGTGGATCGCCTATCAGTCGGACGAGACCGGGAAATCCGAGATCTACGTGCGGCCGTTTCCCAAAGCCGACGAGGGCCGCTGGCAGATCTCGACGGGCGGTGGCGATGAGCCGCTCTGGAGTCGAAGTGGTCGTGAGATCTTCTTTCGGGGCACCTCGGGGGAGATGATGACGGTGCCGGTGACGACGGCGCCGACTTTTTCCGCCGGCGCACCGGTGCCGATGTTCCAGGCCAAGTCGTACGCCCGCGCGGCATCCTATCGCGCCTACGACGTCTCCCCGGACGACAAGCGCTTCGTGATGTTGCGGCCCGTCACAGATTCGGTGCCGACCCCGCCCAATCAGATGGTGTTCGTGGACAACTGGTTCGAGGAGTTGAAGACCAAGGTGAAGCAGTGAGCGACGCCCCGCCTCCGGCGCAGCGCAACCCGGAGCAGGAGCTGGTCCGGGCCATCGGCCCCTGGACCCTGGGCGCCAATGCGGTCAACCTCACGGTGGGCGCGGGGATCTTTGCCCTTCCGGCGGTCGTGGCGGCAATCCTCGGCCCGGCGGCGGTGCTGGCGTACCTGGTCTGCGGCGCGCTCGTGCTCCTCGTGCTCGCGTGCTTCGCCGAGGTCGGCAGCCAGGTCACGCGCTCGGGAGGGGCGGTTGCCTATATCGACGAGGCCTTCGGTCCGATGGCGGGCTTCGTCGCCTGGGTCGTCTTCGCCCTCGCGTATTGCGCGGCGTCGGACGCCGCCATCGCCCACGTCCTGATGGACGCCCTGGCGACCGCCGTGCCCGCATTGTCCGGCGGGGCCGCGCGCCCATTCGCCCTGGTGCTCCTCTTCGGCGGGCTGGCCGTCGTGAATGTGCGGGGCGTGCGCCAGGGCGCACGGGTCGCGGTCGCGGCCACCGTCGCCAAGCTGCTGCCGCTCCTCCTGCTGGTAGCAGTTGGAGTATTCGCAATCCAGCGGGAAAACCTCGCCTGGCCCGGCTGGCCGTCGCTCGAGCAGCTCGGTGCGGGGACGCTGCTCCTCTTCTTCGCCTTCGCCGGCGTGGAGAGCGCGCTCACCCCCAGCGGTGAGATCCGCGATCCCGCCCGCACCGTGCCCCGCGCGGTCCTCGGGGCGACCGTCGCCATTGTGCTGCTGTACCTGGCGCTCCAGGTCGTCGCGCAGGGCGTGCTGGGGAACGAACTGGCGCTGGGGAGCGCGACGCCGCTCGCCGACGTGGCCCAGCGGCTCGCGGGGACCACCGGCCGGCGCGTTGTCGCGGCGTGCACCGCCGTCGCGGGGTTCGGGTTATTGGCCGCGGACATGATTGGCAGCCCACGCGCATTCCTGGTGGCCTCGGAGCGCGGCATGCTGCCGCGCGCGCTCAGCCGGGTGCACTCACGATTCCACACGCCGTGGGTCGCGATCATCAGCTTCGCCGCCGTCACGCTCCTGCTCAGCCTGAGCGGCGGCTTCAAGGCGCTCGCCGTGCTGGCGAGCATGGCGCTGCTGCTGGTGTACCTGGCCGTCTGTCTGGCCGCGCTCAAGCTGCGCTACTCCCGGCCCCGCCCCCCGGGGAGCTTCCGGGCGCCGGGGGGTCCGACGGTAGGGTTGCTCGCGTCGGCCACGGTGATCTGGGTTCTGGCGCAGTCCACCCGGCGGGAAGCCGTGGCGATGGCGGCGGTCATCGCGCTGTCGGTGCTCTACTACTTCGTGCGCCGGATGGCGGCGCCCCGGAGCCTCACCCATGGCTGACCCACTGCCCCGCCTCGCTGCTGCGCTCAGTGACCGCTACCGCATCGAGCGCGAGCTGGGCCAGGGCGGCATGGCCACGGTGTACCTCGCCGAGGACCTGAAGCACCGCCGCCAAGTGGCGGTGAAGGTGCTACGCCCCGAGTTGGCCGCCACCCTGGGTCCCGAGCGTTTTGCGCGCGAAATCGAAGTCGCTGCCCGGCTCCAGCACCCTCACATTCTCGGGTTGCTCGATTCCGGTGAGGCCGCGGGCTTTTTCTACTATGTGATGCCCTACGTGGAGGGCGAGACCCTCCGCGACCGACTGGCGCGTACGGGGGAACTGCCGGTTCATGAAGCCGTCCGACTCCTGGGGGAGATCGCCGACGCGCTTGCGGTGGCCCACCGGGCCGACGTGGTGCACCGCGACATCAAGCCGGAAAACATCCTGCTCTCCGGTCGGCACGCCATGGTCATGGACTTCGGTGTCGCGAAGGCGGTGACCGAGGCCTCCGGACGACAGCAGCTCACCACGGCGGGTGTCGCGTTAGGCACGCCGGCCTACATGGCACCGGAGCAGGCCACCGCCGATCCGCACCTGGATGGACGCGTGGATATCTACGCACTGGGTGTGCTCGGCTACGAGATGCTGACCGGCCAGCCACCCTTCCATGGGCTCAACCCACAGCAAACCCTCGCCGCGCACGTGACCCAGGCACCGGTCGCGGTGGGACAGCGGCGGCCGGGCCTCTCACCCGCGCTGGAACATGTGGTGATGCGCTGCCTCGAGAAGCGGCCGGCGGATCGCTACCAGACGGCCGACGAATTCGTGGCGGCGCTGGAACCGCTCACGACACCGAGCGGCGGGATGACGCCAACGCACACCCAGCCGATCCAGGCGACGGCGCCACGCACCAGTCCGCGGTTGGCCTACGGCGCCGGCGCGGCAGTGATAGTGGCCGTGGTGGCGTGGCTCGGGTGGCGTGCCTCTCATTGGGAGCCCCCTGCGATCGGAGTAACCAACCTCCGGCAGGTCACCAGGGAAGCTGAGCCCGAGATCCACGTGGCGATTTCCCCCGACGGTCACGAGGTGGCGTTCGAGTCTGGCTATCCCGGCCACACCCACATCGTGGTCCGTGATGTGTCCGGAGGCCGGCCGCTGTCGCTCACCGGAGACTGGGGAGGGGCGCAGGTTCTGCCCGCCTGGATGCCGGACGGCAGGGCCATCGTGTTCAGAAACCTCCGCACCACTGCCGACCATGCGGCCGGAAGCTGGAAACTGCCCCGACTGGGCGGGCAGGCGACTGCCCTCGACTCGGCGGACGAGGCAAGCCTGCAGCGGGGGCTGAGTATCGTCGTCCGCGGCGATACAGTCCTCGCACGGCGTGCCAGTGGCGGGGAGACGCTGCTTTGGGTTGGAGCCGACGAAGTTCACTCGGCAGCGGCGCGCTCGGATGGCAGTGCGCTGGCGTACGTCGTGGGGAACCCGCGAAGCGTCCTCGAGTGGGGCAACGTTGCGCCGAGCGAGATCTGGGTGCTGGTTGCCGGAGGCAAACCGGTGCTGGTAACCGATAGCACCTCGCTCAACATGAGCCCGGCGTGGCTGCCGGATGGGACCCTGCTCTTCGTTTCCAATCGCGACGGCGCGCGAGATCTCTACGCGGTCCGCCTCGATCGATCCGGCGCTCCCCGCCACGAACCCGTACGACTCACCACCGGCCTGGGGGCATACACGGTGTCGGTGTCCCCCGACGGCCGCGCGGCGGCGTATGACGGGTTTGCGCTCCGGCGGAACATCTACACGATCCCGATTCCGCCGAGCGGGAGTGTGTCGCTGCGCGGCGCACGCCCATTGACGACGGGAAACCAGACGATCGAGAATCCTGATCTCTCGGCGGATGGCAAGTGGCTGGTCTTCGATTCCAATCTCGAGGCGGGGGATCAGGACATTTTCGTCATGCCGGCTGCCGGCGGTGAAGCGAGGCGGGTCACGCGGAACCCTGGCAACGACATGAGCCCCGACTTCTCGCCCGATGGCCGCCAGATCACCTTCCACTCGATTCGGAACGTGATCCGGGAGATCTATGTGATCAACACGGACGGCACCGGGGAGCAGCAATTGACCCGGAGCACCGAACACGTGTTCAATCCGACATTCTCGCCGGACGGACTGAGAATCGCATATGGCAGCGCCTCCTGGGCGGCCTTCCTCATCACCCGCGAGAGTCTCGACGCCCCCTGGCAGGCGCCAGTACGATTGCCAATCGCTACGGGCTATGCCCCGCGCTGGTCCCCCGATGGGTCCCGGCTGGTCTACGATATCCGGGGAACCGAGGATGGGATCGGGGTCTTCCCGCTTGGAGGCGCTCCCCGGGTCGTGATCGCGGGCGGTACTAGCGGGCTTCACACGCTGCGGTGGCCTGAGTGGGCGGCGGACGGACGCACGATCTACTTCCGGGCGATTGGCCCCGACGGGACCGAAGGGGTTTACGAGGTGCCGGTCACCGGGGGTCCGCCCCGCCTGCTGGTCCGGTTCGACGATCCGGCGATGCCGGTATTCGGTGGCGCCGTGCTCCACGGGAACGGCCTGTTCTACTTCCCCGTCGGGGAGCTGGAGAGTGACATCTACGTGATGGACCTGGTGCAGAAGTGACCGACCCAGCCGCCCGGCTCTCGGCCGCCCTCGCTGACCGCTACCGCATCGAGCGGGAGTTGGGCCAGGGGGGCATGGCCACGGTGTACCTCGCCGAAGACCTCAAGCACAAGCGGAAGGTGGCGCTCAAGGTCCTGAAGCCCGAGCTCGCCGCCGTCCTCGGCGCCGAGCGGTTCGTGCAGGAGATCACCACCACCGCCGCGCTGCAACACCCCCACATCTTGCCTTTGTTCGACAGCGGCACCGCCGAGGGCTTCCTCTACTACGTGATGCCGTTCATCGATGGCGAGACGCTCAGGGCCAAGCTCAACCGCGAGACTCAGCTCGGCATCGATGAGGCGGTGAAAATCACGACCGCGGTGGCCGATGCGCTCGACTACGCGCACCGGCACGGGGTGGTCCACCGTGACATCAAGCCCGAAAACATCCTGCTGCACGATGGCCGCCCGATGGTGGCCGACTTCGGGATCGCGCTGGCGCTGAGTGCCGCGGCCGGCGGACGGATGACGGAAACCGGGCTCAGCCTCGGCACGCCGCACTACATGAGCCCCGAGCAGGCCACCGCGGAAAAGGAGATCACCGCTCGCAGCGACGTCTATTCGCTCGGCAGCGTGCTATACGAGTTGCTCACGGGCAACCCGCCGCATACCGGCGCCTCGGCCCAGCAGATCATCATGAAGATCGTGACCGAGGAAGCCGCACCGGTTTCCAAGCTCCGGAAGTCGGTGCCCCACAACGTGGTGGCGGCCGTGGGCAAGGCGCTCGAGAAGCTTCCGGCCGACCGGTTCCCCAGCGCCGCGGAATTCGCCGCGGCGTTGACCAGCCCGACCTATACGCGCCCGCTGACCGGGGTCGGGGCCGCTGCGGGGCCCGCGAGCCGCCGCTGGAGACAGCTCGCCCTCGCCGCGGGTGCGGTGGCGCTGGGGTGCGCGGCTCTTGCGCTCTGGGCCTGGCTCCGGCCTGCGCCGACGCAGCCGGTGACCCGTTTCGGCATCGCCTTCCCGGATTCCCAGACGCCTCGCGGGTTGCTGGAACTCACCCGGGACGGATCCCGGCTCGTCTACGAGGGGCCAGGCGACAGCACCGGGACCCGGCTCTGGGTGAAGGATCGGGAGCGATACGAGGCCACGCCGATCCCCGGTACGGAACGCGCCCTGGGCTTCACCGTCTCGCCGGACGGCAAGTGGATTGCGTTCGTGGTCAACGGCAAGCTGAAGAAGTTGCCCATCAGCGGCGGCGCGGCCGTCACGGTCGCAGACTCGGCCTTCTTCAGCGGCACGGCGTGGCTGGACGACGGCACCATCGTCTACACGTCGAACCGGTTCAAACTCATGCGGGTCCCGGAGGCGGGGGGGCCGTCGACCGAACTCGTCGACCTGACGGACAGCCAACGTTTGGCGGGCATCCCCACGCCCCTTCCCCGGGCGCGTGGCGTCATCTTCACCGCCTGCGCCGGCATCTGCGTACAGGCGGATCTCTGGGTGTACGATCTCGGGTCGCGCAAGGCGAGGCGGCTGGTCTCTGGTGTCCGCAAGGGATGGTATCTCCCCAGCGGCCACCTGATTTACGTCAGCCAGGATGGTGAGATGTTCGCGGGGCGATTCGACCTGAAGGCGCTGGAATTCAGCGGCACGCCGGTTCCTGTCATGAGCGGAGTCGGCCTGCTCGACGCCATCGTTCCATTGGTCACCGTGTCCTCCACCGGAACGCTGGTGATGGGGGCCAGCAGTCTTTTCGGTGAGCTGCGAGGACTCCACGAAATGGTCTGGGTCGATCGAGCGGGCCGGCGCGTGCCGGTCGACTCGGGCTGGACTTTCCGATTGACACAATCGGCGAGCAACGTCGGGTGGGCGCTTTCTCCGGATGGGGCGCGGCTCGTGATCGGACTGAACACCAGTTCAGGCGATGACCTGTGGCTCAAGCAGCTGCCGGCCGGGCCGCTGTCCCGCCTGACCTTCGACTCCGCCGCGGAGTGGCGCCCGCGCTGGACCCCCGACGGTCAGTTCGTGACCTATATCGAATCGATAGGCAACGGCTTCCGCCGGCGCCGCGCCGACGGCACCGGCACCGACGAAACGCTCCTGAGCAGGCCGACGCAGACCCTCGAGGGATTCGTTTCGCATGACGGGGTGTGGCTGGTGGCGCGAACCGGTGGGGCCGGGAATCAATCCGGCGAGCGGAACATCATCGGAATGCGCCTCGGCGTGGACAGCATCCCCAAACCACTCGTGGCCGACCCACGCTACGACGAGGCGGCACCGGCCCTCTCGCCGGATGGCCGCTGGCTGGCCTACGAATCGGATGAAACCGGACGGTCGGAGGTGTACATCCGCCCGTTTCCCAACACCGAGGGAGGGAAGTGGCAGGTATCCCTTAACGGGGGACAGGCGCCGCTCTGGGCCCACAGCAGCCGGGAACTCTTCTACGTGGACGGCGCCCGGAATATGGTGGCGACGCCGGTGGGAACGGGGACACCCCTTCAACTCGGCGAGCGCCGGGTGCTCTTTCGCCTTGAACGTGACATTTACCTCAACAACCTGGAACACTACACGCCCTTCGACATTTCGCGGGACGACCGCCGCTTCCTGATGGCGCGCCAGGTCCGGCCGGAGTCGGAACCGGCTCAGACGTACGTGCTGGTCGAAAACTGGTTCGAGGAGCTGAAGGCAAAGGTCGGGGCGCGCTGAGCGCGCGAGGAATACTCCAGCTACGAAACCAGGGCGGCGAGGTTCCACCTTCCCCACTTCCTGCCTCTGTCCCTATCCCCCTTTCACGATCCGCTCGAACCGCGGGTTCCCCCTGAGCGAATTGAAGGAAGGGTCGATGCCGAGCCAGGCCGGCGTCACCCAGAACGGGCGCTGCAGCAGCTTCTCGATGACATCCAGGGCGGCGTCCTGCTCCCCGACCGCAAGATATGTCCTGATCAACAGCAGCATGTCATAGCTCATGTTGACCTGCCCCGTTTGCTCCATAGCGACGGCGCGTTGGCCCAGGGCAACCGCCTCGGCCTTGCGCCCAAGCAACGCCAGCATCAAGGCGTGGAGCCCCCGAGTCTGGCCATCGCCGGGAGCAGAGGCTGCAACCTGTTCCACGGTTGGCCCCAGAGCCGAATCCGCATAAGCCCTCGCCAGTGCCGGATTCCCTTGCTGCCAGTGGGCAATGGCCAGCGACTGGCCCCACCACCCCCGGGCGTTGTCGAAGGCGGCAGGAGTCAACCGAAAGAGGAGACTCCGTTCGGCGTCGTCCAGCGCCCACGACACTTCAAAGTACCCACCGAAAATCGCCGCGACCGACGTCGCGGGCATGCCGCGGCTGATACCCGCACGGATGACCGCCCGCGCTCCGTTCAGGTCGCCCATGGCGAGATGGACCATCGCCTGATTCTGCATCGGATCTGCATTCAGCGGCTCCAAGGCCATCGAAGCCTGTCCCGCCTCGAGCGCCTCGGCGAATCGATGCTGCTCGAGATACAACACCTGGAGCGCAATGAGGACGCGGACGGAACGCGGGTCGAGTTCCCGGGCGCGCTCGAGGTTGGTTGCGGCCGCATCGGACTTGCCGTTCGCCCGGTCCAGCGAGGCGGCCCTCACCAGCACATTGGCGTCGTTCGGGGCCAATTCGAGTGCCCGATCCATGGCCGCGGAGGCCTTGCTCGCATCGGGCGCCGCGGTCGTATAGAACATGGCCGCCGCAGCATATCCGGCGGCAGAGTTCGGGTCGAGCGCGATCGCCCGCTCCGTGGCCACCAGCGCCCGCGCCAGGGCGACCGGGTCACGGGTGCCATTGACGTACACCCGGGCCAGGGAGCCGGCCAGCGCCGCCCACGCATCCACGAACGCGGAGTCGAGCGCAACCGCCTGTTCGAAGTAGGCGGCGGCCTGCCGCATCGTCCCTGCGTCGGTGGCCGTGAGCGCCTTGCCCTTGAGGTAGGAGTCGTAGGCGGCCACGTTGGTCGTGGGCCGTCCCGCCAGCTGCTGCACGTCCTGGGTGCCCAATTGTGCACCGAGGGCGCTCGCCACCCGCGTGGCAATCTGGGATTGCACCTCGAAGATGTTGGTGACGTCGGTATCGAAGCTCTGAGACCAGGTGGTGGCCCCCGTGTGGCCGTCCACCAGTTCGGGCGCCACCTGCACCCGCCGTGTGCCCCCGGCCGGCCCAGCCCACCTCACCTTGCCCACCAACAGGTAGTCGGCGCCCAATTCCCTGGCGATTTCCTGCGGCGTCTTCGTGGACGCGCGGTACTGGTTGGCGCTCCCGGAGGCGATCACCGTGAGTCCGCGGACCTGCGCCAGCTTCCCACGGATCTCATCGGAGATGCCGTCCGCGAAATACGCGTCGTCGGTGGCGCCCTGATTATCGAACGGGATGATGGCCAGGTGATTCCCTCCGGCGCGCACCCTCGCCCCGCCCGGCCCCTGCAGCGTCAGCGCGGTCGCAACTCCGGCCCAGAGGAGCAGGGACAGCACCCCGCCGAGGGCCGCATTGCGCCATGTGAAGAGACGTTGGAGGCCTGGCGTGGCACCGCCGGCGCGGCGGCGCGCTTCCAGGCGACCGGTCAGCACCAGCACCGCAGCGCCGATGACCAGCAATCCGATCGCCAGGCCAAGGGTCCAGCGCGGCAGGTTCCACTGGCGGATGAGTGCCGTGACCAGCGCCAGCATCCCCACGCAGCCGAGCGCGAAGAACCCCCATACCTGCAACGGGGTCGGCCCCGCCGGAATCGGGGCCACCGTTGACCCGCTGCGGACCGCTTCGATTACGCGATCTAGCGCGCCGACCAGATCCCGAACATCCGAGAAGCGATCGGCACGATCCTTGGCGAGGGCCTTCATGATCGCGCTGTTCACTGCGGGGGCGAGCCCTTCACGGGAGGCCGTGAGCGCACGGGGCGCCTCGGTCAGGCTCCGGGTTATGATGGCACGCGCCGAGGGCCCGGTGAACGGCGGCTCCCCGGCGATCATCTCATACGTGACCGCGCCGAGGGCGTAGATGTCGGCCCGGCCGTCCACGTCACGTTCGCCGGTGGCCTGCTCCGGGGCCATGTACTGCGGCGTGCCGACGGCGAGGCCCGTCTGGGTGAGCGCCTCGCCGTCCCCGCCAACCGCCCGCGCGATGCCGAAGTCCGCCACCAGGGCATGCCCCGACTGCAGCAGGATATTGCCCGGCTTGATGTCGCGGTGAATGATGCCGCGGGCGTGGGCGTAGCCCAGCGCATCGGCAACCTCGCGAGCCAGCCGGAGTGCATCCTCGACCCGCATCCGGCCCTCCTTCGCCATCCGCTCCTTCAGCGTCTCTCCTTCGACGTACGGCATGACGTAGTACAGGAGGCCGTCGGCCTCACCGGAGTCGTACATCGGGAGGATATGGGGATGGCTGAGCTGCGCTGCGACCTGCACTTCCCGGAGAAACCGATCGGCCCCGAGGGTGGCAGCCAACTCAGGCCTCATCACCTTGACCGCCACCTTGCGGTTGTGCTTCTGATCCTGTGCGAGATAGACGGTGGCCATGCCACCCTCGCCCAGAATCCGTTCCACCTGGTACCGGCCGGCCAACGCCTTCTTGACCTGCGCCACTTCGACAACGCCGGTGACGGCGGTGCGCGGAGGGACCCCCGGATCGGTGGGAGTGGCCAGGCCGCAACCAGGGCAGAAGTGTGCCTGTTCCGGCAGGGGGGTACTGCAGATGGGGCAGGTCTGTGCAGCGGTGGGCATCGGCGCTAATTGCCCTCCACAATCCGCTCAAAGCGCGGATTCCCCTTGAGTGTCCGGAACGTAGGGTCGATCGCAAGCCAGGCGGGGGTGAGGATGTACGGCTCCCGCAGCAGGGCCTCGATCTGGTCCAAAGCCAACTCGGATTCTCCGACTGCCAGGTAGGTCCGGATCAGCAGCAGCTTCATGTAATGCAAGGGGGCGGTGCCGGCCGCTGTGAACGTCAGCGCACGCTTCCCTTCGGCGATCGCCTCGGCCTTCCGGCCGAGATACGCCAGCATGAGGGCGCGCAGCGCGAGCCCCTGTCCATCCGCGGGCGAGGCGGCCACCTGCGCCTCCGTCGCTGGAAGCGACGAGTCGGCATAGGCTCGGGCCACCGCGAGGTCGCCCTGCTGCCAGTGGGCGATGGCCAGCGTCTGGCCCCACCAGGCCCGGTCGTTGTCGAAGGCAGCAGGCGTCAGTCGGAAAAGGAGCTGCCGCTCGGCGTCCTCGAGGGCCCAGGCCACCTCCTGGTATCCTCCGAAGAAGGCGGCGACCGAAGGCGCCGCATTCCCGCGGTCAATCGCCGCGCGAATCACGGCGTGCGCATCCTTCAGGTCGCCCTGCCCGAGAGATCCCATCGCCTGCCATTCGACGATGTTGATGTCTCCCGGCACCAGCGCCATCGCAGCCCCACCGACGTCTCGCGCCTCGGAATACCGGCGCTGGAGGACGTACATCTGTTGCAGCGACACCAGCGTCGGCGCCGAACGCGGATCGATTTCCCGGGCGCGCTCGAGCTTCAGGACCGCTGACTCGATGTGACCTTCCCGGCTGTCGATAGCAGCAGCGCTCGCAAGGATGCCGGCATCATTCGGTGCGACCCGGAGCGCGCGTTCGATCGCCGCCGAAGCCTTCGCAGCGTCCGGCTCGACCCTTGTGTAGTAGCGGGCCGCAGCTGCCTGGCCCGCGGCTCCGTTGGGATCGAGCGCGATCGCGCGTTCCATGGCTTCGCGGGAGCGTGCCGCCGACACCGGATCACGGCTGCCATTCGTGTATACCATGCCGAGCGCGATCGAGAGCTCCGCCCAGGCATCCACGAAGGTGGAATCGAGCGCCACCGCCTGCTCGAAGTAGCTCGCGGCTTGCCGCTTGCTGCCGGCGTCCGGGCTGGTGAGCGCCTTGCCCTTGAGGTACAGATCGTACGCCGCGACGTTCGCGGTCGGGCGCTCGGCGAGCGCCCGCTCCTCCTGCGAGCCCAGCTGGGCGCCCAGCGCGCTCGCGACCCGGGTGGCGATCTGCGATTGCACCTCGAACACGTCGGTCACGTCGGTGTCGAAGCTCTGCTGCCAGGTGGTGGATCCCGTGCGTCCGTCCACCAGCTCCGGCACCACCTGTACCCGCCGCGCGCCGCCGGCAGGACCCGCCCATCGGACCTTGCCGACGAGGAGATAGTCGGCTCCCAGCTCCTTCGCGATCTCCTGTGGCGTCTTGGTGGAGGCTCGGTACTGGCTGGCGCTGCTCGAGGCGATGACGGTGATGCCGTTCACCCGGGCCAGCTTGCCCCGCACCTCGTCGGCGATCCCGTCCGCGAAGTAGGCGTCGTCCGCCCCGCCCTGGTTTTCGAAGGGCAGGATCGCGAGGTGATTGCCGCCCGAGCGGGAGGTGCGAGGCCCCGAAAACGCGAGCGCCGTCGCCACGCCGGACCAGAGCAGCAGCGACAGGACACCACCGAGAGTCGCGAGCCGCCACGTGAAGAAGCGTCCGAGTCCCGGCGTGGCACCGCCCGAACGTCGCAGGGTCTCCATTCGCCGGGTCAGCACCAGCACCCCCGCCCCGATCGCCAGGAGAGCCACCGCGAGGCCGAGGGTCCAGCGCGGCAGGTTCCATTGACGAACGAGCGCTGTCACCAGAGCCAGCATCCCCACGCACCCGAGCGCGAAGAGCCCCCAGACCTGTGTGGGCGTCGGGCCCGCCGGCACCGCGTATTCATTCGTGCCGCTATGCACCCCCTCCAGCGAGCGTTCCAGCGCACCGACCATCTCCTGCGCGCTCGGATAGCGATCGGCGGGGCTCTTGGCGAGCGCCCTCATCACCGCGGTCTCCACTGAAGGCGGGAGCCCCACGCGCGACACGGTGAGCGAGCGTGGTTTCTCGGTCAGGCTTCGGGTGATGATGGAGCGCGCCGTGGGCCCGGTGAAGGGCGGCTCTCCCGCCACCATTTCGTACATCACCGCCCCCAGGGCGTAAATGTCCGCCCTCCCGTCCACCTCGCGCTCGCCGGTGGCCTGTTCCGGCGCCATGTACTGTGGCGTGCCGACCGCGAGGCCGGTCTTGGTGAGCGCCTCACCCTCCGCCCCGAGTGCCCGCGCAATGCCGAAGTCCGCCACCAGGGCGTGCCCCGACTGCAGCAGGACGTTGCCGGGCTTGATGTCGCGATGGATGATGCCGCGCGCGTGGGCGTAGGCGAGCGCCTCCGCGACCTCGCGCCCCAGCCGCACTGCATCGACCACGGAGAGTTGCCCCTCCTGCGCCAGCCGTTCCTTGAGGGTCTGTCCCTCCACGTACGGCATCACGTAATAGAGGATCCCGTCGGCCTCGCCCGAGTCGTGCATCGGCAGGATGTGCGGATGGCTGAGCTGAGCTGCAACCTGCACTTCACGCAGGAAGCGATCGGCGCCGAGGGTGGCGGCGAGCTCCGGCCGCATTACCTTGACGGCCACCTTGCGGTTGTGTTTCTGGTCGTGGGCCAGGTACACGGTCGCCATGCCGCCTTCGCCGAGCACCCGTTCGACCTGGTATCGGCCGGCCAGCGCCTTCTTGACCTGGGACACTTCGACCAGTCCCGTGACGGCCGTGCGCGGCGGCACCCCCGGATCGGTGGGAGTAGGCACGCCACAGTGGAGGCAGAACTGGGCCTCTTCGGGCAGGGGTGTATGACATGCAGGACAGGCGCGGGCAGCGGTGGTCATCGGTGCTCGGTGGCGAGGCACGGGCTATTTGTCGTGGGGGTGTGATTAAAGAATGCCTGAAGTTCAGCCGGGCGCAAGCCGTGATCTAGCCTCCCTGCCACGTCGCCCGTATACTTAGATGGTCCCCCCAATCCAAGGCTGCTGTGACTGAACCGTCGGCCCGCCTGACCGCGGCCCTGTCGGACCGCTACACCATTGAGCGCGAGCTGGGCCAGGGCGGCATGGCCACGGTCTATCTTGCTCACGACGTGCGCCACGACCGCCGCGTCGCCGTCAAGGTGCTCCGCCCCGAACTCGCCGCGGTGATCGGCGCCGAGCGGTTCCTGTCGGAGATCAAGACCACCGCAAACCTGCAGCATCCCCACATCCTCCCGCTGTTCGACAGCGGCGAGTCCGACGGCTTCCTCTTCTATGTGATGCCGTATGTGGAGGGCGAGACGGTCCGGGACCGAATCAACCGCGAGAAGCAGCTTCCAGTGGCCGACGCCGTGCGGATCGCCACCGAGGTGGCGAGTGCCCTCGACTACGCCCACCGCCACAACGTCATCCACCGGGACATCAAGCCCGAGAATATCCTGCTGCACGACGGCCGCGCCCTGGTGGCCGATTTCGGCATCGCGCTCGCCGCCAGCAGGGCCGGTGGCACCCGGATGACCGAGACCGGCATGTCGCTCGGCACCCCGCACTACATGAGCCCCGAGCAGGCCATGGGTGAGCGGGAGATCACCGCGCGCTCCGATGTGTACGCCCTGGGCTGCGTCCTCTACGAGATGCTCACCGGCGACCCGCCGTTCACCGGCAGCACCGCCCAGGCCATCGTTGCGCGCGTGGTCACCGAGACCCCGCGGCCAATGGCGCCCCAGCGGCACACCATCCCGGCGCACGTGGAGGCGGCGGTGCTCACCGCCCTCGAGAAGCTCCCGGCCGACCGGTTCGCCACCGCCGCGGAGTTCGCCGAGGCGCTGACCGATACCGGGTACGCCCCGAGAACGACGGTGGCGAGCACCATCCCGGGCGGCATCGTCGCGACGTACAGTCGCAGCCGGAAGGCTGTCGGGGTGCTGACGGCAGCAGTCGTGCTGCTCGCCGCGCTGGCCGCCTGGGGGTGGCTGCGAGCCGCGCCTCCCCAGCAGGTCCGCCGCTTCAGCATGGGGCTCCCGCCCGATCAGGGCATGCGTCAGGGGGTGCTCGGAGTCAATCTCGCCTTCTCTCCCGACGGGCGCCGAATGGTGTACGTCGGGCCCGGGGAGGGAGGCGACCAGCTCTGGGTCCGCGAGCGGGACCGGCTGGACGCCACGCCGCTCATCGGGACCGTCGGCGCCCACAGTCCCTACTTCTCCCCGGATGGGGACCGGATCGCCTTTTCCTCGACGCTCGATGTCCAGTTGAAGGTCGTCCCCGTGACCGGCGGTCCGCCGATCACGCTGGCGTCGCCGGGCATCGGATCGGGCGGAGGCGGGGCGTGGGGTGCCGACGGGTGGATTTACTTCGACACGCCCAACGGCCTCAGTCGCATTCAGGCCGATGGCGGAACTCCCGAGCTCCTCATCCCGTTCGATTCGGTCGCCCGTGAAGTTGGCCACGCCTGGCCCGACGCGTTGCCGAACGGCAAGGGACTGGTGTACCGCTCCCGCCGAAACCTGGATCCGTCGGACTTCGACGTCGTCGGCTTTGACTTCAGCACGGGCAAGCGGCACGTCCTCACCAAGGGCCTGCTGGCACGATACGTGGCTCCGGGATACCTCGTGTTTGTTCGCGCGGACGGAGCGGTGCTCGCCGCGCCTTTCGATCAGGATCGCTTGAAGCTGACGGGGGCCGCAGTGCCCCTGTTCGAAGGGGTCATGACGAAACCGTTCGGCTCCGCCGACTTCGCAATCTCGAAGGGTGGAACGCTGGCGTACGTCCCCGGGCTGGCCTCGACCGGCGGCGGAGTCGCGGAGCTGGTCACTGTTACCCGGCAGGGCGGCATCACGCCGCTCGATCCACCGGTCACCTATAATCCCTCGGGAAACCCCGCGCTGAGCCTTTCCCCCGACGGGAGAAGTGTGGCGATGGACATCGTCGGGGCGGCGTCTCCCGACATCTGGATCAAGCAGCTCCCGTCCGGCCCTCTCTCCCGGCTCACGTTCGATACTCGTACCGCTCTCCGCCCACGATGGACGCCCGACGGACGGTCGGTCGTCTATCTCGCTTCGCCGGATAGCGCTCTGCCCTCCGTCTGGAAGAAGAAGGCGGATGGCAGCACGCCCGCCGAACAGGTCTGGGGCGTGCCCGGCCAGGCGATCGCCGAGGCGGCATTCTCGAACGATGGCCAGTGGTTGGTCTATCGTGCGGCCCTTGCCGGTGGCAACGGGAATCTCTACGCCGTGCGCCCCGGGCGCGACACCGCTTCCACCCCGCTGCTGACGAGCCCGTTCAACGAGATGGGCGTGGCACTCTCCCCCGACGGTAAATGGCTTGCCTACACCTCGAACGAATCGGGCCGCAATGAGATCTTCGTTCGGCCCTTCCCGAACACAGCGGCCGGCCGCTGGCAGGTCTCAACGACAGGGGGCGCCGCGGCACGCTGGGCACACAGCGGCCGCGAGCTCTTCTACGAGGCCCCGTCCGGTGACATGATGGTGGTGCCGGTGATGCCGGGGCCAACCTTCACCCCTGCAGCGCCCCGGCGGCTCTTCTCCTTCGGCGTGGGCCTCGTCAACTCCACAAATGTCCCGTTGTATGACCTCACGCCGAACGACCAGCAGTTCGTCATGGTTCGTCTCGCCGAGATCAACCAGGCGCCGGGGGCCGGCCAGTTGGTGGTGGTGGACAACTGGTTCGAGGAACTCGCGCGGAAGATGAAGCCGGAACGGAAATGACAGGACCCCTCCCCCGGGGAGGAAGATCGAGTAAATCTGAGGAGAACCGTTTCTCCGCTTCAAATTGGAGGTTCTCATGCGAATCACTTCCCTGATGGTCGTGCTCCTGTCCCTTCCCTCGACGGTCATGGCGCAGGACTGGCTCGACAAGGTTCTCACCGGCGCCATGCTCCCGGTGGTCGCCGCCGAGGCGCGTGAGACCGGGGTGACCGATGCGCAGGTGCGGGACGTTCTCGGCACGTTGCGCCGGAACCGGCTGCCGGCCGACGACGCATGGCGCGTGTTCGATGAAGAGGTGCGCGCGGTGCGGGAAGGTGGCCCCAAGGGCAACTTCGGGGCGTTCGTCCAGACCCAGCTCGACGCGGGACTCCGCGGCCGGGAACTGGCCAACGCGATTCGGGAGGAGCACCGCCGCCAGGGCATCGGCCGCCCCGACGAGAAAGGCAAGGCCGGCGCCGCCGGTGAGGACAAGGCCCGTGGTCCCGACGAGGCGAAGCCCAAGGATGAGCGCGGGAAACCCGAGGAGGTGCGAGCGCATCCCGGTCAGCAAAAGGACACCATCAAAAAGGAGCGGAAGCCATGAGCGGGTCATTTCTGCGCGGTTTGTGCCTCACCGCTCTGCTCGTCACCGTCGCCTGCCAGAAGGCGGGCAAGACCTCCGAGAGCGTCGCGACCGGTGCCGGCGAGGACGTGGATCGCGCCGTCGCGGTAACACAGGGAATCCGGGCGCACCGGGCGGCGGCGGAGTCCGTGCTGGCCGCGCACAGCCTCACCGCCGAAGAGTTCGATGCCCTGATGTACGAGATCGCGTCGGATTCGGCCAAGGCGGCCGCGTACCGGAAAGCGATCGAGTAAGGACCCGATGAGCCACGCACCACACCGCCTTGCCTCGGCACTCGCCGACCGCTATTCCCTGGAACGCGAGCTGGGGCAGGGCGGCATGGCAACCGTGTACCTGGCTCAGGACCTGAAGCACGACCGCAGGGTGGCGGTCAAGGTGCTCCGGCCCGAGCTTGCCGCGGTGATTGGCGCCGACCGGTTCCTGAGCGAGATCAAGACGACGGCGAACCTGCAGCACCCCCATATCCTGCCGCTGCACGACTCCGGCGAGGCGGACGGCTTCCTCTTCTACGTGATGCCCTTCGTCGAGGGCGAGACGGTCCGGGACCGCCTGAACAAGGAGAAGCAGCTCCCGGTCGCCGACGCGGTGCGCATTGCGACCGAAGTCGCAGCCGCGCTCGACTACGCCCACCGCCACAACGTGATCCACCGGGACATCAAGCCCGAAAACATTCTCCTGCACGACGGCTCCGCCCTCGTGGCCGACTTCGGCATTGCGCTCGCCGCCAGCAAGGCCGGCGGCACCCGGATGACCGAGACGGGGATGAGCCTGGGCACCCCGCACTACATGAGTCCCGAGCAGGCGATGGGCGAGCGCGAGATCACCGCGCGGAGCGACGTCTACGCGCTGGGCTGCGTGCTCTACGAGATGCTGACGGGGGATCCACCCTTCACCGGCTCCACCGCGCAGGCGATCGTGGCTCGCGTCGTCACCGAGACCCCGCGGCCGATGGCGCCCCAGCGGCGCACCATCCCGCCGCACGTCGAGGCGGCCGTGCTCACCGCGCTCGAGAAGCTACCGGCCGACCGCTTCGCGTCGGCCGCGGAGTTTGCCCACGCACTGACCGACACCAAGTACGCGTCGAGTCCTACCGTCGTGACGGCTGCATCGGGCCGTCGCCCGCTCCGCCCGGCGGCGTGGGCGCCCTGGGTGGTCGCCGGAGCGGCGCTCGTGGCCGGGCTGGCCATCGGTGCACGCGTCCTGGCCGGTCCGGTCCCGGTGCGTCCGCTGCGCCTCTCCATTCCTATTCCCACCGAGACGCCGCCGGTCGCGATCCGACTGTCACCGGACGGTGGAACGCTGGCCTACATCAGCGGCCAGGGGGGTCGGCTCGCCCTCTATGTTCGCCGGCTCGACGGGCTGCAGCCGCGTCGACTCGAGGGGACGGAGGACGCCACCTCCATCAGCTTTTCCCCCGACGGTCAGGCGATCGTCTATCTCACCACCAGCGGAGGGGCGCGTAAGGTCCCGAGCAGCGGCGGCGCATCGGTCGCCATTCCGGTCGGGGGTGGGGCCGGGCTCACCGGTATCGAATTCGCCGGACCCGATCGATTCGTGGTGATCAGCCAGGGGGCCCTCGCGACGCTCGCGCCCGATGGGACGCTGAAGCGGTTCGCGGAGCCCGATTCCTCGACGGGCAGAACCGCCTTCGCCCTCGACCAGATGCTTCCGGACGGATGGGTGCTCGCGCGCTTCTGGCGGTCGCCGCCGACCGGACCGATTCTGGCAATCGATCCGGCCACGGGGAAGCGGGTGAACATTCTCGACGTGAACGCATCCTGGGCGGGCTACGCCGATGGTCTCCTCGTCTGGGCCCTCTCCGATGGAACGCTCTTCGCCGCTCCATGGGACGTTGCCAAGAAGCGCCCGGTGGGGGCCGGGGCTCCGCTGGGCGCGACCGTCATGTCGGTCCTGGGTTTCCTGCCGCCGGTCACGCTCGGACCCGGCGGCCTCGCCTACGTGCCGACCCGTCCGCGCGCGCTGGTGCGGGTGGCGCGATCCGGCGCCTCGACGGCGATTCTCGGAACCGATCGGTCATACCACAATCCCCGGATTTCACCCGACGGGCGCCGCATCTCCATGGACTTCACCGAACAGGAGCGCGACGTCTGGCTGTTCGACATCGCCGACTCCACTCTCACCCGCTTCGGGTTCGACTCCACCGCGCACGATGCCGAGTGGCTGCCGGACGGCAGCGGGCTGCTGTTCGCCGCCGTACGGCACGGGGTGGTCGGCGTGTTCCGGCGGAATCTTGATGTCGCAGGCAGAGCGGATTCGCTGTTTGTGGGACCCGAGCAGATCTCTCTCCACGCCGTGACTTCCGATCAGCGTACCGGAATCGGAGTCGTGATCGAGGGCTCGGCCTTCGACCTCGTCTCCGTCAATCTCGGTGGCGCAGTGCGGTTCGACACCGTGTTGGCCACGCGCTATTCGGAGGGTTGGCCTGCCCTGTCACCCGACGGCCGCTGGCTCGCCTACCAGTCCGATGAGGCAGGCCGCATGGAGGTGTATCTCCGGGCCTGGCCGGGACTCGGCTCCAAGGTGCAGGTCTCGCAGAACAGCGGCACCGAGCCGACGTGGTCGCGTGATGGGCGCGAGCTGTTCTACCGATCCGGCGGAAGTTCGGAGCCGCAGCTGGTCGCCGCGGTCATCGAATCCGGGCACGTGCGATCGCGCACTCCCCTGTTCAGCATGGGCAGCTACGAATTCGCCACGCCGCACCGGAATTACGATGTGTTTCCCGATGGCCGGTCCTTCGTCCTGGTCCGGCAGGGCTTGCCCGGTCAACAGGCGGAGGTCGTGTACCTCCAGAACCTCGCGGCACTCATGCAGCGGCGCTGATTCGCCCCGCGCGCGCTAGCCGCCCCCCTGAATTCGCCCTATGCTACGCGGCCATCCATCCGGAGCCCTGTCCTGACTGATTCCCTCCCCCGCCTCGCCGAGGCGCTCAGCGATCGCTATCGCCTCGAGCGCGAGCTGGGCCACGGCGGCATGGCCACTGTGTACCTCGCCCAGGATCTCCGGCACAATCGCCGGGTGGCGCTCAAGGTGCTGCGGCCGGAACTGGCGGCGGTCATCGGCGCCGATCGCTTCCTGTCCGAGATCACGACGACCGCCAATTTGCAGCATCCGCACATCCTCCCGCTGTTCGACAGCGGCGAGGCCGACGGCTTCCTCTTCTACGTCATGCCGTATGTGGAAGGGGAGACGGTGAGGGACCGGATCCAGCGGGAGAAGCAACTCCCGGTGGCAGACGCGGTGCGGATCGCCACCGAGGTGGCGAGCGCGCTCGACTACGCGCACCGACACAACGTGATCCACCGGGACATCAAGCCCGAGAACATTCTCCTGCACGACGGCTCCGCCTTGGTGGCCGACTTCGGGATCGCGCTCGCCGCCAGCAGGGCCGGCGGCACCCGGATGACCGAGACCGGCATGTCGCTCGGCACGCCGCACTACATGAGCCCCGAGCAGGCGATGGGCGAGCGCGAGATCACCGCGCGTTCCGATGTCTATGCCCTGGGGTGCGTGCTCTACGAGATGCTCACGGGCGATCCGCCCTTCACCGGCTCCACCGCGCAGGCGATCGTGGCTCGCGTCGTCACCGAGACCCCGCGCCCGATGGCGCCGCAGCGGCATACCATCCCGCCGCACGTCGAAGCCGCCGTCCTTACCGCGCTCGAAAAGCTCCCGGCCGACCGGTTCGCCACCGCCGCGGAATTCGCGGAGGCGCTGACCGACCCGGGGTATGCCCCGAGGACGACCGCCGTGATGACCGCCGTCAGCGGGCCGGTCACCGCTGCCTGGAAGCGGCGATTCATGATGGCGGCGGCGGTGGCGGTGATCGCGACGGCGGTCGCGGGCTGGGGATGGCTGCGCGCTCGTGGCATGTACGACCAGTCGGCCAATTGGCAGTACATCTCCCTCGGGGACAGCGTGACCGCAACCCTCACCGCGCCGTCCCTCGCCCTCTCGCCCGATGGCAGAACCCTGGTGGTCAAGGACAACATCCAGAACGGACTGCTCTGGGTCAAACGCGGGACCGCCCTCGATCCCATCCCGATTCCCGGCACCGAGCGCGCCAATAATCCGGTGTTTTCCCCCGATGGCGAGTGGGTGGCCTTCGTGGCCGACCAGCGGCTCCGCAAGGTGCGGCCGTCGAGTGCCGCGGCGGTCACCCTGGTCGACTCGGCCGCGGGGGGATTCGGAGGGGTGGCATGGCTAAATGACGGCACGCTGGTCTACGTCTCTCCCGACCTCTCAAAGCTGATGCGTGTGAGCTCAGCGGGCGGCCCCGGCGAGGTCGTGCTCAACAATACCGGGCTCCAGGGGCTGGGCTTCGGATATCCGTCCGCACTGCCGGAAGCACGCGGGGTCCTGTTCCAAGCCTGTAGCTCCGGCTGCGTCACGATGAGCCTGCGTGTGCTCGATCTGCGGACAGGCACTCAGAAGCTCCTCATCAATGAGGTGGCCCAGGCGTGGTATCTGCCGGGCGGCCATCTCCTTTACACTCGTCGCGACGGATCGGCCCTGGTGGCGCCCTTCGATCTGAACCGCCTGGAAGTCACGGGCCCGGCCGTCCCGGTCCTCGACCGCGTGCTGGTGTTCAACGGGTTCGCGCAGCTCGCCGTGTCGCCTTCGGGCACCCTGGTCTACGCCACCGGGGAAAGCCCCAACAACGAGAACACCGTCATGCGGGTGGCGAGGAGCGGCGCTCCGACCCCGGTCGATTCCGGGTGGGCCGGCCGCATCACCTCGCTCGCGATTTCGCCCGATGGCCGGAGGCTGGCGGTGGGCATGGGCGCCGGGACGGGGGGCCTGAACATCTGGATCAAGCAGCTCGACCGCGGTCCGCTGACCCGCCTTTCATTCGGAGGTGGCGACCGGCGTCCGGCCTGGTCGCCCGACGGCCGGATGGTGGCGTTCATCCGTGACACGCTCAACACCAGCATCGTGGCGGGCCGCTTCGTGGACGGCAGCCGGCCCGACACCGTCCTGTTCCGGTTCCGCAATCAGATTCAGGAGGTGGACTGGTCCCGTGACGGGCGCTGGCTCGTTGGCCGCACCGACAACGGGACCGAGGGCGCCGGAGACCTGGTCGGTCTCCGCGCCGGCGGGGACACCACCGCAGTGGTTCTCGTGGGCAGTCCGTACACCGAGCTCCAGCCTGCCGTGTCGCCGGACGGGCGATGGCTCGCCTATGCCTCCAACGAATCCGGCCGGAACGAAGTTTACGTGCGGCCGTTTCCCAACACCGGCGATGGCCGGTGGCAGGTCTCGACGGCGGGAGGCGCACAGCCGCGCTGGTCGCCGGACGGCCGGGAGTTGTATTACCTCGACGTGGCATCCCGGATGATCGCCGCGCGGATCACGGCCAATCCCGTTTTCACCGTTGAGGAACTGCGCCCGCTGTTCGATGCGTCAGGGTTCACGCTCGACGCGTTCCACCAGTCCTACGATGTCACGCCAGACGGCCGCGCTTTCATCTTCGCATCGCCCCGGCAATTGTCCGCGGCCGCCCGCACGCCAAGCCTCGTGCGCGTGGATCACTGGTTCCGGGATCTCGAAGCCAAGCTGGTGGAGTGACCGCCGCTCGCCGCCTCGGTGACATCAACCGAATCGCGGCTTCGGCCGTGCGCGCCCTTCCAACTTCCCCTCTTCCCCGCCTCCTTGAGGAGCCTGCGTGCCCCTGCACCTTGACATGATCCAGACGACGGCCCTCGCCGCCGTGGTCCTCTTCGCCGGTTACGGCATCCGCCGGAGGGTGCCGGTCCTCGACCGCTTCAACATCCCGGCGCCCGTGGTGGGCGGCTTTCTCTTCGCCGCCGCCGCGCTGGTACTTCGCCAGGGCGGATGGGTGCAGTTCGAGTTCGACACCACCCTCCAGGCCCCGTTCATGATTGCCTTCTTCACGTCGATCGGTCTCGGGGCGAGCCTGGGGCTGCTCAAGGCCGGCGGCCCGCAGGTCCTGCTCTTCTGGATCCTGGCCTCCGTCCTTGCCGTACTCCAGAACGCCGTGGGTGTCGGACTCGCGTCGGCGATGGGCGTCCATCCGTTCCTCGGACTCATCTCCGGGTCGATCACGATGACGGGCGGACACGGCACCGGCGCGGCCTTCGGCAAGCTGATGGAGGAGCAGTACCAGTTCACGGGCGCGGTCACCCTCGCGATGGCCGCCGCGACGTTCGGCCTCGTGAGCGGCGGCCTCATCGGAGGCCCGGTGGGCACCCGGCTCATCACCCGCTTCGGGCTCAAGTCTTCAGGCAGCCCGCCGGAGCCCGTGGCCCGCCGGCTGGAACACGCGGCGCTCGACGAGGAGATCGACACCGAGCCCGCGGGGGAGCCGGCCACGGCCTACCGGCTGCTCAAGATGCTGACGGTGATCCTGGCCTGCATGTGGGCCGGGGGGCTCCTGTCCCAGTGGCTCGGCCGGTACGTGACGCTGCCGGGCTACATCGGGGCGATGCTCGTCGCGGCCATCTTCCGGAACGTGGCGGACTCCACGAAGGTCATTCGCATCGAGTCCCGCACGGTGGACGATCTCGGCACCATCGCTCTTTCGCTCTTCCTCACGATGGCGCTGATGTCGCTCCGGCTCTGGGAGCTCCTCGACCTCGCGGTCCCGATGCTCGTGATCCTGTCGGCACAGGTCACGATGATGGCGGCGTTCGCGTACTGGGTCACCTTCCGCTTCATGGGACGGGATTACGATGCGGCGGTGATGGCCGGCGGCCATTGCGGGTTCGGTCTCGGCGCCACGCCGAACGCCGTCGCCAACATGGGTTCCCTCGAGGAGCGCTTCGGACCGGCGCCACGGGCCTTCCTGGTCGTGCCGATGGTCGGCGCCTTCTTCATCGACTTCACCAACGCGCTCATCATCACGACCTATATCAACCTCGTCAAACCGTGAGCCCTGCCCTCCGATCCTCCCTCGTCTGCCGTCCCGATTCAGCGACCCACATGACGAGGGAGCATCGGAAAACAGCCGGAAGCCTTCCCTCCCCTCCGACCCTCCCGCGCCTGTTTGGGGTGAGGGGTCACCGTCGCTTCAGCGACATCAGCCGAGCCGCGGCTTTAGCCGCTGCTGGCGCCATCACCCTGACGGGCGTAGGTTCCCGCTGGAGGAGCACCCACTCATCATGACAGCAATTCTCCCGCGCCTGCAGTCGGATTTGGCCGCCCGCTACAAAGTGGAGCGGGAGGTCGGGCGCGGGGGCATGGCCACCGTCTTCCTGGCCCACGATCTCAAGCACGACCGCCAGGTCGCGCTCAAGCTGCTGCATCCTGAGCTGGCGGCGACCCTCGGCCCCGAGCGGTTCCTCAGGGAGATCCGGGTCGCGGCCCGGCTGAATCACCCGCACATCGTCCCGCTGCACGATTCGGACAAGGCCGGCGAACTCCTCTTCTATGTCATGCCATACGTGGACGGCGAGTCCCTCCGTGCCAAGCTGGTCCGCGAGGGCCGGCTCGCGCTCGATGACGCCCTCAACATCGCCCGCGGGATAGCCTCGGCGCTCGACTACGCGCACCGGCAGGGGGTTGTACACCGGGACATCAAGCCGGAGAACGTGATGATGCACGAGGGCGAGGCCCTCGTGACCGACTTCGGCATCGCCAAGGCCGTCCGGGCCGCCGGTGCGGAGAGCATCACGCAGACCGGCCTGGCGATTGGCACCCCGACCTACATGAGCCCGGAGCAGGCCTCCGGCGAGAAGGAACCGGACGGACGGAGCGACGTCTACAGCCTGGGCTGCGTGCTCTTCGAAATGCTGACCGGGCAGCCCCCGTTCACCGGCCCCTCCGCCCAGTCCGTGATCACGAAACGGTTCATCGAGGCGGCGCCATCGGCGCGGTCGCTCCGCCCGGACCTGCTGCCCGAGGTGGACCGGGCGATCGCGAAGGCCCTCGAACGCGAGCCGGCGAACCGCTTCGCAACCGCCGCGCAGTTCGCGCAGGCCCTCGTCCTCCATACCGGCTCCACGCCGCCCCAGGTGACCCCGACGACCATGACCGCGACCGCCAACCCCGGTAAGTCGATTGCCGTCCTCCCCTTCGTCAACATGAGCGCCGACCCGGAGAACGAATACTTCACCGACGGGGTCGCGGAAGAAATTATCAATGCCCTGAGCAAGATCCAGGCGATTCGCGTCGCCTCGCGGACCTCCTCGTTCGCGTTCAAGGGCAAGAACGAAGACATCAGCGGCATCGGGCGCGCGCTCAAGGTCGGGACCGTCCTCGAGGGCAGCGTGCGGAAGGCCGGCGACATGCTCCGGGTGACGGCCCAGCTCATCAACGTGGCCGATGGCTACCAGCTCTGGTCGGAGCGCTTCGACCGGAAGCTCGAGGATGTGTTCGCCATCCAGGACGAGATTGCCGGCGCGATCGTGAAGGCGCTCCGCCTGGTGCTGAGTGATGAGGAGAAGAAGGCCATCGAGCAGGCGCCGACCACCGACCTCAAAGCTTACGACTACTACCTTCGGGGCCGGCAGTTCTTTCACCAGTTCCGCCGCACCGGCATTCAGTTCGCGCGGCGGATGTTCGAGCGCGCGATGGAGGCCGATCCGCAGTACGTCCCCGCCTACGCCGGCGCGGCCGACTGCTGCTCGTTCCTCTATATGTACTGGGATGCGAGCAAGGCCAACCTGGATGGCGCCGACACCTACAGCCGCCGGGCCCTCGAGCTCGATGCTGCGAAGGCCGAAGCGCACGCCTCGCGCGGGCTCGCACTCTCGCTGAGCAAGCAGTACCAGGAGGCCGGGCAGGAGTTCGAGACCGCCATCGGACTGAACCCGAATCTGTTCGAGGCGCACTATTTCTTCGCCCGGGCTCTCAACCAGCAGGGGAAATACGAGCAGGCGGTGGAGCAGTACCGGGAGGCCAGCCGTGTGCGGCCCGATGACTACCAGTCGGCGTACCTCATCGGCAGCCCGCTCCGCCACCTGGGACGCGAGGAGGAGGCGAAGGCGACCATGCGGACCGCCTCGGTGGCCGTCGAACACCACCTGGAACTCAATCCGGATGACGCCCGCGCCCTCTGCCTCGGGGCCGCCGGCCTGATGCAGCTCGGGAGGCCCGAGAAGGCCCTCGAATGGGCCTCCCGCGCCTTCGCCCTCGACCCCGAGGACTCCGGCGTGCTGTACAACGTCGCCTGCGTCTATTCCCTCGGGGGCCGGCTGCACGACGCGATGAGCTGCCTCGAGCAGGCGGTGAAGAACGGCTTCGGCCACCGGGAGTGGCTGGAGAATGACACCGACCTCGACCCCTTGCGGAAAGAACCGCGATTCGAGGCCTTGCTGAAGAAGCTCTGAGCAGGGGAAAGGAGGACCGGACTCATGTCTTCGACCGCCCAGACCGAGACCGACCTCGCCACCGAGCGCAAGCCGCGCGATGACGAAATCGACGTCTACGGTGTCACCGACACCGGACGGACGCGCAAGAATAACCAGGATCACTTCCTGATCTGCTCGCTCCACCGGCAGGTGAAGATCATCGGCACCAGCCTCCCGCCCGACAGCGCCTGGCCGGCACACGAGCGGATGGCGTTTCTCGCCATGGTCGCGGACGGCGTGGGCGGAAGCTCGCAGGGTGAGGAGGCGAGCCGGGTCGCGGTTGAGCGCATCATGGATTACGTCGCCCGCAGCATGAAGTGCTACTACACGGCCGACGCGTCGGATGATGCCGCGTTCTCCGGGGCGCTCGAGGAAGCGGCCATGCATGCGCACGAGCACATCGCGGAGCTCGCGCACGACGATCCGGAACGGCGTGGGATGGCCACGACGCTGACGGTTTTCATGGGTGTCTGGCCCCGTGCGTATATCCTGCAGGTCGGCGACAGCCGGTGCTACGTACTCCGGAAGGGGGAGGAGCTCATCCAGATCTCCCGCGACCAGACCATGGCGCAGGAACTCGTGGACCAGGGAGTCCTGAGTCGCACCGAGGCGCCCCGCACCCGGTGGGCCCATGTGCTCTCAAGCTCGATCGGCGGTGGTCAGACCGCCCCGGTCGTGACCCGGTTCGACTCAGCGTACGGAAACGTTCTGCTGCTCTGCAGCGACGGCCTCACCAAGCACGTGTCCGACGCCCGAATTCGCGAACGGCTCAAGACGATGAGCTCGGCGAAACAGGCGTGTGAATCGTTGCTGAAAGACGCGCTGGATGATGGCGGCACGGATAATATCACGATCATCGTCGCGCGCGCCCTCAAGAAAGACCAACAATAGGAGAGTCCGGATGGCGAAGGCCTGGCCCTGCCTGCTTGCAGGCCTGATCCTGCTGTTCGCCGCATCCAACCCGGGGGCGGCGCAGGAGCGAACCGAGGCATGGCAGATCGGAGCCGCTGTCCTGCCCCTGCCGGACAGCCTCCGCGCAGGTGCTACCGTGCTCGGGTACCGCTCAGGGGGCCTGGAGAAGCTCAGAGCCGGCACCAACGGGATGGTGTGCCTGGCGGACGATCCGGCCGAGGAGGGCTTTCACGTCGCGTGCTATCACGAGGGGCTCGAGCCGTTCATGGCTCGCGGCCGAGCGCTCCGGGCGAAGGGACTCGGCCGCGCGAGCGTGGATTCGGCCCGATTCGCGGAAATCGAGGGCGGCACCCTGCCCGGCCCAAAGGCAGGCCTCGTGCTGTATTCGGTCACATTGAAGGACGTTGTTACCGATCCGGCCGCCGGGGTGCCGCCGGGCACCAAGGGCCTCGCGGTGATCTACCTGCCCTACGCCACGGAGGCCTCCAGCGGCCTGAGTACCCAGCCGTCACGCGAGCATCCCTGGCTGATGTTCGCCGGGAAGCCCTGGGCTCACGCGATGATCACGAGGTAGTCGAGCTCCCTGCTCCGACTCGTGGCTGAAGCCACGGCTCGGCAGGGGTCCCTGAAGGGACGAGGCCGCCGTCTCGTCGCTTCAGCGACATCAGCCGAGTCGCGGCTTGGAGCCGCGAGTTGCCGCGCTATCCACCCGCGCCTCCCACTCATCGAGCGAGCGCGGCCAGTCCTCCTTCAGGAGACGGGAGAGCGCACGATCGGCGAGCAGCCGGCCGCCGGTCTGGCAGGTCGCACAGTAGTTGACCTCGTTCTCCGCGTAACGGATCCGCTGGACCAGTGAACCACACACGCGGCACGGCTCCCGGAACCGTCCGTGCACCGCCATCCCCTCCCGGAACGCCGTCACCTTCTCTGGGAAGCCACCCCCCGCCTCCGCCCGGAGGCGGGCCGTCCACTCGGTGAGCGTCCGCCTGGTCGCCTCGTAGAGTCGCGCGATCTCCGCCTCCGGTAGATTCGTCGTGAGTTGGAGCGGCGAGAGTCGCGCCGCGTGCAGGATCTCATCGGAGTACGCGTTCCCGATGCCGGAGAACAGATGAGGATCGGTGAGCGCCCGTTTCAGCGTGTGCCGCTCCTTGGCGAGCGCGGCGCGGAACGCCTCGGGTGACGCCTCCAGCGGCTCCAATCCCCCTGGATCATGCGTCGCGAGCGCAGATTCACCCCGCACGAGCCAGAGCCCCGCGCGGTGCTGGTTGCCCTCCTCCGTGAACAGAACGGTGCCCTCGGCGAAATCGAGAGCGGCAAGTCCCCTTCCGCGCGGCACCGCGGAGCCGCTCGGGCGCCACCTGAGGCGGCCGGCGATCATCAGGTGCAGGATCAGGAAGCGATCGGGATCGAGCTCGAGCACGATCCGCTTGCCCATCCGCCGGATGCCGAGGACGTGCCGCCCGGCCGCTTCGCCGATCGGTGGATCCACTGAGCGCAGTACGAAGGGGCTGACGATGCGGACCTGCTGCAGGACCGCGCCGGTCACCCTGCGCTCGAGCGCCTCCACATAGACCGTGATGTCGGGAAGCTCCGGCATGGACTACGCCGATGCCTCCCGCACCCGGATCGGCAGCGTCACCACCGTCTTGCCCGCCCACTGCAACCGCTTCTGGATCGCCATGGCCGTCTCGTTGTGAAGAAACCGCTGCCACCATCGCTCCTTCTGGAAGATCATCTTGCCCGCGAAGAATGTGGTGTGCGGGAACTCGCGCGCCACCCCAAGGCAGAGCCGCTCGGCTTCCGCGACGACTTCCGTGCCGATGGCGAGGCGGGAGGTGGCAGGCACGCCGAGCCGGTGAGCCAGGGCCACGTACTTGCCGAGCATTTCCTCCGTGCGCGCGCGGAGTTCCTCAACGGCGTGCTCCCCCTTGAACTCGCCTGAGTCCACCACGCCGACCGTCAGAAACACCAGGTTGCCAAAGTGGCCCGGGAAGGAGCGGAACACGTTCAGCACGGTATGGATGCCGACGCCGCCGTAGGAATGGACGAGGATCGCCGCCGTCGGTTTCGTGCGGTCGACCGGCCCCGGTGCAAGCGACTCCCCGGCCGGCACGTGCGGCAGGTCTCCCAGCTCCTGGTAGAGTTCGCCCACCTTGGCCGCCGCGGCGCGGTAGTGGCCGCGGATCAGGAAGCAGAGCCCGATGACGAGCAGCGTGATCAGCACCGTGATCCAGCCCCCCTCCGCGAATTTCTCGAAGATGGTAATCCCCAGGATTGTGACGCACAGGGTGAACCCGGCGGCGAACAGCGCCATCCGCCGCTTCCAGAACGGGCGCACCTTCCGGTGCTGATACCAGAAGTGGAGCATCGCGTACATCGAGAGCGAGAACGTGAGGAACACGTTGATGCTGTACATAACGACGAGGTGCCCGACATCGCCGCGCGTGTAGAGCAGGGCGGCAAACGCGGCCCCACCCATGAGCAGAATGCCGTTCTGGGTCGTCAGGCGCTCGGAGAGCGCCGCGAAGCGGTGGGGAACCCAAGAGTCCACGGCCATGTTGGCCAGCACCCGCGGTCCGTCGATAAACCCGGCCTGGGCCGCCACCACCAGCAGCATGGCCTCCGAGAAAAGAAACAGGACCACGAAGACGGCGCCCAGCGGCAGCCCGCCGGCCAGCCGCTCCACCAGGACGGCATTCATCGTCTTGCCCGCGGCCGGCGCGAGTTGCCAGAACAGGTAGCACAGGAGAAGGCCGGACGCCGTGAAGGCGAGCGATGTCCCCATGTAGAGCATGGTGCGCTTGCCGGTCTCTACCTTCGGTTCCCGCATGATGGGCAGCCCGTTCGACACCGCCTCGATGCCGGTGTAGGTGCCGCCGCCCAGCGAGTAGGCCCGGATGAAGAGCAGCAGGAGTCCTCCGAGGCCCATCGTCGCCACACCCTGCCCGTAGCCGGCTCGCGCGCTTTCCAGTGTCGCCGCGGCCTTCGGCAGCGTCACCAACAGGCCGACCCCGATGATGAGCACGTGGGTGACGAGGAACAGCAGGAATACCGGGAGCAGGGTCAGCACGGACTCACGGACGCCGCGGATATTGAGCGCCGTGAGCAGGAACAAGAAGGCGAACTCCACCGGGAGCTTGGCGCCGTGCCACGCCAGCGGCATGAAGCTGAAGAGCGCATCTCCGGCCGCCGCGATCGAAATGGTGATAGTAAGCACATAGTCCACCAGCAGAGCGGATCCCGACACCACCCCGGCCTCGGCACCCAGCAGCTTCGTGGCCACGACATACCCACCGCCGCCGCTCGGAAACTCCTCGATGATCCGCCGATACGCCGCGGAGATGAGGAGCACGGTCGTCGCCATCAGAGCGGCCAGCGGCAGCGCCAAGTAGGGGTGCGCCCCGAGCTGCCGGAACGCCTCCTCCGGACCGTAGGCCGATGACGACAGCCCGTCGGCGCCGAGCCCCACCCAGGCCAGGAACGGGATAAGCGAGAGCCGGTGAAACAGGCGGTGGTCGTGGAGGTCGCGCGGCTTCCCGAACAGCGCGTATTTCACGCGGCGGATCGTGGAGGGAGGCGGAGCCTGGGGTGACGTCACTTCGGGGTCCTCGGGACGCGGTCGGGCCGAATACTGGGGTCCGCACCTGCGGCCGTCAGCCCCCCGGCGCGAATCCTGATAGAATCTTGATGCCCCAGCATCGTAGGTTTTCTCGGCATGACGCAGAGAGCTCGCATCGAGTACGCTATGGCAACCGGCATCGTCGCTCTGACGACCGCCGTGTGCTTCGCGCTGCGGTCGCGCCTGAACCCGACCGACGTGGCGATGATCTTTCTGCTGGCGGTCGTGCTCGTCGCGTCCCGGTACCACCGCGGACCGGCGCTGCTTGCCTCGGTCCTGAGCATCGCGTCCTTCGATTTCGCGTTCGTGCCGCCCTATTACACGTTCAACGTCCACGACACCTCGTACTTCCTCACCTTCGGCGTAATGCTCGTGGTCGCGCTGGTGATGAGCCGGCTTATGGCGCGGATCCGTGACCAGGCCGAGGACGCAGGTGACCGCGAACGGCGAACTGCCGCGCTGTATGACCTGAGCACCGAGTTGGGCGAGGCCGCTGGCCGCGACGAAGTCCTGCGGGTCGCCGAGCGACATATTGAGCAGTCGGCGCTGGGCCGGGCGACCATCCTCCTCGCGGAAGGTCCGGGCGCCGCGGGCGGAGGCCTACCCCTCCCGAACGGCGGTGTGTTCACTGGCCTCGAGGTGCGGATCGCCGCCGAATGGGCCTTCGAGCGTGGGGAAGCGGCCGGTCGCGGCACCGGGCACTGCGCGGAGGCGGAGGCACTGGTCGTTCCGCTCAAGACGCCTGTTCGGACTCTCGGCGTGGTGGCCGTGCTCCCCGCGCAGATCGACCGCATCCCCACAATCGCGGAGCGCACGACGATCGAAGCGCTGGCCGCGCAGGCCGCAGTCGCGCTGGAACGGACGCTGCTGGCAGAGCGGCACGAGCAGGCGCGTGCGGAAGTCGAGGCCGAGCGGCTCCGCACCGCCCTCCTGAGCTCGCTCTCGCACGACCTCCGCACTCCGCTGGGGAGCATCGAAGGCGCCGCAAGCAGCCTGCTCGAGGACCGGGGAGCGTTGCCGGTCGAGGTGCGTCGTGACCTCGCGGAAGCCATTCTCGAGGAGTCACAACGGATGTCGCGGCTGGTGGCGAACCTCCTCGAGATGATCCGGGTAGAGACCGGTGCCTTGGCCGTCAAGAAATCCTGGCAGCCGCTGGAGGAGGTGCTCGGCGTTGTACTCGTCCGGCTGGAAGAGCGGCTCAGGAGCCACCCCGTCGAGACCAGACTTCCCGATGACCTCCCGATGGTGCCGGTGGACGAGCTGCTGCTCGAGCAGGTCTTCATCAACCTGCTCGAGAATGCCGCGAGGTATTCTGCGCCCGGCACACCGATCGCGATCAGGGCCTGGGCGGAGGATGGCGCCGTCGTGGTGGAGGTGTCCGACCACGGGCCGGGCGTTCCGCCCGGCGAGGAGGAGGCGGTGTTCCGCAAGTTTTATCGCGGGCCGGGCTCCGCCAGCCAGCCCCCCGGCGGCGCTGGGCTGGGACTGACGATTTGCCGCGGAATTGTGGCGGCGCACGGCGGACGGATCTGGGTCGAGTCGCAGGCTGGAGGCGGAGCCGCCTTCCGCTTCACGCTGCCGTTGGAGGGCCCGCCGATCGGAGCGGTGCCCGCCGAGCGACAGGCGAGTTGATCCCGGGCATGGCGACTCCCGCACCGCTCGTCCTGGTCATCGAAGACGAACCGCACATGCGGCGGTTCCTCCGGGCGGCCCTGCGCGCGCGCGATTATCAGGTGGTCGAGGCCGCGACGGCCCGGGAAGGACTCATGCAGGCCGCGGGAAGGAATCCCGAGCTGATTCTTCTCGATCTCGGCCTGCCGGACGCGGACGGACTGGACGTGGCCCGCGAGCTTCGCCGCTCAACGTCCACGCCGATCATCGTGATTTCGGCGCGGGGGCAGGAGCAGGACAAGGTGGCGGCGCTCGATCTCGGCGCCGACGATTACCTGACCAAGCCCTTCAGCGAGCCCGAACTGCTTGCGCGCATCCGGGTGGCGCTCCGGCACGCGGCGCGCGCACCGGACGGAGCGCAGAGCACCGTGTTCGCATCGGGTGACCTGCGGGTCGACCTGCTGAAGCGCCAAGTCCATCTCGGCGGGCACGAGGTCCATCTCACGCCCACCGAGTACAGGCTCCTCGCCGCGCTGGTCAGGAATGCGGGGCGGGTCGTGACCCATCGCCAGCTGCTCCACGAGGTCTGGGGAGCGAACTACCAGGAGCAGACGCACTATCTTCGGGTCTACATGGCCCAGCTCCGTCACAAGCTGGAGCGCGACCCGACGCGGCCTCGACTGCTTACCACCGATCCCGGCGTCGGCTATCGACTGCGCGAACCGGGAGATACCTAGCGCACATCCCCCTCTCCCGGAGGGAGAGGGGACCAGGGGGTGAGGGGTTATCATCCCCTCTCCCGTTGCCGTACGGGCCGCGGTACGTTCCTTCGTCTCTCACACGAATCGCGAGCAACTCCCCCGATGCCAGACATCGCATCCTTCCATCCGCAGATCGTCCACTTCGTTGTCGTGCTCGGATTCATCGGCGTCGGTCTCCGGATCCTGACCCTGTTCACCTCCGTAACCTGGATCCGGCCGGTCGCCCTCCTGTCCCTGTTCGCGGCCGCGGGCGCGTCGGTCGTGGCCGTCACTTCCGGCGACCAGGCGCACGGACCCGCCGAACGAATCCCCGGGGCACGGCAGGCAGTCGAAGAGCATGAGGAGTTGGGGGAGCGAACCCGCAACTTCTTCCTGGCGGTCGCCGGGCTCGAGTTGCTCGCCCTGGGGCTCCGCAAGAACGAGCGAGCGCACCGGGTGCTGCACGCAGTGTCGGCAGCGACCGGGGTCGTGGCCGCATTCTTCCTGTACGAAGCCGCGGAGCATGGCGGAGAGCTCGTCTACTCCTACGCCGGCGGCGTCGGCATCCGGAGCGGGGATCCCGCGGACATTCAGCGGCTGCTCGTCGCAGGCCTCTACCATGCCGCGCGCGCCGACCGCGAGGCCGGGCGCGCCGAAGACGCTGCTCGCCTGACCACCGAGCTCGCGCGGCAGCGGCCGGATGATCCTGCGGTCTCGTTGTTAGCCATCCAGTCGCTCATCGAAGACCGGAAGGACCCCGCCGCCGCCCTCGCGGCTTTGGACACGCTGTCCGTCCCGGCCGATGATCCGAGGCTGGGCAGCCGGATTGGCGTGCTCCGGAGCCAGGCGCTCGTGGCCGCAGGTCAGCCCGATTCCGCCCGCGCCGTCCTCGAGGACCTGGCGCGGCGATACCCTGAGAGCCGGATGGTGAAGGAGGCGCTCGAAAAACTGAATTAATGGGCCCCGTTCCGTCGCTTCAGCGACACCTGCCGAGCCGGGGCTTTCGCCACGAGCAATCCCGGCTGGGCTATCTCGCCCCTTCCGCCTCTTCCGTCCTGTCCGACTGTCCGGCTGTCCGACTGTCCGACCGTCCCTCTGCTGGTCCCACCGCCCTCCTCATCACCGCACTGACCAGCTCGACCAGCTCGCGCCACGCCTCCTCCACCTCGGCGCTGAACCGCTCGCCCAGGACTTCGTGCAGCGCGTCCATCAGCGCGTCCTCGGCCAGCGCCAATTGCTCCTGCCGTAGGTGATAGCCCGCGTGCCGGCGCGCCAGGGGCACCAGCACCGCCACCAGTCGCTCGGGCTCGCCCAGCGATTCTGCCAGCGCCGCCAGGGTGGCGGCCAGTCGCTGCCGGTGCGCGGCAGGATCCGCCGTCGCGAACATCGCGCTCACTTCAGGGTCGAGCGCCAGGAGACGGGCGTGGAAGCGCGCCGCAACTTCCTCGGCGCGGGTCGCGACCTCGGCCCAGCTCCCGCGGATGGCACCCTCGTGCTCGGGAGTCATCAGGGCCGGGACTCCTCGCGCCTCACTTGCTCACCACCAGGAGCTCCCCGGTGCTCGCTCCCTCGAACGACGTGACCCGCAGCCGATACGTGCCGCCTGCCGGCGCGACCCACTCGAACCCCGCGAAGTATCCCTTGTAGTCGTCGCTGCCCACGACCGCCGTGCCGTCCGGGGCGAGCAGGACGAGAATCGTATCGGTGAAGTCCTGGCTGCTCGTCGTGATCGAGATCGCCTCGCCGGCCTGGACCGCAATGGGAATGTCATACGTGCGGCCGGGCACGAGGCCAAGGCTCATCGAGCTGCCGGGACTGAGCGGGGACGTGCCGACGAGCTCGGTGGTCACGAGATCGATGTGGATCTCGATCTGGGCGGCTGCGGCGGCTGCGTCTCCGAGGACCAGGTATGCGCCGCCGAGGATCGCCCTGATGCGCGGCGTGTCGAGCCCGCCTTCGAGCGCAAGCGTCGCCTCGTTCAACGCACGCTGGGCATCCGGCTCGCTGCCGTAGGTGTACGCGTCGGCGACGATGAACCGGACGTCGGGGCTTGCCGGGAGCAGCGCGATCGCATGCTCGAGATCGGCGGCGCCGGCCGCCCGCTTCGTGCCCTGGAGAAGGCGGCTGGAGCCGCGGAAGAGGTGACCGTAGGCGTCGTTCGGTTGCACCGCGAGCAGGTGGTCGAGCACGTGCATCGCGGCCGGGTAGTCGAAGAACCACCAGTGGGCGAAGCTCTTGCCCATGAGCGCCAGGATCGCGTCGGGTGTGACGTCGAGCCGCGCGTCATAGCCGGCGAGGATCGTCTGTTCGGCATCCGGATGCACCGGCACCACGAACGCCATCACCTGCACGTAGTCGAGGACGGCGTCGGAGAATCGCCCGAGCATGAGCTCGGCCTCGATCCGGCCACGGTAGCCCTCGACGGCGGTGGGATCGATGGCGATGAGACAGGTAAACTCGCGGATCGCCTGTTTGTACTGGCCCGCCTCGATGAGCTGCTGGCCCTGCTCCGCCAGGCACGGCGCCACGTTCGCGGAGGCCACGGCGCCGGCGCCGCCCGGCGACGTGACGGCGCCCGGGTCGCCACAGGCGAAGGCGGTCATCACGACGGCCGCCGCAATCAGGTTGCGTGACATGGTCGTTCCCCAATCTGGCGTGGTGAGTGCGGGCTCCGCCGCGATGGCCTCCGCGCGAGCCTCGACTTCGGCCCAGCTCGCGCGGACGGCCACGTCGTGATCCGGAAGCATGATCGGATTCAGGGCGCTCACGACGTCGCCGCGGGCTTGGAACACCTGACGAAGCTCACGATCTGGTTCCACACGGTGCTGTTGTTCCGTGCCACGACTTCCCACCCGTGACCGGTCATGAATGGCGAGCTTCTCACGACCTCAAGCTCCGAAAGCTCCGGGCCCATCTTTCCGAAGCCGCCCGAGAGGACCCGCTGGTCCGCATCGGGACACGGACGCTGCACCACGGCCGTTTCGCCAGGCGGGATCGGGGTGATGAGCACGTATGTGGTGTCTTCGGTCGCGGCAATACTGGCGGGCGCGCTCTCCCAGCTGAACTCGACATGGCTCGACTTGCATGCATCGGGCGCGCCGGGAGCCTGGATGCGGTACACCGAGCCGGTCTTCGGCACGTAGCAGGCCGTGATCGTGTTCTGGGCGTGCGCGGCAGCCGGAAGCAGCGTAAAGGCCGCGAGCAGGCTGAAAAGGCGAATGCGTGACATGATGTAGCCCTCGTGAGGTGGTTAAGCGTCGTCGTGAGATTTCGGAGCCGGGCAGACCGGGCAGGATCGCAGGAACCCCGCCCCGGCATGCCGGATCCGCAGGGATTGCTACGACACCGGCGCGCAGTACGCCTGGACGTACACCTTCAGCGGCGTGGCCCCGTAGTTGAAGCCGTTCACCCGCCAGCCCGGGGTCTGCGGGTGATTCAGGCTCATGCGGACCTGGAAGTTGCCGGTGTAGGGGTCCGTCGAGAGGAAGCCTCCGGAAATCGCCACCGAGCCCGCCGGGCAGTCGGCCCCTCCGACGCCGAGAGTGCCGGGCTGGACCGTGAACGAATCGGTGACTGTGGTGATCGCGCCGTAGACGACGGCCGGCGCCTTCCAGCTGAACTCGACGTGACCGTTCTTGCAGGCATCGGGCGCGCCGGTCGCCTGGATCCGGTATACCGAGCCGGTCTTCGGCACATAGCAGGCGGTGATCGTCGTCTGGGCCTGGGCGCCCGCAGGAACCAGGGCGAGAGCCGCGAGTAGCGTGAAGAGGCGAATGCGGGACATGATGGACTCCTTGAGTGGTGATTGGATGTGGACTTGAGAGATCAGGGTTGGGCCGCCACGGCGAGCCGGATCACGTCGGCTTCCACGGCGGCATCGGGCTGTTCTGCTTCCAGGCGCTGCAGCGCCGGTTCGATCGCCGCGAGGGATGCGCTGCTCCGCTCCGCCCAGGCGACGGTGAGCGCCGCCTGAAGCGCGGTCGCGGCCGGGCCGGTGCCCAGTGCGGGCACGATGCGCTCGAGCGCGTCACGGAACGGCGCCTCGGCGAGTGAGCCGGGCGGCTCGTCGGCCGGTGGGAGCGTGGGAGCCACAGTGCTCGCGTCGCTGCAGGCGGCGAGCGCCATCGCGAGCAGTCCTGCCAGTGCGAACCTCATGAGAACCTCCTGTCGTGGGGAACCCGGGGCCGGCTGCATGCCGGCATCGAACGGCGGCAACGATACCGGCGCCGTCCCCGAAATCATCACGGGATTCTCACGAGCCCTAACTCATTGAAGGAGCGCTCCTTACTCGGCGCTTCCGCTTGCGGCCCGTCGCTGCGGGCGGTAACCTGTCCCTCAGCGTCCGACTCATGATCCGCATCCGCACCCTCGGCGGCCTCTCGGCCAGCCGTGACGACCAGCCGCCCTCCGGCGCCGCCACCCAGCCGCGCCGTCTTGCCGTGCTCGCCCTCATCGCCCGCGCCGGCGATCGCGGCATCACCCGCGAGCGCCTCCTCGCCCTCCTCTGGCCCGACACCGACGAGGAGGCCGGCCGACGCGCCCTCTCCCAGGCGCTGCACGCACTCCGGACCGACCTCCGCGACGACGATCTCTTCCTCGGCGTGCAGGAGTTGCGGCTCAACCTCGCGGCCGCCACCTGCGATGTGCTCGACTTCGACGCGGCGATGGCGGCGCATGAGTGGGACCGGGCAGCGGCCGCGTACTCCGGGCCCTTCCTGCAGGGCTTCCGGCTCGCCGGCGCCGCCGAGTTCGATCGCTGGATGGAGGAGGAGCGGACCCACCTGTCGCACCGCCATGCGGAGCTGCTGGAGCGCCTGGCGCGGGCGGTGGGAGACCAGGGCGACCACGCTACCGCGGTGTCGTGGTGGCGGAAGCGGGCGGCGATGGACCCGCTCAACGCACGCGTGACGGTAGAGCTGATGCGCGCGCTTGCCGCCGCCGGTGAGCGGCACGCGGCAATCCAGCAGGCGCGGATCTACGAGGCGCTCCTCGCGGAGGAGCTGGCCCTGGAACCGGACGCCGAAGTCCTGCGCTTCGCCGAGGAATTGCGCCGGATGCCCGCGGCTCCACCACACGCACCGGCCGTAGCGGCCACACCCGCCGCGCCGGCACCGGCCGCCGCGCCGGCCGCGCCCGACATCTCGGTGCCGCCCGCGCTTCCGCCCTCGCCGACACCACGCTCCCGGTCTCGGCCGCGCCGCGCCTATGTCGTTCTCGCCGCGCTCGCGATCGTCGCCAGTCTGACGCTGCTGGCGACGCTCCGCACGCGGTCTTCGGCCGACGAGGTGCCCCTCCTCGCCGTCGGTGCCATCGCCGACTATCGAGGCTCGAACGCCACCGGCCCGCTCACTGATATCCTCGCCACCAACCTGGCCCGGATTCCCGGCCTTCAGGTGGTGGGCACCGCGCGTCTGCTCGAACTCATCGCGCGGGCCGGGGATTCTCCCGACGCGGCCGCCTACGCCGCGGCAGCACGGCGCGCCGGCGCCTCGGACCTGATGGAGGGCGGGCTGCACGCGGTAGGTGGAGGGCTCCTCCTGGAGCTCCGGCGGGTGAACCTCGCGAGCGGCAGCGTGCGCGGCGCCTGGCGGATCGAGGGAAAGGAGCTCTTCGGATTGGTCGACAGCGCGACGAGCGAGATCGCCGTGACCCTGGGTCGCGGGCCGGTGCTCGGGCCGGGCGGTGTGGGGACGAGGTCGCTGGTGGCGTGGAGATTCTACGAAGAGGGACTTCGCGCCTTCGTTCGTGGCGACTATCGCGGTTCCCACGGCCTGTTCCAGGCCGCGCTTCGGGAAGATTCCACCTTCGCGATGGCAGCCTTCTACATGGCGAGGTCATGGAACTTGTCGGGCCACGACCCCGATCCCGCCGATCTCGCCCTGCTCCACCGCCTCGCCCCGAGCGTGGGTGATCGGGAGCGCCTGCAGATCCTCGCCTGGACCGCCCATGCCGTCCAGTCCCCCGCGCTCGACGCATTGGCGGACACGCTGATCGTCCGGTACCCCGCCGACATCGAGGCCCAGTTCCTCGCCGGCTTCGCCCGAATGGCCCGCGCCGAATTCGCCGCCGCCCTGCCCTACCTCCACCGGGTCATCGCCGCCGATTCGGGCGCCCTGGGTGCAGCCCCGGGCCGCTGCCTCGCCTGCGAGGCGCTGCAGCACCTGATCTACGCCTACCACGCACTCGACTCGCTGCCGCGCGCGGAGCAGGTGGCGCGCGACTGGATCCGCCGCGCGCCGGCGTCCGCCCCGGCGTGGGCCTACCTGGCGTCGCTGCTGGACGTCACGGGGCACCCCGAAGAGGCGATCGAGGCCCGCCAGAAGGCCAATCCCTTCGACAGCGCGGATGACATCTTCCCAATCTCCGTGCGCATTCGCGCCGGGGACTTCGCGGCGGCCGACCGCGCGTCGCAAGCCCTGATGGCGGAGGGAAGCGACCTCGAGTCAGCCAGGCGGGGCCTGGTGACGCTGGTCTTGAGCCTGCGCCAGCAGGCCCGCTGGCGCGAGTTGCAGGATCTGATGGCAGCCCGGCGTGCGATGCTGACTCCCGCGGAGCGGAGAGGCGAACGGGGGAGGTGGCTCAGATTGAGCAACGCGCTGGGACTGCTGGACGCGGGCCACCCGGAGGAGGCGGGCCGGATCCTGGACTCGGTCGTCCTCCGCACCGATCGCTCGGCCCCGATCGGGATCCTGGCTCGCTCGCTCACACCGCTCTACGCCCTCCTCGCCGAGGCGGCCCTCGGCACCGGCGATGCGACGCTTGCCTCGCGGGCCGCCGACTCCGCCTCCGCCTGGGCCGGGCGCGCGGCCAAGGCCCGCGAGCAGGGCATCGCCACCCACGCCCAGGCCCTCGCCCTGCTCGCCCGGCACGACACGGTCGGCGCGATACGGACCTTCGAGCGCGCGATCTACTCCCCGACGCTCGGCTTCACGCTGACCAATTACCACCTTGCCCGCCTCTACCTCGCCCGGGGCGAGCCGCGAAAGGCGGCGGACATTCTACGGCCCGCGCTGCAGGGGTACATCGATCTGGCGGTCTTCACGGATCTCCACGAGCTCATCGCCGAGGCGTACGACCGGCTCGGCCAGGCGGACAGCGCCCGCGTGCACTGGCGCTGGGTCGCCCGTGCACTAGCCCACGCGGACGCCCCCGCCCGGCCGCGCCTCGCCAGGGCACTCGCTCGTGAGTAAAGTCACCTCAATGATGCAACGCTGTCGCATTAGCGACATCAGCCGAGCCGTGGCTTCAGCCACGTGCCGAGCTTCCCAGCATCCCCGCGTCCCCGCCGGCTCCCGCTGATGCGTCTACTCGTCCTGTTCGTCACCGCCTTCGTGGACATGGTGGGGCTGGCCATGGTGCTGCCCCTCCTGCCCTTCTACGCCACCCGGTTCGGCGCGTCAGCGACGGTGGTGGGAATTCTCATTTCGGCGTTCTCACTTGCCCAGCTCGTGATGGCGCCGCTCTGGGGACGCACCTCCGACCGCCGGGGCCGCCGGCCAGTCATCGTCGCGGGACTCCTGGTGACCGCGGTCGGGTATGTCCTCTTCGCCACCGCCGATACGGTCATCCTGCTGCTTGCCTCGCGGATCGTGCAGGGCCTCGGCGGCGGCACGATCGGCGTGGTCCAGGCCTACGTGGCCGATGTGAGCCCACCGGAAAAACGCACCAGGAGTCTCGGCTGGCTGTCCGCGGTCACGAGCCTCGGTGCCGTCCTCGGCCCGGCCATCGGATCGGTGCTGGTGCGGGTCGGTGGGCAGGCGCTTCCCGGATGGGCCGCGGCGGGCTTTGCCGTGCTGGTCGCGGCATTCGGATGGGCATTCCTCCGCGAGTCCCGCGATGCGATGAGCCAGACTACCGAGCACCCGACCCCCGGCCGCGAGGCCCTCGTGCGGGTGGTCACGCACTGGCGTGAGCCCGCCCCACGCCTCATCTGGACGTACTCGATCGGCATCGGGGCGTTCTACGGGATCATCCCGCTGGTGCCGCTGCTTCTGCATTCTCGCCTCGGCGTCACCGAGGGCACGATCGGCTATTTCATCATGTATCTGGGCGGAATGGGCGTGCTGATGCGGGCCTTCGTCCTCGGCCCGTTGGTGGACCGGCTCGGTGAACCGCGGCTCTCGCGCTGGGGAATCATTCTGCTGGCCGCCGGGCTCGCCGCCACCGCCGTCGGCAGTGGATGGGTGCTCATAGGGCTGGGCTTCACGCTCATGCCGATCGGGACGGCCTGCCTGTTCCCCGCGGTGACCAGCCTGCTCTCGCAGGCCGTCCGTCGCAGCGAGCGCGGACTCTATCTCGGACTCCAGCAGACGTATGGCGGGCTGACCCGCGTCGCGTTCCCGATACTCGGCGGGGCCACAATGGACGCCATCGGCGTCGGGACGCCATTCGCC
>CAWFOY010000002.1:0-72036 GCA_963817575.1 uncultured Gemmatimonadales bacterium
GGTCGATCCCCCACCGCAGGTCGAGCCCCGCAATGGGCACCGCCACCGTACCCGCCGGAGGGCGCCGTCGCTGCGAGTCGAAGCCGAGGCACCAGCCTTGTCCCTGGGCGGCCAGGGTCCACACGGCGTGCAGCGAATCCTGGGTGCCATCTATCCGTGGCGACAGCCCGATCGCGGCGAGGGCCCCGATTACTCTGTCATACAGCACCGGATGGAACGCGCGCTCCATGAAGAGAAACGGCACATCGGCCAGCTCGGCCGGCTGGATCGTGGCATGGCTGGCCAGGGGGTGGGAGGCGCCAATCAGCGCCACTCGCACACGGTCCTCGACGAGCTGGTGCCGGTCGAACGCCTCGACCTCCGCGGGCTCGAGGTACGCGTGCGCCAGGGCCAGGTCAATCTCGCCGCGCGTGAGTGCCGGCAACTGCCGGGGCGTCGGGATTTCGTCGACGGCGATCTGGATGTGGGAGTAACGCGAGAGGCAGTCGGTCACCACGCTGGTCAGCAGCTCGCTGGTCACCACCGTAGCCACGGCCCCGATGACGCACCGACCCTCCATGCCGCGGCGCGCCCTGGTGACCCGTTTCTCCAGCGCCTCGATCGCGAGCAGCAGCTTCGGGCAATCCTGAGCCAGCACGCTCCCCGCAGCGGTCAGCGTGACACCCCGTGCCGATCGGTCGAGCAGGGTCAGACCGGTGGCGTGCTCGAGCTCCTGCAGTTGCCGCGAGAGGGCGGGCTGAGTGATCCCGAGCTGCTCGGCCGCCCGGCCGATCGACTGGGTCCCGGCCACGCCGAGCAGGGCACGGAGATGCCGGATCGCGAGTTCCGCCGGGATCGCGCCCGATTCCCTCCGTCGGGCGGCGGAAACCCGGCCCGGAGGGAGATGCCGCGGCTTCGCCGGCACGATGTGCCTCGGCAGCTGCCTCGCCAGAGCGAATGCGGTGTCCAGCGCGGTGCGTACCACGGGTCGGCGCTCGTCGGCTCGCCACAGCGCAACAACAGGCACACTGAAGACGAACTCCTCGATCGGGACGGCGGCCGTGCCTTCGGGAGGTGCCGTCGCGAACGAGCGCGAGACTGGTGTCCAGCCGCGCCCCGACGAGACCGCCACATGGCCGGCGTGAAGCCCTCCCTCCAGCGCGAGGACGGGTGACTTGAATCCGCCCTCATGCAGCGCATCCAGTGCCCGCTTGCGCATGGCCAGGGGGGTGCCGAATCGTGTAATGACGAGGGGGAGCTCGGCCAGGTCGCCGGCGGTGACCGAGGCCCGCGCCGCCAGGTGGTGACTGGCCGGGAGCAGTGCGTGGTCAACGACCTCCTCCCACAGCGGCGCCGTCACCACGGCCGGATGGTCATCCGGCTTGACGCTGATGACCGCGTCCGCGGTTTCGTCCACCAGGGCGTCGATCACCTCGCGGAAGTCGAGCTCCCGGAGGATCACGGTGATCTCCGGATGCTCGCCCCGCAGCGCTTCCTCCAGCCGAGGCGCAAGCCCGTGAATGATCGCCGCCCGCATTGCCCCGATCACCACCCGGCCCCGCACGCCTTCAGCCGTGGCCTCGGCCCGATCGAGGGCGGCGGCCGTGTCCGCCAGCACCCGCATGGCGGCGCGCGCGAACGCCTCGCCGGCCAGCGTCGGGGTCACGCCCTTGGAATGTCGCTCCAGCAGCGCCACTCCCAATTCACGCTCCAGATCGCGCACCTGGCGTGTAAGGGCCGGCTGCGCCACCCGCAGCTGGGAAGCGGCGCGGCTCAGGTTTCCGATCCCGGCGACCGCGACAAAGTACCGCAGGTGCCGCAACTCCATCGTGTGCTCCGAGTTAGCCCATACGCGGTGGGTATCCAACTCCCAACGAAGCGGTATTGGATGCGGACCCACCACCCCACTAGACTGTCGTCCGTGCAGAGGGCGTCCGGCGGCCATGAGTGGGCAGCGGATGACTGGAACCCATGGTCACAGGATCAGGAGTCAGGATACGATGTCGCAGGCTGAACCCGCTAGGGGCCGCCGAACCCGGCCGGCAGGTGGAATCGAATCGGTGCCGATCGCCTCGGCGGCATTTGCCGAATTGGTCCTCATGCCGGGCGCTCTCCATACGATGTTCCAGCCCATCCTCCGTTGTGGCACCGGTGGCCGGACCCTCCACGCGTTCGAGTGCCTGACGCGGGGCCCCGCCGGCACCCCGTACGCGGAAGCCCCGGCACTGTTCGGCGCTGCGCGCCAGTGGCACCTCGAGGCCGAACTGGATCGGGCCTGCGTGGTCACGGCGCTCCGGACGGTCGCGGACTATTCGATCTCATCGGCTCTGTTCATCAACGTGCACCCGTTCACCCTGATGTCGGACCCCGTCTTCCCCGTCCGGCTCGTAGCCATCGCGGCGGATCACTCGATCCCGCCGACGCGCCTGACGGTCGAAGTGATCGAGCACGGTCGGGACTGGGATGCACGGTCGCTTGCCGTCGGCGTGCAGGCGCTGAGGCGTCTCGGGGTGCGGGTGGCGCTGGACGACTTTGGCGCCGCCCCGGCCGATGCCCAGGCGCTGGCGGGTGCCTGCCGCCCCGACGTCGTGAAGTTCGATGAGCGTCTGTTCCGTGGAGCCGAGGAGGGGACCATGGAGCGTCATCGCCTGACCTCCCTCGTCGAGGAGGCTCGGCAGGACGGAATCCAGGTGATCGTCGAACGCGTTGACGGGGAGGCGGATCTTCTCCTGGCGTCCCGCCTCGGCATTGACCTCGCGCAAGGACACTTCCTCCACCGTCCGTTGGCAGCGGATGCAGCGGCCTGGCGGATGTGTCCCAGGGGTTCGGCAGAGCGATGGAACAGCGTTGGGTGCAATGGGGCGATGGCGTGACCGACCCGGGAAGGAAACCGCGAGTCCTCATCGTCGATGACTCATCGACCTATCGGCTCTGGCTCGGTATGATGCTGCAGGATCGGTACGAAGTGCACATGGCGGACGATGGGGACACCGGCGTGAGTGCGGCGCTCAGCGTGCAGCCCGACCTCATTCTAATGGATGTCATGATGCCCCGGTTCGACGGCATCTCCGCCTGCCGCGCGCTGCGCAGCCATCCGGAGACCTCCCGCATCCCCCTCATCCTGGTGAGTTCCCCGGCCGACGAATGGGACGTGGCAGCAGGTTTCAGCAGCGGTTGCAGTGACTGCCTCACCAAGCCGGTGGACCAGCTCGAGCTGCTGGCCAAGGTCGAGTCCTGGCTCAACCCGGCCACTCCCCGCACCTAGCTCCCCAGGAGCGCCCGATACCTCGCTGCCTCGGCCGGCTTGCCCCAGGACCGGTAGAGCTCCATCAGGTCCTCAAGCGCTTGCCGCCTCACGAGCCCGTAATACCAACCCTCGGCCTCGCGCAGTGTGCCATAGCTCCGGACGAGCAACGGTTCCGCCTCAGCCCGGCGCCCCATTTTGAGGAGGCAATGCCCCAGTAACCGCTGTGCCCTCGCGGTTCTGCGGTCCTCGACACCCACGCTTGCAATCCGGATGTCCAGGGCCTCACGCAGCAGGGGCTCGGCCTCCGCGGCCCGACCCTGATCGGTCAGGGCGCTGCCGACCCCCATGAGTGAGCCCGCAATGAACACGTGGCCGGGGGGAAGCGTGGCCCGATAGATCGCAAGCGCCTCCTTATATGCCTTCTCCGCACCGACCGGATCCCCCTTGTCCAGCAGCAGCTCCGCCAGGTTGCCCCAGCTCTCGGCGACGCTCGGATGCGTCTCACCGAGCCGCCTTCGGCGCAATGCAAGCGCCTCGCGATGGAGCGGCTCCGCCTCCGCGTACCTGCGCTGGTACTTGAGCACGGCGGCCAGGTCGTTGAGCGCCTGCAGCGTCGTCGGATGATCGTTGCCAAGCGAGCGCCGCCACCCTGCGAGCACGACGCGGAATTCCGCTTCCGCCCCCCGCAGGTCGCCCCGTCCGTACTTGAGCGTCGCCAGATCGCTCACCAGCTGGATCGTCTCGGGATGATCGGGACCGAGGCGGGCCCGGAGAATCTCGATCGCCTCGAGGGTGAGCGACTCGGCCTCGGCGTACTCACCCTGGATTTGAAGGGTGGTGGCCAGGGTCTGGAGCGCGTGAGCCACCTCCGGATGTCCGGCAGGATAGACGCGCCTCCGACGGTCGACGACTTCCCGTTCGAGCCGGATCGCTTCCTCGAATTCCCCCTGTTTCTCGCGCAGCGTGGCGAGGTGCAGCAGCGAGGTGATGACCTGGGGATGATCGGGATCGAGCACCGCGCGCCGTAGGGCGAGCGCCTCCTGATAGCTGGAATCGGCACCAGGGAAGTTCCCGGCGACCTCCCGGACCAGGCCGAGATTATCCAGGTCCTCCGCGATCCGCAGCGGATCGGCACCCCACCGGTCGCGATCGATTCGCAGTGCGTCCCGATAGAGGGATTCCGCCTGGACGTATTCCCCTCTCAGCCGTCGGACCGATGCGAGCGCACCGAGCGCGGTCGCCACCGCGGTGTCGTCCGGGCCGCGCTTCCAGGCGACGATCCGGTGCGCCCGGACGAGCATCGAATCGGCGCGGTCGTAATCGCCGCGGGCCGCGAGCACCGAGGACCAGTCCATGAGCCGCGCGGCCAGGACCGGATTCGCCTCGCCGTACGTGGCGCGGGCGACCTGCACGGCGCGCCGCAGCAGGCTGTCGGCCTCGGGGTACAGCCCGAGGTCCCGGTGGATGACGCCGAGCACCCCGAGCAGCTCGACCTGGAGCTCCGGCTGTCGCGCGAGTCCGGTGTCGATCCGGGACGCACCACGTGCCAACAGCTCGCGCGCGGTGATCTCCCTGCCACGGGCCTCCTCGGGCTTCGACACCCTGAACAGGCTCACGACGAAGTCCTTCACTTCGCGTGCCTTGGCGGCCTCCCGCGCCGTGGCGCGCGCCTGCCAGAGCGTCCCGCCGAGCCCGGCGGCGAGCGCCAGGAAGAGGATCGCGACGCCGGCAACGACGTACCGATGGCGCCCGAGGAACTTGCGCGTCCGATAGGCGGCGGAGTCGGGGCGGGCGCGGACCGGGCGGCCGGTTCGGTGGTTGTCGAGGTCTTCGAGCAGTGCCTCGACGGAGTGATACCGCCGTGCCGGATCCTTCCGCAGGGCCTTGAGCACGATGACGTCGAGATCCCCCTGGAGGCGGCGCGCCTGCGGCGATCCGCGGACCGCGGCACTCGGCGGGTCGGGCTCGACCTCGCAAATCACGCGCTCGGTCTCCGCCGGGGTCCGGGCGGTGAACCGGTGGGCCTGGCGTCCCGTGAGCAGCTCGTACAGGACCGCGCCCAGCGCGTAGACATCGGTGGCGGTGGTGACCGTCTCGCCACGCACCTGCTCGGGGGCGGCGTACTCCGGCGTCATTCGTCGAAGCTCCGTATGTGTGAGGGCCTCCTCCGCGGGCTCCTCGTGCAGCAGCTTCGCGATGCCGAAATCCACCAGTTTTACGTTGCCGTCAGCGGTCACCAGGATGTTCGAGGGCTTGAGGTCGCGATGGACGACGAGGTTCTGGTGCGCATACTGCACCGCCTCGCACACGTCGCGGAACAGCCCCAGGCGCCCATCGATGTCGAGATGCTGAGATTCGCAGTAGCGGTTCAGCGCCAGGCCGTCCACATACTCCATCGCGAACCAGGGCTGGCCGTCGGCGGAGACGCCGCCGTCGAACAGCCGGGCGATGTGCGGGTGATTCAGATGGGCGAGGACCTGCCGCTCGGCGCGGAAGCGGCGCTGAATGTCGTCACTGTCCATTCCGCGTTTGATCAGCTTCAGGGCGACGCGCTGCTCGAACTGTCCGTCGGCCCGCTCTGCCAGATACACGACCCCCATTCCGCCGTGCCCCAGTTTCCGCGCCAGACGGTAGGGCCCGATCTGGGTGCCCTCGAGATCCTGCTCATCGACCTCCGCCCCTTCGTCGATCAGCTCGGCGGCGAACACGGCGGCCGGTAGCTCCAGGAACAGGTCGGCTTCGGCGCCGGCCAGCATCGCCTCGACATCGGCCAGCAATCCGGTGTCCCCACCGGCGGCCTCTCGCACGTATGCCGCGCGTGCGGCGGGCTCCATCTCGAGCGCCACATCGAGGATCGCCTCCACCCGCCGCCACCGCTCGATATCGATCTTCGTGATACCCTCCACTGGTTCGCCGCCTCGCCCTCGGCCGTCGGCCCTCAGTTCTCGCTGCTCACGCCGTCAGTTGCTGGTGCAGCCACCCCTTCGCCTTGAGCCAATCCCGCCGGACGGTCCGGGCGGTGACCCCGACCACTTCCGCTGTCTCATCCTCGGTGAGCCCGCCAAAGAAGCGGCACTGTACGATCTGCCCAAGACGGGCATCGACGCCCTCGAGGTCGGTCAGCGCTTCGTCCAGAGCGAGGAGTGCCTCGGCGCGATCCTCGAGCGCGAGCGCACCCTCGTCGAGCGTCACGACTCGCTGGTCTCCCCCCCGCTTGGCGGCGCGGTGGCGCCGGGCGTAGTCCACGAGGATCTGCCGCATCGCCCGCGCGGCGATGCCGAAGAAGTGGGCGCGATCCCGGTATTCGAGGCGGGTCTGATCGGCGAGACGGAGATAGGCCTCGTGCACGAGGCCCGTGGTGGCGAGGGTATGGCCGGTCCGCTCGCGGCGGAGGGCCCGCCGGGCGATGCGTCGCAGCTCTTCGTACACCAACGGGAACAGCCGATCCATGGCCCCCGACTGGCCGTCGCGCAGCTCGAGCAACAGCAGGGTGACCGGCTGGGTGTCGGAGGGGGGGAGGGACTCGGATTGCCGCATTGGGGACGGGGGCTCCGGGCCCAAGCTACGTGCCGCCCGAGGGCTCCGCAATCACCCGGCCGCGGGGTCCCTGGCGGCCCGGCCGGGCCAATGTCCGGATTTGGCGTCCTCCTGCGCACCAGTTGATGAGCCGAACAATCGGCCTCACAACCCCAAGATCGGCAACGGCGGCCGGGCCGCCGAGCCACGGAGGAACCAATGCAGAGCCCCCTGAAGATCGCGAGCCGTCTCCTCTTGAGCCTCGTCCTGACCGCCGCCGCCGCGTGCAGCGGTGCCGACGGTGGCAGCACCGGACCCTCGACGCCGCCCCCGAGCGGGGAGGTGAGCGGCACCTACAGCATGACGCAGGTTCGGACCAACGGCAACCTCGGCGGCGGCGGCTCCAGCCTCCCGGTGACGTTCACCGATGGCGCAGGAAACGAGCTCAAGTTCGTGAGCGGAACGCTGGTGATGGGTGCGGATGGGTCGTTCGACCTCGACGTGCAGGCGACGTATAACGGCGGCGCGGTGACGATGACGGACTACGGCACCTATTCTGCGGCGGGGAACAGCATCGACTTCAACTCGCAGAAGTCCACGCCGCGCCTCTCGACCGGCACGCTCAGCGGGAGCAAGCTGACCGCGAACGCTCAGTTCGGCGGGATTCCCTTCGAGATCGACGTCGTACGGTAGGAGTGGGAACGATGCAGTGCGGCCACGTCACCTGCCCCCGGTGACGTGGCCCGCTTGCTTCCCCGCTTCCCCGCCTCCCTAAAACGCCTCCGTGAAGTTGAAGTACACCGCCGGCTCGAAGGCGTCCCCATCGGAGTAAAACTCCTTACCGAAGCCGATGTCCATCCGGACGCTCATCCTCGGCTGCACTTCGAAGCGGTACCCCACGCCCCAGTTGGGGAGGATGTGATCGAAACCCCCCAGGTCCTCGCCGACGGACCCTCCACCCACCCAGCCGACGACCCCGTGCCGGCTCAGGCCGCCGGGGCGCTTCGCGCTCGTGAACTGGTGGCGGTATTCGACGATCGCATACACCATCGCCTTGTCCCGATAGCGGCCCTGCCGGTATCCGCGGAGATCTGTCGAACTGCCGAGTTGGGAGAGCTCGGCCCAGGGGACGTCGCCGCGTGAACTCCGCGTGCGCACGGTCCAGCCCAGCGTCTTCCCCGGGCGCCCCATCTGACGGTACTGCCGATAGTCGATGTCGTACACCTGGTAGGTGTTGTCGCCGCCGAGCGTGGTGCCATAGAAGAGGGCTTGGGCGTTCAGGTACAGACCCTTCCAGGCGTTCGCGGCGATGTCCCGGCTGTCGAACTGGAACACCACGCCGGTGCCCGAGTTGAGATTGGTCGCCCCGAACTTCTGGTAGTAGGGGTCCTCGGCCATGCCCGGACTCACGTCCGTCGCGGTCGTCGAGTTAAAGTCGAGCGCCCCGCCGACCATGATCGTCGGCGTGAACCGGAAGAGGACCTTGGGGAACAGCGCCCAGGAGGATCGCTCGTAGGAAGTGGTCGAGTCGCTCTCGGGAGCCTGCCCCGCCTCGTACCCGACACCCCAGTACTCATCAGGCATGTCCTTGTACGCGAAGTCCACGAACAGGCGCAGTTCGTCCCCGCGCAGGTAGGTGCTCAGCTTGGCATTGGCGTTGATGGCCCCGGTCGTGGAATAGCTCCCGTTGACGGTGAGCGTGGAGCGCTGGACCGGCTCCTGCGAGCCTCGCTTTAGTACGGGAGGCGGCCGGAAGCTCATCAGGGCCCCGAGCGTCAGCAGTCCGCCCATTTCCGGCGTGTAGCCTGGGGCGATGAACGGCGTGATCAGCAGCCCCTTGCTATCGACGGGGGCGGAATCAGCCGAGGCCGGTTGCTGGGCGGCGAGGCTGCCTCCCGTGAACAGGAGGAGAGGCAGCCACGACACCAGGGAGCGCAAAGGGTTCACTACTTCAACTCGATCGTCACCCCGTGAATCCGGCCGTTGAACCGGCTCAGGTGCGACGTGTAATCTTCCGTCACGGGGGTGCCGAGGTCCATGCCAACGTCTGCACCCTCCATCGCGAAGGTGTTCGGAGTGGTCCGGTCGATGCGCCCCTCCGCGACCTTCCTGTCGTTCACGAAGACGGCGCCGGTGCCCGTCGGCGGCGTCGATACGCCCTGACACGAAGCCAGCGCGACCACGGCGAGCGCCATCATCACGAGCTTCGGCATCCCGGATCGATTCAGAAGCATTGGGGGTCTGCTCCTCGAGGGGGAATGGCTGTTCGGACCCGAATCGGGGAGGAATTCAGGCGGTCCCGCGGTCCCCGGAGCGGTATGAAGGAGCGGATTTGAGGTTAATTGACATCCCCCGGGCGGGCAAACCAGCAGTCCCGGGCGAGGCACTCCCTGAGATCAGCGCGAAGGGGCAACGGGTTCGAAGCGCGCCGTGAAATGCCGGAGCCACGGAGCCTGCTCGACGATACGGTAGCCGTGAATCGCCTCGCGCCGCGCGGCGACCTCCGCGATCACCTCGCCGACGTAATCCACGTGGCTCTGGGTATAGGTCCGCCGCGGGATCGCGAGGCGCACGAGTTCCATCGCGGCGGGCGTCTCCGTCCCGTCCGGGTTGGGACGGCCGAACATCACCGACCCGATCTCGACCCCTCGCACGCCGCCGCTCCGGTAGAGCTCTACCGCCAGCGCCTGGGCCGGGTATTCGGATGGCGAGATGTGCGGCAACAGCGCCCGGGCATCGAGATACACCGCATGGCCGCCCGGCGGCCGCACCGTGGGGACGCCCGCCTCCACGGCGCGTTCGGCCAGGTACGCCGTGGACCGGATTCGGTATTGCAGGTACGCCTCGTCGAGCACCTCCTCCAGCCCTACGGCGATCGCCTCCATGTCGTACCCCGCGAGCCCGCCGTATGTCGTGAAACCTTCCGTGAGAATGAGGAGGTTGCGGGACTCGCGCGCCACCCGCGTGTCGTTGAGCGCCAGGAATCCGCCGATGTTCGCGAGCCCGTCCTTCTTGGCCGACATCGTGCAGCCATCGGCGAGGGTGAACATTTCGTGGGCGATGTCCCGTGGGGATTTGTCCTGATAGCCCGGCTCGCGGAGCTTGATGAAGAAGGCATTCTCCGCGAAGCGGCAGGCGTCGAGGAAGAACGGCAGCCCGTGGCGGTCGCACACCTTGCGCACCTCGCGCAGGTTTTCGAGCGAGACGGGCTGCCCGCCGCCCGAATTGTTGGTGACCGTCATCATCACGAGCGGGATGTTGGCCGGCCCCACCTCGCGGATCGTCGCCTCCAGCAGAGCGATATCCATATTTCCCTTGAACGGATGCTCGGACGCCGGCACGCGCCCTTCGGCGATCACCAGGTCGCGGGCCTCGCCGCCGAGGTATTCGATGTTGGCACGGGTGGTGTCGAAGTGCGTGTTGTTGAGCACGACCTGGCCCCGCTTCACCATCACGGAGAAGAGAATGTGCTCCGCCGCGCGACCCTGGTGGGTGGGAATCACCTCGCGATACCCGGTGAGGGCGCTCACCACGTCCCGGAAGCGGTAATAGGACCGGCTCCCGGCGTAGGACTCGTCTCCGTCCATCATCGCGGCCCACTGCGCCGACGACATGGCTCCGGTGCCCGAATCGGTCAGCAGATCGATCAGCACCTCGTCCCCGTGCAGCCCGAACAAGTTGTACCCGGATCGCAGGAGCGCGGCCTCGCGCTGCTCCGGTGTCGTGTGCCGGATGGCCTGGGTCGCGTGGATCCGGAATGGCTCGATGATCGTATGAAAGGGCATGAGGTTCGGCCGGGTTACGGGGCAGGGGTGAGACCAGGGCCGCCGGAAAGGTGCGGCTCCAAGTGTGAAGCCATGGTGAAGAACGGAACAACCCGGACTACCTTAAAGCCAACGTCTACGCCGCCCCGAGCAGCGATCTCCTACCGGAACAGTCAGTCGGGGTGGGAGTCCCGCGGCTCGAGCGGATGGGAACGGTCGAACACACAGGCCAGCAACCGCGCTCCCTCGTCCGTGAGCCGCGATTACCAGGCCCGGACGTCCGGTGGTGCGGGCCGGGCCCGGATGGGAGGCGGAGGAGGCCGCCCGAGATTGAGGACAAGGTCGGGAAGCGTTAGGGTGGGTAGGCATGTCGGGGAGGCTTCATGGAAGAATCGCCGCTCGCGCCGTCCGAGCTGACCGGCACCTGCTACGCCACTCTTGCGTTCGAGGTCGGCCAGAACATCGACCTCGAGTGGTGCGAACGCCTGCTCCCTCCGGCGGAGCGCCAGCGGATACGAAGCCGCCGCCGCGTCCCCCACTACTTCGAATACCGCCCCGCCCCACTCCGGCTCCCCCAGGAACCGCCGGCCTTCAGCAGCGCCGGCCTGGCCATCGCGCGGGTGGACGTGGTCCTCTTCGACTTCGGAGCCGCGGCCGTGAACTACTCGCTGCCGTACCGCGGCGGCCTGGACGGACTCGCGCGGGTCAGCGCGGCGCTGCAGGAGACTGCCGCACTCGCCGCCGATGCGCGGGCCCGGCTCGAGCAGCTCGTGGAGATGCTTGGCCCGGCCATCGACCGCCCCCGCGTCGCGGAAATGGTCGAGGACTACCTCATCTTCCAGATCGACCGCCTGGCCGACGGCGTTCGGCCGAGCGACCTGTGGCAGGGCGCGTCACGCCTGCGGACAGCCCAGATTCTGCGCGGCGCAGACGAACCCCTGTCACAAGAAGAAGTCGATGACGCCCTGAATCTCCGCCTTTCCTTCGGGCCTGATGATCTCACCATGGTGGACTGGAACGCTTCCCTGGTCTGCGACCCGGAGCCCGAGGAGACCCGTGTGCTACTCGAGTTTGCCAACGTGCAGCTGCTCGAGCTCCGGCACCTCGATGGCGAGCTGGACAAGGTAATTGACCGCGCCTGGGAATCCCTCGCCCGCGCCGAGCGGGGCTGGTGGCGCACCCTCCGACCACCCGTGTCGACCCTCCGGCACCTGGGCGAACTGCAGATAAACAGTGCCATACTCTTCGAACGGGTTTCGAGCGCGGTGAAACTGGTCGGCGATCGATTCCTCGGCCGGGTCTACGTGGCCGCCTCGCAGCGCTTCCACTTCTCCGACTGGGATCGGGGCATCTCACGCAAGCTCGCCGTGATGGACGGGATCTACCAGAAGCTCTCGGATCGGGTCACCGCGCGTCGGCTTGAGGTGCTGGAGTGGATCGTCATCCTGCTCATCGCGGTGGAAGTGGTGTTCAGCCTCCTTTAGTGCGCACCATTCCTGGCCCCGAAGCGCAGGCCTTGCGTTGCGCCTCCAGCCATGCCTTGCCGCCTGCACAAAGCCTCATCCCGGCTTCACGGATTCTCCACCGCCACCTCACCAGGTTGAGGCGGAATCCCAGCGTCTCCCCTGGAGGGTCCAGTGCTTAGGGCAGGAAAAGGAGGCCGCATGCCCCCCAAGTTGAAGCAGTTCAGCCGGCACCGCCGGATTCGAGAAGCGGATGCCAAGAAGTCGGCGCGCGTGAAGATCCAGGTGACCGATCGCAAACAGATGATTCGCCAGGCCGGACCGCGTCGCGGCGGCCGCTGAACGGGAGAGGCGCATGACTCACACAACCCAGATTCGTCCGATCCTGCTGCCGCTCGACGGATCGGAGGTGGCCGAGCAGGCGCTACCAGTCGCGGCTTACCTGGCCCGGCAAGCCGGTGTGGCCTTGCACCTCGTGACGGTCGAGGAACCACTCTCGCCGTTGGTTGCGGCTACGGAGTATGGCGGACAGGCCGCCGAGTTGCTCGAGGAAGACAAAGCGCGGCTGACAGAGTACCTGCAGCACGCGCGTGCCGCCGCGGAGGCAGCGGGGGCGCCGGCGGTGGACACCACCCTGCTCCACGGTGGAGCGTCGGTTGCCCTGGCCGAGCAGATCACCGGCAGCAGAATCGGCCTCGTGGTGATGACCACCCACGGACGGACCGGCATAAGCCGCTTCTGGCTTGGCAGCGTGGCAGACCGGCTGCTCCGGACGGTTTCGGTGCCGGTACTGCTGCTGCGCCCCCATGAGACGTCGCAGGCGACGGCGTACCCGCGGATTCTGGTGGCGCTGGATGGTGAGTTGGATAAGGAAGTGCTGGACGCCGCCGAAGCCATTGCGGGACTCATGCCGGAGCCGCCTGCGCTGACGCTGCTTCGCGTGGTCGAGCCTCCGCTACCCGGCCTCACTCGGCTCGCTGTGCAACCGGCCCAGTTCGGCTCCGATTGGGCCCGCCGGCGCGAAGTCGAGGCCCGGAAATACCTTGCCCGGCTGGCGGATCGGCTTCGCGCCGAGGGCCGCGCGGTATTGACCAGGGTTCTCGTCGGGCGCCCGGTGCACGACCAAATCCTCGAAGCGGCCTCCGAGATGTCGGCCGACCTCATCGTCCTGGGCACACACGGTGCCCGCGGCCTCGAGCGGCTCATGCTGGGTAGCGTCGCGGACAAGGTCGTGCGGAAGAGCGCGCTCCCACTCCTGATCGCGCCAGTGTTGCGGCGGGCCCGGCGCGCGCGGTCGAAACGGCAAACCGCGACAAGCGCTGCGGTGCCCTTGGCCGGCTGACCCGCCTCTAGCGGCCCAGGAACGCCACCACCGTGTCCGTCGTCGCGAACTCGGGGCGCGGCGCCAGTGGTGAGTCCCGCCTGCCACGAGATGCAGCCGCACGGGGCAGGGGGACGCGGGCGCGCATCCGTTGAGTTCCCGCCAGCGCTCAGCGGCCTCCGCGATGCCGAGCAGGTGAAGCTTCCCGTCGCCGGAGCCGGCGACGGGGTAGGTGCTGTCATCCGCGCCCTGGACGAAGAGCACGGGCATGGGGCGACCGGGCGTCAGCTCGAGGCGAGGGGAGCGGACATCGCCGCCGCCACCATCGCCACGGCACGGATGCGGTCGGACATCTGACAGGCAAGCCGCCCGGCGAACAACCCGCCCTGCGAATACCCGACGGCGTACACCCGCGCCGGATCTACGTCGTACCGTTCCTCCGCGCGCGTGATCAGCGCCGCCACGAAGCCCGTGTCGTTCACCGCCAGCCGGTCCGCGATATTACACCCGCATCCCTCCGCCCAGTTGCCGAGCGGAGCATCGGGATAGATCACTACCCAGCCGAGTGCGCCTGCCGCCCGATCCAGCTTCGAAAGACTCTGCAGCCCGGCCCCCGTCCCACCCGCGCCATGAAATGCGAGGAGCAGAGGGCGTGGGCCCTCCGCCGGCGGGGCATGGACCACGAACGTGCGAACGGTCGTATCCACCCGAATGGAATCGCGCATCGGGAGGGCGGAACCCTGCGCGGCGAGCGGTAGCGGCCACGTGAGGATGCCGGTCAGGCATGCACAGGGAAGGGCTCTCATCGCGTCGTGCTTCTCTGCATCCCCGCTTCCCCGCGTTCCTGCTTCCTCGCCTCCCCGCACCACCACGACGCCGATTCCCGGACTCGTCGGGTGATGTCCGGGACCGACGCCCGGTAGACCGCGATGGCCTGTGCGAACAGCGAATCCGCCTCCCGCGGCCGCCCTGCCTCCAGCGACACCTGGCCCAGGAATTGGTACATGATCGCCACGAGGCCATGCCGGTCGCCCAGCGCCCGCAGCCGGAGCCCCAACGCCTCCTTGCCCAGCGCGGTCGCCTCGTCGTAGCGGCCCTGTGCCCGGCGGATATTGGCCAGGGTATGGAGCGGTCCCGCCGTCGCCACATGGTCGACGCCCCGCAGCCGGCGATGCAGCGCCAGCGCAGCGGTCGCCATCGTGGCGGCCTCGTCCAGCCGGCCCTGCGCCAGTAGCTCCGAGGCCAGGTTCTCCATCGCCGCCGCGACGCTGGGGTGATTGTCGCCCAGCACCGTCCGGTTGATCCTGAAATACCTCCGCCAGAGCGACTCCGCCTCGACGTGATCACCCTGCTCCGACCGCTGCGTGGCGAGGCTTCCGAGGACATGCACCAGGAACATGTTGTCCGGGCCCATGGCTGCCTCCTCGATCGCGAGGGCCGCGCGATAGAGCGATTCGGCCTCCACCGGCCGGCCGAGGAACTCCTGGTACAGGTCGCCGAGTTGCACCATCGCTGCGGCCGTCTGCGGGTGGCGCGGGCCGAACACCGACGTCCGGAGAGCGATCGCTGCCTTGGTATTCACCTCGGCTCCCATGTAATCCAGGTTTCGCCACTGGGTCCGCGCCAGAATGAGCTGCGCATCCGCGACGAGGGGATCGTTGGGCCCGAGCGACGCCTGCCGGATCTGCACAGCCTGTTCGCTGTGGATCTGCGCGCTGTCCAGCCGGGCCAGCGCAACATCCGTGTACGCCTGGTCGAGCAGCGTCTCGGCCACGGCCGGCGCGTCCTCCCCCAGCACGTCGCGCTGGATGGCGAGGGCGAGCCGGTAGAGCGAATCCGCCTCGCGAGCCCGGGAGTCCGTTCTGGCCACCAGCGCCAGGCTGCGATAGCTCTGTGCGGTTTCCGGGTGGTGCTCGCCGAAGACCCGCCGCCGCAGCTGGTAGGCACGGTCAATCATCCGCTCCGCATCGCGGTACTGCCCGAGCCGGAGCTGGATCTGGCCGAGGGCATCCAGCATCCTCGCCTGGATGGCCGGTTCCGAGCCGAGCTCCTCGACCCGCGCAATCCCACGCCGCAGCAGCGCCCGGGCCGCCAGCGTGTCGCTTCCCGACTGGCTGGGATCCGCCGCCTGGAAGAGCGAGATGAGGAAGGCGCTCAACTCCTCGGATTGCCGCCGCGATTCCTCCGCCCGGTCCCGCTGGCGGCCGGCCACGGCCGCCTGCCAGCTCACCGCTGCGAGCCCACCCACGAGTGAAAGGAAGAGGAGTACTCCCGCCGCCACGGACAGCCGGTGACGCCGCACGAACTTGCCCATCCGGTAACGCAGGCTGTCCGGCCGGGCCAGCACCGGACGGCCATCCAGGTACCGCGTGAGGTCGGCCGCCAGCCGCGCGGCCGAGTCGTAGCGCCGGCTCGGCTCCTTGGCGAGCGCCTTGAGAATGATGGTGTCGAGGTCGCCCTCGAGCCGGTGTCGGAGCGTCTTGTCCGCAGCCTTCGAGCTCGGCCGCGACGGCGGCTGGTCGCAGATAACGCGCCCCATCTGGGCCGGCGTGAGCCCGTCCACTTCATAAGGCAGCTGCCCGGTCAGGAGCTCGAACAGCACGACCCCAAGCGCGTAGACGTCGGTCGGCGCGGTAATGCGATCGCCACAGATTTGCTCGGGGCTGGCATATGCAGGGGTCATCCACGGCTGGGTCCGTGGCTGGAGGCCCTCTCCCGTTGAAGGATCGAGCAACTCGGCGATCCCGAAGTCGAGCAGCTTCGGGCGTCCCTCGCGTGTGACGAGGATGTTTCCCGGCTTGAGGTCGCCATGCACCACGAGCTGCTGGTGGGCATGGTTGAGGGCCTCGCACACCTCGATGAAGAGTCGCAGCCGATCGGCGACTGGGAGGGCGCCACTCGTGCAGTAGTCGATCAGGGACGTGCCTTCGATGAACTCCATCGCAAAATAGGACTGTCCCGTGGCGGTCGTGCCGCCATCGATGAAGCGGGCGATCCCCGGGTGCTCGAGCGTGGCGAGGATGCGGCGCTCGCGCCGGAGCCGCTCCTCGAGCCGCGGGTCGGCAAAGCCGGCCCGGACCAGCTTCAGGGCGACCCGCTGGGTGAAGTCTCCTCCTTCCCGTTCTGCGAGATAGACGACGCCCATCCCACCCGTGCCCAGGATCTCGAGCAGCCGGAAGGGCCCGATGCGACCGGGAGGCGGAATCTCGACCCGGTCATCGAGCGCGCCCAGTAACCCCGGATTGACGTGGGCGGCAAGCAGCGATTCGACCTCTTCGCGAAGCACCGGGTCCTCGCGTCCGATCGCCTCGAGCCGACTCAGCCGGGTCCCGGCGTCGGCCTCGGTCAGCTCGGCGAAGATCTCCGCCACCCGGGTCCAGCGAGGCGCATCGAGGGGGGGTCGGGTCACGCAGTGAGCTCCCGGTTGAGCCACGCGCGGGCGACAGTCCACTCGCGCTTGACGGTTGCGGCGGAGATCCCCAGGGCCGTCCCGGTCTCCTCGATCCCCATGCCCGCGAAGAATCGGCACTCCACGACCCTGGCCTGACGCTCATTCAGGCGTTCCAGGCGGCTGAGCGCCTCGTCGAGCGCGAGGAGATCGCCTGGCCGGGTCTGGGCGGCCACGACCACGCTTTCGAGCGGAATGACCATCTTGCCGGCGCCACCGCGCCGGTCCGCCTGCCGCATCCTGGCGTAGCTGATAAGTACGCGGCGCATGATCTGGGCTGAGGCCCCGAAGAAATGAGCCCGATCTCGCCAGTTGATGCGATCGAGCTCGATGAGCCGGAGCCAGGCCTCGTGCACGAGGGCCGTCGGGGTCAGGGTGTGATCGGGCCGCTCGCGTCGCAACGCCCGTTCGGCGATGTCGCGCAGGTGTTCATACACGACCGGAAGCAGGCGGTCGAGCGCACTCCGCTCACCTCCCGACAGGTCAAGCAACGCCTGTGTGACCGCGGAATTGGGCAATGCCGGCCTCCCTCCTCCGTAATAAATCCCCCGGATGAAGGCCCCGCCAGCCGGGCCGGTGAGCCGGTTTCCGGGCTTCCTGCGCCTTCTCCTGGACACGCCAGACCAGGAGGTCAAGCGGTGCAACCATTCGATTTCAAGCTGCGCGATGGGCGCCGGGTGCGGATCCGGCCGGTCGTGCCTGGGGACGAGGCCCTGATGGCTGCCGGAGTGGCCCGGCTCAGCCCTCGCTCGCGCTTCTACCGCTTCCACCGCCCCGTGGACCAACTGTCCCAGGAGGAACTCCGACAGCTCACCGCGACGGACGGAAGCAATCACGTGGCGTGGGGCGCGATCGCCATCGACGAACCCGGAATGCCAGGCGTCGGGGTGGCCCGCTACGTACGCAGCCTGGAGGAACCCGCGCGCGCCGAGGTGGCGGTAACCGTTGTGGATGACTTCCAGGGCGCCGGACTCGGCCGCACCCTCGTCCAGACGCTCACCCTGACGGCGCTCGAGAACGGCATAAGCCGGTTCGTCGTCCGCGTCCTGCCCTCGAACGGGGCCGGACTCCGGTTGCTTCGCCGCTTCGGCGTGAGCCGGGGCTGGCTGGAGCGCCGCGACGTCGTATTCGAAATCCCGTTGGACGGGGGTAGCCGCCGGTTCAGGAGCTCGCGCCAGCTGCGGGCCGCGCGCGCCGAAGGCGCGGCGGCGCTGGTGACCGTGAGCCCCTCCGATGTCTTCCCACACCTTTCCTGAGAAAGGAAGCAGTCGGCTGATGACTACTGTATCTGTGAATCCCAACAAGGCACTCTGGGAAAAGGGTGACTTCACGCGTATCGCGGAAACCATGCGCGAAAGCGGTGAAGCGCTCGTTCGCCGGATTGGCATCACCAAGGGACTCAAGGTCCTGGACCTCGGATGTGGCGACGGCACCACCGCCTTGCCGGCGGCGCAGTTGGGGGCGGAGGTGCTGGGCGTCGACATCGCGCGAAACCTGGTCGAGGCCGGGAACAGGAGGGCCGCAAGGCTTGGCCTGATGAACTGCACGTTCCAGGAGGGCGACGCGTCCGAATTGCAGCACCTGCCGGATCAATCATTCGACCTCGTCCTGAGCATCTTCGGCGCCATGTTCGCCTCGAAGCCGTTCGAGGTCGCCAAGGAAATGGTGCGCGTCACGCGGCCGGGAGGTCGCATCGTGATGGGCAACTGGATTCCTGACGATCCCACGCTGGTGGCGCAGATACTGAGAATCAGCTCGAGTTACACGCCGCCGCCGCCTCAGGGCTTTGTCAGCCCGATGACGTGGGGCGTCGAGCGCCACGTGATCGAGAGGTTTGCGGCTGCAGGCGTGCCGGCAGACGAAATCTCGTCTGTGCGAGACAGGTTCACCTTCAACTTTCGCGGTTCCCCGTCGGAGTTCGTGAACGAATTCCGGACGTATTACGGACCAACCATGAATGCCTTCGAGGCCGCGGAAAGGAACGGTCGAGCCGATGAATTGCAGCGAGAGCTCGAAGAGCTGTTCACGAGCCAGAATCCAGGGCAGGGAGCGACGTCGATCTCGGCCGCATTCCTGCGCGTGACGGTCGCCCGTCGGAGCTCGGGAAACGATCGGGCCGCCTCCAACGGCAACGGTGAACACTCGGCAGCCATGAGCTGGTCCGACGTCTTTCCGCGCCTTCCCTGAACGACACGCACCCGGCCCGAGCGGGCCGGTACCAGGCCCCGAACCCCGAGGAAACGACCATGGCACAGTGGAAGCCCGACCCGACCTTCTACCCTTCGCCCTTGCTCGCGATGGAAGCGCCGGTGGAGCAGCTCGCGTACGTCACGATGAACAACCCCGTGCCCAACGGCCGCCCCGACGGGATTGGCGTCGTCGATGTCAACCCCGGATCGCCGAGCTACGGGCGATTCGTGGGACAGGTGGATTTCCCCAACGGCGACAACGAGCTTCATCACTTCGGGTGGAACGCGTGCAGCTCGCACCTCTGCCCCTACGCGCCGAATCCCCATACCGAGCGCCGATACCTGATTGTGCCCGGGACCAACTCCTCGCGGATCCACATCGTGGATACCAAGCCCGACCCGCGCCGGCCGCGACTCGTGAAGGTCATCGAGGGCGAGGAAGTGAACGCCAAGACGGGGTATGCCGCCCCGCACACTGTCCACTGCGGGCCGGATGGAATCTACCTCAACGCCCTGGGCGCGCCTGATGGAAACGGCCCGGGAGGCATCTTCATGCTCGACCACGAGACCTTCGAGATCCTCGGACCGTGGGAGAAGGACCGCGGCCCGCAGCACCTCGCCTACGACTTCTTCTGGCACCTGGGGCAGGACACCATGATCACCAGCGAGTGGGGCACGCCCAACATGGTGGGCCGCGGCGTGGACCCTGAGCTGCTGCTGGCCGGCAAGTACGGCCACTCCCTGCACGTGTGGGACCTGCGCACCCGGCGCCACAAGAAGGCGATCGATCTCGGCGCGGAGCAGCAGATGGTGCTGGAGCTGCGGCCCGCCCATAACCCGACGCGCCCATATGGCTTCGTCGGCGTGGTGCTGTCGCTGGCCGACCTGTCCTCGTCCATCTTCATGTGGTACCTGGATCAGGCCGACGGGGAGTGGAAGGCGAAGAAGGTGATCACGATTCCGGCGCAGCCCGCGGATCCGTCGGTCCTGCCCCCGATCATCAGCGGATTCGGTGCCGTGCCGCCGCTGGTCACGGACCTCAATCTCTCCGTGGACGATCGTTTCCTCTACGTGTCCTGCTTTGGAACGGGCGAACTGCGCCAGTACGACGTGAGCGACCCGTTCAATCCGCGGCTGACGGCCGTCACGAAGATCGGTGGCATCGTGAGCCGGACGGCGCATCCGTCGGAACCGGCCCGCCCTCTCAACGGCGGACCGCAGATGGTCGAGGTGAGCCGCGACGGCCGTCGGGTGTATCTGACGAATTCGCTCTTCTCGCCGTGGGACGCACAGTTCTATCCCGACGGTATTGAGGGGTGGATGGTGAAGCTCGACATCGATCCCGACGGTGGGATGGCGCTCGACCCGCGCTTCATGGTCCGGCTCGAGCACGGCATGCGGCCGCACCAGGTGCGCCTGCAGGGGGGCGACGCCTCGTCCGACTCCTTCTGTTACTCGTGAGCGAGATGCTGCAGGGGCCGTGGGCCGTTCTGCTCCTGCTCGGGGCGGTCCACGGGCTCAACCCCGGCATGGGGTGGCTCTTCGCAGTTGCGCTGGGACTGCAGGAGCGGCGTGCGGCCGTCGTGTGGCGCGCGCTCGGGCCGCTCGCACTCGGGCACGCGCTGGCAATCGGGTTGGCCCTCGGTGCGGCCGCATTCGCGGGCATGTTGCTGCCGCTGGCGGCGCTCAAATGGATCGTGGCGGCGCTGCTGTTCGGCTTCGGCATCCGCAGGATCTTCACCCACCGCCACCCCCGCTTCGGAGGCATGCGCGCAAGCACCCGGGACCTCGTGCTCTGGTCGCTGTTGATGGCCTCCGCACACGGCGCGGGCCTGATGGTGGTGCCGATCATGCAGGGCCAGGCTGGCCACGACCACGGCGCCCACGGTGGCAGCGCGGCCCTGTTGCATCACGCCGGTGTCGTACCGGAGGCCCTCGGGGCACCGCTACAGGCCACGGTGCTGCACACGGTGGGATACCTGCTGGTGACGGGCCTGCTGGCGCTGGTGGTGTATCACAAGATGGGACTCAGGCTGCTCCGAACAGCCTGGGTAAATCTGGACCTGATCTGGGCGGGAGCCCTTATCCTTACGGCGATCGCGACGGTGGCTCTGTGATCGCTTCCCGCACCCTCGCCTCGACCCAGCGCGCCATCGCTGGATGGGGGAGCAACGCCTCGCCCGAGTAGCGAATCGGGAGCCCGGCGAGATCAGCCGGCAGCTTCTGCCGGTTGATCGATCCCGATGCGACGAGCAGCGGAACGACGATCACATCACGCCCGGTGAGGTCGTGCTGGAGCTGAATGAGCTCGCGGATGCGTTGCACCGCCTCGGCTCGCACCGGCGCGGACGCATCGTCCTTCACGAGATCCACGAGCACCGTGCGGAATCCGCTTCGGGCGCGCACGGTATCGGCCACCCGCCGCAGATTGTCCATCCAGGCGGCGTACGCCTCGCTCGAGCTGGGGCCGTGGCCGACGATGAACAGGGCTTCCGCCGCGGGCTCCTTGGCCAGCGCGAGCGCGCGCGCCGCCAGCGCCTCCGCCACCTCCGGCGCGTCGTCCATGGCATGGGTCAGGCGAAGGGGGACGTCGGTCTGCGCGCGGGTGATGCCCGACATCTCAAGGTGGTGTCGCATTTCGTCGTCCAGGGAATCGGTCCCGCCGGCCAGGTAGCGCACCTGCTCGTAGTGTCCGCTGTGGCTCGACACCAGCATCGGTATCACGACAATCTCGTGGGCTCCCCTGCGAACAAGATCTCGCGTCACGTCCTGGAATCGGCCCGTGGCCGCTCCCGGGCCCATGAGGAAGCTCACGCCGATGGGCCCGGGCAGGTGGACCGCGCGGGCCACCGTCTCGACCTGGGCATTCCACTCGGCACCGCCCCCGTGCGCCACGATGAGCACGCCGACCGACGCATCGGGACCGGCCGACGCCTGAGGCAGGATCGGATCGATCTTGGCGGTGGCGCAGAAGCAGAGGAGTAAGAGCGGAAGTCGGACCAGGGCGCGGGACGGGGGGGACAGCGGCAAAGCTCGAAATCTCCGTTGAGAATTAGTCTCAAATCGTTTGGATCCAAAATCTATGCCCCATGCCCGAGCGCGTCAATCGGTTTTCCTCACTCGGGTACGGCGTGTTCCAGGTATCGCGGCGGCCGGCGCGCCCCGGTCGACTGCTCGAAGGCGTAGGCGATGCCGAGAAGCGCGGGCTCTGCCCAGGCCCCGGCGAAGAAGGAGATTCCCACCGGCAGTCCGTGTACGAAGCCGGCCGGTACGGTGATGTGTGGGTAACCGGCCACGGCACTCGCCGTCGAATACCCGCCCGTGAAATGATCGCCGGCGACCAGGTCGGTCATCCACGCCGGCCCGCCGGTCGGCGCCACCAGGGCGTCGAGCCGATGGGAGCGGAGCGCGGCATCGATTCCCTCGCCGCGGGATAGGCGATGATTGCGCTTCAGGGCGTTCAGATACGCCTTATCCGTGAGAGGCCCCTTGGCAGCCGACTGCTCGAACAGCTCCTGGCCGAACCATGGCATCTCAACGTCTGCGTGCTGGGAGTTGTAGGCGATGAGCGCTTCGAGCGTGCGAGGCACGCCGGTGCGGCTCGCCAGATAGGCCGCGATGTCGGCCTTGAACTCGTAGCGCAGCACCACTCCCTCGGAGTCGTCGTACTCACCTGCATGGGGCAGCACGACCGGATCGACCAGAGTGGCCCCCCCTTCCCGCAGCGCCGCGAGCGACGCCTCCATTACGCGGTCCACCGAGAGATCAAATCCGAAGTAGGACCGAACGACGCCGAGTCGCTTTCCCCGGAGCGCGGATGGGTCAAGCGTCGTGGTATAGTCGAGGGAGACGTGCCCAGCGGAGGTAGCAGTCAGGGGATCGCGGGGGTCGGCACCTGTCATCGCGTTGAGCAGGATCGCGGCGTCGCGGACCGTGCGCGCCATCGGCCCTGCCGTGTCCTGACTGTGCGCCAGGGGGATGATGCCCGCCCGGCTCACGAGGCCCAGCGTCGGCTTCAGTCCGACGAGTCCGTTGGCGCTGGCCGGGCAGACCACCGATCCGTCGGTCTCCGTCCCGACCGCGACCATTGCGAGGTTTGCGGCGATTGCGGCGCCCGAGCCGGAGCTCGATCCGCACGGGTTCCGCTCGAGGACATATGGACACCGGGTCTGGCCACCCCGGCCGCTCCACCCGCTCGTCGAATGTGTGGACCGGAAATTGGCCCATTCGCTCAGGTTCGTCTTGGCGAGGATGAGCGCTCCCGCCCGGCGAAGGCGCTCGACCACGAAGGCGTCCCGCGGTGCCGGTGCGCCGACCAGGGCCAGCGAACCGGCAGTCGTCTGCATCGAGTCCCCGGTGTCGATGTTGTCCTTGAGCAGGACCGGAATTCCGTGAAGCGCCCCACGCACCCCCCCCGATTTCCGTTCCCGGTCCAACGCGTCTGCAATCTGTAATGCCTCCGCATTGAGCTCGATGACGCTGTTGAGTTGCGGGCCGCCCTTGTCCAGTGCAGTGATGCGGCCAAGGTACACCTCGGCGATGGAGCGCGCGGTCTGATCCCCGCGGCCCATCGCGCTCTGAAGCGCCGCGATGGTTGCTTCCTCGATCTCTGGAGCCGGGACGTGCGGGAAGGAAGGCACCGGCGCGCTGCCTGCCGCCCGGGCCAGAGTCGGGCGGCCGATCGCGAGGCCGGCAGCCGCGGCAGCGGCGCTGCCCAGGAAGGCGCGTCGATTGGTCATGGTCGGAACCCTCGGTGCTGGCGTATGGAGCGGGTACGGAATCGGCTTCAGCTTACCGTCCGCGGGAAGGGCCCGCTAGCGGCTTCTGCTTGCACATCCGCCTTGCGGTCATGGCGAATCGAGCGAAGTTACGCCGATGATCAGGACGCTCTCCCACTTCATCAATGGAGCCGCCCGCACCTCGACCGGAGGGGCCACGCTGGTCGACATCAACCCCTCCGATGCGCGGGACGTGATCGCCGAACTGCCGGTCGGAACCGCGGCGGACGCGGGGGCCGCTGTGGCGGCCGCCGCCGGGGCCCTCGCCGCCTGGCGGCGACTGACGGGACCGGGGCGGGCCGATCAACTGCACCGATGGGCGGCCGCCATCGAGGGCCGCGCAGAGGAAATGGCGCAGGCGATGGCGCGCGAAGTCGGCAAGCCGATCGTCGAGGCGCGCGGTGAGCTGGCCCGGTGCGTCGTCATCCTCCGGTACTACGCCGGGGAGGCCGTGCGGTCGATGGGCGACGTGGTTCCGGCGCAGGCGACGGGAGCCCTCCAGTTCACACTCCGCGAACCGCTCGGCGTCGTCGCCCTGATCACGCCATGGAATTTTCCGCTGGCCATTCCGCTCTGGAAGGCGGCGCCGGCACTGGCGTTCGGGAATACGGTCGTCCTGAAACCCTCGGAACAATCTCCACTGATGGCGTGGCTGCTCGCGGAAACCGCCCAGACAGCCGGAGTGCCGCCGGGGGTGTTCAACGTCCTGCTCGGCAGTGGCGCCGAGGTCGGCGAGCCGCTGCTCCGCGCGCCGGACGTTCGGGGCGTGAGCTTCACCGGCTCCGCGGCGGTCGGGGCCCGGGTCGCGGCGATCGCGGCCGACCGAAACATCCGCTTCCAGACGGAGATGGGCGGGAAGAATGTCGTGCTTGTGCTGCCGGATGCCGATCTCGACCTCGCGGCGAAGCTCACTGCGGCCGGCGCGATGCGCTACGCGGGGCAGAAGTGCACCGCCACGAGCCGAGCCGTCGTGGCGCGCCAGATCGAGGGCGCGTTCCTGGTCAAGTTGCGGGCGCAGGTGGAGGCCCTCAGCCTCGGGCCTGTGACGGATTCCGGAGCCGCTGTGGGGCCCGTGATAAGCGCGGCCTCCCGCGAACGCATACGGTTGGCGCTGCGAAGCGCGGAAGGAGAAATCGTGTGCGGCGGAGGTGAGCCGCGAGACGATGCCTTTCAGCAGGGCTTCTTCGTCACACCAACGGTCGTGCGCGGCGTGGACCCGGGCGCTCCGCTGGCGCAGGAGGAGCTGTTTGGCCCCGTCCTCTCGGTGCTCACGGCGGATGGCCTCGAAGACGCGCTGGCGATTGCCAACCGCTCCCGCTACGGGCTCAGCGCCTCACTCTTTACCCGGGACATCGGGGCGGCGCTCCGGTACATCAATCAGATCGAGGTCGGCCTGGTCCGGATCAACGGTGATACCACCGGCGTGGACCCCCACGCGCCATTCGGGGGAATGAAGGGCTCGAGCTCCGGCAGCCGCGAACAGGGTGTGGCCGCGCGCGAGTTCTATACAGAGACGAAGACGGTGCAGGTGAACCCCGGATGACGGCGCCCGAGTTCCCCGCCGCGATCCGCGTCGTCGATTCGCACACCGAGGGCGAGCCGACTCGCGTGGTGGTGGAAGGCTGGCCTGCACTGACCGGCCCGACGATGGCCGAGCGCAGAGAAGAGGTTCTCGCCGACTACGATCATCTGCGGAGCGGTGTCGTCTGTGAGCCGCGAGGGCACGACGCCCTGGTCGGGGCCCTGCTGACGCCGCCGGTGGAACCGGGTTCGCTCTGCGGCGTGATCTTCTTCAACAACGTCAGTTGTCTCGGAATGTGCGGCCACGGGATGATCGGCGTTGTCCGCACCCTCGAATACCTCGGCCGCCTCGCCCCAGGCACCGTTCGAATCGACACGCCCGTCGGCACCGTCGCCGCGGAACTGCATTCGGACGGTTCGGTCACCATCCAGAATGTGCCTGCCCGGTGTCACGCGCTCGATGTCGCGGTCGAGGTGCCGGGGCTGGGGCGCGTTACGGGGGACGTCGCCTACGGCGGAAACTGGTTCTTCATTACCCATCTCGAACGGCCGGCCCTCGATCTCGCCAATGCACCGGAGCTGCTGCGGCTCACGGGCGCCATCATGTCGGCACTTCGCGCGCAGGGCATCACCGGCTCGGGCGGCGATGAAATCGACCACGTTGAACTGTCGGCCCCTCCCGCGCGGACGGACGCCGACTCACGGAACTTCGTGCTCTGTCCCGGGGGCGCATACGATCGCTCTCCGTGCGGCACCGGCACCTCCGCCCGGATGGCCGTGCTTCACGCGCGGAAGACCCTGAATCCTGGGCAGGCCTGGCGCCAGGAAAGCATCACCGGCAGCCTCTTCACTGGCTGGCTCGAGGATCGGGGCGGGGCGCTGGTCCCCTTCATCCAGGGGAACGCGCACGTAACCGGCGAAGCCCGCCTGCGATTCGATCCGAAGGATCCCTTCCGCGCCGGATTCACCTCCGCCTGATGTCCCGCAATCCGGACGTCGTCATCATCGGCGCCGGGATCGTCGGCGCCGCGTGCGCCTGGTACCTGGCGAGGGCAGGGCAGTCCGTGCTCGTGCTGGAGGGAGGATTCGCGGGTGGGTCGGCCACCGCCGCGGGAATGGGCCACATTGTCGTCCTGGACGATTCCGATGCCCAGTTCGCGCTGACGAGCTGGTCCGTCCGACTCCTCGCCGAACTTCGGGAGGAGCTGCCACGTGAGGTGGAATGCGAGTGGCGAGGCACCCTCTGGGTGGCGGAAGACGAGTCACAACTCGTGGCGGCCCGCGCCAGGGCCGGGTACTACACGTCGCGCGGAGTGGCCGCCGAGGTTCTCGACCCGCGGGACCTCGCCGCCGAGGAACCGGCACTGCGGAGCGGGCTCGCGGGCGGGCTGCGCGTTCCCGGCGACGGTGTGGTCTATCCTCCCGCGCTGGCCCGGTGGCTGCTGGACGGCGCATGCCGCGCCGGTGCGGAGGTGCGACAGAACATCACCGTCGAGCGCATTACCCCCGGCGCCGTCGACGCCTCCGGGGGCCGGATCGCGTGCGGCCTCGTGGTGAACGCGGCCGGGGCCGCCGCGCCGCGCCTCACGCCCGGCCTCCCGATCGTGCCGCGCAAGGGGCACCTGGTCATCACCGACCGGTACCCGGGGCTCTGTCGCCACCAGATCGTCGAGCTGGGCTACCTGCGGAGCGCGCACACGATGACCGCGTCGTCCGTCGCCTTCAACGTCCAGCCGCGGGCCACGGGGCAGCTCCTCATCGGATCTTCACGCGAGCTGGTGGGTTGGGAACCCGCCGTCAACCAGGAGATCCTCGCCAGGATGCTGCGCCGCGCCACGGACTTCATCCCCGCACTGGCGCGGCTCCGCGCCATCCGGACCTGGACCGGCTTCCGGCCTGCGACGCCCGACAAGCTCCCGCTGATCGGACCGTGGTCCCCCGGGAGCGGGCTCTGGATCGCCGCCGGTCACGAAGGCCTCGGCATCACGACCGCGCTCGGCACGGGACGCCTGCTCTCCGATTTGATGCTTGGCCGCCAGACGGCGATCGATCACGCCCCCTTCGATCCGGGGCGCGCGATGCCCGCCGGAGCCGGTTGAGATGCCGGCCCCGGTCGAAATCCGCGTCAACGGTGTGTCGCATCGTGTGCCCGCCGACGTGTCGCTGGCGGCTGCGCTGCTCGCCATGGGCTTCGGCGCGATGCATCGCTCCGTCAGTGGAATGCCGCGCGGCCCCGTGTGCGGAATGGGCATCTGCTTCGAATGCCGGGTGACCGTGGACGGTGACCCTCACCGCCGGGCGTGCCTCGAGCGGGTGCGCGGGGGGATGGAGGTCCGAACGGATGAGTGAGCGACTCGATGCCGATGTCGCCATCGTCGGTGCCGGGCCGGCCGGGATCGCGGCCGCGGTGGCGGCGGCGCAGTCGGGCTGCCGCGTCGCGCTCCTCGACGCTGGCCCCCGGCCGGGGGGGCAGATCTGGCGGCACCGGTCGGTTGACGAGCTTCCTCGAACGGCGCGACGCTGGCTCGCGCGTCTCGATGGTTCCGGGGCGAGGATGCTCTCTGGCGCATCCGTGTTCTCACTCTCGCCGAAACACCTCGATGCCGAGCTCGAGGGCGCGCACTGGCGTATCGACGCGAAGGCGCTGGTCCTGGCCACGGGCGCGATGGAGCGGTGGCTGCCGTTTCCCGGATGGACGCTCCCCGGAGTCGTCGGCATCGGGGGCATTCAGGCGCTGATCAAGTCCGGTGCCGACTTGACCGGCAAGCGAGTCATCGTCGCCGGGACGGGGCCGCTGCTGCTTCCTGTCGCGGCCACCCTCGCCCGAAGCGGCGCTCGGCTCGCGATGGTCGCGGAACAGGCACCATTCAACCGGGTCGCGGCGTTCGCAGCCGGACTGTGGCGATGGCCCGGACGCCTTCTGCAGGCGGCGGCGTATCGGCGCGCATTCCTCGGGGCGCGTTATCTGATGGGAACGTGGGTCACGCGCGCGGCCGCTGGAGAACAGGGCCTGCGCGTGACACTGAGCAACGACCGTCGCGAGTGGTCGGAGTCCTGCGACTTCCTCTGCACTGGCGCCGGGCTTGTGCCCTCGACCGAGCTGGCCCGGTTGCTCGGCTGCGAGCTCGACGGCCGTGTCGTGCGGGTGGATCGGTTTCTTCGGACCAGCCTCCCAGGCGTCTTCGCGGCCGGAGAGGCGACCGGTAATTCGGGAGCCGACGCGGCCCTGGTCGAGGGCACCATCGCGGGCTTGGCGGCCGCCGGTGCCGCCGCGAGTGCCGAGAGGTTGTTGCCGGTCCGCGATCGTCATCGTGCGTTTGCCCGGGCCACCGCCGCCGCATTCGCGCCTCGTGAGGAGCTCCTTCGGCTTGCCGACGAGAGCACGATCATCTGCCGGTGTGAGGACGTTTCGCTCGGGGCGCTCAAGGCCGGCTGGTCCGCTCGCGAGGCAAAGCTGGTGACGCGAGCCGGGATGGGACCCTGCCAGGGCAGAGTATGTGGCCCCATTCTCGAGGTGCTGCTCGGCGCCGCGCCCGACACGGTTCGCATCCCGGCGTTCCCAACCTCCGTGGCCGTGCTCGCGGACCTGGCTTGGGAACGGGGATCCGATCCCGACCCGACATCTGCCCATCCGCCCATCCGCCCATCTGCCCACTCCCGCAGCCGGCCAGGAGCTTTATGATGCAACAAAGCGATTGGACCGGCGTATTGCCGGCGATCACCACCCCGTTCGCCCCGGATGGTGCTCTCGACGAGCCGGCCCTGGCCGGGCATGTCTCCTGGCTGCTCGACAGCGGCTGTCGAGGGATCGTCGTGCTCGGCTCGCTTGGCGAGGGAGCGACCCTGCGGGAGGCGGAGAAGCGGCGGATAATGGAGATCTGCGTCCGCGCTGCCACGGCACGGGCGCCGGTCATCGCCGGCATCAGCGGGCTCGGCACCGCGGAGTGCGTGGGGCTGGCCCGGGCGGCGGAACGCGCCGGCTGCGCCGGATTGATGGTGCTCCCGCCTTACGTGTACCGGGGGGACTGGCGGGAGACGGAAGCTCACTTTTCCGCCGTGCTCTCGGCGACGCCGCTCTCCGCGATGATCTACAACAATCCCATCGCCTACGGCACCGACCTTACCGCGCGCGAGATCGAATCGCTCGCCGACCGGCATCCCAATGTCCACGCGGTGAAGGAATCGAGCGGCGATGCCCGCCGGATTACCGCGCTCCGTGCGACGCTCGGCGATCGCCTGGCGCTCCTGGCCGGCCTGGACGACATGATCGTGGAAGCCATGGGCGTCGGGGCGGTAGGGTGGGTGGCGGGTCTGGTCAATGCCCTCCCGGTGGAATCGGTTCGGCTCTTCGAATTGGCACGGGATGGCCGGCGAGACGAGGCGATGCGGTTGTACGAATGGTTCCTGCCGCTGCTCCGCTTCGATACGGTGCCCAAGTTCGTCCAGCTCATCAAGCTCGTTCAGGCGGAAGTGGGGAAGGGCAGCGAACTCGTGCGTCCGCCGCGGCTGCCGCTGGCCGGTGTGGAGCGCGCCGCGGCCCTGGCCGTCATTCGGGCCCGGCTCGAGGACCGGCCGGCGCTGTAGGCGGACAAATCGTCGGAACGACGGGACGACGGACCATCCCGTCGTGTAGGCTTTCCGTCGTGCCGCCGTGCCGTCATTCCGTCCTACTTCAACGTCATCGGCCCAAACCACGCCAGCAGCGTGACGATGATGATCACCGCGACCGCGTCGAGCAGGAGCCCTGCCCGCAGCATCTGCCGCGTTCCCACCTGACCCGAACCGAAGACGATGGCATTGGGTGGCGTCGCCACCGGAAGTGCGAATCCGGTAGACGCCGCGAAGCCGGTCACGAGCAGCAGGGAGAGGGGAGGCTGCCCGGTCGCTGTGGCGAGGGTCGCCGCGAGCGGCATCGCCATCGCGGCGACCGCCGTGTTCGAGGCGAGCTCGCTCAGGAAAAGGACCGTCACGGCGAGACCCAGTGCAACGACGAACGGCGGCGCGCCGTGCAGGACGTCGAGCCGCCCGGCGAGGCGGACGGTCAGCCCGCTCGATTCCATGGCGGCTGCAAGTGAGAGGCCGCCGCCGAACAGCAGCAACACCTCCCAGGGGATCTGCCGAGCCTCGTGCCAGCGGAGCAGCGGACGCCGCTCGCCGTCGCGCGCGCGTGCGCGGATGATGAACAGAAGAAGCGCGCCGGCCAGCCCGATGCCGGTGTCGGTCAGTCCGGGGATCACGTCCGTGAGCCCGGGGATCCGCACGGCGCCGAAGTCCTTCGGTTCCCGGAGCACCCAGGCCAGGGCGGTCGAGCCGAAGACGGCCAGCACCCGCGCTTCGCCCCCGGTCACCGGGCCCAGGTCCCGGCGGCGCTCGCTGAGTACGAGCGTGCTTTCGAGGCCGAGCGGCACCGAACCGGGAAAGACCACATAGACCAGCAGCGCCCAGCAGAGCGGGAGCAGCACCGCCACCATCGGGACGCCGAGCGCCATGAATTCCCCGAACCCGATCGGCCGGCCCGCCAGTTCAGCCGCCGATGCGGCGAGGATGAGGTTGGGTGGCGTGCCGATGAGGGTGCCCATGCCCCCAATGGAGGCGGCGTACGCCACACCCAGCATCAGCGCGGTCCGCGCGTTCGCGCCGGCGGCCTCCCAGCCGAAGAGCCCGCCGATGGCGATGGCGATCGGATACATCATCGCGGCGGTCGCGGTATTTGAAATCCACATCGAGATGAGCCCGGTCGCCAGCATGACCGCGAGGATGATGCGCCGGCTGTCCCGTCCGGCGCGGGCGACCAGGGCGAGCGCGAGCCGCTCGTGCGCGCGCCAGGATTCCAGCGCCGCGGCGAGGAGGAACCCCGCGAGGAAGAGAAAGATCAATTCGTTGGCGTACGGTGCTGCGACGGCCGATGCCGGCAGCGTGCCGAGTGCGGGGAGGAGCACCAGCGGGAGGAGCGAAGTTGCGGCCAGCGGGACGGCCTCGGTGAGCCACCAGGCCACCATCCAGGCGCCGGTCGCGAGCACCTGGCGCTCCGCGGAGGGCAGCGGCGCCCAGATGAGCAGCGCCGCGAACGCGATGGGTCCCGCCGCGAGGCCGGTGGCCTTCACATGTTCTCGACCATGGCCCGGGCGAACTCGCTGGTACTGAGCAGCGTGGCGCCCTCCATCAGCCGATGGAAGTCGTACGTCACCCGCTTCTGCGCGATGGTCTTCTCAAGAGACCGGATAATGAGGTCCGCGGCCTCGTGCCAGCCCAGATAGCGGAGCATCATCTCGCCGGAGAGGATGAGGGAGCCGGGGTTCACCTTGTCCTGGTTGGCGTACTTGGGCGCCGTGCCGTGGGTGGCCTCGAAGATCGCGTGGCCCGTCTGATAGTTGATGTTCGCGCCCGGGGCGATGCCGATGCCGCCGACCTGGGCGGCGAGCGCGTCGGAGAAGTAGTCGCCGTTGAGATTGAGCGTTGCGATGACGTCGTATTCTTTGGGCCGGGTCAGGATCTGCTGCAGGAATGCATCCGCGATCATGTCTTTGATGATCAGGCCGTCAGGGAGGCGGCACCACGGCCCGCCCTCGATCTCGACCGCCCCGAACTCTTCCTTCGCGAGGGCGTAGCCCCAGTCGCGGAACCCGCCCTCGGTGAACTTCATGATGTTGCCCTTATGCACCAGCGTGACGGTCTTCCGGTGCTGCGCGCGGGCGAACTCGATCGCCGCGCGGATCAGACGCTTCGAGCCCTCCTCCGACACCGGCTTGATGCCGATCGCGCTGGTGGCAGGGAAGCGGATGGCCGTGGCGCCCATCTCCTCCTGGAGGAATCGAACCAGCTTCGCCGCTTCCGGCGTCCCCGCCTGGTACTCGATGCCCGCGTAGATGTCCTCGGTGTTCTCACGGAAGATGGTCATGTTCACATCGCCGGGCCGCACGACCGGCGAGGGCACGCCCTCGAACCACCGCACGGGGCGGACACACGCGTAGAGATCGAGCTTCTGACGGAGCGCCACGTTCAGCGACCGGATCCCCCCGCCGACCGGCGTGGTCAGCGGGCCCTTGATGGCCACCAGGTAGCGGGTGATTGCCTGGAGGGTCTCATCCGGAAGCCAGCTATCGAGCCGGGTCTTGGACTTCTCGCCGGCGAGGACTTCGAACCAGACGAGCCGCCGCCTCGCGCCGTACGCCTTCGTCACTGCGGCATCGAACACCAGCCGCGAGGCGCGCCAGATGTCGGGTCCGGTGCCGTCGCCTTCGATGAATGGGATGATCGGTTGGTCGGGCACGCGAAGGCGCCCGCCCTCCATCGTGATCGCCTGTCCCTCCTGGGGAGAGCTGGGGCCGGTGGATCTCGAAGTGACCGTGGCAGTCATGTGACGCTCGTGCGCATCGGGATGGTCAGTGCTGCGGGGAATGTACGCCTCAAATATATACGCTCATTCCCCGGTCCCCGCCCGGCTTGACATCCCGAGCGTATTAATCGTCTTTGTGGTCGGCACAGGCGCGGCGGTCCTGGCGTAGGGACTTCGGGTCTTCCGCGGCGTGCATGTCGCAACCGACGGTCCGGGCCATCCGGAGGAATCGGAAGCCACAGGCCGCGGTTTAGATTTCGACCCCCACCCCTCGTTTGGAGATCGCATGGTCCGGCTGGCCCGCCTTGGTCTCATCTCGGTCCTCCTCGCGCCCGTGCCCTGCGCAGTTGCAGCGCAGGCCGCCGCGCCGACGCTGCCGACGTGGCGCATCGATGCAGGCCATTCCGAGCTCACGTTCCGTATCCGCCACCTGATGAGCCGGGTGAGCGGCAGCTTCCGCGAGTGGTCCGGGACGATCCAGGCCAATCCCGCCGACTGGTCCGGCGCCTCGGTCGAAGTCTCGATCAAGGCCGCCAGCATCGACACCCGGAACGACAGCCGCGACACCGATCTCCGCTCGGACAAGTTCTTCGACGTGGCCAATCATCCCACCATCACTTTCCGAAGCACGAAGGTGGAGGCGATCGGCACCACGCTTCGGATCACGGGCGAACTCACCATCCGTGGCGTGACCCGGCCGGTCGTGTTGGACGGGGCCGTGCTCGGGGTGAACGAGGGGCAGCGGCCGCGGGCAGGCTTCGAGGCCAGTGCGATGATCAACCGTCTCGATTACGGCGTGACCTACAACAGGATCGTGGAGGGCGGCGGGACCCTGCTCGGGGATGACGTGCAGATCGACATCGCGATCGAGGCGATCCGCGAAGAGGGCTAGCGCGTATGGCGGGCCGGCCCCTAGCGGACCCGGTCGGTGAGCGCCTCGAGGGAATCCGCACCGAGGGTACCGGTCACCACGTACCGGAATCCGTCCTTCAGGCGCCATTCGAGCTCCCGCGTCGCCGACTGAGCGCTCAGCGCCCGGGCGGCGGCATCCTCGTACCGCGCGGCGCGGCGCAGGGCGGCCGAATCGTCGGAACGCTGCTGGTCAAGTACGATGCCCCCGCCCGCGTACACCACCCGCACGACCTCGCGCGTCGGATCCCCACCCGGCACAAGTGTTCCCGGGCCCACATCGAATCGCTCTGGTGTCAAGCCGTCCACCAGGCGCACCGCACCGCCCAGGACCTGGACGGCCTGCTCCATGGTCACTGTCCGCCACCCGAGCGGAGCCGCCTCATCCTCACGGGTGCGCTCGGCAGCCGCTGCCACAGCACCGACGGCGGGAGCTGTCGGCTGCGCCTCCGCCTGTGGCTCGGCGAACCGTGCCCGATTCTCGGCCTGCCGGCCCTCCTTGGCCGGCGGGGGCTCCGGCCCGGCTGGCGTGAGCGTCTCTTCCTTCCCACGCGGCCGTTCCTCGCCACTGGTCACTCGGTCGGTCACCGTCTCATCTGCGGGCGGTGCAGCCTTGCTCATCGGCGGCGTCGCGGTGATAGACTCCGCGCGGGCCGCGGGGTGCGTCGCCGGCCGGTCGCCCTCCCGCAATTCGGTGGGCGGCGCCCGCCTGATCGTATCCTGCCCCCAGTAGCCCAGACCCGCCGCCAGAACGAGGGTGGCGGCCCATGCCAGCGTGGCGAAGCGGATCCTCCGGCGGCCCGGGAGCCGGGTGCTCCCTGGCGCGCGAGCCGGCGGCACGTCGATGGCGTTGACCAGCGAGTCCGCCTCGACTGCGAATGCCTTCGCTTCCCGGAAGCGCGCGTCACACTCCGCGCAGCTTCGGAGGTGAGCCTCGACCTTCAGGCGTGCGTCGCCCGTCAGCTCTCCATCGAGCAATGCGTGCAGGACTCCGTCTTCAGGATGCCACATGTCGTCCTCCCTCCTGGGTCCGGTACGCCTCCACGAGGCGCCGCCGTGCCCGGGCGAGGGTCGTTCCCACCGCCCCTTTCGCGAGGCCGAGTGCCTCGGCGATTTCGTCGTAATTGAACCCTTCGGCCTTGAGCAGGAGGGCCTCCCGGTCCCGTTCGGTCAGCATCGCCAGCGCGGCTTGCACGGCCTCCGAACGTTGGGCGCGGTCGAACTCGTGATCCGGCCCCGGCGTCGAGCTCGGGCCCTCGGCACGGAGCAGTTCGAGGCGGCGCTGCTGGCGCACTGTCCTCCGGCCGTCTTCCCGCACGAGGTTGAGCGCGACGGCGAAGAGCCACGGGCGTGGATTCCGTGGCGGCGTGGCCACCGCCCGGGCGAACGTCTCCTGGGCGAGGTCCTCGGCGCGGTCGCGATCGCCCGTCCGGCGGTAGAGCACCCGGACGAGCGTGGCGTGATACTCGTGAAACAACGCGGTCAGGTTGTCGGTCATGGGCCCCAGTGGTGGAACGGCCTCCAGGGTAGAGATGCCCCGCAGGCCGTTCCATGCACACTCCAGCTGGCTCAACGGCCCCGGAAGTCCCGGACCGTGGACTCGAGGACGCCCGGTTCCCAGCTCGTGATTCCGCCGGCTGCGATTTTCACACTTACGCGCCGGCCCGCCAGCACGACGGAGTCACCCACGCCGAGGCAGGGTGCCAGCTCCGGCATCGCGCGGACGAGAGCAAAGTAGGCGTCGGAGTACGGCGCCACGGTCACGATGCGCTGGGCGGTCTTGTGAGCCAGATCGGTCCAGACCCCGTCCCGGCGGATGAAGACCCTTCCGCCCGCCCGCTTCGATTCCACGGACCGGCTTCCGGGTGCGGACGGCGCCGCAATGGCCATCCGCTCCTCCGCGGCCTCATCGGCCGCCGAGAGTGAGGTGGCCTGCGCCATCTTGGAGGATGCTTCTGCCCGCCCGAACGCGGTTGAGCCGCTCATCTGTCGAGCGGCGGGCGCGCCTCCGAGCGCCGCAGGGTCCAACCGGTCCATGGCGACCGGCCCCTCCGCACCGGGCTCCGTCACAAGATATGAGGTGTACTCGGTGAGGATGCCGTAGCGGAGTCCGAGCTCGCGAATCTCTTCCACGAGTGCGGGGGTGGCGCCCTCGAGACGCGCGGTTCGTGTCAGCTCGCCGATCTTGCGCGAAGCCCAGAGTGGCGGGATGAACCCATTGGAATGTTCCACCGTTCCGAAATCCGCGCGGGCGGTAAAGCGCTCGCGACGGCCCTGACGCTCGCCCTCGAGGACGATCTCGCCGGCGCCGGTCCCCCGGTACCGGCCGAACAGCACCAGTTCCTCCCCGTAGAACAGGTCGGGCAGGTCTGCCGGTTGCCGGTCGATCAGGCGGACCGGCGCGTCCACGATGCGAAGATTGACCAGCGCGGGGTGGCGGATTTTCTGGAGGAGACTTCCCACGGCCCCCTCCACGCTCGCGCCGGGCGCGACATAGGTAGCGCTGCCGCGGCCCTCTTTCGCGAGCCGGTCGAGCAGGAAGGTATTCACATCGTGCCCGACGCCGACGGTGAAGATCCGGCGTCGTCCAATCTGGCCGGCGGCCTGGGCCGCGATCCGGTCCGGCCGCTGCTCGCCAACGGATGGCAGGCCATCCGTCATGAAGACGACAAGCGCCAGCCGCTCCGGATCCGTCTCCACGCCCAGCGCCGCATCCAGGGCGCCGGCAATATTGGTTCCCCCTTCGGCGCCGAGCCCATCCACGAAGCTCCTGGCGGCTGCGAGGTTGCTTCCCGTCGCGGGCGCGAACCCGTCCCGGAAATGTCGCACGGTGCTCGAGAACGCGATCAACCGGAACCGGTCGGCCGGGCGCATGGCACTGAGTGCCTGCATCAGGCCTGCCTTCGCCTGCTCGAGCTTGGTTCCCGACATCGAACCGGAGACGTCCACGACAAGGGTCAGATCCCGTGGCACGGAGGTCTCCGTCTCCGCCGCCGGCGGGGAGACGAGGAGCATGAAGAAGCCATCCTCCCCGCCGGGCGCGTGGGTCAGGACACTGGTGCCCACCAGGCCGCGCCGGAGTGGGAGAAAGAGCTCGACGTCTCCGCTGGCCGACTCGGGCAGCGAGACCACCAGGCGGTCGCCGTCCCGGCGGAAATCGATGTCGTGGGTCGGGGAATAGGGGGTGCCGATCGCGTCGGCGTCGGGCAGGGTGGCCCGGAAGGAGAATGAACCGCCGGCCGGCTGTTCGTCACCCATCCCCCGCCGGACCGCGCGTGGACCTATCGAGTAGCGCAGGCGGAGTGCGTCGCCGGACCGGTCGAGCACCTGGGTGTACCGGAGGACGACCTTGCGGGTCTCCCCCGGCTGAATGGGAAAGACCTGGGCCCGGATCAGGCCATGGCCGGCGAGGGTCAGGAGGGCGGGATCCTTGAGCCTGCGGACGATGGATTCGTAGATCCCCCGCGCCTGGTCGGCGTTCATCATTTCGCCCCGGAGCTCACGGTCTCCCATCCAGAGGGAGAAACCGTTGAAGACGGCCTCGCCCGGGAGCGGATAGAGATACGAGCCCTCGGCCACCGTTCCGCCGGCGTTGCGGAAGTACTCCTCGACCTCGACACGCGCCACGCGACCTTCGATCGTTGCGCGCACGTCGGAACGCACCCGCACGACCGGGCCGCCGACCGGCAGCGCAGGCCGGGGACGTTCGATCTCTATCCAGCCCTGCGCGCCGGCCGGCGTGGCGAGGACCGCCGCCAGAGCGACGGCGGTCCAGTGAGGGTGACGCATGGTTCCTCCCGATAAGAGTTCGGCCGGGAGATGCGTATCCCTCGATTACTTGCACGCCGGCCCCACGGCCCGGCATTCTTCGCGCCATGCAAACCAGCCGGCGAGCCCGGATCCAGCTGGTCGCGGCGGCCGTGCTCTTCAGCACCGGGGGCGCAGCGATCAAGGCCACCACACTGACGGGCTGGCAGGTGGCCGGCCTCCGTTCGGCGATCGCGGCCCTCGCGCTCGCGCTGTTCCTGCCCGGCGCCGTGCGGAGCATTCGTCCGCGCACGATCCTGGTCGCGGTGGTCTACGCTGCGACGCTGATCCTCTTCGTGACGGCCAACAAGCTCACGACTTCCGCCAATACGATCTTCCTGCAGTCGACGGGACCGCTCTACATCCTGTTGCTGGCGCCGTGGCTGCTTCGCGAACACATCCGCGGCTTGGACTTCGCTGTGATGCTGGCGGTCGGGGTGGGGCTCGCACTCTTCTTCGTCGGCACCGACCAGCCGGTGCGGACGGCTCCTGCGCCCTTCGAAGGGAATGTGCTCGCCGCACTCTCCGGCTTCACCTGGGCGCTGACCCTGATGGGGTTCCGCTGGATCGCGGCCGATTCTCGCGGCGGCACGATCGGTGGCGCCGCGGTGCTGGGGAACGCGTTCGCCGCGCTGGTCTGCCTCCCCATGATGCTTCCGCTCGGCGCGCCCGGCTTCGCGGACTGGCTTGCGATCCTCTACCTCGGCCTGTTCCAGATCGCGCTGGCCTATGCGATGGTCACCTGGGCGGTGCCCTACGTACCCGCCTTCGAAGTGTCCATCCTGCTCCTTGTTGAGCCCGCACTGAATCCGGTCTGGTCGTGGCTGGTCCACGGGGAGCGACCGGGTGCGTGGGCGATTGCGGGAGGCGTCCTGATCCTGAGCGCGACGACCCTGCGTGGATGGTGGGAGACCCGGGGCGCCGGCCGCAGAACGGCTCCCGCCGATGCCTGAACGCGTGCGACCGCGACCCGGGCTGATCGAGACCATGCGCCTCCGGCAGGGCAGGGTACCGCTCTGGGACCTGCACCGCGCCCGGCTGGAGCGGAGCGCGCGTGCGCTCGGGATCCTGCTGCCGGACGAACTCGCGCCGCCGGTCGGTGGCGCAGATCGCGCGTGCCGCCTGGTACTGGATGCGCGGGGTCGGCTGCACTGGTCGGAGCGGAAGCCCGGGACCCCCGGGCCCCTCCGGCTTCGTACCTGTGCCGTGCCTCATCGCGGTTATCGGCACAAGACCACCGATCGTGCGTGGCTCGACGCCGCGCGGCTCGAGGCGGCGGCGGCCGGCGCAGACGACGCGTTGCTCGTTACGGAGCACGGGCTGGTGGCCGAATCGTCAGTCTGGAGCGTGCTCTGGTGGGATGACGGCCGATTGTGCGCCCCGCCGCTCTCGCTCGGCGTACTGCCGGGAGTGGCGCGGGAACGCCTGGCCTCACTCGTCGGCGGTCTCGTCGAACAGGAGCTCCCGGTTGAGGAGCTTGCCAGCCGCTCGCCCTTCCTGGCGAACGCCGCGCGAGGCGTCGTATTCGCTGCGGAATTGGATGGTCGTCCGGTGCCCGCTTCCGAGGGAACGGAGCGTCTGCGCGAGGCGTTCTGGCCTTGACCGGACCTCGCTCGCCGGGTACTTTTTTCCGGCTCGGCAGGGCGGTTCACCCTCGTGGTGGTTGTAGCTCAATCGGTTAGAGCGCCGGACTGTGGCTCCGGAGGTTGCGGGTTCAAGTCCCGTCAGCCACCCTGCGCGGCAGGACGGAGTACTTAGGTCCGTAGCTCAATTGGTAGAGCACCGGTCTCCAAAACCGGGGGTTGGGGGTTCGATTCCCTCCGGGCCTGTCGATCAGGGCGCGGCGCTATCGTCTAGGGGCCTAGGACACAGCCCTCTCAAGGCTGGAACACGGGTTCGAATCCCGTTAGCGCTATCCGGTCGGGACATCGGCAGCGGGAGCTCGGCCCCATCGTCTATCGGTTTAGGACGCGACCCTTTCAAGGTCGAAAGACGGGTTCGATTCCCGTTGGGGCTATCAGGGCGCGCGCCGCTAGCTCAATTGGCAGAGCAAGTGACTCTTAATCACTAGGTTGTAGGTTCGATTCCTACGCGGCGCACTCACGGCGGGCTCGACTTCGGTCGGGCCCGCCGTTTTTCCGGCGGCGAAACTGTCGGGGAGCCCCGCCGAATGTCATATTCTGCCCGATGATCACCGACGCACACCCGCGATCGCGGCACCCGTGACCGATACCTCACAAACGGTCCTCCTAGCGCTGGGCTTGGGCTCGCTGGTGATGGCGGTGACCGCGCTCGCCCGGCGGCTCCCGGTGCCGACGCCGATTCTCCAGGTTGGCGCCGGGCTCCTGGTCGGCCTCATCCAGGGCGCGGCGGTTCCGGACCTCCAGCCGGACCTCGTCTTCTTCGTCTTCCTCCCTCCGGTCCTCTGGTCCGCGGCGTATTTCACTTCCCTCCGGGAGTTCAAGGCCAACCTCCGCCCGATCGGACTCCTCGCCATCGGCCTGGTGATCGCGACCACCGGCGCCGTGGCGGTGGTGACGCACGCACTCCTCCCAGGCCTGCCCTGGGCGGTGGCGGTGGCGATCGGCGCCATCGTCTCGCCGCCGGACGCGGTGGCAGCGGGCGCCATCATCAAGCGGCTGCCGATCCCCCGCCGCGTCGTCGTCATCCTCGAAGGCGAAAGCCTCGTGAATGACGCCTCGGCGCTCGTCCTGTACAGGACGGCCGTGCTCGCGGCGGTGACCGGCCACTTCAGCCTGGGGGAGACGGTCGTCCGTTTCTTCATCGACGCGACCGTCGGCGTCCTGGTCGGATTGCTGATCGCCTGGCTGATCGTCGCCATCGCCCGCCGCGTCAACGACCCGGTCGCCCTGGGACTGGTGACGCTGCTTGCCCCGTATTCGGCCTGGATCGCGGCGGAGCTGCTTCACGTTTCGGCGGTGCTGGCCTGCGTGGCCGGCGGACTGTACCTGCGGCAGCACTTCTCGACGGTGGTATCACCGCTGACGCGCATCAACACCGGAGCAGTGTGGGATGTCCTGATCTTCGTGGTCACCGGGCTCATCTTCGTGCTGCTCGGCATTCAATTCGGGGACCTGGTGGAATCCACCGCGCTCCCGACGCTCTTCCGGGCCGGCAGGCTCGCCCTGGCAGTGAGCCTGATTGTCATCCTGCTCCGACTGATCTGGGTGCCGGTCGCGACCTACCTTCCCCGATGGGCGAGCCCGCACCTCCGCCAGCGCGACCCCCCACCCAACCCGAAGGGCGTCGGGTTGGTCGCCTGGACCAGCATGCGTGGCATCGTCTCGCTCGCGGCCGCGCTGGCGCTTCCGACTGCCCTGGCCGATGGCTCGAGGTTCCCGTACCGTGCCGAGATTCTCATCATCACCCTCGGGGTGATTCTCGCCACGCTGGTCATCCAGGGCCTGACCTGGCACCGTTGATCCGGAAGCTGCAGTTCGCCGACGACCCCCTGCCGCTCGTCGAACAGGTTGCACGCGCGCCGGGAGGCGCTGCGCAATGGCCTCGAACGTCTCGAGGATCTGGCGGATGAGGTGTGGGTACCGGCGGACGAGGTGGTGCGAACTGCGGGAGGAATACCGCCGGCGGAACGAGGCGGAGCGGCTCGCGATCACCCGGTCAGGCACGATCGGACGCGTCCATCCGCCTGCGAGCGGAGTTGCTGCGCGCGGAGCGCCGGGCCGTGGTGCGGCTCCGCGATGAGGGCGCCATCAGTGACGAGGTCCTGTTCCAGCTCGAGCGCGAGCTCGACGTCGAAGCGATCCGGCTGGGCGCCGGTGAGGAGCGCTAGCCGCGGTGCGCCGTCGTCGCTGCAGAGCCGTTCTCCGAGGTTGCCGGGGTCCGGGTCGTCCCCTCAGGTAGCCGATCCAGTCGATCCAGCCGCTCCACATCGATGGTGATCACGCCGTCGGGTGAGTCCACGAACACATCGGCGAACCTGGCATCCCACCGAACTTCTTCCCAGATGTAGGACGTACGCGAAACCACCCGGGTCGAGAAGGTCGACTCCAGCGACGTGATCAGAACGAGGAATTCGGCCTCGGCGTCTCTCAGCCGCTCCGGGGTGACACCGGCCAGGGGGCTGTCCGGTGTAAGGGGGTGGACGACGGTCCAGTGCAGCGTGAAGAACTCGACCGATGGCCGCTCCAGCGTCAGCGGGTGGAAGTGGCGCTCCCGCACGCCGTCCACGTCTTCGAACCACGCAAGCGTGACCTGCGCCGATACCTCGAACAGCTCGGCCGGGCTCTGGTTGACCAGCCGGAACATGAAGCCCCGGCCACCCTGGTATGGGGCAACCGCAGCGGAATGGGAAAACCGGATGTTGGCCCGCGGCCGGGTCATCCTCGCCAGCATCACCCCGATGAGGCCGATCACTGCGAGGAGGCCCACGAGCGCCTCGAGGACGGTAAGCCAGATCGCGGTCTCACCGACCGGGGATACCGGGCCGGTGCCGAGCGAGGTGAAGACTCCGATACTGTAGTACAGGGCGCCGAGAAACGGATCCTCGACCCGGAGTGTGTCGGTGCCGGCCAGCGCAGGGCCCAGGGCGAGGTAGCCCAGCGCGAAGACCCCGTTGACCAGCAGGATCAGGCCCGCGGTCCAGGTCAGGAAGGTGGGCCAGGGCGCGGCCAGCGCGCGCAGGTACCCCCTGGAGAGGGCCTGCCGTCCCAACCCGTACTTTCGCGCACTCGGCGTCCCATCGCGGTTCAGGAACCGGCCGCGCGATCGCTGGATCACCACGCCGCCGAATCCCAGGTCTTCCGGGGGCCGGGTCGGGCCCGTGCCTTGTCCACCCATATGGTCGTCGGCCTCCTCCTGGGAGCGTCCACCCACCCCGGGTGCATGATGGCTTCGCCCCCGGTGACGGTCAATCGGGGGTATGCGGTGACCTCCCACCCGGTCCCGGGGGTCGGAATCCCGATCTCCCGGGCGGGATAGCCCCTTGCCCTTGCGCGTGTTACTTTCTCGCCTAATCTCTAGCGTGATCGCCAAGCCGCGGCGGTCCCCGGAGTCCTTGGCCTGCACAGCGCTCTGATCAACTCTTCCAGGAGCCTCTCATGAACTGTAAGCTCTCCGTTCTTTACGCGGCCGGCGCGCTGCTGTTGGCTGTGCCCGCGTCGGCGCAGCGTGCCGGCCACATTGAGTTGGGCTTGGGTGGCGGCACCATCTGGTACGACAAAGAGCACGAGGTACACGATCCGGGCGTCGGGCCGGGCGCCCGGCTCGGCATTTTCTTCGCGAAGGGGTTCTCCATCGAAGGTGACGCCTTCTGGTTCAACACCGAGCCCGAGGGTGACACGCTCCCCGGTGTTGATATCGATCACATTCCGATCCGGGCCCGCCTGACGTGGAATCCGCAGCTGTCCGACGCCTTCGGCCTGGTGCTTGGCGGCGGCTACACGTACAACATGTGGAATGGAGACGCCGGTGATCTCTACGGCGAGGATACCGACGGCGGCCCGCATGGGTTGCTCGGCCTCCGGTTCGGAACGGGCGGTCACGTGCATGTCCGGTTCGACGCCATCGCCGACTTCATTTCCAACTCCGTGGCCGAGGGCTACAAAGGCGCCTCCGGCGATCGCGTAGATATCAGCGCGGACGCCATGTTGACCTTCATAATCGGCAAGTTCCCGCCGAAGGATGCCGATGGCGACGGCGTCGTGAACAAGGCCGACCTCTGCCCCAACACTCCCGTGGGTGATGCGGTGGATGCCAACGGTTGCTCGCTGCCGAAGGACGCGGACGGCGATGGCGTGACCGATGATCGCGACCAGTGCGCGAACACCCCGGCCGGCGCCAAGGTGGACGCCAACGGCTGCTCGGACCAGGACAACGATACCGTCATGGATCCGTCCGACCGCTGCCCGAACACCCCGGCCGGCGTCAAGGTTGATGCCAACGGCTGCCCGACCGACCAGGACAAGGACGGCGTCTTCGACGGCGTCGATCAATGCCCCGACACGCCTGCCGGCACCCCGGTCAACGCGAAGGGCTGCCCGACCGACAGCGACGGCGACGGCGTGATGGACAGCGCCGACCGCTGCCCGAACACTCCAGCAGGAACGACGGTCGACGCATCCGGCTGCCCGGCGCTCTTCCAGCCCGGCCAGACCACGCTGGTCCTGCAGGGTGTCACATTCGCGACCGGCAAGTCGACTCTCACGCCTGAGTCGATGGAGATCCTCGACCGGATGGCCGAGCGGTTCCATGGCCTGATGGTCCCGGGTGCGACGATCAAGGTTGAAGTCGCCGGTCACACCGACAACACCGGCTCCCGCCGGATCAACTCCCGCCTCTCCCAGGCCCGCGCGGACGCCGTCAAGGCGTACCTCGTGAGCAAGGGCGTCCCGGCGGACATGCTTACCGCGAAGGGCTATGGCCCGGACCGCCCGGTCGATACCAATGCGACGCCGGAAGGCCGCGCCAACAACCGTCGGGTTGAACTCCGGCGGACGCAGTAATCGCCTGAAGTGAGATGCGCGCCGGGTCCTCACAGGCCCGGCGCGCATCGCATTCTCCCCCCGAGGAGGCTGGCATGCTGAAAGACTTCAAGGCATTCATCATGCGGGGCAATGTCGTGGACCTGGCGGTCGGCGTCATCATCGGCGCTGCGTTCGGCAAGATCGTGGATTCCCTGGTCAACGACGTCATCATGCCTGTGGTGGGTCTCGCGATCGGCCGGGTCGACTTCTCCAATCTTTTCCTCGTTCTCAAGGACGGCGCCAAGGCAGCCGGGCCGTACGCGTCCCTCGCCGAGGCGAAGGCCGCCGGCGCGGCCACACTGAACTACGGCCCCTTCATCAACACCATCGTCGTGTTCCTGATCGTCGCGGCGGCGGTCTTCATGATGGTCCGGGCCCTCAACCGCCTGCACAAGAAGGAAGCGCCGGCCGCCGCCCCCCTGACACGCGAGTGTCCCTATTGCCTGATGGCCGTGCCGGTCGCCGCCCGCAAGTGCGCGCACTGTACGTCCGCCCTCTGAGCCCGGGATCGCCCACCTGATCACCGGCCGCCGCCCGTGTTGATCGGGCGCGTCCGCGCATTGGACGCCTTCCGCGGCCTCACCGTGGCCGCGATGATCCTGGTGAACAACCCCGGGAGCTGGTCGCATGTCTACCCGCCGCTCGCCCACGCGGAATGGAATGGGTGGACGCCGACGGATCTCATCTTTCCGTTCTTCCTCTTCATCGTCGGCGTTTCGATCATCGTGGCGTTCGCGCGGCGCGAGCGGGAAGGCGCCACCGGCGCGCATCTCCTCCGAAAAGCGCTGCTCCGTGGCGTGATCATCATCGCGCTCGGCTTGCTGTTGAGTGGATTCCCGCAATACGACTTCGCGACCATCCGCATTCCCGGCGTCCTCCAGCGGATCGGCGCCGTCTACCTGCTCACGGCGTGGATCTACGTCGGCTTCGGGCCCGGGGCGCGCCGGGTGCTCGCGGCGGTGTTCCTGCTTGGGTACTGGGCGCTGCTGGAACTGGTGCCGGTGCCGGGGTTCGGGCCCGGGGTGCTCACACCCGAGGGGAATCTCGCCGCCTATCTCGACCGGCTCCTGCTGCAGGGCCACCTGTGGCAGGGCACGTGGGATCCCGAGGGCCTGCTCAGCACGATACCCGCCGTGGGTACGTGCCTCCTCGGCACCTTCGCCGGTGAGCGCCTGGTCGAGGACCGGCCGATGACGGAGCGGACCGTCCGGCTGTTTGCGATGGGCGCCGTATGGATGGTGCTCGGCCTTGCCTGGAACGCGCTGTTCCCGATCAACAAGAACCTGTGGACCAGCTCCTACGCGCTCTTCACGGCAGGCGTCGCCTCCCAGGTGCTCGCCTTCTGCTACTGGGTGATCGACATCCGCGGCCGGGAGCGCTGGGCCGGGGCGTTCTACGTGTTCGGCACCAATGCCTTGCTTGCGTTCGTGCTCTCCGGACTGCTGGCAAGAACGCTTGGCCTGTGGCAGCTCGTCGGGGCGGACGGGGTCTCCATCCCGGCGAGCAGGTGGATCTACGAGCGCTGGTTCATGCCGTTCGCAGGACCGCTCAACGGGTCACTGCTCTTCGCGCTGGCCAACGTGGGGGCGGTGCTCGTGGTGGTGTGGGTGTGCTATCGGAAGGGCTGGATTCTCAAGGTTTAGGCGGGGAGGCGGGGAAGCGGCGAAGGCGTCCGCCGCATCGAGTTGGTCGATGGGGCTCGGCGAGGTACCTTTCCGCATGTTTTCGAGCGCACTGGCAGCCGTTTTGGTCGCCGCTTCCTCGCTTCCCCGCTTTCCTGCGCCCTCGCCTCCCCGCCTCCCCGATACCCCGCCTGCGCCTCGCCTAGTCGTCCTCATCGTCGTCGACCAGCTCCGCCCCGATCAGCTCCTTCGGTACCGCGCGGAATGGACCGGCGGTTTCAGGCAGGCACTCGAGCGCGGGGCGGTGTATTCACATGGCCTCCAGGACCACGCGATCACCCAGACCGCCCCCGGACACGCCACGCTCCTCTCCGGCCGCTTCCCCGCGCACACCGGGATCGTTACCAACGACATCGGGGTCGTGGACTCGCTCGCCCGTGTGATCGGCGACAGCGGATCCGTGGGGGCATCCCCCCGCCGGTTTCGCGGTACGACGCTCGCGGATTGGCTGATCGCGCGCGATTCGGCGACCCGGATCCTCTCGATCTCACGCAAGGACCGGGGCGCGATCCTCCCGGTGGGCCGGGCGAAGGGTGAGGTCTACTGGTGGTCGGACCTCGGCTTCTTCACGACCAGCCGCTACTATCGCGACTCCCTCCCGGATTGGATCGAGGCCTGGAACGCGCGGCGGCCCGCGACCCGGCTCGCCGGGCGCACGTGGGACCTCCTCCAGCCGGCGGCGACGTATCGCGAGGCAGACACCTCTCGATACGAGCGCGGCAAGGACGGACGCAGCACCTTCCCCCATCGTCTCACGGATCGTATGCCGGACGCCGGCGCCTGGCTCAAGCATTTTCCGTGGATGGACTCCCTGACCCTCGCTGTCGCGCTGGACGGGGTCCACGCGCTCGGACTCGGGCGCCGCGGACCGGGACGCACCGACCTGCTCAGTCTCTCGCTCTCGACAACGGACGAGGTGGGCCACGACTTCGGCCCCGATTCCCGGGAACTGCACGACCAGCTGCTGCGACTGGATCGATGGCTCGGCCAGTTCCTGGATTCGCTGGCCCTGCAGGTTCCGTCCTCCGAGACGGTCTTCGTGCTCACCTCGGATCACGGGTCGCTCCCGATCCCGGAGCTGATTCCCGCGGCCCAGGGTGGTGGAGGACGAGTCTGGCCGACGGGCCTGGCCGCCGGACTGCGCCGCCGTTTCGGACCTCGCTGGCAGGCCGACTTCGGGTTCCGCTTCGACTACGGCCTCCTCGTCGCCGATGTGACCGCGCTCGGGGCCCGGGGCGTGCCGCTCGACAGCCTTCGCGCCGCCCTGGCAGAAGAGCTGAGCGCCCGGTCTGGCGTCGCGCGTGTGTTCACCCCCGCGGAGCTCGAGGCGGCACCGGCGACGGATCCTATCGCGACGCGATGGCGGCAGACGATTCCGTCGGACCTCGACTGGCTGCTGGCCGTCGTGCCGAAGGAGAACGTGAGCTGGAGCACCGACTCGGTCGGGGCCAACCACGGCACCCCGGCCGAGCTGGACGTGCAGGTGCCGATCGTTCTGTGGGGGGCCGGTGTTCGGAGCGGTGAGTTCACGCGCCGCGTCAGGACGGTGGATATCGCCCCTACGCTGGCACGATTGCTGGGCCTCCACTCCACGGAGCGATTGGATGGCGCTCCACTCCGGGAGATCGAATGAGCTTCCCGGCGCTGCCGTGTTATCCCTGTCCGCATCACTCGGCGTGTTGCGCGTTCGGGACCACCGTGAGCGACGAGGAAGCGGAGGCCATGCTGCGGCATGGCCATGGGAGTAAGATCTACCAGACGCGGTGGGGCGAGTGGCGCACGCGGGTGCGGGACGGCCGCTGCGCGTTCCTCATCCACAACTCGTGCTCCCTGCACGACCAGCCGTTCTATCCCGCCGTCTGCCGGGGGTTTCCGTGGATCGACGCGGAGACCGGCGGTCCGTACGAGTTCGACCGGACGATCTGCCCGGAATTCGAGCGGCAGCCCATGCTGTTGCAGATTCATCCCTGCGAACGTCGCGTATCAACCGTGAAAGGTGCATCGTGACCAAGATCAGGCTTCCATTGGTTCTCCTGGCAGCACTGCTGCTGCCGGGCTCGGCCGGCGCACAGGAAGACAAGGCGCTGGAACATGCTCGCAAACTGCTGCGATCGACCCCCCTCATCGATGGCCACAACGACCTCGCCTGGGAGATTCGTGCGCAGAAGGAGACCCCCAGGGACGTGGCGGCTTACGACCTCCGTAAGACCACGCCCGGCATGACGGACATCGCGCGGCTGCGGGAGGGACGCGTGGGGGCGCAGTTCTGGTCGGTCTACATCCCAGGGGAGATCAAGGACAGCGGCTTCGCGCGGGTCCAGCTGGAGCAGATTGACATCGCGCGCCGGTTCATCGCTCGGTATCCCGAGGCGCTTACCCTGGTCACGACGGCCGACGGGATCGAGGAGGCCTTCAAGCGGGGCAGGGTCGGCTCCCTGATCGGCCTGGAGGGTGGCCATGCCATCGAGAATTCGCTCGGGGCGCTGCGGGCCTACTATGACCTCGGCGCGCGCTACCTGACGCTCACCCACAACGTGACCCTCGCCTGGGCGGACGCCGCGCAGGACACGGCTGCCCATAACGGCCTGACGCCGTTCGGCCGCGAGGTTGTGCGCGAGATGAACAGGCTCGGGATGCTGGTGGACCTCTCGCACGTCTCGCCAGCGGTGATGAGCCAGGTGCTCGACGTATCGGAAGCGCCGGTGATCTTCTCGCATTCCTCGGCACGCGCCCTGACCGATCACAAGCGCAATGTGCCCGATTCGATCCTGCAGCGGCTGCCGAAGAACGGCGGGGTGGTGATGGTGACGTTCGTGCCATCGTTCGTCTCGACTCCGATGATGGAGTGGGAGCACCAGGCCGAATCCGCGGGAGACAGCATTCGGGCCTCGGTGGCCGACACTGCCGAGGCGCGGACGCAGATGCGGGCGTGGCGGCAGGCGCACCCGCGCCCGAAGGTCACAGCCTCAGACGTGGCCGACCACATCGACCACGTGAGGAAGGTGGCCGGGGTTGACCACGTCGGGATCGGGAGTGACTTCGACGGGATCGGACAGGGCCCGGAGGGCCTGGAGGACGTGGGGGATTTTCCGGTGCTGTTCGCCGAGCTGATCCGGCGCGGGTGGAGCGACGGGGATCTCAGGAAGCTCGCGGGCCAGAACGTCCTTCGTGTCATGCGACAGGCGGAGGCAGTCTCTCGGCGGCTTCGGGCCGAGCGCGAACCGTCTACGAAGACGATCCAGGAGCTCGACGGAACCGGCCCGGGGAACTAGGGAGGGTGGGAAGACAGCCGGAAGCCCGGAGAACTGCGAATCAGGTGGTTCCGCGAGGGGAGGGTCGGGAGGATGCCCACGAGAGTTCCTTCCGACCCTCCCTCCCCTCCGACCCTCCCTCGTGGCTCCTCTCCCCTATTGCACCTTTCGTCGGTTGATCAGGTAGGCCCCGCTTCCTATCAACGCAATCGCGGCGAATGCGAACCACTGGATGGCGTAATTGAGGTGGGGTCCTTCGTCCAGGGAAGGAGGGGGGATCCTGCGTGGAGCGCCTGCAACTCCGGCCGGCGATTCGGCGAGAAGGTAGGCGTCATGAATGGGATACGGCAACCGGCTCCGGAGCGCCGTCAGGTCGAGCCGGCGCCAGGTTTCCCGGTCGTTCGCAGAGATTGGCGCACTGCCGTCGCTCCCTTCCGGGATTGGGAGTGCCAGCCCCCCGACTTCGGCCTCCGGCGACTCCCGGTGCTGTGTTAGGTCGACGGTAGCCGCGTCGGGTGATGCGACGAATCCCCGGTGGACCAGGAGGGCCGTGTCCCGCCCCGGCAGTCGCAGTGGGGTGACCAGCTCCACCCCGGGGACGCCTTCGAACGCGCGGCCCCGCAGCACGATCTCCCTCTCAAAATCGAACATGCCCGACGCGCGGATCCGGCGATGCAGCACGAGCGTCGCACCCTGTGCGAGGTCCATCGGCGGCTTGCTCCGTTCGATGAGCTCCGCGGCATTCCTGGCGAGTCGCTCCTCCCGGCGGTCGAGTTGCCAAACGCCCAGGCGGATGCAAATGGCCGCAGCGGCGAGCGCGAAGGCGACGAATGAGAGGTCGGCGCGAGAAGTCATCGGTGTCTGCCACGGTGGACAGGTGCGGGTATGGGGCGGTCGTTCCCGCCCGGAATGGGAGGTCCAACCCGCTGAAGAGTAACGACTTGAGACGGCCGCCGCGCGTGGTATCCACCTTGCTCAATGAGACCAGGGAAGCGGTTCCCTCATCGCCTGGCCGGAGGGTCACATGCGGACTTTGTCTCGATCGATTCTGTCGTTCATGCTTCTCGCCGGGCCCCTGGGCGCACCGGCGTTGTCCGCGCAGGAACGCGGGACACCGAGGGGGCTCACTGAGGTGACCACACCCAGAGGCGGGCGCCAGGGCGGGTGGGCCAACATCGGCTTCGGCGTCGGCTCCGAGACGTTCGATGTCAACGGCGATGGCATTCCGCAGGCGGACTGGCTTGCTCGGCCCACGCTCACGCTTCGCGGCGGTGGGACCGTGTCGCCGGAATTCCGACTCGGGGCGGAAGGATTCCTCTGGTTCAACTCTGAGGGGAACGTCTCGCAGACGTTGAGCACCCTGATGGCCGTGGGTCAGTTCTATCCCGGCGCGAGTGCCCCTCTGTTCATCAAGGGCGGCGGCGGCTTCGGATACAATTACTTCGGAGACAATTATTACGGCTACTCCTACGCCGGAGACTTCGGCTTCGTGTGGAACGTCGGCGCCGGCATCGAGATCCCGGTGGGGCGTCAGGTGAAGCTTGTGCCGACCGTCGACTACTACAGGTTCTCCTTCGACGGCCGCTCGTATCCGAATTACAACGAAGAGGTCGTCAATTTCGGCCTCGCGATCCAATTCAACTAGCACCTGATCGTCGGGACAGACAGGGGGTGTGGTGGGGCCGCAACGGACGGCCTCCCCGCCCCCTGTCGGCGTTGTGCCAAATCGTGGCATGAGTTGGGCTTTGCCACTATGATTCCAGCCCCGGTTCGGGCATGCCCTATGCCCGGTTATTCCGGGATCATCACACTCAAATCCAAGACGTGCGCATCCCGACACCTTCTCGCCTGGCCTGGCTGACTCTGCCGATCGCCCTCGCCGCCGCTTCTCTCACGTGCGGCGGGGACAGTCTGACGCTGCCCGACGAGGGCATCCCCGCGGCGATCCAGCCCATGGAAGGCGACAACCAGACGGGTCCGGTTGCATCCCCGCTGCCCGATTCCGTCGTCGTCCGGGTCACCGATTCGAAGGATCGTCCGGTCGTCGGGGCGCGGATCGCATTCGTGCCGACGGTGGGTGGCGGTGAAGCTCTTCCGGATACCTCGGAGACCGACGCCGACGGCAGGGCCGGTGCCCGGTGGATTCTGGGGGAAACGGCGGGCGCTCAGCGGATCGAAGCGCGCGTCGTGGGCGGCGGCGTGGATGGGCCGCTCGTGCGTGCGTTCAACGCCACCGCCCTGGCAGGTGCGGCCGATACGATTTTCCTGGTGAGCGGGAACGGCCAATCCGGTGCGGTCGGGTCGGCCCTCGCCGACTCGCTCGTCGTGCGGGTGTCCGACGCCTTCGGCAACGTTGTCACCGGGGCCTCGGTCGCCTGGGCGCCGACCGGCGGCGGGAGCGTGAGCCCCGCGGGGACAACCACCGGCACCAACGGGCAGGCGGCCACCCGCCGGACGCTTGGTCTCGTCGCCGGCGCTCAGGGGGCTACCGCCACGGCCGCTGGACTCAAGGGCTCACCGGTCAGTTTCTCGCACACCGCGACGGCCGGAGCGGCTGCGGCGCTCGCCATGCAGACGCAGCCTTCCTCAGCTGCACAGAGCGGCGTGGTGCTCGCGACCCAGCCCGCCGTGCGGCTGGTCGACCTCCAGGGGAACCTGGTGGCGCAGGACGGGGTGACGATCACCGCGGCCCTCGCGACCGGCTCCGGCACCCTCGGTGGCACGCTCACGGCGAGCACGGCGGGCGGCGTCGCGACCTTCACGAACCTGTCCATCACCGGCCCGTCGGGCTCCTACACGCTGCGGTTCACCGCGACGGGGCTGACGCAAGTGACGAGCGGGACGATCACCCTCGGCGCGGGGTCGGCCGCGAGGCTCGCCCTCGTGAACCAGCCGTCGGACACGGCGCAGAACGCGATCGTATTTCCGACGCAGCCCACCGTCCAGGTGCAGGACGCGGCGGGGAACCCGGTCAGCGGGGTCCGGTCCGTGTCCGTGTCCATCGCATCCGGTGGGGGCGTGCTCGGCGGGACGACGCCCGTCAACACCAACGCCTCGGGGCTCGCCACGTTCGCGGGGCTCAAAGTGACGGGGACGGTCGGGGTGCGAACCCTGCAATTCCAAAGCGCGGGGCTCGCCGATGCGGTGTCCGACAACATCGTGCTGGTCGCCGGCGCGCCGACCCAGATTGCCATCAACGGCGGGAACAACCAGTCCGCGACGGCGGGCTCGGCCGTTGCCGTGGATCCGTCGGTCATCCTGCGCGACGTGAGCAACAATCCGGTTCCGAACGTCGGCGTGACCTTCGCGGTGACTTCAGGCGGGGGCTCGGTGACGCCGACGACGGCGGTCCAGACGAACGCGAGCGGGATCGCCGCTGTCACGTCGTGGACCCTTGGCATTGTGGCGGGTACCAACACGCTGGGAGCCACGGCGACTCCTGGCGGCATCAGCGGGAACCCGGTCAGCTTCACGGCGACCGGGATAGCGGGGAGCGCCGGGAAGCTCGCGATCGCTGTGCAGCCGCCCGCGAGCGCGCAGAGCGGCATCAACCTGACCACCAGTCCGGTCGTCCAACTCCAGGACGTCAACGGGAATCCGGTCAACACGTCCGGCATCGCCATCACCGCAGGCATCGCCTCGGGCCCGGCCGGAACCCTCGGTGGCACGACTACCGAGGCCACGGTGAACGGCCTCGCCACGTTCGACAACCTTCGCATCACGGGGCCGGTCGGCTCGTACACCATCGCCTTCAGCGGAACGAACCTGACTGGCACCCCGCCTTCAAGCGCCATCAGCCTCTCGGCGGGTACGGCCACCAAGCTTGCCATCTTGACGCAGCCACCGGCGACGGCACAGAGCGGGGTGGCCTTCACCCGCGATCCTCAGGTCCAGGTGCAGGACGGCGCCGGAAATCCCGTTGGCTGCGGGCTGTGCAGCGTGACAGTTTCGATCTCCGGCGGGGGCAGCACGCTGGGTGGTACGGCGACACGGGCAACCAACGCGAGTGGCGTTGTGACCTTCCCTGGTCTCTCGATTTCCGGCACGGTGGGCTCCCGTACCCTGCTCTTCGCGTCCGGCGGGCTCACCAGCGTTGTCTCAGCCACGATTGATGTGGAACCGGGCCCTCCGGACCACCTCATTTTCGGGCAGCAACCGACGGCCGTCACCGCGGGCCAGGTGATCTCGCCCTCGCCGACGGTGATCATCAAGGATGGGGCGGGCAACACCGTCACGACCGCGACGAACACGATCACGTTGGCGATTCTCAACAATCCGGGGAGCGCCACGCTCGGCGGGGACAACACGATCGCAGCCGTGAACGGGACCGCCACCTTCACCGATCTCACGCTCGACAAGTCGGGCACGGGCTACACGCTGGGCGCCACCTCAGGCTCCCTCACCGGCGTCACGAGCAGCGCCTTCAACGTGACTTCCGGCTCCGCGACCAAACTGGCGATCTTCACGCCGCCAAGCACCAGCGCGCAGAGTGGCGAGGCGTTCATTACCCAGCCGGTCATCCAGCTTCAGGACGCGCTCGGGAATCCGGTCGCGCAATCCGGCGTGACGGTCACGGCGGAGATTGGGACCGGCCCTGGGCCGAACACTCTGGACGGTGATGATACCAAGGCCACCGATTCGCAGGGCCGCGCCACGTTCACCGACCTGGGCATCAGTGGACCGGTCGGCAGCTACACGCTGCACTTCACCGCCACGGGACTCGCGCCGGTCAACTCGGGAACGATCACGCTCTCGGCCGGGTTGCCGGCGCAGCTCGCCTTCACGGTGCAGCCTGGCGACGCCAGCGTGGGCGGCACCATCACACCGGCGGTGGAGGTCGAGATTCAGGACGGGGCGGGGAACCTCGTCACCAGCGCGACGACTTCGGTGACTGTCGCGCTCGCCAACAACCCCACCGGCGCCACCCTCGGCGGGACCAACTCCGTGAGCGCCGTGGGCGGGACCGCGACGTTCAGCACGCTCTCGGTGGACGAGGTCGGAATCGGCTACACGCTATCCGCCGCAGGCGGCGGCCTCGCGCAGGACGAGAGCGACCCGTTCGACATCACGGCCGCGACGACGACGACGGCCATTACTGGCGACAGTCCTGATCCCTCCGAGGTCGGGGAAGCGGTCAACGTCACCTTCACAGTGACGTCGGGTGGCGGTACCCCGACGGGAGACGTCACGGTGACGGCGGCCGGCGGGTCCGAGAACTGCACCGCAGCCGTGGCCACCGGAAATTGTGACATTACGCTCCTCACGACGGGGAGCCGGACCCTCACGGCCAGCTATGCCGGGGATGCGAACTTCGGCGGCAGCGTTTCGCCGCCCGCCGGCCACACTGTAGACTCGGCCGCGACCACGACCTTGATAACGAGCGATACGCCTGATCCGACGGTGGTTGATGAAAGCTTCACCGTATCGTTCAGCGTGACCTCGACTTTCGGTGGTACGCCCGCCGGAACCGTCACGGTGAGCGACGGAGTGGAGGAGTGCTCAGCGTCAGTGGCGATCGGGCAATGCACGCTCGCGCTCACCACTCCTGGCGCCAGGACGCTCACCGCTTCCTATGGGGGCGACGCGACTCATGCCACGAGCAGCTCGGGTGGCACTTCGCACACGGTGAACCAGGCCCAGACCACCACCACGCTGGAAGACCACATCCCGAATCCGTCAGACTCGGGGGTTCCGGTTACGGTGAGCTGGACCGTCACAGTGGATGCTCCCGGCGCCGGGACGCCGACCGGGGTCGTGACGGTGAGTGACGGGGTTGATTCCTGCAACGCACCGGTCGGTGACGGCAGCTGCCAGGTCACGTTGTCGACCTCCGGCACTCGGAGCCTCGTCGCCACATACGCTGGAGATGCCCAGTTTGCGGGCAGCGCCTCGGTGGGAACGAACCACACGGTGAACTAGCGCCGTCGCGCGCCTCAAGTGATGCCTCGACAAGTGCTTGGAACCACCTGCGTTCAGGGTTGACCGGTCCCTCCCCGGGCACTATTATCCTCGCCGCCCGCCCTGGTGGTGAAACTGGTAGACACGCTATCTTGAGGGGGTAGTGCCGAAAGGCGTCGCGGTTCGAATCCGCGCCAGGGCATGAGTCAGCGAAAACGGGGCGCACTCGCGTGCGCCCCTTTGTGTCCGGCCACTGTAGCTCAGCGGTAGAGCACTCGATTCGTAATCGAGCGGTCGTCGGTTCAAGTCCGACCAGTGGCTCTTACGCCTTCAGGAACTCCTCCCGGAAGTACCCCACCGGAATCGTTCCCATCCGCATGAAGCGCTCGTGGAACGCCTTGAGCTGGAACTTCGTGCCGTCGCGCTCGGCGAGCGCGTCGCGCAGGCTCCGGATCGCCGTCTTGCCGAGATTGTACGTGATCGCCTGCGTCGGCCACTTGGAATAGCGGTAGATGGCCCGGCTGGCGGACTCGAAGACCGCCTTCGCCACCGCATCCTTCGCCGCTTTCCCCCGGGCTCCCGGCACGAAGTCCACATGTTCGGCGAAGTAGTCCACCGCCTCGTCGAAACTCATCCGTCCCGTGTGAATGCCGACGTCCACGCGCACCCGGACCGCCCGCATCAACTGCGCCTGCAGCACGTACAAGTACTCGCCCGCGGTGTAGAACCCGTACGGCCGCCCTGACGCCGCCTCCGCCATCAGCTCCTCCGCATAGAGTGCCCAGCCTTCGCTCGCCATCGAGTCTTCCCACATGGAGAACGAATCCTCGACCGCGCCCGGCGTGAGCCAGCGAATCTCGCTGATCTCGGCCGCGTGCTGCGTCATGTACTTGTAGTGCCAGTCGTGGCCCGGGAAGCCCTCGTGAATCGCCGTCGTGGCGACCGAGCTCCGGCTGTTCAGCTTGAGTGCGCCTGCATCGTTGCCGGTCGGCGTCAGGTAGAAGCGGCCGACGCCAGACTTCTTGAACGGCGGGGCGGGGTAGTACGATGCGTCCGTCGTGCTCCGCAGGACCGGTGGCGTTTCCGTGACGTCGAGCCGGTAGTCCGTCGGAATGTCGAACATCGCGTGCTCGCGCCCGTAGGCGACGGCCCGTACCCCTGTGTCGCGATACCACGCGAAGAGCTCCGCGTCATCCTTCGGCGAATCCTTGGCCAGGTGGTCCATCACGGCGCGCACGCTTGCGCGCGGATCAGCCTCGGGCCCGAAGGAGAGTTTCAGGCTGGCGGCCTTCGCCACCACCTCAGCCACGCGAACGATTCTCGTTTCATAGGCGGCCACCTGTGCTGCCCCGTACTCGAAGAGCTCGGCGGCCGAGCGGGAATCCCGAAGGCAGTTGCGCACCCGCCACTCGTACTCGGCCTCGCCCGCGGCGAAGCGATCCACCGTCTCGGTCAGGTCGAAGGTCGCGCGCAGGAATGTGGCGAATCCGGCATAGGCCGTCGCGGCCGGCTCGCCGGCCTTGGCGAGCGCTGCGAGCGTGGCGGCGCCGAAGGCCTGTCCGCCGATGAACTGCTTCCCGAGGCCGGGTAGGGTCTTTCGGAAGTACTCCGCGTTGGCCTCGGCGCCCGCGATTCCGTCCCGCTCGACCATGCGGCGGTCCGGCAGGTTGCCGGCGGTCTTGCCCGTGAGGAGGTTCCCCCGGGCCGTCTCCAAGTAGGCGGGCACCGCTTCCACGCGCCGCACGACGTCGGCCCACTCCGCCTCGGTGCCGAGGAGCCCGCCGCCCGCGTCGGTCATCTGCTGGATTTGCCAGTCGATCCCGCGGAAGGGCTCGGCTACGTACGTATCCACGCAGCGCTGGTGGTATTTCCGCTCCCGCAACTGATGGAGCACGTAATTCGCCTGGGCGAGGATGACGTCCCGGTCGATGCGTGCGGCCGCGGAAAGCCGGGCGCCGTCCTGGCTCTCCAGTTCGGCGACAATTCCGCTCAGGAATGCCGTCTCCTGCTGCAGCGCGGCCGAGGAGAAGTCGCGCAGCCTGCCGTTGATGCCGGCCAGCGTCGTGCTGTAGCCGTCGCCCCCGAGGTAGGTCGAGGTGACGGGATTCATCTCGAGAGTTCGCAGGAAGTACCGTTCGCGGATTTCGGCGAAGCCTGCATCGGCCGCGCTGGAAGGGCCGGAGGGGCGGCATGCCGCGAGCTGGCGCAGCACGCCGAAAGCGGCGGCGCCCTGGACGGTACGATGGACGAATGTGCGGCGATCCACAGAGGCTCCGAGGCGATGGCGGGGACCGCAAACATACCGATTTTCCGGGCCTTCCCCAAGCCACCCCCCGCGACTAGCTTTGCCACTCGCAGGACGGGACGTAGCGCAGTCCGGTAGCGCACTGCAATGGGGTTGCAGGGGTCGCGGGTTCAAATCCCGCCGTCCCGATGAAACTGAACGGCCGGCCGGCGCCGGCCGTTTCTTGTGCCTATGCCCACTGTTGCCCTGGCCACCTGCGCGGCCCTGCCCGCGCTGGACGATGACAGCCGAATGCTCATCCCCGCCCTGCATGCGCTGGGCGTCGATGCGTCCCCGGTGGTCTGGAGCGATCCCGCTATTCGCTGGGACGCGTTCGACCTGGTCGTCGTGCGCTCGACGTGGGATTACTCCGCGCGCCGCGAGGAGTTCCTGGACTGGGCCGATCGGATCGGCTCGGGCCGGCTCTGGAACCCCGCGAAGCTCCTCCGCTGGAACACCCACAAGAGCTATCTCCGCGAATTCGAGCTTGCTGGGGTTCCGATTGTGCCGACCCGGTGGCAGGCTGCCGGCTCGTCCGTCGATCTGCAGGCTGTCATGGACGAAGAAGGTTGGCCCGCGGCGATCGTGAAGCCGGCCGTCTCCGCCGGCGCCCGTCACACGGTGCTCGTGGACCGGGCGGACACTTCAGAAGGACAAGCGCTCCTCGCTCAGGAGCTCCGGCACCGCGACATGATGATTCAACCCTACCTCGCCGCGGTGGCGACGTCGGGGGAGTTGTCGCTGCTCTATTTTGACGGGAGGCTCAGCCACGCCGTCCGAAAGACGCCCGCTCCGGGTGACTTCCGTGTCCAGGAGCGGCACGGTGGCGCGACGGTGTCCGTCGAGGCGACGCCGCCGGAACGGGCCATCGGCCGCCGCGTGCTCGACGCGCTCGCCGACGAGACGTTGTACGCCCGCGTGGATCTCCTGCCCGGAGCCGGCGGGGAGCTGGTGCTCGTGGAGCTGGAGATCGTGGAGCCGGGGATGTTCTTGCGAATGCACGGCGCGGCGGCGTCCCGGTTCGCGGAGGGGATCGTCCGCCGGCTCGCCTCCTGAGTGGTTGCGCCCCCGTTGCGGGGGCGCGGGGTCCGGTTTTCTCTTCGGGATGCGCTTCTCCAACCCCGCGGGCTCCGCCGCCGGCGCGGCCGGGCAATACGTCAGCGATCTCCTCGAGGTCCTCGGCACCCGCGAGCCATTCACCGTGCTTGCGGAAACCCCGGGCGTCCTCCGGACCGCCGTCGGTCGCGCGTCCCCGGCTGCCCTCCGGCGACCCGAGGCGCCCGGCAAGTGGTCCGTGGCAGCGGTCCTCCAGCACCTCGCCGACAGCGACCTGATCACCGGCTACCGCACCCGCCTGATGCTGGCCCAGGACAATCCGCTCATCCCCGGTTACGACCAGGATGCCTGGGCGCTTCGGCTGCACTACGAGGACGCGGAGCCCTCCACTGCCCTCGCCCAGTTCGAGGCTTTCCGCACCGCCAATCTCGCCCTGTGGCGCCGCCTCACCGAATCGGAGCTCTCCCGCACGGGCCTCCACAGCGAGCGGGGCCCGGAGAGCGTTGGCTATCTCCTCAAACTGATCGCCGCGCACGACCTGGTGCACTTCGCCCAGCTCACGAGAATCCTTGGTGCCGTCGAGCGCTAAGGTGGTCAGCCCGCGGCTCCGGACGCTGGCGCTGATCGCCGTGCTGGCGGCCGCGCTGCTGTACTGGCGCCTGAGTGCCCCCCGGTTCGACCTGGACCGACTCGACCTTCCGGCCGGCTTCTCCGTCGACCTCTACGCGGAGGGACTCGGCGATCCGCGTGAGCTTGCCGTGGGCGACGAAGGAACCGTCTTCGCCGGGACGCTCGAGGCCGGCGAGGTGTTCGCCCTTCCCGATCGGGATCGCGACGGCCGGGCCGATACCGTTCTGGTGATCGCCCGCGGGCTCTTCATGCCGCACGGCGTCGCCTTCCACAACGGCGCCCTGTACGTGGCCGAACTCCGTCGCGTCATCCGCTTCGACGGAATCGAACAGCGACTGGACCACCCGCCGGATCCCGTCGTCGTCTTCGATGGTCTCCCGAGCGAGACCCATCACGGCGCCCGGCCGCTCCGCATCGGCCCGGATGGCGCCCTGTACGTCGGCATCGGCGCGCCCTGCAACGTCTGCGAGCCATCCGATTCCCTGTTCGGTACCATCGTGCGGATCGATGCGGGCGACGTATCACCCCGGCTGACGATCCACGCGCGTGGCGTCCGCAACAGCGAGGGATTCGACTGGCAGCCGGGAACCGGCACGATGTGGTTCACCGACAACGGCCGGGACTGGATGGGCAACGACCAGCCGCCTGACGAGTTGAACCGGCTGCCGGCTGCGGGGGTACACTTCGGGTTCCCGTACTGCCATGGGCGAAACGTCGCCGACCCGGAGTTCGGCACGAAGCGGCCCTGCGCCGACCTGCAGCCGCCCGCGCTGGAGTTGCCCGCCCATCACGCGCCGCTCGGCATGCGGTTCTACACCGGATCGATGTTTCCCGCCCGCTATCGGGGCCGCGCTTTCATTGCACTGCACGGGAGCTGGAACCGGAGTCCGCCCGCCGGCTACCGCGTGGTCTCTGTTCCGATCGACGGCGACAGCGCTGGCCCGGCGGAGGTGTTCGTGGAGGGATGGCTGCGGGGCCGGCGTTCGTGGGGGCGGCCGGTGGATGTCGAGGTCGCGAAGGACGGGGCCCTGCTCATTTCGGATGACGAGGCGGGCGTCATCTACCGGATCAGTGCAAGGAGAGCCAGTACGTCGCCTTGATGGCGAAGAAGTTGTCGCCTGGCGCGGTGCGCGCGTCCACCACGCTGCCCGGGCCCGGGGCGCTCCCGAGCGACTCCGGCGGGCGATGACACTGGCCGCTCGCGTAGGCGTCCGTGCAGTACGAGGACCGGTTCTGCTGCCAGATGACGAACAACGTGCTCCCGGGCCTCCACTCCCACCGCAGGACCAGGTTGCTCCGGTACGAAAGGACGTTGAAATCGTCGTCGGAGATGGTGAGGGTCTCGCCGTTGTTCCCATCCGTGATGATGTAATTGCCCGCGCCATCGTTCACGATGGTGGTATTGTCGGTGCCGTAGGTGCGGAGGTCACGTGACTGCGCCGCCACGAGCTCACCGTGCCGCGAATACCGTCCGCTCGCCGCGAACGGCTCCACGTAAGCCTCGAGGGTCAGGTCCGGGCTGAAGGAAAAGTACGCCCGGATCTGCGCCGAGAGGGTCGTCTGGTCGACGAATGCGAAGAGGTACCGGCTGCCGAAGGTCGCCGGAGTCCCACCGCCGAGGGTGGTGAGATACTGCCGCGGGTTGAGGCCGCGCTCGTAGTACGGATTTATCGAGAGACGCCACCGGCTTCCCGGACGGGCCGTCACCCCGAGCCGGGCGTAGTAGCCGTAGCCGCCGAACTCGTCGCTTCGGGCTCCGGCGTCCACGTTCAAGGCCGTTGATTTGGACTCGCTGCTCCATGCGGAGAGATTGATTCCCCACTGGTCGCCCGTTCCCATCAGCGGTCCGCCCCGGGTCAGGTCGTCGCTCAGCGTCCGCGGCTCGAGCCAGGCGCCGAGATACGCTCCCGAGAAGTTCTTGAAGGTGAAGTTCGTGTTCACTCCGAACTCGGTATCCCTCCGGTAGCCTCCGAAGTTCCATTCTGTCTCGGCGAACATCCCGACCGAGTACCGGTGGAAGAGCTTTCCGGGCGTGTTCTCGCGATACCTCAAGTTGAACCAGCCATCGATGTCGTCCGCGCTCGAAAGCTGCCCGAGGTCGTTCAGTTCGAACCCGGGAGACTCGAGCGACGCTCCGCCGCTGTAGAGCCAGTGCTTGCCGCCGTTCTTCTCGCCCCACAGCGAGGCTACATAGCCGGCCATCGATGTCCGGGTCGGATCGAACTCCACGTGGTCCTGGTCCGGGCGCTGGAAGTAGTGCGCCGATGCCTGCTGCACCCCCGCAATCGCCTCGGCGTCTCCGCCGATGTAACTGAATCCGGCGGAGCCGCCCACCTCGTACTGCGCCCCCTTGAAGCGCAGCCGCCAATCGAGCCCTCCCGAAAAGGCTTCGTTGCTCAATTGAGGCCGAAGGTTCTCCGCGCCACTGAAGTTCCGGCCCATGCCGGTCAGCGTCAGGCCGATGACCGAGGCGGATGGCCCGAATTCCTGCTGGAGGCGCACCACGCCGAAGGTGGATGCCGGTTCGATGGTGACCTCGTCGGTGACCCCGCTGAGGCTGTCGTAGGTGCGGGCGTGCTCGCGCTGAGTGACGGCCGCCAGTGCGCCGAGCGACATCCCCGACCCGAGCCGGCCTGTCACCTTCGCGGCGCCAAGGATGGTTGTGTTGTTCGGCGCGTCGACAAAGTCGCCCTCAGCAGATCCGTGGGGGGTCGAGCCGATGCGGCGAGAGTAGTAATAGCCCGGGCCGCTGCCCCGGAGGAGCTGGTCGCCTTCGATAAAGAACTGCCGCCGTTCCGGGAAGAAGGTCTCGTAGGCGGTCAGGTTGACCTCGGCGGGGTCCGCCTCGACCTGGCCGAAATCCGGGTTGACCGTGGCGTCCAGGGTGAGGTTGGGGCCCAGGCCGAGCTTGAGGTCTGCGCCGGCACGCGCATCGACCTCGGAGCCGTCCGTGAACGGATCGCCCTTGTCCACCGTGCCGGAGAAGATGGCATTGCTCGCCACGTAGGGCGTGAGCTCCATGCGGCGGGTCGGCTTGATCCCTTCGATCCCGTTGAGCGTGCCGAACTTGGAGAAGAAACCCACTTCGTTCTTGGGGATCACGACCCAGTAGATGTCGTCATTGAAGCCGGGGCGCCAGCGGTTGATGTTCATGCCCCAGACCTGCACCGGCCGGTCGTTGAACCGGAGTTGCGAGAAGGGGATGCGCATCTCCACAGTCCAGGAGACCGAGTCGAAGGCGATCTTCGTCTCCCAGATGGGGTCGAAGGCGTAGTCACGCCACCCCTCTTCATCCCCCGGGTGGTAGTAGTCGATCTTAACGCCTCCCGAGGAGACGCCGAACGTGTAGCCTGTCCTCCGGTCGAGGTACGGGTCGAGGGCGACGAGGAAGTACTCGGCGTTGGAGAACTGGTCGCGGCGGGTGACGGGGCGGGGGACCTCCGGGAGCCGGCGGCTCCAGAGCCTCGCCCCGACGTACAGCGCCTCATCGTCATAGAAGAAGGCCACGTCGGTGCTGTCGTCCGGCGTCCCCCCCTCCACCGGCTCCTTCAGGACAAAGTCGGAGAACCAGGGGGCCGAAGCCCAGACGGCCTCGTCCAGGTGGCCATCGATCTTGAGACTCGTGCCCGAGAGCCGCGTGGCGGTCGCGGTCTTGCGGCTGGGGCCGGACTGGCCACCTGCCGTCGCGACGGAGAGGAGGCTGAGTGCGAGGAGGAGGGCCAACCAGCGGTGTCGCATCGGGATCCAGGGAAGCTGGTAGCAGGCGTTGGGACCAGCCACCGCCCGTCCGGGCAGCGGCTGGTCCCTGATTGGATGCTCCGACGAGGCAGGACGTTTACAGCTGTAGTCGAGTTTCAGTCCCTCACTTGGCCATGGCCAGCGTGATGCCGCCGTTCACGGTGTTCAGCTCGAGCCGTCGGCCGCCCTTACCGATGGTACCGGTGATGCTCCGGGGGCCGAACTTGCCCTGGACCGTGAGTGGGAACTCGCTCTCGATGCCGCCATTGACGGTGCTGCCCGTCACTTCGGCGCTGAAATCACGGGGCAGGGTGGCCCGGATGCTGCCGTTGACGGTGGTAAGGTCCACGGTACCGGTCCAGTCGGCCCGGCCCATCGAGACGTTCACCGACCCGTTGACCGTCGTGGCCCGTACCACGCCCGCGGCGACGACATTGAGTGAGCCGTTCACGGTGCTGACATCGGCATCCGCCCCGAGCCGCTCGACGGAAATCGCGCCATTCACCGTCCTCCCGGCGAGCTTCACACCGGCCGGTACCTCGACCGTGAAGTCCACGGTGACGTCGTTGTTCTTGGTGTTCATGTGGCCCTTGTCGCCCGAGGCGCATTCGTTCGGGCGACCGCCGTTGCTCGGATAGACCGCGCAGATCGTCACACCGTCCGCGTGCGTCAGCACTTCCATCTTGACCTCGGCCGGGTCGTCGTGGCGTGCCGTCTTGTGCGCGACGACCACCACCTCGTTGCCGCTGCCGGCCACTGCGCGGATGTCACCGTTCACGCCCTTGATCTCTATCGTCTTGCCCGCGGCAACGGCGCCGCTCCAGCGCCAGTCCTGGCCCTGAGTGGCCTGGGGCCTCCCGGCCTCGGGCGAGATGACCGTCTCGACGGCGGAGTAACTGGCCCAGGCCGCGAGGGCGATGCCGAGCGTGGAAATCGTGTGCATGGAAACAGTCTCCTCAGAGGTTAGCGGCCGTACTCAAACCGGATGGAGCCGTCGAAGGCCTCGAGATCCAGTTGTGCGCTGCCGGTGCCGACGGTGAAAGTGAAGCGGTTGCCGCCCGACTGGGTCCGGGTGACGGTCACCGGTGACGTGGATTCAAAGTCCCCGCTGAACGTGGACACGTTTACGGTCGCGTTGACCTTTCCGGCCGGACGGATGATCAGGTTGCCGTCGTGGGTCGTGAATCCATAGCGGCCGCCGTCCGAGATGCCGCCGGCGAAGGTGATGTCGCCGTCTACCGTGGTCGCCCGGACCGAGGACGAGATGATGCTTTCGAGCAGGATCTGGCCGTCCACTGCGGAGACGCTGACCTCGCCGGCGATGTTCCGAAGCAGTACGTCGCCTTCGACGGACGTCACCTCGACATTGCCCTTGGTGTCCTCGGCCGACACCGCCCCCTCGACCGAACTGAGCGAGATGTTGCCGGCGCCGCCGCGCAGGGTGACGTCACCTTCCACCGATTGCGCCGACACGGGCCCCTGGGTGCCGCTGACCGCGATAGAGGTCGACACACCTTCGAGGTCGACCGGCATCCAGGCCGGCACGGAGATGCGGAGGTCCACCGATTCCGGCCCGTAGCGCATGTTCTGCGAGACGCGCAGCACGCCGCCGCCGAGGCGGACCTTCACCTTGTCCTCATCGCCACCGGTGGCCTGCACCCGGACCTCGTTCCGGTTCCATCCGGACACGGTAATCGCGCCCTCGAAGTTGTTGACCGAGAGGCGGGTATCGCGGCCCACCGAGAGCGTGGTATCGGTCTGCTGCAGCAGGGTGAGGGCGGCGAAGGCGGCGGTCGTGAACAGCATCGGGTGTCCTTTCAGCTTTCGGCGTTGGCCAGCGTCGCGGCCTGACGCATGAGTTCGATCTTCTGTCGCATGGTCCGGGCAAGGTGCTCGTTCAGGTACGCGTTGCCCGGGTCGGCCTCGAGTGCGCGGCGTGCCTCGACGATGGCGGTATCGATGCGCGCGAGGTTGTTTCGTAGAACTTGGACAGTCCGAGGCGCGAGATGGTTGTCACCTGCATCGACAGCCCGCTGCAACTCCTGGATGGCGGTGTCATAACTCGTCTCGGCGCCGGCCGGCAGATCAGCGGAGGCCTGCCTGATCCCCGACACGCTCGGAGCGGTCGCGATTGGTGCGGAGCCGGTCCTCGCGTTCCCATGGATGGCGAGCCACGCGCCGCCGACCGACAGTGCCACGAGCAGCACGGCCGCCGCGGCGAGTTGGGGCAGGGTGAATGAAAACCGCCGTCGGGCGCGCTCGCGGTCGAGGTCGATGACGGGCGAAGGCGAGCCGCTGCCGCCGATCAGGGCGGCAATGCCGGGCCAGAGATCCGCGGGAAGGGGCCGCTCCGTCGCGGCGTGCGCACGGGTGACGAGCCGGCGCAGGTCGTCGAGCGTCTCGCGGCAATCGGGACAGACGTCCAGGTGCGCCTCGAGGAGGGCCCGATCGCCGTCGGGCAGGTTCCCGTCGAGGTAATCGGAGAGCCGGTCGGTCCAGTGTTCAGTCATCGGGACATCACCATCCTTCGGTCAGGCGAATCAGTTCACGCCGTTCAAGTCAGGGCGTGCAGATCAGGCTAAGTAGGTCCTGAGCGCCATGCGGGCGCGATGCAACTGCGACTTCGAGGTGCCGGTCGCGAGGCCGAGCAGGTCGGCGATCTCGTCGTGGCGATAGCCCTCGATGTCGTGGAGGACGAAGATCTGGCGTGCGCCATCAGGCAGCTGCGCCAGCGCATCCTCGAGATCCATCGCCTCCTCGGGCGTTCTCCGCGCGGCTGGCGCCATCTCGATGTATGCATCGCCCTCGGCCAGCCGGGCATGCTGCCGCCCCCGGGATTCCCGGCGCCCCAGCACCACGTTCACGGCGACCCGATGGAGCCAGGTCGAGAAGGCCGACTCGCCGCGGAAGGTCGCGAGCTTTTCCCACGCCCGGACGAAGACATCCTGCGTCACTTCCTCGGCGTCTTCGGCGCCGTACATCCGACGGACAAGGTTGTAGATCCGCGTGGCGTGGCGGCGGTACAGCCGCTCGAAGGCGTGCGAGTCCCCAGCCGCGGCCAGGGTGACCTCGACGGCGTCGTCGTCGGTGCGCTGAGTGGAGGGCTTCCGGTTCAGGGCCGGCGCTCCGAGGGCTGAGGTCCGCATGCACGAACTTGGACAGGGGACTGCCGGAAAAGGTTGCAGGGGCCCGGGCGGAGCCACCAGATCCGGTACTGAAGTCTAACGAACACTTTAAGCCATTTAGCCGCCGGGGCTTGCGCGGCGTTCGGGCAGGGCTGACTATTCCTCGTCGAGACCCCCAGGAGCGTGGATGCGGCGTGAGCTGTTGCCAATGGTCCAGGAGGCCCTGAGCGACCGCTATACGGTCGAGCGAGAACTCGCGCGGGGCGGGGCGGGCCGCGTCTTCCTCGCCCGGAATCTCGAAGGGGTGCCCGTCGCCCTGAAGGTCCTCCACCCCGAACTTGTCGTCACCGCCACCGCCGACCGCTTCCTCCGCGAAATTCGCTTCCTCTCCAAACTCAGCCATCCCAACGTCGCCCGGCTCCTCGATTATGGCGAGCGGGACTGGCTGGTGTACCTGGCGATGGACTACATCGAGGGGCCCACTCTCAAGCAGCACCTGATGCGGGTCCGGATGGCCAGCATCAGCGACACGATTCACATCGCGAAGGGGCTCCTCAGCGCCCTCGCCTACGCGCACTCGCACGGCGTGGTACACCGCGACGTGAAGCCGGACAACATCGTGCTCTCCTCCAACGGGCCGATGCTGCTCGACTTCGGCATCGCGCGCGCCATCGAGGCCGCCGGCGACGAGAAGCTGACGCGCTCCGGATTCACCGTCGGCACCTCGGCCTACATGAGTCCCGAGCAGGTGCTCGCGGTGAAGGACCTCGACTCCCGGAGCGACCTCTACTCACTGGGCTGCGTCCTCTTCGAGTCGCTGACCGGCCGGCCGCCGTTCGTGCACCGGAGCGAGGCCGTCGTGCTCCAGCTGCAGCAGACCGAGGCGGCGCCGGATGTCGCCCAACTGCGGCGGGAGACGCCTGCGAACCTAGCCAATGCGGTCATGCGGGCCCTCAAGAAGGAGCGCGAGGGCCGCTGGCCGAGCGCCACTGCGATGCTCGAGGCGCTGGATTGACCCTGTTACAAGGAATCCCCGTGCGCTATCTCCAGTCCCTGCCGGCCTTGCTGCTTCTCCTCTCCTGCACTCCCCATCCTGACTACGACCTGATCATCCGCGGCGGCACCGTCTACGACGGCACCGGCACGCCGGGCCGTGTCGCCGACGTCGCGATCAGCGGCGACACCATCGCGGCCATCGGGGATCTCGCCGGCAAGCGGGCACGCGAGGAAGTAGACGCTGGCGGGCTCGCCGTGACACCCGGGTTCATCAACATGCTGAGCTGGGCGGTGTCGGACCTCCTGGTGGACGGGCGTTCCCAGGGGGACATCCGGCAGGGCGTCACGCTTGAGATCTTCGGCGAGGGCAACTCGATGGGGCCGCTGACCGACTCGATGCGCACCCTGATGCTCGCGGAGCAGGGCGACCTGCACTTTGAGGTGCCCTGGACGACGCTGGGCGAGTACCTGGAGCACCTCGAGCGGAAGGGCGTGTCCACCAATGTGGCATCGTTCATCGGCGCGACTACGGTCCGGAAACATGAGATCGGATATGACGATCGCCCGCCGACGCCGGAAGAGCTCGCCCGGATGCAGGCGCTGGTTCGCCAGGCAATGCAGGAGGGCGCGCTCGGCGTCGGGAGCTCGCTCATATATGCGCCGGCCAACTACGCCGACACCGAGGAGTTGATCGCGCTGGCCCGCGCCGCCGGTGAGTTTGGCGGGATGTACATCTCGCACATGCGGGACGAGAGTCGGCGCCTGCTCGAGGCCGCGGATGAACTGATCCGGATCGCGCGCGAGGCGAACGTGCCCGCCGAGATCTACCACCTCAAGGCCTCCGGCAGGCCGAACTGGGGCAAGCTCGATTCGCTCCTCGCGAAGGTAGAGGCCGCCCGCGCCTCCGGACTCGATATCACCGCCGACATGTACACGTATCCGGCGAGCTCCACCGGGCTCGACGCGACGATGCCGGTCTGGGTACAGGAGGGCGGGCACGACGCCTGGGTGGCTCGGCTCAAGGACCCCGTCATCCGACGCCGGCTCCTGCGGGAGATGCGGGGGGAGGGCGGGTACGACAACGCCTTCACGAACGCCGGTGGGGCCGAGGGGGTCCTGCTCGTCGGATTCAAGAACCCGGCTCTCAAGCCGCTCACCGGGAAGACGCTGGCGGAAGTCGCCCGGATGCGGGGGAAGTCGCCGGAGGAAACCGCGATGGACCTGGTGATCGAGGACGACAGCCGGGTGGATTGCGTCTACTTCACGATGTCGGAGGACAACGTGCGGCGCGAGGTGGCGATCCCCTGGATGAGCTTCGGCTCCGACGGCGGCTCGATGAGCACGGAAGGGGCGTTCCTCCTCTCGGGCACCCACCCGCGCTCCTATGGCAACTTTGCCCGCCTGCTTGGGAAATATGTGCGCGAGGAGAAGGTCATCCCGCTCGAGGAGGCGATCCGGAAGCTCACCTCACAGCCGGCCGACAATCTCAAGATCCAGCGCCGGGGCCGGCTCGCCGTCGGGCATTTCGCGGATGTCGTGGTGTTCGATCCCGCGACGATCATGGACCGGGCCACGTTCAAGGAACCGCATCAGTACGCCACTGGGGTCCGCCACGTCTGGGTCAACGGCACGCAGGTTCTCAAGGACGGGGAGCACACCGGGGCGAAACCGGGTCGCTTCGTCCGGGGACCGGGGTACAAGCCCGGCACCCCGTAGCCGGTCCGCCCGGATCGGGGCCGGCGATTAGATTCCCTCCCGGACCTCATCCGCGACCCGAGGCATGAGCATCCTCATTGATTCGCCCGTGATCCGGGCGCCCCACGGCACCACTCTGAGTTGCAAGGGTTGGCATCAGGAAGCCGCATTGCGGATGCTGATGAACAACCTCGATCCGGACGTCGCCGAGCGTCCGGGCGACTTGGTCGTGTACGGTGGCGGCGGCAAGGCGGCCCGCAACTGGGAGTGCTACCACAAAATCGTCGAGACGCTGCGGCGCCTCGAAAACGATGAGACGCTGCTGGTGCAGAGCGGGAAGCCGGTGGGCGTGTTCCGGACTCACCCGGAGGCCCCGCGGGTCCTCATTGCCAACGCGAACCTGGTTCCCCGCTGGGCGACCTGGGACGAGTTCCGCCGGCTCGATGCGCTCGGCCTCACGATGTACGGCCAGATGACCGCCGGCTCCTGGATCTATATCGGCACCCAGGGCATCCTGCAGGGCACCTACGAGACGTTCGCGGAGTGCGCGCGGCAGCACTTCGACGGCTCCCTCACGGGCCGCCTGGTGGTCACCGGCGGGCTCGGTGGCATGGGCGGCGCCCAGCCTCTCGCCGCGACGATGAACGGGGCTGCCTTCCTCGGCGTGGATGTGGATCCCAGCCGGATTCAGCGCCGGGTGGATCAGGGCTACTGCGACCGGATTTCCACCGACCTCGACGAGGCACTTGGGCTGGTCCTGCAGGCGCGGAGCGAGCGCCGGGCGTTTTCCGTCGGCCTCGTGGGAAACATCGCCGAAGTGCTGCCGGAGATCGTCCGCCGCGGCATCCTCCCCGATGTCGTCACCGACCAGACCTCCGCCCACGACCTCCGCGTCGGGTACATCCCGGCCGGACTGGGGCTGGCGGCGGCGGCGGAGCTGCGGGAACGCGATCCCGCCGGCTACGAGGCGCGCGTGCTCGACTCCATGGTGACCCACGTGCGGGCGATGCTCACGCTGCAGGTGCAGGGTTCCGTGGTCTTCGACTACGGCAACAATCTGCGCGGCCAGGTGGCCGACCTCCGTGGCCTGAAGGAAGCCTTCGACTTCCCGGGCTTCGTGCCCGCCTTCATCCGGCCGCTCTTCTGCCGCGGCGCCGGCCCGTTCCGCTGGGCGGCGCTCTCGGGGAATCCGAAGGACATCGCCGTCACCGACGACGCCGTGCTCGAGACCTTCCCGAAGAAGGACGCGCTGGCGCGCTGGATCCGGCAGGCGCGGGAGAAGGTCCATTTCCAGGGCCTGCCCGCTCGCATCTGCTGGCTGGAGTACGGCGAGCGCGCGGAGATGGGGCTTCGGTTCAACTGGCTGGTGAAAAAGGGCAAGGTCGAGGCGCCGATCGTGATCGGCCGCGATCACCTCGACACCGGATCGGTGGCCTCGCCCAACCGGGAGACGGAAGCAATGAAGGACGGGTCCGACGCGATCGCCGACTGGCCGCTCCTCAACGCGATGCTCAACACCGCGTGCGGGGCGAGCTGGGTCTCGCTGCACCACGGCGGCGGCGTGGGCATCGGCTACTCGATCCACGCCGGGATGGTGGCCGTAGCCGACGGCACCGACATGGCCGACCGCCGGCTCCAGCGGGTGCTGACTGCCGATCCGGGGACCGGCGTGATGCGGCACGCGGATGCGGGCTATGACCTCGCCATCGACACCGCGCGCGAGCGCGGTGTGGACTTGCCCATGATTGGGGGCAGCGCCTGAGGCTCGCCGGCGGGTGCGGATGAAGGTCCTCCGGAATATCGGCCTCCTCGCCACCTGCCGCGCCGAGGGAGGGCAGGGGGATGTGCACGCGATCCCCTCGGCGGCCGTGGCATGGGAGCGGGACCGATTTCTTTGGGTCGGGCCGGCCACGGACCTGCCTGCGGAATACTCCGCTGCCGAATCTCTCGATGCCGGTGGGCGGCTCGTCGTTCCGGGACTGGTGGACTGTCACACGCACCTGGCGTTCGGCGGGTGGCGCGCCGAGGAGTTCGCCCAGCGGATCGAGGGCCGGACGTACCTCGAGATCGCGCGCGCCGGCGGGGGCATCATGTCCACCGTGCGGGCGACCCGCGCCGCCAGCGAAGAGCAACTCCTTGCCCTCGCCGGTTCGCGCCTGGAGGCGATGCGCCGCCTCGGCGTCACCACGGTGGAGTGCAAGAGCGGCTACGGGCTCGATGAAGAGACGGAGCTGCGCCTCCTTCGGGTCTATCGCAGGCTGGGCGAGGTGGGGCCGACGCGCATCGTCGCGACGTTTCTCGGCGCGCACGTCGTACCCACCGAGTATCGCGAGCGGCGCGGGGAGTATCTCGCGTTGCTCACCGATCGACTCATCCCGGCGATTGCCCGGGAGAAACTCGCCGCGTGTTGTGATGTATTCGTGGAGGAGACGGCGTTCGGCGTCGAGGAGGCGCGGACCATTCTTCTCGCCGCGAAGGCCGCCGGCCTGAAGCCGAAACTCCATGCCGACCAGTTGAGTTCCTGCGGCGGGGCCGAGCTGGCCGCAGAAGTGGGTGCCGTGTCGGCCGATCACCTGGAGTACATCTCGGACGCGGGGATCGCCGCGCTGGCCCGCGCGGGTGTCGTCGCGGTGAGCCTCCCGATTGCGACGATGTATCTCGGCCAGCCCGCGATGCCCGCCCGCCGGCTCCTGGATGCGGGGGTCCCGGTCGCGGTGGCCACCGATTTCAATCCCGGGTCGGCGCCGAGTTATCACCTGCCGCTCGCGATGACGCTCGCCTGCACCCTTCAACGGATGACTCCCGGGGAAGCGCTCAAGGGAGCCACCACAATCGCCGCGCGTGCCATCGGGTTGGCGGGCGAAGTTGGTTCGATCGAGGTCGCCAAGCGGGCCGATCTGGCCGTCATCGATGCACCTGATGTCAATCACTGGCTCTACCAGTTCCGCTCGAATGCGTGCGTCCTGACGCTGGCGGGCGGGCAGGTCTGCTGGGTCGGTTCCTCTCCCTAACGCTGCAGGTGTCGCATGCCCAGGTTTGCGAAGCCAGACGTCACCATACCCGCCACGACGAGCACGGACCCGCGCGTCGGGCATCTGCTGGGCACGAAGCTCGGGGGCGGCGTGACGCCGCGTCTTGTAATCCTCGGATTTCCATCAGATGAGGGCGTGCACCGGAATGGCGGCCGGGTGGGCGCGGCGGGGGCGCCGGACGAAATCCGGCGGATGCTCTACCGCCTCACCCCTGACGCGGAGCGCCACGAGGAGTTCGTGGACCTGCTCGAGCACACGCTCGACCTCGGCAACCTCGGCATCTCGGATGACGTCGAACAGGACCAGGAGGTCCTGGCCGAAGTCATCGCGCCGCATCTGGATGCGGGCACCTTCCTGATCATCCTGGGCGGCGGGCAGGAGACCTCCATGGGGCATTTCCTGGGCTACGTGCGCTCGGATCAGTCGGTCGGCATCGTGAACTGGGACGCCCATCCGGATGTGCGCGAGCTCCGGGACGGCCTCGGCCACTCGGGATCCCCGTTCCGCCAGGCGATCCTGCACCCCTCCGGGCTCTGCCGGCAGTTCATCGCGGCGGGGCTCCTGCCGCAGTCGGTCGCCAGGGCGCACCTGGAGTTTGTGGCGGCGCACAGCGGCCGGTTCGTGTGGCGGCGCGACCTCTCCCCCGCGCGGGTGGACGAGATCTACGGCGCCCTCGAAGGCCCGGCCTTCGTGAGCTTTGATCTCGATGCGGTGGACCAGGCGGCGGCTCCGGGCGTGAGCGCGCCGGCGGTGGGCGGCATCCCGCCGGAGCTGTGGTTCCACGCGGCGTACCGAACGGGACGGACCCGCGCGGTCGCTTCCTGCGATATCGTGGAGATGAATCCTGTGTACGACCGCGACTTCGCCG
>CAWFOY010000003.1:0-88977 GCA_963817575.1 uncultured Gemmatimonadales bacterium
GCGTCGCGGCTCGCCGCGGTCACGGTGTGGTACGTGTTGAAGGGACTGGTGGAACGGGAGGTGTAGGCCACGGCGGACCGCGGCTCAAGTTCCGGCTCGGCTGGGCTCCCGAGAGGGGCATCCGAACCTCGAATCAGGCGCGGGCTGACCCCGCTCCCTCGACTCGCTCCATGACGCGTTCCGACCGGTTTCGCGCCTGATCCTCGTAGCTGATGCGGTGGTACGCCTCGATTCTGCTCAAGCCCCGGCGCCGATGCGCCCGGTACTCAGTGATGTATCCGCGCAGGAAGCCGGTGAACCCGAGTTCATGGTACTGCTCGACATGCGTGAGCTCATGGGCGAGGAAGCTCACTTGTTCCCGGGGCGTCCGGTTGTAAAAATCGCCGGGCGCCCAGATCCGGCACCCGAGTGTCATCCCGTCGAAGCGGTGGCTCAGGAAGAATGGCTTCCCGACCGACAGCCTGATAGACGAGAGGTCGAGGGCAGGGAAGTGCGGTTGCAGGATGTGCTGGAGCCCGACGGGAATGCGGCCCGGTCGCTTCAACTTCCCAGCACCGCCGGCCACTGCTGCGTGACGCAGTGGAACGACCCGAGGCCCCATACCAGATCCACGGAGTTGATGCCGATCACCCGCCGCGTGGGGAAGAGCTCCTCCAGGGTGGCGCGGGCCTGATCGTCCCGGGCCGGATCATACAGCGGCATCAGCACGACCTTGTTCGCGATGTAGAAGTTCGCATAGCTCGCCGGCAGCCGCTGGTCCTCCACCCACATCGACTTGGGCATCGGCAGCGTCACCACTCGGAACGGCTGTCCGTCCTGGTCGCGCATCGTCCGGAGCCGCTCGAGATTCTCCTTGAGCGGCTCGTGGTTCTTGTCCTGGGGGTCCTCCTCGACGACCGTGACCACCGTATGCGGGTCCGTGAACCTCGAGAGGTCATCCACGTGTCCGTCGGTGTCGTCACCCTCGATGCCGTCCCCGAGCCAGAGCACGTTCGTGACGCCGAGATAGTCCTTCAGCGCCTGCTCGATCTCCTGGCGCGAGCGGCCCGGATTCCGGTTCGGATTGAGCAGGCAGGACTCCGTTGTGAGCAGCGTCCCCTCGCCGTTCACGTCGATCGAGCCGCCCTCCATGACCAGCCCGGGATGGAACACCGGAATCCCGAAGTGCTCGCCGATCCGGGTCGGGATCACGTCGTCGCGGTCGAACGGCGGGTACTTTCCGCCCCACGCGTTGTAGTCCCAGTCCACGATCGCCTCCTCCCGACGGCCGTCCATCCGCCGCTGCACGAAGCAGGGGCCGTGGTCGCGGCACCACGCGTCGTTGGTCGGGTTCTCGTGCAGCGTCACCCTGCCGGCGCGCAGCGCGAGCGGCTTAAGCAGGCGTTCTACTTCTGGAATCAGCTGCGGAGGGACGTTGATGTGCACTTCCTCGTGGGGCGCGAGGTGGCGCACGATCTCGACGAAGACGCGGGGGACGGGGGCGAACCGGTCGGGCCAGGACGATTCGCGGTGGGGCCAGGAGAGCCAGGTCCCGCGGTGGCGGTGCCCATTCGGCCGGCATCCGGTAGCCGAGGGCCGCGGGCGAGCCCGGGGTGAAGCCCGGCATCAATCGATGTAGCGCCGGGTCAGATCGCCGTAGGCGTCGATGCGGCGGTCACGAAGGAAGGGCCAGTGGGTGCGCGCCACGTCCACCAGGCCGAGGTCGCACTCGACCACGAGGACCTCATCGCCCTCGCCGGCCTGCTGGAGGACCTTGCCGTAGGGGTCGGCCACGAAGCTTCCGCCCCAGAACTCGATCCCGCCGGGCGCGGCCGCGCCCTCGTGCCCCACCCGGTTCGCGGCGACCACGAAGGCGCCGTTGGCGATTGCGTGGCTCCGCTGCATCGTCATCCAGGCGTCCTTCTGCGCCGCGCCGTACTTCGCCTTCTCCGGCGGCAGCCAGCCGATGGCCGTGGGGTAGAACAGGATCTGGGCGCCCTGCAGCGCGGTGAGGCGCGCGCCCTCGGGGTACCACTGGTCCCAGCAGACGAGGACGCCGATCCGGCCGTAGGCGGTGTCCCACGCGCGGAAGCCGAGGTCACCCGGGGTGAAGTAGAACTTCTCGAAGTACTGCGGGTCGTCCGGAATGTGCATCTTCCGGTACTTGCCGAGGTAGCGGCCGTTGGCGTCGATGACAGCCGCCGTGTTGTGATACAGCCCCTCGGCGCGCTTCTCGAACAGCGACGCGATGATCACGACGTTGAGCTCGTCCGCGAGCTTCCCCAGCGCCTCGGTACTCGGGCCGGGGATGGCCTCCGCGAGCGCGAAGTTCGCGTGGTCCTCGGTCTGGCAGAAGTACTGCGAACGGAAAAGCTCCTGCAGGCAGATGATCTTCGCCCCACGGCTCGCGGCGGTCCGGATGCCGGCAACGGCCCGGGCCAGGTTGTCCGCCGGATCGGTTGAACAGCGCATCTGGACCAGCCCGACCGGCACCTTCCGCAGCGGGATCTCGTTCGTCATGGCGGGAAAATAGAGGTATAATCCCGCCCTGCAACCTTCCGGGGTCGCTGTACGTCAGATGACGTTGGTTCCCCCCGACAGTTCCGTCCTAATCCGAGGTGAATTCGATGTTGCTTTCGCTCCTTCTCGTCCTGGCCCAGGAGCCGCAGCAGGTGGCGGCCCCTTCGCCCGTCTCCCGCGTGGAGGTCACGCCTCCTCGCGCCGAAGTGCAGGTCGGCCAGACGCTGCAATTCCAGGCGCGGGCGCTGGATGCGGCGGGCCAGCCGGTGCCTGGCGTACGGTGGCAGTGGTTCAACGGCGGCAATGGCGGCTCGATGGATTCGACCGGTGTCCTCACCGCCGAATTCATGGGCACGGCACGGGTGGTCGCCGTCGCCCGCCTCGAGGGGAAGCGGTCGACCATCGGCGAGGCCACGGTCAAGGTGCTGCCGCAGCCCGCTTCGCGGATCGAGCTCGCGGCCGCACCGGCCCGCGTGGTCGTCGGCTCCCACCTGACGCTGTCCGGGACGCCGTACAGCGTCCAGGGCGATCGCCGCTATGACGCGATCGCGTTCAGCTCCAGTAATCCGAAGGTTGCCGCCGTGACTGAAGATGGCCGGCTCACGGCCGTGGCCCCCGGCAAGGCGACTATCACGGCGAAGGCGGGAAGCGCCACCGCCACGTACTCGGCGCAGGTCGTGCCGAACACGATCGCGCGCCTGGCGCTCGAGCCCGCGGCGACGACGGTCCGCACCGGCGATGTGGTGCACTTCAGCGCCAAGGCGACTGATGCCGCCGGCAAGCCGGTGCAGGACGTCGGCGTGCGGTGGTCCGTGGTCGGCGGCAACGGGGTCGCCCAGGTGGATGAGTCCGGGGCGTTCGTCGCGGAAGTTGCCGGCAGGTATACCGTCGCGGGAGACGTCGGCGGGAAGTCCGCCGAGGCGATCATCACGGTCGGCCCGAGGAACGCGGGTCGCGGCTTCGAGGTCTTGGGACGGGTGCCGATCACGGAGCGCGCCGCCGAGGTCTGGGTGCACCAGAACGGGAAGTGCGCCTACATGTCGACCATCGCCGACCGGGTATACGCCATCGACGTGTCGGACGGGCACGCCCCGAAGATCGTCGATTCGATGATGACCAACGCCCGCATCGTGAACGACGTGATGACCACGGAGGACGGCAAGTACGGCGTCTTCTCGCGGGAGGGCGCGTCCGACCGCAAGAACGGCATCGTGGTGTTCGACGCATCCGACGCCTGCCACCCGAAGCCGATCGCCGAGTACACCGAGACCGTCTCGGGCGGCGTGCATTCGTCCTTCGTCTACAGGGGCCACGTGTACCTCACCGACGACGCCACCGGCTCGATGCGCGTCATCGATATTCGCGATCCGTACAAGCCGCGCGAGGTGGCGCGGTGGCAGACCGAGCAGGCCCAGCAGGGCCGCTACCTGCACGACGTGATGGTGACCGACGGGCTGGCCTATCTCAGCTACTGGGATGACGGGCTGGTGATCCTGGACGTCGGCAACGGCATGAAGGGCGGCAGCCCCGAGAGCCCGAAACTGGTGTCGCAGTTCAAGTACGATCTCGACGCCCTGTACGCCCGGGTGGAGCAGTACTGGGGCCTGAGCGCGCGCGGCACCCACACGGCGTGGCGGCACGGCAAGTACGTGTTCATCGGGGACGAGGTCTACGCCTCGCGGCCGACCAAGGGGCTGGAGGAGGGCAACGACCTGACCTTCGGCCGGATGCAGGTGCTCGACGTGTCCAACATCGAGCAGCCGAAGCTGGTCGCGTGGTACGAGCCGACCGACGGCGGCGTACACAACATCTGGGTCGAGGGTGACACGCTCTACATGGGCAACTACCAGGGCGGCGCCCGTGCGGTGGACATCTCAGGCGAGCTCAAGGGCGACTTGCTCCGTCAGGGTCGTGAGATCGCCTGGACCTTCACCGCGGATGACAAGGGTGCGAAGCCCCGCTCGACGTTCGCCTGGGGCGCCGTCGTGAAGGACGGAACGATTTATGTCCCGGACATCAATAGCGGGCTGTGGATCCTCCGGCTGGAGCCGAAGGCGGCGGTGACACCATAACGGATGGGCAGATGGGCAGATGGGCAGTCTGATTTCAAAGCAAGCGACCCTCCGGTGACCCCGCCGGAGGGTTGCTCGTTCACGGAGTCAGCTGCCCATCTGCCCATCTGCCCATCCGTCAGTGCACCAACTTCCTGTACTTGATCCGATGCGGCTGGTCCGCCGCGATCCCCTTCCGGCGCTTGTAGTCCGCGGCGTACTCCTGATAGTTGCCCTCGAACCACATGGCCTGGCTCTCGCCCTCGAACGCCAGGATGTGGGTCGCGATCCGGTCCAGGAACCAGCGGTCGTGGCTGATCACCACCACGCACCCGGCGAAGCGCAACAGTGCGTCCTCGAGGGCGCGCAGCGTGTCCACGTCGAGGTCGTTGGTGGGCTCGTCCAGCAGGAGGAGGTTGCCGCCCGTCTTGAGCAGGGTGGCCAGGTGCAGCCGGTTCCGCTCGCCGCCTGACAGGGTGCCGACCTTCTTCTGCTGGTCCGCGCCGCGGAAGTTGAATCCGGCGCAGTACGCCCTCGCGTTCACCTCCCGGCCCCCGAAATCCAGGGTGTCGTGCCCGCCGCTGATCTCCTCATAGACGGTCTTCGACGGGTCCAGCGCCTCGCGGCTCTGGTCCACGTACGCGAGCTCGACCGTGGAGCCGACCTTCAGGTGGCCCGCATCCGGCAGTTCCTGGCCCACGATCATCCTGAAGAGGGTCGTCTTGCCGGCGCCATTGGGCCCGATCACCCCGACGATCCCGCCTCGCGGCAGGGAGAAGCTGAGGTTCTCGAACAGCAGGCGATCCCCGTACCCCTTGGCCAGGCCGTCGGCGATCACCACCTCATCCCCGAGCCGCGGCGGTCGCGGGATGAGTATCTCTGCGGTGCCCTCCCGCTCACGCTCGCCCTCCGCGACGAGCTCCTCGTACCGGCTGATGCGCGCCTTGCTCTTGGCCTGACGTGCCCGGGGTGCCAGCCGAACCCACTCGAGCTCCCGTTCGAGCGTGCGCCGGCGCGCCGAGGCCTGCTTCTCCTCGGTCTCGAGCCGCTTCTGCTTCTGCTCGAGCCAGGAGGAATAGTTGCCCTTCCACGGGATTCCCTGCCCGCGGTCGAGCTCCAGAATCCAGCCGGCCACGTTGTCGAGGAAGTACCGGTCGTGCGTTACGGCCACGACGGTCCCGGGGAATTCGGCGAGGTGTCGCTCGAGCCAGGCCACCGATTCCGCGTCGAGATGGTTGGTCGGCTCATCGAGCAGCAGCAGGTCCGGCTGCTCCAGCAGCACTCGGCAGAGCGCGACCCGCCTGCGCTCGCCGCCGGAGAGCGTCGTCACGTCGGCTTCGCCCGGCGGCAGCCGAAGCGCGTCCATCGCGATGTCGATCTTGCGGTCGAGCTCCCAGAGGCCCAGCGCCTCGATCCGTTCCTGCAGTGCGCCCTGCCGGTCGAGCAACGCCGCCATCTCGTCATCCGACATTGGCTCGGCGAATTGCGCCGAGACATACTCGAATTCGGTCAGCAGCGCCCGCTGCTCGCGCGCCGCCTCCTCGACATTGCCCCGCACGTCCTTCGTCGGATCGAGCACCGGTTCCTGCGGGAGGTAGCCGATCCTGATGCCGTCGGCCGGGCGCGCCTCGCCGATGAAATCGGTGTCGACGCCCGCCATGATGCGGAGGAGGGAGCTCTTCCCGGCGCCGTTGGCGCCGAGGACTCCGATCTTCGCGCCGGGAAAAAACGAGAGGTAGATCCCCTTCAGGATCTCCCGCTTGGGCGGGACGACCTTGCCGAGGTTCACCATCGTGTAGATGTACTGATAGGTGGCCATAGGGCGGGGAAGATAGCGGAAAACCGAAAGGGCACGCCAGCGGGCGTGCCCTTCCTCCGGTCCCTGCGGGGAGAACGGGAACTACGACAGGTGCTTGCTGACCATCTTGGTCATGTCGAACATCGACACCTTCGACTTGCCACCGAAGACCACGCGGAGGTTGTCGTCGGCGTTGATCATGCGGCGCTCCTTGGAATCCTGGAGCCCCTTCCGCTTGATGTACTGCCACAGCTTCTTGGTGACTTCCGTGCGCGGCAGCGGGCTCGAGCCCACGACCGCCGAGAGGGCAGCCGACGGCTTCATCGGCTTCATGAACGCCGCGGACGGCTTCCGCTTGGACGCCTTCTTGACCTTCCGCTTCGCCGTCTTTTTGACCTTCTTCTTCGCGACCTTCTTGGACTTCTTCACGGCCTTCTTCTTCGCCTTCTTCTTGGTGGCCATTAGCTGGTCTCCGTCAGAGGGTGAACGTCAGGATTGCCGCAGGGGAAAGCACCTCACTGCGGCCTCAAGATAGTGACTTTTCCCTCTGGCAACAATAGGAAAACGCCCATTTTCCCTCGGAAATGCCCCGTGCGGGACCGACCGGGCGCCCCGCAGGGCCGACCGGGCCGTCCGGGATACCGTCATTTCTCAGAGGGAAACGGCTCAGCACCGGCGGTCCGGGGCAGCCCCCACGTCCTCGGCGCGCGGTTGAAACCTGCGACCGTTTCCAGAGGTCAGGTTATCATCCAGTCACCTCGTCAATCCGGGAATCGTGTCCAATGCGCCTCATCCTGCTCTCCGCGCTCCTGGCCGCCGTGCTGGCCGGCAGCGCTGCCGGCCAGCACGAATCGCCGGCCTCGACCTGCGCCCCCGATGACGCAGGCCTCCAGCTTCCCTCGGGATTCTGCGGGATTCCCTTCGCAACGGGACTTGGCCGGGTGCGACACCTGGCCGTCGCCGCGAACGGCGATGTGTTTGTTGCCACGCGCGGGGATTCGGGTGGCGTGATATCTCTGCGTGACGCCGATGGCGATGGACGCGCCGAAACGGTGCATCGATTCGGCCCCGGGGGTGGCACGGGGATCGCGCTTTCGCAGGATGCGCTCTACTTCGCATTGAACGACCGCGTGGTGCGGTGGACGTGGGCCCCGGGGCAACTGGAGCCGGCCGGTGAGCCGGTGACCATCGTCGGGGACCTGCCGACCGCCGGCAATCACGGCGCAAAGTCGATTGCGCTGGGCCAGGACGGCGCGCTGTACCTCGGCGTCGGGTCCGCCTCGAATAGCTGCCAGGTGGAGAATCGCGTGGACCGTTCCCCGGGGCAGGACCCGTGTCCGGAGCTTGCGACCCGGGCCGGGATCTGGCGGTTCGACGCCGCGAAGTCAGGCCAGCGCCAGGGGGACGGGGTGCGCTTCGCCACCGGCCTCAGGAATCCGACCGCAATCGCGATCCAACCGGCCGGCGGGGCGCTTTATGCGGCGCCTTTCGGCAGGGACCAGCTGAGCGACAACTGGGGATACTCGGACTCGCTCAACGCGGAACTCCCGTCAGAGGAGTTCGTGGCCGTTGCCAACGGCGATGACTTCGGATGGCCCTACTGCTACAATGATCATCTCCAACGCCGGAAGGTGTTGGCGCCGGAGTACGGCGGCGACGGCAAGACGGTAGGGCGATGCGCGAAGGCCAAGCGGCCGGCGATCGGATTCCCGGGGCACTGGGCGCCGATGGCGATCGCCTTCCAGCCGTCGGAGGCCTTCGGCAAGGACTATCTGGGCGGCGCGTTCGTCGCGTTCCACGGCTCGTGGAACCGCGCGCCGCTGCCGCAGGCCGGCTTCCGGATCGCGTTCGTGCCGTTCCGGGACGGGAAGCCGACTGGGGAGTACTCCACGTTTGCCGCACGCCGGGGTAATCCCCAGGGTCTCCGGGCGTCCGGCGTGGCGGTCGGCCCGGACGGATCGCTGTACATTTCGGACGAAAACGCGGGTACCATTACGCGCGTCGTGCGCCGGCCCTGAGGCCGCGCGCCACTCATCAAGGAGGTCCGATGCAACACTGGAAACGGGGGGCGTTGGTGCTGGCCCTCCTCGCGCCCGCGGTTGCCGGGAGTGCTGGGGCTCAGGCACCGCTCGACGTCGGTGCCGTCGCCCCCGATTTCGCACTGATCGGTGCGACGAAGGACGGCGTGCTCCGGGACTCGGTTCGCCTGAGCGATTTCCGGGGCGAGACCGTGGTGCTGGCCTTTTTCTTCAAGGCACGGACCAAGGGCTGAACCATTCAAATGAACGCGTACCGTGATCAGTACGCGACGGTCTTCAACAGCGGTGAAAAGGTGGTGCTTCTCGCGGTCAGCGCGGACACCCCCGAGGCGTTGCATTCGTGGGCGAGCGATTCGGGATATCCGTTCCGGTTCCTGAGCGATCCCGGCGGCAGGGTCGGGCAGGCGTACGGCGCCTTCAATGCGAGCTATACCCTCGACAATCGGAACTTGTTCGTGGTTGGGCCGGATGGGAAAATTGCCTTTCGGGCGATCCCGTTTCGGGAGGTCGATCCCCAGGCCTACAAGGACCTCGACGCGGCGATCGATGGCCTCGCCGCCAAGCGCTGAACCCATTCCGCCGCCGCGCGGGCGCGCCTAGTTTCCGACGATGCTTGCCCTGCTCAAGCTCCTGCAGGCGCTCGTCAAGGCGCTCCATTCCGAGGGCACGCCCGGTCAGGTCGCAGCCGGGATCGCCCTCGGTGCCGCGCTTGGACTCACCCCGCTCATCAATGTCCACAACGCGCTGATCTTCGCGCTCATCCTCGTCCTCAACGTCTCCTTCGGCGGTGCGATGCTGGGGTGGCTGTTCTTCACCCCGTTCGGCTTCATGCTCGATCCGCTGTTCGATGTGATCGGCAGGAAGCTCCTCCTCGGGACGCCGGCGCTCACTCCCCTCTGGACGGCCTGGTACAACACCCCCGGCGTCCCCTACACCAATTTCAACAATTCGGTGGTGCTGGGGAGCTTCCTGGTGTGGCTGATCCTGGCGCTTCCCATTTTCATCCTCGCCCGAATCGGCGTGGAAAGGTACCGCGCGACCCTCGGCGAGCGGGTCAGGCAGTCCAAGTTTTACAAGGCGGTGACGGCCTCCAAGGCGTACAACGTGTACCGCCTGTTCCGGCCGGAGTGAGCGATGCGTGTCCGCCTGGTGCGCTGGTCCGGCCTGCTGCCCCTCCTGGGCTTTCTCGTGCTGATCGGAATCGGCTGGCTCCTCCTCGGTGACTTCATCGTGGAGCAGACCAGCGAGGAAGCGTCCACGGAGCTCCTCGGCACACAGGTAGATGTCGCCTCGCTGCACATTCGCGAGACCCAATCCGCCGTGGATATCGGCGGGCTCGAGATCGCGGATCCGTTCAACCCGATGCGCAATCTCATCGAGGCGCGCGGCATCCGGCTCGCGCTCGAGCCCGAGCCGCTGCTCGAGAAGAAGCTGGTCATCCGCCGCCTCACCCTCGAGGACCTCCGGTTTGGCACCGCCCGCCGCAAGGCCGCGCGGCCTGTCAGGGGCGGGGGCTTCGCACCGCAAACGCTCCGCGCGCTCAACGAATGGCGGGAGCAGTTCGACGTGCCGCTGCTCTCCCTGACACCGATCGACACGATCAAGGCGATCGTACTCGACCCTTCCCAGCTATCCACAGTGTCCGCCGCGGAGGCGCTGCGCACCCGGGCGGATTCCACGAAACAGGCGCTCGAGGCGCAATGGGCCGCGATCAACGTCTCGGGGATCGTGGATAGTGCAAACGCCATCGCAAAGCGGCTCGAGGGGGCCACGACGACCCAGCTCGGCCTCGACGGGACGCGCAGGGCGGTGGCCGATGTGCAGCACGCGATCGCGCTGGTGGATGGCACCGAGAAGCAGGTTCGGGGACTCTCGGACGGCGTGCAGCTGGGCGTTCGCGGCCTCGCCGAGGGCGTGGAATCGGTGAACGAGGCCCGGCAACGTGACTACGCGTTCGTGCGGGGGCTCATGAAACTGCCATCGCTCGAGGGCCCGGCGATCGGCGGCGCCTTCTTCGGGAAGGTGAGCATCGATCGCTTCCAGCGCGCGGTGTACTGGGCCGAGCTGGCGCAGAAATACCTGCCGCCCGGCTTGAAGCCGCAGGCCCAGGCCGGACCGAAACGGCTGCGCATGGACGGCACGACGGTTCGCTTCCCCCTCGAGAAGCATTGGCCGCCCTTCCTCCTCCAGGCCGGCGACCTGAGCTTCAGCCTTGCCAGCGGCGTGGCAAAGGGCTCGTATGCGCTCGAGGTGCGCAACGTCACTACGACACCGGCCCTCCTCGGCCACCCCACCACGTTCACGGCGTCCCGTTCCGCTCCGGGAACGTCGTTGCCGTTGATCGACGTGCGGGGCTTGCTCGATCATACCCGCGCGACGCCACGCGACCAGGTGCGCGCGGCACTGGCCCGGGTCCCTCTCCCGGCGTTCGACCTGCCGGGCCTCCCCTTCCGGGTCGAGCCGGGGCAGGGCAGCATGCGCTTCGACTTCACGCTCGTAGGGCGTGACGTCGACGCCCGCTGGAACATCCGGTCTACGGAGGTCCGCTGGCCTGTGGATTCCTCCCGCGCCCGCACGCTGACCGATATGGAGTCCCTCGTCGGCCGGGTGCTGCAGGGGCTTGGCACGCTCGAGGTCGAGGCACGGCTCATCGGGCCGCTGGCGCATCCGAGGCTGTCGGTGCACTCCAATCTCGACGATGCCGTCGCAGCCCGCCTGCGCGGCCTGCTCGGGGAGGCGGTCGCCGCCGGCGAGCGGATGGCCCGTGCCAAGGTGGACAGTGTTGTGAATGCCCAGATTCAGCCGGTGCTCGCGCAAGTCGGCACGATCACCGCCGAGGCGGAGCGCAGGGTTCCCGCGGCCCAGGGGCAGCTGGGACAGGCGAGGGCGGTCCTCGAGGATCGGCTCAGGACCCTCACGGCCGGCCTGGGCGGCCAGCTCAAGCTGCCTGGCCTGCCCTAGCGATCCCTTCGCAAGGAGCCCGGTCCGGCGTAGATTGACGGGACTTCCACTTCTCCAGTCGAGGCGTAATGCGAATCGGAGTACCGGCGGAAACGGCGGCGCAAGAGCGCCGTGTGGCCCTCATCCCGGACGCGGTCACGAAACTCAAGGCGGCCGGCTGTGACATCCTCGTGCAGCGCGGCGCGGGTGACTCCGCATTCTTTCCCGATGCGGCGTACGCGGCCGCCGGCGCGACCCTGGTTGGCGCGTCCGAAGCGCTGGGCGCTGACCTCGTCCTCAAGGTGCAGCGGCCCTCTCTCGAGGAGGCGGCCCAGCTCCGCGAAGGCGCGGCGCTCATCGCACTCCTCTCGCCCGCGGCAGGTGGCGACCTCTTCGACCTGCTGGCGCGCCGCCGGGTGACGGCGTTCGCCATGGAGCTGGTGCCGCGGACCACCAAGGCCCAATCGATGGACGTGCTCTCGTCTCAAGCCACTATCGCCGGCTACAAGGCGGTGCTGCTCGGCGCCGCGGCGATGGGCCGCATCCTGCCGATGCTGACGACCGCAGCCGGCACCCTGCCTCCGGCCCGGGTCTTCGTCGTGGGCGCGGGAGTCGCCGGCCTCCAGGCCATCGCGACCGCGCGCCGCCTCGGTGGCCTCGTTTCGGCGTTCGATGTGCGGTCCGTCGTGAAGGAGCAGGTCCAGAGCCTCGGCGCCAGCTTCGTGGAGCTCGCCGCCGTCGAGGGTGAGGGAGCGGGTGGTTACGCGAAGGAGCTGGCAGAGGAGCAACAGCGACGGGTGCTCGAAGCGGTCGGGGCGCACGCCGCCGGCCAGGACCTGGTGATTACCACGGCACAGATTCCCGGCCGGCCCGCGCCGCGCCTGCTCTCGGGCGAGGCCGTCCGCGCCATGAAGCCCGGCTCCGTGATCGTGGATCTTGCGGCTGAGTCCGGCGGCAACTGTGAGCTCACCCGCGCCGGGGAGCCGGTCATCGTCAATGGGGTCACTGTGCTAGGCCCGATCAACCTCCCGGCGAGCGTGCCGCAGCACGCGAGCCAGATGTACAGCCGGAACGTCCTGACGTTCGTCCAGTACGCCCTCAAGGACGGCGCGCTCAACGTGGACCTGGCCGACGCAATTACCGGCCCGATGTGCGTCACGCACGCGGGCGAACTCCGCACCCAGAAGGCGGCCTGAGCATGGAAGCCCTGATTTTGAGCATCGTCATCTTCACACTCGCCACGTTCCTCGGCGTCGAGCTGATCAACCGGGTTCCGACCACGCTGCATACGCCCCTCATGTCGGGCGCCAATGCGATCAGCGGCATCACCATTGTGGGCGCGCTCGTCGTGGCCGGTGGCGGGCACGGCTGGATCTCATGGGGCTTCGGCTTCGGGGCGGTGGTGCTCGCCATGATGAATGTCGTCGGAGGGTACGCAGTGACCGACCGCATGCTGCAGATGTTCACGAAGAAGCCGGAGGCGAAGTAATGCCATCCGGTCTCACCGAACTGCTCTACCTCGTTGCTGCCGTCCTGTTCATCATCGGCCTCAAGCGGCTCTCCAGCCCGCTCACGGCCCGGCGCGGGAATCTCGTGTCCGGCGTCGGGATGCTCATCGCCATCGCTGTCACCCTCCTGAACCGCCACATCCTGTCCTTCGAGGTGATCCTGGCCGGCGTGGTGGTCGGCTCCGCGCTTGGCTGGTGGATGGCGCGCACGGTCCACATGACCGCGATGCCCCAGATGGTCGCGCTCCTCAACGGATTCGGCGGAGGCGCGTCGCTCTTCGTCGGGGGGGCGGAGTTCCTCAAGGTAGAACTCGCCGGCGGAACCGCGCCCATGGACGTGGCCATCACAACGCAATTGAGCCTGCTCATCGGCGCCGTCACCCTGACCGGGAGCATCATCGCGTGGGCCAAGCTGCAGGAGGTCATGACCGGCCGCCCGATCACGTTCCCGATGCAGAAGGTCGTGAATGCAGTCTGGTTCCTGGCGATCGCTGCACTCGCCATCTACCAGATTCTCACGCCGGAACAGCTCCTGTGGCCCTTCTACCTCGTGATCGGCCTCTCGCTCGTGCTGGGTGTATTGCTGGTGATTCCGATCGGCGGCGCCGACATGCCGGTCGTCATCTCGCTCCTCAACTCCTATTCCGGCATTGCCGCGGCGATGACCGGGTTCGTCATACACAACGACGTGCTGATCATTGCGGGCGCGCTGGTCGGCTCGTCCGGAATCATCCTCAGCCAGATCATGTGCAAGGCGATGAATCGCTCGTTGACCAACGTCCTGTTCGGAGCGTTCGGCGGCGGCACGGCCTCGGGCAAGTCCGCCGCCGGCCTGACCGTGCGCCAGGTGACGGTCGAGGACGCCGCCATGCAGATCGCCTACGCCCAGTTCATGGTGGTGGTCCCTGGCTACGGGCTCGCGGTGGCCCAGGCCCAGCATGCGGTGCGGGAGCTCGCCGACCTGGTCGAGCGGCGGGGTGGGGAAGTGAAGTACGCGATCCACCCCGTGGCGGGGCGCATGCCCGGGCACATGAACGTGCTGCTCGCCGAGGCCAACGTGCCATATGAGAAGCTCTGCGAGATGGACCAGATCAACGATGAGTTCCAGCGGGCCGACGTGGCGCTGGTGGTCGGCGCCAATGATGTCGTCAACCCCGCGGCACGGACCGATGCCGGCAGCCCCATCTACGGCATGCCAATTCTCAATGCCGATCAGGCGAAGAGCACGATCGTTCTGAAGCGGAGCATGAACGCGGGCTTCGCCGGGATCGAGAACGAGCTGTTCTACAGCCCGAAGACCGCGATGCTGTTCGGCGACGCCAAGCAGACGCTGACGAGGCTGGTGGCGGAGGTGAAGGTCGTTTAGGCCTGGGAGGCCGCAGATGACGTACCTGGGTTTGATCGAGGTCTACGTCTTCATCCTGGCGGGATTCGTGGGGTTCATGGTCATCACCCGCGTCCCGCCCCTGCTCCACACCCCGCTCATGTCCGCCACCAACGCGATCTCCGCCATCTCCCTGGTGGGGTCGTTGGTGGCGGCCGGGGCCGACCGGAACCAGGTCAGCACCATCCTCGGCTTCGTCGCCGTCATTTCGGCCACCATCAACGCGGTCGGCGGATTCATCATCACCGACCGGATGCTGAAGATGTTCCGCCGGAAGCCGGGCCCGGGGGCGGGAGACCAGTCATCATGACGCCCCGTGAGCTGCTGGTCCAGGCGACCTACCTCACAGCGTCGATTCTTTTCATCCTCGGGCTCCGCAGCCTGACTCGCGCCGACAGCGCGCGGCGGGGCATGCAGCAGGCTGCGCTCGGGATGGTGATCGCCGTCTGCGGGACCCTCCTCCACCACGAGATCGTGTCCTACCGCTGGATCCTCGCGGGCCTGGTGATCGGGTCGATCATCGGATACCCGCTGGGAACAATGGTGCCGATGACCGCGATGCCGCAGCGGATCGCGATTTCGCACGTGTTCGGCGCACTGGCCGCCACCCTCGTCGGGATCGCGGAGTATTACACCCACCTCCGCGACGGGGTCGCGATTTCGTCCCCGCTGATGGCGGCCCTGGGATTCGAGGTCGTGTTCGGTGCGCTGACCGTGAGTGGAAGCTTCATGGCGTTCAGCAAGCTCCAGGAGCTCATCAGCGGCCGGCCACACACCTATCGCGGCCAGAACGTGATGAACATCTCCCTGTTCGTCGCGACCCTCGGGGTATTCGGCTACCTCCTGGTGAACCCCGGTGACGCCCGGCTGTTCTACCTGATGGTCGGCATGGCATTCCTGTTCGGATTCCTGCTCGTGCTTCCCATCGGCGGAGCGGACATGCCGGTCGTCATCTCACTCATGAATTCCTACGCGGGACTCGCGTCCTCCGCCACGGGATTCGCGATCGGCAACAACGTGCTGATCATCGCGGGCGCGCTGGACGGTGCCTCCGGCTTCATCCTGTCCATGGTGATGAGCAAGGCGATGAATCGCTCCTTCGGCAACGTGCTGTTCGGCGCGTTCGGAAGCGCGGCCGCCGGCGGGTCGGCTCAAAGCGTGGAGGGGCTCTCGGTCAAGGCGATCTCGGTCGAGGACGCGGCCATGCAGCTGGCGTATGCCCGCATGGTTATCGTCGTGCCCGGGTACGGGCTGGCCGTGGCGCAGGCCCAGCACGTCGTGCGGGAGCTGGCCGATCTGATCGAGAAGCGCGGTGGGGAGGTGAAGTACGCAATCCACCCGGTCGCGGGCCGAATGCCGGGGCACATGAACGTCCTGCTCGCCGAGGCGAATGTTCCGTACGACCGGCTGGTGGAAATGGACGAGATCAACAGCCAGTTCCCGCAGGCCGATGTCGCGCTGGTGGTGGGGGCGAACGATGTCGTGAATCCCGCCGCACGGAACGACGCTTCGAGCCCGATCTATGGCATGCCGATCCTGAACGTCGATCAGGCGAAGGGGATCATCGTGCTCAAGCGGAGCATGAATCCCGGCTTTGCCGGCATCGAGAACCAGCTGTTCTACAACGAAAAGACCTCGATGCTTTTCGGGGATGCGAAGCAGTCGCTGACGAAGCTCGTGGCGGAGGTCAAAGGACTTTAGGACGGCACGACGGCACGACGGTCCGTAGGTCCGTCGGCCCGTCCCCTTACTCTGCCCACCTTCGCACGTCCGCGATACCCGCCGTCCGGCTGATCCGCTCCTGCGCCTCCCGGTAGTTGCGCAAGAAGTCCTCCTGCCATGCCTCGGGCATGTTCGCCCGGAAGTACTCCGCGTTCATGATCTCCCCGTCGGGCCTCTCGTGGGTCTCGACGATTTCCCCCAGGAAGAGGGTCGAGGGTCCCGCATCCATCGTGTTGAGCACCCGGCATTCGAACGCCGCGAAACAGTCCGTCAGGATCGGCACCCCAAGGCTGCCGATCCGGTGCGGAACTCCCGTCAGTTTATCCGGGATGCTCCGTCCGCTCACGAAACCGAGTCGATGCACCAGGTCAAACTGGCCCCGGTGGAGCAGGTGGGCGCCGAAGCGACCGCTCTTCCAGATCAGGTCATGGCTCAGGTGCCACTTGTGGACGTACACCGACAGCCGCGGGTGTTCGGGAGAAATCGAGGCCCGGATGGCGCTGTCGAGGATCATGCCGTTGGTCCGCCCTCCGTGGGCGGAGGTCACGGCCACGAGGGGGCCGGCGAGCCGACGCAGCAGCTCGTACGCGGTGGAGGTGAGCATGGGCCGGAATGTAGGCGGCGGCCGGGAATCCGGCCAATCCAGGGTGCAATTCGGGGCCGCTGGCGCGTCTCTCGGTTACTGGGGAACGAACAACGGGGTCGGAAGGTTGCAGGGTGATGGGGCGTTCGAGGCGTCCCACGGGCAAGTTGTTGCCCGGTGCGACGTTGCCAGAATGACAGGCATCTGGATGAGTCTGGGGGTCGAACGGGAGCCGATTGGCCGACACTACCGCAACTCGTTCGAACCGATGATGTTAGCTAAGCTGTTGATTTTCGGTAGCTTAGCGGTTAAGTTTCTCGACTGTTTTTGGGGCGGTCCCCGCGACCGCAGCAGGTATACAGTGACGGGGTTTCCTGAGGAGGTCTGAACGGTGACTGTCAAGCCTCGCCAGAAGCGTCGTGCGGTTCGTCCCGCACAGATTGCGAAGGCGGTCGACGAGGGACGCGAGTCTCTCGACCTCTACCTCGACGAGATCAGCCGCGTCCCCCTCCTCAACCGTGAGGAGGAGATGGAGCTCGCCCGGAAGGCCTTCCGCGGCAGCGTGGCGGCCCAGGAAAAGTTGGCGCGTCACAACGTGCGGTTCGTCGTTTCCGTGGCAAAGAAGTTCCAGAATCGCGGCGTGCCGCTGGTCGATCTCATCGGTGAAGGCAACCTCGGCCTGATGACGGCGGCCCGGAAGTTCGATCCGGACCGCGGCGTCAAGTTCATCTCGTATGCGGTCTGGTGGATCCGCCAGGCGGTCCAGGCGGCCATCGCGCGCCACGGCCGTCCGGTGCGCGTGCCGCTCAACCGTACCGCCGACCTCAGCCGGCTGGGCCGCACCACGACGCTCCTCAAGGAGCGCCTCGGCCGGATGCCGACTACCGAGGAGCTGGCCCGGGCGACCGGCCTCACCGTGGAGGCCGTGCGTAGCCTGAGCGCGCTCAATACCGAGGCGGTCCGGCTCGATCACCCCACGCGGGATGGCGATGGCAACGAGCGGATGGAGCGCTTCGCCATGGCCGAGCAGGAAGGCACGGATTCCGCCACGATGATGAACAGCCAGACCAGCGACATCGAGGCGGCGTTGTCGGTTCTCCCGCCGCGGGACGCCAAGGTGCTGCGCCTCTATTTCGGGCTGGATGATGGAAACAGCCGCACGCTGGAGGAGATCGGCCGCATGATGGGCGTTACCCGCGAGCGGATCCGCCAGCTTCGCGATCGTGCGCTGCTGCGCCTGCGTGAGGGCGAAACCGGCGAGCGGCTGCGGGACCTGGTCGCCTAGCGGCGTCCACCGACCGGCCGTCGAGGCCGCGCAAGGAAGCGACCCTCCGGTAGGCCTACCGGAGGGTCGCTTTGCTTATGGGGCGCTCAGGCCGTGCCGGCGAACATCCTCAGGACGCGCTGCAGGATCCCGCCGTGCCGGTAGTAGTCCAGTTCGACCTGGCTGTTGAGCCGGGCGATCGCCTCGAAGCGCTTGACGCTGCCGTCCTCGCCGGTCGCGACGACCTGCACCCGGCCGCCCGGTGCCAGCCCCTCCGCAATCCCCGTAAGGGTGAACGTCTCCCGGCCGGTCAGGCCGAGGGACGCGCGGTTCTGGCCGGGCATGTAGACAAGCGGCAGCACGCCCATGCCGACCAGGTTGCTCCGGTGAATGCGCTCGAAGCTCTCCGCGATGACGGCCTTCACGCCGAGCAGGACGGTGCCCTTGGCCGCCCAGTCCCGGCTGGATCCGGTTCCATACTCCTTGCCCGCCAGCACGACCAGCGGCGTGCCTTCGGCGATGTACCGCATGGCCGCATCGTAGATGGAGAGGACCTCGCCGGACGGGAAATGGACGGTCCAGTTGCCTTCCTTGTCGGGCACCAGGGCGTTCTTGATTCGCACGTTTCCGAACGTCCCCCGCATCATCACCTCGTGATTTCCGCGCCGGGCGCCGAACGTATTCCAGTTGGGCTGATCGACGCCATGCTCCTTGAGGTACCGGGCGGCGGGGCCGTTCTTGGGGATGGCACCGGCGGGCGAGATGTGGTCGGTGGTGACCGAATCGCCCAGGGCGGCGAGCACACGGGCGCCAGTGATGTCGGCGAGCGGAGCAGGGCTGGGAGCCAGCGACTGGAAGAAGGGCGGCTCCTGCACGTAGGTGCTCGCTGCGTCCCAGGCGTACCGGCTGTCCTTCGGTACCCGCAGCGCCTGCCAGGCCTCATCGCCGTCGAACACCTTCCCGTATTGCTCCGTGAACTTCTCCGGCTTGAGGGCGCTCGCCATTGTTGCGGCGATTTCCTGTGGGCTCGGCCAGATGTCCTTGAGGAACACCGGTTCACCCTGGTCCGAGATGCCGAGCGGCTCCGTCGCCAGGTCGGCGTTGACGCGCCCGATGAGCGCGAACGCCACCACCAGCATTGGCGAGGCCAGGTAATTGGCCCGGACCTGGGGGTGGATGCGAGCCTCGAAATTCCGGTTGCCCGAAAGCACTGCCGCCACGACCAGAGAGTGCTCGTCGATGGCGCGGGCCACCTCATCGGGCAACGGCCCGCTGTTGCCGATGCACGTCGTGCAGCCGTAGCCGACGGTCTGGAATCCGAGCCGGTCGAGGTACTCCGTCAGGCCTGACGTGTTGAGGTAATCGGTGACGACCCGCGAACCCGGCGCCAGGCTCGTCTTGACCCAGGGACGGGTTTTCAGGCCCCGTTCGACCGCCTTCTTCGCCAGGAGTCCGGCTCCGATCATGACGGACGGATTCGAGGTGTTGGTGCACGAGGTGATGGCGGCGATGACGGCCGCGCCGTCGTGGATCTCGTGATGCTCGCCGTTCAGCACGAGCGGGACGGTCGGCGCCGGGGCGATCGTCGTCGCGGTCTGCCCACCCTCGCCCATCCACCGGGAATAATCAGCCTGGGCCAGCTCGCGCCGGGTCGAAGGCACGGTCGCCTGCATCAGGTCCGGCAGGCTCACGGCGAAGTTCCGCTTGAGTTCCCGAAGCGGCACGAGATCCTGCGGGCGCTTCGGGCCGGCGAGGCTCGGCTCGATGGTCGCGAGGTCGAGCTCGAGAGTGCTGGTGAATTCCGGATCCGGGGTCGCATCGGTGCGGAAGAGCCCCTGCTCCTTGCAGTAGCGCTCCACCCGATCGACAATGGCGCGATCGCGGCCGGTGCGCTCGAGGTACCGAAGCGTCTCCTGGTCGATGGGGAAGAAACCGATCGTGGCGCCGTACTCCGGGGCCATGTTGCCGATCGTGGCGCGGTCGGCGAGGCTCAGGCTCGAGAGGCCCGGGCCGTAGAACTCCACGAACTTGTCCACCACGCCCTTCTTCCGGAGCATCTGCGTGGTGCGCAGCACGAGGTCGGTGGCCGTGGTGCCGACGGGCAGCGTGCCGGTCAATTTCATGCCGACAACATCCGGCGCCAGCATGAAATACGGCTGCCCCAGCATCACCGCCTCCGCCTCGATGCCGCCGACGCCCCAGCCCACCACGCCAAGCCCGTTGATCATGGTCGTGTGGGAATCGGTGCCCACCAGCGTGTCGGGGTAAGCGGTCAACTCGCCGTGCTGTTCGCGGAGCTGCACGCCCGGGGAGAGGTATTCGAGGTTCACCTGGTGGACGATGCCCATGCCCGGCGGCACGACCCGGAAATTCCGGAACGCGCCCTGGGCGAACTTCAGCAGCTGGTAGCGCTCCAGGTTGCGCTCGAACTCGAGGTCGACATTCTGCCGGAACGCCCGCGGCGTGCCGTAGTAATCCACCTGAACCGAGTGATCGATCACGAGGTCGCACGGCACGACGGGGTTGATCCGGTCAGGGTCGCCCTTCATCCGGGCCATCGCATCGCGCATGGCGGCGAGGTCCACGACACACGGGACGCCGGTGAAATCCTGCAGCACCACCCGGGCCGGCATGAATGGGAATTCGGCGCGCTCCGCCTCCACGGATTTCCAGCCCGCGAGATTCCGGACGTGGTCGTCCGTCACGATCCCGCGACCCGAGAACCGCAGGGCATTCTCCAGCAGAACACGGATGGAAAACGGGAGCCGATCGAGATCGGCGAGCCCTTGCCTCGCCAGCTCGGCCAGGCGATAGATGGTAACCGATCGGCGGTCCAGCGTGATGGCGCCGCGGGCGCCGAAGGGATCGAGGGATGGGGAAGTCATGATGCATTCACCGGAGACGAGAACAGATCGGCGGAAGCGTGAATAATACATCCTCCAGCGCCGGTGGCGGGAGACGCGCGCCCTACGCCATCACGCGGCGCGACGATGGTATCTGGATCGAATGGGAGCGGGGCCAGGGGGAACGACACATTCCGGCCCGCCGGCTCCGGCTGGCGTGCCCCTGCGCCGCCTGCGTGGAAGAAATGAGCGGCCGGGCCCTGCTCGACCCCGACACGGTACCGGCGGATGTCCGGCCGGTGCAGGCGTCCCTCGTGGGCGCCTACGGACTCCGGATCACCTGGAGCGACGGCCACGGAACTGGGATCTACCCCTTCGAACGACTCCGAGCGCTGGTGGAGTGACCGGACGGCGGAGTTCACGGGCGGGGATGGCGCGGTGGCCGGACGGGTGGTATTCTCGGGTCCGTCCTTCACGGCGCCCCACCCCCGGGGGGCCGGTGTTCCCCCGAGGTTCATCCCGGATGATTCCTGGCCTCCGTTACTGGATCCTGATCTGGTACGGCTTTCTCCTCGTGGGTCTCCTCGGCATGGCATGGTCCATCCACGACAACATTCAGGTGCGCTGGCGGCACCTGGATGAGCTCTTCCGTGCTATCGGCACGGCGGCCGTGGCCACCGGGATGCTTCTCCTCCTGTACGGCCTGGCCACCCGGCTGGGGCAGATGCTTCTGGTTCTCGCGCTGGGACTGTTTGTCAGCGCGTTCGTCTATGGCCGTAGGAAGCGCGGCCCACCTCCGGCAGCGCCTGCCCCCTAGCAGGCCCCTTGCGCCGGTTCCCGGCAGGGCCGAAGTTGCCGGAAACCGGACGGAACCAGGCCTCGATGATCCACCACCACCATTCCAGCCCGCGGGAAGGTGTCACGGCCGGTCTCCTCGGCGCCGCGACGGTCGCCCTGGTTTTCCTGGTCCGCGACGTGGTGCGGGGCGTCCCCCTGTTGACCCCCAGCGTGCTGGGTCAGGTCATCGCGCTCGGCGAGTCGTATCCCGTGACGGACAGGGCCCGGATCGGCCCCGCGCTCGCTTACACCGGCATTCACCTCATCGCGTTCGTCCTTTTCGGGCTGCTGCTCGCGGGACTCGTCCGGCTGGCGGTCACGCAGCCGGCGTTCCGCTTCGCCCTGATGATCCTCTTCGTCGCGTTCGAAGTGTTCTTCGCCGGCGTGGCATTCATGCTGCACGAATCCACGCGCGAGCTCTTTCCGCTGGGCCTCATCCTCGTAGCGAATGCAATGGCTGCGGTGGTGATGGGCCTCTACATGTGGCGTCACCACCCCGCCCTGCGCCGGGCGATGCGGCGCGATCCTCTCGGTATGAACCCTCCGGAAGGCCACCGATGACTCATCATCACCACTCAAGTCCCAAAGAAGGCGTCATCGCCGGGCTGCTGGGCGCCGGTGCGGTGGCGCTGCTGTTCCTGATTCGCGACGTGATCCAGGGCGTCCCGTTCCTGACTCCAAGCGTGCTGGGCCAGGTCATTACGCTCGGCGTATCGACGCCGGTCACCGACCGCGCACTTCCTGGCGCGGTGCTGGCCTATACCGGTCTTCACCTCGTCGTTTTCATCGTGTTCGGACTCCTGCTGGCGGGTTTCGTGCGGGTCGCGACGACGCAACCCTCATTCCGGTTCGCGATGGTGGTGCTCTTCATCTTCTTCGAGTTCTTCTTTGCAGGACTTGCCTACATGCTGCACGAGTCCACCCGGGCCCTCTTTCCGCTCGGACTGGTGCTCCTCGCGAACCTGGTAGCGGCGATCGTCATGATGACCTACCTCTGGCGGCATCACCCGGCGCTGCGCCGCGCGGTCCGGCGGGACCCCTTCGGCATGGGGACATCAGGCGGGCATCACTGAGGCGCCAACCGCCCCAATTCACGCCCCGGCCCTGCCGGGGTTACTTTTTCCCCACTCCCTGACCCACGGTCTCGGTGCCCAGACTCCCAGCCCGCGCGGCGCTCGCCGCCACCTTCCTGCTTGCCGCCGCGCCACTCCGCGCGCAGCTCGAGCCGCCCTCCACGGGCGGCGCTGCCGCGCTGGAGCACGCCCTCCGTATGCTTGGCCACACCAAGCGGGTGCTGGTGATCGGCGCCCACCCGGACGACGAGGACACCGAGCTCATCACCCTGCTCGTCCGGGGAATGGGCACGGAAACCGCGTACCTGTCTCTTAATCGTGGGGAAGGGGGCCAGAACCTCATCGGTCCGGAGCTGGGCGACGCGCTGGGCGTGCTTCGGACCGAGGAGCTGCTCAGCGCCCGCCGCCTGGACGGGGCCCGGCAGTTCTTCACCCGCGCGTTCGACTTCGGGTATTCCAAGACGCTCGATGACACCTGGGCCCACTGGCCGAGGGATTCCGTGCTCAAGGACGTCGTCCGCGTCATCCGCGCGTTCCAGCCGCAGATCGTCGTGTCGATCTTCACCGGGACGCCCCGTGACGGCCACGGCCAGCACCAGGCTGCGGGCTGGGCCGCGCTCAATGCCTTCGACGCCGCGGCCGATTCCTCGCGGTTCCCCGAGCTGGCACGCGAGGAGGGGCTCGGGCCCTGGAGGCCGCTCAAGCTTTTTCGGACGACGCGGTTTGATACGACGGCTACCACCCTCACGCTGCAATCGGGCGTCCTGGACCCTGCGGTCGGCCAGTCGTACCACCAGGTCGCCATGCGGGGGCGGAGCCGCCATCGCTCGCAGGACATGGGCGTGCTGCAGCGGCCGGGCCCCTCGGTCACCCGGCTCGCGCTGGTCGCCGACCGGACCGGGCGCGGTGGTGGCGGGCTGTGGGACGGAATCGACACGCTCGTCCCGCTGGGTAGTCTGGACGACGCGGCCACACCAGCGGCCCTCGCGGCCCTTGATGGCGCCATCGCGCGTGATCGCGCGGCCGGACGGCACCCACCCGCATCGATCGTCGATTATCGCGCCCGGGTGAACGAGGCCCAGGTGCTGGACCGGCGGCTCGTACTGGATGCGATCGCCGCGGACGGCCGGGTGACGACGGGCCAGGAACTCGAGGTGGCCGTCTCGCTCTGGAATGCGGGGGAGGCGCCGGTGGACGCCCGCCTCGGACTGGAGGGCGTGGCGACCGCGGCGACCGAGCCCGTGCGCGTGGCCCCGGGGGAAATGGTGACGCGGACGCTGGTCGTCACCATCCCGGCGGATGCGTCGAGCGAGCCGTACCACCTTCGGCTCCCTCGCGCCGGATGGCTCTACCGTTGGAACGGCGCCGCTGATCGCGGTGCGGCCACCGAGCCGCCGCTTTTGACCGCCGTGGCCAGGGTCGATGGTGGAGTGATCGTGCGGCGGGAGGTGACCTACCGCTGGAACGATCAGGCGAGCGGCGAGAAACGGGAGCCGATGCTCGTCGTTCCCCGGGTGGGGGTGGCGCTCGACCGCGACCTGATTGTCCACTCCCTCGACTCACGCGAGCCGCACTCCTTGACCGTGACGCTGGTGCACGGGGGACGCGACACGACCCAGGGGGAGCTTCGCCTGGAGGTGCCTGCGGGGTGGCCGGCACCGGTTCCACAGCGCTTCCGGCTGACGCGGGAGGACGAGCGCGCCACCTTCACGTTCCGCCTGGTGGTGCCGGCCGGACTTCGCGCGGGCTCTGCCGAGGTCCGCGCCGTCGCGGTCATCGCCGGCGGCACCCACTACGACACCGGGCTGCAGGAGATCACCTACGATCATATCCGGCGGCGCGCGATCACCCGCCCCGCGGTCGCGACCGTCCGCCTGCTTCCGCTGACGCTCCCCACCTTGTCGCTGGTCGGCTATGTGCGTGGCGCGGCGGATCGCGTCCCCGAGGCCCTGCGCGACCTGAGCATCCCGCTGGTCGAATTGTCGGCCGACTCCCTCGAGCGGGGCGATCTCAGCCGCTACTCCGCGATCGTGATCGGCCCGCGCGCCTACGAGACGATGCCGGCCCTCACGGCCCAGAACGACCGCATTCTCGAGTTCGCCAGGCGCGGCGGCCTGGTACTCGTTCAATACCAGCAATACACCTATTTCCAGGGACGGTTTGCACCGTATGCGCTGGCGGTGGGCGGGCAGCCCCTGCCCACGGACCTTACCAGGCTGCCGCAGGCGGGCACCACCCGGGGCAGCCCCTTGCCGGACCGGCACGACCGGGTGGCGGACGAGCTGGCGCCGGTACGGATTACCGATCCGGCGAATCCGGTCGTGCGGAGCCCGAATGCAATCGGGTCGACCGATTGGGACGGCTGGGTGCAGGAGCGCGGACTCTATTTCGCCAGGGAGTGGGACGCCTCTTTCCGTCCCGTGCTCGAGATGCATGATCCGGGAGAGCCGCCCCTCCAGGGCGGGCTGCTGGTCGCGCGCTACGGCAAGGGGACCTACGTGTACACCGGTCTGAGCTTCTTCCGCGAGCTTCCCGCCGGCGTGCCGGGGGCCTTCCGGCTGTTTGCCAACCTGCTCGGTCTGGGCGCGGCTCCCGCTCCCTGATGCCTCGGCTCATCCGCCGCTGCGCCCTGACGGCATTCGCGGGTCTCTTCCTCCACGGTACGGGGTGCGTGGCGGATCGTCGCACACCGGTCGTCGTCTATTCGCCGCACGGACGGGACCAGCTGAAGCTGCTCGAGGCGGCCTTCGAGGCGGAGCATCCCGAGGTAGACGTCAGATGGCTCGACATGGGGAGCCAGGAAATCCTGGACCGGCTTCGTTTCGAGCGGGTGAACACGCAGGCAGACGTGTGGTTCGGCGGGCCGACCACCATCTTCGCGCGGAGCCTGCACGACTCACTGCTGCAACCGTATCGGCCCTCCTGGGCGGGAGCCGTCGGCCCGGACGGCGTCGGGCCGGACGACATGTACTGGCCGGTCTACCGCACCCCGGCGGTCATCGCTTACAACAGCGTGGCGGTGCCCGATTCCGAGGCCCCGGCCGACTGGGACGACGTGCTCGCCCCGCGGTGGCACGGCAAGATCCTGATCCGGGATCCGATGGCGAGCGGCACCATGCGCGCGATCTGGGGATTCATCATCGAGCGCAGCCTCCAGGCCACCGGAGACACGACAGCGGCGATGGCGTGGCTCCGGCGGCTCGATGGCAGCACGAAGACCTATGCCCTCAACCCGGCCATTCTCGACCAGAAACTCGCGCGCCAGGAGGGGCTGGTGACGCTCTGGGATCTGCCGGACATTCTCATCAGTCAGGGGAAGGGCCTGCCGTTCGGCTGGCGATTCCCCACGAGTGGCACGGTCGTCATCGATGATGCGATCGGTCTCGTGCGCGACGCGCGCCACGTGGAGGCCGCGAAAGCCTTCATTGACTTCGTCGGGGAGCCGCCGGCACTCCTGCTCGCGGCGCGTCGTGTGTATCGGCTGCCCGCGCGGCTGGACCTGCCGGACGATTCCCTGCCTCCGTGGGTGGCGGAGGTGGAGCGCACCATGGTCGTGGCGCCGATGGACTGGGAGCTGCTCGCGCGGGAAGGTCCGGCGTGGATGGGGTACTGGGACCAGCATGTGCGCGGGACGGGAAAGTACCTGACCCGCCGGCCCGCTGACCCGCCGACCCGCTGAGGTTTTATGGCCTTTCTCCAGCTGGACGGGCTGACCAAGACTTTCACGGGGCATCGCGCGGTGGACGGGCTGTCGCTCTCGCTCGCGCGCGGGGAGGTGCTCGCCCTGCTCGGGCCAAGCGGAAGCGGGAAGACGACAACCCTGCGGCTCCTGGCGGGATTCGAGACGCCCGACGCCGGGCGGGTGGTCGTGGACGGCGAGGATGTGACGGCGACGCCGCCGGTCCGTCGCCGGTTCGGCATGGTCTTCCAGCACTACGCGCTCTTCCCTCACCTCGACGTCGGAGAGAATGTTGCGTTCGGTCTCGAGAGCCTCGGTGTGCGCGGGGCCGCCCTGGCGGCGCGGGTTGCCGCCGCGCTCGCACTCGTCGACCTCACCGGATTCGAGCGCCGGCGGGTTGACCAGCTCTCCGGCGGGCAGCAGCAGCGGGTAGCTCTGGCGCGCGCGCTGGCCCCCGAGCCCCGCGTGCTGCTGCTCGATGAGCCGCTCTCCAACCTGGATCCGGCGCTCCGCGAGCGGACCCGGCGGGAGCTGCGCGGACTGATTCGCCGGGTGGGAATCACCGCCGTGATCGTCACTCACGAGCAGGAGGACGCGTTCGATGTCGGAGACCGCGTAGCAGTGCTCCGCGGAGGCCAGTTGATCCAGGTCGGCACCCCCGATGAGCTCTACGCCAATCCCCGGACGGCCTTCGTGGCGGCCTTCATCGGGCGAGCGAGCGAGATTCCCGCGCGGCTCCTCGCGGCGGATGCCGTCGAGGTGGAGGGGATCCGGTGGCCGGTGCCGTGGCCGGGCCCGGAGGTCGTCCGGGCCGGCCAGTCGGTTGTCGTGCTGGCGCGGCCGGAGTCCCTCAGGCTCGGCCCTGAGGACAACGGGCGGGTGCGCGGAATCGTGACCGGGCGCCGCTTCATCGGTCCGACCGCGCATTTCACGGTGCGGACCGATGGCGGCGCCGTCGTGGAGGTCGCGGCGCTCGCGGGCGCGGCCCGCGAAGGCGACCGGGTGGGGATTGAACCGGCCGGTTCCGGCCTGCATCTCTTTCCCGCGGACGCCTCGTGAAGGGCAGCGCGCGCCTCTGGGCCTGGCTCCTCGTTGCCGGGCTCGCCTGGCTGGTGGTCTACCCGCTGATGCTGGTCATGGTGGACGGCCTCCGGGAGCCAGGGGAGTGGACGCTGCAGCACGTGGACCGGTTCATCAGCCGCCCCGGCGAATGGCAGGCGCTCTGGGCCAGCCTCTGGCTTTCGCTCGCCAGCGTCGTGCTGTCGGCGGCCATCGGCGTGCCGCTCGCCTTCCTCTTCGAGCGGGTCGACTTCCCGGGGCGCGTATTCCTGGGGATTCTCGTCGCTCTCCCGGCGGTCCTGCCGCCGCTCGTGGGCGTCATCGCCTTCCTGTTCCTGTACGGCGAGACCGGCTTCACCGCACGGTTCGTCCAGTGGCTGCTGCGACTGGACGAGCCACCCTGGCGACTGGCCGGACCCGGGGCGATCCTCCTCGTCCACGCGTACTCGATGTACGTCTATTTCTTCCTCTTCTGCCGTGCCGGCCTCGCCCGGCTCGACGGATCGATGCTGGAGGCGGCGCAGGCGCTGGGCGCCGGCCGGTGGCGGACTCTCCGAAGCGTCGTGCTGCCGCATCTGCGGCCTGCGCTGGCGGGCGCCTCCCTCCTCACATTCATGACTTCCCTCGCCTCCTTCAGCGCGCCGTACATTTTCGGAGGCGGCTACAAGGTGATGACGACGCAGATCGTCTTCACCCGCCTGAACGGCGACGACCGCCTGGCGATGGTCGAAACCGCGGCGCTGTCACTTCTGGCTCTCGGGGCGCTCTGGGCGTTCCGCCGGGCCGATCCAGGCGGCGCGCTCGCGGCGGTCGGCAAAGGGACGGCTCCGGCTCTGGCGCGGGTGGGGAGCCCGGGAACGCGGCGCGCCATCGCGGCCCTCGCCTGGGTCCTCGCAGGCGTCCTGCTGCTTCCGCACCTGACGCTGCTCGTCGTGTCGTTCGTTCCGACCGGCACGTGGACCACGGAACCGATTCCGCCGGCGTACTCGCTGGCCAACTATCTTGCCCTGTTTCAGGAGCCCGAGCGATTCCGCCCGCTGGCCAATAGTCTCTGGATGGCGACGCTCGCCACCGGCGTCGCGGCGGCGGTGGCCCTGGGTGCCGCCTTCCTGGTGGTCCGCCGTCGGGTTGCCACCGGCCGGCTGATCGAGGCGCTCATCGGTCTGCCCTGGGCGGTGCCTGGAACGGTGTTCGCGATCGCCCTCGCCGCACTCTTCAGCGTCCACGACCCGCTCCGGCTTCGCTTCGTCCTCGTGGGCACGCTCTGGATCCTTCCCCTGGCCTATCTCGTAAGGATCCTGCCGATCACAGGACGCGCCATATTCGCCGGGTTCCGGCAACTCGATCCTTCGCTCGAAGAAGCCGCGGCCTCGCTTGGGGCCGACCGGCGGCGAACGCTCCGCCGCGTTGTGCTGCCTGCGCTCCGGCCCGCCCTCGCGGCGGGCGCGACGCTCGCATTCGTCACCGCGCTCGGAGACTTCGTCACGTCCATCATGCTCTACACCTACGAGACCCGGCCCATCTCCCTCGAAATCCTCGCGAGCCTGCGCCAGGGTGATGTCGGCGTGGCTGCCGCGAATGGAGTCTTCCTGATGCTGGCCAGCGCCGTGGTCTTCGCGCTGGGTGCGCGGCGGGAGGTGCGGGGGTGAGCGCTCCGGCCCAGCACTCCCGCGATGACTTCCATCGCCTGTTCGCGCTCATCACCGCCAACTGCGTGGACATGATCGGCTTCGCGATGGTGCTCCCGCTGCTGCCGTTCTACGCGTTGAACCTGCAGGCGAGCCCGCGGACGATCGGCTGGATCATCGCCTCTTTTTCGATCGCGCAGCTGGTGTCGGCGCCGTTGTGGGGGCGGGTCTCCGACCGCTACGGCCGACGGCCGGCGCTCCTGATCGGCCTTACCGCCTCGGCCGCCGCGTATGTGGTCTTCGGGCTGGCCGAGAGCGTTTGGCTGCTGTTTCTGTCCCGTATCGTGCAGGGCGCAGGCGGCGGCACCACGGGCGTGGCCCAGGCATATGTGGCGGATACGATTCCGGCTGCCGGACGGGCCCGGGCCCTCGGCTGGCTATCCGCCGCCACTTCGCTCGGCGTGATGATCGGCCCCGTCATCGGATCGCTTGCCGCCCACTGGGGCCGCGCGGCGCCGGGCTTCGTCGCCGCCGCGCTCTGCTTGTCCAACGTCGTGTACGCCTGGCGGTACCTGCCGGAGTCCCGCAAGCCGGGAAGCCAGGGACCGGCGCCCGCCCGCCGTCCGGTCTGGCACGCGGCGTGGACCGTCGTGCGGACGCCGGGCAGCGACGTTTCGAAGCTCATCTGGATTTACGGAGTAGGGATGCTCGGCTTCACCTGCCTGACCGCGGTGCTTCCGTTGTTTCTGGGCGCCGAATTCGGCGTGAACGAGAAGACCATCGGGTACTTCTTTCTGTACGTCGGCGCCCTCTCGCTCGTGATGCGGTCGCTTCTGCTCGGCCCGATCGTCGACCGGATCGGCGAGCTCTGGGCGATGCGCGCGGGCTGTGCCTTCATGATCCTTGGCCTGGCTGCCTACCCCTTCGCACCAACCTTGTGGTCGCTCGCGATCGTCATCCCGTTCGTGCCCATCGGGACGGCACTGCTCTTCCCATCCACCACGGCGCTGATGTCGAAGGCCTCACAGAAGGCCGAATTGGGCACCACCATGGGAGTCGCCCAGACCTTCGCGGGGCTGGCCCGCGTCGCGGCGCCGATTCTGGCCACGCGGGCCTTTCAGGACTACGGGCACGCCTGGCCCTTTTATCTTGCAGCGGCCACGGTCGCCCTGGTCAGTGTCCTCGCGTTCCGCCTGGGCCACGTGACCGAGGCCGTGCCGACGGCCGCCTAGCAAGGAATCTTCGTGCCGAGACTCCAGCTCCCCGACAGCCCGGCCGGCTTCGCCGAAGCCACCTGGGAAGACCTGCGCCCGTACTTCGAGACCCTCGCCACGATGCCGGTGGCGGAGGGCGAGGTCGAGGCATGGCTGGGCGAGTGGTCTCGCCTCGAGGAGCTGGTGACGGAGGCCGCCGGGCTGGCGATGATCGCCTACACCGCGGACACCGGGGACGCCGCCAAGGAGGCCGCCCATCTTCGCTTCTCGTCGGAGATCTTCCCGGTCATGGAGGAGCAGGGCGTCCGCCTCGCGCGCCGGCTGCTGGACTTCGGCTACACGCGGCCCGATCTGGACGTGGTCCTCCGCCGGTTCAGGACCCAGATCGAGATCTTCCGGGAGGAGAGCGTTCCGTTGTTCGCCGAACTGGAGGAGTTGTCGGCGCGTTATCAGCGACTCACGGGCGGCATCACGGTGGAGTGGGAGGGCGAGCGGAAGACGGTGCCGCAGCTGCTGCCCTACCTGAAGCAACCGGACCGCGCGGTGCGCGAGCGGGCGTTCCGGGCCATCAGCGCGCCGTATGTCGACCTTCGCGCCGACCTCGCCGGGATCTTCGACGAGATGTACATGCGGCGGCAGCGCGTCGCGGCCCAGGCTGGCCTGGCGGATTTCGAGGCGTATGCCTTCCGCGCCAAGTGCCGGTTCGACTACACGCCGGCGGACTGCACCAGGTTCCACGAGGCGGTGGAGGCCGCCGTCGTACCCGCAGTGGGCCGCATCCATGAGCGGCGGCGCCAGCGACTCGGCCTCGAGCGGCTTCGGCCGTGGGACCTGGACGTGGATCCCTCGGGCCGGCCTCCGATCCGCCCTTTCACGACGGCGGACGAACTGGCGCGCAAGAGCGCCGACGTCTTCCGAGCCGTCGCTCCGGAGCTCGGCGACCAGTTCGACACGATGCGCGGGGAGCGGCTGCTCGACCTCGAGAGCCGGAAGGGCAAGGCTCCGGGCGGCTATTGCGAGACGCTGCACGCGAGAGGGCGACCCTACATCCACATGAACGCCGTGGGACTTGTGGACGACGTCATGACGCTGCTGCACGAGGCGGGGCATGCCTTCCACGCGTTCGCGGCTCATCCTCAGCCGTTCATCTGGCAGCGCCATGTCGGCTCGGAGGCCGCGGAGCTGGCGTCGATGACGATGGAATTGCTCGCGGCTCCGAGGCTGGATGGGCCGGGCGGGCTGTTCACCCCCGAGGCGCTCCGGCTCGCGCGCATCGAGCACCTGGAGGACGTGCTGGTGACCCTCACGCACGTGGCCTCTGTGGACGCCTTTCAGCGCTGGATTTACACCAGCGGGGAAGGGCATGACCCGGAGGCGCGCGACCAGGCGTGGCTCCGGATTCGCCGCCGATTCGAAGGGGTGGTCGACTGGAGCGGACTGGAGCGAGAGCGGGTGGCCCGGTGGTACCGCCAGCTACACGTATTCCTGTACCCGTTCTACTACATCGAGTACGGACTGGCCCAGCTCGGGGCGCTGCAGATCTGGCGGCGGAGCCGCGAGGACCACCCTGCCGCGGTGCGCTCGTATCGCGCGGCGCTGGCCCTCGGGTCCACCACTTCGTTGCCGGAGATGTTTGGGGTGGCCGGGGCCCGGTTTACCGTCGATGCCGACGTCGTGGCGGACCTCGTCGCCCTGGTGGAGGAGGAGCTCGAACGGCTGCACGCCGGTGCACCCGTGGTTGCATAACGGGACCCGCCGGGCAAGATTCCCCCGGTTCCCGCGCCGGCGGCCGGTAGGGCCGCGAGGCGAGCAGGTCCCATGGGCGGAGTTCGTGGATGGCGAAAGAAGAAGGCATTGAGATGGAAGGGGTGGTTACCGAAGTTCTCCCCGACCGCAACTACCGGGTGCTGCTCGAGAACGGTCACTCGATCCTGGCGTACGCCGCCGGAAAGATGAGCAAGTTCAAGATCCGTGTACTCGAGGGCGACCGGGTCAGCGTCGTGCTTTCGCCCTATGATCTCACCCGGGGCCGGGTCATCTACCGCCACAAGTAGGCTGCTTCGCGCCATTCCATGGGACCCCGTCCGGGTCCTGGCAACGAGAACGGGCCGCTCTTTCGAGCGGCCCGTTCGCGTTCCGACGTGAGGCGGTCTTACTTGACCTTGGTGACGTTCTCAGCGGCCGGGCCCTTGGCACCCTGCACGATGTCGAACTCGACCTTGTCGCCCTCGGAAAGGCTGCGGAACCCATCGGCCTTGATGGCGGTGTGATGGACGAAGCAGTCCTTTTCACCGTTTTCGGGGGTGATGAACCCAAAGCCCTTCGCGTCGTTGAACCACTTCACCGTGCCGGTCGTGCGTGCCATGGAACCAAACTCCGTTGTTGTGTGCATACGTCGGGGTTCGGTCTGGCCGCCCCACCGACTCCGTCATGGGAGCGAGCCTATCTCGCGCCATGACAAACCAAAACCCGGAACGACTTGCCCGGGATATTTGCTCAAATCGCGCGGCAAATGTTGCACTCGCAGGCAGTTAAGTCAAGAGGACCCCCCGGAACCCCCCTTCCGCCACCACCGGGCGGCCGCCTTGGCCCACTCGCCGCTTCGTTCCCGGAGGCGCCGTCCCGTCGCCCGGTTGAGGGCTTGGAGGAATTCGGCGGCGGAGGGGTACCGGGCCTCCACTTCGTTCCGAAGGGCCCGCTCCAGGACGGCGTTCAGCTCCGGGCCCACCTCTGGACGCCGGGCCAGCAGGGCAGGGCGGCGATCCGCCGTCTGGCGCGCCAGGACCTGCTCCACCGTCGCGCCCGGGAACGGGCGTTCACCGAGCAGCGCGAAGTACGCCACGGCCGCCAGGCTGTAGAGATCGGAGCGCTGGTCCACCCGCTCGCCGAGGAGCTGCTCCGGGCTGGCAAACTGCGGGGTGCCGCTCTGGCTCGTAGCGCCGCCGAAACGGCCCTCCCCACGCAAGGCCAGCGCCAGCCCGAAGTCGGTGATCCGCAGTGTGCCGTCAGGCTCCAACAGCAGGTTTTCCGGCTTGATGTCGCGGTGGACCAGGCCCATGCCGTGGGCGTGGGTCAGCGCCGACAATGCCTCGCGGAGGATGCGGAGCACGGCCTCCAGGGGCAGGGGCCCGTCCCGTTCCACGAGCTGGGCCAGGTTCGGGCCCTTCACGAAGGCCATCGTGTACCACAGCAGGCCGGCCCGTCCGGCGATGTCATAGATGTCCACGATGTTCGGATGACGAAGTCGGGCGGCCATCTGCGCCTCGCGGCGGAAGCGCTCGACCACGGACGGCTCGGTCGTGAGTTGCGGGTGCAGGATCTTGAGTGCGACCTCGCGCTCCAGGTGAAGGTCCCGCACTCGGTACACCCGACCGAAGCCGCCGGTGCCCAGCGGGCCGAGCAGCTCGTAGTCGTCGCCGAGCGCGCGCCGGAGCCGCTTTTCCCAATGCTCGCTCGCTTCGAACGGGGCATCCTGCCCGGGGGTTATGCCCGGCGTCTCGTAGGTGCCGGCGTCCGACGTGAAGTCCTCCAGCATCTCTCCGGGGGTCAGGTAGCGGTCATCCGCGACCCGTTGCAGCGCCCGGAGGAGGATGCGATCGAGGGCGCGCGGGCAGTTGGGCCGGAGCTCGGAGGGGCGCCGGACGAGCGTCGAGTCCAGGGGGGGCGCCTGACCCGTGACGGAGAAGTACAGGATGGCACCTGCCGTGTAGACATCGCTCGCAGGATCGCCCGGCTCGCCTCCACGAACCTCCGGCGCCAGGAATTCCAGGCCCGTGGGAGTCTCGGTCGAAGGGATGGCGGGGAGGGTGTAGCTGCAGAACCGGAGGTCGGTGATCGTTCCGCGCCCGGACGGGCCGAGCAGCAGCGATTGTGGAACGATGCGCCGGACGATGATTCCGCGGGCGTGTGCGTGGTCCAGGGCGGTGAGGATATCCCGCGCCAGGGCGTGGACGGTTGGAATGGGGCGCGGCCCGCGCTGGACGGCGTCGGCCGCGCTCTCCCCCTCGATCCAACTCCCCACCCGGAAGGCGATGTCGCCGATGACGCCCGCGTCGTACACATGCCGGATGGCCGGGTGATCCAGCTGGCCGAGGGCCTCGGCCTCGCGCAGGAACCAGGCGCGGACGGTACTGTCGGGGTAGAAATTGACGCGGAGGCTCACCCGGCGGCGGAGGACGAGATCCCACGCCTGGAACAACACGCGCTCCCTCGAGGAGGCCACGGTCCGGTCGATGCGGTAGCGCGCGCCCAGCGCCTGGGCGGCGCGCTCGGCGTAGAGGCCGGGATCGGTGGCGGTCATCGTGGGAGGTGCAGTGGAATCAGCGCAGCGCCCGCCGGCGCTCGACGAGAATGGGCTGGCCGCAGGTATCGTCGCTGCACCAGCGTCGCACGTGGCCTGGGGTTGAATCCACGAAGTACAGCGAGCAGGTGGGCGCGGCGCATTGCCGTACCTGGGTGGCGGGGTCGGCGAGGGTCTTGGCCGCGCTCCGGACGATCGCGTCGGTGGCCGTCGGGGCGTGACTCGGAGCGAAAACCAGCCGCCATTCTCCGCGCACGCGCGTGAGCTGATGGTGGCCGTTGGCCGTCGCGAGGACCCGGTTGATGTCCTGAATGCACGAGGAAGGAGGCTGGCGTCCGGCCGCGAGCGCTTCCGCCAGGCTGAGCAGCATGACTCGCAGGGCCACCACGTCAGTGAACGCGATGTTGTCCGCGTCCGAGGCGATCTTCTCCGCCTTGGTCCACCGATGGTAGGCCGGCGCGTCCATCAGCCGGTCGGTCACGGCGGCGACGCGGTCCCGCGCGGTATTGATGAAGTCGATCCAGACCGCATCGCCGAGCAGGAGAAACTCAGGATCTCCCATCGCGCCCCCCGCTCCTAGAAGTCGCCGGCGATTTCGGCGAGGTCGCGGCCGCCACGCTTGGCCTTGTACAGCGCGGCATCGGCCGCGGCGAGCAGGCTGCTCACGGTCGTGCCGTGGCGAGGTGCCTCCGCGACGCCGAAACTGAGCGTCTGGCGCCCGAAATCCGGATGCGACCGCTCCACCTCGGCGATGCTGGCCTGGACCCGGCCCACGAAAACCATCGCCTCCTGCGGCGTCGTCATGGGGAGGACGACGAGGAACTCATCGCCACCCAGCCGGCCGACGACGTCGAGGGTACGGCACTGCTGGCGGAGGATGTTGGCCAGGATCACGAGCAGGCGGTCGCCTGAGGGATGACCCATCGAGTCGTTGACGTGCTTGAAGCGATCGAGATCGAGCAGCACGATGGACGTATGAAGCTGGTGCCGGGTCGCGCGGGAGAGTTCCGCGGCCAGGCGCTCCTCGAGCGCCCTGCGATTGTAGAGCTGCGTGAGCTCGTCGGTGTTGGCGGCGCTCTGCAGCTGCTCCACGAGGTGCGCATTCTTGAGGGCGATCGCCGCGGCGAAGGAGAGCGTGCCGGCGAGATCGAGCTCGGCGGGTCCGTACGCCTTGCCGCTGATGCGCGGGCCGAGCAGCAGTGTCGCCATCCGCTCCGGGCCCGCGTCGAGCGGCACGACTACTTCGGTCAGCGGCATGACGACGGAGGCGAGTGCGACGTCCTCGCAGCCGCTGGCGGCACTGCCCAGGGGCAGTGCGGCATCGAGCTCTGCCCGCGGCATCGGCCCCGGCCGGATGCGGTCATCCAGCGAGCGGAACACCTTCGGCTCATAGGTCGCATCGGCGGGCCGGAAGAGGCACGCCCACCAGGCGAAGAACACTTCGGCCATGAAATCGAGGATGAGCTGCTCGGTCTCTTCGGAGGAGTGCACCGACGAGAGCAATCGCGCCACCTGGCGCAGTGCCCGCAGCTGGAAGGCGGCATCGTCCAGGGCGGCCTGGCGCTCGAGCAGGATGCTGCGCAGCTCGAGGACCACGGAGAGCCCGTGCGCAAGCGGAAGGGCGATCTCCCGAAGCCGCGGCGCCAGCGGCGGTTCGGTCGAGATGATGACTTCGGTCTGGCCACTCTTGAGGCGTGCGACCTCGATGGCCTCCACGAAGCCCCCGGCCGGCCCTACGCGAGGGATGGCCCCGGTCGGCGAATGGATCGTGAACCAGATCTGCTCGGATTGGAATCGGCCCACCAGCGCGTCACGGCACCGCTCGAAGAGTTCGGCGTCGGTCCGGGAGAGTCGGCACGCTGCGGCGAAGGCGCTCGGCAGGGTGTGCAGCGTCACGGAACCAGAGGGGAGACCCATGCCCCAAGATAGCGTCCAACGGCTTTCTTGCCAACGCGTTGCACGCTTGCGACAGGAACGGATGGAGGCTCAGCCGCCCTCGAGAACCGCACGCAATTCGGCATTCAGAAGCTGAAGCTCCCGCAGCATCTCTTTCCGGGGCCATTCGGGGCGCCCGGTGAGGTGCTCGGTGACCGTCCCGAACCACCAAAGTGTGTCCGCGGGCGTCCCGGCCGGATCGGCGTGGAGGTATTCGGCCCCCAGGCGCCTGACAATGCGAATGGCAGCCCCGCAGGCGTGGATCTCATCGGCGGCGCAGATGTCGAGCGCGCGCGGATCGGCCTCGGCGAGCTGCACGAGGAACTCCTGCTTGCACGCCCGCCACGAGCGCACCCGACCTAGCGGGTCGTGTCGTGGCTCCAGGACCTCGCGCGCGGTGGCCAGCACGATCGGGCCGAACTTTTCCGACACCTTGGCCTCCAGCACCCGCCGCGGTCCCGGCGGCGTCTCCTCGAGCACGCGATGCAGGATGCCGGCGACGATCGTGAGGTCATCACACCCATAGCGGGCCAGGATGATCGCGATGTTGGCGGGATGGGCCAGATAGGCCATCGTCATGCCCGGACGATCGACCGTCCCGTAGTACTTGGCGGCGAACGCGAGAGCGTGGTTGATCCGGTCGCTGTAGCCGTGCACCGTCATGCGGTCCTCACGGAAGTCCGAGGAGCTTGTGCGTCTGGAGGCTCAGGCGCCAGCGGGGGTGGGTCAGGCAGTAGTCAATTGCCAGTCGCGTATTCTGCTCGCGTTCGGGACCGTCCATCGGCTGCAGAAAGAAATGCCGAAAGTCGAGCTCGGTGAATCGCTCCGGCTCCGCTCCTCCCTGCGGGTATACCAGCTTGAGCTCGTGACCGCGCCGAAGGACGAGCGGCGCGCCCGCCTTCGGGCTCACGCAGATCCAGTCCAGCCCAGCCGGCGCCGCCTGCGTGCCGTTGGTTTCAACGGCGACCTCGAAACCCTCGCCGTGCAGCGCCGCGACCAGCGGGGCATCGAGCTGCAGCAGCGGCTCGCCCCCGGTGCAGACCACGAGGGGCCGTCCGGTCGTCGATGCCGGCCACGCGGCGCGGATTGCACGGGCCAGTGCCGCAGCCGACGGGAACTTGCCGCCTCCCGGGCCGTCGGTCCCCACGAATTCGGTGTCGCAGAACTGACAGATCGCGGCGGCCCGATCCGCTTCGCGGCCGGTCCACAGGTTGCAGCCGGCGAATCGGCAGAACACCGCCGGACGGCCGGTCTGGGCGCCTTCGCCCTGCAGGGTGTAGTAGATCTCCTTGACCGCGTAGGTCATCGCGCGACGTACCTCGCCGGATCGTCGAGCCCGAGCTCGCGAAATCCCTTGAGCCGGAGCTGGCAGGCGTCACACTCACCACACGCCGCCCCGTCCCCGGCGGGATCGTAGCAACTGCGGGTGTCGCCGTAATCGACACCGAGTGCGAGGCCGCGCGCGATGATCTCTCGCTTGGTCATCTGAATCAATGGAGCATGGATCCGCAGAGGGCGCCCTTCAGCCGATGCCTTGGTGGCGAGGTTCGCCATCCGCTCGAACGCCTCGATATACTCCGGCCGGCAATCGGGATAGCCGCTGTAGTCGAGCGCGTTGACGCCGATGAAGACGTCCTGCGCACCGAGGACCTCTGCCCACGCGAGCGCGTACGCCAGAAAGATGGTATTCCGCGCCGGCACATAGGTGATGGGGATGCCTTCCGCCAGGGCCTTCGCGCTCCGCCCCTTGGGGACTGGGAGGTCGGCCGTCAGCGCCGAGCCCCCGAACGCGCGGAGATCGATCTCCGCGACGAGATGCCGGACCGCGCCGAGGCGTCGCGCCACCGCGGCGGCCGCCGCGAGCTCACCTTCGTGGCGCTGTCCATACCGGAAGCTCAGCGCGAAGGGCGAAAACCCCTCGTCCCGCGCGATCGCCAGAGTCGTCGCGGAATCGAGACCCCCGCTCAACAGAACAACGGCCGGCCTGTCCGTCATGCCGGAAACATACATGGCGGCTCAGCGGCCGAGCACGTGGCGGAACGCACTCTCGACCGTTGGATGGCGGAACCGAAAGCCCAGGCGCTGCAGCCGTGAGGGGAGGACGCGTTGGCTCGCGAGCAGGGTCTCGTCGGCGAGCTCCCCGAAGAGGGCTCGGAGCGCGAAGGCGGGCGCCGGGACGACCGAGGGACGGCTCAACACGCGGCCCAGCGTCGCGACGAATTCCCGGTTCTGGACCGGCTCCGGGGCCGTCGCGTTCACCGGTCCGGCCAACCGGTGATCGAAGAGTGCCTCGTGAATTGCATCGACGGCGTCGTCGATCGAAATCCAGCTCATCCACTGCCGGCCGGATCCGATGGGGCCGCCCGCACCGAGGAGAAATGGCGGCAGCATCCGGGCGAGCGCACCGCCCGCCGGGCTCAGCACAATGCCGAATCGCAAATGCACGATCCGGATGCCTGCCTCCGCGGCCGGCGCCGTTGCGCCCTCCCACTCGCGTCCGACCTCCGCGAGAAAGCCGTCCTTGACGGGGCTGTCCTCGTCGAGGAGCTCGTCGCCCCTGTCACCGTAGATGCCGACCGCCGAGGCGGTAATCAGGACCTCCGGGCGCTGGCGCAGGCGGGCGACTGCTTCGGCGATCGCCCTGCTCCCGCGCGTCCGGCTCTCGCGGATTCGGCGTTTGCGTTCCGCGGTCCATCGCCCACCCGCGATGTTCTCCCCCGCCAGGTGGACCACCGCGTCCACCCCTTCCATCGCGGCCAGGTCCACTCGGCCCGTCGAAGGATCCCAGCCGATCTCTCCCGCGGCGGCGGCGCGCCGCACCAACGGCCGCACGGCGTGGCCGCCGGACCGCAGGAATGCGCGTGCCTGGGTCCCGATGAGCCCGCCGGCGCCGGAGAGGGCCACGGTTCGCCGCGGACCGCTGGCGTGCCGTTGATGGGAATACAGATCCGCCGTCGTGACGTCGTGGCGGTACCGGAAGGTGCGTTCGAGCTCGCGGCCGAGGTAGCCGCCCCCGAGCATGGCCCCGGCCTCCCCGAAAGGAGGTACGTATTCGACTCGATCCCGCATCGAAGATCGACCCGGGCCAAGGGCCTCGAACTGATGGTGGTGCCGCCACTGGGCGAAGGGCCCGTCGACCTGCTCGTCCACGAACGCCTGCCCTGGCACGACTTCCCGATAGACCAGCACCCACTTCACGCGCACCGGGCCGATGGGCACCTCGAGCACGACCCGCCCGCCTTCGGCGAGGGCACCCGGGCGCTCGAGCAGGCGAATCTGGGACCATGGCGGCAGGAGCCGCTCGAGCGCGCCTTCCCGGGCGTGCCACTCGTAGGCAGCCTCGGAGCCGACCGGGAGGTCGGTTGCCCGGGAGAAGATCTCGGGGGAGCTGGTCAGCTGACCGTGAACTCCTCTACCATCCCGTGAACGAAATGCGGCTTGCCGTCGACCGCGTCAGGAACGAAGCAGATCAGGGCATACTTGCCCGGCGACAGGTCCACGGGGAAGGACGCGCTGATCCCTGTGGCGATGGCGGAGACCCCGCCAATCGGGGTCGCGGGCGGCGGGCCCTTCATGCCACCATCGACCCACTCGGGAAACGACAGGGCGGTGGCGCCCTCGGCGAGACGTACCAGCACCACCTCATGGGGCTGGCCTGCCTGATTCACTACGTGGATCTGGTGCGCGCCAGCGGTCAGCGGAGCGGAGAGCCCGAATGCGTAATCGGTCAGGACCATCTCGACGTCCCCGGTCGGATTTCCCCCCACCGCGCCTTCTGCAACCACGTCGAAGCTCGCGATCATCCCCTTGGCCAGGTGGGGCATGCCATCCGAGCCAGGGATAAAGCAGACCATCGCGTGCGGGCCGGCCTCGAGCCGGAGCGTTACCGAAGGATCCGGCAGTCCCGGCGCCGACGGGTTCGGCCCACCGGCGGGGATTGCCCATGCCGGAAGCGGGCCGCCGGCCTGCAATGCCGAGGTGAAATCGGCGAAGCTCTTGCCGCCCTCGAGCCGGAAGAGCTGGATGTGATGCATTTCCTTGCCGGCATTGACCATTCTGACCGTGGTCAGGCCGGCCGGGATGGAGGTGGAAGGCAGCTTGAACCCATACTCCTCGGTGACGACGGTGAACACGTTGGGGCTGGTTTCAGTTGACCCGGCCGCCGCCGATTTCTCGGCGGGGCGGCAGGCAAGCACGGCGAGGAGCACGAGCGGTAGTCCAGGGTCGAACCGGCGCATGGGAATCTCCACAGGGGCTGGAATTAATGGCGACACAATTCTCGCACCGGAGGGGCGCCCGCGCCAGCCACGTTCTTACCGCGGGCCCATGGCGGGCGTATGTTACGGCCGTCTACCGCACGCAGGAGAGATCCTGATGGTCCGAACTCACCGTGCCGGCCTGCTGCTGGCCTGGCTCGCCCTCTCGCCCATCGGATTACGGGCTCAAGGTTGGACCGAATCGCCGTTCCGGCCGCTCGACCTGCCGACGCCCAACAGCGTCCGGAACGGGGCAGGCCGTCCCGGCGCGGGCTACTGGCAGCAGGAAGTGGACTATCGCATCGAGGCGGCTCTCGATCCGGCGGCCAACCTCCTGCGGGGCTCTGCGCGCATCACCTACCGCAATCGGTCGCCCGACTCCCTCCCGTATCTCTGGATGCACCTCGAGCAGAACATGTGCGCTCCGGGGAGCATCACCAACCAGCTCGATCAGCCGCCGCTCGTATTCCTGGGGTCCACCTTCGACTTCTCCTGCAAGGGATTCGCCGGTGGGCTCGTGCTGGAGCGGATCGCGGCGGGTGGCTCCCCGCTCGAGCACACTACTTACGGCACGACGATGCGGGTGGACCTGCCGCGGCCAATTCCGCCAGGGGCCACGTTCGAATTCGAGGTGGCCTGGCGGTTCCCTGTGCCGCCCTACGGCGGAGGCCGGATGGGTCACGACGGCACCCTCTATCAGGTTGCACAGTGGTATCCGCGACTCGCGGTCTACGACGACCTGCGGGGCTGGAATCACGAGCCGTACATCGGGGCCGGCGAGTTCTACCTCGAGTACGGCCGGTTCGACGTGGCTCTCACCCTTCCGGCCACGTACATCGTCGGCGCCACAGGAACGCTGGAGAATCCGGCCGAGGTGCTGACGGCCGCGCAGCGCGAGCGCCTCTCACGGGCAGGGGCATCCAGCGAGCCGGTCGCGGTGGTCCGGCGCGATGAAGCGGGCAGGGCGTCGCAGACTCGGCCAACCGCCAGCGGAACGCTCACCTGGCGCTGGAGCGCGGACAGCGTCCGCGATTTTGCGTTTGCGGCGAGTCCGGACTTTCAATGGGATGCGGTGGGGTGGGACGGGATCCTGGTGCAGACCCTGTACCGTCCCCAGGCGACGCTTTGGGCGGAGGCTGCCCGGATGACCCGGGATGCGATGCGCTACTACAGCGAAAAGTGGCACCGGTATCCCTATCCCCAATTCACGAGCGTCGAGGGTCCGATCGAAGGCATGGAGTATCCGATGATCACCTTCGATCCTGCCGGGCCGGCCCGGGAGGACCTCCACTGGGTCCTTGCCCACGAGCTGGGCCACCAGTGGGTCCCGATGCTCGTGGGGTCCAACGAGCGGCTCTATCCGTGGATGGACGAAGGGTTCAACACGTTCATTGACCTCGCGAACGCAGCCCTCTACTTCAAGGGCACCGCGTACGGCGACTCGATCGAGGTCCACCCTCTCCACCTCTACCCGGACCACGCCGCGCCCGGCACCGAGCAACCGCTCATCACCGCGCCCGTCGAGGTCAAGGATCTGTTCTGGGTCGGCTATCAGAAGCCCGCGCTGATGATGCAGTTGCTCCGCCACGAAGTCCTCGGCCCGGAGCGGTTCGATCATGCGTTCCGGGAGTACCTCTCGGCGTGGGCGTTCAGGCATCCAGGCCCCGCAGACTTCTTCCGGCTCATGCGGGACGCTTCGGGGATGGACCTCGACTGGTTCTGGCGGAGCTGGGTGTTGGGTACTGAGCGTCTCGATCAGGCGGTCGAGCGGATCGCTCCGGAGTCCGGAGGCGTCACCGCGATCGTGCTCGTCAACCGGGGCACGATGGTGATGCCGGCCGAGCTCCGGCTGGAGTATCGTGATGGCAAGGCCGACACGATCCGGCTCCCGGTCGAGATGTGGAATCAGGGCCCCCGATTCACCTACCGGGTGCGGAGCGGACGGCCCGTCGTGGCGGCGGAGCTCGATCCGCGCCGGGCGCTGCCCGATGTGGACCGCTCCAACAATGCCCTGAGGCCCTGACGCGATGCACACACGGGACCGGAGTGGTCGTGGCTGAGTCCGACCGCCTGCGAGACTTCCTCGCGCGCCACGGGGCCTCCCCTCGGGTGGTGGCGGGAGGGCTCGAGGTGCTGCTCAGAGGTTGGGAGCAGACGGTGACGGCCGTAGAGGCCGGATACGCGCTGACGCTCGACGATTACCTGAGCGATGTGGATGGCCGGCAACTGCTGGCACAGGCCCTCGAAGTCGCCTCCGCCGACCAGGCGGCCCAGGTCGCGGCTCGGCTCGCGGCGCTCGATGAGCGGATGCGGGCGGCGGTGGAGCCGGTCCGCCGCTGCGTCTGGGGCCATATCGTCGAAGAGGAAGAGGGCTGGACGCCCGAACGGAACTGGTGGTACTACGCGCGCCCGAGGCGAGGGACCCCGGCGTTCCTGGAGGAGTTCGGCCGGGACTAGGACTGGCGGGAGGCGACCGGTGACGCCCGCCGGACGAGCAGCAGGTCGGAGATGTTGTCCGTCGTCAGCAATCCGACAAGGGTGCCGGACCCATCCACGACGGGCAGCGCGGGAAGGCCGCTCTGGCGGAGCCGCTCCAGCGCATCGGCGAACGGGAGGCCCGGGGCGACAGGCGTCACCGGGCGCGTCACCGCCTGATCCACGATCGATCCCGGCCCGCGCTCGGCAAGCCCCCGGATCAGATTCTCACGCGTCAGTATCCCCTCAACCTTCCCCCAGTTGTCCACCACCGGAAACTCCCGCTGCTCCCCCTCGAGCAGCGCGTTGACCGCCTCCTGCAGCGTCGCGTGGGCGGGGAGCGAGCGGAACCGGGTGATCATCATCCTGCTGACGTCGAGCCCCCGGCCGGCCAGCTTCGTCTCGACCGCGGCGGCCTCCCCGCCGGCCCCGAAAAACACGAAGACGGCGATCAGCACCAGGAAGGCGTTGGGTGCGAGCCCCCACGCCGCGAAGAAGCCGAGCCCCCAGAGTCCCAGGCCCACGGCCAGGAGCTGGCCGATGTTGGCGGCCACCCGGGTGGCCCGGGCGAGGCCCAGCCGCATCGCGAGGAGCGCACGAAGCACCCGTCCGCCATCCATCGGGAAGGCCGGGAGCATGTTGAACAGCAGCAGGACGACATTCACCCACATGATCTTCTGCAGGAGCCCGCTGGCGGCCGGGTCGAGCTGCTCGGGCGAGAGTGGCGTCCCGGTCAGCCGGAGGGCGCCATACAATCCAAGTGCGATTGCGAGGGTCACCGCCGGTCCTGCGAGCGCGATGAGCAGTTCCTGCTTCGGCTCCTCGGGGATGCGCTCCAGCCGGGCGAGGCCGCCAATGGGAAGGAGGATGACGTCCGGCGTGCGCACGCCGAAGCGCCGGGCCATCAGGATGTGCCCGAATTCGTGGAGCACGACGCAGGTGAAGAGCGCCAGGAGGAAAATGGTTCCGCGGAGCGCCAGCGAGGCACCTCCGCGCGCCCAGGCTTCCCAGGCGTACCAGACGAGGAGCAGCACGAAGGTGGCGTGCACCTTGATGTCGGTTTCGCCCACCCGGCCGATGCGATACGACCACTTCATTGGGACCCGTCCCGACGGGGGATACCGGTAATCTGGACTGGTCGGGCGCCCGAGGGCAGGCCATCGGTGTCTTTCGGGCGCCTCAGTGATCGGTTAACATTGACGCCGTCAACCTCTGCCGGAGTCACGACATCACCACAGTTACTCCCCCGAGCGCGCCTCCCGCCTGGACGGTCAAGGACGCCGAGAAGCTGTACAACATGAACGGCTGGGGCCTCGGCTTCTTCCGCATCAACCCGGAAGGGCATGTCACCGTCCACGCCGACGGCAATCCAAAGCGGGGGCTGGATCTCTACCAGCTCGCGATGGACCTGCATGCCCAGGGTGTCGGCCTGCCGCTGCTCCTCCGGTTCTCGGACATCTTGCGTGCACGCATCAACAACCTCGCCGGGGTTTTTCGGGAGGCGATCGGGGAGTTCGGCTACACCGGCGCGTATACGACGGTCTACCCGATCAAGGTCAACCAACAGCGGCATGTGGTGCAGGAGATCGTGGAGTTCGGCGCCGATCACGACGTGGGGCTGGAGTGCGGGAGCAAGCCGGAGCTTCAGGCCGTGCTGGGCCTGCACGAAAGCACGAAGCACGTCATCGTCTGCAATGGATACAAGGACGAGGAGTTCATGCGGCTGGCCCTCATGGGCCAGAAGCTCGGGCACCAGGTGTTCCTCGTGATGGAGCAGCTGCACGAGCTCGATGTCCTGCTCGCGGTGGCCGAGGACATGGGCGTGGAACCGACGATCGGGGTGCGGATCAAGCTGGCTACGGAAGGCTCGGGCCGGTGGGCCAAGAGCGGGGGGAAAAGTCGAAGTTCGGGCTGAACGCGGTGGAGCTGATGCGGCTGCTCGACAAGCTCGAACGGCTCGGCCGGAAGGACATGCTCCGGCTGGTTCACTTTCATCTTGGGAGCCAGATCACCGATATCCGCCACGTCAAAGCGGCGCTCGAGGAGATCGGCCGGTATTACGCGGAGCTTCGCGGGATGGGCTTCGGCCTGACTCACGTGGACGTCGGCGGCGGGCTGGGGGTGGATTACGACGGCTCGCGCTCGACCCGGCCGGCGAGTGTGAACTACACCATGCGGGAGTACGCCAACGACGTCGTCTACACGATCGGCAACGTGTGTCGCGAACACGACCTGGCGATGCCGCACCTGATCTCGGAATCCGGCCGCGCCCTCACGGCGCACCACTCACTGCTGCTCGTGAACGTGATCGATGTCGAGAGCCAGGTCGAGCCGGTGCCGCCGACACTCGGGGCGGATCCGCATCCCCTCCTGCGTGAAATGGCGGAGAACCTCGAATCGCTCACCCCGGACCGGGTGGACGAGGCCTTCCACGACGCACTCTTTGCCAAGGAGCGGACTAACGAGTACTTCGCCAGCGGTGCCTTCACGCTCCGCGACAAGGCGGACGCGGAGCAACTCTACCTGTGCACCCTGACGGCGATCCAGGAACTCCTTGGGGAGGACCGGGCCGGCAATCCCGAGATCATGGCCCATATCGACGCGACGCTCGTGGACCGGTATTTCTGCAACTTCTCCCTCTTTCAGTCGCTCCCCGACAACTGGGCGATCGACCAGCTCTTTCCGATCATGCCGATCCACCGGCTCAACGAGCGTCCGTCGCGCCGGGGCACGATGCAGGACGTGACCTGCGACTCGGACGGCGTGATTGACCGCTTCGCAGGCGGCCGGAAGGGCAAGCCCTCCCTCGAGCTGCATCCGTATCTCGAGAACGAGCCCTACATTCTCGGCATCTTCCTGACGGGAGCGTACCAGGAAATCCTGGGGGACCTGCACAACCTCTTCGGCGACACGAACGCCGTCCACGTGCGGATGACCGAGCAGGGGTACGAAGTGACCGACCTGGTGCACGGGGACACCGTGACCGAGGTTCTGAACTACGTGCAGTTCCACGCGACGGACCTGCTGGCCACCTGGCGCCGCAAGGTCGGGGCGGCCAAGGACCTGAGCCGTCAGGAGGCGAACATGTTCATCGCCGAGTACGTGGCCGGGCTGGAGGGGTACACGTACCTCGAGGGTCAGGTCCAGGAGTAATGGTCGCGCCGACTCAGGAGCGAATCACTTCCGCTCGTTGATCGGCACGAACGGCCGCGCGTCCTTCCCGGTGAAGATCTGGCGGGGCCGGGCGATCTTCTGATCCTTGTCGGTGATCATCTCCTCCCACTGCGCCAGCCAGCCGGGGGTCCGTCCGAGCGTGAAGAGGACGGTGAAATATTCGGTCGGATACCCCATGGCCTGGTAAATCAGTCCCGAGTAGAAATCCACGTTGGGATACAATTTCCGCTTGATGAAGTACTCGTCGGACAGGGCGATGCGCTCCAGCTCGACGGCGATCTCGAGCTTTGGATTGAGCCCGGTCTCCGCGAACACCCCATCCGCCACCCGCTTGATCAGCTTGGCCCGGGGATCATACGACTTATAGACCCGGTGCCCGAAGCCCATCAGCCGGCCCTCGCCCGCCTTGACCTTCTCGATGAACGCGGGGATGTGCTTCTTGTCGCCGATCTCGTCCAGCATATGGAGCACGGCTTCGTTGGCGCCGCCGTGGAGCGGGCCGTACAGTGCCGCGATGCCGGCGGAGATGGCGCTGAAGGGGTCCACGCCCGAGGATCCCACGGCCCGCACCGCGCTGGTCGAGCAGTTCTGCTCGTGGTCGGCGTGGAGGATGAGGAGGATCTCGAGCGCCCGCTGGAGGACCGCATTCGGCTTGTGCTGGCCGCCGATGCTGAACGTCATGTTGACGTAATTGCCGATGTAGTCGAGGTCGTTCCGCGGGAACTCGTAGGGGAGGCCGCGCGAATGCCGGAAGCAGAACGCGGCGAGCGTCGGCAGCTTGGCCATCAGACGCACCCGCTGGATGTAGCGGTTGGCCGGGTCGTGCACGTGTCTGGCGTCGGGGTAGAAGGTCGAGAGAGCGCCGGCGACGCCGAGCAGCATGCCCATCGGGTGGGCGTCGTAGCGGAACCCCTCGAGGAACTTGATGATGTTGGTGTGGACGTAGGTATGGTACATGATGTCGTGCGTCCACTTGTCGAGCTGCGCCGCCGTGGGGAGCTCGCCTTCGCAGAGCAGGTACGCGACCTCGAGGAAGCTCGCCCGATCCGCCAGCTCCTCGATCGGATAGCCGCGGTAGCGCAGGATGCCCTTGTCACCGTCGATGAAGGTGATGGCGCTCCGGCAGGCCGCCGTATTCATGAAGGCCGGATCATACGTCATCAGGCCGAAGTCGTCGTCGGAGGTCTTGATCTGGCGGAGATCCATCGCGCGGATCGTGCCGTCGGCGACGGGAAGCTCGTAATTCTTGCCGGTCCGGTTATCGGTAACTGTGAGGGACTCTTTGGACACGACGCGGTCCTCATGCGGGAGAAGGCGGCTGGATGTCGGGGAGGATAATAGCCGCCTTTTCCTTGCGCTCAATCCCCGGTATCGTTCGTCAGCGATGACGCGTCCCTCTCCAACTCTCGGCGAGCGCGCGCGGGGCGCCCTCCTCGGGCTCGCCGCCGGCAACGCGCTGGGAGTGCCAACGGAATTCCTGGGTTCTTCCGACGCCATTCGGGCGGCGTTTCCCGACGGCGTCCGCGACATTCCGCCGGTGCGCCAGGCGGATTCGCCGTTCGACGACGACACGGCGATGACGCTTTTGCTCGCCGAGGAACTGCTGGAGCCCCAGCTGAGCCTTGAGCGGCTGGCCGGCCGCTGGATCGAGTGGATGGATTCGGATGGACGGGGCATCGGCGTCCAGACACGGTCCGCCCTGAACCACATCCGGACCCACGGCTCGCCGCCGGCCGGCTCGGGTGGAATCGCGGGGAACGGCGCCGTGATGCGCTGCCTCCCGGTGGCGCTCGCCACCCTGGGGTCGCCTGCGAATCTCGTGAGCGGCAGTTATCACACCGCCGCCATCACCCATCCCGACGACCGGTGCACCTGGGGCGCCGTGGCCGTCAACGTGGCCGCCGCGGAGCTGCTCAAGGGCCGGCGTGACTTCCTCGCCGACGTGCTTGAAGTGCTTCGCATCAATGAGGCCCCTCCGGTGCTGTTGGACGCGGTCCGACGGGTACCCCTCGAGCGGCGCGAAGAGCTGCCGCTGACCGGCCCGGAGCCCGGATACGTGGTGCATTGTGTCGAGATCGGGCTCTGGTTCGCCTGGCACGAGCCGAATCTGGAGCGCGGCCTCATCTGGCTGGCGAACGCCGGAGGCGATACCGATACGAATGCCGCGGTGGCCGGTGCCCTGATGGGCGCGCGGGATGGCGAGCCGGCGATCCCCGCCCGGTGGATCGCCGCGCTGCCGCAGGTGGAGCGGTTGCGTGAGCTGGCCACCCGGCTCGTGGGGCAGGCCGCATGACGACGCTTCGGCCGGCCACGCAGGCCGATCAGGGGCCCGTGCGGGAACTGCTCGCGACCGCGGGACTTCCGGTTGAGGGTCTGGAGGACTTCTTCCCGGCCGGTTATGCGGTGGCGGAAGTCGACGGCCGTGTGGTCGCCGCGACCGGCATTGAAATCCACGGTGAGGACGGACTTCTCCGTTCGGCGATCGTCGCCCCGGAATGGCAGGGCAAGGGGATTGGCCGGCTGCTTGCCGAGGAACGGCTCAGCTGGGCCTCCCGACACGCCCTGCGGGCTGTTTACCTGTTGACCACGACGGCGGCCGGCTACTTCCCGCGTGTGGGCTTCCGTCCCATCCGGCGGGAGGACGTCCCGGCGGGGATTCAGACCTCCCGGGAGTTCACCTCCACCTGTCCCTCCAGCGCCGCCGTCATGCGCTTGATACTCGATCCTTACTCCTCTTCCCCACACAGCCGGAAGGCCTCGATCACATGAAACGAATTCTTTTCCTGCTCGCCGCCCTGGGCGCGGTGCCTGCCGCCGCTCAGACCGCCGCCCCGTCCGTCTCGCGGGCTGCCGTGGACACCACCGGCGCCGGGGCCCTCGTGGACCAGGCAATGAATCACTCCGAAGTGATGCAGAACCTCGAGTACCTCGGCGACATGATCGGGCCGCGGCTCACCGGCTCGCCCGCGATGGAGCGGGCCAACCACTGGACCGCCGACCGTTTCAAGGCGTACGGGCTGACCGCGACGCTCGAGCCCTGGCAGTACGGCGTCTCCTGGGAGCGCGGTCCCGCCACCTTCCGCATTACCGCACCGTTCCAGCGGAACCTCGTGGGACACAGCTGGGCGTGGACCGCAGGAACCAGGGGCAAGACCGTGGGAGGGCCGGTGGTGCTCGTAGATGCCTCCACGCCGGAAAGCCTCGCGGCCAACCTCCCGAAGGTGAAGGGGGCCTGGCTCCTGCTGCGGCCGGCGTCCTCGATCTGGAATCCCGATGGCCCTGCGATGACCGCTGCCGACTCCGCGGTGCAGCGCGCCGACCAGGAGAAGCGGATGGCTGCCGCCCGGGCGGCCAACGCCGATTCCAGTGAGGCCGCGCGGAATGCGAGGCGACAGTTCAACACTGACCGGCCCTACCTGCTGAAGCAGGCAGGGGCGCTCGGCGTGCTGACCGACGGCGGCAAGGAACACGCGTTGATGACGATGAGCGGGTCGGCCAATAACGTCTCGCCGCTGCCGAACATCGTGATCGCGCACGAGGACTACGCGCTGTTCGACCGGCTCATTCGCCGGGGCACCACGCCGCGGCTGGAGGGGCGGGTGGAGAATACGCTCGGCTCAAAGCCGGTGACCCAATGGAATACCGTCGGCGAGATTCGGGGCAGCGAACTGCCGGGCCAGGTGGTCATCCTGGGTGCGCACCTCGACAGCTGGGACCTCGGTACCGGGGTCACTGACAATGGCACTGGATCGATGGTCGTGCTCGAGGCCGCCCGCGTCATCGCCCAGAGCGGGCTCAAGCCCAGGCGGACGATCCGCTTCATCCTGTTCAGCGGCGAGGAGCAGGGGCTGCTCGGGTCGCGCGCGTACGCCGCCGCGCATGCCGCCGAGGCGGACAGCATTCAGGCCGTGCTCGTGCTCGACAACGGCACCGGGATGATCACCGGTCAGGCGCTGCAGGGCCGCAAGGACGACGAGCAGCTCTGGAAGGACTTGCTGGTGCCGGTCACTTCCCTCGGCGCCACGAAGGTGCGCGATGCGAACAAGGGTGGGACCGACCATCTGTCATTCATTCCCTACGGGGTGCCCGGTTGGAATTTCGACCAGGAGACGCGTGGGTACAATCACACGCATCACTCACAGGTGGACACGTACGATCACGCCGTCGGCAGCGACTTGATGCAGGCGTCCGCCGTGATGGCGGTGACGGCGCTGGAGCTGGCGAACCTGCCGGAGCTCTTGCCGAGGGGCGCCAAGCGGCCCGTGACCGCCCCGACTGTGTCGAAGCCGAGCCCGGGGCTGGATAAGGTGAAGTAACCAGCCACACCTGAATGCTGAGAAGGGGGCTCCGGTTCAGGGGCCCCCTTCTCGATTCCAGGTCGACTCAGCGATGGCGGCGGTTCTTGCGGGATCCGGAGGAGTCGCCTCGAGAGAGGCGTCAGGCGGCCGGGAGGCGCACCGTGCAGGTGGTCAGGAACCCGCCGCGGATGTTGTACGCGGTCGTCACCTCGAGCCATTTCGCGGCGAGCACCCGCTGCAGGTCCTCGGCGATCTTCGCCGTCGCGTGTTCCTGGTAAATCCCGACGTTGCGATAGCTTACCACGTAGTATTTCAGGGACCTGAGCTCGACGCACCGGCCGGCAGGAACGTAGCGGATCGTCAGCCGGGCGAAGTCGGGAAGCCCGCTGTAGGGGCAGACGGCGGAAAACTCCTCCGTCTCGGTGAGGATCTGCTGCTCCGGACCGTCATAGGGGAACGTCTCGAGCACCCCGGTCTCGACGTGCTCGGGTCCGACGAACGGCAGGTGGCGGCGTTCGGGTGTTGGCATGGGGTCTGGATGGTCGGATGGGCGGATGGGCAGCGGGGCAGCGAGTGTCCCGGCCGGCGCCGCGTGGGTCGGTCGGGGAATCTAACCCCCCATCCGATCGGACCGCCCATCTGCCCATCTGCCCATCCACCCTCCCTACATCCCCCGGACAATCCCCTCTTCCAGCCACGCGTACTGCTTGCCCACAACGTGCTGCGCCACGGCGTAGTTGGCGCGGTCGTCGTTGTCGAAGATCGCCGCGAACCGGTCCTCGATCCGCCGGCGGGAATTCCGCGCGAAGAGATCAGCCAGCTCGATGGGCGTGCGGTCCCCGGGGTTTCGGGTGACCATCCACTGCGCCCGGGACACCGTCGCGGAAATGGCGAACAGCTCGGCCCCGATCTCGACCAGGCGCCCGAGGACGGCCTGCCGTTTTTCGAGTTTGGGGCCGAATCGGATCATGGCGTGGAAGAGCGCACGCGCCAGCTTCCGCGAGCGCCGTTCAACGTAGCGCAGGTGGCGGGTAAGGGGGCCGAACTCGCCGTAGCCGAAGCGCCCCCGGAGTCCGATCCACAGCTTCGGGTACCAGATCGCGTAGAACCCCGCGGCCTTGAAGAGCGCCTTCAGCTTGGTCCCTGCGGCGGCCTTCGGGTCGATGAGCGGTCCTGCCACGTCGAGATGCGTGTCCACCGCCTCCCGGGCGATGAACAAGCGCATGATCTCGCTCGACCCCTCGAAGATCAGGTTGATGCGGAAGTCCCGCATCATCCGCTCCACGGGATCGGGGCGTTCGCCACGGCTCCGGAGGCTGTCAGCCGTCTCGTAGCCTCGACCGCCCTTGATCTGCAGGGTGTCGTCCACGATACGCCAGCCGATCTCCGTATTCCACATCTTGGCAATCGCTGCCTCGAGGCGGATATCCGCGTTGCCGCGGTCGGCCAGCAGGGAGGCCAGCTCGCTCACCGCTTCCATCGCGAAGGTGTCGGCCGCCATCCGCCCGAGCTTCTGGGCCACCGCGTCATGCTTCACAATCGGCTGGCCCCACTGCACGCGCTCGGCCGCCCAGCGCCGCGCGATCTGCAGCGCCCGCTTGGCGCCGGCCGTCGCCGACGCGGGCAGCGTCAGGCGACCGGTGTTCAGCGTTACCAGCGCGAGCTTGAGTCCCTTGCCCTCGCCCCAGATGAGGTTCTCGACCGGCACGGCCACGTTCGTGAAGCGAATGACCCCGTTTTCAATGGCCTTGAGCCCCATGAAGTCGAGCCGGTTCACCACCTCGACCCCGGGCCAGTCGGTCTCGACGATGAAGGCGGAGATCTTCTTGCCCGTCCGCGCCATCACCACCATGAGCTCGGCGATGGTCCCGTTGGTGCACCAGAGCTTCTCGCCATTGAGGATGTAATGCCGCCCGTCGGGCGTGAGCTCGGCGACGGTGGCGAGCCCGGCCGGGTCCGAGCCGACATTCGCCTCCGTCAGCGCGAATGCCGAGATGGTACCTCTGGCCAACCGGGGCAGGTACTTCTTCTTCTGCTCGGCGGAGCCGAACAACTTGAGGGGAACCGGTACGCCGATGGACTGAGCTGCCGAGAGGAGGGCGGTGATGCTGCCGTCCTGGCTCGTGACCAGGCCGATGGCTTTGGTGTAATTCAACTGGCTCAACCCCAGCCCGCCGTATTCCCGATCGATCTTGATGCCGAAGGCTCCCATCTGGCGGAGCTCCTCGATCACCTCCGGTGGGATCTTGCCTTCCCGGTCGATCTTGTCGCTGTCGACCTTCTCCCGCATGAAGGTCTCGAGCCGCTCCAGGAAGGGCCGGGCGCGCTCGACGTCGGCGGGTTCCGGCTCGGGGTAGGGATGGATCAGGTCCAGCCGGAACGAGCCCTCGAACAGCTCGCGCACGAAGCTCGGGGCCTGCCACTCCTTCTCGCGGGCCGCTTCGGCAACCTCGCGAGCTTCCTGCTCGGTCGTTTTCGGGACCGGACCGAAGTTGGTCGGCTGGGTGATCGTGGTCGTCATATATCGAGTATCTCGATGAAGGTCAGGCGCGAATTCTGCCGCGGGTGCCGCGCAGCACGAGGTCGATGACGTGGCGCTTCCTGGCCTGCAGGAAGGCCGGCGCCGAGGGGTCGATGCCGAGGGCACGGAGCATCGTGGCGGAATGCACCAGGGGGAACCAGCAGAGGCCGATCACGCTGAGCAGGAGCTGCGCGGCGTCATCGGTGCGCGACGGGTCCAGGGCCAGCTCCGCGCTCATGGCCGCGAGGGCCTCGCGGGCGGCTTCCACATGAGGTGGCACGTCGTGCAGGTGCCGGCCGCCGGTGAGGGCTTCCCACTCGATGAGCCGGACGAAATTGGGATTCGCGGTGATGAAGTCGAAATACTCGGAGACCACGCCGGCCAGCACCGTCTCGGGCGCCTCGCCGCTCGCCAACGCCCGCTCACGGCCGCTCCGGACGGCGGCACGCACCGCGCCGAAACATCGCTCGAGGACCGCCCGGTACAGATCCGTCTTCGAGCCAAAAAAGTATCCAGGCGTGCCGCGGGACACGCCTGCGGCGGTTCCCACCTCGTTCAGGCTGGTGGCGTCGTATCCCTTTTCCGCAAATAACCGTTCGGCCGCGTCGAGGACGGCCTCGCGCGTGCGGTTGCCATTGCGTTCGAGGATGCTTGCAGGAGTAACGGCCACGTTCCACCCCGTAACTTGCTTGTTGTATAGCAAGTTGGGGTCTGGTACGCCCGGAGTCAAGCGGGAAAGCGGGAGTCGAGATTGAGGCGAATTAGGCCGACGGGTCGGGTCGGCCCCTCCCGTCGGACGCCCAAACCACTCCCAACCGCCGCCCCGTCGGACGCCGACGTCCGGGGCCGATCCCGACCCGTCACGTGAGCTTCGGACTGACCCGCGTTCCCGCCTTCCCCGCTTACCCGCCTTCCCGCCTTCTTACCAACGACGCCGGCTTCGCGGCATCAAACCCGAATCGCTTCCGGACTTCATCCACTGCGGTCGTCAGTTGCCGGAGGCGGGTGCGCTCCGGGGCTTCGAACAGGTCGGCCGCCTGGGACTCCACCAGGTTCGTCGCGGCCACCCCGATGAGCCGCACGCCCTTGCCTCGGCGGCGCACTTCGGGAAACGCCGCCCGTAGCAGGTCCCGGGCGGCGGTGAGCAGGTCGTGATCGAGGTCGGTCGGCGCGGAAAACGTGCGACTCCTTGTGATGGTGACGAAGTCGCCGTGGCGGAGCTTGAGCGTGACCGTCCGCGCGGAGATGCCCTCCTCCCGCATTTGGCCGGCGACCCGCGCCGTCAGGAGGGTCAGCACTCGCTCGAGGTAGGCCAGGTCGGTCGCATCCTTCGACAGCGTGGTCTCCCGGCTGACCGACTTCGTGGCGCGCTGCCCCCGGAGCACCCGCCCGCCGTATCCATGCGCGCGGAGCTTCAGCCCCTTCGCGGTGTCCCCGATCAGTCGCTCCAGCTCCTCCCGTGTGCGGTCCTGCACCTGCGCGACTTCAGTCAGACCCAGGGAAGCGAGCCGCGCAGCGGTGCGCGGACCGATGCCCGGCAACGCATTGAGGGGAAGCCCCGCCAGGAACCCTTCTTCCCACCCTTCCCGCACCTCCATCAGGCCCCTTGGCTTCGCATGGTCCGACGCGAGCTTCGCCACCATCCGGTTCGGACCGATTCCAATGCTGCAGTTGAGGCCTGTCCTGGATCCCACCGTGTCCCGAATCCGCTCGGCCACGGGGAGCAGCGAGTGCGGGTAGAGCCGATCTGTGCCGGAGAAGTCGAGGTAGGCCTCGTCGAGCGACGCCATCACGACGACAGGCGAAAATTCTTCCAGTACCGTCCGGACCGCCTGGGACGCGCGGCCGTATTCCTTGAACGCCCCCTGAAAAAACGTCGCGCCGGGACACCTTCGCACGGCTTCTGCGATCGGCATTCCGGCGCGCACGCCGAATTTCCTTGCCCCATACGAGGCGGACTGCACGACACCCCGCTGATCCCGCCGGCCCCCAACCACGAGCAGCTCGATGTCCCGGAGCTCGGGATGAACCTGCCGGCACACCTCGACGAAGAACGCGTCGAGGTCCACGTGAATGATGCGGCTCGTCAGGGCAACTCCACCACGGCAATCGACGCGCCCTTCACCGGCTGGGAAGCATTGGCTCCCGCCGCGAAGTTCAGGTTGGCCAGATACGCCTTCTTGCCCACCAGCTTGAGTTCGGCCGGGAAGCGCAGTGCGTTCCCCGGACCCGTCATCGTGTATGCCGGTCGATACGTCGAATCGGGCATTCCGCCGCCGGGCGAACTGAAGGCCACAACCGTGATGTCACCCGCGGGGCTCACGCGCACGAGGGAGTTCCGGAAGTTGGCATCGATCCAGAGATTGTCGTCGCCGTCCACCACCACGCCGTCGGCGCCGATCAGCCGCGCGTCCTTTACGAAGGTTGCGACGGCACCCGGCTTGTAGTCCGGACCGACCGCCAGGCGAGTCACCTCGCCGGTCCCCGTGTTCACCGTGTACAACGCGCCCTTGGAGTCGAATCCGATACCGTTGACCGTGAAGTCACGGACCGGCATCGTGGTATCGGCGGACTTCGGCGAGTATGCGCTCGCAAAGACGACCGCCGGGCCGCCCTGCGGTGGCGCGTGATAGACATTTTCCGTATTGCCGCCCCCAACCCACAGATGGCCGGCCCGGTCGAACGCCAACCCGTTCGCTCCCTTCGCGCCGGTGACGAACGGCGTCGCGTCCTTGGCGGGGTTGAAATCTCCGGTCCCGAGCCGGCTCGCGTTCACGCGATAGACGATCCCAGCCTCCGGCACTGCGGCATACAGGTTCCCTTCCGCGTCCGTCACCAAACCCAGAATCCAGGTTCCCGGCGCGACCGGCAGCCGGCCGACTGCCACCGGTGTCGGAGCCGCGGGATCGACCCGGTAGATCGTCCCATCTTTCCAGTCGGCCACGTACAGCTGGCCGCCATGCGCGGCGATCCCCTCGATGGCGGATGAGCTGTCGCCAATCGTGGCGAGAATGTCGACTCGCACGCCGGCAGCGGGCGGCGCCTCGGGCTGCTTCTCGGCACACGCGCCGACAAGAATCAGGAGGGCGGGGAGGAGGGGACGGTACGTCATGGTGCGTGACTCCTCTACACGAGGTGAATCGCGGTGGCCTTCATGCTCACGATGACCTCGGCGCCCTGCGCGATGCCCAGCGCATCACAGGAGGCCGAAGTCACAGCAGCGGTCAGGAGGTGACCGGCGTCGAGATGAACATAGGTCAGCGGTCCCAGCCGTTCCACGTGCCGCACGACGGCGGCGAAGTGGTTGCGCGCCGAGGTCGGCTGCAGGTCGCGGCTCAGCAGCAGGTCCTCGGAACGGAGCACGGCGTGGGCCGGCCCCTCTCGCTCCGCGATGACCTCGAAGACGAGTGGCCCACTCGTGAACCGCGCGGCGAACGGCGTGCCGTCGCCCTCCGCCAGGCGCTCCACCGTCCCGCTCAGCACCGTGCCGGTCCCGATGAATCTGGCCACGAATGCGGAGTTGGGGTACCGGAACACCTCATCCGGCCGTCCCTGCTGGGCGATCCGTCCGTCTGCGAGCACCGCCACCAGGTCGCCTAGCCGCAGCGCCTCGTCGAAGTCATGGGTCACCTGCAGTGTGGTGATGTGCTCCCGCTCGTGCAACGCCCGCAGCTCACGCCGGAGCATGTGGCGCGTCGTCGGGTCCACTGCGGCGAACGGCTCGTCGAGGAGGAGGATGCTGGGCCGCGGGGCGAGCGCCCGCGCGAGTGCGACCCGCTGGGTCTCGCCTCCGCTCAGGCCGGAAATGCCCCGGTCGAGGAGGCTTGAAATCCCCAGCAGCTCGGCCAGCTCCGACACCCGCTGACGCTGGGCGTCAGGGCCGAGCGGCCCGCGGACGAGCCCATAGCGGATGTTCTCCCGCACGCTCAGCTGCGGGAAGAGGTAGTACCTCTGGTACACGAAGCCGATCCCCCGTCGCTCCGGAGGGAGATCGGTCACGTCCTCGCCGTGGAGGCCGATCCTGCCGGCGCGGATCGGGTTGTGGCCCGCGACGGTCTCGAGCAAGGTGGTCTTGCCCGAACCAGTCGGGCCGATGATCAGCCCATATCCGCCGGTCGGCACCTCGAACGAGATGTCCCGCAGATCGAATTCCCCGACCCGAACCGCAAGTCCCTCGAGGCGGATCATCGCGGCTCCGCGGGCTGCAACCACCGCACTAGCCCGAAGACGGCAAGGGCGACCAGGAGCAGGACAAGCGCCGCCGGCACCGCGGCCGGCAGCCCCTGGGTGGTGAACCGGTCGTAGATCAGGATGCTCGCGACCTTCGGATTGTACGTGAGAATGACGATCGCGCCGAACTCGCTCACGCTGCGGGCCCAGGCCAGGATTGCGCCGGCCAGGATACCACGTCCCGCCAGGGGAAGGGTGATCCGGCGGAAGGCGAGCCAGGGGGTATCGCCGAGGGTGCGCGCGACCCGCTCGAGCCGCGGGTCCACTCCCGCGAACGCCTCGCGCGCGCCGCTCACCAGGAGGGGTGCGGAGACGAACAGCATCGCCGCGACGATCCCCGGGGCGTGGCTCACCACCTCGAGGCCGATGCTGGCCAGCGCCCCACCGACGGTCGAGCGCCGGCCGAGGAAGAGGAGCAATGCGATGCCGGCGACCGGATGAGGGATCACGACCGGCAGCTCGACGAGCGCCTGGATCAGGCGGCGTCCACGGAACCGGCGGCGGGCAAGGAGGTAGGCGAGCGGCAGTCCGAACACCGCCGCCAGCAGCGTCGCGACCGACGCGGCGGCAACGGTCAGGGCAATCGAGGCCTGCAGCTCCGGATCGCGAAACCCTTCCGCCAGGCTCCCCGGGGTGGCCAGGAACAGGAGGCGCAGCAGCGGTCCGACCACGAACAGCACCAGCACGGCGCCGAGGGCGGCCAGACCGAGGCGCTGCCAGGGCAGGCGGGGGCCGTGACGCGGCACCGTTCCGGGACTAAGTTGCTCGGTCATCGCTCGCGCGTAGGGTATGCCTGTCCCGTGCGGGCGTCAACGTGCCGGCGCCGCCGGCCGCAACGGGGAGGGGGCGCGCCATGCAGCTCGGCAAGGCGATTCAGGACGCGATGAATGACCAGATCCAGAAGGAGATGGCATCGGCCTATCTCTATCTCGCGCTGTCATCCTACCTCACTGCGTCGAATTACGATGGCGCCGCTTCGTGGATGCGCATCCAGGCACGCGAAGAGATCGGACACGCCCTCAAGTTCATCACCTTCGTGGAGGACCGTGGCGGGCGGGCATTGCTGAGGGGCATCGCCGAGCCCCCGGCGGAATTCCCGTCGTTGCTCGCGGCCTTCGAGGCAGCGGCCGAGCATGAGGCCATGGTCTCGGCCAGCATTCACCGGCTCTTCGAGCTTGCCGCGAAGGAAAAGGACTGGGCGGCCCAGGCCCTGCTCCAGTGGTTCATCACCGAGCAGGTCGAGGAGGAGAAGACCAGCAAGCGGATAGTAGACACCCTCCGCCTGATCGGAAACAACACCTCCGGGCTCTACATGTTCGACCGCGAGCTAGGCCGCCGGGGGCAGGAGGGCTGACACAGGCTGTGGCGCGGCCGCCGCGATCCGGCGTGGCGGCCGTGCACGGATCGTCAGCCAAAAGGGACTATCTCCGCGTCGTTACGGTTCTTGCTGCTGCGCACACCGCTTGCTACTATATGCGTCGGCGGCTTCCGCCGCGCACTTCCCATCCGCAATCCCGAAGAAACCGGCAGTTCCGAATCACGGCGTTCCCCCGGACCACGCCACTGCGTGGCCCGTTCGTGTGTAGTGCTGGCGTTCAACCCTTCTTTCGCCGGTCTGGCTGGAAAGGAAGCACCGAGATGGATGCACGCCGTTTCGCGCTGGTTGGAGTCGCGGTCGCCCTGGCGGCCTGCAGTGAGCCCGTGAGTGAGCCGTCGGATGCCGGTGATGCCGCGCCGGCCGTTTCGCTTTCCCAAGGGAGGTCGGGCAACGATGAAGTGATGGCCGGCCAGGTGATCGTCGGCCTGCGCGACATGGCCCAGGCGGACGCGGTGGCCCGAGCCCACGGATTGGCGCTGGGTCAGCGTGGCCTGCGTGGCGACTGGTTAGTGATGCAGGGCGCCGCCGCGGGCACCGAGCGGGCCAAGGCTGCCGAGTTAGCGGCCGACAGCCGGGTGCGGTATGCGGAGCCGAATTACCTCCGCCAGCCCACGGCTATCAACCCGAACCTCTGGGCGTTTTACAATCCGGGTGGCCTCAACATGCGGTACACCAAGGGGCAGAGTTCGGGCCAGTTCATCCCGTCTTCCTATGCGTCGATCGCCGATGCGGACGAAGACAATGTCGAGGGATACGCGGCCGGCGGCGCCGACGTGGTCATCGGCAGCATCGACACCGGCGTGGACCTGTTCCATCCGGAGTTCACCGGCCGCCTCATCGCCGGCAAGGACTGGTACAACAACGACAACGATCCCGCTGACGACAACGGCCATGGCAGCCACACCACGGGCACGATGGCCGGTTCGACGGTCGGCGTCGCCGGCGTCTCCGGTGCTGCCTCGCACGTGAAGGTCTACGTTCAGAAGGTCTGCGGGCGCCGCGGCTGCCCCACCTCGGCGATCGTGAGCGCCATCTATGCCGCCGCCGATCAGCCCGGCCTGGTCGCGATGAATCTGTCGCTGGGTGGCAGCAGCGAATCCCAGGCGGAGAAGGACGCGATCCTGTACGCCACCGGGAAGAACGTCCTCGTCATCGCCTCGGCGGGCAATAGCGGCAGTGGCACGGTGGCCTGTCCTGCATGCGACCCCAACGCCATCTCGGTCGCGGCGACGACCTGGAAAGACGAGAAGGCCTCCTACAGCCAGTACGGTCCGGGCCTGGATATCTCCGCCCCGGGTGGCACCTGCTACTCGAACACCACGCCGGAAGGCTGCATCTACAGCGCCTACAAGGGCGGCACCTACGCCTGGCTGCAGGGCACCTCGATGGCGGCACCGCAAGTGACCGGGACCGCGGCGATCGTGGCTTCCAAGACCGGCCTCCGCGGTGCGGCGCTGAGGTCTCGGCTGGAAAGCACGGCGGATGACAAGGGCGCGTCCGGTTACGACCCGACCTTCGGCAACGGGCGTCTCAACAGCTATCGGGCTGTAACGAATTCGACACTCCCTTCGCCCCAGTAACTCGGTGAATGTCACGGACTGAGACGAGGCGGCCCTCATCGGCCGCCTCGTTCTTTTCCCCCTCTGCCGGTTCCCGTTGAGGTCGGCTGCCGCTACATTCGTTCCGACCTCATGAACATCTCCTTCGTTGGACTCGGCGCCATCGGCGCCCCGATGGCCAGCCACATCGCGCGTGCACACTCCCTCACGGTGTGGAACCGGACCCGGAGTCGCGCGGAGGAGTTCGCGGCCACCAACCGCTGCACGGTCGCCAATACCCCCCGGGAGGCAGCGGCCAGCGCGGACGTCCTGATCACCTGTCTCCCGACCTCGGCCGAGGTGGCCGGCCTACTGGACGGGCCCGATGGGTTCCTTGCGGGCCTCCGGCCAGGCACCCTGTTTCTCGACTGCACCTCCGGCGATCCGGCCACCACCCGGCGGATCGGCGCGACGCTGGCTGAAAAGGGCATCGAGTTCGCCGATGCGCCGGTGAGCGGCGGCACCAATGGCGCCATGGCCGGGACCCTGACGGTCATGGTCGGCGGCGCCGAGGAGACCTTCCTCAGGGCGCGTCCGATCCTCGAGTGCTTCGGCCGGCGGGTGGAGCACCTGGGCCCCCTCGGCGCGGGCCACGCGATGAAGGCGGTCAACAACGCGCTGCTCGCGGTGAACGTGCTGGCGGTGGGCGAGGGACTGGTGGCACTGGTCAAGAGCGGGATCCCTGCCCGGAAGGCGGTCGAGGTACTCAACGCCTCGAGCGGGCGATCTTTCGTCAGCGAATACCTCGTGCCGCAGCGCGTGCTCACCCGGCTCTGGCCGCTCACCTTCAGGGTGGCCCTGCTCGACAAGGACGCGCGCATCGCCGCGGACTTTCTTGACGAGGCCGGCGTGTCCGGCCCCATTCTCCACCTGGCCTCGGCGCGGATGCATCAGGCCCGCCTGGCTCTGGGCGACGCCGCGGATTACCTGGAACCGATCCGGCTCATCGAGCAGGAAGCCGGGGTGGAGCTGCACGAGTGACAAGGACTCCGGCGGAAGACCCCACTTCCATCAATCCGTGGGGCTCCACGCGGCTGGCCGAAGCCGAGGTGCTGCTGGCCGGCGGAGTGGTGGTCCGGGGAGAAGTGCACACGCAGGCCCTGTCGCCGCACCACGAGGGCCCCGAATCGGTCGAGGAATTCCTCAATCGCGACCAGCCGTTCTTTGCGCTCACCCAGGCGGATGGCGGCGTCCTGTTCGTGGCCAAGGCGCAGGCGGCGGTCGTCTCGTGCGCGCCCGAGGGCGATCTGATGGATCCCGCCCGCGCGTCGGCCGCCAAGCTCCTGCGGCTGGAGGTGACGCTCCGCGACGGCACCGAGATCGCCGGCTCCACGAGCGTGGAGCTGCCCCCGACCCGCGCCCGGGCGATCGACTTCCTGAATCTTCCCGAGCCCTTCTTCACTCTCTGGGACGAAGTGCGCACGCGCCACGTGAATCGGGCGTGGATCCGCATCGTTCGCCCGCTGGAATAGCACGCCGTGGCCCGACTCGATCGTTTCATCCAGGTCCTGCACGAACACGCCGCGGACGGGCTGCAGCTCTCGGCCGGCAAGCCGGCCACGCTGCTCGTCCGCGGCACCCTTCGTCCGATCATGAAGGAGGCGCTGACGGGACCCCAGGTCTTCGGCCTCGTGCAGGAGATCGCCCCGCCTGCCATGGCGCCCGTCCTCACGCCCAAGGCGGAGCTCACATTCTCCTACGTGTCGCCGAGCGGTGCGGTCGAGGTGGAGCTGCGGCCGGACTCGGGCGGGCCCGGCGCCACCATCCGACGGAAGGCAGGCGCCGTGACCGCCACTCCGGCTGCCGTACCGGTGGCTCGTGACCTGTCCGAGGCGCGGGCCTCGCTCGAGCGGCTGCTGCGCGCGCTGGTCATCGCCGAAGGCTCGGACCTCCACCTTCGCACGGGCCAGCCGCCGATCCACCGCATGAGCGGCACGCTGGTGCGGCTGGACGCGCCGGCCCTGGAGGCAGGCCCGCTCGAGGCGATGCTGCGGAGCGTGATGTTGGACGCCGACTTCGCCAAGTGGGCCGAGGAGGGCGACGCGGACTGGGCGTTCGAGATCGCCGGGGTGGCGAGATTCCGGTGCAATTCGGGTCGCGACCGCTTCGGCCCGATGGCAGTTTTCCGGGTCATTCCCTCGGAAGTTCTCACCTGCGAGCAGCTCGGCGTCACGAAGGAAGTGCAGGCGCTCTGCCACCTCACGAAGGGTCTTGTCGTGGTCACCGGTCCGACCGGATGCGGAAAATCCACCACACTGGCTGCGCTGGTGGATTTGATGAACCGGACCCGCACTGACCACATCATCACGATCGAGGACCCGGTCGAATTCGTGCACGAGAGCAAGAAGTGTCTTGTGACCCAGCGCCAGGTCGGGCTCCATACCCGGTCCTTCAAGCAGGCGCTCCGCGCCGCCCTTCGCGAGGATCCGGACATCATCCTCGTTGGCGAGATGCGCGATCTGGAGACGGTTTCCATCGCCATCGAGACCGCGGAAACGGGCCACCTCGTATTTGGCACCCTCCACACCACCACCGCAGTCTCGACCATCGACCGCATCATCGATCAGTTCCCGACGGACCGGCAGGCGCAGGTCCGGGTGATGCTCTCGGAATCGCTTCGCGGGGTGATCGCCCAGGTGCTCTGTAAGAAGAAGGGTGGGGGACGGGTGGCGGCGCGCGAAGTCCTCCTGACGATTCCGGCCGTTTCGAACCTGATCCGCGAGGGGAAGTCCTTCCAGATTCCCTCGATCATGCAGACCAACCGGAAGCTCGGGATGCTCACGCTGAACGACTCGCTCCTCGACCTGGTCGAACAGGGACTGATCGAAGCGAAGGAGGCCTACCTCAAGTCCTCCGACAAGACCGCCCTCGTCACGTCGCTCAAGGCCAAGCGCCTCGACACGAGCTTCCTCGGCGAGGGATGACCCTGGCAACCGGGGCCGCCCCGCTCCTCGTTCTCGTCGCGCCGCAGGACATCGTGAACATCGCGAGCGCCGTCCGGCTCGCGAAGAACTTCGCACTTGGCGGGATCCGCCTGGTCCGGCCGGAGGTCTTCGATCCGTGGCGGATCGAGGGCATCGCGCACAACACCGCCGACGTGGTCGAGCGGATCGAGCTGTGCGACTCGCTGGACCAGGCCCTGCGTGACACCGTGTACAGCGTCGCGCTCACCGCCCGCGGGCGGGCGGCCAAGCGCACCGTGCTCGAACCGCGGGAAGCCGCCGGGCAGCTCCTGGCGCACGCCGAAGCGGGGCCGGTGGCGATGGTGTTCGGGCGGGAAGACAAGGGGCTCGCGAACGACGAGCTGGATTTCTGCCGTGCCCTGGTGTCCATCCCCACGAGCCCGGAGTACACGTCGCTCAACCTGGCGCAGGCCGTCGGCATCATGGCGTACGAGACCTGGCGGGCACGCATCGGGGCCGACATTCCGGTGAAGCCGCCCCGCCGCCAGGCCGCGCCGGCGGAGGCCGATCAGCTCGAGTGGCTGTTCACCGACTGGAACAAGGCGCTCTGGGCCATCGATTTCTTCAAGACCCGCCGCCACGAACAGGTGATGCGGTCCTTCCGGGAAATTGTGTTTCGCGCGGGGCTCGACGGCCGCGAGGCCTCGCTGCTTCGCGCGATGGGCATCGAGGTGCGCCGGTTTCTGGAGCGGAAGGGCGTCGTGGAAGGGAAGGACAAGGACGCGAGCGAACCGTGATACGGGCCGCCGTACCACGGTTCTGGCTCACCGTGCCGCTCGGAACCGTCCGCAGTCGCTGGCTCGCGGCCCGCTCGGTGGCGAGTTCGAATGGGAGACGAGGCGAGCCGGGCAGTGCCGCACAATTCCGGCGCCGCTTCCGCGAATCCCCGCCCTCTCCGTAGATTCCCGGAACCCTCTACCCCCGGAGCCTCGATTGGGGCGATCCACCGCGTACTGGTCGGGCAACCGATACCTGAATCCCTCGGACGAGCCGCTCGCGCGCGCGCCGCTCAAGGACCTCCCCCCCGCCGTCGCCGCGCGCTTCCGCGCGGTCCGGGACGGGCTCAAGGCCATCCCCGGCGTGGTGGAGCACGTCAAGTTCCTGGGCGCGCAGTGGCGCTGGGCATGGGAATTCACCTACGGAGCGCGGAAGCTGTGCTGGCTGCACGTCATGCAGGAGAGCGTCAGCTGCACCTTCACCGTCTCCGATTCCGAGGAGCGGAAGGCGACCGCCGCCGTGCGCATGCCGGCGCTGATCCTCCACGCCATCGAGCAAGCCCAGCGGACCGGCCCCGTCCGGTGGTGTTGGCTGGAGTTCAATGATCGTCGCGCCGCGGATGCGCTGATCAGCTTTGCGCGGAAAAAGGCGGAGTGGATGCGGCTCGAGGCGCCGGGTGGACAGCTGCGCCGCTCGATCGGGTGACCCCAGGGTTGAGATTCATCGTCGCCCGGCTATAATTGTCGCGCGCGAACGGCGATCCGGTTCCCTCCCTGTGACTTGCGCTTTCGTGAATTAATTCACAAGCGGACGGGATCAGTCTCCTCTCAGTGATGGTGACGGCTCATGCGTAAGCTGGTCTTCGTCCTCGGCGGGGCCCTGATCCTCGTCCTGGCCGCTGTGGCGCTCTCGCGAGATGCTCAGGCGAGCCGGCAGGCGGCTCCGGCGGCGAACGACTCCCTCCTTGCCCCGGTGCTGTCCGCGTCCGATACGGGCCGTTTGAAGGGTCCGATCCAACCAATCTTCTTCCGCCACGACATCCACGCGGGCCAGTTCAAGATCAATTGCCAGTACTGCCACTACTCGGTCTCGGTCTCCTCGGAACCCGGGATCCCGAGCATGGCGACATGCATGAACTGCCACCTCGTCATCGGCGGCACCGACTCGACCGCCCAGCGCGAGATCAAGAAGGTGCGCGACGCCTCCAACAACAAGCAGCCGGTCGAGTGGGTGCGCGTCCATTACCTGGCCCGTCACGCGCACTTCCCTCACATGCGGCATGTGAAGGTCATGGGGCCGAATGCCTGCGGCACCTGCCACGGCGACGTCGCCCGCATGCCCCAGGTGTTCCAGGTGAACAACGTGAGAAACATGGGGTTCTGCATCAACTGCCACCTGGAGCGGGGCGTGTCGCGCGACTGCTCCGTGTGTCATTACTAGCCCAGCCTTCGAGGCCCTGATGGACGACATCGAAACCCAAGGCATGGACCGCCGGCGCTTCCTGACCGTCCTCGGCGTGACCGGGGCGGGGACGGCGGCGCTGTCGGGCTGCTCCACTGGCCGGGTTGAGAAACTGATCCCGTACCTGGTGCAGTCTGAAGACCAGGTGCCGGGCATCGCCACGATCTACGCGAGCACCTGCACCGAATGCGCCGCGGGCTGCGGCCTCCACGTTCGGACCCGCGAAGGGCGGGCGGTCAAGCTCGAAGGCAATCCCGCTCATCCTATCAATCAGGGACGACTCTGCGCGCGCGGGCAGGCCGGTCTGCAGGCTCTCTACAATCCGGGTCGGGTGCGGTTCCCGAGGGCGCGGCAGGCCGACGGGACGTTCAAGGACATCACGTGGGATGAAGCCATCGCGACGCTCGCCTCCAAGGCGGCGGAGGCGGGGGGCAAGCTGGCGGTCATCTCCGGTGCGGGCGCCGGCACCTTCTCGACCCTGCTTGCCGACTGGACCGGTGCACTTGGCGGCCGGGTGGTGCGTTACGAACCCTTCGACCACGAGCCGGTTCGGGCCGCCAATCGCCAGGTGTTCGGCCTGGATAGCCTCCCCACATACGACTTTGCGCGGGCCCGCTACATCCTCTCGTTCGGGGCGGACTTCCTCGAAACCTGGCTCACGCCCATCGAGCAGCAGCGCGGCTTCGCCGAGTCGCACGGGTATCGCGGCGGCGAGATGGCGAAGCACGTCTACCTCGCCCCCAGGATGTCGCTCACCGGCATGAACGCCGACGAGTGGCATGCGATCGCCCCAGGGACGGAAGCCCCCCTCGCGCTCGCAATGGCGCAGGTGATCATGTCGGAGCGCTCCGGCGCCCCGGAGGACGCCAATGCGCTGCGCGGCGTGCTCTCCGGGTACGACCCTGAGAAGGTGGCCAATGAAATCGGGCTGACGGCGGAGCAGATTCGCCGGCTCGCTCGCGAATTCGCCTCGGCCCAGCCCGGGCTGGCAGTCGCGGGCGGGATCGGCAGCCAGCACCGCGGGGCGTCCGAGGTATGCGCGGCGGTCAACATCCTGAACTACGTCGCCGGGAACGTCGGCGTGACGGTGCGGTTTGGGTCCGGTCTCCCCGCGGCGGATGGCTACGCTGCGATGGCCGCGCTGATCCGGCAGATGGCCGCCGGCGAGATCGCTGCGGTCCTCGTGCACGACGCCAACCCCGCGTATGCACTGCCGCGGTCGGCCGGGTTCGCCGAGGCGTTCGCAAAGGTGCCGTTCAAGGTGTCCACGGCGACGATGCTGGACGAGACCGCGGCGCTGGCCGACCTGCTGGTTCCCCAGTCGCATGCGCTCGAGCGCTGGGATGACCTGCAGCCCCGCGCGGGCGTCCGTGGATTGATGCAGCCGGTGATGGAGCCGGTCTACGGCACCTGGGCGGCGGGCGACATCCTGCTCAAGACGGCGCAGAAGGCCGGCGGCGCTCTGGCGCGGTTCGCCGCGCCCTCCTGGGAGTCGCACCTCAAGGCGGCGTGGCAGGAGATCGGCCGGGCGGCGGGTGCGAAGGACCTCCAGATGTGGTGGGTCGAGACGCTGGCGGCAGGCGGGTTGTACGCGGAGGCGCCGGCGCCGATGCCGGTGCGGCTCGCGGCCACGGCCTCGCAGGTGGCCGGTGCCAAGCCCGAGTTCGACGGCGACGGCGCGTTCGTCTTCTCGGCCTATCCGACCTCGATGCTCTTCGATGGCCGTGGCACCAACAAGCCGTGGCTGCTGGAGAATCCCGATCCCGTCACCAAGATCACCTGGCAGTCCTGGATCGAGGTCCATCCGGATACCGCGGCGGATCTGGATGTCCGGGAGGGCGAGATCCTGCGTGTGGTGTCGCCGCACGGCGCGATCGAGGCACCGGTCTACGTGTATCCGGGCGTGCGCAGGGATCTGCTCGCGGCACCGATGGGCTACGGGCATACCCAGTATGGTGACTATGCGACCGGTCGGGGGGCGAATGCTCTCGACCTCCTCGGGGCCCCGGGCGATGCGGCCTTCGTGCCCTACCTCTCGACCCGGGTGTCGGTCGAGAAGACCCGACGGTACCAGAAGGTGGCCAAGACGGAGGGGCGCAACCGACAGCTCGGACGCGGCATCGCGGAGGCCATGAGCCTTCCCGCCGCGCGAAAGGGGCTGACCCCGGAAGCAGCCCACCACGAGGAGGCGGGCGGCGCCCCGCACGAGATCAATACCGAGCGCGAACTCAAGGCCATTGCCGGCTTCGCGGAAGAGCAGCACGAGGCCGCAACGAAAGGCAACTACCTCGGCGAGCACCCCCAGTGGGGCATGGCCATCGACCTGTCCCGGTGCACCGGCTGCTCGGCGTGCGTGACGGCGTGTTATGCGGAGAACAACATCCCGTGGGTCGGCGAGGCCGACGTGCTCCGCGGCCGCGAGATGAGCTGGATGCGGATCGAGCGCTATTACGAGGGCGGGCAGGATGGCGAGCCGCTGGAGGTGCGATTCGTGCCGATGCTCTGCCAGCACTGCGGCAACGCACCCTGCGAGCCGGTGTGTCCGGTCTATGCCGCGTATCACACGCCGGACGGCCTGAACGGCCAGGTATACAACCGCTGTGTGGGCACGCGCTATTGCAGCAATAACTGCCCGTACAAGGTGCGCTACTTCAACTGGTACGCATACAGCAAGCGCGCATTCCCCGAGCCGCTGAACCTGCAGCTGAATCCCGACGTGACGGTCCGGGCGCGCGGCGTCATGGAGAAGTGCACGTTCTGCGTGCAGCGGATCCGCGGCGCCCAGAACCTGGCGAAGCTGGAGGATCGCCCGCTGCGCGACGGGGATGTGGTGACGGCCTGCGCGCAGGCCTGCCCCTCCGGCGCCATCGTCTTCGGCGACCGCATGGATCCCGAGAGCCGGGTGACCCGCGCCGCGGCGGACCATCGCGGGTATCACGTGCTGGAGGACATCAACGTGCGCCCGGCGATCACGTACCTCGCGAAGGTCCGGCATCCGGTGGAGGCCTAACCCATGGCTGCGATCGCGCCTCCGTACGTGCCGAAGCAGACTCACGCCGAAGTCACTCGCGACGTCGTGGCGACCCTCGGCACACCGAGCCGCGGCTACGTGATGATGCTGGCGGCCGCCGTCGGACTGTTCCTGGTCGGCGTGGTGACCTTCACCCTCCTGCTCAAGGAGGGGCTCGGGCTGGCCGGCTACTCCCCGCCCGTCATGTGGTCGGTGTACATCACGACCTTCGTCTTCTGGATCGGCATCGGGCACGCCGGCACCCTGATCTCCGCGATTCTCTTTCTCTTCCGCTCGCCGTGGCGCACCGCGGTCTACCGGGCCACCGAGGCAATGACGGTGTTCGCGGTGATGACGGCCGGGCTCTTCCCGATCATCCATATCGGCCGGCAGTGGATCTTCTACTGGCTGCTGCCCTATCCGAACCAGCGGTACCTCTGGCCCAACTTCAAGTCGCCGCTGCTCTGGGACGTCTTCGCGATCTCGACCTACCTCACGGTCTCGACCACCTTCCTCGTGGTCGGCCTGGTGCCGGACATCGCGGCGGTGCGGGACAAGGTCTCGGGCTGGCGCAAGAAGCTCTACGGCGCCTGCTCCCTGGGCTGGACCGGCAGCGACAACCAGTGGCGCCACTACACGCGCGGTTACCTGTACCTGGCGGCACTCGCCACCCCGCTGGTGCTGTCGGTGCATTCGGTCGTGTCGTGGGACTTCGCCATGTCGATCGTGCCGGGCTGGCACGGAACGATCTTCGCACCGTATTTCGTGGCGGGCGCGATCTACTCCGGAATCGGGATGGTGCTCACGCTCCTCATCCCGCTGCGCAAGGTGCTCGGCCTCGAGCACATGATCGTGGACTACCACTTCGACAACCTGTCGAAGCTGACCCTCTTCACCGGGTCGATCCTGTTCTACGCGTATGCCATGGAGTACTTCGTCGCGTGGTACAGCGGGAACCCGTTCGAGCAGGCGACCTTCTACCTGCGCGCGTTCGGGCCGATGTGGTGGGCCGGCTGGTCGATGATCATCTGCAACGCGTTCGTCTCTCAGCTGCTCTGGTTCCGGAAGATCCGGACCAACCTGACCGCGCTCTTCGTCATCTCGGTGTTCATCAACATCGGGATGTGGTTCGAGCGGTACGTGATCATCGTGTCCTCGCTCAGCAACGACTACGACCCATGGGCGTGGGGCCAGATGAACCCGACCTGGGCGGATTGGGGCATCCTGGCCGGCTCCTTCGGCTGGTTCGGGATGTACTTCCTGCTGTTCGCGCGGACGTTCCCGATCGTCGCGATTCAGGAGATCAAGGAGACCATCCCCATGCCGCGGAAGCGGGGAGGCCACTGATGGCGGGCATGACCCCAGGCGTCCTGGGCGCCTTCGTCCACATCGACGCGGCCACGGATGCCATTCGCGCCCTCAAGGCTCAGGGGCACGCAAACCTGACCGTGTACTCGGCGGCGCCGAACCATGAAATCGAGGAGGCGCTCGAGCACAAGGTCAGCCCCGTCCGCCTCTTCACCCTGATCGGCGGACTGACCGGATGCGCCGCCGGATTCGCCATGACGATCTGGATGTCACTGGACTGGCCCGTGCTCGTGGGCGGAAAGCCAATCGCATCGATTCCGCCCTACGTCGTCTTTGGCTTCGAGCTCATGGTGCTCATGGGCGCGCTCAGCACGGTGCTCGGCGTGATTCTCATGTCTGCATTCGGGGCCCGCGGCAGGCGGCCGCTCTACGACCCACGCTTCAGCGATGACCATGTCGGGGTGTTCGTTCCCTGCCGGCCGGAGCAGGCCGCCGGCGTGGAGGCCGTGCTCAAGAAGGCCGGGTCGGTGGAGGTGAAGCATGCGGCGTAGCCCGCACGTCGCGGCGGCCCTGACGCTGGCGCTCACCGCAGGCGGCTGCAACACGTGGTACAACGACGTCCCGTCTCCGGACGACCTGATGCACAACGTGCCCTGGTTCGATCACATGATCACGTCCCGGGCCCCGCACCCCTATTCCCGGGCCGACATCCCCCGAGGGACCCCGCCTGGAACCGTGCCGGTGACGGGCGGCGAAGTGGACTGGTCCGCGGAGTGGGCCACCGGCAATACAACCACGGCGGATCGGCAGGTGAACCCGACCAGTGGAGCCGCCACTGCGCGTGGCGATACGCTGTATCACGTGTATTGCGCCGTCTGTCACGGGGTGAGCGGCCGGGGTGACGGGCCCGTCGGGCCGCGGGTCGCGGCCCCGCCGCTCCTGACCGAGAGCGCCCGCGGCCGTTCGGACGGGTACCTCTACAGTATCCTCCGCTACGGCCGGGGCATCATGGGCAAGTACGGCGACAAGATCACGAATGCGCACGACCGCTGGCAGGTCGTGAATTACGTGCGGACGCTCCAGGCCGCGGTCCCGGCTGCCGCCCCCCCCGCGGGAGGCAACTGATGAGCGACGTCGATCTGCGCGGCCGCCTGGCCGAGCACGCCGTCGGTGGCCGGTTCGGCCTCTTCGTCAATGGCGGCATCGTCCTCACACTCATCGGATTCGCGCTGTTCGCGATGGCCATGTCCGGGGAGGGGGCCGATCGCGCGTGGCACCTGCTCCACGTGAACTGGCTCTACTTCACGGGGCTCGCCGGCGGGAGCGTGGCGATTGCCGCGGTGCACAAGGTGACGAATGCACGGTGGTCCGGGGTGATCCTCCGGTTCGCCGAAGCCGCCGTCGCCTTCTTCCCGATCTCGCTGCTCGGCCTCGTGCTGATCTTCACGGTCGGCTACGACCACATCTATGGCCCGATGCACGGTCAGCTGCACTCGATGGCGCACGCGAAGGCGGTCTGGCTCTCCCGCGGAGTGATGTTCGGCCGGCTCTTCCTGGGCCTCTCGATTCTCTACTACCTCGGCTGGCGCCTCGTCCGCGCCGACCTGCTGCCCGACGTGGCGGACGCATCGAAGCATGCCGGCGGGAGTCGCCGCCTCCGGTACGACCGGATGGCGGCCGGTTTCGACGCGTCCGTCGCCGGAAGTGCGGCCCACGAATCGCACATCCGGCGCCTGGCGCCGACGTATGCCGTCGTGTACGCGCTCGTCTTCACGATGGTGGCGTTCGACGGGATCATGGCCCTGCAGCCGCACTGGTTTTCGAACCTGCTCGGCGGCTTCTATTTCATGGGCTCGTTCCTCGGCGCCCACATGCTGCTCGCGATGACTTCCATGTACGGTGGTCACCAGACCGGCGCCTGGCATCTCATCTCCTCCAAGCAGCGCCACGACCTCGGCAAGCTCTGCTTCGGCTTCACGGTGTTCTGGGCCTATCTCATGTACGCCCAGTTCCTGGTCATCTGGTACGGCAACCTGCCGGAGGAGACCGGGTTTGTCTTCGCGCGGCTCTGGGGCCCCTGGCTCCCGGTCGGACGCGCGGTGTTTCTCGGGATGTTCGTGATCCCGTTCTTCGGCCTGCTTGGCGTCACGCCGAAGAAGTTCCCCTGGACGATGGCGCTCTTCGCCAGCATCTCGCTGGTCGCGCTGTGGCTCGAGCGCTACCTGCTCGTCATGCCGTCGGTGACCTCCCTCGAGGGACCGCACTTCGGGCTCCCGGAATTCGGCTCGACGGCGCTCGTGCTCGGGCTCTTCCTGCTGGCCTACGGGCTGTTCGCCCGGACGTTCCCGATGGTGTCACCGCGGCTGGCCGAGCTGACCCTCGATCTGGAACGGCACCACCTGACGGAGGACTTCTTCGACCACGACGAACGCGCGCGGGACTTCGTCACGGAGGAGATCATCGCGCAGGAGAAGCTGGGGCACTGAAGGCGGACAGGCGGACAGGCGGACAGGCGGTCAGACGGGCAGTGAATCGAATACCAAACGACCCTCCGGTGAGTTCACCGGAGGGTCGCATTTCTTAGGAGACACCGCCCATCCGCCCATCCGCCCATCCTACCTGACTTTCAACATGAACGCCTTCAGCGAATCCGGCGGCAGCTTCCCGACGATCGCGAGTGTCCGCGGGGCGCCCGACGGCGCAGGGCCGGCGGATGTCGACGCTTCGTCCGGCGTGCCTGCCGCAAGCGGGAGGTCCTGCAGCTCGGCCGTCGCGCTCTGCCCGGGTTGACGTGACAGCAGGCTCGCGACCTCGGCAGCAGGCCCTTCCACCGTACTGATGACCTCACCGCTGGCCAGTTGCTGGGTGACCACCGTCAGCGGCCGCCCGCCGTGCGGCGTCTGCCGGACCTTCACCTGCACGACCGGGACCCCCTCAACCCTGGGGATCCAGGCCCCGCTCGACTCACTGGCGCCGTCCCACGACACCGTGCGCCAGACGCCGTCGAAAACCGGGGCGCCCCGGCCGTCAACATCCCCCGAGGCCAGAAGCTCGGCACCGTTGGGCGCGGGAACCACCGGCTTCGGGGGCCCAGCAGACTCAGGCGCAACCCGCGGAAGGTCTCCGGCCAGGCGGATCGGCGTCGCGCCGGCCGGCTTCCGCGCCCGTGCAGGCGTCGGGGCCGGTGCCGACATGGACAGCGATGCGTTCTGGCCCGAATCGTCCAGCCGGGGCACCGGAGCGGTCGCGACCGCCGCCGGCGGTACGGCATCCGCGCCCTGCCACCGGCTCACTCCCCATCCCAGGCCCACCGCGCCGACGAGGCTCGCTGCCCACGCGACTCGACGCCACCGCCGCCGGCGGTCCTGGCGCTCGAGCAGCACCTCGGCAAGTTGGGGGTAGGGGCGGGACCGAATCCACCGGGGCGAGGCCGTCACGAGTAATGCGGTGGTACGGTCCCGCAGGGCCGCGATGGCGTCCCGCTCCCGCCGGCACGCCACACACTCCGAGACGTGGTGCTCGATTTCCACGCACTGCGACCGGCTCAGCGCCTGGTCCAGGTAGGCGTGGAGCTCCTCTTCAGGAATGTGCCGCATGGCCCCTCACGTCGCCACGTTCCATCCGGTCATGGGCCTCCACCAGCCGCTTCCTCGCCCGTGCGAGCGTCGTGCCGACGGCTCCGACCGCGAGCCCCGACTGCGCGGCGATTTCGGGATAACTCATGCCCGCGTCCCAGAGCAGGAGCACCTCCCGGTCCCGCGGGGTCAGGGCATCCAGCGCACGCCGCACCTTCGCCATCTTCTCATCGTGCTCGACGTTGTCCTCCGCCTCGGGCTCCGCGACGTGCCGCTGGGTGGGTTCGCCTGACAGCAGCGTCAGGTGGCGCTTCCGGCGCACGGCTGCGCGCGCCTCATCCCGGGCGAGATTGGCCGCGACCGCAAATACCCACGCGCGCGGCTTCTCGGGGTTATGCGCCATCGCCCGGACGAAGACTTCCTGGGCGAGATCTTCCGCACGGTCGGCATCCCACACCTTCCGGTACAGGAAGCGCACGACTGCGGCGTAGGTCGTCTGATAGAGGGTTTCTAGCTCGTCTCGCACTGGTCTCCTCGAGGATCACGGAGGCGCCGATAGGCCCGTCTGTAATATGACGCCTCCCGGCCTGGGAGACACCTGGGAAGGAGACGTTGGTCGAGGGTGGAAGCACACACGGCGGTTGGAAGCGGGGAAGCAGGGAAGTAGTCGCTTTTCCGCCGCCCCGACTACCCTCTGACCGGCTTCCCGAAGACGCACCCCGGATGCAGGCCCTTCCCCTTCGGCGGCCACTGGCTGCAGAGGTCGGGCTTCGCCGCGCGGCCATCGGCCCGGCGCCGCCCGTGCAGTGTGCAATCGACCCCGTTGACGCCGAGATACCCGCAGGCAGAAATGATCTCGACGTCCAGCGAATCCTCTTCGTTGCGCACGACCTTGCAGAGGTATGGCGGCTTGCGGGAGCGGATCAGTGCTTCCTGGCGCGTGTCCTCGCGGGTGCAGAGGATCTCGATCTCGAGGTCCCGGCAGCAGGCGGCGCCACGTGAATTGTCCGCTGTCCGGCAGGGGGCGCCGAGGCAGGGATTCTCCGACAGCACCGGAAGTCCGCGTTTTGGATCAACGGTGTCTCGAGTGAGGAGCCGACGATGATCCACGAGCCGGAACCGGCCTCCGCCCAGTTGCCGCGGTTGAGGCGCCCGTCCGGCACGGGCAGGCGGCCGCCCTTCAAACCCGTGTGCCTGACACGCCGCCACACCTCCGGACTCCTTGAGGAATCGGCAGGGCACATGCAGGGTTGCCTCGACCACCAGGTCGCCGTCCTGGTCGTGCAGGCGATGGAAATCCACGAACTCCGTGTGACCCAGTAGCCACGTCGCTTCGTGGTCGAGAGAGTTGTCACCCTCGTCCAGCTGACCGATCCGCAGGGTGACCGGTAGAGCTCGGCACTGGGTGCCGAGGCGGCGGCAGGGTGGAGCTGGTCGCAATCGGGGATCCGGAATGGGGGAATCAGTGACGGGGAATTATACCCCGGGTGCAGGCGCTGGGGCCTACTCGCGTGAGACCCCGGACCGGCTTATCTTTGTGACTTCGTTCACAAGGCAGTCCGCCGCTTGTGGGCGGGTCGAGCATGTACTGCGGCGGGCGACAACATCATCGGTTCCCGGAGGTTTGGCAGCAATGCGGAAGAATTTCCTGGTGGCGGGGCTCGCGCTCCTCGCCGCGGCATGTGGTGGCGAGAAGAAGGCTGAAGAGACCCCGGCCGCAGCGCCGGCTCCCGAGGCCGCCGCTCCGGCGCCCACGACCGGCGCCACGCACGACGTTCAGATGTCCTTCGACGGCACGAAGTACATGTACATCCCGGCCGACCTCACGATCAAGGCGGGCGACGTCGTCCGGTTCCACAACGCGAAGGGCGGCCCGCACAACGTCTCCTTCTGGGAAGACAGCATTCCAGAGGGCGCAGAGGAAGTACTCGAGAAGGCGATGCCGAATCAGATGCAGCCGCTCGTGGGCAGCATGCTGGTCGAGCAGGACGCCGTGTATGAGGTCAATTTCGCCGGCGCACCGGCCGGCCTGTACAAGATGTACTGCCTGCCCCACCTCGCGATGGGGATGACCGGTTCGATTACCGTTCAGTAAGGCGGACGGAGAGGACTGAGGACTGAGGACTGAGATGGCCTCGGTCCTCGGTCTTCGTTCTTTTCAGTCCTCGCCCGTCAGCCTGCTGCCGGCCCACCACGCGATTCCACCGATCAGGATCCCCGCCATCGCGTCGACGGCGTAGTGCATCTGGCAGTACACCACCCCAATCGTCAGCAGCGCGGCAGGGAGCAGCATGATCATGGCCAGCCGCCGTGACCCGTACCACGCTCCGGCCGTCGCGGTGATGGTGGCGGCCACATGCGAGGAGGGAAAAGCCGCCCCATACGAGCTGCCTCCCTCGAGGGTCCTGTAGACCAGTCGCGCCATCGGGTTGTCGAGGAACCATGCGTCGGGCCGAGCAAATTCGTAGTAAGGGCCGGCGACGGGCAGGAATACGAAGAACAGGTAGCAGAACAGGAAGGTGCCGATCACCATGAGCATCGTGCGCCGAAGCGCGCTCCAGTTGCCCTGCACGACGAAGACAATCACCGGCAGCGGCAGCAGGATGTAATAGCCCCAGTACGCGCCGTGCAGGACCGTGGACCAGAAACGGCTCGGCATGCGGCGCCACCACTCACGGCTGACCTGCATGCCGAAGAGTGCCTCCTCCCAGCTCTGCACCAGTGCATCGTGAATCCGGATCCCACCGCCGTTCAGGACGTCCAACTCGGCATAGAATGAGGCGAACAGGATGATCGGATACGTCTCGCGGAAGAACCTGCCGACGGGGCCGAGCCCCGGGCGTTGCACCAGGAATACGAGCAGGACGATGAGCGCGTGGCCCGGCAGCAGCCACCAGCACAATGGATTGTCCTGGGCGCGCCAGACGGCGGCCACCGACACCACGGCGACGTAGCCGAGGATCAGGCGGTCGACCAGCCGCACTAGAGCCAGCCCTCGTTCCGGTACCAGTCGGCCGTGAGGGCGAGGCCGTGCTCGAGGTCGTGCACCGGTTCCCAGCCGGCGTCGCGGATCAGTGGGGTGGGATCCCCCGTCCACGCTGCCTCGAAGAATTCGTTGGCCTTCTCCGCGGAGAGCACGGTGGCCTGCCCCGTCAGCTTGGCGGCCGCGCCCGTCACGGCGAGCAGGCCCCGGCCCACAAGCTCGGGCACAGGGAGAATCCGGACCTGGATGCCGAGCGCCTGGCCGACGGCTCGTGCGAAGGCGGCTGAGGTGAAGAGCTCGGGATGGCAGGCGAGATACACGCGGCCCACCACATCGGGCAGCCGCCCCGCCAGCGAGAGGGCGTGGGCCAGGTCGGGGCCGAAGACGGCCGAGAGCTCCTGATCTCCCCGGCCGAACACCGGCGCCAAGCCGGTGCGGGCCAGCTTGAACAGCTTCAGCACCTCGGTGTCTCGCGGGCCGTAGACCATTGGCGGGCGCAGGATGACCCACGGCAGCGCCCCACCCCGCACCACCTCCTCCGCCGCGAGCTTGCTGTGGCCATAGGCCGTGACCGGCCGGGGCGGCTCGTCACCGCGGAGGGGGCTTCCCCTGGCGGCTGGCCCGCCGGCCGCCAGTGAGGACACCAGCACGAAGCGACCGGCGCCTTCGGCCGTCGCCGCCTCGAGCAGGTTCGCGGTGCCATCGCGGTTGGCGCGGACGAATTCGGCCTCGTCCCGGGCGGCGACCATACCGGCCACGTGATACACGACATCCTGGCCTTGAGCCGCCGCGCGGAGCGCTGCCAGGTCGAACAGGTCGCCATGCACCAGGCGGACCGCCGTGCCCTCGAAGCGCCGGGCGCGGGCCGGAGACCGTACGAGCGCGGTTACGTCGTCGCCGCGCTCGAGCAGGACATCGATCAGGTGGCTGCCGACGAAGCCGGTGCCGCCCGTCACCAGCGCTTTCATATGGGGCGATCGTAGAGCCGGAGGGTCTTGTAGACCGTGAATCCCATCTTCTGCATGCCGAGGTTCATCGCCGGATTGTCCTCGAGGATCCAGCCGCCCTCGCCCCAATAGATGCCGTGCTCCGCCGCCTTGGTCCAGATCCAATGGTACAGCACGCTGTCGAGGCCCTTGCCGCGGAATTCCGGGACGACGCCGAGGAGAGGGATCCGGGCGCGGCGGATCGTCTCCCGCTTGAGCGCCCATAGGAGCCGAATGATGACCCCGGGGGTGAGCCGGCCGGACCGATTGGTGCGAAAGACGACATTGAAGTCGGGAATCGCGAGCGCGAACCCGATCGGCTCGCCGTCCTTCTCGGCGAAGGCCAGCAGATCGGGCACGATGACGGGCTTGAATTGCTCCGCCAGGTGGTCGATCTCGTGCTCGGTGAGTGGGACGAAACCCCAGTTCTTCTCCCACGCCCGGTTGTAGAGGGCCTTCACCTTGCCGATCTCGGCCTCGAAGTCCTTCATGTTGAGCGGCCGGAGCGAGATCCCCTGGCGCTGGCGCATGATCTCGACCGCCCGGTTGAGCCGGTCGGGAAGCGGCTTCATCGCCCGGAAGCTCAGGTCGCCGCCCTGGTAGATCAGGAGGTCCTTCGCCTTGGTGAAGCCGGCGTGCTCGACCAGTTCAACGTAGTAGCGGGGGTTGTGCGGCATCAGCATCGTGCACGGCGTATCGAAGCCGTCCACGAGCAGCCCGCACTCGTCGTTGACCGAAAACGACGCCGGTCCCCGCATCGTATCGAACCCACGGCTCCTGAGCCAGGCGGACGCGGCCTCGAACAGGGCGTCGGCGACCGCCTGGTCGTTCTCGCACTCGAAGAAGCCGAAGAAGCCGACCCGATCCGCGTGGATCTGGTTATGGAGGGCGTTCTCGATGGCCGCGATCCGCCCCACGACCGCGCCGGCCCGCTCGGCCAGGAAATACTCGGCCGCGCCGTGCTCGAAGAACGGGTTCTTCTGGCGATCGAGGAGCGCGCGGACGTCGCGTCGGAGCGGCGGAACCCAGATCGGGTCCGCCGCGTGCAGCCGGTAGGGTAGTGCGATGAAGTCGCGAAGGTCTCGGGCGCCCTCGACGGGCCGGACCCGGAGTCCGCCGATCAGATGACCCCGAGCTCCCGCCCGATCGAGGCGAAGGCGTCGAGGGCGAAGTCGATCTGCTCGAACGTGTGGGTGGCCATCAGGCTGGTCCGGAGCCGGCACTGCGACGGCGGCACGGCTGGCGGGGCCACCGGGTTCGTGAAGACACCCGCGTCGTACAGCTTGCGCCACATGATGAAGGTGCGGTCGAGCGGCCCGATCAGCACCGGGACGATCGGGGTCTCGGTCGGCCCGATCTCGAATCCGAGCTGCCGGAAGCCCTCGTGCAGGCGGCGGGTGTTTGCCCACAGCCGGTCACGCCGCTCGGAATCCGTCTTGATCACCTCGAGCGCGGCCAGCACGCCGGCAGTGTTCGAAGGCGGCAGCGAGGCCGTGAAGATGAGCGGCCGGCTGTGATGGCGAAGGTAGTTGACGACATTCACCGAACCGGCGACGAACCCCCCGATCGATGCGAGCGACTTGGAGAAGGTCCCGGCGATGATGTCCACCTCATCGGTCATCCCGAAGTGGGCGGCGGTGCCATCGCCCTTGGGGCCGAGAACCCCGAGCGAGTGCGCATCGTCCACGGCAAACGCGGCCCCGTGCTTCCTGGCGACCTTGACCAGGCCGGGGACGTCGGCGATGTCGCCTTCCATCGAATAGACGCCGTCCACGATGATCAGCGCACCGTGGCTGTTACCGGACGCGGCGAGCTTCCGGTCGAGCTGGGCGAGGTTGCCGTGATTGAACCGTTCCGTCTCGCCGAACGACATCTTGGCGCCGTCAACGATGGAGGCGTGATCCAGTTTGTCGAGGTAGACCACGTCGTTCCGGCCGACGAGGGCGGAGATGAGCCCGAGGTTGGCGTTGTACCCCGTCGAAAAGACCAGGCAGTCTTCCTTCCCCAGAAACTCCGCCAGGGCGGCCTCAAGCTGGCTGTGGAGGTCGAGCGTCCCGTTCAGGAACCGGCTCCCGGTGCAGCCGGAGCCGTACCGGTGAAGCGCCAGACTTGCGGCCTCCAGGACCTTTGGATGGTGGGTCAGTCCAAGGTAGTTGTTGGAGCCCAGCATGATGCGCTTCTTGCCTTCAATGACCACCACGGTGTCCTCGGACTCCGAGATGGGCTTGAAGTACGGGTAGAGCCCCATGGCCTTGTATTCGTCGGCCTTGGTGAACTGCCGGCACTTCTCGAACAGCGCAATACTATGCAGGGTCTGGGTTTCCACGGTGCCTCTGGCGCGCATGAGGGTCCGGAGGGTCGCCCCCCATCACTATGTAACAGAACGGTTTAAACTACCAAATGGGACCACCGGACACAAGCGGATCGCCCTCCGACCCGGTGTGCTCGCGGGAAGCGGAACCCTCCCGCGTGGTGGTGGTTTGCGACCGGAAGCTGATGCAGCAAACTAGATTCCGTTCGAACCGTCCCACCGCCATCGAGGTCCCTGTCCCCGTGTTGCGTTTCCCTGTCGCCCGTGCGTCCTGGCTGGCGTGTCTCATCGCGTTCGGCGCGGCCCCGCTGTCCGCGCAGATCCGCGCCGAGCCAGGCCGCTTCGAAGTTCCGAGCCTCGACTTTCGTCGGGAAGGGGCCTGGCGCCGGAGGACTCAGGCTATCAGGGAGCAACGCCGACAGCTCCTGGCCGCCAGGGAGCTTTCGCTGCTCAATGCGCGCGTCGAGGGCGCACTGGCCGGGCCGGCCGTGACCGGGACGTACCAGATACCGGTCGTCCCGCTCCGATATTCCAACGTTCCGCCAGGATCGGTTCGACCGGTGGCGGACTACGCTACCCTCCTTTTCTCGCTCAATCCGCCCGATCGTCCCTACAGTCTCAAGACCTACTATGAGCAGCTGTCCAATGGCCTGATCGCGATAAGCGGGACGGTCTTCGGCTGGGTGGCGCTGGATTCGACGGATCTCTACTACGAGGACGGGTGTAACGGCATCGGGATCGGGACCCCATGCCCGCACGGGTACGAGCGGTTTGGCCGCATGCTGGTCGAGGGATTGGACGCAGTTTCCGGTGGCCCGGATTCCGCGAACGTCTGGGCCGCGTTCGACAATGACGGCCCCGACGGACTCCCCAATTCCGGGGACGACGACGGCGTGGTGGATTTCGTGACCTTCCTCCAGCCAGAGGTGGACGGTGCGTGCGGCACCTCCAACGTCTGGGCGCATCGATGGGTCATCTCGGGAGTGAACAACGGTTCGGCGTACGTGACGAAGACGCCTTCCAACGCACCGGGTCGATCCTGGATTGTCGTGGACGACTACACGATTCAGAGCGCCGTTGGCGGCGCTACCGCCTGTGACGGAGGCCAGATCATGCCGATCGGCACGGTGGCGCACGAGACCGGCCATGCCTTCGGGCTTCCTGACCTGTACGACACCCAGCTCATCACGCAGGGGATAGGCGAGTGGGGACTCATGGGCTCGGGCAACTACGCCAGGCCCTACAGCCCGTCGCGCATGGAGGCGTGGTCACTCGCCGAGCTCGGGTGGATCTCGGTGGACACCCTGCGCACCTCGGGGCCGATCGAGCTCGGCCCGGTGACGAGTGCCGACACGGTCCTGGTGCTGTCCTCACCGGTGGCGGGTGAATACTTTCTGCTGGAGAACCGCCAGGCTCGGGAGAGCGACAGTGCGATGATGAACCCATCGTTCGTCCGCGCCAAGGCGCCAGGGCTCCTGGTCTGGCACGTGGACCAGGCGAGGATCAACACCGGATTGTTTTCGAACACCGTGAATACGGGCGCGGTGCATGGTGTCGCCCTGCTCCAGGCGGACGGTCTCAATCAGCTGCTCACTCCGTACGGCGGCAACCGCGGCGACACGGGCGACCCCTATCCCGGTTCGACGCTCAATCACCGGCTCGATGCCTCGACCAATCCCGCGCTCCGGACCAACGGTGACCTCGTTGTCGCGGGAGTGCTCGATTCCATCACCCAACTGGAGTCCGGCGCCATCCGCTTCCGGTTCACGCTCGATGCCAGGCTCCAGGCGAACCTGGCCGGTTCGGGTGGCGGGGCGATCAGCGCCACCGTCCCGGGCAATCTCTCGGCGGGCGTCCTCGTCCCGCCCGGCACGAGTGTCACCCTGACGGCGATCCCCGCCGAGGGGAGTGCTTTCGAAGGCTGGAGTGGCGACACCACCGCGACCGAACTGACGCTGACTCTCAGGATGGACAGGTCCTTCACCCTGATCGCCAGCTTCAAGGGCGTTGCCACGTTCACGGCGGATGCGGCCGCCCAGGACCTGCTCGGCGTGGCGTCCCTGAGCACCGCCCAGCGGACGCAGCTCGATGAGACGGGCAACCACAACGGCACCTACGACCTCGGCGACCTGCTCGCCTTCCTGAAGCGGACGGGTCAGGACGCATCGCCGGCCGTTCTGCAGCGGCTCCTCGCCGTGCCGGCGAAAGGGCGCTGAGCCATGCGCACCCGACGACTCGCCTCTCTCGTGCTGGTTGGGCTCGCCGGCCTCGGCTGCGGCGGCGATGGCGAGGGTCCGAGCGGGCCCGAGCCCGGCCTCCTGCGCGTGACGCTGGTTACGCCGAACACGGACGACGGCGCGATCATGCTGGAAATGACCGGAGCCGTGGATTCGATCGAGGCCGCAACGCCGTACGAGATGTTCATGGCGCGACCCACAGCCGGGATGACCCGGGTCATCCTCACCGGTGACCTCACGGACGGCCTGCTGCTGCGCGTTCACGTGCCCGATATCACCACGGAAGCACCGCTCGGTATTCAGATTCTCCAGGTCGCTGCGCGAGACTCCTTCCTCCAGCGCCCGTTGGGCGGATATGGACTCGTCGTACAACCCTGACGCCACCGCTTGACCTGCCCGCCTGGCTGCTCATTGTTCAGGCGTCTCCTTCCGAAGGGCTCCATGCCCTACACCCTCATTGTGAATGGCCGGTCCCAGACCGTGGACGTGGCGCCGGACACGCCCCTGCTCTGGGTCCTGCGCGATGCGCTGAACCTCACCGGCACCAAGTACGGCTGCGGCATCGGACTCTGCGGTGCGTGCGTCGTGCATGTGGACGGCGAGGCCCAACCGTCGTGCCTGTGGCCGATCGAGAAGGTGGCGGGCAAGAGTATCACCACCATCGAGGGCCTGGGCGGAACCGGTCTGCATCCCGTCCAGGCGGCGTGGATCCAGGAGCAGGTTCCGCAGTGCGGATACTGCCAGCCCGGCCAGATCATGGCGGCCTCGGCGCTGCTGGCGAGGAATCCCGCACCCACCGATGCGGACATCGACGTCGCGATGGCCAGGCATCTTTGCCGCTGCGGCACCTATCAGCGCATCCGCCGCGCCATCCACACGGCGGCGCGGGGAAGCGCGTGACCGACGCGCCCGGGCTCACCCGCCGGGAGTTCGTCCAGGCGGCCGCCGTGGCGGGGGCCGGCCTGACGCTCGCGATCTCGTTTCAGGGCTGCCGGGTCGCGCCGCCCCCGACGGGCGGCGCGCCGTTCGCTCCGAATGCCTTTCTCCGTATCCGCTCCGACGGAGCAGTGACCGTCGTGATCGGGCGCTCCGAGATGGGGCAGGGGCCGACGACGGCACTGGCCATGGTCGTCGCCGAAGAGCTGGATTGCGAGTGGTCACGCGTCTCGTTCGAGCAGGCGCCGGCGCACCCCGCCTACCACGACGCCTTTCATCGCGGGCAGATCACGGGCGACAGCGTGAGTATCCGGACGAGCTGGCTCCCGATGCGGGAGGCGGGGGCGGTCGGACGCGCGATGCTCGCGACCGCGGCGGCTCGTGTGTGGGGTGTCGAGGCATCGGCATGCCGCACGGAGGGTGGTGCGGTGCATCACGATCCGTCAGGTCGGACACTCGAGTACGGTGAACTCGCGACCAGGGCGGCGGAGGTCCCGGTCCCCGACGATGTGCACCTCAAGGATCCCTCCGAATTCAGGCTCATCGGCGAGTCCCTTCCACGTCTCGACACGCCCGACAAGGTCCGGGGCACGGCCGGGTTTGGGCTCGATACGCGCCTCCCCGGCCAGCTGTACGCGAGCGTTGAGCGGTGCCCTGTGTTCGGGGGAAGGGTCGCCCAGGTGGACGACCGGGCTGCGCGCGGGATGCCGGGCGTGATGGAGGTGGTCCGCCTGGAGTCGGCCGTGGCCATTGTCGCTGAGCAATTCTGGCAGGCACAGACGGCGCGTCGCGGGCTCAAGATCACCTGGGATGACGGCCCGATCGCGGCCCTCGATGATGCGGCGATCGCCGCAGAGCTCACCGAAGCGCTGGAGCGGGGCGAGGGGAAGGTCGCCCGGCGGGAAGGCCAGGGCGGCAGCCTCGATACGGAGGCGGTCACCACGGTCGAGGCGCGGTACGACGTTCCGTTCCTGGCCCACGCGACGATGGAACCGATGAACTGCACGGCATGGGTCCGCGATGGGCAGGTGGAGGTCTGGGCACCCACGCAGTACCAGTCCGGCAGTTTCATCGCGCAGCATGGCGGGGCCGCAGGCGTTGCCGCGCGCGCGGCCGACGTCGGCACCGCGCGGACCACGGTGCACACGACGTACCTCGGCGGCGGGTTCGGCCGCCGGCTCGAGAACGACTACGTCGCCGAGGCCGTGGCCATCGCGAGGGTGGTCGGACGCCCGGTCCAGGTGATCTGGACCCGGGAGGACGACTTCCGGCACGATTTCTATCGGCCCCGGGTGGCGCACGCCCTTACCGCACGACTCGGCAAGGAAGGGAAGCCGGTCAGCTGGAGCGCGCGCCTGGCGTCTCCGTCCATCATTCGACGCTGGCTGCCGGACTGGTTGCCTGATTTCGCCGCGAACCTGGGTGGCGCCCTCCGCAAGGGGGTCGACATCTACGCCACGCAGGGAATGGACGACCTCCCCTACGGCATCCCGAATCAACTGGTGGAGTGGTGCGAGGTTCCGGCGCGAATACCCGGTCGGCTTCTGGCGGTCCGTCGGGTATTCGCACAATGCGTTCGCTGTCGAGTGCTTCATTGATGAGCTCGCGAGTGCCGCGTCGCGTGACCCGGTGGAGTACCGTCGCGCGCTGCTCGCCGACCAGCCACGCCACCGCGTGGTGCTGGACCTGGCCGCGGAGAAGGCCGGCTGGGGGGCGCCGATGCCGGACGGGCGGGCGCGCGGTCTCGCCCTCGTGAATGCATTCGGGAGCATCGTGGCGCAGGTCGCCGAGGTATCCCTGACGGAGGACCGGGCCATTCGCGTCCACCGGGTGACGTGCGCGGCGGATTGCGGGATTCTGGTGAATCCGGACATCGTCGAGGCCCAGCTCGAAGGCGGGATCGTGTTCGGCCTGTCGGCCGCGCTTTGGGGTAATGTGACGGTCGCGCGTGGCCGTATTCCGCAGGGGAATTTCGATGCCTACCGGCTGCTCCGGCTGCCGGAGATGCCTCAGGTGGACGTCCACCTGGTTCCGAGTGCCGAGGAACCCGGTGGTGTCGGCGAGCTGGGCGTGCCGCCGATCGCCCCGGCCGTGGCGAATGCACTCTTCGCGCTGACCGGGCAGCGGCTCCGACAGCTGCCGCTTCGGCTTGAGGACGCGGCTACCTTGAACTCATGAAGCTCGACCACGCCGCGATCGGCAATGGGCGGGTCCTGGCGCTGGTGGCGCCGGACTCCTCCATCGACTGGCTTTGCCTGCCGCGCTTCGACTCCCCGTCGGTGTTCGCGCGGCTGCTGGATGTCGAGCGGGGCGGATCCTGGGCGATCCTCCCGGCCGAGGGTGAGGTGCGCGGCAATCTGCGCTACGTCCCGAACACCAACGTCGTCCGCACGCACTTCGAGGCGGCGGGCGGGGCCTGGGAGGTCATCGATTTCGCCCCTCGAATTCCCGACGGGCTGACGATGCGGTGCCCGCTGGCAATCGTCCGCCTGGTGCGGCCGCTTGCCGGCCAACCAATGCTCCGCGTGCTGTTCGACCCCCGGCCGGATTACGCCCGGCGGGCGCCGGAGCTCCGGGAGAACAGCCGGGGCGTGGAAGTCGGTGGCTTCCCGGGGCTCGAGCTCGTGACGAACATCCCGGCGCCACACATCCTGACCGGCCGGGCGTTCGTGCTGGACCAGCCCTACTTCATGATGCTCCGGCAGGGAACGCGGGACGATCCTCCATCCATCGCCCGGGTGCAGCACGACCTGGAACTCACCGTGGCCGCCTGGCGCGCGTGGGTCAAGAGTTGCGCGCTCCCGCCCTTCGCCTCGGAGCAGGTCATCCGCTCCGCGCTCTGCCTCAAGTTGCACGCCTCCGAGGATACCGGCGCCATCATCGCCGCCGCGACCACCAGCGTGCCCGAGGCGATGGGTACGCCGCGCACCTGGGACTACCGATACTGCTGGCTGCGCGATGCCGCCTTCGTCGTCGAGAGCCTGCGATATCTCGGGCACCTGCACGAAGGGGAGCGCTTCCTGCGCTTCCTCCGTGACGTGGCGCTCGCCGGGCCGCTGCAGCCGGTATACGGGATCGACGGTGAACGCGAGTTGCCCGAGATCTCCCTGGACCACCTCGCCGGCTTCCGGGGGAACGGTTTTGTCCGCATCGGCAATGCGGCGTACATCCAGCAGCAGAATGACCTGATGGGGGAGATGATCCTTTGCCTCGAGGCGCTGTTGAGCGATCCGCGGCTCGCCCACGAGGACTCGAGCGGGTACTTCCCGCTGATCCGGCGTCTGGTCGAAAAGGCCATCGCGCGCGCGCCCGAGCCGGACATGGGAATCTGGGAGTTTCGCTCGATGCTCCGGCACTACACGTTTTCGCGCGCGATGTGCTGGGTGGCCATGTCGCGCGGGGCGCGCATCGCGCGGAAGTCCGGCCATGCCGATCTGGCCGCGATGTGGGAATCCCAGGCCGCGGCGGAGCAGGCGGAGATCCTCCGACGGGGATACAGCGCCGAGCACCGCTGCTTCACGCAGGCGTTGGACGGGAAGTTTCCGGATGCGTCGAACCTGCTCCTCCCGACGCTCGGGCTGCTCGATGCCAAGGATCCGCGGTTCCTCGCGACGCTCGACACCTACGCCGAACGTCTCGTGCTGGATGGCCTGATGTTGCGCTACCGGAATGATGATGACTTCGGCACGCCCACCAGCGCCTTCAGCATCTGCACCTTCTGGTGGGCCACGGCTCTGGCCCAGGCCGGGCGGCTGGAGGAGGCTATCACCGTCTTTGAGCGCATCGCGGGCTATGCCAATCCGGTCGGGCTCTTCTCGGAGGACATCGACCCGAAGAGCGGCGACCTGCTCGGCAATTTCCCTCAGGCGTACACCCACGTCGGATTGATCCAGGCGGCCACGACCATCGGCAGCCTCCTCGAAGCGGAGCGGGGACACCTCCTCGCCTGGAGCTGATTCTGCGCCTCCTGACCGTCACGACACGACTCCCGGTCACGCTGGCCCGCACGCCGGAAGGCCTGATCGAGCGGGCGAGCGCCGGAGGGGTCGCCGTGGGGCTCAGGGGACTCCACGTCGCCCGCGGCGGGCTCTGGGTCGGATGGTCGGGTATCACGCAGGAAGACCTCGGGCCGGACCTCGCGGAGGCGGATGCGCGGCTCGGGCGGCACGGCCTCTTTGCCGTCCACCTCTCCCAGCAGGAGGAGCGCTCGTTCTACGGGGGAGTGTCGAATGGCGTCCTCTGGCCGCTCTTCCATTTCCTGACCGATCAGATCCCGGTTGACCTCGAGGATTGGGAGGCGTACGAGGCGGTCAACGCGCGATTCGCCGAGGTGGCCGCGGCGCACTGGCGGCCGGGCGATCTCGTCTGGATTCACGATTATCAGCTGATGCGGGTGCCGGCCCTCCTGCGGCGGCTCCGTCCCGAGGCCCGCATCGGATTCTTCCTGCACATCCCCTTTCCGCCGGCAGACCTCTTCGGCATTCTGCCTCGGCGCAATGAATTGCTGGATGGCCTGCTCGGCGCCGACCTGGTCGGTGTCCACGCCCACGGGTACCTGCGGAACCTGCGTGCGTGCCTCCGGCGATTCCGCCACCTCTGGCCGTCGCTTGACCGCGTCCGATTCGAGGGAAGGGACATTCGATTCGACGTGTTCCCGATGGGCATCGCGGCCGCGGAGCTGGCGGACCGCGCGGGGAGCGAGGGCGTGGTGCGGACCTCCTTCGAGCTCGGCCGGTCGGAGCACCTGGCGGTCATGCTCGGCGTGGACCGGCTCGATTACACCAAGGGGATCCCGCGGCGCCTTCTTGCGTTCGAGACCATGCTCGAGCGCCATCCCGAGCTCGCGGGCGCGGTGCGTCTGGTGCAGGTGAGTGTGCCGTCAAGGACCGGTGTACAGGCGTATGCCCGCTTTCGCAAGCAGGTGGATGAGCTGGTGGGGCGCATCAACGGACGGTTCGGCACGCCCACATGGACCCCGGTGCATTACATGTACCGCGCGGTCACGACCGAGGAGCTGCTCGCGCTCTACCAGATGGCGCACGTGATGCTTGTGACCCCGCTTCGCGACGGCATGAACCTGGTCGCGAAGGAGTTCGCCGCCAGCCGGCGGGACGAGGACGGCGTCCTGGTGCTGAGCGAATTCACCGGCGCCGCCGATGAGCTGGTCGGCGCCCTTCGGGTCAATCCGTACGACATCGACGCGAGCGCGGAGACCTACTTCCGGGCGCTGACCATGCCGGCATCGGAGCGCCGGGAGCGGATGCGCCTGCTGCGTGACCGGGTGATCGGCTACGACCTGGACCGCTGGGCCGAAGAGTTTCTCAGTGCGCTGGACTCGAAACCCGACGTGGCGGCCGAGAACTGGCCTGCGGTTTCGATTGAGGAGTGCCTGGCCCGCATCGCCGCCGCTGCGCATGTGCGCCTGCTGCTGGACTACGACGGCACGCTGGTGCCATTCGCGGGCCGGCCGGAGGAGGCGGTGCCGGATCGAGAACTCCTCCAGTTGCTGAAGCAGCTGGCGGGCCGCCGTGAGACGGAGGTGCACCTGGTCAGCGGACGGACCAAGGAGAGCCTCGACGGCTGGTTCGGTGACCTGCCTGTCGGGCTACATGCCGAGCATGGGCTCTGGTCCCGCCGGGCGCCGGCGGGCGATTGGCGCTGGCAGGGGGCGAGCGCCGAACCGTGGCGGGCTCCGGTCGAGCGTTTGCTCGCCCGATTCGTCGCGCGCACGCCCGGCGCGATCCTGGAGCCGAAGAGCGCAGGGTTTGCCTGGCACTACCGCCAGGTGGATCCCGAGGTGGCCGAATGGCAGGTCAACGAGCTCCGGACCCACCTCGCGGACTTGTTATTGGACCAGTCGGTGGAGATCTTCGGCGGCGATCGGGTGCTGGAGGTGCGCCCGCGCGGCGTGCACAAGGGGCTGATCGCCCGCGCGGTCGCCGTCGCGGCGCCCCGAAACACGATCATCGTCGCGATCGGTGATGACGTGACGGATGAGGACCTGTTCGGGGGGCTGCCGCCAGGGGCGATCAGCGTGGCGATCGGATTGAATCCGGTCCGGGGGAATCTCCGATTGCCGGGATGGGAGGACGCGCGCGCTCTCTTGCGGGCGATCGCGGCGTCGGGTCAGGAGCCGCAGCCGACGATCTGATTATCTTTGGGACCTTCGGGGCGGTAGCTCAGTTGGGAGAGCACCTGCTTTGC
>CAWFOY010000004.1:0-7697 GCA_963817575.1 uncultured Gemmatimonadales bacterium
CACAGGCGCTCACTGGAGAGATGGTGACCCGTAGGACCACGCGCAGCATGGTGGTCCGGTCGGCGTCGCGTCGACCTTTCATCGTCCTGAGCGCGATTGCATTGGCCCTGGCGATCCTCGCGGCCTGGGGATGGAGCCGATCGCCTTCAACCACCGCGGAGGTGGCCCAGTTCACCCTGGTGACGCCGAGCGCGGCCCGGTTGCGCGTGCCGCCGATCGGTCCCTCCCCGCTGGCCATCTCGCCTGATAGCCGGAGCTTCGTCTACGAAGGACCGGGACAGCTCTACCAACGCCGGCTGGATGGCCTGGAAGCAACGCCGATTCCGGGAACCGAAGGCGGGTCGATTCCCTTCATCTCGCCGGATGCGAAGTGGATCGGCTTCCAGGAGGCGGGCGCCATCAAGAAGGTGCCGATGTCGGGTGGACCAGCCACCACACTCGCGGCCTCCGGCGGGAGCTGGTTTACCGCAGGCACGTGGACCGACGACAACTACATCGTCTTTTCGGCCTCGACCGAAAACGTAGGCTCGAGGGAGGCGTCGGCCGGCTTCGCCAGCGCCACCCTCTGGCGGGTTCCCGCAACGGGTGGCACCCCCGAGCCGATTCTGCCGGACCGCTATCCCTACGCTGCCTATTCCCCCGTGGCGCTTCCCGGGAAGGAAGGTGTGCTCTTTGCCCGCTGCACGCCGGACTGCCTGAGCAGCGCGCTCGCGGTGGTAGATGTGCATTCCGGCGCGGTCCGAGTCCTCGTGGAGGATGCGATCGGGGGGTGGTACCTCCCGGGCGGGTATCTGGTCTACGCCCAGGCCTCGGGGAGCGTCTTCGGCGTTCGGTTCGATCTTGACCGCCTCAAGGTGGAGGGTCCGCACCTACCTCTCTTCGAGGGCCTCTCGATGGGCAGCGTGCTCGCGCTCCCTCGATTGGCGGTCTCGACGAACGGAGTGATGGCCTATCTGCCTGGTGTCGCCACGGCGCGCCGTCGCCTGGTCCGGGTTCAACTGAACGGCACTGAGGACACCCTTGGATCGGAGTCACGGGTCTTCGATGAGCCCCGAATTTCTCCCGACGGCCGGCAGGTGGCGGTCGGGATCTGGGACCGGGGCCTCGAGCAGGTGTGGATCCACGACATCGCGTCGGGCACCCTGTCCCAACTCACCTCCGGGGTCGCCCACGCCCAACCTGCCTGGTCCCCCGATGGCAAGCGGGTCGCGTACTCGGTCCGGGTCGGTGATCGTGGCTGGAGCCTGGGCTGGAGGAATGCGGATGGGAGTGGAGAGGAGGCCGCCGTGGTTTCCGACAGCTTCATGTCGAGGAGGGCGTGGGATCTCGACTGGAGCCGGGAAGGCCACTGGATTGCCGCGGCCGGAGTCCGAATTCGGGGCGATAAGGATCTCTACGCCATACCCCTCGACGGCCATGCGACACCAAGACCGTTGCTGGCGACGGCGGCGAATGAAAGTGATCCGGCGATCTCCCCGGACCGGCGCTGGATGGCGTACGAGTCCAGTGAAGGCGGGGATCAGCGAGTCTACGTGCGCCCATTCAATGAATCGGGGGGTCGATGGGTCGTCACGGCAGGACTCGGGTATGACCCGCGCTGGAGTCCCGATGGCCGCAGCCTGTACTACTCCGATGGGACGAGCATCTGGGTAGCATCGCTTCGGTTTGATCCCTTCCAGGTCGTCAACCGCCGCCGACTGTTCGACGCCGCCAGCTACATGCGCGATTTCGATGTCGCTCCCGACGGTCGCTCTCTCCTCATGGTCCGTGAGCAGCTCGCGGCGATTTCGGAGCCCATTGTCGTCCTCAACTGGCCCCGCGAGATCGAAGCACGCTTCGCGGCGCAGAAAGGGCAGTGACAGCCGTGGTCCAATCGTGAATATGGTCCCGACTCGCCTCATCGAGGCCCTCTCCGACCGCTACCGCATCGAGCGCGAGCTGGGCGCGGGCGGGATGGCCACCGTGTATCTCGCGCAGGACCTCAAGCACGATCGCCAGGTTGCGATCAAGGTGCTCCGCCCGGAACTGGCGGCGGTCATCGGCGCCGAGCGGTTCCTCTCCGAAATCAAGACGACGGCGAACCTACAGCACCCGCACATCCTCCCGCTGCACGATTCCGGCGAAGCCGATGGTTTCCTCTTCTACGTGATGCCGTACGTGGAGGGCGAGACCGTCCGCGACCGGATCAACCGCGAGAAGCAGCTCCCGGTGGCCGACGCGGTGCGGATCGCGAGCGAAGTGGCGAGCGCCCTCGACTACGCCCATCGGCACAACGTGATCCATCGCGACATCAAGCCCGAGAACATCCTGCTGCACGATGGGCGCGCCTTGGTGGCCGACTTCGGCATCGCGCTCGCCGCGAGCAAGGCCGGCGGCACCCGGATGACCGAGACCGGCATGTCGCTCGGCACGCCCCATTACATGAGCCCAGAGCAGGCCATGGGCGAGCGGGAGATCACGGCGCGAAGCGACGTGTACGCCCTCGGCTGCGTGCTGTACGAGATGCTGGTGGGCGAGCCGCCATTCACGGGCACCACGGCGCAAGCCATCGTGGCCCGGGTGGTGACCGAAACCCCTCGGCCGATGCTGCCGCAGCGGCACACCATCCCACCGCAGGTTGAGGCGGCGGTCCTCACCGCCCTCGAGAAGCTTCCGGCCGATCGTTTCGCGACTGCCGCCGAATTTGCCGAGGCGCTCACGAGCCCGGCTTACACGCGGCCCATGAGTGCCGCCGGGCTCGCGGCCGCTCCCACCGCCGGCCGCTGGCGGCGCGTGGCCCTGGCGGCGGCGGTCGCGGCGGTGGCGTGCGCGATGATTGCACTCTGGGCGCTGCTGCGACGCGCGCCGGACGGGCCGGTCACACGCGTTAGTATCGCCTTCCCGGAGGGCGAACGCCTGCGCACCACGCCGACCCGCCGGCTCGCCCTGTCGCCCGACGGGTCCCGCGTCGTGTACGTAGGGCCGGACAGTCTCGGAACCCGGCTGTGGGTGCGTGAGCTGAGTTCGCTCACCGCCCGCCCGCTGCCCGGAACGTCCAGTGCCGTGGCCCCCTTCTTCTCTCCCGATGGGCAGTCGATCGCGTTCTTCACCGGCAGCCCGGGAGACTTGCGGGTGATCCCCGTGAGCGGAGGCCCCGCAGTCACCGTGGTCCGGGACTCCGCCAACCCCTGGGGCGGCGACTGGGGCGAGGATGGCAAGCTCTACTTCAACCACGCCACCGCACGTGTCGCGCGCGTTCCCTCCACCGGCGGGGCCGTTGAGGTGGTGAGCAAGCTCGACTCGGCGCGAAGCGAGACCGAGCATGACTGGCCCCAGTTGCTGCCGGGCGGCCGGACGGCGCTGGTGCAGATCTGGCATTCCTCCATCGGCGACACCGAGATCGGGATCCTGGATCTCGCCACGGGGCGCACCACCCCGATCATTCAGGGGGTGTACGGTCGGTACCTCCCCACCGGACACGTGCTCTACGCCACCCTGGACGGCTCGCTGAACGCGGTGCCGGTCGACGTCAAGCGCTCCGCGGTCACCGGCGCCCCCACCGCCATCGCCGAAGGCGTCCAGGTGGACGCCAGCAGCGGGGCGGCCCAATTCGCCGTCTCCAAAACCGGGACCCTGCTGTACCTGCCGGGAGGCGGCACCGGCAGCGAGCAGGTGGTCTGGGTGGACCGCACCGGGCGCATCACGCCCGTGGATTCGGCATGGAAGGGCAACTTCGGCGTGGTGGCGCTGGCTCCCGACGGCTCGCGACTCGCCGTCAGCATGACCTCGTCCGGCGGAGAGCAGATCTGGGTGAAGCAACTCCCCGCGGGCCCGCTGGTGCGCCTGACGTTCGGCGGTGCCGGCAACAACCGTCCGGCGTGGACGCCCGACAGTCGTCGCGTCGCGTTCATCTCCAATCGGAGCGGCAAGGGCAACGCGTGGGTCCAACGCTTCGACGGCAGCGCCGAGGCGGAGTCGCTGATGGCGAACCCCCGGAACGTGGATGAGATCACGTGGGCTCCCGACGGCCGTACGTTCGTGTTTCGGCTGGGTAGCGGCGGCATCTCTTCGAATCGGGACATCTACGCGATGGCACCGGGCGTGGACTCCGCCCCTCGGGCCTTGGTCGCCGGCAAGTTCGAGGAATTCGCGGCGGACGTCTCCCCCGATGGCCGGTGGTTCACCTACGTCTCGAATGAATCGGGACGGAATGAAGTGTACGTGCGGCGGCTCGACGATCCGGGAGCGGGGAAGGCGCAGCTGTCGGTGGACGGCGGCGAGGAACCGCGCTGGGCGCACAACGGCCGCGAGCTGGTCTTCCGAACCCGCCGTGGCGAAATGCTGGCGGTCGACGTGACCCTTGGCCCGACGTTTCGCGCGGGGTCGCCGCGCGTGTTGTTCAGCCTGCCGAACATGGCGTCCGATGTCTATCACCGGGCGTATGACCTGAGCCAGGATGACCGCCGGTTCGTGATGATCAACCGCGCAGCTAACGAGATCGGCGAGCTGGTGCTGGTGCTCAACTGGTTCACCGAACTGCGGGCGCGTACGGGTGGGAGTCGATGAGCGGAGTCCCCGACCGGCTGTCCACAGCCCTCGCCGACCGCTACCGCATTGAGCGCGAGTTGGGCCAAGGGGGGATGGCCACGGTGTACCTGGCCCAGGACCTCAAGCACGATCGGAAGGTCGCACTCAAGGTCCTCAAGCCGGAGCTCGCCGCCGTGCTCGGCGCCGAGCGCTTCGTGGTGGAGATCAAGACCACCGCCGCCCTCCAGCATCCGCATATCCTGCCGCTCTTCGACAGCGGATCCGCCGATGGCTTCCTCTACTATGTCATGCCGTTCATCGACGGCGAGACCCTGCGAAGCAAGCTCAATCGCGAGACCCAGCTCGGCATCGACGAGGCCGTCAAGATCACCGTGGCCGTGGCCGACGCGCTCGACTATGCCCACCGCCACGGCGTGATTCACCGCGACATCAAGCCGGAGAACATCCTGCTCCACGACGGCCGGCCGATGGTGGCCGACTTCGGCATCGCGCTCGCGCTCAGTGCCGCGGCCGGCGGACGGATGACGGAAACCGGGCTCAGCCTCGGCACGCCGCACTACATGAGTCCGGAGCAGGCCACGGCTGAGAAGGAAATTACCGCCCGCTCGGACGTCTATTCGCTGGGCAGCGTGCTGTACGAGATGCTGACGGGGAATCCGCCGCACGTGGGCGCCTCGGCGCAGCAGATCATCATGAAGATCGTGACGGAAGAGGCCGCACCGGTTACGAAGGTCCGGAAGTCGGTGCCGCCCAACGTGGCGGCGGCGGTGGCCAAGTCGCTCGAAAAGCTCCCGGCGGACCGGTTCGGCACGGCCGCTGAATTCGGCGCCGCGCTCATCGATCCGGGGTACGCGTCGAGAACCACGGCCATGACAGGCGCGGCCTACGCGCCGGGCCGTCGGTGGACCGGCCTCACACTGGCCGGTTGGTTGCTCTGGGGCCTCACAGTGTTTGCAGGGCTCTGGATGTGGTCCCGCACCACGCCGAGTGCCGGGGCGCCTGTCCGGCGATACGCGCTCGAACTGAACGGCGCGGAAGCGATCGCATCCGTCGGACTACAGTTGATTGCCCTCAGCCCCGACGGCAATCGCGTTGCGTACGTCGGCGGCGGTGCGGACGGTGTGAAGCAGATCTGGATCCGCGACCGGGACCAGCTGCACGCCCGCCCACTCGCCGGAACGACCGGCGCGGTGTGCCTCACGTGGTCGCCAGACGGGCAGCAAGTAGCCTTCGTGACGCCTCCCGGTGTGCTCCTGGTGACTTCGCTGGACGGCGCCTCGCCCAGCGTCGTGGCCGATACCCTTATCACCGGGGGGGGCACCGCCTGGGGCTCGGACGGGCTGATCTACTCGGCGGGCGGCTTCAGGAACGAGGACGGCATCGTCAAGGTCCCCGCCACCGGTGGAACTCCGGTAGTGGTCACCACGCTCGACACGACGCGACATGAATTTGCCCACCTCAACCCGGCGTTGTTGCCCAACAACCGGGGACTCGTGTTTTCCATATGGTTCGGACCCACGCGCCCCAGCGAGACCGAGATCGCCGTCCTCGACCTCAAGACGGGCAAGTACCAAGTCATCCAGCGTGGCCTCAGGGCGAAGTACCTCGCCACCGGCCACCTGCTCATTGCTCGCGCGGACGGCTCCCTTGTGGTGGTCCCGTTCGACCAGGACGAGATGGTGGAAACCGGCCCTGCTGTTCCGGTGATCGCTGGGGTGGCGACTCGCGCCGGTTATTTCGTGGATTACGATGTCTCCCGCACTGGCACTCTGGTGTACTACGCCGGCGAGCCGCGGGACGTCAAAGAGACGGTCCAGCCGGTCTGGGTCACCCGTGAGGGCGTCGCGTCGGCCGTCGATCCGGGCTGGAACTTCGACCGGCCCTTCAACGGCGGGCTGAGTCTGTCACCGGATGGGACCCGCCTGGCGGTCGCCGTCTCGGGCGAGCCCACCTCCGACATCTGGATCAAGCAACTCGAGCGCGGGCCGCTCTCCCGGCTCACATTCGAGGAGTTTCTCAAGTACCGCCCCACCTGGAGTCCCGACGGCCGGAGCGTGATGTACTTCGCCGACCCGGGCAACAACAACGCCTCGCTCTTCCAGAAGCGCGCCGATGGCAGCGGAGCCGCCGAGAAGTTGCTCGGCTCCGACCACGCCATGGCGGAGGCGCTCTGGTCACGCGACGGCCAGTGGCTGGTGGTGCGGACTACCCTCCCCAGCCGGGACATCCTGGGCTTTCGGCCGGGTGTGGATGACGTCCCGGTGCCCCTCGTGGCATCGCCAAAGTTCGACGAGCGGGCGCCCACACTTTCGCCGGACGGCAAGTGGATCGCCTATCAGTCGGACGAGACCGGGAAATCCGAGATCTACGTGCGGCCGTTTCCCAAAGCCGACGAGGGCCGCTGGCAGATCTCGACGGGCGGTGGCGATGAGCCGCTCTGGAGTCGAAGTGGTCGTGAGATCTTCTTTCGGGGCACCTCGGGGGAGATGATGACGGTGCCGGTGACGACGGCGCCGACTTTTTCCGCCGGCGCACCGGTGCCGATGTTCCAGGCCAAGTCGTACGCCCGCGCGGCATCCTATCGCGCCTACGACGTCTCCCCGGACGACAAGCGCTTCGTGATGTTGCGGCCCGTCACAGATTCGGTGCCGACCCCGCCCAATCAGATGGTGTTCGTGGACAACTGGTTCGAGGAGTTGAAGACCAAGGTGAAGCAGTGAGCGACGCCCCGCCTCCGGCGCAGCGCAACCCGGAGCAGGAGCTGGTCCGGGCCATCGGCCCCTGGACCCTGGGCGCCAATGCGGTCAACCTCACGGTGGGCGCGGGGATCTTTGCCCTTCCGGCGGTCGTGGCGGCAATCCTCGGCCCGGCGGCGGTGCTGGCGTACCTGGTCTGCGGCGCGCTCGTGCTCCTCGTGCTCGCGTGCTTCGCCGAGGTCGGCAGCCAGGTCACGCGCTCGGGAGGGGCGGTTGCCTATATCGACGAGGCCTTCGGTCCGATGGCGGGCTTCGTCGCCTGGGTCGTCTTCGCCCTCGCGTATTGCGCGGCGTCGGACGCCGCCATCGCCCACGTCCTGATGGACGCCCTGGCGACCGCCGTGCCCGCATTGTCCGGCGGGGCCGCGCGCCCATTCGCCCTGGTGCTCCTCTTCGGCGGGCTGGCCGTCGTGA
>CAWFOY010000005.1:0-38137 GCA_963817575.1 uncultured Gemmatimonadales bacterium
CACGCCATCACTCGAGAGCTGGGCGGCGACGCAGCACGCCCTTCGGCTGGTGCGGCTTCCGGACCGGATCGGCGCCGCGGTCCTGCCGCCGGTGGAGATCGTGGACGTGCGGACCGCGCCGCGCGTGGCTGAGACCGGCGGGATGCCGTGGTCCGAGGCGCTGGACCAGGCTGTGGCCACGACGCTCGCCCGGGGAGAGCAGGGGATGCTGCTGCTCAACCGCCGGGGCTATGCGTCCTTCCTGCAGTGCCCCGACTGCGGTCAGGTGCCCCAGTGCCCCCAGTGCAGCATCTCGCTGACCGTGCACCGCACCCCGCCGGCGTTGCGCTGCCACTACTGCGCCCACGAGGAGCCTCTCGACCAGGCGTGCCGCGAGTGTGGACATCCGGTGCAGCAGATGCGGGGGATCGGCACGCAGCAACTGGAACAGCTCCTCGCCGAGCGGTTTCCGACGGCGCGGATCGCGCGGATGGACCTCGACACGACCGGCAGCAAGTGGGCGCACCACCGGATCCTCGGTACCGTCGAGCGCGGCGAGATGGACCTGCTGGTCGGCACCCAGATGATCGCGAAGGGGCTGGACTTCCCGAACGTCACCCTCGTCGGAGTCGTGGACGCGGACACCGCCCTCTACCTTCCCGATTTCCGCGCGGCCGAGCGAACATTTCAGCTGCTGGCGCAGGTGGCGGGGCGGACCGGGCGCGGGCCGAAGGGCGGCAGGGTGCTGGTGCAGACCCGGCAGCCGAAACATCACGCCCTTCGATTCGCCGCGGCGCACGATGCCGAAGGATTCCTGGCCGAAGAGCTGGCGCACCGCGCCTCACCGCCGTATCCGCCGGGCGTGGCGCTCGTCAACCTGCTGGTGTCGGGCCGGGATGAGACGAAGGTGGGCCGGGTCGCGGCGGAGGTGGCCGACTGGTGCTCTTCGCTGGCGGCGTCCCAGAAGCTCGAATTGATGATCCTCGGACCGGCCCCCTGCCCGCTGGCGCGGATTCAGGGCCGCTGGCGGTGGCACGTGGTGCTCAAGGGCCAGCCCGCCGTGATCGGCGGGGTCACGCGCTACGCAGCCGCCCGGCTCGGTGGTTGGGGGGAGACGAGAGTGAGTATCGACAGGGATCCGGTATCACTGCTCTAGGACTGAGGACTGAGTAGCGAGGACTGAGGGCGCGCCTCGCATCTTCCGGTCCTCAGTCCTCAGTCCTCAGTCCTCAGTCCTCAGTCCTCAGTCCTCCAACCTTACTTCCATCCTACCTCCGCCCCCACGTACGCATTCCTCCTCGGCGACGGCTCCAGCACCCGTCCGCCGAAGCCGTTGATCGTGACGGAGCCGATGTAGGTGCGGTCGAAGAGATTGTTCACCACGAGGAACGGGGCGACGGACCAGCTCCCGATCGGCCGGTCGAGGCTCAGCCGCAGGTTGGTGACTCCCGCCCCCCAGCCCGCCACCTTGATCGTGTTCTGGTCGTCTCCGTAGAGCGAGGAGCTCATCGTCTGGTCGACGTCGATCGCCAGCCCCGCGCCGGGCGTGGCGCGGATCCCCAGCCGGAAGAACGCCTCGGGCACGCCCGCCAGGCGATTCCCATCGAGCGTATCCACCTCGACCCCGTCCACGAGCTTGTAATCCGTGAACCGGTAATGCGCGTAGGTGTAGGAACCGAAGACGCGCAGTCCGCTGAACGGCGCCACGCTCAGTCCCGCCTCGACGCCGCGGTGGCGGGTCTGCCCCGCATTCTGGAAGAAGGCGCGCCCTCCGATTTCCCGGTACTGCACGATGGCGTCCTCGACGTCGGCCTGGAACACGGCCAGCGACCAGGAGACCTCGCGGCCCCTGTCGCCGCGGGCGCCGAGCTCGAAACTGACGGCCCGCTGCGGTCCGAGCTCGTCATTGAACCCCCCCGAGCCGTCGGGCTGGTTGACGAGCTCGGTCGTCGTGGGCGTCTCGAACGCGGTCGAGACATTCGCGTACGGGATGAACGACTCCTGGACGGCGTAACTCAGGCCGAGGTTGCCGCTCCAGGCACTCATCGTCCGATCGCCGCTGTTGTCCACTCCGTCGCTCAGATGGAGATCATCCACCTCGAAGTGGACGTTGTCGTACCGCACACCCGCGCCGATCGTGAGCTTCGGTTGCGGCGACCACGTCAACTGTGCGAACGGCCCGACCTCCGACACGCGTTCGATCTGGTCGATCGTGAGGCTGTCGGTTCGCTCGCCGGCGCCGTCGCCCAGGTAATTCTGCCGGTCGTCCTGCATCACCTGACCGTCAACGCCAGCCGTGAGCCGGGGTGCCGCCCCCTCGCCGAGGTGCCGGCTCGCCTGAAGGCGAACTCCGCCCGCCCGCCGGTCGATGACGACGATGTTGTTCGTGGCCAGCGGGTTGTCGAGATCGCGGAGCAGGCCGAACACGGTTCCGCTCAGCGTGTTCCCGCGGGTGTCGGTGTGGCGGACCGTGAAGGCGAGCTGCTGTTGCTGCACCGCCTTGTCGGCGTGCCGGTTGATGTTGTTCGCCGGGGCCGAGTCCGGGTTGGCGGCATACTCGGCCTCCGACAGGGCGCCGGGGTTCTCGGCCTTCGGCGTATCGGCGAGCCCGAGCCGGACGCGAACTTCCGTGGCATCCGACAGCGCGTAGTCCCCGCCGAGATTGAGCTGCCGGATTTCCGCCGCGCTCTGCTGCCGGAAGCCGTCGGTAAGGAACCGCGAGAGGGAGAGCGTGCCGCCCAGCCGGCCGGACCGGCCCGCACCGCGAACCTGCCACTTGGTGCTGCCCGCCGCGCCGCCCTCGAGCCGGGCCGCCGCCGCCACCGGCGTGTCTCCAGCCGCCTCGCTTCGGAAGGAGATCACTCCCCCGGAGGCGTTCCCGTACAGCGATGACGACGCCCCGCGCAGCACCTCGACCCGGTCGAGCGTCCCGAACTCGACGTTGGTGAGCTGGCTCTGGCCGTCGGGCAGCGTCTGCGGGACGTCGTCGAGCAGGATCTTGACCCCGCGAGCGCCGAAGTTGGCGCGGCTCCCTGCGCCGCGGATCGAGATGCGCTGGTCCACCGAGAAGTTGTACCGGTTGGCCACGTACACGCCGGGCAGGTTCGTCAGCGCCTCATCGGCACCGATGGTGAGCTGGGCCCGGCGGATATCGGTGCGTCCCAGGGCGCCGGACGCCGCGGGCACCCGGTCGAGCGGCTCGAGGGTACGCGTGACGTTGAGGGTTGGCAGCTGGAAACGGGGCAGGGAGTCGCGACGGGCGGTGTCCGGCTTGACGGGCTCCTGCGCTGCGGACCCGGTCGCGAGTCCGCCGAGGGCGAGCAGGAGACCGAATGCGCGAAGCCGCCGGCGCGGCGAACAAGACGAAATGGCGTAAGGACGCATCGCACCACAAGATGCAGGGTCCTGTCGGGCACGCAAGTCGGCTTGAATCCCCGCCCGTCCACCCCTAAGATTCGTCCGGCCTATGCCCACCCAAGCCTATTCCGCGCCGGACTTCCGGTCACCCCTCTTCGCCAATGCTCCCGCGGCCCGGTTCGAGCCGCTGCCGGCCGACGGCGTGCTCCCCGAAGGCTTCTTCTCCACCTCGAATCTGCCGACCTACGTGCACCTGGGCGCCGGCGGCTGGGTGTCGCCCACCCGGCCCCGGATGGACTGCGTCATCGTGCGGCGGGGCGAGCTCCTGGAGGTGATCGAGCCGCGGCGGCTTCGTGCCGGCGAGTTCATCGCGATGGGTGAAGCGGAAGACGGGACAGAAGGCATCTTCGTCCACGCGGAGGGGTTCCTCGCCGGGTCCCACAGCGCGAACGAGTTCCGGTTCATGTCCACCGAAGTGAGCCGCGAACGCCCCGTGAACTACGAGGAACTGGCGGCGCGGCTCGCGGAGGAGAAGCGACGGGGCGGCTACCTGATCTGGGTCATCGGTCCGGCGCTGGTACATTCCCGCGCCCGGGCGGACCTGGAATGGTTCATCCGGCAGGGGTACGTGCAGGCGGTCCTGGCCGGCAATGCCGTGGCGGTGCATGACATCGAGGCGGCGATCTTCGGCACGACGCTGGGGATGTCGAATACGGGGCAGCCGACCGAGGGCGGGCACGGGCTGCACATGCGGGCCATCAACCGGGTGCGGGCCCTCGGCTCCATCGAGAAGGCGGTCGCCTCCGGCCTGGTGCGGAGCGGCATCATGCACGCCCTCGTGACCCAGAAAGTACCCTACGTCCTGGCCGGCTCGATTCGCGACGACGGCCCGCTCCCCGGCGTCATCACGGACAACCTGAAGGCACAGGACGCGATGCGCGAGCACACGGTTCGGGCCACCGGCGCCATCTTCGTGGCCACCGCGCTGCACGCGATCGCGGTCGGGAACATGCTCCCCGCGTTTCACGCCCATTACGACGGCGTCCCCGCGGAGCTGATGACGATCTGCGTGGACCAGACGGAGTTCGTCGTCAACAAGCTCAGGGACCGGGGCACCCACCAGGCCTACGGCGTCGTGACCAACGCGCAGGACTTCATGCACGTGCTTCGGTTCTATTGCGAGAAATGACCGCCTACCGCGATCTCACGCCGCCCGGTCCCGGCACGGGTGAGGGATGGGAGCAGCTCGCGGCCGCCGTCGCGGGGCAGCTTCCGGTGTCGGAGCTCGACGGGCTGTGGGTGTTCCAGCCGTTCCGCCGGGAGGGGAAGGAGTACGGCACCGCGATCCTGGCCCGGGTGGACGGCGAACGCCGCCGGATCTACACGGCGCGCTACGTCCACACCCTCAAGGGCAAGGAGCGGGGCAAGTTCGCCTCGGAACTGGCCGAGGTCGGGAGCGGGCCGCTCGAGGCGCTGGACGAGCTCATGGCGCTGGTGCCGAAGCGGACCGAGGAAGAGCCGCCCATCCCCCTGCCGGTTCACGCGTGGTACCCCCCTGGGCTTCATGGCGCACCTGGGCAAGGCTGAGGCCTCCGACCTTCTCGAGCGTTTCCGCCGCTTCCTGCGGGACCACCATCTGCCCGCCACCCGGCAGCGGGAACTGATCGCCGAGACGGTCTTCCGCGCGCAGGACCACCTCTCCGCCGACTCCATTCGGCGCCGGCTCCAGGAGCAGGGCGAGCGCGTCGCCACCGCGACGATCTACCGCGCGCTCGACCTGCTCGAGCGGAGCGGCCTCATCCGCGCGCACGATTTCGGGGACGGATTCCGGCGGTTCGAGGGCGTGATCCCGCAGACCAGCCACGGCCACCTCGTCTGCCTCCGGTGCGGCCAGGTGGCCGAATTCACCAACGAACGGCTGGAGCGGATGCTGCCGATCATCGCCGACGAGCACGACTTCCTCCATCAGCGCCACCGGGTCGAGATCCACGGCCTTTGCCGCGATTGCCGGCGGCGGGACCTGGAGGCTCTCTGAACCCTCCCGACGAGCTCGGCTTCCTGGTCGCGTTCGCGGCCGGCATCCTGAGTTTCCTCTCGCCCTGCGTGCTCCCGCTGGTCCCGAGCTACCTGGGGTTCATCACCGGCATGACGCTGGAGGAGATGACCGGGCGCCGCCGGCTGGCGATGCTGCACTCGGTGCTGTTCATCCTCGGCTTCGCCCTGGTCTTCATCCTGCTCGGCGCGAGTGCCACGGCGCTCGGCACGGCGCTCAAGTACTACCAGGTGTGGCTGCAGCGCATCGGCGGTGCGCTGATCGTGCTGTTCGGCCTGTATTCGCTCGGGGTCTTCAAGTTCCGGTTCCTGCAGATGGAGCAGCGGGTCCAGCTCGACCGCAAGCCGATCGGCTACCTGGGATCCGTGCTGGTGGGAATGGCCTTCGCGGCAGGCTGGACGCCCTGCATCGGGCCGATCCTGGGCGCGATCCTCGGGCTCGCCGCGACGCAGGGCGACGTCACCCGCGGCACGCTGCTCCTCGCGTCCTACTCGGCGGGGCTCGCGGTGCCGTTCCTCGTCGCGGCCTACGCGGTGGAGGCGTTCCTCGACTGGTTCCAGCGGTTCCGGCCGTACCTGCCGTGGGTGATGCGGGTGAGCGGAATCCTGCTGATCCTGGTGGGGCTGCTGATGATGACCGGCGAATTCACGCGGCTGGCGGGATGGCTGCAGGGGCTGACGCCGGAATTCATCAGACGGAAGATTTGAACCCCACCTGCAGGTCGGCATCCGGCATCTGCGGCCTAACCCCCTAACCCCCTCTCCGCGTGGCGGAGAGGGGGGATTCGACGCGTTCTCCCCCTCTCCGTTGTACGGAGAGGGGGCCGGGGGGTGAGGCGGCGTTGTGGCGGTCTGACGCTACGCCAGCTCCGCTTCCATTTCCTGCCGCCGCAGTAGCTCCCAGTAGCGTCCTCCGCCCGCCACCAGCGTCGCGTGGGTGCCTTCCTCCACGATCCGGCCGTCCTCGAGCACCAGGATCCAGTCCGCGTCCCGCACGGCCACCAGGCGGTGGGAGATGATGACGCTGGTGCGCCCGCTCAGGGCGTGGCGAAGCGCCGTGAGGATTCGGGCCTCGGTCTGCACATCCACGGCGCTCAGCGCGTCGTCCAATACGAACACCGGTGGGTCCTGGGCGAGGGCCCGCGCGATGGCGGTGCGCTGCTTCTGGCCGCCGGAGAGGTTGATTCCGCGCTCGCCGAGGAGGGTGTCGAAGCCCTTCGGCATGGCGGGGAGCGCCTCGGTGAGCTGGGCGACCTCGGATACTTCCTCCAGGCGGCCGTCGTCCGGAGCGCCGAGCAGGATGTTGCCGCGCACGGTATCGCTGAAGAGGAACGTCTCCTGGGGCACGAAGCCGATGTTGCGCCGCAGCTCCTCCAGCGCGAGGCTCCGGAGGTCCACCCCGTCGAGCAGGATTCTCCCCTCGTCGGGGTCGTAGGTGCGGACCGCGAGCTCGGCGACGGTGGACTTGCCGGCGCCCGTCGCACCGACGATGGCGAGCGAGCGCCCGGGTGCCACGCTGAACGACACGTCCTGCAGCACCCAGCCGCGGTCGTGCGCCCCGGGGTAGCGGAACCAGACGTGGTCGAAGGCGAGCCCGCGGGCGCCGCGGCGCGGCGGAAGGACCGCGGGCGCGGCGGGGGAAGTGATGCGCGGGTGCTCGCGGAAGAGCGCATTGATCCGGGCCATCGAGGCCTCGCCGCGCTGGATCAGGCTCAGCGCCCAGCCCAGGGCGATCATCGGCCAGACGAGCATCACGAGGTACACCCCGAACGCAACGAACTCGCCGACCGTAACGGTCCCGGCGATGACCAGCCGGCCGCCGACGAACAGCACCGCCACGCCGCCGAGCCCGCCGAGCATCGCCAGCAGGGGATGGAAGGCGCCCTGCGCCTTGGCGAGGGCGACGTTGCGCGTGAGGTACTCGTCGTTTAAGCTGCGGAAGTGGGCGGTTTCCGCGGCTTCCTGCCGGTAGGCTCGCACGATCCGCACGCCCGACAGGTTCTCGTGGACGTGACTCGTCAGGACGCCGAACTGGTCCTGGATGGCGAGTGATCGGTAGTGAATCATCTGGCCGAGGGACAGCATCACGACCGGGAGTCCGAGCAGCGGCAGCAGGGCGAGCACGGTCAGCTTGGGGCTGATCGCGAGCATCGCCGGGCCGACGATCACGATCCGCACCGCCGTGTCCACCATGTACATCAGCGCCGGGCCCGCGGCCATCCGGGCGGCGAGCAGGTCGTTGGTGGAGCGGGCCATGAGGTCGCCGGTGGAGGCGCGGTCGTAGAATTCGGGCGAGAGCCGGGTGAGCTGACGGAAGAGGTCGTTCCGCAGATCGTATTCGACCCAGCGGCTCCCGCTGTTCAGCAGTTGGCGCATTCCGTAGCGGGCGATGCCGCCCAGCACGGTCACGCCGACCATGAAGGCGGCGGCCGTGCCGACGGCCCGGGTCGGGGCTCCGGCGCCGATGAGGTCGATGGCCCGCTGCAGGAATCGGGGCCATAGCGTCGTCAGGGCATTGGAGACGATGACACACAGGAACCCCACCGCGTACGTGCGGCGGTAGGCGGCCAGGTAGGGCAGGAGCGCACGGAGCTCATTCATCGCGTGCAATGTGCCGGCCACCCCTTGAGCCCGGCAAGTGCGCGCATCAGGAGGACGATCGCCATGAAAGAACTCGTTGCCACAGTTGCGCTCGCCGCCCTGATCGGGTGCGCGGGCGGGGACAAGTCCGCATCCGGAGCCGCGGACAGCCTGAGCCGGGAGCTCGAGCTCGCGCAACCTGACTCCGGCATGCCGCTGACGGACGTCCCGGCCACCAAGCCCGAGACAGTCTTCGTCAGCAAGCCCACGCCAAGCACCCCGGCCACGGCCAAGCCGAAGCCCGCGGCCCCCGCGCCGACGGCACCGGCGCCGAAGCCGGCCGCGAAGCCCGCCGCGCTGGCGTCAGGCGAGACCTTCACCGTCACCGCGAGGGACACCGTGACCTCCCGCGTCGCCAAGGCGGGCGAGACGATGTACGCCAGGGTCGGGCAGGACATCACCGCAGCCGATGGGCGCGTCGTCATTCCGGCGGGCTCGACGGTGGCGATCCTGCTCAAGGAGTTCAAGTCGGCGCCGACCAAGGGCGGGAAGGAAACCATCGTGCTGCAGCCGACCTCGGTATCGATCGCGGGAACGGATTACCCGGTGACCGGAACGGTGGACAAGGTGACCTACACCCTCAAGGGCCGCGGTGTGACGGCCGGAACGGCGGCCAAGGTCGGAGCGGGAGCCGCGGCAGGCGCGCTGATCGGCAAGGCCATCGGCGGGAACACCGGTGGGGCGGTGATCGGTGGCGTGGTCGGCGCTGCCGGGGGCGCGGCAGTGGCCAATGAAACCGGTGACCGGGATATCGTGATCGCGCCGGGTGCGCCCATCACCATCCGGCTGACGGGGGATTTTGTCGCGGCGAAGTAGAAGAGGCCAGGGCTGAGGACTGAGGACTGAGGACTGAGCGCAAGTCGGTTGCTCGGTCCTCAGTCCTCGTTTCTCAGTCCTGCTTGCTCAGTATCCCGCCCCGCCCCCTCCCAGCCTCGGATCGCTCACGCCGAGCCACCCGCCCGGCACCCGGATGATCGCCTCGATGTCCCCGCTCCGGCCTCCCTCATACACGCCGTGGCCCATCGTGCGGAGCCGCGCGATCGTGGCCGGCTGGAACCCGTTCCGCTCGAGGCGGATGGAATCCGGCAGCGCCTGGTGATGCATGCGCGGCGCCTCGACCGCGTCCTGCAGCGACATCCCGTGATCGATGACGTTCGAGATGACGTGATAGACCATCGTGATGATGCGGGGCCCGCCGGGAGTCCCCACGACCAGTTCGAGGCGGCCCGCGGAATCCACGACGATGGACGGCGTCATCGCCGAGAGCATCCGCTTCCCGGGCTGAATCGCGTTCACCTCGCCCTGCACCAGCCCGTACATGTTCGGCTTGCCGGGGGCGGCGGCAAAATCATCCATCGTGTCGTTGAGCAGGAATCCGGCTCCCGCGACCGTCACCGCGCTCCCGTAGCTGTCGTTCAGGGTGGTCGTCGTGCTCACGGCGTTGCCCTCGGCGTCCACCACGGAGTAATGCGTGGTCGAGCCGCCGTCTCGCAGGGCGGGATCGAACGTCGGGGTCGGCGTCGCGTGGTCCGACTTGATGGTCGCGCGCTGGGAAGCGGCGTATTCCTTCGACAACAGTCGTTCCAGCGGGATCTTGGCGAAGTCGGCGTCGCCAAGGTATTGGTTCCGGTCGGTGAACGCGCGCTTCATCGCCTCGGCCTCGAGATGCAGCAGCGCGGGCGTCCCGAACGGCGGGAGCGGCGCGTAACCCTCGAGGATGTTGAGGATCATCGCGAGCGTGGTGCCGCCCGAGGAGGCCAGCGGCATCGAGTAGATCGTGTGCCCCCGGTAGGAGATCGTGACCGGCTCCCGCCAGAGCGCCTTGTAGCTCGCCAGGTCTTCGTGGGTGATGATCCCGCCGCCGCGCTCCATCTCCGCCACGATCAGGTCGGCTACTTTCCCGCGGTAGAAACCGGCCCAGCCGCTGTCGCGGATCGCCGCGAGGGTGTGGCCGAGATCCGGTTGCCGGAGCGTCGTGCCGGGCGCAGGTGGCCGATTGCCGGGAAGGAACTGGGCCCGGGAGGCGGGGAAGAGGTAGAGCCGCTCCCAGTAGTCGCCGATCGACTCGGCGCGATACTCATCGACCAGGTATCCGTCATCGGCCAGCCGGATGGCCGGCGCCATCACGTCGGCGAGCGGGAGCTTCCCGAATCGGCGATGCGCCTCCACCAGGCCGGCCGGCGAGCCGGGGACTCCCGCGGAGAGATGGCCGGTCAGGCTCAGGTCGGATACATCGCCGTCCGGCTCGATGTACATGTCCCGGGTGGCCGCGGCGGGCGCCGTCTCCCGGTAATCCAGGGCGTAGGCCTTTCCGTCTGCCATCCGGAACACCATGAAACCGCCCCCGCCAATGTTCCCCGCCTCCGGATGCACCACGGCCAGCGCAAAACCGACCGCCACGGCCGCGTCCACCGCATTGCCGCCCTTCCGGAGAATGTCGCGACCGACTTCGCTCGCGATCGGACTCCCGGATACCACGACCGCCGACGCCCCCTCGGTGAGCCGCGCTTTCCCACGGAGCGCCCAGCCCGGGTTGATCCCCTCGGCGACGCCGCCGGGTGCGGGAGCGGTAGCGGGCGTGCCCGGCGAACAGGCCGCAGTGTACAGACCCAGCACGACGGCGACCGCGCGGTGTCGAAGGCTCACGAAGACCTCGAGTTGTGACGATGGGATCGGGGGGTGGAGGTTGCCCCCCGACGAAAGGGCCTCCTAATTTACCCGATTCTCGCCCGGTTCAAGGCTCTCCACACTCGCACCCAGGCCCGCGCATGCTCGATCCCCGGCTGACCGAACGGCGCAATCCCCGCACGACCGGCATCGACGAGGCATCGGCGGAGGAGATCGTGGACCTGATGACGGCCGAGGACGCAACCGTCCCGGTCGCCGTCGCGGGCGCCCGGCTGGAGATCGCCCGGACGATCGAGCTGATCGAGGCGGCCTTCCGGCAGGGCGGGCGGCTCATCTATGTGGGGGCCGGAACCAGCGGGCGGCTCGGCGTCCTCGACGCGTCCGAGTGCCCGCCGACGTTCGGCTCCCCGCCCGAGATGGTCGTCGGTGTCATTGCCGGCGGCCTGCCCGCGCTCGTCAGACCCGCCGAGGGAGCGGAGGACGACGTCAATCTCGGGATCAGCGCGATGGATGAGCGCCAGGTGTCCGCGAAGGACGTCGTGGTCGGCATCGCGGCGAGCGGCACGACGCCGTACGTGCGCGCCGCGCTCGGCCGCGCCCAGACCCTCGGCGCCCGCACCGTCTTCCTGTCGTGCAGTGAACCGCCCACGTTGCTCCGTGAGACCTGCGATGCCTGCATCACCGTTCTTGTCGGGCCCGAGGTCGTGACCGGCTCGACCCGGCTCAAGGCGGGCACCGCGACCAAGCTCGTCCTGAACATGCTCACCACCGGGGCGATGATCCGGATCGGCAAGACCTACGGCAACCTGATGGTGGATCTGCAGGCGTGGAGCAACAAGCTGGTGGATCGCGGGCAGCGGATCCTCATGGAGGTGGCCGGCGTTGATCGCGACGAGGCGCGCGTGGCCATCACGGCGGCGGGAGGGAGCGTGCGCACCGCGATCGTCATGGCGCGGACCGGCCTCAGCCGCGAAGAGGCCGAACGCCGGCTCGCCGCGACGGGAGGCCACCTGCGGCCGATCGTGGGCGACCCGCCATCGGTGAAGGGAGCCTGATGGAGCGCCCCTCGCTCGTCGTGGGTCTCATGTCGGGTACTTCTCTCGACGGGATGGACGCGGCGCTCGTGCGCCTGGCCGGTCCGACCCGCGCTGAGCTGATGGCGTTTGCGACGCGCGCATACTCCGTGGACGAGCGAAACTGGCTTCGGGGTGCCATGACGGGCGAGGGGGCCTCGAGCCTCGCCCGGCTCAACGTCCAGATCGCGGAATGGGCCGCCGAGGCGGTGCAGCTGGTGCTGGATGCGGGCTCCACGCGGGCGGACGAGCTTGCCTGCATCGCGTTCCCTGGCCACACCATCTGGCATCAGCCGCCGCTGGTGAGCTGGCAGCTCGGCGAGCCCGCCGTCCTCGCGGAGCGTTTCGGCGTGAGAATCGTGAGCAACTTCCGCGCACGCGACGTGGCGGCGGGCGGGCAGGGGGCGCCGCTCGTGCCGCTGGCCGATGTGCTGCTCTTCGCGAGTCCGGAGCGGCGGCGGGTCCTGCTGAACGTGGGCGGTATGGCCAACCTCACCTTCGTCCCGAAAAGCGGCGGAGAGGATGGAGCCTTCGCGTTCGATACCGGGCCAGGGATGGCGGTGATCGACGCCGTCGCACGCCTGGTGGATCCGGCGCTGCCGTTCGACATGGACGGGATGCTGGCCCGCGCGGGCGAGGTGGACGAGAAGGTCCTCGCCGCGCTGCTCGCCGATCCCTACTTCACGGCGAATCCCCCCAAGAGTACCGGCCGGGAGCGGTTCGGGGACGAATACGCCCGCGCGCTCCACGGCCGGGTCCCTGGCGCGAATGGTGTCGCCACCGCGGTGGCGCTCACCGTGCGCACGATCGCGAGCGCTGTCCGGCAATGGACCCCGGCCGCCGAAGAAGTGGTCATCTCCGGCGGCGGAGCGCACCACCCGGAGGTGTTCGAGCAGCTCGCGAAGGTGCTGCGTCCGACCCCGCTCCGCCGGTTCGATGAGCTTTTCTTCGATGGCGACGCGAAGGAAGCGGTCGCATTCGGGCTCCTCGGCTATCTCACCCTGCACGGCCAACCCGGCAACCTTCCCGCCGCCACGGGCGCGCGCGGTTCGCGGGTACTCGGCTCGATCACGCCACCGTGAACGCTGGCCGCCTGATCCTCCCGGCCCTCCGATGGCGCGCCGAAACCGGATTTGACCACGAATCGGCAGGCATTCGTGCCGCGCTCGAGTTTGGGGCGGGCGGCTTCATTCTGTTCGGCGGGCAGCCGGAAGCCGTCTCCCGCCTGACCGGCGAGCTTCGCGACCGGGCGGGCCGCCCGCTGCTGATTGCGGCGGACCTGGAGCGCGGGGCGGGACAGCAGTTCGCAGGGATGAGCGAGTTCCCTCCTCCGGCCGCCCTCGCGGCGCTCGACGATCCGGACGCCATCCGTTCCGCGGCGGCCACGACCGCACGGGAGGCGCTCGAGCTCGGCATCAACTGGGTGCTGGCCCCCGTGGCCGATCTCGACTGCGAGCCCGATAACCCCATTGTGCAGACGCGATCATTCAGCGCCGATCCCGAGCGCGCGGCCTTCGCGGCCGCGACGTGGATCCACGCCTGCCAGGAAGCGGGCGCCCTGGCGTGCGCGAAGCATTTCCCCGGGCACGGCCGCACGACGCGCGATTCGCACGACGAGATTCCGACCGTCTCGGCGAGCGCGGCCGTGCTGCGGGAGGAGGATCTGACGCCGTTCCGCCGTGCCGTGGAAGCCGGTGTGGCCAGCGTGATGACGGCGCACGTCCGGTTCCCGGCGCTGGATCCGGCGGGACTGCCCGCCACCTTTTCCCCGACAATCCTCGACCTCCTCCGGACCGAGCTCGGGTTCGACGGCCTCGTGGTCACCGATGCGCTGATGATGGGCGCCGCGCTGCGTGGGGCCGCGGACGGAAACCCGGCCGCGCGCGCCCTCGCCGCGGGGTGCGACCTGCTCTGTTATCCGGACGATCCCGCCGCGGCGCACCGGGCGATCGAGGCGGGGCTGCGGGACGGAAGTCTGAGGGAGGAGCGGGTGGGGGAGGCGATCCAGCGGTACGAGAACGCCCTGCGCGCTCTGCCTCACCCCCCAGCCCCCTCTCCGTACAACGGAGAGGGGGAGATGATTCCGGAATTCCCCCTCTCCGCCACGCGGAGAGGGGGCCAGGGGGTGAGGCTGCCACGCGAAGAGGGGCCTGGCGTGAGGCTCGCCGACCGCCTCCTCCAACGCGGCTTTCGGCGGCACACGGCGCCGGTGTTCCACACGCCCATCGAGCTCGTCATCATCGACGACGATCAGGGCGGCGCGTGGCCCGCCTCGCCGAACGACTACACGGCGCGCGCGCTCGAAGCGGCCGGTGTGCCGCTCGGGACCGGCGGGAGCCGAATCGTGCTGGCGTTCGCGGAACCGCGGGCCTCGAAGGGACGGGCGGGATTCGGGCCGGCATCGAGGGCGGCGCTCGCCGAGCACGCGGCGCGCGCGGACCTGGTGGTGCTGTTCGCCCACCCGCGCCTCGCCACGGAGGTGCCGGGGCCGGCGCCGCTCCTCCTCGCCTGGCATCGTCAGCGGCTGATGCAGGAAGCGGTTGCGCGCTGGATCGTGGCGCACCGGGGATGAGCGTACTCGACTGGCTCATCGTCGTGGTGTACCTGGCCGGTACGCTTGTGCTCGGCCTTTGGCTCGCCCGGAAGGGCGCCACCAGCCTCACGGAGTTCTTCGTCGGCGGCCGTGCGATTCCGTGGTGGCTGGCCGCGACGTCGATGGCGGCGACGACCTTCAACGTGGACACGCCGCTCTACGTGGCGGGGCGGGTCGCCCGGGACGGGGTGGCCGGCAACTGGGAGTGGTGGTGCTTTGCCTTCGGCCACGTACTGCTCGCGGTCCTGCTCGCCAAGCTCTGGCGGCGGGCACACGTGCTCACGGACCTCGAGCTCACGGAATTGCGCTACGGCGGCCGCCCCGCCGCCACCCTCAGGGCCCTTCGCGCCTTTCTCTTCGCCGTGCCGCTCAACTGCATCAGCATCGGCTACGGGATGCTGGCGATGCGGAAGGTGGTCGTCGGCCTCGGCCTGCTCGAGGGCCTTCCGCCACTTCCGGGTGATGAACGGCTCTGGGCCCTCCTCCCGATTCTCGTCGTCGTCCTGATCTACACGGCCGCCTCAGGGCTTTGGGGCGTCGTGGCCACCGATTTCCTGCAGTACATCCTCGCGATGGCCGGCGCCTTCATCGTCATGGGCTTTGCGCTCCACGAAGTCGGCGGCCTGGGCGCCCTCACCTCGACGCTCCGTGAGGCGGGGCAGGGGAGCAAGCTCGACCTTCTCCCCACGGCCGCCGACGCGACGCTCCCGCTCACCACGTTCCTCGGATACGTGTTCATTCAGTGGTGGGCGTTCCGCAACAGCGATGGCGGCGGGCTGTTCGTGCAACGGCTCTCCTCCACCGCGAACGAGCGCGAGGCGACACGCGCGGCCCATGCATTCAACATCCTCAATTATGTGGTGCGCACCTGGCCGTGGGTGCTCGTGGGCCTCGCGGCGCTGATCATCCTCCCCAACCTCGACGACCCGGAGCTCGCCTATCCGCTGCTGATGGTGCGCTACCTCCCGACGGGCGTGCTGGGGCTGGTCTTCGCGAGCCTGCTCGCGGCCTTCATGTCCACCGTCTCCACCCAGGTCAACTGGGGGGCGAGCTATCTCATCCACGACCTCTACGGCCGGTTCACCGGCCAGACAGACGAGCGCCGCCTGCTCAAGGCGGCGCGCTGGGCCTCGGTGGCGCTGACGGTACTGGCCGGATCGGTGTCGTTCTTCATGCGGGATGTCGGAACCGTGTTCCGCTTCCTCATCCTGATCGGGACCGGCCCGGGCCTCGTGCTGCTCCTCCGCTGGTTCTGGTGGCGGATCAATGCGTGGGCCGAGATCGCGGCGATGGGGGCCGGACTCGGACTCGCGCTGCTGAGCCTCACGCCGGCGCTCTCGGCGCTCACCTTCGGCCAGCGGCTCGCGCTGACGGCGTTCGGATCGATCGCGGTGTGGATGCCGGTGATGTGGTTGACGCCGCCCGAGCGGCCGGAAGTGCTGGATGCGTTCTACGCGCGGGTGCGGCCCGGCGGCGCGTGGGGTCCCGTTCGCGGACGAACCGGCCTCACCCCCGCGGACGACCTGGCCGAGGACGCCGGACGCTGGGTGGGATGGAGCGTCGTGATTCTGGGCGGGACGCTGGCCATCGGGTGGATGCTGCTACGCTAGGAGAAACGAGGACTGAGGCCTGAGGACAGCGCGTCCGCCGCCCTCAGTCCTCAGCCCTTTTCTACTGTATCCGGTCCAGGAGCTCCAGCACCGCCTTCACCGGCACCGCGTACACGATGCGGCCGTTGCTCTCCGGTTCCCCGCCGTACAGGACACCCACGACCATTCCGTCGCGGTCGAAGACCGGGCTCCCGCTCGAGCCCTGCGCCCCATAGCCGTCAAGCTGGAGCAATTCCGGCAGGACGCGCGATGTCGTCCCCGTGTTGAGCGTCGCGGAGATGCCGACCTGCTGCCAGTCGCCGCCCATGGCGAGGTCGAGCCCCAGCGGGAACCCCATCACCACGGCGGGGTCGCCCACGCGGAGCGGTGGGTCCCGCCACGCCAGCCCCTTTACGATCGGCACCCCGCCGTCCACCGTGACCTTGAGCAACGCCACGTCGAGCGTCGGATGGGTGGCGAGAACCACCGCCTTGAAGTTCTGGGCCGACCCGTTGAAGATGACGCCCAGGCGGCTGGCCGCCTCGCCATTGGGACCGGTGACGGCGTGGCGATTGGTGACGATCAGGCCGTCGCCCGCCGTGGTGCGCACCGCGAAGCCGGTCGCGCTGAAGGTCCGCCCATCGCCGGTCTCGGCCAGGACGACCGCCAGTGCATTCCGGTTGGCCGCCGCAATCGCATCGCCGTCCAGCGTGGCCGCGGCCACGATCTGCTGCTGCCGGAAGATTGAGGCGTCCAGCTCGCGCCGCAGCCGCGCCGCGGTGGCCGGGTCCGACCCCGACTCGGCGAGCAGATCACGCAGCCGCGAGGTCTCCCCGCGCGCCGAATCGAGCGAGGCGCGCATCGCGGCTACGTCGATCTGCATCGCGCCGACCGTGTAGAGGAGGCTGTCCACCTTCGCGAGATACGCGAGTCGCTGGCGCGTGATCTCGGCTGCCGCCTGACGCCGCTGCCAGAGCCATCCCCCGAGCGCCGCCACGGCCAGGACGCCGAGCACCGCCGCGACATTCCGCAGCGTGCGGGTCTTCCTGGCCACCTCGACCCGGACCCGCGTCGTGGTTCCAGGAGCAGGGAGCGCGGGCTCCGGCTCGGGCCATTCCACCGTACCCGGCACCTCCACCCCTGGGGCTTCGTCGATGGGCACGGTCCGTTCCGTCGTGCCGTCGATCCGTCGGTCCGGCGAGATATCATCCCGCGACACGAACCGTGCCTCCGGCCCTGTCGCGCCGAACCGAATCACGTCCCCCTCGGCCAGCGCGTGCTCGCCGGTGATCCGAGCGCCGTTCACGTAGGTGCCGTTGGTGCTGCCGAGGTCGCGCAGGTGCCAATGCCCTTCCTTCAGGAACAGCACGGCGTGGCGGCTGGAGACGTCGAGGTCGCGCTCCGGATCGAACCGGATATCGCAGGTCGGATGGCGGCCGATGCTCATGAAGTTGCCGCCGAGCGGGTCACGGGTGCCGGCGCGCGCTCCGGAGAGGAGCGCGAGGTGGCCGCTCATAAGGCGAGAAGCAGGTAAAGGAAAATCAGGCCCAGCAGGAGCGCCACGAGCATGAATCCCGGCCGCGCCGAGGACTCGCTTCGCGCCACCGGTGCCGGGCGGTGCGCGGGGATCTCCGTCGTCACGATCCCGTTGCTGTCCAGCAGGTCGTCCTCGTCTTCTTCCTGCCCCGGCAGCGGGAACACATGGTAGGCCGGCTGCTCCGCCTGGTCGGGAGGCGGCAGGCCAGGGCCGTCGAATCGTGCCGCGACCGCCGTGATGTTGTCGGGGCCGCCGCGCTGGTTCGCCAGGTCCACCAGCTCGGTGCAGAGTTGCTCGAGATCCGGGTAGCGTGCCGCGAGCTCGGCGAACTCCTCGCGCTTCACGCTTCCGCTGAGGCCGTCCGAGCAGAGGATAAGCAGGTCCCCCCGGCGGATCTCCTGCCACGTGAGATCCACCTTCACACGGGGATCGGGACCCAGCGCCTGCAGGATGATGTTGCGGCGCTCGCTCCGTTCGGCTTCCTCCTCGGTCAGCTCGCCCGCGTCCACCAGCCGCTGCATGAGCGACTGGTCCTTCGTCAGCTGGGTTGCGACCCCGCGCCGCACGAGATAGGCCCTGCTGTCACCGATCTGGGCGAGGTACAGCTCGTTCCCGAACACGCCGGCGACCGTCACCGTGGTGCCCATCCCGCGCACGTCCGGGTGCTCACGGGCGTAGTCGTGGATCCGACTGTTGGCTACCTCGACGGCTTCGCGCATCCGGAAGGCGAACTGCTCGGCCGTGGGATTGGGATCCGTGGACCAGGTGGAGCGCAGGTGGGAGTAGATCAGCTCCGCAGCCATCGCGCTCGCCAACTCGCCGGCCGCGGCGCCACCCATGCCGTCCGCCACCATGAAGAGCGAGCCGCGGGGGCCGATCGCGTGTTCCTGGACCTGGGGGTGCAGGCTGGCGTTGCCCGTGCTCAGGTCCGCCACGAGGAACGTATCCTCGTTGTGGTCGCGGGTGCGGCCGAGGTCGGTCTTGCCGAAGACGGATACGCGGACGGAATCGTTGGCCACGGGATCAGGTCGGGAGTTGGGCATTGATCTGGTCGAGCAGGCGCCGGTACGCCGCCGGCCGGAGGTCGAACGCGCGCTGGGCCCACGTCCTGGCTTCCGGCCAGCGTGCGTCCTCGACGTAGGCGTACGCCACCGTCGCCGCGGCCGCCGCCCGCAGGCTGTCAGTTACGTCGGTTCGCACGTAAATCGCCTCCGCCTGCCGCCGGGCCTCGTCGCGCGTGGCCGGATCGGAGAGGGCCTCGACGCTCGGCAACCGCACGCCCGGTGCCGCGCGGTCGCGCGGCTGCGGGATGCTGGTAATCGGGGGATGGCGAATGGTGTCGGAGCCGGCGGAGTCCTTACGGATCAACCCGCCCGAAGTGTCGGCCGGCGGAACGAGGGCGGCGGTGGGCGCCGGCTCCACCGGCGGGGCACCGTCGGTCTCGGGCTGCGTCAGGAGTCCGCGAGCCATGAGGCCGCCGCCCGCAACGGCCATGGCGGCGATCCCGAGGAGCACCGCGGTGCGCCGGGAGCGCGGCCGATCCGCGCCCAAGGCTCGGGTGAGGGGCACGGTGCGGGCATCGGGCCCGGGGTCCACGACGCTGGTCGGCGCCTCGGAAGCGGCGCTCACCGCCTGCTCGACCGCGCGCCCGAACTCGATCACCGAGCGGTAGCGCTGTCCGGAATCGCGGTCGAGTGCACGGTCCATCACCGCCTGGAGGTCCGCCGGGAATTCACGCCCCGGGCAGCCCTCCGCCAGGGAGCGCGGCGCCACCGTCAGGCGCTTCACCATCGTCTCCTGGGCGCTCCCCGCCTGGAACGGCAGCACGCCGGTGACCATCCGGTAGAACACGAGCGCCAGCGAGTAGAGATCGCTGCGGCCGTCGAGTGCGTCGCCCGCGAGCTGCTCGGGGCTCATGTACTCGGGCGTCCCAACGACGAGGCCGGTCCGCGTGACCTGCTGCCCCTTGTCGGGTGTCATCGCCTTCGCGATGCCGAAATCCACAACCTTCACGGCCTCGCCCGTGCGGCCGGCGACGATCATGATGTTGTCGGGCTTGAGGTCACGGTGGACGATACCGAGATCGTGAGCGGCCTGGAGCGCATCGGCGCATTGCGCGAGGAGGCGCGACGCGCGGGACAGTGCGAGCGGCCCTTCGCTCAGGAGCACCGCGCCGAGTGTCTTCCCTTCGAGATACTCCATGGCGAGGTAAAGCTGGCCCTGTTCCGTCGTGCCGAAATCGTACACTGCGCAGACGTGCGGATGGCTGATCCGCGCCGCGCTCGCCGCCTCGCGGTTGAAGCGCGACACCGCGTCCGGATCGTGGCTCATCCCGGGAGGAAGCACCTTGATGGCGGCCTTGCGGCCCATGCGAACGTGCTCCGCCAGCCACACCTCGCCCATCCCGCCCTCGCCCAGCCGGCGCAACACGTGGTAGCGCTCGGCGATCACGGTTCCGACCAGGCCGGCGGCTGCGGTCGTGGCCTGAAGCGCGCCGCCGTCAGTGGGGCAAAACCGGGTTTCGTCGGGGTAGTTCGTGCCGCAGACCGGACAGCGCTTCACGAATGCTCCGGGCCGGGAAAGAGGGGTCGGGGGGGACGGGGCAATCTAGGCCGTCGGTGGAAGAGCGTCAACGCCGTGCTTGGCGTAAGTTGCGGTCCGCGTGTACCTTGACCCCATGCGACGCATATCATTCCTGGTGCTGCTCCTGCTGTTTCCGCTCGCCGTTCTGGCGACGCGGGTCGACGCCCAACAAGGCAAGTCACGGGCCACTCCGGCGCGCAAGCCCGTGGTGCGGGACTCGAGTGTCGGATTCCTGCCACCGATCGCGAAACAGGTCGGCCCGCTCGACCTGAGGGTGGTGTATCCGGCACCCACCGACGTCATCTCCGCCGGGGACCGCTCGTTCGTGTTCGGGTCCACCGGTTCCGGGGACGCGCGGCTCACGGTCAACGGCGACTCGGTGCGGGTGTGGCCGAACGGCGCGTTCCTCGCGTGGCTTCCGCTCCCTCCCGACAGCGTGATGCAGTTCCTGCTCGTCGCTCATCGCCCGAACGGTGCGAGTGACTCGCTCAGCTACCCGGTGCGCCGCACCCACCGCGCCCAACCCCCCACCGGCGCGCTCTGGATCGACAGCACTTCCCTCACGCCCCGCGGCCGCGTGTGGTGGCCGTCCGAGGAGTACCTGCGCTTCTCGGTGCGGGCCGCCGAGGGGGCGGAGGTGCGCGTGCGGCTCGCGGACGGGACGGTGATCCCGCTCGCCGCATCGGTCGGATTCGACGAGGTGCCCTGGGGCATCCGCGCCTTCGATCGCGACACGGCCAATCTCCAGCGGCCCACCCGAGCCGACCGATATGTCGGCGTAATCAGGGGCCGCGCCGTCGGCGCGGATCCCGGGCCCCTCCTCGGCGAGGAGGTCACCGGGTGCCCCCGCTGCCGGCGGCGGGCGACGGCCGTGGACACCGCGGCCGCGATCGTCGAGGCGATCAAGGGCGCCGACACGGTGCGGGTGCGGTGGCCGCTCAATCTCGCGCTGCTCGACAGCCTTCCCGCGGTCGTCGAGTTCGACGACGACACGGCGGGGAAGGGCGACACCGATCGCCTGACCATAGGCCGCACGGCGCCCGGCGCGACCTATAACTGGTTCTGGCCCACGGGCACCCGCGCCAACGTCTCCGGCCGGATGAACGGCGACCTGCGCATCCGGCTGTCCGGCACCTCGGCGGCGTGGGTGCCGGCGGCCGACGCGCACCTGCTTCCGGCGGGAACACCGCCTGTCGCGGCGAGCGTCGGCTCCGTCACCCTCTCACCGGGGGGCGACCGCGCGACCCTTCGCATTCCGATGAGCGAGCGCGTTCCCTACCAGGTGACCGAATCCGACTCCGTGCTCACGGTGCGGCTCTTCGGCGCGGTGGGTGACCTCGACTGGATGCGGTACGGCGGCGCGGATCCGCTGGTGCGGCAGATGCAATGGCAGCAGGCGAGCGCCGACGAGGTGACCATCACGGTGCTCCTCTCCCAGGCCGTGTGGGGCTACCGGACCCGGTGGGACCGGAGCGATCTCATTCTCGAGATTCGCCGGCCTCCACGGATCAACGCGCAGCGACCGCTCCGCGGGCTGCTCGTCGTCGTGGATCCCGGCCATCCGCCCCTCGGTGCAATGGGGCCCACCGGCCTGACGGAGGCCGAAGCGAATCTCGCCGTCGCGCTGCGGCTCCGGAGCCTGCTGGAGCAGGGTGGCGCGCGGGTCGTGATGACCCGTACCACCGGCGTTCCGGTGGACCTCGCCGCGCGCCCGAAGCTGGCCGACAGCCTGGACGCGGACCTGCTGATCTCGATTCACAACAACGCCCTCCCCGATGGAGTGAATCCGTTCACCAACAACGGCACCAGCGTGTTTTACAACCAGCCCCGGAGCATTCCGCTCGCCCGGGAGACTCAGCGCGCGCTGGTCCGCCGGCTCGGGCTCCGGGACCTGGGATTCGGCCGGGGAGACCTCGCCCTGGTCCGGCCGACGTGGATGCCGGCCGTATTGACTGAAGGGATGTTCATGGCGATTCCTGAGCAGGAGGCCGCCCTCCGGTCCCCGGCCGGGCAGCGCCTCTATGCGCAGGGCGTGTATGAAGGGATCGTGGCGTTTCTGAAGGGACGGGTGAGGTAGGGTGTGAAGCTCAAGGCGCCTCCGGCGTCTCCCTGCGGAGACCAGCACATGCCTGAATCTGCTTTCACCCACGTTCCCCGGGTCGCCCGCCGCCGGACGGCCATTCTGACGGCCCTCCTGGCCTGTGGCCTGCTCGCATCGCCGGCCACGCTCCCCGCGCAGAGCCCGGAGCAGCGTGCCGCCCTCGAACGATGGCGGGACTCCCTGAATCAGATCAGCGACACGATCATGCTGCTCCGCCGCGAGCGGCTGATGATCACCGAAGCCAAGGCCGACCGCGACAACCCCATCATCCATTTACGCCTCGGATTCCTCTCCCTCCGGATGGGGGACGTCGGCGACGACAACCACTACGACGACGCCGCCTCGGAATTCGAATGGGCGACCCAGCTCAAGCCGGACTGGCCATATCCTTGGTATGGGCTCGGATTGGCGGAACTGGGCGTCGGCGATTCGCAGATCGCACTCGTATCCGGCCTCAAGACGATGTTCGGGAAGGACGCGCTGACCGTCTCGGCGATGGCGTTCGCCAAATCGGCCGAAGTGGACCCCGCGTTCGTCCACGGCCTGGTCGAGCTCGCCAACACCGCCCTGCGCCAACGAGTCAACATCCGGATGGGTGTGGCGCTCGACGCCCACCGCCGCGCGGCCGCCACCGAAGCGGCCAAGAACCCGCAGGTGCTCCTCGCCCGCGGGCGGATCGAGCGCGAGGTGGGAGATGCGGACTCCGCGCTGGCGGCCTTCAAGGAGTTCCTGAGCCGGGGTGGGAATCCGGGGATCGGATCGCTCGAGGTGGCGCGCACCGAATTCGTCCGCGGCACGTTCGCCGGCGTGCTGCCCTACTTCTCGGGCGCGAGCCACGACGACGACGAGACGGTGTCGGCCTACCGGAAGGACCTCGCCTACATCGCGACCGCCGAGGAGCTGGCGGGGTTCGATGCCTCGATGGGGCCGGCGCGCGCGGAATGGCTCCGGCATTTCTGGGAGACCAAGGACCGGCTCGACCTGCGGCGCGACGGGGAGCGCCTCCGCGAGCACTATCGGCGGATCTACTACGCGCGACAGAACTTCTACCTGGCCAGCGTGAACCGGCATTACCAGATCGAGGAGATTTACCATTCCGGCAGCACGGATTTCGACGATCGCGGCGTGATCTACATCCGGCACGGCGAGCCCTCCGAGCGCGCGTCGTACGCCGCGCCGAGCATCGAGCCCAACGAGACCTGGCGGTACGGCCGCCCCGACGGCGACCTCATCTTCCACTTCGTCGCCCGGGAGGATGTGCAGGACTACAAGCTGGTGGAGAGCCTGTTCGACGTGCTCGGATACTCCGCTGCCGTCACCCTGCAGAACTCCGCGACGGCGGCCAGCTCGACCGTCGTCACCGACCAGCTCCTGCTCTCCCGCGAGCAGCTCTCACCGATGTACCGCCGGCTGATGACGGCTGGCAGCGGGACCTCGGGGCGGTACATGGCCGAGGAGCGGGCAACCGGCAGGCAGAGCATCGAACTTGGCACCACGACGGACAGCTACGAGCTGAGCTTCCCGAAGGAGCTCAAGGCCCGGGTGCAGGTTCTCGCGGTCGGCTCGGACGCCGAGGGATCGCTGGTCCAGGTGGCCTACGCCATTCCGGGATCGTCGCTCACGGCGGTGAGCACCGCGCGCGGCCAGCTGTATCCCGTGCGGCTTCGGTTCGTGGTGATGGACGGGAAGGACAGTGTGATCGGCGCACTGGACACCACGCGGATGTTCGTCTCGCGGACCGTCGTGCCGGCGCACGAGCACCTGGTGGGCCGGGCTCAGCTGCACTTGCCGGCCGGGACGCACAGCTACCGCATCGCCCTGCAGCAGGGCGAGGATGCCGGGATCATCTATCCATATGATGCGGTGCGGGTCGGCGGGCCGCGCGGTGGATTCGGCCTGAGCGACCTGGTGCTGGGGCGTCGCGGCACCAACCTGCCGTGGCGCACCACGGCGTCCGACACGGTGTTCCTCAATCCGCTCCGCAGCTTCCGGCCGGATGATGAAATGCAGCTGTACTACGAAGTGTTCGGAATGATGGCCGGCGCGATGCTGAAGACTCAGGTCACGGTGAAGAAGGAAGGCGGTGGGGGGGTCTTCGGCCTGTTCGGCGGTGGGTCGGCGATCAGCCTGAAGTTCGAAGACCAGGCCCCCGGGGTTGTGATGCGCGTCACCAGAGGCCTCTCCCTCCAGAAACTGAAAGCGGGGAACTACCAGATCGAAGTGACCGTTAACCGGCCCGACGGACGCACCGACGTCCGGCGTCAGCAGTTCACCGTCCAGCCTGTCAAGTAATGGCGTAAGTCACTGCGGCACGAAAACTTGACCCTCCCTCCCCTTGCGCGTAGTCTTCGCGTAATGCACTGCGCACAATGCGGACATGAACTGCAGTCCGACTGGACCGCCTGCCCGATTTGTGGCTGGAAGGTCGGGACGGGCACGCACGCCCGAGCGGTCGCCCTTGGCGAGGTCAGCGAGACCGACCTGGTCAAGCAGGCGCTAGACTCCGAATACGAAATCCTGGAAGAGCTGGGCCGGGGCGGGATGGCCATCGTCTATCGCGCGCGCGAGCGCCAGCTCGACCGCGAGGTGGCCGTCAAGGTACTGCCGTTCTCCCTGGCGTTCGACGCCGAATTCGTGGAGCGCTTTCAGCGCGAGGCGCGGACGGCGGCGAAGCTCGAGCATCCGAACATCATCCCGATCTACCGCGTCGGCCGCTCGGGACAGGTGATCTACTTCGTGATGAAGTATCTCCGCGGGCAGTCGCTCTCGGAGCTGATGGCGAAGCGCGTCCGCCTGGAGCCGCCGGAAATCCGCCGGTTCCTGATCGAGGCAGGCCGTGCGCTCAACTACGCGTCGCAGCGCGGCATCGTCCACCGCGACATCAAGCCCGACAACATCATGTTCGACGAGCACGGCACCTGCGTGGTCACCGACTTCGGGATCGCGAAGGCGGCCTCGGGCGGGCGCCTCACGGGGACGGGGATGTCCATCGGCACGCCGCACTACATGAGCCCGGAACAGGCGCGCGCGCAGGGCACCGACGGCCGGAGCGACATGTATTCCCTCGGTGTCGTGGCCTACCAGTGCCTCGTAGGCTCGGTGCCCTTCGACGGCGAGGACAGTTTCTCGATCGGCTACAAGCACATCATGGATTCGCTGCCCGAGCCGCAGCTGGTGAGCGCCGATGAGCGCCGCCTGTGGGTGGTGATCCGCCGGCTCCTGGCCAAGGACCCGCAGGAGCGGTTCCAGACCGGGGCCGAGCTGATCGAGGCGCTCGAGGGGCACGTGGTGGCGACGGGTGTGGGGCGCACCGGCGACCGCAGCATCTCGCCGCTCCGGCTGGCCTCGATGCCCACCTCGCCGATGCCGTCCCAGGCGGTGGATGTCGCGCGCCGCCCGGCCATGCAGCGCCCCGCGGCCCAACGCGAGGAAAACCGGCGCCGGGGGATCGTGCGCTGGGTGATGCTGGTGCTGGCGGTCGGGCTCGGTGGACTGTACGCGGGCAGCCGGCTCGGCGTGGTGCCGATCGACTTCCCGCCCGCGACCGCGGCGCGGGACTCTGCGGCGAACGCCGCCGCGCCCGCTGATTCGGCGGTGAAGGGCCCGGCGGCCCGCGACTCGACGCCGCCGCTGGCCGTTGCGCCCCCGGCTGCAGGTGGCGCCACGACCACCCACATACCGACCGACAGCATCGACGTGGTGCAGGGCACGCCCGCCGACAGTAGCGCTGCCCATCCGCCCATCGGCCCATCCGCCCCGCCTGACTCCGGCGCGCTCCGCATCACCGGCCTGCCACGCGGTTCGATCGTGTGGATCGACGACCAGCGGCCAACGCGGACGCCGACCCGGTTGAGCGCGGGCCGGCACGTCCTGCTCATCACCCACAAGGACTACGTGCCCTACACGGACACCGTCGTGATCGAGGCGAAGCGGACCCTGCAGTACGCGCCGACCCTGAGGAAGATGGGAACCCCGCTGGAGGAGCCGGTCACCGCGCGGGTGGCGGACGGTGTCCCGGCGACCTGCGATCGCCCCGGGCCCGGGTACAACAAGGAACAGGCCTGCTGGGACGTGCGCGCCCGGCCGCTCGCGCCGCCACGGGTTCCGGTTCCGGCGGAAATCGATCCCTTGCCGCCGGCCTCGATCTGGGCGGTCAAGGTCTCGGAGGACGGGCGCACGATGGAGGTGTACAGCATCACACCCTCCACCCACCAGATCTTCGAGGCCCTGGCGCGAAGCTACGCGATGCAGATGCTCTGGTCCCCGGCCACCAAGGATGGGAAGCCGGTCGTGAGCTGGACGCAGACGCGCCTCGAGCCGGTGCGGCCGTGATCCATCCCACGGCGTTCATCGCACCCACCGCCGTCGTCCTCGGCGACGTGACCCTCGGCGAGGAATCCAGCGTCTGGTACACCTCGGTCCTCCGAGGTGACATGGCGCCGATCGTCATCGGCGCGCGGACCAACATTCAGGATGGCACGATCGTCCATGTGGACGAGGGCTTTCCCTGCACGATCGGCGCCCGGGTCGGTGTCGGGCATCGCGCCATCCTGCACGGGTGCACCGTCGAGGATGACTGCCTGATCGGGATGGGCAGCATCCTCCTCAACGGCGTGCATATCGGCACCGGGAGCGTCGTGGCGGCCGGTGCCCTGGTGCCGGAGGGGATGCGGGTGCCGCCGGGGTCGCTGGTGATGGGCGTGCCGGGCAGGATCGTGCGCCAGGTGGATCCGGACCTGAAGGCGCGCATCGCCGAAACGTGGTCGCATTACGTGGAGCAGGCGAAGGACCACCGGAGCGGCCGCTACTCGGCGGCGGGTCAGGGGGTCAGCGGGTTGTAGGGTCGATAGCTTGTGTGGAAGGGTGGCGGCTCGTGAGGGTGCGCCGCATCAACCGCACGAATTTGCGCCATCCCCTGCGCGCCGTCGCTCTTCCCCTTCCATGTTCCATCGTTCTGTCCTTCCGCAGCCGACCGCCCATCCGCCCATCATGTTTGTGATGTTTAAATAGAATTCCCCCGTCCCGCCGGGCTTTTTTCGCGTATTGTGTCAGTTCGAGTTCTGCCGTAGCTTGAGTCCACTTTTCGTTGCTGACCGGTTACATTCTCCCTTCAGCGGAAGTCTTTCAGAGAATCCCTTCATTGGGAAGGGAACGGAGTTTCCATGACTCAGTCCGGCCACCGGGACGCGCTCCAGCTTTCCTCCAACGCCCTCACCGTCCTCGAAAAGCGGTATCTGATCAAGGACGAAGTCGGGAAGCCGACCGAGCGGTCGGAGGATCTCTTCTGGCGCGTGGCGCACACCATCGCGGCGGCGGACCAGAAGTACGGCGCGTCCAAGGGGGCCGTGGAGGCCCTGGCCGAGGAGTTTTATGGCCTGATGGCGCGCCGGGAGTTCATGCCGAACTCCCCGACCCTGATGAATGCCGGCCGGCCTCTCGGGCAGCTCTCCGCCTGCTTCGTCCTCCCGGTCAACGACCACCTGTCCAACGGCAAGAGCGGCATCTACGACACCCTCCGGGCCATGGCGCTGGTGCACCAGTCCGGCGGCGGCACGGGATTCAGCTTCTCCCGGCTCCGGCCCAAGAACGACGTCGTTCGCTCGACGATGGGGGTGGCCTCCGGCCCGGTCTCCTTCATGACCCTGTACGACGCCTCCACCGAGGTGGTCAAGCAGGGCGGCACCCGGCGCGGCGCCAACATGGGGATCCTTCGGGTGGACCACCCGGACATCCTCGAGTTCATCTCGTGCAAGGATGACATCACCAAGATCACGAACTTCAACATCTCGGTGGCGGTCACCGACGCGTTCATGGAGGCGGTCGAGCAGGACGCCAATTATGACCTGATCCATCCGCGCTCGGGGCAGGTGGTCGGGATCCTGCCGGCACGGGACGTGTGGCGGAAGATCATCCACGGCGCCTGGAAGACCGGCGAGCCGGGGGTGTTCTTCATCGACAAGGCCAACTACTACAATCCGGTGCCGCACCTGGGCGCCTACGAGGCCACGAATCCGTGCGGCGAGCAGCCGCTCCTGCCGTACGATGTCTGCAACCTGGGCTCGATCAACCTCGGCGTGTTCGTCACCGACGGCCGGATCGACTGGGACCGGCTCCGGCAGACGGTGCAGCTCACGACCCACTTCCTCGAGAACGTCATCGATGCCAATTCGTACCCGCTCGAGGAAATCACCGACCTGGCGCAGCGGATCCGGCGGATCGGCCTCGGTGTGATGGGTTGGGCGGATGTCCTCATCAAGATGGGGATCCCCTACGACTCCGAGGAGGCCGTGGCGCTGGGCCGGCGGATGCAGCAGTTCGTGGACGAGGAGGCCAAGGTCGAGTCCGAGCGGCTGGCCGGCATCCGCGGCCCGTTCGCCGAGTGGGAGCAGAGCATCTGGGGTCCCGACGAGACCTGCGCCCGGGATGGGCGCGGCAACCGGGTCCGCCCCATGCGGAGGCTCCGGAACTGCAACGTCACCACCGTGGCGCCGACCGGCACCATCTCGATCATCGCGGGATGCAGCTCGGGCATCGAGCCGCTGTTCGCGGTCGCGTTCATGCGGAACCAGGCCGGCGTGCTGATGCCGGACGTCAACGAAGACTTCGTGGCCATCGCGAAGCGCGAAGGGTGGTATTCCGAGAAGCTGATGCAGCAGATCGCCGAGGCGGGGCACATCAACTTCCCGGAAGTGCCGGCCAAGTGGCAGCGGGTGTTCGTGACGGCAAACCACATCAAGCCCGAGTGGCACATCCGGATGCAGGCGGCGTATCAGGAGTTCAACGACAGCGCGATCTCCAAGACCTGCAACTTCGCCAATGAAGCGACCGAGGAGTACGTCGAGGAGATCTACCGCCTCGCCTACCACCTCAACTGCAAGGGCGTGACGGTCTACCGGGACGGCAGCCGCGACATGCAGGTGCTGTCGACGGGCGCGACGGCGCAGAAGGTTCATGCCCAGGCGATCGCCACTGGGGCCTCGGAGGCGAGGGCGGATCTGGCGATGGGCGGGGAAGCGGGGAAGCGGGGAAGCGGGTTGGTCGCGGCCGCGGACCTCATGGGGGAGTTGGCCGAGATCCGGGCCGAGAACGAGCGGCTCCGGAAGCTGGTCCACGAGCTGGAGGCCGAGAACCTGCAGCGGCGGCAGAAGCGGAGCCGCCCGGAGACGCTCCGCGGCACCACGCGCCGGGTGGACACGCCGCTCGGCACCCTGTACGTCACCATCACGGAAGACGACAAGGGCCAGGCGTTCGAGATGTTCATGAGCCTCGGCAAGGCGGGCGGGGCGCTGATGGCCGATGTCGAGGCGATGGGGCGGCTGCTCTCGCTCGCGTTGCGGTCGGGGATCCCGATGACCGAGATCTACCGCCAGTTGCGTGGCATCAGCTCGGACCGTACGATCGGACTCGGGCCCAACAAGGTGCTCTCGGTGCCGGATGCGGTGGGCATCGCGATCGAGAAATGGATGCACGAGAAGCAGGGCATCCAGCAGGAGCTGATCCCGGGGGCCGTGCAGCCGGTGGCCGAGGTGGCGCCGGCGGTACGCGTGATCCAGGGCGCGCAGCAAATGAAATTCGAGGGGATGGGCGAGAGCTTCGCGGGCGCGTGCCCCGATTGCGGCTCCCAGCTCGAATTCGCCGAGGGGTGCATGAAGTGCCACGTCTGCGGATTCAGCGAGTGCGGATGAGCCTCACCCCCTGACCCCCTCTCCGTGTGACGGAGAGGGGGGACGGATGGGCAGTGAAACGAGGGGACCTTCGCGAAAGCGGGGGTCCCCTCGTGGCGTTTGAGGTATATCTTGAGCGATTCTTCAGATTGGATCGACCGCCGTGATAACATCGCTCCGAACAGTAAGCGCCGGCCTGTCCGCGCTCCTCCTGGCGTGCGGCACCGACCAGCCGGCATCGCCGGCCGCCGTACCGGTCACGGTCGGGACAGCGGAGCTCCGATCGGTGCCGTTCGAGCTGGTGGCGGTGGGGACGGTCGAGCCGATTCAGACTGTGACGATCCAGCCCCAGATCAGCGGCCAGCTCAACCGGGTGAGTTTCCGCGAGGGCGATGAGGTGGCCCGCGGGCAGGTGCTCTTCCAGGTCGATTCCCGCCCGTTTCGGGCAGGGGTGGATCAGGCCGAGGGCATCCTCGCGCGGGACCAGGCTCGTGCCGATAATGCACGTCAGGAGCTGGAGCGCTCCGCGTCGCTCGCGGAAAAGCAATACATCACGCAGCAGGAATTCGACCAGACCAGGGCCGAGGCCGGTGCGGCGGAGGCCACCCTCGCCGCGTCCCGGGCGGCCGTGCAGCAGGCCCGGCTCAATCTTCAGTACGCCACCATCAGGGCCCCGATCGCGGGCCGCACCGGCAGCCTCATTGTGCGGGAAGGCAATCTCGTCCGTGCGAATGAGACCGTCCTCGTCACGATCAATCAGGTCCGCCCCATCCTGGTGCGGTTCGCGGTGCCCGCCTCCAATCTCGCCGTCATTCAACGATACCGCGGCTCCCGGATTCCGGTCCTGGCGACGCCCACCGGCGGGGGCGCCGAGACCGAGGGCGCCCTGACCTTCGTGGATAACGCCGTCGACAGCACGACCGGCACCATCATGCTCAAGGGGGAGTTCCAGAACCGGGAGGGGACTCTGTGGCCGGGCGGCTTCGTCAATGTGCGCATCCGGCTCTTCGTCGAGGACAGCGTGCTGGTGGTGCCGAGCGCGGCGATTATGAGCGGCCAGCAGGGGACGTACGTTTTCGTCGTGCGGGACAGCGCGGCCGCCATGACACAGGTGACCGTGGAACGGGAGTCCGGTGAGCTTTCCGTCGTGCGGGGCGAGTTGGCTCCGGGGGATCGCGTGGTGACCGATGGACAGCTGCTGCTCCGGCCCGGTGCCAGGGTGCAGCTGCGTTCGGCCGCGGAGCCGGCAGCAGCCAGGTAGGAGGTCGTATGGGTTTCTCCGAACTGTTCATCCGCCGCCCGGTCATGACCGTGCTGGTCATGGCGGGCATTCTGATATTCGGACTGATCGCCTACCGGCAGCTGCCGGTGAGCGACCTGCCTTCGGTCGACTACCCGACCATCTCCGTGAGCGCGTCGCTCTCCGGCGCCAGCGCGGAGACCATGGCGTCCGCGGTCGCGACCCCACTGGAGAAGCAGTTCTCCACCATCGCGGGCCTCGAGACGATGACGTCGAGCAGCAGCCAGGGCTCGACGTCCATCACGCTGCAGTTCGCGCTCTCCCGGGACATCGACGCGACCGCGCAGGATGTCCAGGCGGCGATCGCCAAGACCCAGCGCCAGCTCCCGCGCGACATCCTCCCGCCCAGCTACCAGAAGGTGGATCCGGCGGCGAGCCCGATTCTCTACTACGCGCTCCGGACGAAAACGCTGCCGCTCTCCCAGCTCGACGAGTACGCCCAGACGGTGCTGGCCCAGCGGATCTCGACGATCGACGGCGTGGCGCAGGTGCAGGTGTACGGCTCGCAGAAGTACGCCGTCCGCATCCAGCTCGATCCCCAGGCGCTCGCCGTGCGCAACATCGGCATCGACGAGGTGGCGACCGCCGTCGAGAACGGCAACGTGAACCTCCCCACCGGCGTGCTCTGGGGGACCGACAAGGCGTACGCGGTGGAGAGCGAGGGTCAGCTGACCAGCGCCGACGAGTTCCGCTCGCTGATCGTGACCACGCGGAACGGTGTCCCGGTGCGCCTGGGCGACCTGGGTCGCGTGGTGGACAGCGTACAGGACACCAAGGTGGCGAGCTGGTTCAACGGGGACCGGTCCATCGTCCTCGCGATCCAGCGGCAGCCGGGGACCAACACGGTGCAGGTTGCCGACCGGGTGAAGGCGGCGATGGCGCGCCTCGCCTCCGAGATCCCGCCCTCGGTCGAGGTCGCCACGCTGTATGATCGCTCCGCGACGATTCGCGAGTCGGTGACGGACGTGAAATTCACCCTCCTCCTCACGCTCTGCCTGGTGGTGATGGTGATCTTCCTCTTCCTGAGGAACCTCAGGGCCACCATCATCCCCAGCCTCTCCCTGCCGCTCTCCCTCGTCGGCACCTTCGCGGTGATGTACCTGCTGGGGTACAGTCTCGACAACATGTCGCTCATGGCGCTCACCCTGTGCGTCGGCTTCGTCGTGGACGACGCGATCGTGGTGCTGGAGAACATCGTGCGCCACATCGAGCGCGGCGAGCCGGTGCTGCAGGCGGCGCTTCGCGGCAGCCGGGAGATCGGGTTCACTGTCATCTCGATGACGCTCTCGCTGGTGGCGGTGTTCATTCCGGTGCTGCTGCTGGGAGGGCTCATCGGGAGGCTGTTCGAGGAGTTCGCGGTCACGATCGCCGTGGCGATCCTGGTCTCCGGGTTCGTGTCGCTGACCCTGACGCCGATGCTCTGCAGCCGGTTCCTGAGGCCGCCCGGGGAGGAGCGTCACGGCCGCTTCTACCAGGCCACCGAGGGCGTGTACCAGCGAACGCTCGGGGCCTACGAGCGGAGCCTGGCCTGGGTGATGGGTCACCGGCCGGTTGCGCTCGCCTTCAGCGCGGTCATCCTGGTCGGCACCGTGGTGCTCGGCATCCTGGCGCCCAAGGGGTTCATTCCGAGCGAGGATACCGGCCAGCTCTCTGGCACCACCGAGACCGTGGCCGGCACGAGCTTCGACGCCATGGTGGCGCACCAGCGAGCCGCGGCGGCGATCGTCCAGGCCGATCCGTCCGTCGAGGGATTCTCTTCCTCAGTCGGGGCCGGTGGCCGGAGTGCGACGATCAATCAGGGCCGGCTCTTCATTCATCTCAAGCCGCGCGGGGAACGTCCCCACGCCGATGAGGTCGCCCGCGAACTCTCCCGGAAGCTGTCGGCGATCCCGGGACTCCGGGTCTATATCAGCAATCCCCCGTCGATCAACATCGGCGGTCGGACATCGAAGAGTCAGTATCAGTACACGCTCCAGAGCTCCAATATCGATACCCTGTATGCGGCCGCGGCCCGCCTGGAGCAGCGGATGCGGGACATTCCGGGCCTCACGGACGTGACCAGCGATCTGCAGATCAACAACCCCCAGGTGAAGGTGGCCGTCGACCGGGATCGCGCTGCCATGCTCGGCATCGACGTGAACACGATCGAGTCGGCGCTCTACGACGCCTACGGCGCCCGGCAGATCTCCACCATCTACACCCCGAACAACCAGTACTGGGTCGTGATGGAGCTGCTGCCGCAATACCAGAAAGATCTCTCGGCGCTCAACCTCCTCTACGTGAGTGGGCGGGGCGGGGTCTCGGTGCCGCTGGGGTCGCTGGCCCAGGTGACGCCTGCCACCGGCCCGCTCACGGTCAATCACTCGGGTCAGCAGCCCTCGGTGACCCTGTCGTTCAACCTGGAGCCCGGTACCTCGCTCGGCACGGCAGTCACCCGGATCGAGGAGACCGCCGCCGCGACGGTCCCTTCGAGCGTGACCACGGCATTCGCCGGCACGGCGCAGGCGTTCCAGGACGCGCAGAAGGGGCTGCTGCTGCTCCTGCTGCTGGCCATCCTCGTGATCTATCTCGTGCTCGGCATCCTCTACGAGAGCTTCATTCACCCGCTGACGATCCTGTCCGGCCTGCCGTTCGCCGGCTTCGGCGCGCTGCTGGTGCTGGTCATCTTCGGGATGGATCTCAGCATCTATGCGTTCGTCGGGATCATCATGCTGGTGGGCTTGGTGAAGAAGAACGCGATCATGATGATCGACTTCGCGGTGGAGGCGGAACGCTCCCGGGGCCTGAGCGCCCGGGAGGCCATCCTGGAGGCGTGCAGCGTCCGGTTCCGCCCCATCATGATGACCACCATGGCGGCGCTGATGGGCACCCTGCCGATCGCGCTTGGGGCTGGAGCAGGCGCCGAGTCCCGGCGGCCGCTCGGCGTGGCCGTGGTGGGGGGATTGGCGTTCTCGCAGCTCATCACGCTGTACATCACGCCGGTCATCTACACCTACCTGGATTCGCTGCAGCAGCGGCTCACCCGGCGGCGGCCGGCCACCGCGCCCGCCGGAGACGGGATGCCCGAGCGGGCGGTGGAACTGGTGACGGGGTAGGGAGGGCGGGAAAGCGGGGAAGCGGGAAGGCACGAACGAGGGGATCTTCGCGAAGGCGGGGTCCCCTCGGGATTTGCTGGGGCTATCAGGCGATCATAGTTCCGATTCGTCGCTGCAGTGTGCATTGTAAAGATAAGCCCCATCCGAATCGCGGATCCGGCTGACTGGCCGTGCCTCTCACCTTGGGCCGCCGTGCGCAACAAAGCCGTCCACCTGCTGTCGTCCCTGGCTTCGCCGACTGGGAACCTGCCCACGCGCTCGCCGAGCTGCGCCGGCAGGGAGGTTACCGGGTCGAGGTGGTCGGGCTCACCCGCGATCCGGTCACCTCGATGGGCGGTGTGACGGTCCTCCCCACGCGTATCCTGAGCGAAGTTGACCCAAGTGAGGTCGCGGTGTTCATCCTGCCGGGTGGTGACCGGTGGGAAACGACGCCCCCTGAGCCGGAGCTCGTCGCACTGTTGGAGCAGCTCCACGCCAGGGAGGTCCCCATCGCCGCCATCTGCGGGGCCACGGTGGCAATGGCCCGGGCCGGCCTGATCAGGGGCCGGCGCCACACCAGTAACGGCAAGGCGTATCTCGAGGAGCACGCCCCCGGCTACGGGGACGGCGACCAATATGTGGAGGCACCGGCGGTCCGGGACCGGGGCCTCATCACCGCAAGCGGCCTCGCCGACGTGGAATTCGCCGCGAAGCTGTTCGACGAGCTCGAGGTGATGAGCGAATCGGATCGGGCATTGTGGACCCAGCTGTTCCGGAGCGGCCGGCTGCCATCGGAGGCGGATTGAGCCGGGAGGCCCACGACGCGCCTCGCAACTCGGCGGCTCGGTTGCGCCGGACCACCTGCCTGCTAGCTTGGCTGAGACCAGATTCCGGAGCCAAGCGTTGACCCTCGGCCTCACCCTCGCCGCCCTCCTCCTGACCGGCTTCATCATCGTCACGTGGAACGGGCTCACCCGCCTCCGGCTGCTCGCGCGGAACGCGTGGGCCGACATCGACGTGCAGCTCAAGCGCCGGCACGACCTGGTGCCCAACCTGGTGAAGGTGGTGCAGGGCCACGCCGGCTACGAGCGGGGCACGCTCGAGGCGGTGGTCGAGGCCCGGAACCGGGCCCGCGCGGCCGCGGGTCCCGCCGCGGCGGGCGAGGCTGAGCGAACCCTCGCCGGGCAGGTGGGCCAGCTTCTGGCACTCGCGGAGGCCTATCCCGACCTGAAGGCGGCCGGGAGCTTCCTTGAGCTGCAACACGCCCTGGTCGAGATCGAGGATCACATCCAGGACGCCCGGCGTTACTACAACGCGGTGGTCCGCGACCTCAACACGAGGATCGAGCTCTTCCCCACCAACCTCCTGGCGGGCGCCCTGGGCTTCAGGAAGCAGGAGTTCTTCGGGCTGGAGGACCGGGCCGAGGCGGCCGTGCCGAGGGTGATGGGATGACGGGGCGACGGACAGGCGGACATGCGGACAGGCGGTCGGTCGGCGGGTTGGCGGGAAGTGTTGTCGTGCCGGTCCTGCTGCTCCTCGCGCTGGGCACCCCCGCGGCCGCACAGCGTTCGCTCGCGATTCCCCGGTTCGATGCCCGGATCGAAGTGCTCCGGGACGGCAGCATCGACGTCACCGAGCGGATCGAAGCGGAGTTTACCGGCTCCTGGAACGGCATCTACCGCATGGTGCCGGTGAAGTACCGCACACCCCAGGGCTTCAACTGGTCCATCCAGCTAGACCTGGTCTCCGCCACCGATGACAGGGGCACGCGGCTCCGCACGGAGACCTCCCGCGTCGGCCATTATATCAAGTACAAGATCTGGGTACCCGGGGCGGTGAACGCGACCCGGACCGTCGTGCTTCGCTACCAGGCGAGGAACGCGCTCCGGTTCTTCGACGACCACGACGAGCTCTATTGGAACGCCACCGGGGACGAGTGGGACGTGGCATTGGGGATGGTAAGTGCCGAGGTCATTCTGCCTCAGGGCGCCACGCAGGTACGGGCTGCGGCGTTCAACGGCACCTACGGGGCCACGCTCCGCGAGGCGGAGGTGGCGGTGGAGGGCCCCGGAGTGGCGTTCCGCATGCCGCGACCGCTCGCCTTCCGCGAGGGCATGACGGTCGTGGTTGGCTGGGACAAGGGCCTCGTGCGCGCGCCGACGGCCGCCGACCGGGCCGCCGGCTTCCTCGCATCGAACTGGCCGCTGGGGATTCCGATCCTGGTGCTTGCGGGGATGCTCCGCGCCTGGTGGCGGCGCGGCCGGGACCCGCGAGCGCTGCCGATCGTGGTGCAGTACGAGCCGCCTTTGGGGATCACGCCGGCGGAGGCGGGGACCCTTACTGATGAGAAGGTGGATCTGCGGGACATCACGGCCACGATGGTAGACCTGGCGGTGCGCGGGTTCCTCCGGATCGAGGAGCGGGAGGAGAAGCACCTCTTCGGGCTCCTCACAAACGAGGAGTTCGTTTTTCACCGGCTCAAGCCCGAGACCGAGTGGGTGAACCTGGCGCCGCACGAACAGGGCGTGCTCGGCGGGATCTTCGAGGACGACAAGGACACGGTGAAACTCTCCGACCTCAAGGACGAGTTCTACACCCATCTGCCCGGCATCCAGGAGGGGGTGATGGACCGCCTCGTCGGGAAGAATCTCTTCCGCTCCAACCCCTCGACGACCCGTAGCAAGTGGGTCTTCGCCGGGGGGCTGTTCGGCGTGGTGCTCGCCGTCGGCGGGAATTTTCTCGCCGGCCGCTTCTCCCTCACTCCGGTGCCATTCTTCGTGGCCGGGTTCGCGAGCGCGCTCGCCGTGGTGGCGATCGGCTGGTTCATGCCGGCGCGCACCGTGTCCGGAGCCCGGACGCTCGAGCGGGTGCTCGGCTTCGGGGAGTTCCTCGAGCGGGTGGACAAGGAACGGTTCGAGTCGGTCGAGCGAACCCCCGAGCTGTTCGAGCGCTACCTCCCGTTTGCGATGGCATTCGGCGTGGAGCAGAAGTGGGCCAAGGGGTTCAAGGACCTGCTGACGCAGCCGCCCAGCTGGTACACCGGCGCCAATCTGGCCTCCTTCAACGCCGGCAGCTTTACGCGGAACCTCTCCGCCATGTCCGACCGCGCGGCGAGCACGATGAGCAGCTCGCCGCGGACCTCGAGCGGCTCCGGGTTTGGCGGTGGCGGGTCGTCGGGCGGCGGGGGAGGCGGAGGCGGTGGAGGAGGGTTCTAGGCTCCCATGCCCATTCGAATCGTACGCCTCGCCTCGCCGCGCCTGCCCGGTGAGGGTCTGCGGATCGGGACCGTCCGCCGACCGCCGCGTGGAGTGCCGAAGCAGGATTTCGCTCGCGCGAACTACTACGACGTCTGGCTTCCCGATCTCGCCCCGAGTGAGCCGCTCGTGCGCGCGGCCCGGACGGCTGCGAGCGACGCCGAGTGGGGACGATTCGCCCGTCGGTATCGCGGGGAGCTGGCCAAGCCGGCGCCTCGCCGCATACTCGAGCTGCTTGCCGCCCTGTCCTGGACCGCGGACTTCTCCGTCGGCTGCTATTGCGAGGACGAAGCGCGCTGTCACCGATCGGTCTTGCGCGAGGTCCTCGCGGAGCACGGTGCCGCTCTCGCCGGAACGGCGGGTGAACAGTCGCCGGCCTGATACCAGGAATGCCCGCGACGGGAATGTGAACTCAGTTGGACTCGAAGCGTGAGGCGAGCTTATGGCTGACAAGCGCAAGATTACTCCGGCGGAAGCCCATCAGGTTGGTACGACGCTCGGCATCGATTGGGCGAAGGTGGACCCCGAGCAATTCCGCCGAGGTCTCGAGGTAGAACTCGAGCATGGTGCGCGGGACCCGGAGACCAACGTCACGAACGACGACATCAGCCTCACCGGCAAGATCGCGTGGGCGCATTTGAAGGAGTTCCCGGACTACTACACACGCCTCGACAAGCTGGAAGCAGAGGCGGATGCGTATTGGGCGTCGCGGC
>CAWFOY010000006.1:0-182925 GCA_963817575.1 uncultured Gemmatimonadales bacterium
CAATTCTTCGACCGATTGTCGCCCCACAAGATCGAGGCGCCGTCGCGGCTCGACTTCCGGGGGGAATACGGCTTTGCGCGGCCGGACCCGAATCGCTCCGGGCAGGCCTACCTCGAGGATTTTGAGGCGGACGCCTCGATCCCGGTTTCCCTGCGCGAGGTCCGGTGGGAGTACGGAAGCGTGCCGCAGTTTCCCGACGGCGCGGAGGATCTGGGATTCGCCGGCGGGTTCGACTCCGCCTCCGCGGTGCAGGTGACCTGGCAGAACCTGGTGCCCGCCTGCTCCGGCTGTCCGCCCGTGGAACTCCACCCCGAGGACATCGATCCGACGATCATCATCACCGGCACCAGCAGCACCATCGAAACCGTGCTGTACACGACCATGCACGCTGACACGGCGGGCGGCATGGTGCTGAACGACAACAGCTCACGATGGTCCCAGCCGCGCCGGGACTTCCAGCCCCGCTGGCGCTCGATGGTTACCTCGCTCTCCCAGACGGGCCTGGACCTCAGCCGGGCGGAGACGCTCGAATTCTGGGTCTTCCAGGGATTCGGACGTCCCGCCGATTCGGCGGGGGTCAAGCTGATCTTCGACCTCGGAACCGTGAGCGAGGACGCGCTGGCGCTCGCGCCGGACACGCTGACAACCGTGGGGAGCGACACGCTCTACACCGGCCGGCAATACACTGGCGCAGGCCGACTCGACACCGAGCGATCCACGACGGGCATTTTCAATGCGTCCACCGACGACATCGGCATCCTCATCGACCGGGTGGATACGATGGTGGTCGACGGCATCCCGATCGACGAAGTCCAGACCTGCGAGCGGATCCTGAGCTCCTCGGTGCCGGTCTTTCCCTGGGGTGACCTGAGCAGCCGTTGCACCGTGGGCAACGGATACCTCGACACCGAGGACCTGAACGGCGACAACCGGCTGAACGCCACCGGGATCGGCGAAAACGTCTTCCGCTGGGTGGTCGACCCGGCGGACCTCAGCCAGTATTTCGTTCGCGACGGCGCATCGATCACGGATCAGCAGGGCCGGGTGGCGAAGTGGAGCCTGTACCGGATTCCGCTTCGATTCCCAGAGCATACGCTGGGAACGCCGAACCTCCGGCTTGCGCAGCACCTGCGGATCACGCTGGCCGCCCCGCCGGACGACGGTAACGGCGACATTATCGCCCGCTTTGCCCTGGCCCGGATGCGGTTCATCGCGGCGCCGTGGGTGCGGCGGACGGAGACACCCATCGCAGGCATCAGCGGAGCCACCGGGGCGCCGAATGGTGCGGTCTTCGCCACGATCATCTCGACCGAGAATATCGAGGCCGGCTACTCGTCGCCGCCCGGCGTCATCGACGAGTCCTCCCGAAACGATGAGGATCAGGGGTCGCAGGGGATCCAGGTCAACGAGAAGTCGCTCCGGATTGTCGGCACCGACCTGCTCCTCGGACAGCGCGCCGAGGCCTATCGCCGGTTCCCGTCCGGTGCCCAGAACGTGCTCAAGTACCGAACGCTTCGGGTGTGGATGCGCGGGAGGGGCGATGGCTGGGAGACCGGCGACCTCGAGGCCTACGTCAAGCTGGGAAGCGATCCCGGGAATTTCTACCTCTACCGCGCACCGGCTCGGACCACCACTTGGTTGCCGGAAACCCAAATCGACCTGGACACCTGGCGGCGGCTCCGGGCCGAGGTCGAGTCGATCTGGCTCCAGGGCCTGCCACCGAGCGGCGCGACGGCGTGCGGCATCGGGGACACCACCGCATATGTCGCCTGCGACGGACCCTATCTGGTGCACGTTGCGGATCCGGGCATCAATCCGCCGAACCTGGCGGCCGTCCAGGAGGTGGCGGCCGGAATCTACCGTGTGGCGGACCTCACGGCGGTCACGACGGCGGAGCTGTGGGTGGATGATATCCGCCTCGATGAGCCGATCTCGAATGTCGGTGACGCGATGGCATTCGATGCACGGTTGCAGGCCGCGGACGTCGGCGAGATCTCGGCGAGTTATGTGCGGCAGGACGGCTTGTTCCAGCAGATCGGCCGTGATCCGACCTACCGGACCACCGGGGCCTTCCAGCTCGGTACCGGAGTCCGCCTCGAGAAATTCCTGCCGGCGTCGCTGGGGCTGACCCTGCCGGCCTCGCTGACCTACAGCCGGACGAGCGTGGATCCGCTGCTCATCTCCGGCACCGACATCCGCGGCCGGGACCTCGAGAACCTGCGGAAACCTTCGAGCTGGACGGCGACCTATGCCATGAGCGCGCGTCGAATCAAGCGCGGGACGACCTGGGTGGCGCGGGGCGTCCTGGACCCCCTTGCCCTGAGCGGCAGCTATACCACCGGGAAGAGCCAGACCGAGCTTTCGACGGGGACGCTCGACGCCTATAACCTGACGGCCGGCTACAATCTCGCCCTCGCCCGTGCGGGACCCACGTTCTCACTCTCGGGACTCGTGGACAAGCTGCCGGAGTGGCTCAGGGCCAGCCAGGGGGCGAAGGACGTGCGGAGCTCGATGTTCAGTGTGGTGCCCACGAATGTCCGGTTTTCCAGCGGCCTGACCCGCAACGAGTCGGAGTTCACGTCCTACCTCGTTCCGGTTGAGCGCGCCTCCGACGCCTCGCTGCGTCCGGCACTCTCGCTCTCCCACCTGTGGCGGAACGCGGCGGGGCTCACGTGGCAGCCGGTCGGGATGCTGACGTTGAGCGGCGACCTCGCCAGCACCCGGGACCTCCGGGACTATCCCGACTCGACCAGCCTGGGCCGCGTGGTGTCGGAATCGCGTGACGCGTTCCTCGGCATGGACGTCGGGGTGGAGCGTGACAGGAGGATGGGCACCACGCTGGTGCTCCAGGCGCCGCTGACCAGCTGGCTGCGCCCGCGCTACGCAACGACCAGTGCGTTCGTCCTCTCACGCAGCCTGACGAGCCGGGATCCGGTGCGGGAGTTCGGGGACAGCGGAGCCTACATCCTGCCGCAGACGCTCAACAACACGCGCAACCGGGATATCGGCGCCGCGCTCGACCTGGGCCTCGCCTTCCGGAACCTGATGAAGGACTCGTCCGTCGTGGCCAAAGCGCTGCGAGGGCTCCGTCCGTTCGACATCAGCACCGGGGTGACACGCCTGTCGACTTACGATCTCGCCACCTTCGATCCGGGGCTTGGATACATGCTCGGGCTCGGCGGGATCGAGGATTTCATCAGCCAGGGCGCCGACTCGGCGCTCAGCGTGTCCGAGGCCCACCGCACGACGTTCTCCGGCGGCGCCGACCTGCCCTACGGCTTCGTGCTTACATTGTCGTACTCGAAGTCCGACATCGACCGCCTCTCCCGGGTCTCCGACGGGTACCTCCCTTCCGCAACTTTTCAGCGCGAGTGGCCGATCGGACAGGTCCGGTGGACCCGCGCGATCCGGAGCGGCTTCCTCAGCGCCTTCACCATCTCTACCGGAATCAGGGAGCGCGACGGGCGCATCGAACTCCCGTCTTCCGGCGCCGCGGCGCGCACCCTGACCGAGTCGTCGACCTGGCAGAACGACCTGCAGCTCACCTTCCGGAACGGGATCTCGATGCGCGTCGGGTATAACGAGACGGACGACGTGCGGGAGAACAACGGGACGCGCACGATCGGGGACGGGAAGGACCTGACGGGCAACCTGATCTACGCCTTTCGACTGCCCGGCAGTGTCAGCCGGGCCCGCAAGCAGCTGCGCTCCTCGCTGTCGGCGGTGATCAGCAAGACGCTCAGCTGTCTGGAACAAGAAAATACGTCGGATTGTCTCACCGTTTCCGATGTGCGGCGGCAGGAAATCCGCGGCGGCCTCGACACCGACCTCACCCAGATCGTTACCGGCGGGCTCCACGGGGCCTGGGCGGTCAACGACGCACGGCACCTCAATCGCAAGACGTCGCAGATCACGATCAGCGCGACCTTCCAGATCTCCCTTTTCGCCGGGGACTATCGATGAACGTCACCACAGCCGGCGCGGTCCTCGCCCTGCTGCTTTCCGCCTGCCGCCAGGAGGCACCCCGGACGTTCGACGGCGAGGCTGCACTGGGGTACGCAAGAGCTCAGATGGAGTTCGGTCCCCGGATACCGGGGACCGAAGGGCACGCGCGGATGGCCCTCTGGCTCGACAGCCTCCTCCGGGCCCGCGCGGATACCGTCATCGTCCAGGCATGGGACCACGTCACGGCGCGGGGCGACACCCTGCCGCTCCGGAATGTCCTGGCGCGCTTCGCGCCCGCCGTGCCGGAACGGCTGCTCTTCCTCGCCCACTGGGATACGCGTCCGATTTCCGACGGGCCGGGGAGCCGGGATACCACGGCCCCGGTTCCCGGCGCGAACGACGGCGCCTCGGGCGTCGCGGTACTGCTCGGCGTCGCCGATGCGCTCCAGAAGCTCCGGCCCGGCGTCGGGGTCGATCTCCTGTTCGTGGACGGCGAGGACTACGGCGTGTTCCAGGACAGCGCGGACGTGCTGATCGGGTCGAGGTATTACGCGGCCCACCAGCCGCCAGGTCCACGGCCGCTCTATGCCGTGCTGTTCGACATGGTGGGCGATGCCGACCTGCAGATCTTCCAGGAGGGCTACTCGCTCCTGGGGGCGCCGGAGGTCGTGCAGCTGGTCTGGGAGGTGGCGCGAGACGCGGGACACGGCGCCGTCTTTCAAGGGTCCCCGAGGCACACACTGACCGACGACCACATGTCGCTCCAGCGCGCCGGCATCCGGGCCATCGACGTCGTCGATTTCGACTACCCTCACTGGCACACGCCGGACGACACCATCGACAAGGTGAGCGCCCGGAGTCTGCAGGTCGTCGGGGAGGTTGCCCTCGGGCTGGTCGCCCGCGCCGAGCGGTAACGCGCTTTCCGGGGGAGGCCGGGCGGAACCAGGATTCCCCCAGGCCCGGGTACGGTCGCCACCCTGGGGTATGGCTGCTTCCGAGCATCGGACGCTCCTCCTCCTGCTCGCCTTGGGAGTCGCGGGCCAGGGTGCCCGGCTCGCCCTCGGCCGTGCGAGTGAGCCGCCCGGGCAGGTCAGCCTGCTCCCCGTCGATCGGAAGGCGGACCCGGCTCGCCACCGGGACAGCGCGCTGGCGACCCTGGCTCCGCTCGCCCCGGGCGAGCGGGTCGACGTGGACCGCGCCGGCGCCCGCGAGTTGGCCCGGTTGCCGCGTGTGGGCACGGCCTTGGCCAAGGCCATCGTGGCGGACCGGGATGCCCGTGGAGCGTTCGGAAGTCTCGAGGGGTTGGACCGTGTATCCGGGATCGGACCGCGGCTCCTGGAGGCACTGGGGCCGCATGTTGAATTCTCGGGTGAGGGGCAGGGAGGCGGGAGGGCGGGAACGCTCATGCCCGCCTCCCCGCTGCCCCGCTGTTCGCTCGACCTCAACCTCGCATCGGTAAACGAGTTCGATGCATTGCCCGGTATCGGGCCGGCACTTGCACAGCGGATCGTGGCCTATCGCGAATCGCACGGCCCATTTGCGGAGATCGACGGGCTGGGCCGTGTCCCCGGGATCGGGCCCGTGATTCTGGCTCGTATCAAGTCCTGCCTGAGAGAGCCTTAACCCGTTACCCTCGAATCAGTTATCCGCTCCATATCCGCTCAAGTGCAAGGGGTGGCACAGGACTGGCAACCTCCTCCGTCGGATCATTCCGACCCGACCCTGCCCTTCACGTAGAGGCTACCCGAAGCGATGGCCACGGCAACCGCCACCGATTCCGACCGCTTGGGCGAGCTGCTGATTCGCGAGGGACTCCTCACGAAGGAGCAGTGCGCCAAGGCTCTAGCTGAGCAACGCTCGTCCGGCTTCCGGCTGGGGTACGTGCTGGTGAAGCTCGGCCTGGTGCAGGAAGTCGAGCTCACGAAGGTGCTCGCCCGCCAGCACCGGATGCCGGCCGTGGACCTCACGCGGTTCGAGGTGGACCAGCGGCTGATCAAGCTCATCCCCGCGGACCTGGCGAACAAGCACGGGGTGCTTCCGCTGACGCGGGAAGGTCGGACGCTGACGGTGGCGATGGCGGACCCGTCGAACCTCGGCGTCATCGAGGACCTGAAGTTCATCACCCGGTACGACGTGTTCCCGGTGCTCGCGGGCGAGTTCACGCTGCGGACGCTGGTGGACCGCTATTACCAGGTCAATGATCAGCAGCTCCAGGACCTCATGAAGGACCTGGAGGGGATGGCGGACGACGTGGAGGTGGTGGCCGAGCTCGAGGACGAGGCCGCCACCCAGGCGCAGATCGACGACGCGCCGGTCGTCAAGCTGATCAACGGGCTGCTGACCGACGCGGTCAGGCGGGGTGCGAGCGACATTCACATCGAGCCGTTCGAGTTCGAGATGCGGGTGCGCTACCGGATCGACGGCGCGCTCCTCGAGGTGATGAAGCCGCCGATGAAGATGAAGGCGGCGCTCACCTCGCGCATCAAGATTCTGTCGCAGCTCAACATCGCCGAGCGCCGCATTCCGCAGGACGGGCGGCTCAAGCTCAAGATGGGCAACCGGGTCATCGACTTCCGCGTCTCGACGCTGCCGGTGCTGTTCGGCGAGAAGATCGTGCTCCGTATTCTGGATAAGGGCAACCTGACGCTCGACCTGACCAAGTTCGGGTTCGAGCCGAAGGCCGAGAAGGACCTGATGCGGGCGATCCTGAACCCGTACGGAATGGTGCTGGTGACGGGGCCGACGGGGTCGGGCAAGACGACGACGCTCTATTCGGCGCTGTCGCGGATCAACACGATGGAAGTCAACATCATGACCGCCGAGGATCCTGTCGAGTACAACCTGATGGGGATCAACCAGGTCCTGGTGCGCAGCGAGATCGGGCTGACCTTCGCCGCGGCGCTCCGCGCCTTCCTGCGGCAGGACCCGAACATCATCATGATCGGCGAAATTCGAGATTTGGAGACGGGCAGCATTGCGATCAAGGCGGCGCTTACGGGCCACCTGGTGCTCTCGACGCTGCACACCAATGACGCGCCGAGCACGATCACCCGTATGATCGACATGGGCATCGAGGCGTTCAACGTGGCGAGCGCGGTGAACCTGGTGGTCGCGCAGCGGCTGGTCCGGCGGATCTGCACCGAGTGCAAGGCGCCCGCGACGTACACCGAAGAGGAACTCCATCCGCTGGGGCTGACGAAGGAGCAGGCGAAGGCGATGCCGTTCATGAAGGGGAAGGGCTGCGACGCCTGCAGCGGCACCGGGTACCGGGGCCGCGCCGGGTTGTACGAGGTGATGGCGCTCTCGCCCGAGCTTCGCCGGATGATCCTGCGCGGCGCTTCGGTGGCGGAGCTGCAGGCTCAGGCGGTCAAGGAAGGCATGCTCACCCTGCGCATGGACGGAATGGTGAAAATGGAGCGCGGGGTCACGACTCTCGAAGAAGTGGTGAAGGAGACGGCCGCATGACGATCAACCTGCGCGCGCTGCTGGAGGAGATGATCGAGAAGGAGGCGTCCGACCTCCACATCACCGCCGGCGAGAGCCCGAAGCTCCGCATCGACGGCGAGATCACCAACAGCTCGGTGTCGCACGTGATGACGCCCAAGGACACGCTCCAGCTGGCCTACTCGGTGCTGACCGAGAACCAGAAGAAGCGGTTCGAGACCGAGGACGAGCTCGACTTCTCCTTCGGCATCCAGAATCTCGCCCGCTTCCGCGGCAACTGCTTCAAGCAGCGCGGCTGCGTGGGCATGGTGATCCGGATGATTCCGTTCAGCGTCCGGACCTTCCAGGACCTGGGGCTGCCGCCCGTGGTCGCCAAGCTGGCCGAGCGTCCGCGCGGCCTCGTGCTGGTGACGGGCCCGACGGGCTCCGGCAAGAGCACGACGCTGGCCGCGATGATCGACAAGATCAACAAGGAGCGGAAGAGCCACATCATCACGGTGGAAGACCCGATCGAGTTCATCCACCGCCACCAGTCATGCATCGTCAACCAGCGCGAGGTCGGGACCGACACCAAGTCCTTTGCCTCCGCGCTCAAGTACGCGCTCCGGGAGGACCCGGACGTGATCCTGGTCGGCGAAATGCGCGACCTCGAAACGATTTCCGCGGCCCTGACCATCGCGGAGACGGGCCACCTAGCGCTCGCGACGCTGCACACGAACTCGGCCGCCGAGTCCATCAACCGCATCATCGACGTCTTTCCGTCGAACCAGCAGTCCCAGGTGCGGGCCCAGCTGGCCTTCGTGCTGGAGGGAGTCGTCACCCAGACGCTGCTCCCCAAGGCCAAGGGCCGGGGGCGGGCGATGGCGTGCGAGATCATGGTCGCGACGCCCGCGATTCGCGCGCTCATCCGCGACGACAAGGTGCACCAGATCCAGAGCGCCCTGCAGTCGGGCAAGAAGTTCGGCATGCAGACGATGAACGACGCGCTCTACCAGTTGTACGTGCAGCGCGAAGTCGCCCACGACGAATGCCTCCGCGTCTCGCCGGATCCGAACGAGTTCCTGCGCATGCTGGGTGAGAAGCCGCTGGAGGATCAGGAAATGGGCACCGTGGACAGCAAGAGCGCCCGCCCCGCGTTGCGGCGCTAACCGAGAGGGGAGATCGACCGCATGTCGCTTTGGGAATACACGGCGAAAAACGCCACGACGGGGCAGATCATGAAGGGCCAGCTGGAGGCCCAGACCCGCGACGACGTCGTCAGCCACATCCGGAAGAACCGGATGATCCTGGTGACGGTACGCGAGGCCCCCAAGCAGATCAAGCTCAGCATCGGCGGGACCAGCATCAGCACCCGCGACATCGTGATCTTCACCCGGCAGTTCGCGACGATGATCAACGCGGGCCTGCCGCTGGTGCAGTCGCTGTCCATTCTGGCGCAACAGACCGAGAACAAGGCGCTGAAGGAGGTCACGAAGGCGGTCGTCTTCGACGTGGAGGCGGGCAACACGCTCGCCGACGCCTTCGCCAAGCAGCCGAAGGCCTTCTCCGGCCTGTACGTCAACATGGTTGCCGCCGGCGAGGCCGGCGGTATTCTCGACACGATTCTCCTCCGCCTGGCGACGTTCCTCGAGAAGAACGACGCGCTGGTCCGGAAGGTGAAGAGCGCGATGATCTACCCGGGCGTCATCCTGAGCGTCGCGGTCATCGCGATCTCGGTGCTGCTCGTGTTCGTCATTCCGGTGTTCGAGAACCTGTTCGCGTCGGTCAGCATGGAGCTGCCGCTCCCCACCCGCGTCGTCATCGGGGCCTCCGACTTCCTGACCAGCTATTGGTGGGCTGTGCTCGCCGTCATCGTGGCCGGGGTGTTTGCCATCAAGCGGTGGTACGCCACCCCGAACGGGCGGAAACAGTTCGACACCCTGATGATCAACGCCCCGGTGATCGGCGACGTGATCCGGAAGTCGGCCGTGTCGCGGTTCACCCGCACGCTGGGCACGCTGATCAGCTCCGGCGTGTCGATCCTGGACGGCCTCGAAATCACCGCCAAGACGTCGGACAACCGCGTCATCCACGACGCGGTGATGGAGTCCCGGCAATCGATCGCCGGCGGCGAGACGATCGCGGCCCCGCTCGAGCGCTCCAAGGTCTTCCCGCCGATGGTCATCTCGATGATCGCCGTCGGCGAGCAGACCGGCGGCCTCGACGAGATGCTCTCGAAGATCGCCGACTTCTACGACGAGGAAGTGGACGTCGCGGTGGGCGCGCTGCTCAGCCTGATGGAGCCGGTGATGATCGTCGTGCTCGGCGTGATCGTGGGCGGGATGGTCGTGGCGATGTACCTGCCCATCTTCGACATGATGAACGCGATCCAGTAGACGGGGGCGCGTCGCGGGATGCTGCGATACCCCCGAAGACGCGGGGTCGATCCCACCAGGGGCCGGCCCCGCGTCGCTTTGTGGCCCGGCCCCCGTGCGGAGCGCGCCCCGCCGGTTAGGTTGTGGGCATGCCACAACCCGGACAGACTCGGGGGACCCGGTCGCGGGCCGCCGCGACACCGCGCGACGTGGCGCTCGACCAGCTCGAGCGCTGGGCCAATGCGCACGCCCGGCTGGTCGAGGGGGGCGATCCCGATGCGCTGCACGACTTCCGGGTAGCCCTCCGCCGCCTCCGCGGCACCCTGCGCGCCTTCCGCCCGGAATTCGCCGGTGACATCTCTCGGCGCACCCGACGCCGCCTCCGACGCCTCGCCCAGGCGTCCGGCCTGAGCCGCGACCTCGAGGTCCAGCGCGCCTGGGTCCGGGCGCAGCAGGAATCCCTGCCGTCCGAGGCCCGGCCCGGAGCCGGGTGGCTGCTGGCCCGCCTCGACAAGCGACAGCGGGAGGCGGACGCCCGGTTCACGCAGCGGCTCGGAAAGGCCTACTTCCGCCTCGAGCGACGACTTCGTCGCGCGCTCGATGTGCCGGACATCTCCCCGCGCAATGCGTCGCCCAGGCGCCGGGCGAGCCCCATGGTCACGGTCCGCCGGATGATTCGCGAGGGGACCGCGGAATTCCGGAGTGACCTCGGGGCGGTCCACGCCCTCGCGGATCGGGAGCATGCCCACGCCGCCCGCATCGCTGCCAAGCGCCTCCGCTATCTGCTCGAGCCGTTCGCGAAGGAGCTGCCGGGCGCGGGAGCCGCCATCGGCGAGCTCACCGCCCTCCAGGACCTGCTGGGCGAGCTGCAGGACGCGCACACGCTCGCCGGTGAACTGCGGGCCGCGTTCGGCGAAGTGGCGCTGGAGGAGGCGCGCCGCCGGTGTGATGAGCTGCTGCCCTGGCCGGAGGCCGGGAGGGCCCGCGTCGGGCGCGCGCGCGCCGATGCATACGCCGGCCTGATGGCGTTGAGCAATCGCCTGTCCGCTCAAAGCGACGAGTCCTTCACGCGACTCGAGCAGGAATGGCTCGGCAATCGCGCCGACCGGCTGGTCGCCGCGCTGTCCGCCATCGGCGCTGCACGGCCGCCACGCCATCGCCGCGCCACGCGGGAGCGCCGCGGTGCAGAACGCTGACATCGCCGGCATCTTCGACGAAGTAGCCGATTTGCTCGAAGTGCAGGCTGAAAACCCCTTCCGCATCCGGGCCTACCGCTCGGCGGCCCGGACCATCCGGGACTATCCAGAGTCGCTGGAAGACGTCGTGCACGCCGGGACCCCCGCGCTCACCGACCTGCCCGGCATCGGCGATGACCTGGCCGACAAGATCCGCACGATCGTGACCACCGGCGCCCTCCCGATGCACGCCGACCTCTCGAAGAAGGTGCCGCCGGGGCTGCTCGACCTGCTGCGCGTCCCGGGCCTCGGTCCCAAGCGCGTCGAACTGCTCCACGCGAAGCTTGGCGTGAAGTCCGCCGCCGATCTCGGGCGTGTCATCCGGACCGGCCGGATTCGAAAACTCCCCGGCTTCGGCCCGAAGATGATCGAGAAGGTGATGGCCGGGCTCGGGCAGGCGGAGCACGTCGAGCGACGACTCCTGCTGAATGATGCCGAGGCGTATGCCACGGCGATGGTCGCCTACCTGAAGCAGGGCGGTGGCATCACGGACATCGAGGTGGCGGGAAGCTTCCGCCGGCGCAGGGAGACGGTCGGCGACCTCGACATCCTCGTCACGTGCCGGGACACTGCGAAGGTCATCCAGCGCTTCGCGGCCTACCCCGATGTAGGCGAGGTGGTGTCGAAGGGCACCACGCGGGCCACGATCCGGCTCCGGGGCGGGCTCCAGGTGGACCTTCGCGCCGTGGAACCGGCCGCCTACGGCGCGGCGCTGCTCTACTTCACGGGATCGAAGGCGCACAACCTCGAGCTGCGTGCGATGGCGCAGGACCGGAAGCTGAAGCTCAACGAGTACGGCCTCTTCGCGGGCGCGCGGAGGGTGGCCGGGAAGACGGAGCGCGAGATCTATTCCAGGTTCGGCCTCGCCTGGATCCCGCCCGAGCTGCGGGAGGCGAGAGGAGAGATTGCGCTGGCGCGAGCCCGCAAACTCCCGAAGCTCGTCACGTTGGCAGAGATCCGCGGCGACCTGCAGATGCACACTACCGCCAGCGACGGCAGGGCCTCCCTCGGCGAGATGGCCGACGCGGCCCGTGCGCGGGGGTATCGCTACATCGCCATCACCGACCATTCGCGGCGCGTGACGATGGCGCATGGCCTCGACCCGAAGCGGCTCCGCGCGCAATGGAAGGAGATCGAGGCCTGGAACCGGCGCCACCGTGGCCTCACCATCCTCAAGAGCGTGGAGGTCGACATCCTGGAGTCGGGCAAACTCGACCTGCCTGACGAGGTCCTCGCCGAGGCGGATTACGTCGTGGCGTCGCTGCACTACGGATTCCGGCAGAAGGAAAGCCAGATCACCCGCCGGCTCGTGGGTGCGGCGGAACACCCGTATGTCGACGCGATCGGGCACCCGACCGGGCGCCTGCTCGGGAAGCGGGAGCCGTACGCCCTCGACTTCGACGCGCTCGCCACGGCCGCAGCCGGCGCCGGATGCCTGCTCGAGGTGAACGGCCATCCGGAGCGCATGGACCTGCCGGATACGCTCGCCGCGGCGGCCCTGCGCCAGGGGGTGACGCTCGTCCTATCGACCGACAGTCATCACCCCGGCAACCTGGCGTTCATGCGATACGCGGTCGACATCGCGCGGCGCGCGGGACTTCGCGCCCGCGACATCGCCAACACCCGGCCGCTGGCCGCATTTCGCGCGTTGCTCAAGCGGAACCGCTGAGCGCCCGGAGGTGGGATGAGGATCGGACCGATCACGAGCCGTTGGCCGTGCGACTGAAGCGGCTGGCCGAGACGCTCGCCCGGCTGGAAGCGGGGAGCTCGAGGCTCAATGCCGTGCACCTCGTCGCCGGACTGCTCAAGGCGGCGAGCGCGCCGGAGCGCGCGCCGATCGTCTACCTGCTGCAGGGCCAGCTCCGGCCTCCCTACGAAGGCGTCGAGGTGGGGCTGGGCGAGCGGCTCCTGGTGCGCGCGCTCGCGCGAGCCTATGGGGCGAGCGAGGCCACGGTCGGCCGGCGATTCCGCCGACGGGGAGATCTCGGCCTCGTCGCGGAGGAGCTCGCGGGGACCGCGGGACCGGGGCGACTCACCGTCCGCCAGGCGTACGACGCGCTGCTGAAGATCGCCCGGACCGGCGGCGCCGGCTCCGTGGACTCTAAGACCAGCCTGCTGGCGGCGCTCCTCAAGCGTGCCGGCGCCCTCGAGGCACGCTACCTGGTGCGCATCGCCCAGGGGCGCCTCCGGTTGGGCGTCGGCGATGCAACGGTGCTCGAGGCGACTGCCGCCGGCGCGCTCGGTGACCGCCGCAAGCGGCCCCTGATCGAGGCGGCGTACAACGTCCGATCGGACCTGGGTGGAGTGGTCGAGCTGGCATTCGCCAAAGGCGAGCGGGGCTTTGCCCGCATCGCGCCCCGAGTCGGGATTCCGGTGCGGCCGGCCCTGGCGCAGCGGTTGCCGTCCGCCGACGCGATCATTCGTCGGATGGGCACAGTGCAGGTTGAACCCAAGTACGACGGCTTCCGCCTGCAGCTGCACCGGGACGGGAATCGCGTCAGACTGTTCAGCCGCCGCCTCGAGGACGTGAGCGGGATGTTCCCGGAGTTGACCGCCGGGGCGCGCCGGCAGCTTCGCGCGCGCCGCGCAATCCTCGACGGCGAGGCCGTGGTCTATGACCCGCGGACCGGGAGGTTTCTGCCCTTTCAGGAGACCATCTCGCGAAAGCGGAAACACGGGATCACCGAGGCCGCCCAGGGCAAGCCACTCCGCCTCTTCGCGTTCGACCTCCTGTCTGCGGACGGGCGGAACTATCTGCCCCGGCCGCAGGAGGAGCGTTACCGGCGGCTCGGCGCGCTGCTGCGGGGGACGGCGCGAGATGCGGTTGTCGTCACTGACGCGATCGCCACCGACCGGCCCGCCAGGTTGAAATCGTATTTCGAGCTGATGATCCGCCGTGGGCTGGAGGGAATCGTCGCCAAGCGGCCCGACGCGCCTTATCGCGCGGGAGCACGGGGGTACGACTGGGTCAAGCTCAAGGCAGCCTATCAGTCCCACCTGCGGGACACCGTGGACCTGGTGCTCCTGGGGTATCTTCGCGGGCGCGGCAAACGCGCAGCGCTCGGCATCGGGTCCCTGCTCGCGGGGGTGTACGACTCCGAGCACGACCGATTCCGGACGGTGGCCAAGATCGGCTCCGGCCTGTCCGAAAAAGACTGGAAGGCGCTCCGCACCACGCTCGACGGACTCGCGGTCGCCGCCAGGCCCCGGCGCGTCGATTCCGCCATCACGCCGGATAGATGGGTCGAGCCCAGGCTGGTCGTCGAGGTCCTCGCCGACGAGATCACCCGCTCGCCAAGCCACACCTGCGGGAAGACCGGCAGCGGCGCGGGCTATGCCCTCCGCTTTCCGCGGCTGGTCGGAGGCGTCCGGGCGGACAAGGGGCCCACCGACGCGACGACGGAGGGGGAGATCCTCGACATGTATGCCATGCAGCGCGCCCGAGGCGCCCGCGCGCCGCGGTCCCGCCGCCGCCCTTCCGAATCCCGGGTCCGCGCGCCATCGTAGGGGGCGAATCCCCTCTCAATTGGAGTCCCGCATGCGCCGTCTGTACGCGCTCGTCCTCATGGCACTGCCCGCCTCCCTCGCCGCCCAGAATCCTGCCGCTCCCGCCCCGCCGCCTCAACCGGCGTACAGCGCTGATTCGGCCGCGGTGGTCGCGGTCATCGCGAAACTGTTCGACGGGATGCGGGCTCGCGACACGGCTGCGATGCATGCCCAGTTTCACGAAGCCGCCGTCCTCCGAAGCGCCTCGATGCGCCAGGGGCAGAATGTCATCGAAGCCGACGGCATCGGCGATTGGCTGAATGGTGTGGCCGGGGCGCCGGCCGACCTCCTCCTCGATGAGCGGCTCGGTCCTCCGGACGTCCGGGTCGACGGCAACCTCGCGGGGGTATGGGTCTACTATGAGTTCTATGCGGGCGACCGCTTCTCGCACTGCGGGGTGGACGCCTTCCACCTCGGCCGCGCGGCCGACGGCTGGAAGATCATTGCCGTGTCCGATTCCCGCCGCCGTCAGGCGTGCGCGCAATCCCTCGGCAAGAAGTGACGGGCCGGTGTAGCATGCGCCGCCTCCGGCGGCCCGCGCTGGCAGCGGTTCTGATGGTCGGCAGTTCCGGCGTCGCGCGGGCACAGGAGCCGGCCGCCTGGCGGTCCTTCGTGGCTGGCCTCGAGTCGTATGCCCGCGCGGACAGCATCGTTGGGGCGGCGGCCGTGCTGGTGCAGGACGGCCGGATCACGGCGAGACACGCGGTCGGGCTCGCGGACCGCGACGCCGGCGAACGGGTGACCGACCGGACCATCTTCCATTGGGCATCGATTACCAAGACCCTCACGGCGGTCGCGGTCATGCAGCTCCGCGATCGCGGACTGCTCGCCCTCGACGATCCCGTCACCCGCTGGATTCCGGAGCTCCGGCAGCTCCACAACCCGTACGGATCGATGGATGCCATCACCGTGCGGATGCTGCTCTCCCACTCGGCCGGCTTCCAGGATCCGACCTGGCCGTACGGCGAGGGCCGGCCGTGGGAGCCGTTCGAGCCCACGCGGTGGGAGCAGCTCGTGGCGATGATGCCCTACCAGGAGGTCGAGTTCGCGCCGGGGACGCGCTACAGCTACAGCAACCCCGCCTACATCTACCTGGCGCGGATCATCGAGCTGCTCACCGGCGACCCGTGGGCGGTCTACGTCCAGAAGAACATCTGGACTCCACTCGGCATGACGCGGAGCTACGTGAACACCACGCCGTATCACCTCGCCGCCGATCGATCCAACCGGTATCACCTGACCAGGGACAGTGCCGGAGGTGAGCGCGTCGTGGCGGGGGGACGCGACTTCGACCCGGGGGTGACGATCCCGAACGGCGGCTGGAATGCGCCGCTCGACGACGTCGCGATGTGGATGGCGTTCCTGACCGGCGCCGACGGCGGCGACCCGGCGCGGCGCCAGCGCTTTGAGACCGTACTCCACCGGAACACGCTCGAGGAGATGTGGCGGGCGGTCGTACCGGCGGGCCGCTCCGAATCGATGGGTCTTGGGTTCTTCCTGCGTGAACAGGACGGCCGTCGCCTCGTGGGGCATACCGGCGACCAGGGTGGCTTCCGGTCGTTCATGTACTTCGATCCGGTCGGTCGCACCGGGGTGATCGCGGTCGTGAACACCAGCAATAGTGTCAGCGGCGACGTCTCCGACAAGGGATTCCGGGCCCTCCTGGGGAAAGGAGTGGCGGTCCTGGGCCCCTGAAGGTGCATCAAATCAAGACATCTTGATTAATCAACAGTTCTTGATATATTGGCTCCATGCCTGCTCCACTCACCCCCCGCTCCGAATCCCCGCCGCTCTCCGGCGTGGCTCGTCTCTTCCACGCCCTCTCGGATCCGACTCGGCTGCGCCTCGTCGAGCTACTGGCCGGGGGTGAGCGCTGCGTTTGCGAGCTGACCGGCCCGCTCGGCGCAAGCCAGTCCCGCCTCTCGTTTCACCTCAAGGCGCTCAAGGATGCCGGGCTGGTGGCCGACCGCCCGGAGGGACGGTGGGTGCATTACCGCCTCCGTCCCGAGCCCTTCGAGGAGATGGCCGGCGCGCTGGAGGCACTTCGGGAGGCGAAGCCGGGCGCGTGGAAGGGCATCACCTGCTGTTGAACACTGTCGACCATTTCGAGGAGCAGAAGATGTCGAGCGATATCAAGGAAACCGTCCGCCAAAAGTATGGAGAGGCTGCCCTGCGCGTTGTTGCAGGTGAGCCGAGCTCGTGCTGCGACAGCACGTGCTGTGGGACGAAGGACCCAATCTCGAGTGACCTCTACGACGCCGCCCAGACCTCCGGACTCCCGGCGGAGGCGGTGCTCGCCTCGCTCGGATGCGGCAATCCGACTGCCCTGGCGGAGCTGCGTGAGGGAGAGGTCGTGCTCGACCTGGGCTCGGGAGGCGGGATCGACGTGCTCCTGTCGGCCAGGCGGGTCGGAACGACCGGCAAGGCCTACGGGCTCGACATGACGGACGAGATGCTGGCGCTCGCGCGCGAGAACCAGCGCAAGGCCGGCGTCGAGAACGTCGAGTTCCTGAAGGGCGACATCGAGCACATCCCGCTGCCGGACGCCTCGGTGGATGTCATCATTTCGAATTGCGTCATCAACCTGGCCGCCGACAAGCGGAATGTGCTGAATGAGGCCTTCCGCGTGCTCAAGCCCGGCGGGCGCTTCGCGGTGTCGGACGTCGTGGTCCGGGGCGCGATGCCGGCGGCCGTCCGTCGCAGCGTGGAGCTGTGGGTCGGCTGCCTGGCCGGTGCCCTCGAGGAGCGTCAATTCGAGGCCTACCTGCGCGAGGCCGGCTTCGAGGATGCGTCGATCGAGCCGACGCGCGTGTACCACCTCGAGGAGGCTCGGCAGTTCCTGGAAGAGGCGGGGCTCGATCCCGACGCCATCGCCGCCGACGTGGACGGCAAGTTCATGGCAGCCTTCGTGCGTGCCAGGAAGCCGCTGAACTGAGGGCGCGGAATTGACCGCGCTCTCGCCAGCAACTCCGGTGCCGGCGGCCATCGTCCGCCGGCTCTCGGCGATCGACCGGTTCCTCCCCCTGTGGATTTTCGGGGCGATGGGCCTCGGCCTGGTGCTCGGGCGCGCCTTCCCGGCGCTCGGGCCGTGGCTCGACCGGGTGCAGGTCGTCGGGGTCTCGGTTCCGATCGCGCTCGGCCTACTCTGGATGATGTATCCGGTGCTGGCCAAGGTGCGCTACGAGACGATCGGGGCTCAGGTGACGGACCCGCGCCTCGTCGGCACCTCTCTCTTCCTGAATTGGGTACTAGGCCCCGTCGTGATGTTCACGCTCGCCTGGTGGCTCCTGCCGGACCTCCCGGCCTACCGGAACGGCCTCATCATCGTCGGCCTGGCCCGCTGTATTGCGATGGTGCTCATCTGGAATGCCCTCGCCGGCGGCTCCGCCGAGCTCGCCGCCGTGCTGGTGGCGCTCAACTCGTTGTTCCAGATCCTGACCTACTCGCTCCTGGGCTACTTCTTCCTCACGGTGGTGCCGGGATGGCTGGGCGAGGATACCACCACGCTGGCTGTGTCGATGTGGGACATCGCGCGCAGCGTCCTGATCTTCCTGGGGATTCCGCTGCTCGCGGGTTACTGGACCCGACGGACGCTGGTGCGGCGCCGCGGGCGCGAATGGTACGAGGGCACCTTCCTCCGCCGGATCGGCCCCACCGCGCTCGTGGGCCTGCTGTACACGATCGTGCTGATGTTCGCCATGCAGGGCGACCGGATCCTGGCGCGACCGTTCGATGTGCTCCGGATCGCGCTGCCGCTGTTGGCCTACTTCGCCGTGATGTTCAGCCTCGCGTTTCTGCTCGCGCGGCGCCTCGGCTTCCGCTACGACGAGACCGCGGCCATTTCCTTCACGGCCGCGGGCAACAATTTCGAGCTCGCGATCGCCGTGGCCGTGGCCACGTTCGGCATCGCCTCCGGTGAGGCGCTTGCCGCCGTGGTAGGCCCGCTCATCGAGGTTCCGGCCCTGATCGGGCTCGTGTATGTGTCCCTGTGGGCGAAGCGGCTCTTCCCGGCGCCCGCGCCCGCGGACTCCATCCCCTCCTGAGGCACCGATGCCCGACGCACCGCACCCGCCGTTCCGTGTCCTGGTTCTCTGCACCGGGAATTCGGCGCGCAGCCAGATCGCCGAGGCGCTGCTCAACCGGAAGGGAAGGGGCCGGTTCCTCGCGGAGAGCGCCGGGTCGAAGCCGGCAGCGCGCGTGAACCCGCTCGCGGTGCAGGCGCTTCGGGAGGGCGGCATCGACTGGGCCGGCCATCAGCCGCGCGGCCTGGACGGGCTGGAAACCGAGCCGTGGGACTTCGTCATCACGGTGTGCGACCGCGCGAAGGAAGTCCTGCCCGATTTTCCCGGGCCAGCCGGTGCTGGCGCACTGGGGCATGCCGGATCCCGCCGAGGTCGAGGGCGACGAGGCCAGGAAACTCCAGGCGTTCCGCGACACGGTGGCGACGCTGGGGCGCCGCATCGACCTCCTGCTCGCGCTCCCGATCGAGAAACTGGAGCGGCTCGTCCTCGAGCAGCGCGTGCGCGCCATCGGCTCGCAGTGAACCAGGCTCCGCGCGAGCACAGGCTGATCGTGCCGCGGTCCGCCCGGGCATTCACCCTGGGTGGCGAGGCGGCCGCCGAGGCCTGGGTGGTGCTGCACGGCTACGGTCAGCTCGCCGCGAGCTTCCTGCGCCGATTCGAGGGGATTGCCCGGCCGGAGCGGCTCGTCGTTGCGCCGGAGGGACTCTCGCGGTTCTACCGGGACGGCGGCGCGGGGAAGGTCGGCGCCGCGTGGATGACACGCGAAGACCGGGAGGCCGAGATCCGGGACTACCTGGGATACCTCGAACAGGTGCGCGCGGCGCTGATTCCGCCGGTGCCCATTACTGTGCTCGGGTTCTCGCAGGGCGTGGCGACCGCCGCCCGGTGGGCGGGGCACACCGTGCCGTCGCCGCGGCGGCTCGTGTGCTGGGGAGGGCTGCTGCCCGAGGATCTTCCTGCGCCTCGACTGGCCGCCATCCGTGTGACGTTCGTGGTGGGGAGCCGGGACGAATGGGCACCACTTGGGCGAGTCGAGGCACAGGCGGATGGCCTGCGGGCGGACGGGGCGACCGTCGATGTGATCCCGTTCGACGGCGGCCACGAGATCTCTGCCGAGGTGCTCGCCGCACTGTTGTAGCGATTCAGGCTTGACAGCGATTAATTGGACAATTAATTAACCGCAATGCCTGAGTTCCCTGACTCCCGAGCGGCCATCCTCGACGCGGCGGAGCGCTGCTTCGCCGACCAGGGTTTTCCGGCCACCACGATCAAACAGATCGCCGGCGCCGCCGGAGTGAACACGGCTCTCCTTTACTACTACTTCCGCGACAAACAGGGGCTCTACCACGCCGTGCTCGATCGGGCCTTCGGTGGGCTCGTCGCCGAGGGGATGCGCGGGCTCGACGGCGGACCTGACGCGGCCGATGCGGTCCGGCGCTTCGTCCAGGCGCAGTCGGCGTACATGCGTTCGCGGCCGGCCCTGCCGCGCCTGCTGGTGCGGGAGCTGGTGGACCATCGCGCCGCCCACGCCACGGTTGGGATCTCTCACGTGGCGGCGACGCTGTTCGCCCGGCTCTGCGAGGTGATCCGGGCGGGACAGGCGGAAGGCACCTTCCGGCGGGACCTGGACCCCCGGCTTGCCGCGATCTCGATCGTGAGCCAGGTCGCCTACTGGCACATCGCGCGGCCCGCCATCGGAATCCTGCTGGGATTCGACGCGTCCGGCCCCTCTCCGGAAATGACCGACCAGTTCTCCCGCCACGCCGCGGAGTTCGCGCTCGCGGCGCTGTCCTCCGACCGCCGGTCGTCGGACCGTCCGCCCCTGCGAAGCGAGGTAGCCCGATGAGAGCCGTCCACGCTCTGCCACTGGTCCTCTGCGCGCTCGCCGGCTGCCGGACGGCCGCGCCCACGGAGGTCACGGCGACAGGAACGCTCGAGGTGGCCGAGGTGGATATCGGCCCGATGATGCCGGCGCGGGTGGTCCGGATCTTCGTCGAGGAGGGGGACACGGCGCGACTCGGCGACACCCTGGCACTTCTGACCCAGGCGACCCTCCAGCCCGATATCGCGAATCGGCAGGCGCGGGTGCGGGCAGCAGAGGCGCAGCTTCGCGACCTGCTCGAAGGTGCGCGGCCTGCGGAGCTCCGTCGGGCCGAGGCCCAGGTGGCGGCGGCGACGGCGGAGGCGGAGCGCGCGGCCAAGGACCTGGAGCGCGCGGAGCAGCTCGCGCAGTCGGGGACGGTGAGCAGGCAATCGTACGACGCGGCGAAGTCGGCGGCCGCGGCGAGAGAGGCGGCCCGCCTCGAGGCGGAGGAGTCGCTCCGGCTCGTGCGGGAAGGAGCGCGGGTTGAGCGCGTGCAGGCGGCGCGGGCCGAGGTGGCCGCCGCCCGCGCGGCGGTTGCGGTGGCGGAATCCACGGCCGCGGACCTCGTGCTGACCGCGCCGGTGGCGGGTATCGTCTTCGAACGGCACGCCGAGCCCGGCGAGGTGCTCGGCCCCGCGCAGGCGGTGATCACGCTTGGCGAGCTCGAGGCGCCCTGGACCAGAGTGTACGTCGGCGAACGCATGCTGCCCCGCATCCGCCCCGGGCAGGCGGTCGTCGGCCACCTCGACGGGATGCGGGACCGCGGCTTCCCCGGGCGTGTCGTCTCGATCGGCTCGGAGGCGGAGTTCACCCCGCGCATCGCGCTGACGGAGGAAGAGCGTGCGGACCTGGTGTTCGGGGTCAAGGTGCAATTCGTCCAGGATTCCGCCGGCCTGCTCAAGCCAGGGCTGCCGATTACCGTGACCTTCATGCTCGCCGCGGAGCCGCCGAAATGAACGGTCCGGCCATCGCGGCCACAGGACTCCGGCGGACCTTCGGGCCGATCGTCGCGGTCGAAGGGCTGACGCTGTCCATCGACCGGGGCGAGGTGTTCGGGCTGCTGGGGCCGAACGGGTCAGGCAAGACGACCACGATTCGCATGCTGTGCGGCCTGCTCGCGCCGAGCGCGGGCACCGCCACGGTGGACGGCGTCGACGTGACGGCCGACCCCGAACTGGTCCGCCGCCGGATCGGCTACATGTCGCAGCGGTTCGGCCTCTACGACGACCTTACCGTAGGAGAGAACCTACGGTTCTATGCCGGGATCTACGGCCTGCGCGGCGAGGAGCGGGAAGCCCGTCTCGCGGAGCTGGTGGCGGAGCTCGGGTTCGGCGAGCGGCTGAAGCAGCTCGCGGGCACCCTCAGCGGGGGGTGGAAGCAGCGGCTGGCGCTCGCCTGCGCCACCTCGCACAGGCCCCGGGTGCTGTTCCTCGACGAACCGACGGCCGGCGTGGATCCGGCCGCGCGCCGGAGATTCTGGGCGCTCATCTACGAGTTCTCCCAGCGCGGCATCACCATCCTGGTCACGACCCACTACATGGACGAGGCGGCGCGCTGCGGTCGCCTGGCCTTCCTGTCCCGCGGGCACCTGATCGCGGTGGGAACCGCGGACGAAGTGCGCGAGCAATTCGGCCAGCCGACGATCGAGGACGTCTTCATCGAGCTGCAGCGGCGCGATGAGGGCGCAGTGGCATGAGCCTCTTCGAGCGGCTCCGGGCCTCGCCGGTGTGGCCGATGCTCTGGAAGGAGTTCATCCAGATGCGGCGGGACCGGCTCACCCTCGGGATGATGGTGGGGATTCCGGCGATCCAACTGCTCCTCTTTGGCTACGCGATCCAGACGGAGGTGCGCCACCTCCCGACGATCGTCCTCGACGAATCGCGGACTTCCGAGAGCCGGGCGCTGGTGGATGCGATGCGGAACACCGGCAATTTCGACATCATCGGTGCTGTCCCGGACCGGGCGGCCCTCGACGCCGCGATGCACAGCGGCCGCGCGCGCGCGGCCCTGGTGATCCCGCCGGACTTCATGTCCGACCTCCGGCGGGGCAGGACGGCGGTCGCGCAGATGATCGTCGACGCGGCGGATCCGCTGGCGTCGAACTCCGCCATGTCCGGCGCCGCGCTCGCGGGCGCCGCGCGGGCCCGCGCCATCGCCGCCCGGGGCGGCGCCGGGGCGCCCCGCCTCGAGGTGCGGGTCCGCCCCTGGTACAACCCGGGCCTCCGGAGCGCGGTGTACATCGTGCCGGGCATCATCGGCGTGCTGCTCTCGATCACGATGATCCTCGTCACCAGCCTCGCGATCGTGCGCGAGCGCGAACGCGGCACGCTGGAGCAGCTCATCGTGACGCCGATCGACAAGACGAGCCTGATGTTGGGGAAGCTGGTCCCCTTCGTGCTCGTCGGCTATGTCCAGATGTCCGTCATTCTGCTCCTGGGGCGCCTGCTCTTCCACGTGCCGTTCCGCGGCAGTGTGCTGGCGCTCTACGCCATCACCCTGACCTTCATCGTGGCGAGCCTCGGCCTGGGGCTCTTCATCTCGACGATGGTGCGCACCCAGACGCAGTCGATCCAGCTCGGCTTCTTCCTGATGCTGCCGAACATCCTCCTGTCGGGGTTCATGTTCCCCAGGGAGGCGATGCCGGCGCTGGCGCAGTGGATCGGGCTCGCGCTGCCGCTGACCCACTACCTGACGATTCTGCGCGGGATCATCCTCAAGGGGGTGGGGCTCGAGCACCTGTGGCCGCAGGTGCTCGTGCTGGCGGGGCTCGCCGTGCTGTTTCTCACGCTGAGCGTCCGCCGGTTCAGCAAGCGGGTCGCCTAGCGGTTAGAATTAGATCATCCTCACCCAGTCGGCGCCTGTCGCCGGCCCCCAAACATTCCAGTGCGAGGTGCGATGGATCCGGTGGTGCCGAAGCCCGTCGACGCCGGTCTCCCGCGCCGTGCGGGCGCCACCCTGCGTGGTGCGCTGCCGACGCCGAGGCGTCTGATCGCGTGGCTCTTCGCCTCCCGCATGGTCCTCGCGGTGGCGACGCTGCTCGGTGCCTCCCTGGTCTGGACCCGCACGCCGGACGTTTCCTTCATCGTCACCATCTCGGTGCTGCTCGCCGTGACGGTGACCGCCTACGGCTGGTGGGCGGTGTGGATCACCGGGCGCCCCTACGGCCCCGTGTTCCTGGTCACGCAGGCGATCGTGGACGTGGCCATGATCACGACGCTGGTGTACTTCACCGGCGGAGCAGCCAGCCCGCTGTCGGCTCTCTATATCGTCGGGATCGCCGCCTACGCGATCCTGCTCCCGCTCTGGGCCGGGTTCGCGGTGACGGTCCTGGCCAGCGCCTTCTACGTGGTCGTCGTGCTGGCGAGCGGCGCCCCGCTGGGTGTCGGGGTGTGGGGTCAGGTCGCGGTCTTCAACGTGGTATTCGGGATCATCGGCGCGCTGGGAGCGCGGCTGCGTCAGGCTGGCGCGGAGCAGGACACGCTCGAAATGGAGCTCCGCCGGGTCCGGCTCGAGGCGGACGACATCCTCCTCAACATCCGCTCCGGCGTGCTGACGGTGGACGGATACGGGCGACTTGCATTCATCAATCCGACGGCCGAGCGGCTGTTGCAGATCAGCGGCGCAACCCAGGTCGGTCTCCCGGTGCTGGACCAGCTCAAGCACCGCTCGTCCGAACTCTGGGCCTGCCTGGTGGCGGGGATCCGCACCGGCCGGAAGGTGAATCGCGCCGAGGGCGCCATTTTCCGTGATGACGGCTCATCGTTCCCGATCGGGCTCACGACCACGACCTTCGAGCGCGAGGCGGCGCAGCAGCCGTCGGTGACCGCCCTTTTCAACGACATTTCGGAGAGCAAGTATCTCCAGGAGCTGCACCTCCGGGCCGAACGCCTGGAGGCCGTGGCCGCGCTGAGCGCCTCGCTTGCGCACGAGATCCGGAACCCGCTGGCGTCGATCCGGAGCTCCGTCGAGCAGCTGTCGCGCTCGGCCAGCGCCGATGGCGACGACCGCGTGCTGGCGAACCTCATCGTGCGCGAGGCGGACCGGCTGAGCCGGCTGCTCAGCGAATTCCTGGACTTCTCGCGGGTCCGCGCGACGCGGTTCGAGCCGGTGGATCTCCACGAAATCGCGATCGCGGCCGCGCACGTCGTACGGGCCCATCCGGACTGCCACCCCGACACCGAACTCAGCGTGGAGGGGCGGAGCACCGTGCTCGACGGCGACGAGGATCTGCTCCACCGGATCATCGTCAACCTGATGCTGAATGCCGTGCAGGCCGCCTCGGCGCCCGTGCACGTGAGCGCGACCGTCGGACTGGCCCTGCAGAGCGACGTGCCCCGCGGCACCGGCATCGTCCAGCCGATCCGACTGCAGGTGCAGGACGACGGGCCGGGCATTCCCGAAGACATCCGCGAGCGGCTGTTCCAACCGTTCGTCAGCGGCCGGCCTGGCGGGAGCGGGCTCGGCCTGGCGATCGTGCAGCGGGCGGTCGACGCCCACCGCGGGGTGGTGACGATGGACTCCGCGCCGGGGCAGGGCACTACCTTTACCATATATATGCCCGCCAAGTGGACGGCAGAGGACGAGATATGAACGGTCAGCCATCGCTGCTCATCGTGGACGACGAGTCCGGCATCCTCGACACCCTCCGGATCCTGCTCCGGAAGGAAGGGTTCGACGTCACGACGGCCCAGGGCGGGAAAGCGGGGCTCGAGGCGATCCGCACCGGGCAGCACGACATCATCCTGAGTGATGTCCGGATGCCGCAGGTAACAGGGCTCGACATCCTGCAGGCAGCGCGCGAGCAGGATCCGATGACGCCGGTGATCCTGATGACCGCCCAGGCCTCGCTGCAGACGGCCATCGGGGCCGTCAATGCGGGCGCGTTCTATTACATCCAGAAACCGTTCGCGAACGACGAGCTGATCGCCATCGTCCGGCGAGCTGCCGACTTCCGCTCGATCCGGGTGGAGAACAAGCAGCTCAAGCAGGAGATCCGCCGCCGCGATCACGGGGGCTCCACCCGGCCCATCGGCAAGTCCCGGCGGTTCCTGGAAATCCTGAAGCTCGCGGAGCAGGTGGCGCCGACCGATTCCACGGTCCTCATCGGGGGCGAGAGCGGCACTGGCAAGGAGGTCGTCGCGCGATTCATCCATAACCTCTCGGACCGGTCCGAAGGTCCCTTCCTCAGCATCAACTGCGGCGCCCTGCCCGAGAACCTGCTGGAAAGCGAGCTCTTCGGGCATGTGAAGGGTTCGTTCACCGGCGCGGTGCGGGACAAGCAGGGGCTCTTCGCGGCGGCCCGGGGCGGGACCTTCTTCCTCGACGAGGTGGGCGAGATGCCCCCGTCGCTGCAGATCAAGCTGCTCCGGGTGCTGCAGGAGCGGGAAGTGATCCCGGTCGGGGCCACCGAGGCGATTCCGGTGGATGTCCGGATCATCGCGGCCACGAATCGTGATCTCGAGGAGGAAATCCGCCGTGGCACGTTCCGCTCGGACCTGTTCTACCGGCTGAACGTCATTGCACTCGACCTTCCCCCTCTGCGCGATCGGCGCGACGATCTCCTGCTGCTCGTGGAGTCGTTCCTGCAGGGGATGGCGACCGAGGCGGGTGTGGAGCCCAAGGCGCTGTCCGCGGAGGCCCTGGACGCGGTGATGGTGTACGACTGGCCCGGGAACGTCCGGGAGCTGGAGAATGCGCTCGAACACTCCGTCGTGCTCACGCGCGGGAGTCTCATTGAGCCGCAGCACCTGCCGGAGCGGATCACGCGGCGCCGCAAGGAGCCGCTGGTGGCGGACCGGTCCTACCGGAACCCGACGCTCGACGTCATCGAGCGGGCCTACATCATGTGGGTGCTGCAGGCCGAGGGTGGCAACAAGACCCGGGCGGCAGAAGTGCTCGGAATCGATCCATCGACGCTGTATCGGAAGTTGAGCCGGTACGAGGAAACCGCTACGCCTGCCGCGGGGTAGCCGTCGAGATATACGACTGGTCGCCTGCGATCGAGCCCCGGACCCCGGACCCCGGACCCCGGATCGAGCGGCCGCCCGGTACATCGCGGGATGTGACAATCGACACCGGCCGCCGCGGCACCTCCGGAGCCCCCCGGACTTCGTTCGCACCCCTCCAAACCATCCGCTCTTGCAAAATCCCGTTCGCCGCGCTTGCCATCCGGCGTGCAAAGCGCCGTGCGTGTAATTGCAACTGCTTGCGTATGATAGAGTTAGGACCGCCCACCCTGGGGTGGCATACTCGTTGCCTTTCCCGGTGTCGGGAAGCATCCCGTAGGGACCGACCACGGTCAGGCAGCAGTGTGGCAATCAATCATTCGGAGGCGGGACCATGTTCAACCGCAAGGGCTTCACCCTCATCGAGCTGCTGATCGTTGTCGTGATCATCGGCATCTTGGCCGCGATCGCCATTCCGAAGTTCGCGAGCACCAAGGAGAAGGCGTACCTGGCGTCCATGAAGTCTGACCTGCGTAACCTCGCGACCACCGAGGAAGGCTTCTTCGCGGACAACCAGGTGTACACCGTCATCAACGCGTCGAACGTTGCGGGTGTCGCAACGGCTGACCCGGCCACCGGCTTCGTGCCGTCGGCTGGCGTGACCATCTCCGCGGCGCTCTCGGGCCAGGGCTGGAATGCCTCGACCGTTCACACCGCGACCCCCAAGACCTGCGACATCTTCCTTGGGGCAGGCGCCACGACGGCCGGTTTCGCCACCGTCGAAGGCGAGCCGAAGTGCACGCCGTAATTCGATCGTAGCTTGACGCATGGGATTGGGGCGGCGGTCTTCGGGTCGCCGCCCCTTTCTCAATCCTCCACCGGTGATCACCATGTGCGCGCACGCGGAAAAGAGCCAGATGACAAGCCGGAAGTCCTCCGCGGCGCGCCTTTATGCAGGCCGGCGCGGCTTCACCCTGATCGAGCTGTTGATCGTTGTGGTGATCATCGGCATCCTGGCGGCAATCGCAATCCCGAAGTTCTCGTCGTCCAAGGAAAAGGCCTTCGTGGCAAACATGCGGTCCGACCTTCGGAACCTCATCACGGCCCAGGAAGGCTACTTCTACGAGAACTCGACGTATTACAACGGCGCGGTGCCGAGCCTGGACGGGACCTTCAAGTCCTCGAGCCCGGTCGTCATCACCCTGTTGAACGTCACCGGCACCGGGTGGGCTGCGACCGCCACGCACCCGAACACGACGCGAACCTGCGCGGTCTATTACGGCTCGGGTGGGCCGCTCCCGCCGGCCATTGCTGACGGGCAGGTCGGTTGTACGCCCTGAGGAACTGAGCCATGGCGAGCGCGGCGCCGGCGGGACCGAACGGCCAGGCGGCCGCTCGGCCCGCCGCTGCGCATGCCCCGCCCCGTTCCCGCCGCTCGCTCCGAACGGAACTCCTCTTCAGCCTGGCGTTCCTGACATCGGCGGCGGTCGTCCTCGCGGGCCTGACCACCGTGCTCGTGGCCTCGCTCGATCCGGGCGCGACGTTCCCCGCGCTGGCAGTCCTCTGGGTCGCCAGCACGCTGGTCTTCGTCCTGTTCGGCCAGCACCTGGTTCGCCGGGCCGTGCTCCGGCCGCTCGCGGCGCTGTCCGCGCAGGCCGACCGCCTCGCCGCCGGTGAGACGTCGTCGCCGCCGCCGGCACTCGAAACGCGGGAACTGGCGCATCTCGCGACACGATTCCAGGCAATGGCCGAGCAACTGCTCGACGTCCAGAGCCAGGTGGTGCGGGCCGAGAAGCTCGCCGGCGTGGGCCGGCTCGCGGCGGGCGTGGCCCACGAGATCCGGAATCCGCTCGGCGCGCTCGGCACCTACGTCGAAGTCCTCCGGCAACGCGGAGCCGATCCCGGCGTCGTCCAGGCGATGCAGCGGGAAATCGGCCGGATGGATCGCATCGTGGACGGCCTGCTGGAGTACGCCCGCCCCGGCACGCCGTCCGGCGCGGCGGAACTGAGCGAGGTCGCCCGCGATGTGGTCGAATTCCTGACCGATCAGGGCGCGCTCAAGGGGCACGACATCCGGCTGGCGCTGACGGATGGGCTTCCTCGGGTGCGCGGGGACCGGGCGGCGCTCGAGCAGGTGGTGGTGAACCTGCTCATGAACGCCTGCGATGCGCAGGCGGGCGGCCCGATCCGGGTCGGCACGGTCGCCAAGACGTTCGTGCCCCGGACGCTGCCCGAGGTGCGGCGCGAGGACGTCCTCGCGAACGACGGGCCGGAACCACCGCTTGGCCGGCCGCCCGTCGCGGCGCGCCGACCCTGGCGGCCCGACCTGCCGGCCGGCACGCGGGGAGTGTTGCTCTACGTGGCGGACGAAGGTCCCGGCGTTCCTGAAGCGGATCGCGAGCGGATTTTCGATCCGTTCTTCACGACCAAGGATCCGGGCAAGGGCACCGGCCTGGGCCTCGCCATTGTGGCCCGGACAGTGCACGACTCGGGTGGTGTAGTGTGGGCAGACCACGCCCGCGAAGGCGGCGCCGTCTTCAAGGTCTTCCTGCCCCTCGCAGAGGCAGCTGATGCGCGTACTGATCGTTGATGATGATCCGGGGCTCCGCCAGTCACTCGGGCTCCTCCTCTCGGAATCCGGCCATGAGGTCGAGGCCGAGGGCGACGCGACGCGCGCCCTGGCGCGGGCGCGCGAGGAGCGGCCGGACCTGATCCTGTGCGACGTGAAGATGCCCGGGATGGACGGCCTGACGTTCCTCCGGGCGTATCGCGAGGGTGGGGGCGAAGCGCTCTTGCTCATGATGAGCGCGTACGGCAACGAGGACGCCGCGGTCGCCGCGATGCGCGAAGGCGCGTACGACTACCTCCAGAAACCGTTCCGGCCGGACGAGGTGCTGCTCACCCTGCGGAAGGCCGAGGAGCGGGAGCGCCTCCGCCACGAGGTCGCGACGCTCCGTGCCACACTCGGCGCGGGACAGGTGAAGGACGAGATCATCGCGGAGAGCCCCGCGATGCGCCGGCTGCTCGAGCTGGCGAATCGCGTGGCCGGGCACGACACCACCGTGCTCATCACCGGAGAGAGCGGGACCGGCAAAGAAGTGCTGGCCCGCGCCATCCACCGGATGAGCTCCCGCGCATCCGCGCCGTTCGTGGCGATCAACTGTGCCGCCATCCCCGAGCACCTGCTGGAGTCGGAACTGTTCGGCCACGTGCGCGGGGCGTTCACCGGCGCCACGGCCGACCGGGCCGGCCTGTTCGAGGATGCCGACGGCGGGACCCTGCTGCTGGATGAGATCGGGGACCTGCCGCTGGCCCTGCAGGCCAAGCTGCTGCGCGTGCTCGAGGAAGGGGAGATCCGCCGGGTGGGCGAAGGCAAGAGTCGGCCGGTGGATGTGCGCCTGCTCGCGGCCACCGCGCGCAAGCTCGACGACGCCCGGGCCGCGGGTCATTTCCGCGATGACCTCTACTACCGGTTGAACGTGGTGGAGCTCGTCGTCCCGCCGCTCCGCGAGCGGCAGGAGGATATTCCCGCCCTGCTGACCCACTTCGCCCAGCAGGCGGCCCGGCGGCTCGGCCATCCCGTGAGTCTCTCCCCGGCCGCGCTCGCGTTCCTCTCCCACTATGCCTGGCCGGGCAACGTGCGCGAGCTGCGCAACGCGGTCGAGCGCGCGGCCGTCCTCGGCACCGGGCATCGGCTGGAACGGGAAGACTTCCCGCTCGACCCGCGAGCCCACCGGAACGGGGCGGGCAACGGCACCGAGCCAGCGACAGGGGAGGCGAACCTCGCCCTCAAGACACGGGTCGAGGCCCTGGAGCGCGAGCTGGTGCAGCAGGCGCTGGAGGCCAGCGGCGGCAGCCGCCGCGGGGCGGCCGACCTGCTCGGCGTGAGCCTGCGCACGCTCTTCTACAAGCTGAGGCGGTACCGGCTGGAATAGCTGCCGTTTTTTGCAGTGGATGCAGATTCTTGCGCGCAGGGGCGCGTGGCGCCCTTGCGCTGTTTGTTGTCCGACAAGGACTTACGTGGTGGTACGGCCCCTGCTCTTAAGGCGGGAGACCGCCCATCCAGGAGACCCAAGGGTGCGACGCCGAAACGGATTCACGCTGTTTGAGCTGCTCATTGTCGTCGTGATCATCGGGGTGGTGAGCATCGTCGCCTTCCCGAGGATTCAGGCGGCCTGGGTGCGCAGCAGCATGCACGGCGCCCGGAACAAGATCGTGGCCATCTACGCCTCGTCGAGGGCCGCCGCGATCGAGACCAACCGCAGCGTGTGGGTGCACTTCCGCGGGGACACCGTCTGGGTCACCGCGAGTCCGCGCCTGGCCACGACGGGGACCGGCACGGTCGACACCCTCGGGAACGTCCAGTCCCTCAATGCCTCGTACGGCATCGGGCTCGCCAGCTCGTCGGACTCGCTGCAGATCGACCCGCGCGGCCTCGGCGTCAACGGCTCGAGCACGACGCTCAGCATCTCAAAGTATGGTTACGCCGACACGCTGATCGTGAGCGGCTTCGGGAGGATCGTCCGATGACGGGCCGGAACCAGAAGGGTTTCACCCTGATCGAGGTCATGATCGCGGTCATCGTGCTCGCCATCGGCGTCACCGCTCTGGTCGGGTCGTCCGCGGTAGTCACCAGGATGATCGGGCATGGCAAGATCAGCACCCAGGCGGTGCAGGCGGTTTCGCAGCGGCTGGAGCAGCTCCGCGCGACGGCCTATTCCACGACGCCGAATTGCACCGGCCTGGCGGCCGGTTCGGCCACCACCGCGAACGGCGTCGTCACGACCTGGACGATCACGGCCAACGGTGAACTCCGGACGATCCGCATGATCGTGAACTATCCGACGACCGCCGGTACAGATGCCGACACCGTCTCCACCATCATCCGGTGCCTCTGACCATGCGCAATCACCGCGGCTTCACCCTGATCGAGCTGATGATCGCGCTCGTGCTGCTCGGCATCGTGGGCGGCGTGACCTACCAGACGCTCATCAATACCCAGCGGCTCTCCATGGCCCAGGCCGAGCGGATGAACCTGCAGTCGGCGGTCCGGACCGGGGCGCTGGTGGTGCCGTCCGAGCTGCGCGAGATCGGCATCAATGCGGCCGGCGCGAGCGATCTGGTGCACATTGGCACCGACTCGATCACCTACAACGCCATGCGCGGCCTCGGCTTCACCTGCTCGGTCACCGCGACCGAGATCAAGCTGATCAATTCCTTCGCGCTGCCGTTCAATTCGCTCCGGGGCGTGTCGGTCGGACGCGATGCGATGCTCATTTACGTCGACAACGACCCGACCACCGACGGTGACGACCAGTGGATCACGGCCCCGGTGAATGCCGTGGCCGCCAGCACCTGCGGCGGGACCGCGGCCATCGCCATCACGACCAATGACATCACCGGCTCGATCTCCTCCGGCACGCTCGACGCCGTCGTCGTCGGCGGGCCGGTCCGGACGTTCGAAGTCATGCGGCTCAAGCTGTACACGGTGGACGGCCAGAACTGGCTCGGTGCCCAGTCGATCAGCGCGGGTGAGGCGGTCCAGCCGGCGTTGGGCCCGCTCACGGCGAACGGATTCGAGCTGGCCTATTTCGACGTGAATGGCAACGCGACCACCAACGTGGCCAACGTGCGGAGCATGCGGATCACGCTCCGCGGCGTCACCGAGCGGCCGATCGCGCGCGGCGGAAATGTCGGCGCCAATGCCTACGTGCAGGACAGCCTGGTGGCGCGCGTGATGCTGCGCAACGCACCCCGGCTGTGATTTCGAAAGGACTGGAGCCCTACATGCGCACCCCCCGGCTTTCCGACGAACGCGGCATCGCCCTGGCGATCGCGGTCTTCGCCCTGGTCATCATCGGCGCGCTGGTCGCCGGCACCTTCTTCGCCGCGCGGCTGGAGCAGCGCACCGGCCAGAACGGCATGTATGCCGAGCAAGCTTTCGAGGCGGCGGAGGCCGGGATGGCCGCCGTCATGGAAACGAACGCGTGGGACAACGAGATCTACCAATCGTATGCCGTCAATGTTCCGCAGACGCTGACTACGGTCACGTCGGGCTCCATGCGGTACACCCCGATCGTCACGCACCTGAACGACTACATCTACCTGGTGGAGGCGCGGGGCGAGCGCCTGGATGCCGGAGGGCGCGTGCTCGCCCGCCGGCTCCTCGGCACGATCGGCCGGATCGACCCGACCTCGGTGGAAATCCTGGCGGCCCTCACCGCCGGCGGTGACGTCAACGTCGGCGGTTCCTCCGCCGTCGATGGTGCCGACCACATTCCCGACGGCTGGGGCGGCGTCTGCAACCCCGTGGGCGATCCGCTCGCCGGCGTCCGCACCGACGCCGACGTCTCCGTCTACGGCTCCGCCTCGGTGGACGGCGACCCGCCCGAGCTGGAGGGCGACGCCACGGTCGTGGACTCGATCTTCACCAATCCGTTCGAGGAGCTCAAGGCGGTCCGCGATAAGAGTCTCGGCGCGGTCTCGTGGAACGGCATGGCACCGGCGCTCACGACGACCCTCCCGGTCCGCTGCGACAAGGCGCTCGACATCAACTGGGGCGAGCCCTGGTTCAACCCGCCGATGCTGGGCGTGATCACCCAATGCCAGAGCTACTTCCCGATCATCTACCGGAACGGCAACCTCCGGGTGCAGAACGGCCGCGGGCAGGGGATCCTCCTGGTCGAAGGAGACTTCGAGGTGCGCGGCAACTTCGAGTTCAACGGGATCGTGATCGTCAAGGGCCAGCTGAGCACCCAGGGCACCGGCAACAAGATCACCGGCGCAGTGCTGGCGCAGAATGCGGAGCTGGGCGACGAGACGACCATCATCGGTAACCCGGTCATCAATTACTCGGCGTGCGCCGTGGAGCGGGCGCTGAGGGGCAACGCGGCGCTCAAGCCGCTCGTCGAGCGGAGCTGGGCGCAACTCTACAACTAGCCTTTCACGCAACACGTTGCACCGACGGCCCGGGCCAGGCGCCCGGGCCGTCGGTGTTTGTGGGTGACCCACCTCGCCGGAATGGAGTCTGTAACGCCGAAGCACCCACACGAGAGGAAACCTTCATGACGAGAATGCGACTCGGGACGACGTTCGCGGCACTCGCGCTCGCGCTGGTGGCGTGCAGCGACGATAATGGTCCGTCGAACGGCGGTGATAAGGGGACGCTCACGCTCCGGATTACCGATGCGCCCGGCGAGGAGATCGAAAGCGCCGTGATATACGTGTCGCAGGTGTATCTGATCCCCGGCTCGGAGGAGGACGGCGAGCGAGTGGTGATCTCCGACACACCGGCGTCCTACGATCTGCTGGCGCTGCAGGGGGGCGTGACCGACCTGCTCGGGTCGGCGGAAATTCCCGTCGGCTCCTACGAGCAGCTCCGCATGGTGGTGGACTCCGCGCGCGTCACGCTCGTGCCGCCGGTTCTCTTCGATGATGGAACGAACACCGCGCTGCTCAAGGTGCCGAGCGGGAGTACTTCCGGGCTGAAGGTGAATCTCTCCGGGCCGATCGAGGTCGTCCCGGGGGAGACGTTCTGGGTGGTGGATTTCGACGTCGGGCACAGCTTCGTGTTCCAGGGCCCCCCGGGCGGCCCCAAGTCCGTGCACTTCAAGCCGGTGATTCACGCCACGGCGGTGGATGTGGCCGGATCAATCAGCGGCACCGTCACCCCCGCCGAGGCCAATGCCACGCTGTATGCCATCGTGGGCACGGACACGGTTGCGACGACCACGGCGGACGGCACCACCGGCGCCTACAGCTTCGCGTTCATCGCGCCGGGTGACTACACCATCCTGGCGAGGGCGACGGGGTATGACGACGCCACGCTGCCGGTGACCGTGGGCGACGGCGAAGACGTCACGGGCGTGGACTTCACGCTGGTGGCCACCGTGGTGCCCGGCTCAATCAGCGGGACCGTGACCCCCGCCGCGAGCGCGGCGACGGTGTACGCCATCGTCGGCACCGACACCGTCACCACGGCGGCGGCGGACGTCACCACGGGGGCCTACACCTTGGCCAACCTCCCGCCGGACTCCTATACGGTCCTGGCCCGGGCCGCGGGCTATCAGGACGGAACCCAGGGCCCGATCGTGGTGGCAGCCGGGCAGAACGTCGTCGACATCAATTTCACCCTGTCCCCCTGAGGTCCACGGAGCTGCATCCCCGCGATACGAACAGAACGCCCCGGGCCTGAACGCCCGGGGCGTTCTGTTCCCACCCTGCGCAAACGCCACTGTCGTTACAGCATACAGCCATTTGAATGCCAAATGCCGCATCCCGAGAAAAACCCTGTGAAACCGCACGAAGCCGGACCGGGACCGGGGATCGGATCCAGGCCGCATGACGTTGCAACGCCTTGCAGTGCAGTGGCTTACATTTCCTGGGCGAGGGCTGGCACATCGGTTGCCCGATCAGGGATGGCCAACCCCTTCGGGCAGCGTGATTTGGCGGGGTTTTCGCCGATCCGACGGCCCGACTTGCCCGGGGTGTGGCGCATCTTTTTCTCGAATGGCTGGTTCCATAAGTCGCGGTCAAGCCTAGGCTTGTTGGCTGTCACCTCAAGCATTTTACTAGCTTGACAAATACCCAGGCGGGTGGTAGCGTAGCCTACTCCACTCTCCACATCTCCTCGTCAGGCACCTATGGCACTCTTCGGTCGGAAACGGACCACGGTGGCCCTCGACATTGGCAGCGGGCTGATCAAGCTCGTCGCCATCAATCACGGGTCGGGCGAACCGGTCCTCACCAAGGTGGCGTACACCTCGGTGGTGGATGATGCCATCGTGGAGGGTGAGGTCATGGACCCGGGCATCGTGGCCGATGCCATCAAGGGTCTGCTGAGCTCGGCCGGGATCAAGGCCAAGAAAGTCGTGACCGCCGTCGGCGGCCGCGACGTGATCATCAAGAAGATTGCCATGGATCGGATGAAGGAGTCCGAGGCCCGGGAGCAGATCCGCTGGGAAGCGGAGCAGCACGTGCCGTTCGACATGGACAACGTCGAGCTCGACTTCCAGCTGCTAGATCCGGAGGGCGAGGGGCTCCAGATGCCGGTGCTGCTGGTCGCGGCCAAGCGGGAGCTCATCGAGACCAAGCTCGCGCTGCTGGCCGATATCGGGCTGGACGCCACCATTATCGACGTCGACGCCTTCGCCCTGCACAACGCCTTCGAGCTGAACTATCCCGACGCGATGCGCGGGGTGGTCGGCCTGGTGAACATCGGGCACGAAACGACCAACGTGAACATCCTGGATGACGGCGTACCGGTGCTGACCCGGGACATCGCGATCGGCACCCGCCGGTTCCGCGAGGACCTCCAGCGCGAGCGTGGCATGTCGGCCGAGGAGGCCGACCGCCTGCTCCGGAGCTACGAGCGGAATGAGGCCCTCGAGCCCTTGCTGGCTTCGCGCGGCGAAGAGCTCGCGGTCGGCATCGAGCGGGCTGCGGCGTTCCTCCAGTCCTCGAGCCGCGCCGCCACCGGACTGGGCCGGCTGTTCACCTCGGGGGGCGGGTCCCGCATTCCGGGGCTCACGCGGACCCTGGCCGACCGGCTCCGTCTCCCTGTCCAGATCGCGAACCCCCTCGAGCGGCTGCAGGTAGCCGACGGCGTCTTCGAAACGATGACGCTCGACGAGGTGGCGCCCCTGCTGATGCTGCCGGTGGGCCTGGCCCTCCGGACCGCCGCCTGAGTCCCGAGACCGGATCGACGCCATGATCGAGATCAATCTCCGTCCCGGCCAGAAGCGCGCGCGCGCGGGAACCTCGCTCGCGGACCTGCGGAGCCGGCTGAGCTCCCTCGGGACCGCCGTGAAGAACCCCCTGCCGATGGCGGCCGCCGCGGTCGTCGCGGCCGCAGTGCTCTTCCTGGGCTGGTCGTGGCTGAACGCCGCCCGCCAGTTGAGCAGCCTCGAGCCGCGCCTGGAGCAGGCCCGGCAGGAAAACCAGCGCTTCAAGAACTTCGTCGCACAGAAGCGGAAGGTGGAGCTCATTCGCGACTCCGTCCTGGCGCAGATCGAGGTGATCCGCCGCGTGGACGGCGACCGCTACGTCTGGGCCCACGTCATGGACGAAGTGGCCCGCGCGCTCCCGTCCTATACATGGCTGGTCGATCTCGGCGGGGCCGGTGGGGCGCAGGCCGCGAACCGGCCCGCCGCGGCCGCGGCCGCGGCGCCGGCCGAAGACACGACAGCGGTAGATACGGCGGCCGTTCGCACGGTGCCGTTCCAGATCACGGGTCGCACGGTGGATGTGCAGGCCTTCACTCGGTTCCTGCGGCAGCTCGAGGCCTCGCCTTGGGTCACCGACGTGGTGCCGATCTCGGCGCAGACGGTCATCGAGAAGGAGCGGCCGGTGACGGCGTTCTCGATCAAGGCGGCGTTCCGCCCGGCCGATTCCGCGTATATCCGGACCGCACCTCTCAGTCAGTCGGTGAGGTAATCGCACCATGGCCCTGACGAGTGATCCCAAAACCGCCCCGCTCCTGGTCATCCTGCTGGCCGGCCTGGTGGGCTACATGCTCTACACCGGCGATGGCGTGAACATGATCGGCATCGGCGGAGTGAAGGCGAAGCAGGCCCGCGTCGTGGCCGTGCGCGATACCATCGCGCGGCTCGAGGCGCAAACCGACAGCGCGAAGAAGGAGCTGGCCAAGGGCACCGCGGAAGACCTCCGCCAGCGGCTCGAGGGCCAGCGCGCGAGCCTGGCGCTGCTCCGCCAGCTCGTGCCGGAGCGCAACGAGGTCCCCAACCTGCTCGACGCGATCTCGACGCGCGCGAAGATCCGCGGCGTCAACCTGGCGCAGTTCGTGCCGCTCCCGCCGCAGTCGGGCCCGGCACCGTACGACACGTATCAGTACAACATGTCCGTGATCGGGCATTACGACGAAATCGGCGAATTCCTTTCGGACATCGCCTCGCTCCCGCGGATCATGGTGCCGCAGACGGTCTCCATGCTGCCGGCCAACAAGACGGCGGCGAAGGCGTTGGGCGACACGTCGGGCGCTCTGCTCGAGGCCAAGTTCCAGGTCCGGACCTACGTGAAGTCGGCGCAACCGGAAGGAGCGTCCAGTGGCACGTAAGCACATGGGGCTCTGCCTCGCGCTGGCACTCGCGGCATGCGGTGGGGGAAACAAGTCCGCCGGCGCCGACGAACCGGCCGCCGGCGCGCCCGGCACCAACGCGGTCGCTACTGCCTCGCCGACCGATTCCGCGCCGGCGCCCGCCGCCACTCCGGCATCACCCGGTGCGGCGCAGCAGGCGGATTCCGCCGAGCGGGCCCGGCTCGCGGCCGCACGGGCCGATACGGGCGCCACGGACGATGCAGTGGTCACCCGGGAGACGTTCGCCTATGGTGGCGGCAGCCGGGATCCGTTCATGTCGCTGTTGGACCTGGAATCCGCCGGTCCGGAGCTGCCTGACCTGCAGCTCGTCGCGGTGTACCAGGACCTGGCCTACTCGAGCAACAGCCTGGCCGTCCTCCGCGATCGCAGTTCCGGCAAGCGTTACAAGCTCCGGATGGGCGATGAGCTGGGCCGCCTGAAGGTCGCGCAGATTCGCCAGAAGGACGTCGTATTCATCGTCGAGGATTTCGGCTTTGAGCGGCAGGAAACCCTGTCGCTGCCCAAGCGGGAGGAAGAGACGCCATGACCCGACTTTTCAGCTTCGCCCTTGCCGCCGCGATGGTGGGTGCCGTTCCGCCCACGCCCGCGGTCGCTCCGTCCCCGGGGGAGGTGACCGGCGTCAGCGTCGTGTCCGCTCCGGGCCGGGCCGAGATCGTGATCAGCGTCTCCGGGGCCGTCGAGGTCCGGGACTTCATCCTGAAGGAGCCCGCACGCCTCGTGCTGGACCTGAAGGGCGTGACGCTCCACACCAGCGCGAGCGGCGTCTATGACGGCGTGAATCGCGGCGGCGTGCTCAATGTGCGCACCGGCCAGTATGGTGCGGACGTGGTGCGGGTCGTCCTCGAGCTCGACGACGTCAAGGAGTACCAGATCTCCCAGAGGGACGGCGAGATCCGGGTCTCCTTCGGCGCCGAGCGCCCGTTCCTGGCCTGGTCCAGCGTCTCCCCCCGCGACATGGCCGCGCCGAAGCCGGCGTCCGCCCGTCCGGCCGGCCGTCCCGAGGTGGCCGTGCGCACCAGCGCCCCGGCAGACCCCGCCGACGAACCGCGCATCACCGTGACGTGGGACAAGGCCAGCATCGCCGACGTCGTGGCGGGGTTCGCGGCGTTCAGCGGCCGTTCGATCATCCTGGGCAAGGACATCAAGGGTGAGGTCACGGCCGAGGTGAAGAACCAGCCGTGGTCCCAGGCCTTCTACGCCGTCCTCGCCACCCAGGGGCTCTCCGCCACCGAGCTGCCCGGCGGCATCATCCGGGTGGACTCGCCGGCCGCCCTCTCGGCCCTCGATTCGCTCGAGCCGCTGGAGACGCAGGTCGTCCGGATGAACTATGCGAAGGCCTCGGAGATGTCGAATAACATCTCGGGGATGCTGACCAAGGGGCGTGGCTCGGTGGTGCCGGATACGGCGTCGAACTCGCTCATCGTCACCGACACACGCAGCCGGATCCAGGGGATCACCGACTTCGTCCGGGGCCTCGACATCCGTACGCCGCTCCTGGCCATCCAGGGCAAGATCATCTTCGTGGACCGTACCAGCATCGAGCAGCTCGGTTTGCGGTACGACCTCGGCAGCAGCACGCAGTTCTTCAACAAGCTCGTGCAGCGCACCGATCCGGCCACCGGGGACCCCTTCGAGCCGGAAGTCACGGTCGTGGACCTCGGCGGCGGGGTGGTGTCGGCCATCGCCAACGCGGACGCCGAGATCCGGCAGTCCGCACTGGAGCTCGTCTTCTCGACCGCCATCGGCGGCTTCGACCTGACGACCTTCCTCAGCGCCCTCGAGCAGACCGAGCTCGCCGACGTCCAGGCGGAGCCGATCATCAACACGCTCGACAACCGCAAGGCGGACATCCTCGTGGGTGAGGAGACGCCGGTCCGAATCGTGGACTACAGCTCCACCAGCGGCGGCAACAACGCGCCGCGCTCCACCGTGCAATTCAAGGAGACCGGCATCCGGCTGACCGTGACGCCCCACGTTACCAACGACCGGAACATCCTGCTCGACCTGGCGACGGAGCGGTCCAGCGTGCAGCCGGTAGCCGCGGCGGACCTGGGCTTCATCATCCAGACCCAGAAGGCCACCAACCAGCTGCTCGTGGCGGATGGCGAAACGGCCGTCATCGGCGGCCTGACCGTCACCGAGGTGAACCGGACCCGCTCGGGCATTCCCATGCTCTCGCGGCTCCCCCTGATCGGGGCGCTGTTCTCCTTCACGAACAACACCGAGCAGCGGCAGGACTTGATCATCCTGATCACTCCGCGCATCATCGACGACGGGACCGGCAAGTGATCACCCGCGCGGCGCGACCGCGCTACCGTTAACAACCCCGTGAGCCCGACCCGTGTCGGGCTCACGCGTTTCACCAGCCCGCGCCCGGCGGGCCCTCCGCGAGGCCCTCGCGTGCATTTCAGCTTCACGACTGCCGGTGAGTCCCACGGCAAGGCGCTGGTCACCGTGGTCGAGGGGCTCCCCGCGGGGCTGCCCCTGGCGGCCGAGCAGGTGGACCGCCAGCTCGCGCGCCGGATGCAGGGCTACGGTCGCGGGGCGCGGATGCAGCTCGAGCAGGACCGCGTGGAATGGCTCTCGGGGGTCCGCGCGGGCGAAACGCTGGGCAGCCCCATCGCCATGCTGGTGCCCAACCGCGACTGGGCCAACTGGGAAGACGTCATGGCCGCGGAAGGCACGCCGGGTGACGCGCGCCGCCGGCGCGTCACGCGTCCGCGCCCGGGACACGCGGATCTCGTCGGCGTTCTCAAGTACGACCGGCTCGATGCCCGTGACATCCTCGAGCGCGCGAGTGCGCGCGAGACGGTGGCCCGGGTGGCCGCCGGCGCCCTGGCCCGGCGGCTGCTCGAGGAGTTCGGCGCGGACATCGGCAGCCATGTCGTTTCCCTCGGCGGGATCCACGCCGCCCCGCAGTCTCCGCTACCGCAACCGCTCAACCCGGCGGCCGACCGCTCTCCGGTGCGGGTCCTCGATCCGGCGGCAGAGGCGAAGATCGTCGCCCGGATTGACGCAGCCAAGTCCGCAGGCGATACGCTGGGGGGAGAGGTCGAAGTCGTCTCCACCGGGCTCGTCCTGGGCCTCGGCAGCCACGTCAGCTGGCATCGCAAGCTCGACGCCCGGCTGGCCGGGATGCTGATGTCGATTCCCGCCGTGAAGGGTGTCGAGATCGGTCTCGGGTTCGAGGCGGCGCGCCGACCAGGCTCCCAGGTGCACGATCCGATCGAAACTGACGAGGACGGCGCGCGCGCGGCGCTGCGCGGCGGCTTCCGGCGCCGGACCAACAATGCCGGCGGCCTCGAGGGCGGAATGACCACGGGCGAGCCGCTCGTGGTGCGGGTGGCGATGAAGCCGATCTCGACCCTGATGGCCCCGCTCCCGACGGTGAATCTCGAGACCGGCGCCGCCGCCGCCGCGCAGAGCGAGCGGTCCGACGTGACCGCGGTTCCGGCGATGGGTGTCATCGCCGAGGCGCTCGTCGCGATCGTCCTGGCGGACGCGATGCTCGAGAAGTTCGGCGGGGATTCCCTCGGAGAGATGCGCCGCAACGTCGAAGGGTACCTGTCGGCCCTGGGCGCGCGGTGGGCGCGCGGATGACGCCGCGCCACCTGGTGCTCGTCGGCCTTCCCGGAGCGGGGAAGACGACGGTGGGCCGGATCGTGGCGGACACGCTCCGTGCACCATTCGTGGACCTGGATGCGGTGCTCGTCCGCCGGATGGGCATGCCCATCTCGCGCATCTTCGCCGAGCATGGAGAGAGGCTCTTCCGCCAGGTCGAGCAGGAGGCGATGCTCGCGGCCGTGGCGGAGCCCGCTTCGGTCATCGCCCCAGGCGGCGGCTGGGTGGCGCACCCCGGGAATCTCGACGCGGTGCGACCGCAGGTGTTCGTCGTATACCTCCGGACGAGCGTCGTCACGGCCACGCGTCGGGCGGAAGCGGGAGACGATCGGCCCCTCCTCAGCGGTGAGACGCCGAAGGCGCAGATGGCCGCTCTCCTCGCGGAACGGGAGGCCGCCTACCTCGGGGCCGACGCGGTGGTGGAGAACGACCGCGAGGGAGCCGGGGCCGCGGCGGCGGAGGTGGCCCGGTGCGCGCGCACCGGGGCCGGTTGGTAACCTATTGTCCGGAAATATCTTAGAAACCCAATCCTTGCGAACGATGGCTGCTGGGCGTTTTTTGGTAGCGTTCTCGGGCTCGCCTCTGTTCAGCATTCCCAGGTAACCTGGGGTCTATGGGAAACACGAAGACTCGAAAGACCGCGAAAGCCACAAAGGCCACGAAGCGAGCCAAACGCGGTGCCAAGCCCGCGGAGGCGTCGGCTGCGCGTGCGAAGTCCGCGACACGGAAGCCGGCGCCGAAGCGCGCCCGCGCGAAGGGCGGTCACACCAAGGCGCTGGTAGTCGTCGAGTCGCCCACGAAGGCGCGGACGATCCGCCACTTCCTGCCGCCGGGTTTTCGTGTGGAAGCCTCGATGGGCCACGTGCGGGATCTTCCGGGAGATGCGAAGTCCATTCCAGCGAAGTACAAGGGCATCGAGTGGGCGCGCCTCGGCGTGAATGTCGAGAAGGATTTCGAGCCACTGTACATCGTGCCCGCCGACAAGAAGGCCGTCGTGCGCGACCTGAAGGAAGCGGTCGAGCACGCCGACGCCCTGTTCCTCGCCACCGACGAGGACCGCGAAGGCGAGAGCATTTCCTGGCATCTCCTGCAGCTGCTGGCCCCGAAGGTGCCGGTCCACCGGATGGTCTTTCACGAAATTACGAAGGAAGCGATCACGGAGGCGCTGGAGCAGCCGCGCGACATCGACGAGCGGCTGGTGCGCGCCCAGGAGACCCGGCGCATCCTCGACCGGCTGGTGGGATACACGATCTCGCCGCTGCTCTGGAAGAAGATCGCATTCGGCCTCTCGGCAGGCCGCGTGCAGTCCGTCGCGATGCGGCTCATCGTGGTGCGCGAGCGCGAGCGGCGGGCCTTCCGCTCAGGGGCCTATTGGGACCTGCTGGCGTCGCTCCGGCATGACGGGCAGGCGTTCACCGCGGAGCTGACGCAGGTCGGCGGCAAGAAGGTGGCGGTCGGCAAGGACTTCGACGAGACGACCGGGCGTCTGTTGCCCGACCGGGACGTTGTCCTCCTGGGCGAGGCGGATGCCGCGGCCCTCGCCGCGAAGGCGCGGAAGGCCGGATGGGTCGTGACGGCAACCGAGGAGAAGCCGATGATCCGGCGCCCCTCGCCGCCGTTCACCACGTCAACCCTCCAGCAGGAGGCCAATCGCAAGCTCCGGCTCAGCGCGCGGGATGCGATGCGCACCGCGCAGAACCTGTATGAGCGCGGCTTCATCACCTACATGCGAACCGACTCCGTGAATCTCTCCGAGCAGGCGATCAACGCTGCGCGGAGCGCGGTCACGGAACTCTATGGGACGGACTACCTCCCTGCCGAGCCGAGACGGTACACCACGAAGAGCGCGAGCGCGCAGGAAGCGCACGAGGCGATCCGCCCCGCGGGCGCCCACTTCCGCCACCCGTCGGCCACGGGGCTCGACGGGCGCGAGCGCGCGCTCTACGAGCTCATCTGGAAGCGCACGATGGCCTCGCAGATGGCGGACGCGCGGCAGACCAGCCTGTCCGTGATGATTGAGGCCGCTGAGGCGACCTTCCGCGCCGCCGGCAAGCGCATCGACTTCGCGGGTTTCCTGCGCGCGTACGTGGAGGGATCGGACGATCCGGAGGCCGCGCTCGAGGACCAGGAGGTGATCCTCCCGCACCTGAAGGAGGGCGACAAGCCCAGGTGCGAGAGCGTGGAGCCGGTGAAGCACGAAACGCAGCCCCCGGCGCGCTACACGGAAGCCACGCTGGTGAAGGCGTTGGAGTCCGACGGCGTGGGCCGGCCAAGCACCTACGCGAGCATCATCGGGACGATTCTCGAGCGCGGCTACGCGCAGCGCGCGGGCCAGGCCCTGGTGCCCACGTTCACCGCCTTCGCGGTGACGGCGCTGCTGGAGGAGCACTTCCCGCACCTGGTGGACGAGAAGTTCACCGCGCACATGGAAGAGGTGCTGGACGAAATCTCCGAGGGGAAGGCCGAGTGGCTGCCGTACCTCGAGGAGTTCTACCTCGGCCCCGAGGGCCTGCAGCAGGAAGTCCAGCAGCACGAGGAACGGATCGATCCGACCGCTGCGCGGACGGTGCTGCTGGACGGCCTCAATGCCAGGATCAAGATCGGGAAATTCGGGCCGTACGTGGAGCAGGAGGGGCCGGAAGGAACCCTCAAGGCCTCGCTTCCGCGCGACGTGGCGCCCGCGGACCTGGACCAGTCGCACGTGGAGGAGATTCTCCGCCAGAAGGCCGAGGGACCGGACTCCATCGGCATCCATCCCCAGACGGGCCTGCCGATCTTCCTGTTGAGCGGCCAGTACGGCCCGTACCTCCAGCTCGGCCAGATCGTGGATGGCGAGCCCAAGCCCAAGCGCGCCTCGCTGCCGCGTGGCGTGACTCCCGATGCGATCACCCTCGAGATGGCGCTCGGGCTGCTCTCGCTTCCCCGGACGCTCGGCGTCCACCCCACCAGCGAGCGCCCCGTGCAGGCCGGCCTCGGGAGGTTCGGGCCCTACATCGTCCACGACATGGGCAAGGAAGGAAAGGACTATCGCTCGCTCAAGGGCGAGGACAACGTCCTCACCGTCACGCTCGCCCGCGCGCTCGAGCTCCTGGCCCAGCCCAAGATGGGCCGCGGCCGCCGCGCCGCCCCGGTTCCCAAGAAGATCCTCGGCAGCCACCCCGATGACGGCCAGCCGATCGGCCTGTATGACGGGCAATACGGGCCGTACGTCAAGCACGGCGACGTGAGCGCCTCGGTGCCGCGGGGGAGCAACCCCGACGCCGTTACGACGGCCGAGGCCATCGAACTGCTCGCGGCTCGCCGGGCCTCCAAGCCCCGCCGCGGCGGTCGCACCCCTCGCCCGAGGAAGGCCACCGCGCGGTGACGGTCACGGTTGTCGGCGGCGGGCTCGCGGGCTGCGAGGCGGCCTGGGCCCTCGCCGAGCGCGGCGTGGATGTGACCCTGCTCGAAATGCGCCCCCTCGTCGGGACGCCCGCCCACCAGACCGGCCGGCTCGCCGAACTCGTCTGCAGCAACACTTTCAAGTCGATCGAGCTCGGGAACGCCCACGGCCTCCTCAAGGCGGAGCTTCGCGGGCTGGGCAGCCTCCTGCTGACCTGCGCGGACGAGGCGCGGGTGCCGGGCGGCTCGGCGCTGGCCGTGGACCGCGACGTCTTCGCGCAGGCGGCGGAGCGCCGCGTCCTCGCCCATCCGCGGATTCGCGTCGTGCGGGAGGAGGCGGACACGCTGCCCTCGCCGGGCGTGGTCGCGACCGGACCGCTCACCTCCCCCAGGCTCGCCGCGGCGATCGCCGCGCGCCTCGGCACGGCGTCGCTGGCGTTCTACGACGCCATCGCGCCGATCGTCTCCTCGGAATCCCTCGACCACGCGCGGCTGTACGCGCTCTCGCGCTACGGGAAGGGCGAGGGGGACGACTACCTGAACGCGCCGATGACGCGCGATGAATACGAGGGGTTCATCGACGCGCTGATCGCGGGCGACCAGTTCACCGCCCACGAGTTCGATGCGGTGCCGTACTTCGAGGGCTGCATGCCGATCGAGGAGATGGCGCGCCGCGGCCGGGAGACTCCGCGGTTCGGCCCGATGAAGCCGGTCGGCCTGCCGGACCCTCGGAGCGGTCGCGAGCCGCACGCCGTAGTCCAGCTCCGCCGCGAGGACAAGGGCGGCCAGATGTGGAACCTGGTCGGCTTCCAGACGCGGCTCCGCATATCCGAGCAGAAGCGGGTGTTCGGCACCATCCCGGGACTCGCGGAGGCGGAGTTCCTCCGGTTCGGGAGTCTCCACCGCAACAGCTACCTGAACAGCCCCGCCTGCCTGGGTCCGGCGCTCACCGCGCGGGACGACGATCAGCTTTTCTTCGCGGGCCAGCTCACCGGCGTCGAGGGCTATACGGAGTCGCTGGGAACCGGGCTCCTGGCCGGCATCAACCTCGCGCGGCGACTCGAGGGCCGGCCGGCCGCCGTGCCGCCCCCGACCACGATGCTGGGCGGCCTGTACCGCTACCTGCGCGAGGCCGACCCCGCGCACTTCCAGCCGATGAACGCCAATTTCGGCCTGCTCGATCCGCTGCCGGGAAAGGTGAAGAAGGCGGACAAGAAGGCGCTGCTGGCGGAACGGGCCCTTGTCGAGTTCGAGGAGTGGAGGAAAGACCTGTGAAAGCGGGTCAGCGGGTCAGCGGGTCAGCGGGCCCGGGCGGCGTTGTTCAACCGACCCGCCCACCCGCCGACCCGCTGTTGTCGGGATTCCTCCTCCATCTCGAGAAGGAGAAGCAACAGTCGCCGCACACGGTGAAGGCATACGCGCGCGACCTCGAGGCGTTCATGGAGTTCTGCGGGCGGCACTACGGCGCCGGCTGGAGCTGGGCGAGCGTAGACCGGCTGGGTCTGCGTGGGTTCCTGGGCGAGCTGCAGCGACGGGGGCTGGCGAAGCGATCGGCCGCGCGCGCCCTCTCCGCGGTGCGGAGTTTCTACAGGTTCCTGCAGTTGCACCACGGCGTGGACGCGTCGGTATCGCGCGCGGCGCGGGTGCCTCGAATTCCCAAGCGGCTACCCGGGCACCTGGAGCGCGGGCAGGTGGACGAGCTGTTCGCCGCGCTCGAGGCGCGGGCGGCCGGCAACGACCTCGAAGCGCTGCGCGATCTCGCGATCGTGGAACTCTTCTACTCGACCGGTATCCGGCTCTCGGAACTGTGCGGCCTCTCGCTCGACACGGTGGACCTGCTCGCGGACCAGGTGAAGGTACGCGGCAAGGGCCGGAAGGAGCGGATCGTGCCGGTGGGTTCGCGGGCGAGCCGCGCCCTCCGCCGCTATCTTCTGGTGCGCGAGGCGCTTCCGGTCCGCCCCGGCGCCGACCGTCGGGCGGTCTTCGTGAGCCGGCGCGGCGGGCGGCTGGCGCCCCGGAGCGTCCAGCGCCTGGTGCACCGGGCGTTCGACACGATAGGCGCGGACGGATTGCGGGTCCACTCCCTGCGCCACACCTTCGCTACGCACCTGCTCGACGCCGGCGCGGACCTCCGGGCGGTGCAGGAGATGCTGGGCCACGCCTCGCTCAGCACGACGCAGATCTACACGCATACGAGCGTCGAGCGGCTCAAGAAAGTGTACCAGCAGGCGCATCCGAGGGCGTAAGCAGTTGGTTGGGCAGATGGGCAGATGGGCAGTCAGTAGGTCGGCGGATCAGGGTCAAGGAGTCTGAATGCAGATACGGTTCCATGGCACCACCATCCTCACCGTGCGGAAGAACGGTCGCGTCGCCCTGGGCGGCGACGGCCAGGTGAGCTTCGGCGATACGGTGATGAAGGGCCAGGCCACCAAGGTGCGCACGCTGAAGGGCGGGAAGGTCCTCGCGGGCTTCGCCGGGTCGGTGGCCGACGCGCTGACCCTCTACGAGAAGTTCGAGGAAAAGCTCGACCGCTATCCCGGCAACCTCGCGCGCGCCTCGGTGGAGCTGGCCAAGGACTGGCGGAGCGACCGGATCCTGCGGCGCCTGGAGGCATTGTTGGTGGTGGCGGACCAGGAGCACAGCTTCCTGCTGAGCGGCTCCGGCGAGCTGATCGAGCCCGACGACGGGGTGCTCGCCGTGGGCTCGGGCGGCAACTACGCGCTTGCCGCCGCGCGGGCGCTCATGGCGGATCAGACGATCGGCGCGCGAGATGTGGTCCAGCGGGCGCTCGAGATCGCGGCGGACATCTGCGTGTACACCAACCGCCACATCACGATCCTCGAGCTGGGTGACAAGTGACCGAACCCGCGACCACCGCCCCGGCTCCGCACTCCGCCCAGCCCGTTGAGGCACCCTGGCTGGAAGAGATGCCGCCGCGGAAGATCGTGGCGGAGCTCGACCGCTACATCGTGGGGCAGGATGCCGCGAAGAAGGCGGTGGCGATCGCCATTCGGAATCGGTGGCGGCGGTCCCAGGCGCCGGATGACATCCGGGACGAGATCACGCCCTACAACATCATCATGATCGGACCGACCGGCGTCGGAAAGACGGAAGTCGCGCGGCGGCTCGCGCGGCTGGCCGGCGCCCCGTTTGTGAAGGTCGAGGCGTCGAAGTTCACCGAGGTCGGCTACGTGGGGCGGGATGCGGAGTCGATGGTGCGGGAGCTGGTGGACACCGCGATCAGCATGGTGCGGACCGAGCGCGAGGACGACGTCTGGCCGCAGGCGGAGCAGAAGGCGGACGACAGGCTGCTCGACATCCTCCTCCCGCCGGCTCCACCGAAACTCGAGCGCGCGGAGAAGGCGGAGACGGTGTTTGTCGTGGGGCCGGGGGGCAGTGCCTCCGCCGAGAAGAGCGACGCGGACGCGAGCCGGCAGCGGTCGCGGGAGAAGCTGCGCCAGATGCTGCTGGACGGGAAGCTCGACGACCGGGACGTGGACATCGAGGTGACGCCGCAGAGCTACCCCATGCTGGACCTGCTGCAGCCGCCGCCGGGGATGGAGGGGCAGGACATCAACTTCGGCGAGATGCTGCAGGAGATGTTGCCCAAGCGGAAGAAGCGGCGCACGGTGCGGGTGCCGGAGGCGCGGCGCATCCTGGTGGACGAGGAGCTGAAGAAGCTGGTGGACATGGATGACGTCGTGAACGAGGCGCTCGACCGGGTCGAGAATCACGGGATCCTGTTCATCGACGAAATCGACAAGATCGCGGGGGAGCGCTCGCAGGCGGGCGGGCCCGACGTGAGTCGCGAGGGGGTGCAGCGGGACCTGCTGCCGATCGTCGAGGGCTCCACCGTGCAGACCCGTTACGGGTACGTGCGCACCGATCACATCCTGTTCATTGCGGCCGGCGCGTTTCACGCCTCGAAGCCGTCGGACCTCATTCCCGAACTGCAGGGCCGCTTCCCGATCCGGGTGGAGCTGACGTCGCTCAGCGAGGCGGACTTTATCCGGATCATGACCGAGCCGGAGAGCGCGCTGGTCAAGCAGTACCAGGCGCTGGTGGCGGCGGAGGGGGCGACGCTCGAGTTCAAGGCCGACGGGGTCGCCGAGGTGGCGCGGATCGCGGCGCTGGCCAACGAGCGGATGGAGAACATCGGCGCCCGCCGGCTCCACACCGTGATGGCGGCCCTGATGGAGGACTCGCTGTTCGAGCTCCCCGAGTCGGCCGAGAAGAAGCTCGTGTTCGACGGCGCGCGGGTGCGGGACCGGCTGGCCGCCATCGTGGCCGACGACGACCTGAGGAGGTACATCCTGTAGGGCGGGAAGGGCGAAAGGGGTCTGGGCGAACGAACCGGTGATCTGGCTCACACCACGTCGCGGCTCCACGTGGTACATCTGACCGATCCCTCTCCCCCTTCCCGCGGCACGACCTGGTCTGGGCCCGTACCGCGGCCCCTTCCAGGAGGTGTCCGGTGTTATCGCGCTTCTCCTTCCTGCGCGCAGTCCCTCTCGCGCTCCCGATCTTGTTCACCCTCGCCTGCGGCGACGACGATAGCAGCCCGTCCACCCCGACCTTCCTCGTCCAGGGCGCCGACATGGGCGCCCAGGTCCAGAACGTCATCGTCTCGAACGACGGCAACCCGGTTTCCGGTGCGACGGTCACCGTCAACGGCGAGGCTGCCACGCCCGGCGCCGCGGGCGAGTATTCGGTGACCCTGGCGGCGCCGGTCGCGGCCGGCGGCGCCCTCAACCTCGAGGTCGGGGCGAGCGGCGAAACCATCACCGCCACCGGCAACGTCCCCGAGGCCCCTGCCGTCACGGCGCCGGCCGACGCCGCCGAAATCGTCAGCACCAACGCGATCGACGTGACTTGGACCAGCGCCACCGACCCCGACCGGTTTGCGGTGCTCGCCGTGGGCGCCACCACCGAAACCTTCGCCGCTGCGGGCGCGGACCGCGCCTTCTCCATTCCCGCAGGCACGCTCGCGGCGGGGGATTGGGAGATCCGGGTCTACGCCTACAACGACGGAGACTTCACCGGCCCAATCGAGTCCGAATCCGCGATGAACATCCGCGGCGAGGCGGCCACGTATCCGACCGTCACGATCGTGGCCGCCGTACTCGTTACGGGCACGGACATGGGCAACCAGTTCCAGCATGTCCACGTTTCGCAGGGAGGGGCCTCCGTCGATGGCGCAACCGTCACGGTGAACGGCGAGGCCGCACTCCAGTCCGGGGCTGGCACCAACTACGACGTCACGCTGGCGGCGCCGGTGGCGCCGGGCGGCATCCTGGACCTTGATATTTCGTTCGGCACCGTGGTCATCCAGGGCACCGGTGAGGTGCCGGAGCCTCCGGTCATCACTGCCCCGCTCGATGGGGCGAATATCCCCGTGGCCAACGTCATCGACGTCACGTGGACCAGCGCCACCGATCCCGACCGCTTCTTTATCAACGCGACCAACTCGACCCTGGCCGTCGACTTGCCGGGCACCGCACGGGCCTACACGATTCCCGCCGGGACCCTTCCCGTCGGAGGCCCGTATCAGCTCCGCGTGTACGCGTACAACGACGGCACCTTCACGGGCCCCGTCGATGTGACATCGAAGATGAGCATCCGGGGGGAGGGGCCACCCCAACCGATGGTGACGGTCATTCCCTGATCCCGGCCGGTACGCGTACGCAGAAGGCCGCCCGCCAGGGCGGCCTTCTTTTCTTCCCCGACTCCTTGCCGCACCCTCCCTCCGGCGCTAGACTCCCCCTGCCAAAATGGCTGTCCGGCCCCGCACCCTCACGGGACACATGCCCAAGCGCGACTTCCTCGCCATCTCCGATTTCTCCCGGGACGAGCTCGGTCGGCTCTTCGACCTCGCGGCCCGGATGAAGGCCGGCGCCTACCGCGAGCGTCCGCTGGCGGACAAGACGATCGCGTTGATCTTCGCGAAGAGCTCGACCCGCACCCGGGTGTCCTTCGAAGTCGGGACCATCGAGCTCGGCGGCCATCCGCTCTTCCTTTCGTCTCGCGACATCCAGCTGGGCCGCGGCGAGCCGATCCGCGACACGGCCCGCGTGCTCTCGCGCTACGTGGACGGGATCATGATCCGCACCTTCGCGCACGCGGACGTCGAGGAGCTGGCCGAGTTCTCGACCGTGCCCGTGATCAACGGCCTCACCGACCTGATGCATCCCTGCCAGGTCCTGGCCGACCTCCTCACGATGCGCGAGTCGGCCGGTGGCTGGGAGGGGAAGTCGGTGGCGTGGGTGGGCGACGGCAACAACATGGCGAACAGCTGGCTCGACGCCGCGGGGGTGCTCGGCTTCGAGCTCCGGCTCGCCTGTCCTGAGGGTTACGAGCCCGATCGCGAGATCTTCAACCGGAACAAGGGCCTGACGAAGGTGCTGATCACCGAGGATCCCGAGGAGGCGGTGGACGGCGCGCACGTCGTCACCACGGACGTGTGGGCCTCGATGGGCCAGGAGGCGGAGGCCGAGGGACGGCGGCAGGCCTTCCTCGGCTACCAGGTGGATGCGACGCTCCTCGGCCGGGCGGACCCGAAGGCGATCTTCCTCCACTGCCTCCCGGCACACCGCGGCGAGGAAGTGACGGAGGACGTGCTGGAAGGGCCGCAGTCCCGCGTGTGGGACGAGGCCGAGAACCGGCTGCACGTGCAGAAGGCGCTACTGGCGATGCTCCTGAATGAGAAATGAGAAAAGAGAATCAAGATGACAGCTCCCACGGCACTGAAGCGCACTCCACTCTATGACATTCACGTCGCCCTCGGCGGCAAGATGGTGCCATTCGCAGGCTGGGAGATGCCGGTGCAGTATCCCGCGGGCATCATCGCCGAGCACAAGGCGGTGCGGAGCGGCGCAGGCCTGTTCGACGTCTCCCACATGGGCGAGTTCGAGGTCACGGGCCCCGACCGGAACGCCTTCGTGAACCGGGTGACGTGCAACGACGTCGGCGCGCTCCAGGCGGGGGAGGTCCAGTATTCGGCCCTCCTCACCCGCGAGGGCACCTTCGTGGACGACTGCACGGTGTACCGCTTCGACGACAAGATCATGATCGTCGTGAACGCGGCCAACATCGACAAGGACTGGACCCACATCGTGGACCAGAAGGGCGGCGCCAACATCCGGCTCAAGAACATCTCGGACGCGGTCGGGCTGCTCGCGCTGCAGGGCCCGAAGGCCGAGGAGGTGCTGCAGCCGGTCTGCGACCTCACCCTGTCGGAGATCGGGTACTACAAGTTCGCGACCGGCCAGGTGGCGGGCGCCGATTGCTTCGTGTCGCGCACCGGGTACACCGGCGAGGACGGCTTCGAGATCTACTGCCGCTGGCGTGACACCGAGGCGCTCTGGCGGGCGCTCGAGGGCCCCGGCCGCGCCCAACCGATCGGCCTCGGCGCGCGCGATTCGCTCCGGCTCGAGGTGGCCTATCCGCTCTACGGGAATGACATCGACGACACGATCACGCCGCTCGAGGCCGGGCTGGGCTGGATCGTCAAGCTCGACAAGGGCGCGCCCTTCATGGGGATCGACGCGCTCCGCTCCCAGAAGGCGCGCGGCGTCACCCGCCGCTTCGTGGGCTTCAGGCTGCTCGACCGCGCCATTCCGCGGCACGGATACCCAGTGTACCACGACGGCCGCCAGGTGGACCTCGTGCGGAGCGGCACGATGAGCCCCTCGCTCGGGATCCCCATCGGCACCACCTACCTGCCGGCGGCGGTAGCAAAGCCCGGCACGCGGTTCGAGGTCGACTGCCGGGGAACGCGCGTCGCGGCGGAAGTCGTGAGCCGGCCCTTCTACACCCAGGGCACAGCCAGGAAAGGGAAGTAGGGGCGCTCCCGCCGCATGCGCGTCGCCATCCTGACCATCTCCGATGCCGGCAGCCGCGGTGAGCGCGCCGACCTCTCGGGCGACGCGATCGCTGAGTGGGCGAACGCGCGCGGCCACGCGGTGGCGGAGCGCGCCCTCGTGCCGGACGAGACGCCGGCCATCGTGGGCACCCTCACGGCGTGGGCCGACGGCGACCGCGCCGACCTCATCCTCACGACCGGCGGTACCGGCCTCACGGCGCGCGACGTCACCCCCGAGGCGACCCGGGTGGTGCTCGACAAGGAGGCCGTTGGCATCGCCGAGGCGATTCGTGTCGCTTCGCTGCCGACCTTCCCGAGGGCGGCGCTCTCCCGCGGCCTCGCCGGAGTTCGCGGGCGGAGCCTCATCGTGAACCTTCCCGGCAGCCCGGGCGGCGTGCGGGACGGACTCGCCGTGCTCGACGGGATCGCCGCGCACGCGGTCGAACTGGTCCGCGGCACCAACACCGCACACGCCGGTGGGTGACCGCTGATGGCCTCCCGCATCCTCCTCACAATGGATGACCTCGAGACGGCGGTCCCGCTCAACGCCGCGCTCGAGCAGGCCGGCTTCACGACCACGCTTGTCTCGGCGATGGACGACGTCCGCGCCGCGCTCAAGCGCTCGAATCCCGACCTGGTCATCCTGTCCGGGGCCGTGCACGAGGCGCCGGCGCTGGCGCTCACCGCGATGGCACGCGACGCCGAGATCTCGACGCTGGCCCTGCTGGAGTCGACGGACTCCGGCCGAGCGGATAGGGTGACGCGGCTCGGCGCCACCGCGGTGATGATGAAGCCGGTGCGTCGCGACGAGGCCGTGGCCACCGCGACCCGGCTCATCGAGCGTCGGGGGCTGCAGGAGCGCACCGGCATCATCGGCGAGAGCGCCTCGATCCAGGAGGTGCTGGTCAAGATCGAGCAGATGGCGCCGGTCACGAGCACGGTGCTCATCCAGGGCGAATCCGGCACCGGCAAGGAGCTGGTCGCGAAGGGATTGCACGATCTTTCGCCCCGGCGGGGACAACCGTTCATCGCGGTCAACTGCGCCGCGCTGGCGGAGACGCTGCTGGAGTCGGAGCTGTTCGGGCACGAGAAGGGCGCGTTCACCGGAGCGGCGGAACGGCGGCTCGGGCGGTTCGAGCTCGCGGACGGCGGGACGATCTTTCTCGACGAAATCGGCGAGATCCCCGCGAGCACCCAGGTCAAGCTGCTGCGCGTGCTGGAGAACCGTACATTCTTCCGCGTGGGTGGCACGCAGCCAATCAAGGTGGACGTGCGGGTGGTGGCGGCGACCAACCTCAACCTCCGCGACGCCGTCCACCTGGGTAACTTCCGGGACGACCTCTACTACCGGCTGAGCGTCCTCAACATCTACCTGCCGCCCCTTCGGGAGCGGCGGGAAGACATCCCCCTCCTTGTCCGGCGGTTCATCCGGGAGTTCGCCAAGGCCCACGACCGCCCCTTCCGGGGCATTACCGCCGAGGCGTTGGAGCGGCTGGTGGGGGCGCCCTGGCCGGGCAACGTCCGGCAGCTCCGGAACCTCATCGAGTCCATGGTGGTGCTGGCTCCGGGGGCCGAAATCCGGGCCAGCGACATCCCGCCGGACGTCATGGAGGGGGCCGGGAGCCTGCTCCCGATGCGGGTCCAGCCGGCCGGCCGGGAGCTCCCGAGCCAGGAATTGGAGTTCATCTTACGTAATATCATGGACTTACGGTACCAGATGGAGGAGCTGCGGCGTCGGATCGACACCGGACCGCAGCGGGTCCAGGTCATCGACCTGGCCGACCGCCAGTCCGTGGCGGATGTTCTGGGGGAGCCTTCCGGGGACGATTCCGGGGCTGTTATCTATAAGTCTGGCATGACTATGGCAGATGTAGAGAAGCGAGCCATCGAAGCCGCGCTGCTCGAGCACCACGGGAACCGCCGGAAGGCCGCCGAGGTCCTGGGGATCGGGGAGCGGACGCTGTACCGGAAGATCAAGGCATTTGGCCTAGGCTAAGTGATTGATCCCCAGATGCTTGCATCAATTGACCTCTTGACAGTTCTCAGGTCCGTCCCGATATTGGGCGGACCGCGCAACATCGGATCGGGGCCCCTGCGTGATCTTCTCCGTCGACCCTGAGGCGTGTGTCGCGTGCCTGGCATGCGTACGCGTCTGTCCCACAGAAGCGGTCGCGGTTGACGGCGCCCTGGTCCAGATCGTCGACGAGGCGTGCATTGCCTGTGGGGAGTGCCTTCCGGCCTGCCCACACAACGCGATCCACGCGAGTGGCGAGATCGGCCGCGCCCTTACGATGGCGGCCCGCGGTGACGGCGTCCTGATCCTTTCCCCCGAGGCGGCCGCCCACTTCTATCCGGCTACGCCCGAGCAGGTGGTGAACGCCTGCTACGCGGCGGGCTATCGCAGGGTCCATCGCGGCGTCATCGGCGACGAGCTGGTGGCCGCCGAATATCTGGAGCTGTGGCACGACGAGGGCTGGGGCACGCTGATCCGCTCCACCGATCCCGTCGTGGTCGAGACGATCCGCACCGAATTCCCGGAGCTGGTGCCGTACCTGGCAGCAGTGGCGACGCCGGCGGTGGCGGAGGCGCGGTACCTGCGCGCCGAGGCGGGGCCCGACCTCAAGGTGGTGTACGCGGGGGTCGCGGCGCCGCGGGGCTCTCCGGAGCTCGATGCCACGATCACGTTCGAGGATCTCGAGCGGATCTTCCACCTGCGCGGGGTGAAGGTCCTGGAGCAGCCGGACTTCTTCGGGCGGATTCCCGAAGAGCGGCGGCGGCACCTGAGCGCGGCGGGCGGGTTGCCGCTCGCGATGCTCGAGGACGTCCGGATGACCGGCCGCCGGTTCCTGGTTCTCCGCGGGCTCCGTCACCTGCCGGCGCTGGCGCGCGCGGTGGCGGTGGACCGGCTCGACCTGGGCTTCGTGGACCTGCTCTCGTACGAGCGGAGTCTCGACCATCCGCTGCTCGGCCCGCGGGACCAGCTCTACTGGCGCCGGGCGCTGGTGGCGAGCGCGGAGCCACCGCGGAGCCTGCAGCCGATCGTGGACCAGGGAGTGGCGTTCAGCGTCGGCGCAGTGTTCGACATCCAGCCGCGGCGGGTCAAGGCGGATGCGGCGGCCGTGGCGAGCATTCTCGACGCGATCGGTCCCGGCCCCAACGGGCGGCCGTGGGACTGCGGCGCGTGCGGGTTCGCGACCTGTCACCAGTTCGCGCAGGCGGCCGCAGTGGGCCGCTCGACCCTCCGGCAGTGTCCGCCCTACCAGGAGCGGCGGGCGGAGGAGGCGTCGAAGGAGGCGGCAGTGGACGAGCTCACGGGGCTCGCCACGTTCCGCGTGCTGCGGGACCGGCTGACCAACGAAATCGAGCGCAGCAAGCGGAGCGGCGAGGGGTTCGCAGTGCTGTTCATCGACCTCGACCGCTTCAAGGCGCTGAACGACGAATACGGCCACGAGGCGGGCAACATCGTGCTCCGCGCGGCGGCCGCCGAGATTCACGATGCGGTCCGCGCGTCGGACCTGGCGGCGCGGTACGGCGGCGACGAGTTCGTGGTGATCCTCACGCGGACGGACATCCACGGCGCGCGGCGGGTGGCCGAGGCGCTTCGCGCGGGGATCGAAGGCGTGGGGCGGCGGCTGGGGTATCCGGTCGGGGTGGTGACGGCGAGCGTGGGGCTCGCGGAATTCGACCCGGCGGTGCCGACCGAGGGCGACCTCCTGGTGACCGCGGACCGGGCGCTCTACCAGGCCAAGAATGCGGGCCGGAACATCGTGGCAAACGAAGGGGTCGCCTGACGGCGATCCGGGTGGGCTTCCTTGGGCTCAAGGGAACACGCAATGGCCTTTCATTCCGCGAAGTCGTCCGAGGGACACCAGCAGGGGCGCATGACGCCGCCAGGCGGGACGCTTGGCCCCGACATGCCTGATCCCTGGGGGGTGCGTCGCGCGGAGAACCTGCTCACGAGCCTGGAGGGGATCCTCTCGGCGCGGGTGGTCACCACGCCGCTGGGCGAGGTGAGCGAGGTCCACGTACTGGCCCAGTCGGGACTGGCGCCCAAGCAGCTGGTGCGGAACATCGAGTCCGCGCTGCTGGCGCAGCTCGGCCTCCGGATCGACCACCGGAAGATCAGCATCGCGCAGACGGCGGACGTGAAGCCGATCGAGGCGCTGGAGAAGGAGCAGGTCCGGGAGCAGGCGCTGCACCGGGCGGTCCTGTTCGAGGATCTCAAGGTTGCGCCCGGCCACCGGCAGCATAGGATATCCCTGAGCGTGAGCCTGAGCTTCGCGGGGATCACGGAATCGGCGGAGGAGGAGAGCAGCGACACGCCGCGCAGCCGGGTGGAAGCGGCGGCGCGCGCGACGGTCACGGTACTGGACCGGCTGCTCAAGGAGTCGAGCGTGGCGCTCGAGGGCGCCAAGATCGTGGACGCGTTCGACCGGCAGTTCGTGTTCGTGGCGGTGCAGGGGTTGGGGGGGCGCGAGGCGCTGATCCTGACGGGCACCGCGCAGATCAAGGAAAGCGCGGAGCGCGCGGCGGTGTTCGCCGTGCTCGACGCGACGAACCGATGGACGGAAGCGCGCCGGCCGCGCTAGCGGACAGGGCCGGATGGTGGATCCCACTTAGCGGAGGGAGAACGGCGGGGCAGGGGACCCGAGATCCAGGGTAAGAGCTGAGGCGAGCGGAAAAAAGAGAGCGGAGCGTCTGGGCGGCCGTAGCGAGGCCAACCATCCCCCTGATAAACACCGGAGGGAGGTGACGCTCATGCTGCAGATTACGTGGCTTGCCGCCGCAGTCCGGTTCGTAGCCAATCTGTTCCTGGCTGAAGGTCAGAACTGGGGTTAATGCCTAGGATCCTCGGGACCCTCGCCTTTGCTGGTCCACTCTAATGCGCCAGCCGAGCAAGATCTTTCTATACGTCGCACTCGTCACTCTGACCGCGCTCGTGGTCGGAGTTCTTGCATGGGACGTACGCTCGCCTTTCCCCGGCTTCTGGGCTCTTGGCAGTTTCATCCTCGTAGCCTTCCTGCTCGATCAGAGCTGGACACGGCTCAAGGTCGAAGCGACCGGATCAACTTCCTTCGTGATTCATGTGGCCGCGGGAGTCCTTTTCGGGGGCTTCTGGGGAGGTGTCGTCGCGGCGATCCCGACGGCCCTAAGCCAACTTGCCGCGGGAACTGATCGCCTCAAGCTGGTCTTCAACCCCGCCCAGCGAGCATTGTCGGTCATGGTCGCGCTTCTCGTCTACCGCCTGTTGGGCGGCGGGATGCCTCCGGCCTACCTGCAGATGACGGGCGCTGTGGATTCGACATTGCTGCAGCGCGATATCTTTCTGTTCTTCGCCTTCGCAGGCACGTACTTCATTGTCAATTCGGTCGCCGTCAGCGGGGCCGTCGCGATCAGCCAGCAGCGGTCTTTCAGAGACGTCTGGAACCTCAACACGCGCGGCGTATTGGGTTACGATCTCGGTGCGAGCGCGATCGCACTCTTCCTGGCGTGGCTTTACATCCGATTTGAAGCGACCTGGGGATTCGGGTCTCTCGGCCTGGTGGCTGTCGTTCTGCCGATCGTCGGCGTCCGGCACGTGTATGGGCTCTACCATCAGCTTCAGGAGAGTGGTGAGGAGCTGCTCGAGGTGATGGTCAAGGCCATCGAGGCCCGCGATCCGTACACATCCGGCCATTCCCTCCGCGTGAGCCAGCTCTCGCGCACAATTGCGCTGGAACTGGGCCTGCCCGCCAAGGAGGTCGAGGTGGTACACACCGCCGCCCTCCTGCACGACGTCGGCAAGATCCACGAAGAATTCGCGCCGCTCCTCCGGAAGGAGGACCGGCTCACGGCCGAAGAGACGGCCCTGATGCAGACCCACTCGGCGCGGAGCGCCGAGCTGGTCGGAATCATCACCAAGTTTCGGGGGCTCATCCAGGAATCGGTGCGGTACCACCACGAGCGGTGGGACGGACAGGGCTATCCGGCCAAGCTCTCCGGGCAGGACATCCCCCTGGGCGCTCGGATCATCCTGATCGCCGATACGATCGACGCGATGACGACCGACCGGCCCTACCGGAAGCGCCTGCCGCTCGAGGTGGTGATCGGTGAGCTCCAGAAGTGTCGGGGATCCCAGTTCGATCCGGACATCGTCGAGCTGGTCGTGTCGTCAGTTGCGGTTCGCCGGCTCATCACGACAGGCGTGCAGACCTCCGCCTTCCAGGCCTCCGCCGACCGGCCTCCGCTCAAGGAGCGGCGATCGGGCTGGTCGGGGCGGCCGTTCTGGAAGAACCGGCAAGCGTAGCGAGCTTAAACGAGTCGGATGCAGAACGCCCCGCGGAGCATCCCCAGTCTTTCAAGTTGAGTTGTGACCCCTGGCGGCATCTGAGCCATCAGTTGCCACATTTCCTGCCTTTCTGCCTCGTCAAGCCTACCAGTTGTCGATTCCAGCCACACCTTTGCATTTAACACTTCCAGATCGTCGATTCGGTCAAGTCGCTCTCGGGTGTCGCGGAGTTGCCTGATTTCTTGTATCGTCTCCGGAACTTTCTCTGGACTTACACTGGCCAACTTCGCTTTCCACCTTGCGTAGGGCCCCGCGCTACCTTCAATGAGGAGGTGGTCGAGGTCTCCGGTAGTTGCCATTCGAGCAGCAGCGAGCGCCTCTCTCCCTCGACCGAGGACTTGCATCACGTCGGCCACGTGTAAGTACCAGCTTTGCCTAGTCCACGAGGTCAGGCTCCTCAGTTGGGCTTCCGTCACGGTCCCGAGAGCCTCAAGCGCAGCCGCTGGCTGATCGAGAAGTGCATGCCCCATCGCAGCGAGGAATGCCGCTTCCAGCGAAAGCACAAAATCGCAAGCGTGGTTGCTTTCCGTCGCAGCGGTTAGTGCCCAGGTCAATTGATCTCGGAAATTCCCTAATCGACAGTGACAAAGTGCAAGGTTTGCCGCGAAGGTTCTCAACCTATTCTCGTCTCCCAATCGGCGCGCAAGCTCCATACCTCTTAGGCCAGCGGTGAGTGCGAGATGGTAATTGCCTAGTGCGCAATGCAGCGCATTGATCCCGAGAATCATCGAGAGGAATACGGAATTCTCGATCCCGCTCGCCTCCATCTCGGTGATAATCTCATTGAGGGCCCCAAGGCTCGACTCGCGATCCCTGGAGTGATACAGCAGGAGGGCTCTTGCCAGACAGTACTCGGCATAGTCGTCGATCGACCAAGATTTCGGACTTTCTTTGTCTAGAAATGTCCGGATTGATGAAAGCAGCGCGGGCTCATTCACCTCTCGATAATAGAGTGCCGCCAGACGCAACGACCGGAGTCGCGTATTCAGGCGTTCCGCCTTCTGCCCTTCCTCCAACATCTGTCGGATGGCATCCGCCTGCTCATCCGGAGAGCGAGGCGTGAGGAATCGCTGCGCGATAAGCACAAGCACATTCTTTCGGACCCTGAGTTCCAGTGGCGCATCTGATGCGACCTGCTCCAGGAACGTGATCGACTCCGCATCTCGCCCTTGTTCCTGCAGTGCCTCGCCCAGCAGGACCAGCGCTTCGCTGCGCTCCGGCTCCCTGAGATGGTCCATGGCGGTAGCGAGTCCCCGTTCCGCCTCGTGCGGCGCACCGCCGCGCATCGCTTCCTGTGCTCCACGCAGCAGGAATGGCGTGGCCTCATCTCGCCGGCCGGCGCGGATCAGGTGCCAGGCGATCTCGAGGCCGGGGGCCCTTCGGCCGGCCCGCTCATTCGCGAGCAGCCGCTCCACCACCTCACCGTGTAGGGCGGTTCGCAGCATCGCCGGAATGCCGAGGTAGGCATGTCCGCGGATCATCTCGTTCACGAACTCGAGCCGGCCGTCGGTTTCCCGGAGGAGCCGAAGGCTGCGCAGCCTATCCATCGCGTCGGCCGTCCCTGCGAGGCCCAGGTCGACGATGCGATACATCGTCACATCGTTGAGGCGGCGGCCGAGAATCGCGGCGAGCTTGAGCACGTTGCGGGCCGGCGCGTCGAGGCCTTCCTGGATGCGCTCGAGCGAGAGCCGGTAGGCATCCTCCGGGGCGGGTCGGCTGCCGAGTTCCTCCCGCATCGCGGGAAGGGAAAGGGCGAGGCTCCGCTCGCCATTGGCGAGCCAGTCGGCTACGAAGAGTTCGAGTGCCATCGGGTAGCCCCCGGCCGCTCGAAGCATTGCATCGCGAACGGCCTTGGACGGCGACGGGCCCTCCTCGGTCACAAGCGAGTCGAGCATCTCCCCGGCCTCCTCGGCAGACATCGGGGGCAGGTCCAGGGACTGGACCCGGATGCGCTGATGGATTTCGCGCAGGCGAGCCACGTTCGGTGATTCACCCGAGGATTGCGGCCGGGCGGCGAGGAGGAACATGACCGGGTTTGACTCGAGCCGGCGCACGAGCAGATGCACAACCGCTGCACTCGCGTCGTCGGCGATGTGGAGGTCGTCAACGACGAGGATGAGCGGGCTCTCCTCGGCAACCGCTAGGATCAGCTGGTGGATGGCATCGGTCAGGCGTATCCGGAACGACTCGCCATGCAGGTCGATGGGCGTGGGAAGGTTCGGAAACCGCTCGCGGACGGCGGGCACAGTCTGGGCAAGGTCGGCCAGGGCCTGCGGTGGTGTTCCTGAAGCCCCAGGCCGGTCGAGGAGCCCCTGCGCCAGGGCGCCCACTGCTGCGTAGGGAATTTCACGCTCCGGTTCGTAGCACTGAACCCGCGCGCTGACTGCACCCTCCAGGCTTGCGCCGGTCACCAGGCGCTGGATAAGTGTGCTCTTGCCGATCCCCGACTCGCCGAGGATGAGAATGTGGGAGGACTCACACCGCGCGGTCCGCTCCCACGCTTCGTAGAGAGCGCGGTACTCCCGCGTGCGGCCGATGAACGGGCGGTCCCGCCATTGTTCGGTGGGCACCTTCGGCAGTGCGCTGTGAGTCGAGGTATCCAGGCCGCCGCGACGCAACCGGGCGGCGATCGCTTCGATCAGCTCCGAGGGCACGGCCTGCAGTTGATCATGCAGGCTCCGCTTCCAGGTCTCGAAGATGCGAAGGGCTCCGAGCCGATCCCCCGAGAAGGCGAGCGCCTCCATCTGCGCCCGGATCGCAGCCTCGCTGATTTCATTCACCGCCAGCACCTGGCCGGCGAGCCGGGCGATCAATCGGAAGTCTCCCATGCGCCGGCACTGATCCATCTGTGCCACGAGCGCCGTCTCGATTTCAGGCCACCAGCGGGCCCGTTGCTGGTCTCGCCAATGGTCGAAGGCCGGCACACCTGGCACTTCGAACTCGTCGAGGAACCCGGCCAGCTCGAGCGCGGGCTCGAATTCCGTGGCGAGGACCCGGCCGCTGCTGAGTCGCGTCAGGTCGAGGTCCAGCTCGGCCGTGAAGCGGACGTACTCGCGGGTGGTCTGAAAGGCGCCGGGCTCCAGCTTGCCACGGATGTAGGACATCGCGGTGACGAGCGAGTGACGCGCATCCATGATTGGGACGTTGGGCCAGAGGAGGTCCGCGAGGCGATCCCTGCGGTGAGGGGTCCGCGGCTCGACGGCGAGGAAGACGAGCAGCGCGAGGTTCTTGGAGGACTTGAGCCGGACCGGCGTGCCGTCCGGCGCGAACAGGCCGGGCTGGCCCATGCACCGGAGGTAGTGAAGAGGCGCCACGCGGATTCCGATTGAGGAAGGACAGCCCAATGATGCGCCGGAAGGCTCAACCCAGGCTCAAATCCGGCGAGGGTTGTGGTTGAGGGTTTGTAATGATGGGCTCTGGACTCGCCGCTCGCCAGCCCAGTGAGGGCGGCAATGATGCCGGTGCAACGAATTGCACTCGTTCGACTGGTGAGAGGATTGCGGGAGGATCCCGTCAGGCTGAGCAGGTACAAGCCGCTGGGCCTGGCCGCGGGATCATCGCGACAGCTTCATACTCGATGGCTACCGCCTTCATATTCCGGCTCTTTACACTTCCCGACAGCCGGCCATCTCCGACGGTGGCCGAGACCCCGTCCTGGGGAGGACATGTATGCGCCCATCGCTCTTCCAGTCTGCCGCACTCACCGCCTTCGCCGCGCTCGCCCTCGCCGCCTGCGGCGATGACTCCAACGCCCCCAACGATCCCATCACCGCCGACGACGCCCAGAACATCGGCGAGACCTCGGCCGCGCTAGCGGACCTGGCCGTCGCCGGGCTCCAGTCCGCGTCGCTCGATGTGTCGAACGGGCCACCCGGCTCGCTCTTCGCGGCCGCGCGGATCACCCCGCCCGGCATCCGGCTGGGCGCGCCGATGCTGGCGCTGGGCCGGAGCGTCCCCGACGGCTGCCCCGACATCACCGGGCTCACGGACTCGGACGGCGACGGCATCCCCGACAACGCGGTCTTCACCTTCACGGCCGCCGACTGTACGACGATCTTCGGAGACGGCGCCAAGGAAGTCGTGACCGGCGTCATCCGGCTCTCGGATCCCGGCACCACGCCGGGGTATGACCTGGTCTACGACGACTGGCGGGTGCGCGAATACGACCCCGGGGAGACCTCCCCGGCCTTGAACGTCCTGGTCAACGGGCACTGGGTTCTGCTCGGCACTACTACGTCGCGCACCCTCTCGCAGCAGACCGACATCAACCTCGCGGCCAACGGGCAGTCGGCCACCCTCACCAGCGACTTCGACGCCGGCTTCACCGCGACGGTGCCCGGCACGCTGGCCTGGAACCAGCCGCTGCCGGACGGCAGCATCCAGTTCAACGGGGACTGGACGATCGAAAGTCCGTCGGGAGACTTCGCGCTCGGCGTCGAGACCCTGGCGCCGCTCCATTTCGATCCCGCCTGCTTCGGCATCACCGGCGGGGAGCTCATGGCCGCCGGCAGCAATGGCGGGTCGGTGGACGTGACGTGGTCGGGCTGCGGGGTGTATACGGCGGCGTTTGTCGAGGGGAACTGAGGGCGGACAGGCGGACAGACGGGCAGGCGGTCAGTGGCTCCGGGTGGGTGCGGGACTCCGCGCACGCACCCCTGAACCGGAGGACCGGAGCCAGGTGCTACAGTGAGGGTGCGCCGGGGATGGGACACGAAGGCCCGGTTCGGGAAAGTCCCGGACCGGGCCTCGCTGCATCTCTTGGATCCGAGTGAGTCCGTGCCGATCAGTCATTTGTGCCGGCTTGAGCAGCACCCGCGATCAGGATGAGCAAGCCGAGACCGACTGCCACCCCGAAGAGTATCGTCCCGCTCGCGGTGACTTGGCGGGTCCGGAGCGAATCAACCGAGGCTGTGGGCCACGCAAGTCTATCACCCCTGCTCGACCCGGAGCGCCCCCACCCCAGGAGCGAATCGCCTCGAACAACAGGATCGTGTACCTCGTAGACTGAGTCACCCACCCACACCTTCACCTTATCCGGAAGCGGCTCGGCCAAGGTCGTGACCGGGGCTCGAGTCCATGTGGTGCAGCCCGTGGCAACCAAAGAGTGGCTGCCGAGCAGGACGCACAGCAGCAGCGCGCGCACGGCCACACGGTGTCTGCGGCGAATGGAGATGATTGTCTCCGGTCAGGGACGGGGGAGGGTAACTCAGGGTAGGTGGGTGAGGCGGCGCGGCTAGTCCCTATCAAGGTTGATAGTCTGACTATCAAGCGTGATAGCTTGACGCGTTAGGGTCCGGTCCGCAGCGTAATGTTGCCCAGTGCGAAGGCTGGAAGATGACATCGCGATCGCTCGCAAACCTCGTCGTCAGTTTGCTCCTGATAGCGTGCATCAACGCCTCGAGCACCCCTGCTCCGGCGGCAAGTGCAACCAGTGGCTGCCGCCCCCCGGATAGTTTCTTCGTCCAGGCTCGGCTCGACTATTTCCGCACCCTTCTCACTTCCTCAGATTCGGCCCACGTGGCTGCTCGCGCTTCGTTCGACCTCAGCGCAGTCAGTGCGAACAAGGTCAATCTCGTCACCAAACAAACCACGTGCGTGAGCGCAGCAAACGCGCTGAACACCCAGCGCGGCGAGGCCGGAACGAGCCGCCTCGTCTGGGTCTACGCGCTGGGGAATGATTACGCCGTGGTCGATCCAGATATTCCGGGTGCGCCGGAGGAATCCACTCCGATCTACCTCTTCACGCACAACTGGACGTATAAAATGACGATGGTGGGGATCTGAGGAAAGAAGGCCGGAGCCAGGCGCTCCCGTGAGGGTGCGCCGGCGGAACCGCACGGAATTCCGCCGAGTCGGTCGAAGCTCGATCGGCCGCGGGCGAGATCCCTCGGGCCTGTGGCCCTCGGGATGACGGAAGGTCGGGCGGCCCGCTGACCGCGGCTGAAGCCGCGGCTCGGCTCGCTTCCCCGCCTTACTTCATCCACCCCCCACCCTGCACCAGCTCCCTTACCACGTCCTCGCTCGTCCTGCCCTCCGCCTCGGCGGCGAAGTTCGTCACCACCCGATGGCGGAGCACCGTGTGCGCCACCGCGCGCACGTCGTCCAGGTCGGCCATCGGCCGGCCCGAGAGCGCGGCGCGCGCCTTGGCGCCCAGAACCAGGTACTGCGACGCGCGGGGCCCCGCGCCCCACTCGACGAACTGCCGCACCACCGCCGGCGCATCCGCATCCATCGGCCGAGTCATCCGGGCCAGCGTCACCGCCGCGCGCACCAGCTGCCGCGACACCGGAATCCGCCGCACCAGCCCCTGCATCGCGAGCAGCGCCTCGGCGTCGAGCACCGGCTCCACCCGCGTCTCGGCGCTGCCCGTCGTCTGCTCGACGATGGCCTCTTCCTCCTCCCGCGACGGATAGCCCACGCGGAGCTCGAACATGAACCGGTCGAGCTGCGCCTCGGGCAGCGGATAGGTGCCTTCCTGCTCGATCGGATTCTGGGTGGCCAGCACGAAGAACGGCTCGGGCAGGCGGTAAGTCGTGCCGCCCGCCGTCACCTGGTGCTCCTGCATCGCCTGGAGCAGGGCCGCCTGGGTCTTGGGCGGCGTGCGATTGATCTCGTCGGCCAGCACCACGTTCGCGAAGACGGGGCCCGGCACGAAGCGGAAGGCGCGCTTCCCGGTGGTGAGGTCTTCCTCGATGATCTCGGTGCCGGTGATGTCGCCCGGCATGAGGTCCGGGGTGAACTGCACCCGGTTGAACGAGAGCGCGAGCGCCTCCGACACGGTGTGGACCATCATCGTCTTGGCGAGGCCCGGCACCCCGATCAGGAGCGCGTGACCCCCGGCGAGGATGGCGCCCAGGATGCCCTCGACGACTTCCTCCTGGCCGACGATGCGGCGCGCCACCTGGGTCCGGAGCTCCTGGACGGCGGTGGCGAGGCGCTCGAGCTGCTGGACGTCGCCGGGGGCGGCGTGACTGGTGGCGGGCATCGGGCTCTTGGGAACGGGACTGGGGACGCTACGCGGAACCGGGAGGGAAAGTTGCACCGGAGCGGCCCCGAACGGCAGGGCCGCCCCAGGCTGGTGCCGTCAGGTCGCCGGGTGGTCGACCCACTGGCCCGCAATGCAGAGCCACTTGCCGTTCTTGCCCTTGACCCACGTATCGGTCCAGACGGTGTGCGTCCGGCTGCGTGGTGCCGTCGGGCATCTTTACCAGCATTGTGCCCTCGCCCATGTGGACGGCCGTGTTCCCGCTCAGGACCACGTTCTCCGCGCCGGTCTGCAACTCGCTGAAGGTCATTCCGCCGGTCTTCATCATCGCCATGTACTCCGTCTTCGTGTACCGCTTGCCGGCGCCGTCGGTTCCGAGGTATTGGGGCGCAATCATCTTCTCGATAGCGGCCCAGTCCCCCTTCACCATTGCGGCGCCCCACTGGGCTTCCATTTCCTTCACCTTCTCCACGTCGGCCAGGTCGCTCTGGGCGCGAACGGGGCATCGCGATAAGGCCCGAGCAGCGGCCACCATCAGCAGTCGACGAACCATGCCACACCTCCGAAAGGGAAGATTCGCGGGGACGATGGCCCCCGTCAGCTCACCGGATGTTCGACGGCCTGGCTCGCGAGGCAGAGCCAGTTGCCGTCCTTGTCCTTCACCCAGGTGTCGGTCCAGACGATGTGGTACTTGCCCACGGTACCGTCGGGCATCTTGACCGTCATGGTGGCCTCGCCGGCGTGGATGGCGGTGTTGCCGTTCAGGATCACCTGCTCCGGCCCCATCTGCATGTTGCTGAAGCTCAACCCGGATTTGAGCATCGCCAGGGTTGCGGCCTTGTCGCTCCGCTTCCCGGCGCCGTCGGTCCCGACGAACTCGGGCGCCATCATGCGCTCGATCATGGCCCAGTCCTGCCGCACCATGGCGGCGCCCCACTGGGCCTCATTCTCCTTGATCTTCTCCACGGCGACCCTGTCGCTCTGGGCGCGGGCGGGCAGCGCGAACAGGCCCAGGGCCGCGGCCACGATCAGCATTCGTCGAACCATGTAATGCCTCCGGTATGAGGAGTGCCCGGGAGCCGAAAACCGGTCCTCGGGTGCGGCAATCTTTCCCTCTGCAGCCGGGGTGTCAAACGGCCCCGGAATCGCTTGCGAAATATTTCACAAGCAACTAGCTTCCGCCCCGATGCGACAGCCGCTGGGGCCTCCCAGGGAGGTCGGCGAGGGCTACAAGTACGTCTCGCTCGGCCTGACCTTCGCCGGTGGGATCATCCTTTTCATGGCCATCGGCTTCGGGCTCGACCACCTGCTCGGGTGGACCCCCGTGCTGACCGTGGCGGGCACGCTGGCCGGCTCGGTCATGAGCTTCCTCAACGTGTACTGGAAGCTCCAGGCGGACGAACGGGAACACCAGCAGCAGATTGACGAAGAGAAGGGAAAGAAGCCGTGACGCGGCTCACCGCCGGGCTGCTGCTGACGGCTGCGGTGACGGGCGGACTGGTCGCCGGATTCGGGCGTGAGGCGCTGCTTCCCGGGGTGTCGTTCGGCCTCCTGGCGACGGCCATCCAGCTCGCGGCGACACGCTGGCTCGCGGCCGCGCGCGGGAAGCCGTTCGCCGAGCTGGTGAAGGCGCTGGGGTTCGGCATGGGGCTCCGGTTCGGGGGAGTGTTCGTCTTCCTCGTGGCCGCGCTCGCCGCCCCGGCCCTCTTTCCGCCGCTCCCGACGGCCCTGGCGTATGTGGGGGTGCTCGTGCCCCTGTTGTTTTCGGACTTACGGACGGTGCGATGATCCAGGAAGCGACAGCGACGCCGGATATCGGCGAAGTGGTGATGCATCATACCGCCGACGCGTGGACCCTCGACTTCTATCCGTTCGGGGAGATCCACCTGCCGCGGTGGCCGGACGTGCACCTCGGCCCGCTCACGGTGAACCTCTCGCCCACCAAGCACGTGATCTTCCTGATGCTGGCGGCGCTCCTCGTGTTCCTCACGATGAAGCTCGCCGGCCGGGCGCTCGAGCGGCAGCGCGCGGGCCAGAAGGCGCCAAAGGGATTCGCCGCCGCGGTCGAAGCGATGGTCCTCTTCGTCCGGAACGACATCGCCATCGCGAACATCGGCGAGAACGGCGCCCGCTTCGCGCCGCTCATCATGGCGCTCTTCTTCTTCGTCCTGTACTCGAACCTCCTCGGCCTGATTCCCTTCGGCGCCTCACCCACCGGCAACCTGGCGGTGACGGGCGCACTCGCGATCCTGGTCTTCCTGACCATCGAGATCGCAGGCTTCATCAAGCTCGGCCCCAAGGGATACCTCGGCACGATCTTCCCGCATGTGCCCGGGCTGCACGGGCCGGCCGCCGTGGCGATGTCCATCGGGATGGCGCCGATCGAGATCCTGGGCAAGCTGGTCAAGCCATTCGCGCTGGCGGTCCGTCTCTTCGGCAACATGACGGCGGGCCACTTCGTCATCCTCTCGCTGTTCGGGATCATCTTCCTGTTCGGCGGGTTGCAGGGCTGGAACTGGATCATCGGCACCGTCACCGCCGCGCTGGTGGTCGGCATCATGCTGCTCGAGCTGATCGTGGCATTCCTGCAGGCGTACGTGTTCGCGCTCCTGTCGGCCGTCTTCATCGGGCTGATGCAGCAGGAGCACTAGGCAGTCGCAGGGCTCCCGGCGCCGCGCGCTTCCGCCGCCCGGGATCAGGTAGTCCGCCGAATGGCGGACGATGCGCCCGCTGGTCCTCCGGGACCGATGGCGGGCCGCCGCGAAGGGCCGCGCGGGAGACGTGGCACCGGACCGGGGAGCGCGATGACTCCTTGATCTCCACCGAACGACAGGACTGACGACATGTTCCTCCTCAATCTCTTGCAGGACGCCGCGCCCACCGGCGCCGATTTCGTCGCCGCGGCGAAGAACACCAACGCCCTGCTGGGCGCGGGCATCGGCATCGGCCTCGCCATTCTCGGCGCCGGCATCGGCCTGGGCCGGATCGGCGGCCAGGCGGCCGAGGCGATCGCGCGGCAGCCCGAGGCGGCCGGCGAGATCCGCGGCGCCGCCCTGCTGATCGCCGTGCTCCTCGAGGGCGCCACGATCATCGCGCTGGTGTTCGCCCTGCTGTTCAAGCTCATCAAGTAAGGCGGCCCCATGGCACCCGTACTGCTCGCGCTGCTCGTCTCGTCGGAGGGCGCTGAAGGGGCTCCGGTTTCGCCGTTCGAGGTGAATTCCGGCCTCTTCATCTGGACCTGGGTGGTCTTCATCGTCCTCTTCTTCGTGTTGAAGAGGTTCGCATGGCCCGCCATCCTGAAGGCGACCGAGGAGCGCGAGCAGACGATCCGCCGTCAGCTCGACGAGGCGGCCGAGATGCATGCGAAGGCCGAGTCCACGCTCAAGGAGCAGCAGGCGCTCCTGGGCGCGGCGCGGGGCCAGGCCCAGGCGATGCTGGCCGAGGCCAAGACCGCCGCCGAGCGGGAACGCGCGGTGGCGGTGCAGAAGACCCGTGAGGAGCAGGAACAGCTCCTCGCCCGCGCCCGGCGGGAGATCGTCGCGGAGCGGGAGAAGGCCGTGCTCGAGCTGCGCCGCGAGGCGGTGGATCTGTCGCTCGCGGCCGCGACCAAGCTGATCGGCCAGCGGCTGGACAGCGACGCCGACCGGAAGATCGTGCTCGACTACCTCGGCACGCTGGAGTCCCAGCATTGAGATCGGTGACGATCGCCCGGAACTACGCCGAGGCGCTGTTCGAGCTCGGTGAGACCCACGGGCAGAGCGAGCTCTACGCGGAGCTGCTGGACGCGGTGGCGGCCGCGCTCCGCGAGGCGCCGAGCGCACAGGCGGTGATGATGTCGCCGCGGGTGACGAAGGCGGAGAAGGCGCGCCTCCTCGGCGCGGCGCTTCCCGGCGCCCCCCGGCCGTTCGTGCTCTTCCTCACGGCCATCGTCAAGCGCAACCGGCAGGTGCTGCTCCCCGACATCAATGCCGAGTACACGACGCTCGTCGACGTGAAGCTCAACCGGGTCCGGGCGGGCGTCACGCTCGCACGCGATCCGGACGCGAAGCTGCGGAAGCAGGTCACCCAGGCGCTGGAGCAGGCGCTGGGCAAGGAGGCGCTGATCAGCTTCACGGCCGATCCCGGCATACTCGGCGGGGCGGTGGTGCGGATCGGCGAGCGGGTGCATGACGGCTCGGTCCGCCGACGGATCACGGCACTCCGGCGGAAGCTGCTCGCGCAGTAGCTTCGCACACCCGGCAGCACACGACCCCCGCCTCGCCGCTGCGAGACGGGGGTCGCGTCATTCCGGCCGGACTAGTGCTGGCCGAGGGTGAAGTTGAGCCCCGCGGCGACCTGGAACGAGGAGTTGTCGCTCACGATGAAGCGGCCCTCCCCGAACGGGTGGACCCGCCCCGCGAGCGACTCGATGCCGAAGAACAGGTTGAGGCCGGCCTCGGAATCATCGGTGCCGTACCCGTCCGCGGTCAGGACATTCAGTCCGCCGCCGATGTAGGCCCAGTCGAGGCGCTCGCCGGAGAAGCGGTACTTGAGGTCAAGATTGAAGCCCCAGAGGGACCCTGGATCGACGAAGTAATAGTCCAGGGACGGATACAACTCGAGGTGATTGCCGAGCGGGGCGCTGAACTGGGCGCCGAGCGCGACCTCTTCGACGTCGAAATTGTAGCCGATGCGCGGACCGAGATGGGCGCGGTTCGTCTGCGCCTCCGCCCCGCCGGCCATGGCTCCTGCCAGAAGCACCGTGACGAGCGCCAGTCGTAGTCGGGTCATCATGCGATCATCTCCTGATGAAGGTCCAGGAACGGCATGTCCTGCCCCGACAATGTGGAACCGGACCACGCCTCCGGGGTGTGATGGAGGGCACGGGGTGGGCGATGGTGATGTGGGTCACGGGGTGGCCGGGGCGAATCGATGCGCGGGGGGTTGCCCCGTTTGTGATTCTCGGCGCACCCTCACGGGAGCGCCTGGCCCTGGTTTTCCAATCATGGGGCGCAAATTCGTAATTCCCCATCTATCCGACGTATCGATTCAATCCCAGGTGAAGTCGGCCAGATCGACGGCGTACGCGCGCGCCAGCCGCTCCATCTCGTGAAGATGGTCGCTGTTCCGGTGGACCTGATCTTGGGAATCGATGTATCGCTTCAGGTTCGTGTCGTCGCGGGAATCGACGCCGAACGCGGCATATCCGCGCTGCCACCTGAATTGCCGTAGAGCCGAATCTCGCTGCTTGAGCCAGCGCGTTGAATTCGATTTGATCGCGGTTACGAGCGAACGAACGGTCGCCTGAGGGTCGAGGTGAACGTAGAGGTGCACATGATCGTCCGAGCCACCTATCGCAACCAGGCGACATCGCTTGTTCTTGACCGTTCCGGCGATATAGGCGAAGAGGTCTCTGCGAATCTCCTGAGAAAGCCAGGGTTGCCGACGCTTGGTGGCCCACACGAGGTGTACGCCGACAGACACGAGGGTTTGGGACATTTCCGCTCCTGTGAACAGGCTTCATGGCTTTGGACACGAGCCGGGCTGCGTTGTCGCGACCCGGAATCGGAAGACCGGAGCCAGGCGCCCCCGTGAGGGTGCGCCGGGGATGCCGCACGGGGCTCCGCGACCTGCGCCCTGAATCCGTTGGCATGGGCACAATGTCGCCGCCCGCCCCTCCTTTGAGCACGCGGCGCAGCAACCAAACTCGGCATCCGGCGATCTAAGGCCATGGCGCGCCGGAGGAGGCAAAGATTGGACACCGGCGGACCGTTCGCATCACCCGGCGATCTCACGCCGCATCGATTCCCCGCCTCCCCAGGCGGCGCTATTCTTCGACACCTCGATTCCACTTCTGGCATCGGAACCCACATGCTGCCATCACTGCTCGCCGTCCTGCTGCTTCAGCAATCTTCCGGTCCCGCGCCGTACTGGCAGCAGCGGGTCGCCTACGAGATCGATGCTTCGCTCGACGAGGGCCGGGGCGTGCTCTCGGGTACCCAGCGCCTCCGCTACCACAACAATTCGCCTGACACGCTGCGCACCCTGAGCTTCCACCTCTACCTCAACGCGTTCCGGCCCGGCTCGCGCTGGGCCGCGGCCGATTCCGTCGAGGGACGCCGGCGCTTCAACGATCTCAAGGATCCGAACTACGGATTCAACCACGTGCGCAACGTGCGGATCCAGGGATCCCCGGTGACCGCGATCTACCCGTTCGCCCCGGACAGCACGGTCGTGCGGTTTGAGCTCCCGCGGCCCCTCGCCCCGGGCGGGTCGCTCGAGGCGGAGATGGAGTGGGACGCCCGGCCGTCCATTCCCCCGCGGCGCCAGGGCCGGCGGGGCCGGGCGTTCGACTTCGCACAGTGGTATCCGCGCGTCGTCGTGTACGACAAGCTCGGCTGGCAGGAACACGCGCTCTACCCGGGCGGCGAGTTCTATGGGGAGTTCGGCAGCTTCCTGGTGCGGCTGGATGTCGCGGAGGACCAGGTGGTGGGCGCCACCGGCGTTGCGGTGTGCGGCGATCCGGGGTGGGAACGGGTCAACCAGAAGCCCGACCGGCGCGTCGACTACCGGCGCGACTTCTACGGCGACCGCGCCCGGTTCCGGTGCGAGGCGCAGACGGCGGCGCCGGGCCGGAAGAAGATCGTGTGGTACGCGGATGACGTCCATCACTTCGCGATGTCGCTCAACCCGGCCTACAAGTACGAGGGCGGCCGCTGGGGCGACGTGGCCGTGCACGTGCTCTACCAGCCGGGCGACGAGAAGACCTGGGGAGCCGACACGGCGGTGCGCCGCACCGAACGCGCACTCGAGTGGCTCGACGGCATCTTCGGTCGCTTCCCCTGGCCCCAGCTCACCAACGTGCACCGGATCGAGGGCGGCGGCACCGAGTTCCCGATGATGATCCACGACGGCTCGGCTTCGGAGAGCCTCATCATCCACGAGTTGGGCCACAACTACGTGATGGGGATCCTGGCCAACAACGAGTGGCGGGAAGGCTGGCTCGACGAGGGGTTCAGCGAGTTTCAGACCAACTGGTACTATCGCGACAAGCCCTATGGCGACGGCTATGACGAGCAGGAGCCATACCTCTTGGGCCTCGACCTCGACGGCACCTCCCAGCCGGCCAGCATGGTCAGCGAGAACTATCGCGACTTCGGCACCTATGGCACGGCGATCTACCTCAGGGGCGAGCTCTTCTTCCACCAGCTCCGCTACGTCGTGGGCGAGGAGACCTTCAGGAAGATCCTCCGGACCTACTACGACCGCTGGAAGCTCAAGCACGTGGACGAGGCCGCGTTCCGGGCCGTGGCGGAAGAGGTGAGCAAGCGGGACCTTAGCGGATTCTTCGCGCAGTGGCTGCATACCACCGATCTTGTCGACTACGCGGTAGGCAGGACTTCGCGACAGCGGGTCGGCGGGTCGGGGGGTCAGGAGATGGAAGAGTGGATCACGCGGGTGGAGGTGCGTCGGATGGCGTCCGGCATCATCCCGGTCGAGGTGCAGGTAGCCGGGAAGTCCGACACCGTCACGGTGCGCGCGGAGGGGATGGCGGAGCGGGACTGGGTCGAGGTGCGCACCCGCTCGGAGCCGGTTTCCGTGACGCTCGACCCGCGGGTCCAGACCCACGACTGGAACTTCCTCAACAATCACAAGGGATTCGGGCTGTTCGCCGATCAACGGCGCACCGATCACTACTTCGACACCTACTTCTCGACCCGGGAGCTGCGCGACCGGCAGACGACCGGCTGGGCGCCGCAGGCGTGGTACAACGACGCGGGCGGCGTGACCCTGGGCCTCCGGACCCGCGGGGATTACTTCGGCCGGTTCGAGCAGAACATCCTGTCCTTCACGACCGGCACCGGGTGGGGCGCGGACGATCCGGTCGAGCGGCTCGATTTCTTCCTCCGGCTCCGGAATCCGGTCGGCGGCCACGCCCCGCTCGCCTCGCAGACATTCGAGGCGTTCTCCATGGAGGGCCGGTACGGCGCAACCGTTCACGCGACCAAGCGGCACCGCGAACATCAGGGCTTCGGGCCGACCTACACCACGGGCGTGTCCCTGGGCTGGGTCGCGACCAGCGAGACCGCCTTCCTCGATCCTGGCTATTACGAGGATGCCGGGACCGTTGAGGGCATGCTGCTGGGTGGCGTGGAAGGGCGGAGCGGCTCCTGGACGCTCGGGCTCGAGACGGCGCTCGGCGGCGGCGTCTCCTACGACCAGGCCGGGCCCGGGATCGAGACCGAGGACCGGTACGATGTCCAGCCGTACGTGCGCGGCACCCTGACGGCCACCGCGCGGCGGCGGCTGGGGCAGAAGTTCGGGCTCGCGTTCCGCGGATTCGCCGGTCTCGCGACCGCTCAGGATCAGCTCGTGAAGCAGCGGCAGGTGTACCTCGCCGGAGCCGACCCGTACCAGCAGCTTTACAATCCGTTTCTGCGCTCCGAGGGCGCGTTGCTGGTGCGCGAGGGCGTGTTCTATCACGCGCCGGGCGGCGCGGGGCTTCGCGGCTTCGACGGGCGGGTGAGCGCGCGCCAGGCCTACGCCCTGAACGGTGAGCTCGAGCGGACGCTCGTCTCCCGCCGGGAGGCCGCGCTGTTCCGCAGCGTGACGCTGGCGCTGTTCGGAGACGTGGCGTTTGCCGATCCGCCGTCATCCGGTGGCACGACCCCCGGCGAGCTTCGCCTGTTCGGCGACGCGGGCATCGGCCTCCGTGCCGCGCACCGGATCGGCCAGACCTCGTTCGTCACCCGGTTCGACTTCCCGCTGTACGTGAGCGAGGCCAACCTGGCGCAGGACGACGGCCCCGGCGGCGAGCGCGTCGGCTTCCGGTGGCTGTTCAGTTTCGCGCCGGCGCTCTAGGAGGGGGCAGGGCGGGGCGCTAGAATTCGGCCATGCCCGCACCATGGGACCGCCCGAGCGCAGGCCGCCGCGATTTCCTGCGCGACGCGGTGGGCGACTGGGTCGAGCGCATGCTGGAGCAGACCGAGGAACGGATCATCCAGCAGCGCTATTTTCGCCCGCCGGGCGCGCTGCCGGAAATGGCCTTCCTCGCCGCGTGCACCCGGTGCGGCAAGTGCGGCGAGGTGTGCCCGCCGCATGCGATCCAGTTCGCGCCCCCGGGTGGAGGTCTGGCGGCGGGGACGCCCTACTTCGATCCGAAGTTCCAGCCCTGCATCGCCTGTCCCGACATGCCCTGCGTCGCCGCGTGCCCAACCGGTGCGCTCACGCCGCCGGCGCACGGATGGGAGGGGTTGCGGCTGGGCGCGCTGGAGCTCGACGCCAATCGCTGCATCACGTTCCACGGCTCGGAATGCGGCGTCTGTGCGCGCGCGTGTCCGGTCGGCGAGCGCGCGCTGGCGATGGACGAGGCCGGCCACCCGGTGATTCGCATCGAGGGCTGCGTGGGCTGCGGCGTGTGCGTGCGCGCGTGCGTGACCGCGCCGTCGTCGTTCATTCTCAGACACGTGGAGGCCTGATGCCGGAGGTGCCGTACCGGGTGGACAAGCCGTGGGGCTACGAGTTGATCTGGGCCCGCACCGACAGGTATGTGGGCAAGCTGCTCCACCTCAACGCCGGGCACGTGCTGAGCCTGCAGTATCACAACAGGAAGGACGAGACGATGCACGTCCTCTCCGGCTCGCTGATCCTGCGCACCCGCCCGGGCGACACCCTCGAGGAGCGTCCGTTCCGCGCCGGCGAGTCGGTGCACATCCCCGCGGGGCTGGTGCATCAGATCGAGGCCGTGGTGGACACGGACGTGCTCGAGGCGTCCACCCCGGAGCTCGATGACCTGGTCCGGCTCTCCGATCGGTACGGCCGGGCCTGATGCAGGTCATCATTCCGCTCGCGGGGAAGGGCACCAGGCTCCGCCCGCACACCCATCTGGTGCCGAAGCCGATGCAAAAGGTCGCCGGGCGCCCCGTGATGGACTGGGTGATGGACCGGCTGGCCGGACTCGACGTCACCGAGCTCATCTTCATCACAGGGCACCTGAAGGAAGCGGTCGAGGCGTACGCGACCGGCCGCTACGGCCTGCCGTGCCGGTTCATCGAGCAGGCGGTCCAGGACGGGACGGCGGGGGCGGTGAATCTGGCGCGGCCGCACGTCACCGGGCCCGTGCTGATCATCTTCGTGGACACGGTCTTCGAGGCGGATCTCACGCTCATCAACCGCGCCGATGCGGACGGGATCATCTGGGCCAAGGAAGTCGAGGACTACCAGCGGTTCGGCGTGGTCGTTACCGATGCCGCCGGCTACATGACCCGCATCGTCGAGAAGCCCTCCACGCCGGTCTCGAAGCTCGCCAATATCGGACTCTATTACGTGCGCGATGTCGGGGCCCTGTGGGCCGGCATCGACCACGTGCTGGCCCGGCCCACGAACAAAGGCGAGTACTATCTCACCGACGCGTTCCAGCACATGATCGAGCACGGCCGCCGGATCCTGACCGCCGAGGTCGGCGGCTGGTACGACTGCGGCGCGGTGGGCACCCTGCTCGAGACCAACGCGATCCTTCTGGCGAAGGGCGCCGCGCGGCGGCGCGACTTCCCCGGCGCGACGGTCGTGGATCCGGTGTACATCGAGGACGGCGTCACGATCGAGCGCAGCACGGTCGGGCCCAACGTGTCCCTCGAGGCGGGCACGCGCATCGCGGACAGCACCGTGCGCAACGCGATCGTCGGCCGCGACGCGACGCTCACCCGCGTGGACCTCGACGGCGCCCTCCTCGGCAATCGCGTGAAGGTCAGCGGCCTCCGCGGCGCGGCGAATCTCGGTGACGACAGCGAGGTCGATGCGCGCTGATTGCCTGCCGGCCGCTTGACGGCCCCCGCCACACCGGAGAGACTTCGTTCATGGATCCAAACGCCCTCATCTACGACTGGAACGCGATCGCCGGCGGCTTCAACTACGGCGCGTCCCGCGTCGTGCTGAACGACGAGACGCTGCGGGACGGGCTGCAGAGCCCGTCGGTAATCGATCCGCCGATGGCGGTGAAGCTGCGGCTGCTGCACCTGATGGCCGATCTCGGCATCCGGTCCGCGGACATCGGTCTGCCGGGTGCGGGGCCGCGCGCGGTCGAGCAGGTGCGGGCGCTCGCACGCGAGATCGTCGACCAGAAGCTCCCCATCGCGATGAACTGCGCGGCGCGGACGGTCATCGCCGACGTCGAGCCGATCGTGCGCGTGTCGGATGAGATCGGCGTGCCGATCGAGGCGGCGACGTTCATCGGCTCCTCCGGCATCCGCCAGTACACAGAGGACTGGACCCTGGAGCGAATGCTGCGCGTGTCGGAGGAGGCGGTGACGTTCGCGGTGTCGCACGGCCTCCCGGTCATGTACGTGACCGAGGACACGACCCGCGCCCGCCCGGAGACGCTCAAGGCGCTGTACTCGAACGCCATCAGATGCGGCGCGCGCCGCATCTGCCTCGCCGACACGGTGGGCTTCGCGACGCCCGCGGGTGTCCGCGCGCTGGTGCGCTTCATCCAGACCGAGGTGGTCGGCCCGTCGGGCGAGGACGTGATGGTGGACTGGCACGGGCATCGCGACCGCGGCCTCGGCATCGCGAATTGCCTCGCCGCGATCGAGTGCGGCGTGGACCGGGTGCACGGTACGGCGCTCGGCATCGGCGAGCGGGTGGGCAACGCCGAGATGGACCTGCTGATCGTGAACCTGTACCTGCTCGGCATCCACACGGGGGACATCTCCAAGCTCCACGAGTATTGCGCGCTGGTCTCCGAGGCCACCGGCATTCCGGTGCCCGCACAGTATCCCGTGGTCGGGACGGATGCGTTCCGCACTGCCACGGGGGTCCACGCGGCGGCGATCATCAAGGCCCGGAAGAAGGGCGACGACTGGCTCGCCGACCGCGTGTACTCGAGCGTGCCGGCCGGCGCGTTCGGCTTCCGGCAGCGGATCGAGATCTCCCCGGTGTCGGGGCTCTCGAACGTGAAGTGCTGGCTCGAGGAGCACGGCTACGATGCGGACGACCCGGTCGCGTGCGAGGCCCTGTTCTCCGCCGCCAAGCGAACCGACCGCGTGCTGGTGGACGAGGAGTGCCACCGGCTGGTCGCCGAGGCACGGCAGCGGAGCGTGGCCGATGCCGCCCGTCACTGACACGCTCTGCCGGTCTTACCTCGACCTTCGCTGGAATTTCGACCCGGTTGCCGGCACCGAAGCCGGCGACCCCGGTGCCGACCAGCGGCTCGGCAGCTTCGACGAGGAATCGGTCCGCGCGGAGCTGGCCGCATTCCGCGCCATGGCGGGCGCCGTCGAGGACCTCGACGTCACCGACCTGCAGGATGAAATCGACCGCACCGCCCTCCTCGACGACATCCGCGTCACCATCTTCCGGTTCCAGCACGAGCGGCCGCACGTCCACAACCCGGCCTTCTGGCTGTCACACCTCTTCCGGGCGCTCCACAGCCTGCTCCAGCGAGCCGATGACCGGCCAGCCGAGCGCGCGGCCGCCGCACTCGCGCGGCTCGGCGCGGCGCCGGCCTTCCTCGAGCAGGCCGCCAAGACGATCCGCGAGCCGCCCTCCGTGCTGCTCGAGACCGCGATCCAGATGCTCGAGGGCGGGGGGGCGCTGCCGGCCCACACCGCCGCCGAGTTCGGGCGCCGCGCGCCCGAGCTGGCGCCCGCGCTCGACGCAGCCGCGACGTCGACGGTCACTGCCCTCGGCGCATTCGGCGCCAGACTGCGCGCCCTTCTCGACGCGCGCCCTGCCGAGCAGTCGTTCAGCGTGGGCGAGGACGAGTTCAATCGCCGGCTCCACTATGAGCACAATCTCCGGGCCACCGCCCCCGAGCTCTGGCGCTATGGCCTGCACCTGGTGGAAGAGGCCGCGGCGGCCGTGCAGCGCTCGGCCGCGGGGATCGAGCCGGAGCGGCCGTGGGCCGAGGTCGTGCGCCGGCTTCGCGCGGAGGCGGTTACGGGCGGCGCGACCAGGGCCTTCACCGCCGAGGTGATGCGCGCGCGGACCATCGCGCAGAACGAGGGGATCGTACCCCTGCCCGAGGGGGAGATCCGGGTCGAGTCGACGCCCGCGTTCCTGCGGCACTTCGTACCGGCCGTCTGGTGTGATCCGCCGGGACCGGAAGAACCCGGCTTGGCGGGCGTCCTCTACGTGACGGATTCGCCGGGGGCCAACGGCCAGGCGCACGGCCGCCACGAGACGTGGGCGTGGGCCGCGGCGGAGGCGTACCCCGGGTTCTTCCTGCAGCGGAGGGTGGCGGCCGGTCTCCCGTCGCTGGTGCGGCGCTACCTCTGGACGCCGCTGACGGTGCGGGGCTGGGCGCTGTACGTGGAGGAGCTGATGGCCGAGGCCGGGCTGGCGCGGACGCCGGCGGAGCGGATGCTGGGAGAGGTCCGGCTGCTTCGGGCCGCCGTGCGCATCATCCTCGACGTGGGGCTCCACACCCGCGGGATGACGCCCGCCGAAGGGGTGGCGTACGCGATGGAGCACCTCGCAGTGGGCCGGACCGAGGCGGAGGAAATGGTTCGGCGCGCCTGTGCGCGGCCGACCTACGCGCTGGCCGATGCGGTCGGGCGGCGCGAGCTCCTGGCACTCAGGAACGACTGGCGGAAGCAGGCGGGCGGGGAGGCCACATTGCGCGACTTCCACGACGCGGTGCTTGCCTATGGCGGGCTGCCGGTCGCGCTGATTCGCTGGGGAATGGGACTGGACGAGTGACCCGAGGGGGAGGCGCCTGGTGAAGATCACGGTCCTGACGTATCTCGAGAGCAGCGACGAGCGATCCACGGAGTACGACATCGTGGTCCGCCAGGTGACCCGCGCGCTCCGGCGCCAGGGCCACCAGGTCTCCGTGCTCGGCGTGCACTCGGACGTGAAGCGGCTCGTGGCCGGCCTCTCGCGGCGGAAGCCCGACCTCATCTTCAACCTTGTCGAGATGTTCGCCGAGAACATCTTTGGGGACATGGCGATGGAGGGGTTCCTCGACCTGCTGGGGCTCAAATACACCGGCGTGGGCCCCGGCGAATCCTACCTCACCCAGGACAAGGCGCTCTCCAAGAAGCTCCTCGCATTCCACGGCATCCTGTATCCGCGCTTCGCGGTCTTCGCCCGGGACGCCGATTTCGAGACCGGCGGCAATCTCCGCATGCCGCTCTTCGTCAAGCCGCTCCGGGCCGACGCCTCGATCGGCATTCACAAGAAGTCGCTGGTGAACGACATGAAGTCGCTGATGCGCCGTGTTGCCGCAATCCACGACGAGCTCGGCGATTCGGCGCTCGCGGAGGAGTTCATCGAGGGGCGGGAGTTCTATGTGGGCGTGCTGGGCAATTCCGACCCGATGGCGCTGCCGCCGATTGAGCTGGACTTCTCGGGCCTGCCGGAAGGGGCGCCCCACGTGATGGACAGCAAGGCCAAGTGGGATGATGAGAGCGTCGAGTACAAGGGGACGAAGTCGGTGCTGGCGGACCTGCCAGACGAACTCCGGGCCCGGCTGCAGAAGGTTTCGGTGGATGCGTATCGCGCCCTCCGCGTGCGCGACTACGGCCGCGTCGATCTCCGGCTCACCGATACCGGCGACATCTACGTGCTTGAGGTGAACGCGAGCTGCTACCTCGCAAAGGACAGCGAATTCGCGATGGCCGCGGGGGCCGCGGGGATCCCGTACCCCGCGCTCATCCAGCGGATCGTGGACCTGGCGATGGAGCGGTACCGGAAGTCGACGGGGCAGCGCGTGCGGCCGGCGGTGATCGCCTAGGCGGGTCAGGCCAGATATGTCCCGGAGTGGACGTAATTCATGGCGAGGGCGGTGACCAGCGTGGTAAGTGCCACCGTCACCGCGGCCTCGTCGGCCTCGGGGTAGGACAGCCCGAGCGCAGCGGCGCGGCGGGCAAGGTGCTGCACCAGGATGCGGGTCCGCTCGGGGAAGTGTCCCGTCCAGCGGTACACGTTCCCGAGCAGGTCGCCTTCGAGACGGGCGATGAGGTGCGCGGCCGGGCGAAGGGCCGGGGGCTCGTCGGTCTCCCTCGAGACGACGCCCGCGAACACCGCCTGCAGGGCCGCGTCGAGATTGACGGCCAACCCCTGCTCGCTCCCGCTCAGGTCGCGATAGAACTGCTCGACCGAGTAGTCGAGCTCCTCCACATCCTCATCGAGCTCGACATCCAGCACGGCCGGGTCGCGGCCCAGGAGCTCCCGCACCGCCCGGTCGCAGAATTCCAGCTTGGCCAGGGCCTCCGGCCAGTGCTCGTACTCCGCGCGCCAGTCGGTGCCCGGCGTCAGCCACACCGCGAAGGTCTCCGCCCAGTCCTCGTCCGGGTGCTTCTGGGCGTACCAGCCCGGCAGGTGGCGCACGAACTTCCTGCTGAACGGGCGCGGGCGGTAGTCGTCCTCGTAGGGCTGGTGGATGGGGCCAAACAGGCGCGCCCACTCCGGATCGTCGTAGAGCCGGTAGGCGTAATTCACGACGTGGCCCATCTCGTGGCGCAGGTACCGAAGGATGTCGGCGCGGTCGATCCCCTCGACGTGGCCGATCCGTGCGGCGTGCATCGCCGTCAGCTCCTGCCGGGCCAGGTAGAACGGAATGGCGATGGCCACGGTCGCGAAGGGGACGCCCCACTCGGTGGAGAGGTAGAACCGCGGGCGCAGCCGGGCGAACCCGGCCGCCTCCAGCTCCTGCTGGAAGTCGGCCAGGATCGGCTCGAGGCGGGTGCCCGAGATCGTGAGGCCGAGGTCGCGGATCGGGGTGGACCATAGTGTGGCCTCCCGGAACCCGTGCTCCTCGGTGAGCGGGGTGGTCATAAGGGGGGAAAGGTAGCGGGTCCCCCCGGGCCGGCCAGCGCGCGCATCCGCGCGGGCGGCGGGATCGTTGCTCACAAATCTGCCGCGCGCGATCACAAATCTGCTAACCCGAATCCCCGGAATGACTTCGAGCCCTGCCACCGACGCCAGGCCCGCCGACCGGCTCCCTCCCGCCGTGAAGGGGCTCTCGCTCGTCTCGCTGTTCAACGATTTCGCGAGCGAGATGGTCTATCCCCTGCTCCCGGCCTTCGTGACCGGCCCGCTCGGCGCGGGGGCCGCCGTCCTCGGGGCGCTCGATGGGGCCGCGGACCTCGCCTCCGCCGCGGTCAAGGCGGTGAGCGGACGCTGGGCCGACCGGCGCGGCTGGCGGAAGCCGCTCGTGCTCGGGGGATATGCGATCGCGGTGCTGATCCGGCCGGTCATCGCGCTGGCCTCGAGCGGGGCGCAGGTCGTCGGCTTCCGCGTGCTGGACCGCGTAGGGAAAGGACTTCGCACCCCGGCACGGGATGCGATGATCGCCGACCTCACTCCGCCACCGCTCGTCGGCCGGGCGTTCGGCTTTCATCGTGGCGCCGACCACTTCGGCGCTGTGCTCGGCTCGCTCACCGCCTGGGCGCTGCTCACGCACGCCGTGGACGTGCGGCAGGCCATCGCGTGGAGCTGGCTCCCCGGCCTCCTGGTCTTCCTGGTGCTGCTCGCGGTGCTGCGTGGCGTGCGGGAGGATCCGGCCAGAGCGCTATCCGAAAAGTCACCGCGGGACGCCACCGGCCGCGTGTTCTGGGTGCCGGTGATCGCCCTCGCGGCGCTCACGATCGCCCGCGTGCCCGAGGCCCTCCTCCTCCTGCGGCTCCAGGACCTGGGGCTCCCCATCGCGACGATCCCGCTCGTCTGGGCCGCCCTCCACGTGGTGCGGAGCGCGGGCTCGTATCCGGGCGGCTGGCTCAGCGATCGGCTGGGCACGAGGCTGACGGTAACTGTCGGCGGGCTACTCTTCGGGGCGGTGACGTACGTGCTGGGCGGGAGGCTTGTCGCCGGCGCGGCGGCGGCCGTGTTCCTGTTCTTCGGGCTCGTGTCGGGGTTGCTGGAGCCGGCGGAACGCGCACTCGTGGCGCAGCTCGCGCCGGTGCGGACCGGCCGGGGATTCGGCGCCTACCACGCGGTGACCGGCCTCGCGGCGCTCCCGGCGGGGATCGGGTTCGGCTGGCTCTACCAGGCCTCGGGAGGCGGCACCGCGCTCCGTACCAGCGCCGCGCTCGTGGTCCTCACATCGCTGGCGTGGGCCGTGCTCCGCGCTCCCGGTCAGCCACCTCCACCACGCCACCCGACACGATGAAGGCCATCACGTCGGAGCTGAGGGCCATCACCGGGGTCACCTGCCCAGCGGGGAACAGCAGGAGCTGTCCTGCGAAGTTGTAGGACTGCGGCAGGTACACCGCCACCATCCCACCCAATCCGAGCCGCTGCAGCGATTCCTGGGTCAGGAATCCGAGCGCGCGCGCGTGCCCGTCGGCCGTGAGGGTCACCATCACCGGCTTGTCGAACCGGCGCCGCTCTCCCACGAACGCCCCGAGCACGTCCTTGAGCGCGGTGTACAGGTAGCGTACGAACGGCAGCCGTCCCATCGCCTCCTCGACGAAGCTGAACACCGTCTTCCAGAGGAACGTGGATGCGAGGTAGCCGACCAGCGTGATGATGGCGACGGTGGCGATGAAGCCGGTGCCGGGGATCGGCAGGTTGAGCCAGCTGTCCACCGCCCGGAACACGCGATAGCAGACGTACAGCGTCAGGGCGATCGGGGCGGAGAAGAGGAGCCCGTTCAGGAAGTAGCCGAGGAACCGTTTCATCAGCAGCACCGGGTGGGGCCGTCGCCGTAGCGGGCGGCCAGGTAATCCGCGAAGAACTCGCGCTCGGAGGGAATGGGGCGCTCGGGGTGGCAGCGGCGCAGGTGATCGACATAGCCGGCGTAGTTCGGCATGCCGGCCACGCGCCGGATGAGCTCGAGGAGCCGGCTCATGAGGCGAGCGCCGTCTGCACGACCGGCGCCTCCACGGTGTGCGCGGGAATCCGGCCGCGGTATACGTCGAGCCAGACCCGCACCGACGACACGACCACCAGCAGGACCACCGCCATGAAGATCGCGGCGACGGTGGCGTCCAGCCGGTCATTGAAGACGAGCCGGGTACCGGTCACCGGATCCATGGTGCCGGCCGCGACCAGTTCGAGCGTCTGCCGCGCGTGGGCCAGGAACCCGAGCCGGGGCTCCGGAGAGAAGATCTTGATCCAGCCCGCCGAGAGCGTCACGGCCAGGAGCCAGGCGAGGGGCGCGAGCGTGGTCCACGCGTAGCGGCCGCGACCCGACTTGATGAGGACCGTGGTGCCGACGCAGAGCGCCACGGCGGCGAGCAGCTGGTTGCTGATGCCGAAGAGCGGCCAGAGGGTGTTGATGCCGCCGAGCGGATCCACGACGCCCTGCAGCAGGAAGTAGCCCCAGCCGGCCACGACGAGCGCCGACGTGAGGACGATGCTCGGATACCACGAGGTGCGGCCGAGTGGCTTCCAGACGTGGCCCGCGAGCTCCTGCAGCATGAAGCGGCCGACGCGGGTGCCGGTGTCCACAGTAGTCAGGATGAAGAGCGCCTCGAACATGATGGCGAAGTGGTACCAGAGCGCCATCAGGCCCGGGCCGAACGCGCCGGCGAAGATCTGCGCCATGCCCACCGCCAGCGATGGCGCCCCGCCGGTGCGCGCCAGCAGCGACTGCTCGCCGACCGTCGTGGCGAGTCCCTGTATCTGTTCCGGCGTGACGGCGAAGCCCCACCCGCGGATCGTCTCGGCCGCAGCCTGCAGGTTGCCGCCGAGGACGCCCAGGGGCGCATTGATGGCGAAATAGACGCCGGGATCGAGCACCGCGGCAGCGCACAGCGCCATCACCGCGACGAAGGACTCCATCAGCATCGCGCCGTAGCCGATGAGAGGGGCATCGGTCTCCCGGCGGAGCATCTTGGGCGTCGTGCCGCTCGCGACCAGCGCGTGGAATCCGCTGATGGCGCCGCACGCGATGGTGATGAAGGCGAACGGGAAGAGCTTGCCGGCGAAGACCGGCCCGGTGCCGTCGATGAAGCGGGTGAGGGCCGGCATCTTGAGCGGCGGGAGCACGATCAGGATGCCGATCGCGAGCAGCGCGATCGTCCCGATCTTCATGAACGTGCTGAGGTAGTCGCGCGGGCAGAGCAGCATCCAGACCGGCAGCACGCTCGCGACGAACCCGTAGGCGATGATCAGCCACGCGATCGCGGTGCCGGAAAGCGTGAACGCGGGGCCGAGCGTTGGATGCTGGGCGATGAAGCGGCCGGCCACGAGAGCCGCGAGCAGCAGCACGATGCCGGCGGCGGTGGCCTCGAGCGTCCGGCCCGGCCGCCAGACCTTCATCCACCAGCCCATCAGCAGCGCGATCGGAATCGTGCACGCGATGGTGAAGAGGCCCCAGGGGCTGTCGCGCAGCGCGTTCACCACGACCAGCGCCAGCACCGAGAGCAGGATGATCATGATGGCGAGGACGCCTATCATCGCGGCGAGCCCGGTGACGGGGCCGATTTCCTCTTTCGCCATCTGGCCGAGAGACTTGCCGTCGCGGCGCATCGAGGCGAAGAGGATCACGAAATCCTGCACTGCCCCCGCGAGGACGACCCCGAAGACGATCCAGAGCATCCCGGGCAGGTAGCCGAACTGCATCGCCAGGACGGGCCCGACCAGCGGGCCGGCGCCGGCGATGGCGGCGAAGTGATGGCCGAAGAGCACGCCGCGCGTCGTCGGCACGAAGTCCCGGCCGTTGCCGAGCCGCTCGGCGGGTGTCGCGCGGTTGGGGTCGATCCTGAGCACCCGCGACGCGAGGAACCGCCCGTAGAACCGGTAGGCCACGAGATAGGTGCCGACCGCGGCGAGGACGAGCCACGCGGCGCTGATGGTCTCGCCCCGGTGCAGGGCCAGGACGCCCCACGCGGCGGCGCCGATGAGGGAAATGAGGATCCAGAGGAGGGTTGGCATCGAAGTAAGATGATGGGCAGATGGGCGGATGGGCAGATGGGCGGCCTGCTTGCCGTCCCCCTTCCCGGCCCATAGGTTCGTCGCTCTATGCCCATTCCCGAGTACGGACGCCCCGCCTGGGAGAGCTCCGCCCAGCGCCGGGCGTCCGGCGCCGTCCTCGAGCGGCCGGAACCCAAGGCCATCGAAGCCGGATTCCGCGGCAAGGTGGCAGTGGTGACCGGCGGGGCCACCGGGCTCGGCCGCGCGATCGCGATGGATTTCGGGCGGCGGGGCTGCAATGTGGCGTTCTGTTTCGTCGAATTGCCCGGGCGCGACGTCACCGAGCAGGCGCTGCTCACCGAGACGTCGCTCCACGCGATGGGCGTCAAGGTCTTCGCCACGCGCTGCGACGTTCGCGACGCCAGCGCGGTCGACCGATTCTTCCACGAAGTCAGGGGCCGGCTCGGCGGACTGCACTATCTCGTGAACAACGCGGGAATCGCACAGGACGGCGCCCTCTGGCGGATGAGCGACGCCGCGTGGCGCCAGGTGCTGGAGACCAACGTCACCGGCGCTTTCAATTGCATCCGCAGTGTGGCGCCGACCTTCCGGCACCAGCAGTACGGCAAGGTGGTAAGCGTCAGTGCCCATCAGGCGGACCGCCCCGGCTTCGGTGTCGCGAATTACGCGGCGAGCAAGGCGGCACTCGTCGGCCTCACAAAGGCGGCCGCAGTGGAGCTCGGGCCTTCCAACGTCAATGTGAATGCGGTGGCCCCCGGCTTCATTCGTACCGAGCGGATGGCGATGCTCCCGCCCGACGTGATCGACCGCGCGCAGAAACACTCCGTGCTCGGCCGGGTCGCGGAGCCGGAGGACGTTGCGAAGGTCATCTCTTTCCTCTGCTCCGAAGACGCCCGTCACATCACTGGCCAGGTTGTCGTGGTGGACGGCGGGCTCTCCCTCGAATAACGGCTGCAGATCACGTCCCTCCGACCTCCCTCCGACCGGGGAGGTGCGTTAGCTTTCCCCCGGCCAATTCCGGGGCGCGTCCGCCTGGTCGCGACCCTGCGCTATCTCCATTCGTGCCAGGGAGTTCCCGTGATTCCACCACTCCGGCTCGGCCTGCTGGTGGTCCTCGCAGCCTGCGCCGGGAGCAACACGAATCCGGCGGCCGGCCCCGAGCCGGTCGAGGCCCAGCAGGACACGACGCGCCCGCCTCCCCCCGCGCCGCTCAATACTCAGGGCGTCGCCGGACAGGTGGTGACGGTCCTCCCTGCCACGTTGCTGATCGCCGAGGGGCCGCTGGCCCAGGACAGCCTGTTCAGGGATCGGACGGCTGTGCTCAGATGGGCGGATTCGGTGATGGGCGATGAGTTCCTCATGCGGGCGCCCGAGGTGAGCTGGAAGCTGCCGCCCGAGGTGCGGAAGGCGGCGCGGCGCGCGGCCGGGTTCGCGCCCGATCCCGATCACATGGGGCAATCCGTCCTCCGGGACCCGAAGATCCGCGACGTTCCCGACCCGCTGCGGTCGTCGCTCCGCACCCTCATCGCGATTACCGGGGGCCGCGTGACTCTCGTGCCGGCCTCGCTCGTCTTCGCGCGGCAGGACAGCACGGTGACCGTAGACGTGATCTTCTCCGCGGTGGACGTCCGGCGCGGCGCCGTCGTCTGGCGGTCGCAGGGTCAGATGGGCGGGGCCACTCCTGAGGCGGCGCTCCGGGCCGCGATGACTGCGATCCTGCCGGCGACGCAGCCGTGACGAAGCGACACGCAGTCACGCTCATTCCCGGCGACGGCATCGGGCCCGAGGTCACGGCGCAGGCGGTGAAGGTGATCGAGGCGACCGGGATCGCTTTGGAGTGGGACGAACAGGCGGCGGGCATGATGGCAGTCGAAAAGTTCGACACGCCCATCCCCGACGAGACGCTGGAGAGCATTCGCGTGCGCCGCGTCGCCCTCAAGGGGCCGCTGACGACACCCGTGGGCGGCGGGTACCGGTCGGTGAACGTGGCGCTGCGCAAGGAATTCGAGCTGTACGCCAACGTGCGTCCGACCAAGTCGATCCTGCCGGGCGGGAAGTTCCCCGACGTGGACCTGGTGCTGGTGCGCGAGAACGTCGAGGGGCTGTACGTGGGGGTCGAGCATTTCGTCCAGGTCGGCGGGGATCCGCGCGCGGTCGCGGAGTCGATGGCGATCGTGACCAGGGTGGGGTGCGAGCGGATCGTGCGCTACGCGTTCGAATACGCGGTCCGGCACGGCCGCCGGAAGGTCACCATCGTCCACAAGGCGAACATCCTCAAGATGGTGAGCGGGCTCTTCCTCGAGGTGGGGCGCGCCGTCGCGAAGGAGTACGAGGGGCGGGTCGAGTGCAACGACCTGATCATCGACAACACCGCGATGCAGATGGTGCTCCGGCCGGAGCAGTTCGATGTGATGGTCACGACGAACATGTTCGGCGACATCCTGAGCGATCTCGCCTCGGGCCTGGTGGGCGGACTCGGGCTGGCCCCCGGCGCGAACGTCGGTACCCACGCCGCGATCTTCGAGGCGGTGCACGGGAGCGCGCCGGACATCGCCGGGAAGGGTCTCGCCAATCCCGCCGCGCTGATCCTGGCCGGCGCGATGATGCTCGACCACCTGGGCGAGGTGCGCCACGGCGACCGGATCCGCGGAGCCATCGAGCGGACCATCGTGCAGGACAACATCCGTACCCGCGACCTCGGCGGCACGGCAACCACCTCGGAATTCGGCGATGCCGTTGCCCGACGGGTTTCCTGAGATCCCGTGTGCCAGGTGTGGCACGCGGGTGCACGGCATCCGGTGGGGCGATCTCTGCCCCGATTGTCTCGGAGAACGGCAGGCGCGCGCCAACCGGCTGGCGGGGCGCACCGGGCTGGTTGCCACCGTCCTGATGGCGCTGTACGTGTGGCTGGCCGTGCCGACCAATCCGCCGATCGGGCGGATCTACGGCGTCATTGCCATTCTCGCGACCTACATCCTCGTGCGGCGGATCGTAAGCCGCCTGGCCATGGAGTTTCTCCCCCGATGACGACCCTCCCCCGTGTCACCACGCTCGCCGCGGCAGCCCTGCTTCTCGCCGGCCCCGCCCTGGCCCAGACCAGCCTGACGATCTACCAGGACGGCCGCGTCCTGGTCCGCCGCACCGTGGAAGCGAAGGTGCCGAAGGGCACCTCCGAGCAGCGGCTTTCCCTGGGCATGCTCGACCCCGCCACGGTGTTCTCGCTCGATCCCGCTGTCAACGTCGTCCGCTCGTCGTTCGAAGGCGGAGTGGATCAAGGCAGCGCGCTCCGGCGCTCCGTCGGCCGGAAGCTCCTGTTCCGCACGAGCCCCAAGGACACGGTGAGCGCCACGGTCCTGGGCGTGGATCCGGAGCGCTACCAGTTCGCCGACGGGTCGGTCAGCTTCTCGGCGCCCGGCACGCCGCTCTTCCCGAAGGACGTGGTGATCGTCGAGCCGGAGCTCCGGCTCTCACTCCGAGCGGCTGAGGAGAAGAAATCGCTGGGGCTCGGGTACTTCACCGGGGGCGCCAACTGGGAGGCCAGCTACCAGGTCATTCTCGGCGGCAAGACGGCGCAGGCGAGCGGCGCCGCGGTGGTTCAAGCTGGGCCGTTGAAGTTGTCGGACGTCGAGGTGCAGCTGCTGGCGGGCGATGTGGGGCGGGCGGACAAAGGCCAGCCGAGACCGATGCAGGCCGACGTGGGCCTCGTGGCGCGCGAGCAGGCCATGGCCTTCGAACAGCGTGTCGGCGAGGCCCACGTGTACACGCTGCCCGGCAGGATGACGCTCCGGCCGGGTGAGACGTCGACCGTCGCGCTCTTCGAGCCGCTCGCCGTCGGATACGAGAAGCGGTACGTCGTGCCTGGCGGATTGCCGATCTGGGGCGGGCTGCCACAATACGGCGAGGAAAACCAGGTGCCTGTCGAGGTGAGCTACCAGCTGGCGCGCGCGAGGAAGACGGAATTCGGCGACCGGCCCCTCCCCGGCGGCGTCGTGCGGCTCTACCAGGCAGACGATACGAATCGCCTGCAGCTCGTCGGGGAGGCCGCGCTCGATCACACCGCCCCGGGCGCGGAGGTGCGGCTCTCCGCCGGCCACGCGTTCGACCTCACGGCCAAGCGGGTGCAGAACACGTACACCACGGCGCGGGAAAAGAACCGCACGGTGGCGACGGCCGACTACACGGTCACGCTTTCCAACGCCACGGACGCCGCCGTCACGATCGACGTGCTGGAGGAACGAGGCGGCGAGTGGTCGGTGCTGCAGAGCTCCCTGCCCGCCGAGAAGCTCTCGAGCACCCGCACGCGCTTCCGGGTGCCGGTGCCGGCCAAGGGGGATGCCACGCTCACCTACAGGGTCCGGGTGGTCTGGTGAACGGGCACACGATTGTCCACCTGTCCGACCTGCACTTCGGCCAGCACGTCGACCTCGCCCAGATCTCGGCGGTCGAGCGGCTGGTGCCGGACCTCGCGCCGGACGCGATCGCGATCTCCGGCGACATGACGCAGCGCGCGCGGCACGGCGAGTTCCAGCGGACGCTCGCCCTCGTCGAGCGCCTCCAGGCCACCGCGCCGACGCTGGTGGTGCCGGGAAATCACGACGTGCAGTGGTGGCGGAGCCCGTTCGGCCTGTTCGGCAGCCGGCCGAAGTACGCGAAATACCGCCACTACTTCGGCGAGGACCTGACTCCCGTCCTCCGGATTCCCGGGCTGGTGCTCGCGGCTGCTATCACCGCGCACGGCCTCTCGGCCGGCTCGCTCACGTGGAATCAGCGGGACCTCACGGTGAAGGGGCACCTGCCCGGGTCGGAAATCCGCCGGCTCACCCAGCTCCTGGCGGCCGAGGACCCCGGGGCGGCGAAGGTGGTCCTGCTGCACCACAACGTCCTGCGCGGCGAGATCTCCCGCCGGATGGGGCTGTCGAGGTGGGCGCAGGCGCAGCGGCGTCTCCTCACCGTAGGCGCCGATGCCGTGCTGTGCGGGCACGACCACCAGGAGGGCGCGGGCCAGGTCGCCGATCGCCTCGCGATCTCCACCGCCGGCACGCTGACGAGCCGCACTCGCGGCAAGCGGCCAGCGGTGTTCAACGTGGTGCGGATCGACGCCAGCGCGGTGCGGGTCGAGTACTGGCGGTGGGTGGCAGACCGGCGGGAGTTCCGGCCCTCCGACAACTTCGCCTTCGCGCGGTCGTCGGGGCGCCCGGCGACGGTGGGAGCGGCCCGTGATGCCTGACGTGGCGGACCGGATCCTCGCGGAACGGCTCGTGGGCCTCGGCATGCCGCCGTACCGCGGTGTGGTGACCCACACCAATCGGATGGTCATGCTGAGCGTGACCCCCGGCGGCATCCTCCGGATCCATCGGGGCTACGCGCATGCGCCGGACCGGGTGCTCAAGGCCATCGTCCGGTTCCTCAAGCGAGGCACCCGGCGCGCAGCGCGGCGCGAGGCGGAACGGGAGTTCCTGGCGTTTCCGGTCGAGCAGTACGCCCCGCCGACCAGGCCGGCCGGGAGGATGGAGCGGCCGCGCCCGGGCGATGCGCTGCTTCTGCTTCGGCTGGAGGAAACTCACCGGCGGCTCAACGCGCAGCACTTCGGTGGGCGGCTCGACGGCATCCGGTTCCGGCTCTCGGGGCGCATGCGGACCCGGCTGGGTGAGCTCGCGATGGATGTGGCTACCCTGGAACCGACGGAGATTGCGCTCAACCGGAAGCATTTCGCGCACGGGTGGGATGAGGTCGAACGCACGATCCTCCATGAGATGGTGCATCAATGGCAGGCCGAGCAGGGCCTGCCCGTCAATCACGGGGCCGTCTTCCGGTCCAAGGCGCGGGAGGTCGGCGCCGAGCCGGCCGCACGCCGCCGGCTTCCGCCGGCTGGCCGCCCTACGAGGGTACGACATTCAACGCCGTTCGTCCGAGGCTGAACTCATGGCAAGCACGTTTCGCGGAGTGGATTTCTACAATCTGGACGGCCTGCTCTCGGAGGAGGAGCGCGCGGTGCGCGACACCGTGCGGGCCTGGGTGGACGAGCACCTGATGCCGGTGATCGGGGAGGCGTACATCAAGGGCGAGTTCCCCAAGCAGCTCATTCCGGGGATGGCCGAACTGGGGCTCTATGGCGCCAACCTCCCGGAGGAATACGGCTGCGCCGGGCTCAACAACGTGGCCTACGGGCTCATCATGCAGGAGCTCGAGCGGGGCGACAGCGGCATCCGCTCCTTCGCCTCGGTCCAGGGCGGCCTCGTGATGTATCCGATCTACGCCTTCGGCTCCGAGGAGCAGAAGCGGCGCTGGCTGCCGAGCCTTGCCGCGGGGAAGGACATCGGGTGCTTCGGCCTGACCGAGCCCGATTACGGCTCCAACCCGGCGGGGATGATCACCACCGCGAAGGAAACGAAAGACGGCTGGCTGCTCAACGGCGCCAAGATGTGGATCACCAACGGTTCGCAGGCCACGGTGTCGATCATCTGGGCCAAGACGGGAAGCGTGGACGACGTGAAGTCCATTCGCGGCTTCATCGTGCCGACGAACACCAAGGGCTACACGGCGAAGGATCAGAAGGGGAAGCTCTCACTCCGCGCCAGCGACACGAGCGAAATCGTGCTGCAGGACTGCATTGTGCCCAAGGACGCGATCCTGCCCAAGTCGGGCGGCATCAAGAGCCCGCTGATGTGCCTGACCCAGGCCCGGTACGGCATCGCGTGGGGCGCGCTCGGCGCCGCGATGGCGTGCTACGACGAGGCGCTCGACTATTCAAAGAACCGCGTGATGTTCGGGAAGCCAATCGGCCAGACGCAACTGCAGCAGGTGCGCCTCGCCGAGATGCTGACCGAGATCACGAAGGCGCAGTTCCTCGTGCTCCAGCTCGGCCGCCTGAAGGACGCCGGCACGATGACTCCGGAGCAGGTGTCGCTCGCGAAGCGGAACAACGTGAACATGGCCTGCGAGTGCGCGCGCGAGGCCCGGCGGCTCCTGGGCGCGAACGGGATCCTCGCCGAGTACCACTCGATGCGCCACATGGCGAACCTCGAGTCGGTGTACACCTACGAGGGCACACACGACATGCACGGCCTCATCCTGGGCCAGGCCGTGACGGGACTGAGCGCGTTCTAACTCAAGAAGCACGAGGATGACTTGAAGATCGCCGTCTGCATCAAGCGCGTTCCGGACATGGAATTGCGCTTCGCCATCGCCGCCGACGGGAAGTCGCTCAATCCGGCGGGGATGAAGTACGACATCGCGGACTTCGACGGCTATGCCGTCGAGGTTGCCCTTCGGTTTGTCGAGCAGAATCCGCCCGGCGAGGTCGTGGTCATCTCGCTCGGGCCCGACGGGGTACAGGAGACGCTCCGGAAGGCGCTCGGCATGGGCGTGGACCGCGCGGTGCAGCTCAAGACGGACGAGGTGCCGTTCGACGGCAGCGCGATCGCCACGGCGCTCGCCGCGGAGCTCAGGGACGGCGCGTATGATCTCGTTTTGTTCGGGCGGATGGCGACCGACAGCGCGAACCAGGCCGTCGGGCCGATGACCGCGCAGCTGCTCGGCCTCCCCTGCGTCACCGCGGTCTCGAAGCTGGAAGTCGCCGGGGGCCGGGGAAAGGCGCAGCGCCAGCTCGAGGGCGCCACCGAGTCGGTCGAGTTCCCGCTGCCTGCGGTCGTCACGATCGACGAAGGCGTGGCCCGCCCGCGGCTGCCGTCGCTCAAGGGCATCATGGCCGCGAAGAAGAAGCCTCTGGAGGTGAAGCCCGCGCAGCTCGGCGAGGCGCGCCTCAGTGTGGTGACGATGGAGCTGCCCCCCGACCGGCCGCCGGGGCGCATCATCGGCGAGGGGGCCGACGCGGTGCCCGAACTCATCCGGCTGCTGCAGACCGAAGCGAAGGTGCTCTGATGGCCACGACATTCGCCTTCGCTGAATCGCGCGGCGGCGAGCTGCGCAAGGTCGCGCTCGAGGCGGTAACCGCCGCCCGCCAGGCGGCTGACGCCACGGGCGGCGGCGAAGTGCACGCCCTGCTGATCGGTCCTCCCGGCCTCGCGGCGAAGGCGGGAGCGCTGGGGCAGGCCGGCGCCGACGTGGTCGTAGTCGTGGAGCATCCGGGCCTCGACCGCTACAGTCCCGAGGTATTCGCGGCGACGGTGGCCGGGCGCCTGAAGAATGGCGGCTATCGCGCCGCGTTCTTCGCGGCGTCGGCCGAGGGAAAGGACCTGGCGCCCCGGGTTGCGGCATCGCTCGGTGTGAGCCTGGCGTCCGACCTGGTGGGGTTCACGCTCGACGGCGACGCGCTCATCGGGCGGCATCCGACCCACACCGGGAAGATCATCACGACGGTGCGCCTGACCGGCACGCCGGCGATCGTGACACTCCGGCCGGGCGCCGTGACGATCGCGGACGCGGCGCGGACCCCGCGTGTCGAAGCGGCGCAGCCGGCGCTCGATCCGGCGGCTGCGAAAGTCGTGGTCACCGCGCTCGGCGGGAAGAGCGACGCGAAGCTCGACCTGGCCGACGCGCCGGTCATCGTGAGCGGTGGACGCGGGCTCAAGGAGGCCGCCAACTTTGCGCTGGTCGAGGAGCTTGCCGCGGCGTTCGGCAACGCGGCGGTCGGCGCGACCCGCGCGGTCACCGACGACGGCTGGCGGGATCCTGCCACCCAAATTGGCCAGACCGGCCGGATCGTGAGCCCCGAGTTGTACGTGGCGGTCGGCATCTCCGGTGCGGTGCAGCACCTCGCGGGCATGCGCACTTCGCGCACGATCGTCGCCATCAACCGCGACAAGGACGCCCCCATCTTCAAGGTGGCGGACTACGGAATCGTGGGAGACTTGTTCGAGATCGTGCCGAGGCTGACCGATGCAGTCCGGAAGGCGAGGAGTGGACAGTGAGCGGATCGAGGACTGAGGACTGAGGACTGAGGACTGAGGACTGAGGTCTGAGGTGCTGCCGTTGGACCTCAGTCCTCGGCCCTCAGTCCTCGTTACCTTTCCTTCGATATGTCATCCTCTCCGCTCATCGTGGGTACCGGCATCGCCGGCCTCTGGACCGCGTGGCGGCTCGCGTCCCAGGGCCGGCGCTGTGTGCTGGTGACCAAGGGCGGACTCCAGGACAGCGCGAGCGCCTGGGCGCAGGGCGGCATCGCGGCGGCGCTGGATCCGGGAGACAGCCCGCGCCTGCACGCGGCCGACACCGTCGCGGCGTCCGGCGGGCTCGCCGATCCCGAGGCAGTGCGGATCCTCACTACTGAGGGCCCCGAGCGGATTCGTGAACTCATCGCCCTCGGCGCCCGCTTCGACCGCGCACCCGACGGCTCCATTCGCTTCGGACTCGAGGCCGGGCACAGCCGCGCGCGCATCGTGCACGCCGGTGGCGACCGGACAGGCGCGGTGGTGGTCGCGTCACTCGTGGAGATCATCTCCCGGCATCCGCTCGTGGAGATCGCCACCCACCTCGAGGTGAAGAGCCTCCTGCTCGCGGACGGGCGCGTCGCTGGAATCGAGGTGGTGCGAGACCGGACGGGGGAGAGTTACGCGCTCGCTGCCACCGACGTGGTGCTCGCGACCGGCGGGGTGGGGCAGCTGTACGCGATCACGACGAATCCGCTGGTGAGCACCGGCGACGGCTGGGCGCTTGCCTTCCGCGCCGGTGCGCGCCTTGTAGACCTCGAGTTCCTGCAGTTTCATCCCACCGCCCTCAAGCTGCCCGGCGCCAACCCTGCTCCCCTCGTGTCCGAGGCGGTGCGCGGGGCAGGGGCTTACCTTGTGGACCAGGCCGGGAAGCGGTTCGCGTTCGCCGCCGACCCGCGTGGCGAGCTCGCCCCGCGCGACATCGTGGCTCGTGCGGTGGAGGTGGCGGACGCAGAGGGTGGCGCCTGGCTCGACGCGCGGCACCTCGCCGATTTCGCGACGACCTTTCCCGGCATCCACCAGATGCTCCGGGCGCACGGACTCGATCCGTCGCGCGACCTCATCCCGGTGGCGCCGGCGTTGCATTACGCGATGGGCGGCATCGACACCGATCTCGATGGGCGCTCCTCCCTCCCCGGCCTGTGGGCCGCGGGCGAGGTGGCCCGCACGGGAGTGCATGGTGCCAACCGCCTTGCGTCGAATTCACTGCTCGAGGGCCTGGTCTTCGCCGACCGGGTGAGCCGTGCGCTGGCGGCGCAGCCTGAACCGATGGAGGCGGCCGCGCCCGATTGCCGGTCCGAGCCCGAGACCGGCGCCGATGAGGAATACGGGGCGGTCCGGGATACGATGCGACGCACGATGACTGCATACGTCGGCCTGCGCCGGAGCGGGGCATCCCTGGCCCGGGCGGAGGAACTGCTGAGAGGACTCGAAGAGGAGGTGCCGGCCACGGCGTGGCGCACGCGCATGCAGCTGCAGGTCGCCCGGCTCATCACGCGCGCCGCGCAGCACCGGAAGGAGAGCCGCGGGGGGCACCTCCGGCTCGACCATCCAGCCGAGCCGTCGCCGGCGGAGAGAATCGCATGACGCTTACCCTCCCGGTCATCGAGCCGGCGAGCTACACGCCCGAGGAAGGCCGGCGGCTCCAGGACGAGATCAAGGGCCTGGCGCGGAAGCGAAACGCCGTCATCCTGGCGCACAACTACCAGCGCCCGGAGGTGCAGGACGTCGCCGACTTCGTGGGGGACTCGCTCGGCCTCGCCCGGCGCTCCGCCGCCGCGACGCAGGAAGTGATCGTCTTCTGCGGCGTGAACTTCATGGCGGAGACCGCCGCCATCCTCGCCCCCGCCAAACGCGTGCTGCTCCCGGACCTCCGGGCGGGCTGCTCGCTCGCCGACACCGTGACGGGGGAGGACGTGCGCCGCTGGAAGGCGAAGTTCCCCGATTACATCGCCGTGGGCTACGTGAACACGACGGCGGAGGTGAAGGCGGAGCTCGATTACTGCTGCACCAGCGGCAATGTCCTCGACGTGATCGACGCGATTCCCGACGACAAGGGGATTCTCTTCCTGCCCGACTTCTTTCTCGGTGCGCACGTGCGGCGGATGCGGCCCCACCGGAAGGTTGAGGTGTGGCTCGGCGAGTGCCACGTGCACAAGGGGATCAACCCCGACGTGCTGGAGCGGAACCGCGAGGCGTACCCGGACGCGGAGGTCCTGGTGCATCCCGAATGCGGCTGTGCGGGCCAGCTGGTCTACAGCATGGGCCTGGGCGACATCCGGCCCGAGGGCGTGCACGTGGCCTCTACCGAGGGCATGGTGCGGCTCGCCAGGGAACGGCCGGCGCATCAGTTCATCGTGGCCACCGAGACCGGCATCATGCACCGGATGAAGCAGCTGGCGCCGGACAAAGAGTTCATTGCGGCGGACCCCGAGGCAGTGTGCGCCTACATGAAGACAATCACGCTGCGTGAAGTTCACGACTCGTTGGTGAAAGACCAGTATCACATCACGGTCCCGCCGGACATCGCGGAACGGGCGCGGGGCGCGCTCGACCGGATGGTCGCGCTGGGCGGGAAGTAGGAGCTGTGGTCAATGTGGAAGCGTTGCCTGCGAGTGATGCGACATCGGTGGCACTCACCGCGCTTGCAGAGGATGGAGACCGCGACGTCTCGACCGAAGTAACCGGCGCGGGCGACACGCCCATGTCGGCCGCGATTGAATACCGGAGCGGCGGGATCGTCTCCGGTCTTCCCTACGCCGATGCGGTCGCGGTGGCTGCCGGCTGCGATCCGATCCGCTGGTCGGCCGGCGAGGGCGAGGCGGTGACGGCGGGCGCGGTCATCGGCATCGTGCAGGGAACCTTCGCGAGCGTCCTTCGCGCCGAGCGGCCGCTGCTGAACCTGCTGCAGCGCGCGTGCGGCGTCGCAAATACCACATTCGACTTCGTCACCGCCGTGGAGGGCACCGGCTGCCGGGTCCTCCACACGCGGAAGACGACACCCGGCCTCCGCCGGATGGAGCTCCGGGCCGTGCTCGCGGGCGGCGGCGCACTGCATCGGATCGGCCTGAGCGACGCCGTGATGATCAAGGACAATCACTGGCGCGCGCTCGATCGCGCGAGCGTGCGCCTGGGGACCGCGCTGGCCGAGGCGCGGGCGCGCGGCGTGACGATGCTGTCGGTGGAGGCGGAATCGGAGGCGCAGGTTCGCCAGGCGTGCGAGGCCGGAGCCACCCGGCTCCTGATCGACAATCAGACGCCGGAAACGGTGACGGCACTGGCGGCGCTCGCGCGGGCACTGTCGCCCGGCATCGAGATCGAGGCCACGGGGGGCGTCACACTGCAGAACATCCGCTCGTACGCCGTGGCGGGCACGGATTTCGTGTCGATCGGCGCGCTGACCCACAGCGCCGACTCAGCCGACCTGGCGCTCGAGGTGACCCAGATGCAGCCGCGGCCCGGAGGGAGAGCCTAGTCCCTAGTGCCAGCCGCCGGGAAGCATTCTGGGCACGCGCTTCCGGTATTCGTCATAGCCCGGCATGCGCCGGGTGAGCCAGCCCTCCTCGACCCGCGCCTTCCCTTCGAAGTACCCGATCGACAGCGCGAACACGATCGCCGCGAACCACCAGCCGCCCCGCAGCAGGCCGTAGCCGCCGAGCGCGGTGCAGAGGCCGAGGTAGATGGGGTGGCGCACGAGCCGGTAGACGCCACCCGTCACGAGTTGCCCCTGAGGGAGTGGTTCGGTGCCGGGGGTGAGATTGGGCCCCAGTACCGCGCCGGCGGCGAGCGCCAAGGCCAATCCCGCCGCCATCAGGATGACGCCGAGCCAGGCCGCGGTCCCGCCGGGATTCGCAGTGCCGAGCCGCCGTGCCAGTTCCGGAACGCCGAACAGCACGATGGCGATCCACGCGAACTGGCCGAGGACCCAGGGATCCCGGACGGCCTTCTTCAGATCCATTGGCACGCTCCGGCAACTCGCAAAGTTGGCGTCGCTCGATAGATTCCGTGGCGCCAGCCCGCCCAGCGCCCAAGGAGTGTACAGCGTGTCGCCCATTTTGCCGAGCCGGCACCAGCCCGCGCTCCCGCTCGACCGGCTCATCCTTCGGGAACCGCCCGGGGCCGAGGCGATCGAGATGGACGTGCTGTTCGTCGGGGCGGGACCGGCCGGGCTTGCGGGCGCGATCGAGCTGGCCCGCCTGGCGAAGCAGGACGAAGCGGCCGGTGGCCCGCTCGGCTCCCTCAACATCGGGGTGTTGGAGAAGGCCGAAAGCCTCGGCGAGCACAATCTGTCCGGGGCGGTCGTCAATCCGCGCGCGTTCCGCGAGCTCTTCCCCGGCACGCCGGATGCGGACTTCCCGTTCCGGCAGCGGGTGGACGCGGAGGCGGTGTACTACCTGACCGAGGGCGCCGCACGCCGGCTGCCCACACCACCCACGATGCACAATCGCGGCAATTATTCCGCGTCCATCTGCGAGATCGTGCGCTGGCTCGGCGCGCGCGCGGAGGAGCTCGGTGTCAACATCTTCACCGGGTTCCCCGTGGACGCCCTGCTGGTCGAGGACACGCGGGTCCGCGGGGTCCGGACGACTCCATCCGGGCTCGATCGCGATGGGCAGCCCGGCGGGAGCTACACGCCGCCGACGGATCTCACCGCCAGGGTCACCGTCCTCTCCGAGGGCACGCGCGGCACGCTCGCGCAGGCCTGGCGCGAGTGGCAGGGCGTCCGGTCACCCAACCCGCAGATTTTTGCCCTCGGGGTGAAGGAGATCTGGCAGGTCCCGAAGCCGCTCGACCGCGTGATCCACACGATGGGGTGGCCGCTCTCGACCGAGGAGTTCGGCGGCAGCTGGTGCTACCCGCAAGGCGACCAGGTCTCCCTCGGCCTCGTGGTGGGGCTCGATGCGCCGGACGCGCGGCTCGACGTCCACGGGATGCTGCAGCGGATGAAGCTGCATCCGCTGTTCCGCGAGATTCTCGCCGGCGGCACCCTGCTCGAATGGGGCGCCAAGACGATCCCCGAGGGCGGCTTCTACGCGCTCCCGGAGCGGCGATACGGCGACGGCGTCTGATCGTGGGAGACGCCGCCGGCTTCGTGGACGTGCCGTCGCTCAAGGGGATCCACTACGCGATGCAGTCCGGGATCTACGCGGCGCGCGCGGCCTTCGCGGCCCTCAAGCGCGGTGACGCCTCAGGCGACGGGCTCGCCGACTACGACCGGATGGTCCGGGACAGCTACATCACGACCGACCTGCACCGGACCCGGAACATGCGGCTCGCGTTCAAGGACGGATTCGTCATGGGCGCGGCGAAGGCAGGCCTGATGACGCTGACCGGCGGGCTCTTTCCGGGGGGGATGATCAGGATGCACGCCGATGCCGACGTACCGCGCACGCCGGGAACCGAGACGCCGTTCGTGCCCGACGGCACGTACACCCTCGGCAAGCTCGATGCGGTCTTCAAGTCGGGCAACGCCACCCGCGACACCATTCCGAGCCACCTGATCGTCGGCAAGGATATTTCGGCGGAGGTCGCGGATTTCTACGCGCACCTGTGCCCCGCGGGCGTGTACGAGCGCGACGGCGACACGCTGCGCGTCAACGCGCCGAACTGTGTGGACTGCAAGGCCACCGATATCCTCGGCCCGCGCTGGACGCCGCGCGAGGGCGGCAGTGGCCCCAAGTACAGGCTGATGTAGCGCCCGATGCCCACCCGGCCGCACGGCCTGCCCAGGGGGATGCCCCCGATGCCCGCGGGGATCGACGGGGATCGCCTGTGGGCCGCCCCCGACCAGCTGCTGATGGATGCCGGCATGGGCGGCGAGGTACTGGTCGCCCGGGTGCGCCTCGTTCTGGTGCTGGTCGTCCTCGCCATTCCGCTCGCCAATATCCTCCTGAGCCCCCGGTTTTCCGAAGATTACGTCGGGCTCATCTCGGCCGGCGTGGCGCTCCTCTGGGCCTTCACGATCTGGTTCGCCCTGCGCAGCGGCTTCTACCGGCCGTGGCTCGGCGTCCTGACCAGCGCGCTCGACGTGACCTTCGTGAGCGCGGCGCTCGCCGTCTTCCTGCTGCTCGACGAGCCGCACGTGGCGGTCAACAGTCACGTCGTCTACCCGCTCTACTTCCTGGCGATCGGCGCCACGAGCCTCCGCTACGATGCGCGCATCTGCGCGATGTCGGGCGCCCTCGCCGCGCTGCAGTACACCGCGATTCTCCTCTGCGTCGAATTTCGCTTCGACCTCGAAGACCCGCGCTACGCTCCGTTTCGCTATGGCATCGTCACCTGGGGCGACCAGATCGGCCGGGTAGTGCTTCTCGCGCTGGCCGGCGTCATGAGCGCCGCCGTCGTCGTGCGCTCGCGACGGCTCCGCCAGCTCTCGGCGCGCGACCGGCTCACGGGACTCCTCAACCGCGCGTACCTTGACGCCCGGCTCGAGGGCGAGGTAGGGCGAGCGCGCCGCTACGAGCAGCCGCTGGCGCTGGCGGTCATCGACGTGGACCACTTCAAGCGGTTCAATGACTCGTTCGGCCACCCCGCGGGAGACGAAGGGCTCAGGACCCTGGCCGGGACTCTGAGCGCCGGACTCCGGGCGAGCGACATCGTGGCGCGCTATGGCGGGGAAGAATTCGTCGTCGTGCTGCCGGAAGCCGATGCCGCTTCGGCGATGGAGAAGATCGAGAAGATGCGCCACGCCGTGGCCGGGGCGCCGGTCAAGCTGCCCCGGCGGGACAAGACGGCCTACCTGACGATCAGCGCCGGCGTCGCGTGCATGCCGGAGGATGGCGACGACCCCGTGGAGCTGCTCGACGTCGCCGACAAGCGGCTCTTCGAAGCCAAGGAGGCGGGCCGGAACCGGACCATCGGACCACCCGGCGTGGCGCTACCCGAATTCCCCGATCCGCTGGGGCCGCTGGCCGCACCACCGGAGGAGACGGGCGATTCCGGGTCCGGGAGTTCAGATGCGGCTGGCGGCAGCTGATGCGACATGTGGCCATCCTCGTCCTGATCGCACTGGCGGCTTGCGGCGAGTCCGGCGAGCCCGATGACGACATTACGCCGCTCCGGAACAAGATCGTGTTCACGTCCGACCGCGGCGGCTTCGATCAGCTCTACGTAATGGGTACCGATGGGTCAGATCCGGAACCCATCTTCCTTGACCGCCCCGGCGCGGTGTTGGGGCCCGTCGTGTCACCCGACGGGCGTCGGATCGCATTCTACTTGGCCGATGGCGATATTTACGTAATGAATGCCGATGGCACCGGTATCACGAACCTGACGAATCACCCGGGGGCCGACGCGTTTCCGGCATGGTCGCCGGATGGCACCCGGATCGCCTTCCATTCCAATCGCGATGGTGACAACGAAATCTACGTGATCAATGCGGATGGATCGGAACCCGTGAACCTCACGACCAACCCGGCGAACGATGCCAGCCCTACCTGGTCGCCCGATGGTGGGCACGTCGCTTTCAAGTCCGATCGCGATGGCAACAATGAGATTTACGTCATGAATGCCGACGGCTCGAACCCGGTGAACATTACAGTCGACGAGGCGAATGACCAAGTCCCGGCGTGGTCTAACGATGGCCGGTACATCGCGTTCAAGAGTGACCGCCGCGGTGTGTTTAGTGAGCTCTTCATCATGGACGCTGACGGCGAGAATCCCACCGTCGTCGACCTAGGTGCGGTCGGCGCGTACTTTCCCAAGTGGTCGCCGGATGATGCCTGGATCGCGTTCGATGGCGGTCCCGAGCTGGATTCGGAGGTGATGCTCGTCCACCCAGATGGCACAGGGCTTACCAACCTGACCCAGAATACGGCCGGTGATTTTTTCCCCGCGTGGAGTCCGACCGGGTGGGGATTGGGGAAGTAGGGGACAGGCTGAAGCCCGCCCACGGCCCGGGCTCTGAAGGGTCAGGATTCTTCGGCGCGCGCCGCCCGCTGCCCCTCCGCGACGTCCACGAAGGCGAGCAGCACGGCGCCCACCACGAAGAACACCGCCACCGAGAGGATCGCCGCGCGGCTGGATCCGCTCAGGGCGATCGCCACGGAGAAGAGCGCCGGGCCCAGTATTCCCGCGAATTTCTCGAACACCGCGAAGAATCCGAAGAACTCCCCCGACATGTCCTTCGGGATCATGCTGGCGAAGAGCGACCGGCTCAGCGCCTGCGTCCCGCCCTGCACCATCCCGACCAGCACCGCCAGCGTCAGGAAATCGCGCTCATTCCGCATGAAGTAGCCCAGGACACTGATCCCGACGTAGACGGCGAGGCCGATGAAGATGGCCCGCTTGGCACTGATGCGCTTCGCGAGCCAGCCGAAGAGATAGGCGAACGGCACACCGACGAACTGCACCAGCAGGATCGAGCCGATCATCGCCGTCCGGCCGATGCCGATGTTCTCGCCGTAGATCGCCGCCATCCTGATGATGGTCCCGATGCCGTCGTTGTAGATGAGGAAGGCGACGAGCAGCAGGAACGCCTGGCGGTAGCTGCGCAGCTTGCGGAAGGTGTGCGCCAGCCGCCGGAACGAGGCCCGGACGGAGCCGAGCCGCGCCTCCTCCGCGTCGAGCGGCCGGCCCGGCGGCTCGGGCACGTGGCGGAAGAGCGGAATGCTGAAGCCGATCCACCATAGTGCCGTCAGCACGAAGGCGATGCGGGTCGGCAGCGAGGCCTGGTCGGGTGTCAGATCCGCGCCCGCGGGCAGCCCGAACCGCGCCGGCGCCATGACGAGCGCCAGGCACAGGGCCAGGAAGAGCCCGCCGCCGAGATACCCGAGGGCGTAGCCGGCGGTCGAGATCTGATCCATCTCGTCCCGGTGCGCGACGTGCGGCAGGAGCGCGTCGTAGAACACGAAGCTGCCGTTCACGCCGATGTTGGCCACGACGAACAGCGCGGCCGCGAAGAGCCACTGGCCGTGATGGATGAGCGCCATCGCGCCGACGGCCGCCGCGCCCAGCGCCATGAAGCCCGCGAGAAGCCGCTTCTTGGATGCGGAGTGATCGGCGACGGCGCCGAGGATGGGGGCGAGCACGGCGATGAAGGCGAGGCCGATCGTGGTGGCGAGGCTGAATCGGTAGAGCGCCTGCTCCTTGGGCATCCCGTCCGCCGCGACCGAGCTGAAGAAGATCGGGAAGATCGCGGTGACGATGACCACGTACATCGCGGAGTTGGCCCAGTCGTACAGCAGCCATCCGCGCACCGCCGGCCGGTCCAGGCCCAGCCGCCGTGCCCAGCCACTCCGTCCGCTCATCGGGGCCTCCGGGGCGTGCCGTAGAACGCGGCGACGCGCGCCGCGAGCGCGCGCGGTGCCAATCGCGTGAGCCACGCGCCGGTGCGCGGCAACGGCCCCGAGATGACGTGGCTCCTGTTCCGCTCGTAGCCCCGGAGCCCGGAACGGGCCACGGCCTCGGCGGTCTGCATGATGGCCTTCGGGGGCACGGCCGTCACCCGGTTGGCCTCGAAGAAGCGGGTATCGACCGGCCCCGGGCAGAGGCAGCAGAAGCGGACACCGGTGCCCCGAAGCTCCGCGTGGATGCCTTCACTCCAGGTGAGGAGGTAGGCCTTGCTGGCCGCGTACACGGTGAGCCAGGGCATGCCCTGGAAGGCCGACGTGGAGGCCACGTTGAGCACGCCACCTCGGCGGCGCTCCACCATCCCGGGCAGAAGGCGGAGAGCGAGCTCGGTCGCGGCACGCACGTTCAGGTCGATCACGCCGAGCTGGGCCTCGGCGGCGACCTCGTGCGCCCGGCCGTGGGTGGAGAATCCCGCGTTGTTCACGAGGTGGTCCACGACGATGCCGCGGTGACGAAGCTCGCCGAGGAGGTCGGCCGCGGCGCCTGGAATGGTCAGATCGGCCGTGAGGGTGACGGCTTCCGCGCCGGCCGCCCGAGCACGGTTGGCCACTGCCGCGAGGCGCGGGACGTTCCGGCCGGTGAGCACCAGGCGCGCGCCCCGTGTGGCAAGCAGGTCGGAGAACGCGGCGCCGATTCCGCTGGATGCGCCGGTGATGAGGACCGTGGTGCCGCGGAACAGGTCGGCCATCGGGCGCCTCCGGTCAGAGGGCGGCGCGGGTCTTCCGGAGGGAGAGGATCACGGAGCCCACGAGGATCGTCACTACCACGCCGAGCGAGATGCCGATCGGCATGTGGAGCCAGCCGTTCAGCACCATCTTCAATCCGACAAAGATAAGAATGGTGGCGACGCCGGGCTTGAGGTACTCGAAGCGGTCCATCATGCTGGCCAGCACGAAGAACAGCGCGCGCAGGCCCAGGATCGCGAAGACGTTCGAGCTGTAGACGATGAACGGATCCCGGGTGACCGCGAAGATGGCCGGGATGCTGTCGATCGCGAAGACGAGGTCGGACCACTCGACCACCAGCAGGACGAGGAGGAGCGGCGTCGCCATCCACCCGGCACGGGTGTGGGTGAGGAACCGCTGGCCGTCGTAGGCGTCGCTCATCGGAATGAAGCGCCGCGCCAGCCGGACGATGGGGTTCCGCTCGGGCTCGATGCGGTCGCCGGAACCGCGGAACATCCGGATGCCGGTGAGCACCAGGATCCCGCCGAACACGTAGATGATCCAGCCGAAGCGCTGGAGCAGCAGGGCACCCAGGGCGATCATCAGCCCGCGCATCAGCATGGCGCCCAGGATGCCCCACTTGAGGATGCGGGGCTGGAGCTCGGAAGGGACGGCGAAGTACTGGAAGATCAGGATGAAGACGAAGAGGTTGTCGACGCTGAGCGAGAGCTCGATCAGGTAGCCGGTGTAATACTCGAGCGCGGTCCGCGGGCCCTCCCGGGCCAGGAGGAAGAGCCCGAAGGCGAGCGCCAGCCCGATGAGCCCGGCGCTCCACGAGATGGCTTCCTTGAATGAAAGGACATGGGACCGCCGGTTGAGGACCCCGAGGTCCAGCACCAGCAGTCCGGCAATGAGCGCGGAGAACCCGAGCCAGACCGCGGGTTCGTGCGAGGGCACCTAGCGGCCCTGGGCCATCGCCTCGAGGGCTGCGACCCGCGCCGCGATGGGCGGGTGCGTGCTGAAGAGTCCGGTGATGCCGCCGCTGTGGGCCGCGAGGGGGTTCACCTGGGCGAGCGGCGCGGCCGCGGGCGCCACGTTCATCGGGATCTGGTGGGCCAGGGCATCGAGCCGCGTGAGCGCGTGAGCCAGGGGCAGCGGGTGGCCGAGGATCTCGGCGCCCACCCGGTCGGCCTCGAACTCGCGCTGGCGCGAGATGGCGAACTGAATCAGCATCGCGGCGATGGGGCCGAGGATGATCATGCCGAGCGCGATGGCCGGATGGGGGGCGTCGTCATCTCCGCCGCCGAACATCAGCAGGTAGGGCAGGTTGGCGATGGCGCCCGCGAAGCCCGCCGCGATCGTCGAGATCAGCATGTCGCGATTCTTGATGTGTGCCAGCTCGTGGGCGATGACGCCCTCGAGCTCATCCTGCGGCAGGTACTTCATGATGCCGGTTGTGACGGCGACGACGGCGTGCTCCGGGCTCCGCCCGGTGGCGAACGCATTGGGCTGCTCGTGCGGGGCCACGGCCACGACCGGCATCGGGAGCCCGGCCCGCCGGCGGAGGCGATCCACCAGGGCGTAGAGCTCGGGCGCCTGCTCCGGCGTGACGACCTTGGCGCGGTACATCCGGAGCACCAGCTTGTCCGACCAGAAGTACATGATGAAGTTCATCGCGCTGCCCAGCACAAGCGCCAGGACGAGCCCCTGGGAGCCGCCCAGCAACTGGCCGACCGCGAGGAAGAGGCCCATCAAACCGGCCATCAGCACGAATGTCTTGACGTTGTTCATCTGCTCCTCCAAAAGGACTGCCCAAGCGAAAGCGAGACCTCCGTCCCTACGCCTGGCAGCGTGGACGAAGGTCTCGCTCTGAGGGCGGGGGTCTGACCCCGACTTCCCGGCTGGACCGTGCCCGCCAGAGCGGACAGTCTTGACGATCCGGCCGTCCGCCATCCGGCGGACGAGCTACTCCCCTTCAGTTGGGGTGAAAGCTAGGTGCGGTGAGGGGGGCAAGCAAGTCGGACAGACGGACAGGCGGAAGCGACGGAAAAAACGGAAGGGGCGGAGCGAGGAGCTCCCGGCGTCGCGTTTGCACGTAGCTGAAGCCACGGCTCGGCTGCTGTCGCTGAAGCGACTTGATCGGCGCGTCCCTGCAGGGACATCGGCCGAGTCGCGGCTTTGAGCCGCGAGTCGGTGATCAGAACCCGGGCTCCCCCGCGAACACCGGATCCTGCAACCGGATCGCCTGCACCGTCGCACCAGCCTGCGTCTCGAACTGCCCCTCGGGAATAATCAGCAGCGCGTTGGCCAGCACCATCGAAGTCAGGATGCCGGAGCCCTGCGGCCCCGTGAGCCGCGCCTCGAGACCTTCCGCCGTTTCCGTTACGATGCCGCGCAGGAAATGCTGCAGCTTGGGCTTCAACGTCACCTTCTCCGCCATCCGCACCGGGACGCTCCGCCGGAATGGAAGCCGGTGGCCGGCCATCGCACGGATCGCCGGCCGCACGAACAGCTCGAACGTCACCATCGTGCTCACCGGATTCCCCGGGAGTCCGATCCACGGCACCGCCCCCAGCATCCCGAAGCCGACCGGCGCCCCCGGCCGCATTCGGAGCTTCCAGAACCTGAGCTCCCCGCCCAGCTCCTCCAGCACCGCGCGCACGTGGTCGTGCTCCCCGACGCTGATCCCCGCCGTGGTCACCAGCAGGTCGCAGTCCGCGCCGCGCGCGAAATGCGCGCGCAGGCTCTCCGGCGTGTCCAGGGCGATCCCCAGGTTGACGGGCTCGCCGCCGGCCTCGCGCACCAGCGCGGTGAGTGTATGCGTGTTCGAGCTCGCGATCTTCTTTCCGCTCAGGATGAGATCGGGCTGGTCCACATCCACGATCTCGTCCCCGCTCGCCATGATCCCGACGCGCGGTCTCCGATAGACGACGGGGTGCGCCACCGCGATCGACGCCAGCACGCCCAGTTCCGCCGGTCCGATCGCGGTCCCCTCGGCGAGCACCCGCGTGCCCTTCCGGATGTCTTCGCCCGTGACGCGAAAGTTGACCCCCACATCGCGATCGCTCGTGATGGTCACGATCGCGGTGCCGAAGTCGGTGTCCTCCTGGCGGATCACGCTGTCCGCCCCGGCGGGGAGCGGCGCGCCCGTGTAGATCCGCGCGCATTCACCTTCGCCGATCGGGCGGGTCGGAAACGCCCCCGCCGGGATCTGTTCCACCACCCGGAGCCGCATCGGACGCTCGGCGCTCGCCCCGCGCACGTCGGCGCCGCGCGTGGCGTAGCCGTCCATCGCGGAGTTGGTCCAGGCGGGAATATCGATCGGGCTGGTGACGTCTTCGGCCAGGACGGAGCCGACGGCGTCGTCGAGCGGGATGCGGAGCGCGGGCTGCCGCGTGATGTCCGCGAGGATGCGAAGCGCGGCCTCGCGCGCCGCGAGCGCGGTCACGGCCCCAGAACCTTGGCGCCGTCCCAGGCGATATTGGCGAGGAGCTGCAGCCACATGGTGTCCCGGAAGCGGAGCACCCGGCAGTTGGCCTTGATGTCGTCGTCGGTCACGATTGCGAGCCACTGGTCGGCGTTCGGCGCGGCCACATCGTAAATCGGCCCGCCGCCCACGGACTTGCGATACACCTCGATCTTGGGCAGTGGCGACGCCTTGAAGCCCTCGACGAGGATGATGTCAGCGCCGTCCAGGTACTGCCGGGCGAGCGCCATCGGATCCTGGTCGTCGGGCGAGCGCTCGAACACCGCGCGAATGTCGGGCGAGGCGATCAGTACCCGCTCCGCCTTGCCCTCATGAAAATGGCGGTACGTATCCGTGCCGGGAGTATCGACGGAGGCGGGATGGGCGGCGTGCTTGATCGTCATCACGCGCTTCTTCCGCCGGGTGAATTCCGCGGCCAGCGCCACCACCAGGGTCGTCTTGCCGGCGTCCTTCCGGCCAATCACCGAGAAGATGCGAGATGCTGCCACAGGGCGTCCGCCTGGATGAGGTCGTCGGGAGTGTTGATGTTGAAGAACAGGGCTGCCGGATCGCCGAAGGCGGCCACGGACTCCGGAGGGAGGATACAGGTCCGAACGGCCGGGTGGAAGGAGATCGCCCGGAGGTCGCCCCGGGCGATGGCCTCCTCCATCGGGCGGCGGCATGCCGGCCCGTAGCCCGCGCACATCGGCTCGACTCCGCGCCGGCCCCCACTGGCGGGGAGAACGGCATCCGCTTCCCCGAGGCCGCGCGCCAGCGCCGCAATCAGCCCCGCCGGCACGAAAGGCATGTCCCAGGCGACACACACCACTGGGCGGGCCTCGTATGCCACCGCCGCGTGCAGGCCGCCGAGGGCGCCGGCCCCGGAAATGGTATCGGAAATGACGGTCAGGTCCGCCCGCCACTGGGCGGCGCCGGGATCGTTGGCGATGAGGAGGGGGAGCTCGCCGAGCGCCGTCCGGAACGCATCCACCAGCCGGTCGAGAATGCGAACGCCACCGACCAGTTCGAGCCCCTTGGGCCGCCCGCCGTAGCGGGTCGCGCCGCCGCCGGCGAGGATCGCCCCGCGGACGGGCGGGCCCGCTTCAGTACCGCCGTCCGCGCTTCTTTTCGAGGACGACGTCGAAGCCAATCAGCACGCTCCAGAGGTGGTGGTACTCGGTATCGACCTCGGGATGGAGATCGCCGGCAATCGTCGGGCCGGCCACCGTGTTCAGGCCGACATAATTGTCGCGCACTTCCATGCGAAGCTGGTAACCCTTGCCGATCGCAGCGGTCGCGCCCCCGCCGAGTACGAGGCCCGCGGTGATCCGGGTGCTCTTCTCGTCGTCGTAGACCGGGACGATATCGCCGCCCGGAATGGTGCCCTCCGTCCGGATGGTGCTCAGGTTGCTGAACAGCGCCCCGACTTGGAGCCGGAGATACGGCGAAATCCGGTTGTGACCCCAGGCGCGGAACACAGGCCCCACGGAAAGCAGCACGGCGGACGAGGATTTCTCGTGTCCATCGATGTCCGCACACACGTCCGTGATGCGCTGGCTCGGGACGGACGAGGTGACCATGCACTGGTCCTGGACGCCGATCCCGAGGAAGAACGCCTCTCCCGCGATGCCGAAGTTGTCCTTGGGGAAGTAGATCCCACCGAACAGCACGCCGACCGACCCGCCCGCATCGCGATTGATGCTCACCGAATCGGAGCCAATGTCGGGGCGGAGAAGCGGCTGGTCTGCCACCGACCAGAGATCGGTGCTGCCGGTGTAGCCGAGCCCCACGGTGAACACGAGCGTGGCCTGGTCCGCCGTGGCCTGCGCGAACGCCGGCGCCGAAAGGAACAGCATTCCTAAGAGGCCTGCCAGCGGTCGCTCGAGCATCACGCCCTCAGCCATTGATGGTCCACCGCGAGGCACCGGTTCACCACCACGTCGATCCCTGCCTCCTCGAGTCGTCGTACCGTCTCCGGATGATCGATCCCGAGCTGCAGCCAGACCAGTCGCGGCCGGACCGCGAGGAGGTCGTCCAGCAGGGCGGGGATGTACTCGGAGCGGCGGAAAATGTCGACGATGTCGAGCGGCCCGGCGGCGGCGGCCGACCGGAGATCGGGGTGCACTGTTTGCCCCAAGGTGACGCCCGGGACGGGGTGGACAGGCACAATCTCGTACCCGACCCCCTGCAGGTATGCCGCGACCCGGTGGCTGGGGCGGTCCGGCTTGCGGCTGAGCCCCACCACCGCGATCCGGTGGCTCTGGATCAGGTGCTGCCGGATCTGATCCTCGGAGAGTTCGCTCACCGGACCTTCTCGGGTAGGTGAAGATGCGGACTCCCGCTTACCGCGCGCCCCACCAGCACCATTCCCGTGCGGCGTCCGATCTCGACCGCGAGCGTGGAGGGCACCGATGGCGTGGCGACGTACGTCAGCCCGGCGCGGCCGGCCTTGAACGCCAGCTCCGCCGAAATCCGCCCGGTGACCAGCAGGCCCAATCCGGCCACCGGCTTCCGCGCGAGCAGCGCGGCGCCGAGCACCTTGTCCACCGCATTGTGGCGGCCGATGTCCTCCGCATGGAAGAGGAGGGATGTGCCATCGGTGAGCGCCGCGGCGTGCACCCCGCCGGTCTCCTGGTAGTGCTCGCCCTCGTGGAACAGTGCCTTGAAGAGCACGCGGAGCTGCTCCACCGGCGGCGGCATCCCCCGCGCCGGCTCCGTTGGCACCATGGCCGGGTCGGCCAGGAGGGTGGAGACCGCACCACATCCCGACGCGAGCACCGGCCGCCGCCGCTCGGCGGCGACCGCCGCGACCCGCTCCGGCGGCACCTCCGCCCAAAAGCCCAGATCGGTGGCGCAGGGGCGCAGATGCACCTGCTCCGAGGATTCCACGTACCCCTCGCTGAAGAGCCAGCCCAGCGCGAGCTCCTCGAGCAGCTCGGGCGTGCACATCCAGGTCACGGTTGGGACGTGGTTGATCTCGAGCCAGACCGGGACTTCCTCCACGGCGGCCAGCGGCACGCCGCGCGCCCGTCGCCCGGCGGGCGGCGCAGACTCAGGTCGGTCCGGTGCAGTCGGCATGCAGGGAGTCGTCCTCGGCAACGCGCACCCGGTCGAGTCGCACGCCGCGGGGAAGCCGTGGCGCGATCCGATCGTACAGCCAGGAGGCCAGCGCCTCGCAGGTGGGCAGGGCGCGGCCCGGCGCAAAGTGGGGCACGTCCCGGTCAATATGCCTGCCCTCGAGCGGCGTGACGACCTCCTCGAGGAGGAGACGATCCAGGTCCGCCAGGTTCGTCACCCCACCCCATTCGGGATCCATCGCACCGGATACGGTCACTGAGCAACGGTAATGGTGGTCGTGGCTTGGGGCCGGAGGATACCGGTGCCAGGCGTGGAAGCCGACGGTGCGGGTCAGGGAGACAGACATGGCCAGGTCGGCGGGATCACCAGCGGAAGGAATACCCGAGGCCGAACTGCAGTGTGATGCTGGACGTCCACTCGTCGAGGTCGGCGTTGGGACGGAGGGCGTTGGAGTCGGGGAAGGATCCCGGCTCCTCGTCCGGCTCCTCGGCGTAGCTGGCCGGATACGAGATCTCCCAGAACGGCCAGCGCACCTCCGCCCGCAGGTGCAGGTGCTGGTTGACGAAGTAGCGCGTGCCCACGAACGGCACGAACATGAACTTCGTGCCAAACTTGTAGCCGGTCGTGTCCTGTGGCGTCTCGTCCCCGATCGCGAAGCCGATGCCACCGCCGAGGAACGGTCCAAAGCCCTTCCACGTCTTGGCGCCGGTCAGGTTGATCTGGATCGCCCCTTCTCCGATGAAGACCGATTGGTCCACGGGCCCACTCACCCGCGTGGCGACGCTGTCGTCGGGATCGGTGATGAATCGCTGCAGTTGCGCGGATGCCGCGGTGAAGCCGAACTGCACCGGTCCGCTGACCCGCAAGTCGTAGCGCACGCCGAAGAACGGCCCGTCGTGCGGGCCGACGCCGATGTCGCCGCCGTCGCCGTTGATATAGCCGCCGACCACGCTCACGGAATGGCCGAACGGCAGGTCCGCGTAGGGGGTCTTGTCCGGCGGATGGCCCGCCTGGGCGGCGAGCGAGGTGGCGGCCGTGACGGTGAGCGCGGCGAGCAGTGAGGCGAATCGCATGAAGGATCAGGGCTCCCGGAGGTCGCGGCCGGTCATCTCCGGCGGCGGGGAAATGCCGAGCAGGCGGAGGACGGTGGGACCGACGTCGCAGAGCGCACCGCCCTCGCGGAGCGGCTGGTCGTTCGCGCGGACCGCGACGAACGGCACGGGGTTCGTCGTGTGTGCCGTGTGCGGGCCCCCGGTCGCGGGGTCGATCATCATCTCGCAGTTGCCGTGGTCGGCGGTGACGAGAACCGTTGCGCCGGAGGCGTCCGCCGTCGTCAGCACCCGGCCGAGGCAACGGTCGATCGTTTCGACCGCCTCGATGATGGCCGGGACGACGCCCGTATGGCCCACCATGTCGGCGTTGGCGTAGTTGCACAGCACGAAATCGTGCTCCGGCTTCGATATCGCGCCGCAGAGCACGTCGGTGATGCCTTCGGCGCTCATCTGCGGCGCCAGATCGTAGGTGGCCACCTTCTGCGACGGAACGAGAATCCGCTCCTCGTTGTCATAGGGCGTTTCGTAGCCGCCGTTGAAGAAGTACGTGACGTGCGGGTACTTCTCGGTCTCGGCGGTGCGCAGCTGGCTGCGGCCGCTCTCCGCCAGGACCTCCGCCACGATCCGCGCGAGCGAAAACGGCGGGAACGCCTGCGGGAAGGGAAAGGTCTGGTCGTACTGGGTCATCGTGACCAGGCCCGCCAGCTTCGGCCGCTCGCCGGTGTGGAATCCGTCGAAGCCCTCGATGGCCAGGGCGCGGCAGATCTGCCGCATCCGGTCGCTTCGGTAGTTGACGCAGAAAATGCCGTCGCCGTCCCGGATGGTCGCAACCGGTGCACCGTCGTGCTGGATCACCAGCGGCTTGATGAACTCGTCGGTCTCGCCGCGCGCATACGCCTCGCGGACCGCGCGCACCGGATCGGTCTCGGGGCGGCCCTCCCCGGCCACGAGCGCCTGGTAGGCCAGCCGGGTGCGGTCCCACCGCCGGTCGCGGTCCATTGCGAAATAGCGCCCGGTCAGCGTCGCGATCACGCCGCGGGGCCCGGCAATGCGGTGCAGGTCCGCCTGCAGCTTCCCGACCACGTCCGCGGCGGAGGTGGGCGGGGAGTCCCGTCCGTCAAGGAATCCATGAAGGGCGATGCGGCGCACGTCGTGCCGGACGCCGAGCTCGACCGCCGCCAGGAGGTGGGAATCGATGGCGTGGACCCCCCCCGGCCCGAGGAGACCCAGGAGATGCAGCGTCCCGCCTGTTTCGCGAAGCCGCGCGCAGAGTGCCTCGAGCGGTGCCAGCCGGTAGAACTCACCCGACGCGATGCACTGTGAAATGCGCACGAGATCCTGCGGCACGACCCGGCCGGCGCCGAGGTTCAGGTGGCCGACCTCGCTGTTGCCCATCTGGCCGGCTGGCAGGCCGACGGCCAGGCCGCTGGCCTGGAGCAGCGTGCGGGGGGAGGATTCCCAGAGGCGATGCCAGACGGGAGTCCGGGCGAGCTCGATGGCATTGCCATCGCGGGCCGGACGGAACCCCCACCCGTCCAGCACCACGAGCACCACCTGCCGCGCGTGGTCGCCGTTTGACATGCCTCTCCGCTGTTTCTACAATGCGAGACTGTGACTTACGCCGCGCCGCAATCTATCCCGGCCCTCGGCCGCCTACCAGCCTATTTGCTGTTGCTCGCCGCGGTGGCGACGCCGGTTTCGGCCCAGCAGCGGATGCGGGCGGCGGAGTCCGCGGGACTCCGGAAGACGCCGACCAGCGGAGAGGTCGCCACGATTCTCAAGGGCGCCGAGCTGGTTCCCGGCCGCACCGACGGAGACTGGCGCGAGGTGACCGTCGAGGGGTGGGTCTACACCTCATCCACGGGCACGACCAACCGGGATGGGTTCGACATCACCATCACGGCGACGGGCGGGGAGAACCTGCGGCGCGAGGCCAATGGTTCGGTGATCGCGCGGCTCAGGACCGGGGCGGGTCTCGCCAGGCTCGGCACGCAAGGCGGGTGGACGCGGGTGCGCCGCACGGGATGGATCCCGCGGAAGGCGCTCGAGAGCGCCTCCACGCCCGCCGCGCGAACTCCCAGCGCAGCCGCCGCCCAGCGTCCGGCCGCGACCGAGCAACGTCCGGCCGCGACCACGGAGCAGCCCGCGGCCAACACTCCGAATGGCCGCGCAGCCGTTCTGCGCGCGACGTCCCTGGCGGTGACGCCGGACGGCGAGGAAGCGGGGACACTCAAGCCTGGCGCGACGGCCGAGGTACTCGCCCGGAATGGCGACTGGGTCCGGGTGCGGCTCGAAGGCTGGATGCACGCCGCGGACCTGGGCCCCGTGGCCACGGAGGCGCGGCAGGGCGTGAGCGTCGCGCAGGTGCGCGCGGATCCGGCCCGCTATATCGGGCAACTGCTCGACTGGACCGTGCAGTTCATCTCGATCCAGACCGCGGACGAGCTCCGGCCGGAGATCCCCGTCGGGCGCAAATACCTGCTCACCCGCGGGCCGTTGCCGGAGCCGGGGTTCGTCTACGTGATAGTCACGGCGGAGCAGCTTCGCCGCTTCGAGGGAGCCGAGCCGCTGGAGGAATTCACGCTGCGCGGGCGCCTCCGCGCGACGTCCACGAAGTACCTGCCCACGCCGGTGGTGGAGCTGGTCCAGATCGTCGAGGGCGAGGCCGCGAAGGGAGCGGAGTGATGAACGACGTGCTGAAACAGCGGATTCTGCGGAAGCTGGAGGCCTTGAGCGACGAGCGCGGCTACCAGGTGCTCGACTACGTCGAGTTTCTCGAGAGCAAGTACGCCGAGCGCGCGGCGCCGAGCGGTATCCTCGCGAAGATCACCGAGACCGTGGAAGACACGATGCGCGCCGGCAAGATTCCGATCCAGGCGATCAGCGGCACGATGGGCGTGATGGACAGCGCGGGCCGGTTGATGCGGGGCCTCGCCTCGGCGGGGAAGGCCGTGGTGGACGAAGCGGTGCGCGCCGCCGAAGGAAAGCCGCCCGCAGGCGCACCGGCCGCGGACGAGCCCGCCAAGATCCCCGACGCGAAACCCGAAGCGGGCGCGCAATAACCCCTGCGATCCTCTCCAACACGGCACGCCCATGACCCAGGCTCCAGCCGCCCCTCACGCCACGTCACCAGGCGAGCAGTTCATCCGCGGCATCGGTCCGGTGCAGGCGATCTCGCTCGTGGTCGGTTCGATGATCGGTTCAGGGATCTTCATCGTCTCGGCGGGCATCGGGCGGGAAGTGGCCGCGTGGGGGCCGGGCGGGCTGATGCTGGTGTGGCTCGTGACGGGGCTCATGACCCTGGCCGGCGCGCTGTCCTACGCCGAGCTGGCGGCGATGATGCCGAAGGCGGGCGGGCAGTACGTGTTCCTCCGGGAAGGCCTCTCGCCGATGGCGGGATTCCTCTACGGCTGGACGCTCTTCACCGTGATCCAGACCGGCACGATCGCCGCGGTGGCGGTCGCGTTCGCGAAGTTCATGGGCGTGTTCTTCCCGACGATCAGCGACACCATCACGCTCTCCCTCGGGAGCATCCACCTGCCGGGCGCGCCCGACGCGATCCCGCTCGGCGTGTCCGCGCAGCGCCTGGTCGCCATCGCCAGCATCCTCGTGCTGACCGCGATCAACTACCGCGGGGTCAAGCAGGGCGCGGGGGTGCAGACGGTGCTCACCGTGGCCAAGGTCGGCGCGCTGGCCGCGCTGGTGCTGCTCGGCCTCACGGCATTCCGGCAGCCGGCCGTGGCCGCCGCCAACTTCGGCGCGTTCTGGGGCACGGCGCCCTGGACCATCGCGATGGTGCCGGTCATCGGCGCGGCGATGGTCGGCTCCCTCTTCAGCAGCGACGCGTGGAACAACGTCACCTTCGCGGCCGCGGAAGTGCGGAACCCCAGCCGAAACCTGCCGCTCGCCCTCGCGTCGGGCACCGCGCTGGTGACCGTGCTGTACCTCCTGGCCAATCTCTCGTATCTGAGTGTGTTGCCGTTTACCGGCGATCCAGCGGGCACGACCGCGCTGGCCCGCGGCATCCAGTACGCGGCGCAGGACCGCGTCGGCACCGCGGCGGTCGAGGTGATGCTCGGCTCCGGCGGCGGGGCGGTGATGGCGCTCGCGATCATCATCTCGACGTTCGGCTGCAACGCAGGGCTCATTCTCGCGGCGCCGCGCGTGTACTACGCGATGGCGCGCGACCGACTGTTCTTCGAGCGCGCAGCACACCTGCACTCCCGGTACCGGACTCCTGCGTTCGGGCTCGCGGCCCAGGCGGTCTGGGCTTCGGCGCTCTGCCTGAGCGGCACCTACAACCAGCTCCTCGACTACGTCATCTTCGCCGCGCTGGTGTTCTATCTCCTGACCACCGTGGCGCTCTTCCGGCTGCGCCGCCTCCAGCCCGACACGGCCCGGCCGGTGCGGGCGTTCGGGTATCCCGTCGTGCCCGCGCTCTACATCGGGGCGATCGCGGTGCTCCTGGTAGTCCTGCTCATTCAGAAGCCGCTCTTCACCTGGCCGGGCCTCCTGATCGTGGCGCTGGGCGTGCCGGTCTACCTGGTCTGGCGGCGGTCTGCCGCGCGGACGGGCGGGGCCTAGGATCGCTTGATTTCGGGGGGCCTGGGCCCTATCCTTCGAGATGGAACCCCCTGCGAAATTGTCCGGCCTGCCGTGCGCCTCCCTGCGCTACCGGTGGGCCGGTGTGCATACGGAGCCCCCGTCTCGATGAGCAACATCCGTCCCGCCGCCGGACTCACGTTCGACGACGTCCTTCTCGTGCCCAGGCATTCGACGGTCCACCCCCGCGACGTCACCACCGCTTCCCGTTTCACCCGCGACATCCCGCTCAACATTCCGTTCGTCTCCGCCGCGATGGACACCGTCACCGAGGCGGAAATGGCGATGGCGATGGCCCGCGCCGGCGGCATCGGCGTGCTGCACAAGAACATGTCCATCGAGCGCCAGGCCGCCGAGGTGGACCGCGTGAAGCGGAGCGAAAGCGGGATGATTCTCAACCCGATCACGCTCGGGCCGGACCGCCCCCTGCGCGAGGCGGCCGTCCTCATGCGGCGCTTCAAGATCAGCGGGGTGCCCATCGTGGACGCGCAGGGGCGCCTGATCGGTATCGTCACCAACCGCGACCTCCAGTTCGAACGGGACCTCGACCAGCCGATCCACCAGGCGATGACGAAGGACAAGCTCGTCACCGCGCCGGTCGGCACGACGCTGGAAGAGGCGGAGCGGATCCTGGCCCGGCACCGGATCGAGAAGCTGCCGGTCGTGGATGCGCAGGGCATTCTCCGCGGGCTCATCACGGTGAAGGACATCTTCAAGCGCGCGCAGCATCCCGACGCCAACAAGGACCAGCATGGCCGGCTCAGGGTGGCGGCGGCGATCGGCGGCACGCCGGAGGCCAGGCCGCGCGCCAAGGCGCTGGTGGACGCCGGTGTGGACGTGCTGGTCATCGATTCGGCGCATGGCCACAGCGAGGGCGTGCTGCAGACGCTCGACATGATCCGCGAGGCCTTCCCGGACGTGCAGCTCATCGCGGGCAACGTCGCCACGGAAGACGGCGCCCGGGAGCTGGTGCGCCGCGGGGTGGACGCCGTAAAGGTCGGGGTGGGCCCGGGGAGCATCTGCACCACGCGCGTCGTGACGGGCGTCGGCATGCCGCAAGTCACCGCGCTCATCGACGCGGTCCGCGGCGCCGGCGACGTGCCGGTCATCGCCGACGGCGGCATCAAGTACTCCGGCGACGCTGTGAAGGCGCTGGCCGCCGGCGCGTCCTCCTGCATGATGGGGGCGATGCTGGCCGGCACCGAGGAGAGCCCCGGGGAGTCGGTGCTCGCCGAGGGGCGGCGGTTCAAAGTCATCCGCGGGATGGGCAGCCTCTCCGCGATGCAGGACGGCTCCGCCGACCGCTACTTCCAGCAGGGCGAGATGGCGGCGTCGAAGATGGTGCCGGAAGGCATCGAGGGGCGGGTGCCGTACAAGGGCCCGGTGGCCGACGTGCTGTTCCAGATGGTCGGTGGTCTAAGGAGCGGAATGGGGTACTGCGGCGTTGGGGACGTGCGGGCGCTGCAGCACGAGGTCGAGATGGTGCGCATCACCGGCGCCGGCCTCCGCGAATCGCACCCGCACGACGTCACGATCACTCGTGAGGCGCCGAACTACAGCGCCTGATTCTCCATCCCATACCGGAGTACCTGTGAGCGAAACCGCACCGGCCCGCGAAGCCTGGGGCTCGCGCATCGGCCTGATCCTGGCGATGGCGGGCAACGCCGTCGGTCTCGGCAACTTCCTGCGCTTCCCGCGGCAGGCGGTCGAGAACGGCGGGGGGACGTTCATGATTCCCTACTTCATCGCCTTCCTGCTGGTCGGCATCCCGCTCATGTGGATCGAGTGGGGTGTGGGCCGGCACGGCGGGCAGCGCGGCCACGGGTCGATCCCGGGCATGTTCGAGAGCATCTGGAAGCACCCGGTGGCGAAGTATCTCGGCGTGCTCGGTCTCTTCATGCCGGTCGTGGTGCTCATCTACTACTGCTACATTGAGTCGTGGACCATGGCCTGGACCTGGTTTTCCCTTACCGGTGCTACCCAGGGCCTCGATACCAATGGCATGCGCGCCTTCTTCGCCTCATACGTCGGACTCGACAACGGCACGGTGCACGGCGCCTGGGTGCCGTTCGTCTTCTTCTTCATCACGATCGTGGTCAACTTCTGGGTGGTGAGCAAGGGACTCACGGCCGGCATCGAGCGGCTGGCCAAGATCGGCATGCCGGTGCTGTTCATCTTCGCGGCGATTCTCGTCATCCGAGTGCTCACGCTCGGCAGCCACGACGTCATCGTCGATGGCGTGGTGCAGCAGTCGAGCCCGGTGGACGGGCTCAACTTCATGTACACCCCGGTCTGGTCCGCGCTGGCGAGCCCCAAGGTGTGGCTCGCCGCCACCGGCCAGATCTTCTTCACGCTCTCGGTGGGGATGGGCTCACTGCAGGCGTATGCGAGCTACCTGACCAAGAAGGACGATCTCGCGCTCTCCGGCATCGCCACCGCCGCCACGAACGAGACGGCGGAGGTCGTGCTGGGCGGTTCGCTCGCGATCCCGGCAGTGGTGACCTTCTTCGGCGTGGCCGGGGCCGTGGCCATCGCGAAGGGCGGGAGCTTCGACCTCGGGTTCATTGCGATGCCGCTGGTCTTCAACCAGCTGCCCGGCGGCGCGGTGATGGCGACGCTGGCCGGTGTGATGTGGTTCGGGCTGCTGTTCTTCGCCGGCATCACGTCCTCGGTGGCGATGGCGACGCCCGCGCTCTCCTTCATCGAGGAGAACTTCGGCTGGACCCGGAAGCGGACCGCCTGGCTCCTCGGCACGATCGCCGTCCTGCTGGGTATGTGTCACCTGATCTGGTACACCAGCGGCTTCCTCGACGAGTGGGACTACTGGGCCGGCACGTTCGGCCTCGTAGTGCTCGCACTGGTGGAGACGATTCTCTTCGTGTGGGTGATGGGGCCCGACCGGATGTGGGAGGAGCTGCACGAGGGCGCGGCGATGCGCATCCCGCGATTCTTCAAGTTCGTAATGACCTACATCACGCCGGTGTTCCTGCTGGTGATGATGACCTGGTGGACGGTGCAGGACGCGATCCCGACCCTCCTGATGGAAGGGAAGCCGGCGGCCGAACACCCGGCGCGCTGGGCCTCGCGCGCGGTCATGCTGGGCATTCTGGTGCTGCAGCTCTGGCTCATCAAGACCGCCTGGCAGCGCCGAGTGCGTGACGGAAAGGTGGTGGCCTGATGAACCCCGTGGCGCTTGCGTTCATGGCCGGCGCGTGGATCTTCGTGCTGGGTCTCACGTTCTGGTCGTTCCGCAAGCTGATGAAGACCGAACCGTCGCACGAACCGCTGCCGCCGCCGGGGAGTATTCCGTGAGGTGGGCGGACAGACGGAAGGGCGGAAGAGACGGACAAGGCGGAAGGAATCCGACCGAACCGTATGGCCGTAGGGGTTCTGTTCCCTGATTACAACCCGCAACCGGAGCGCTCGATGAGTCTATTCCGCCGCAAGGATGTGATGGCACTCCAGTCGGAGCTGGCCGGCGATCACAGCCTGAAGCGCGCCCTCGGCGCCGGCAACCTCGTGATGCTGGGCATCGGCGCCATCATTGGGGCAGGGATCTTCGTGCTCACCGGGCAGGCCGCCGCGATGTACGCCGGCCCCGCCATCGTGTACTCGTTCCTGCTGGCGGGGCTCGCCTGCGCCTTCGCGGGGCTCTGCTACGCCGAATTCGCGGCGATGATTCCGATCGCAGGGTCGGCGTATACGTACGGCTACGCCACCCTGGGCGAGTTCTTCGCCTGGATCATCGGCTGGGACCTGATTCTCGAGTACCTGTTCGCGGCGAGCACGGTGGCCGTGGGCTGGTCCGGGTACGCGGTGTCGCTGCTTCGGGACATGGGAATCGATCTTCCGACGGCCTACAGCTCGGCGCCCTACACCCACACCGCACCGCCCGACGCCGGCTTCAATATCTGGCGGCTCTTTACGGAGGGGTGGACGCGGAACCCCGGCGCGGTGCTCAATGTGCCGGCGATGGTCATCGTCGGGCTCATCAGCACGCTGCTCGTGATCGGGATCAAGGAGTCCTCCCGGTTCAACAACGTCATCGTCGTCATCAAGGTGACGGTGGTGCTGGCGTTCATCGCGTTCGGCATGTCGTTCATCAATCGCGAGAACTGGGAGCCGTTCGTCCCGGCCCAGACGGGTCCGGGGGCGTTCGGCTGGAGCGGCATTCTCCGGGCGGCGGGCGTCATCTTCTTCGCTTACATCGGCTTCGACGCGGTCTCGACGGCCGCGCAGGAAACGAAGAACCCGCAGCGCGACATGCCCATCGGCATCCTGGTCTCGCTCGCCATCTGCACCGTGCTGTACATCGCGGTCTCGCTCGTGCTGACCGGTATCGTGAAGTACACCGAACTCAACGTCCCGGACCCGATCGCCGTCGGCATCAACGCGGCCGGTCCCGGGCTCCTCTGGCTCCGCCCGTTCGTCAAGATCGGTGCCATCGCGGGGCTCTCGTCCGTCATCCTGGTGATGCTGATGGGCCAGCCGCGCATCTTCTATACAATGTCGAAGGACGGGCTCCTGCCGCCCATCTTCAGCGCGGTGCACCCGAAGTTCAAGACGCCGTGGCTCGCCACCATCGTGACCGGCGCCGTGGCGATGGTCTGCGCCGGGCTGCTCCCCATCGGGCTCCTCGGGCAGTTGGTATCCATCGGCACCCTGCTCGCCTTCGCGATCGTCTGCGCCGGCATCCTCGTGCTCCGCCGGACGGACCCGGACATCCCGCGGCCGTTCCGCACGCCATGGGTGCCCGTCGTGCCCCTGCTTGGCGTCGGCTTCTGCCTTTACCTGATGTCGGGGCTTCCACTGGACACGTGGGCCCGGCTCATCGTGTGGATGGTCATCGGCATTGCGATTTACGCGCTGTACGGGAGGAAGCACTCGAAGCTGAACAAGTAGTTATCTTCGTCCCCAGCATGAAGCTTCCGCTGCCGCATCAGAAATCCGAGGCCGCCCACGCCTTCGCCGAGCTGTTGGTGCCGGGCCAGCGGGTGTGTCTGACCACTCACGTCAATCCGGACGGCGACGGCATCGGCAGCGAGGTCGGACTGCTGCACCTGCTCAAGGCCCAGGGTATCGAAGCCCTCGTCACCAATCCGTCGCCCACGCCACCCCGCTTCCATTTCCTGTTCGAGGACGTGCCGGGCGTCGATCGCCACCGGGAGGCGATCAGGGAGCTCCGCCGGGCGGACCTGATCGTGGTGCTCGACATCTCCGACCTGAGCCGGCTCGGCAACCTGGGCGAGACCGTGAAGCAGCGCGGCGTGCCGGTCGCGTGCATTGACCATCACCTGAGTCCAGGCGAGCTGCCAGCGGGCCCGAGGTACCTGGACTCTGCGGCGGCGGCCACGGGTGAGCTGGTGTTCGAGATCGGCCGGGCCAACGGGTGGCCGCTTACCCGGGAGGCGGCGCGGGCCCTCTACGTCGCGATCATGACCGACACCGGGAGCTTCCGGTTCAGCAACACGCATCCGCGGACTCTCCGGATTGCGGCGGAGCTGCTGGAGACGGGGCTGGATCCGGAGCAGATGTACCTCGACGTGTACGCCAATGCGCCCGAGGGGCGGCCGCGGCTGTACGCCGAGGCGCTCCAGACACTGGTCGTGGAGCCGGAGAACGGGCTGGCGTGGGTGACCGTCCCGCCCGGGGCGCTCGACCGGCTCGGCGTGAGCGCCGATGACCTGGACGGCGTGGTCGAGTTCCCGCGGAGCATCCAGGGCGTGCGGATGGCGCTCCTCTTCCGGGAGATCGGCCACGGGCGGATCAAGGTCTCGCTCCGCTCGGTGGGGGACGTGGACGTGGCGGCCTTCGCCCACCCGTTTGGGGGAGGCGGCCACAGCAAGGCAGCCGGCCTGAGCCTCGAGGGTCAGATGGCGGACGTCCAGGCCCGGGTGCTGGCGGCGGCGCGGGAGTTTCTGGGCGCCAACGGGCGGCGTTGACCCGACCCGCCCTCCGGCTACACTTCGGATGGGCAAATGGAGAGTTCGGTGCATGAGGTGCGAGAGGGAAGTTCCAGCGGCAGTGAGCGAGGTCCCCGAGGCATGACAACCACGATGAGCATCCTCGACCGGATCGAGGCGACCATAGACACCCTCCGGCCTTACATTGCCTCCCACAAGGGGCAGGTGGAGGTGGTGGATTTCGACGAGTCCGCGGGGACGGTGTACCTGAGGCTCGGCGGCACCTGCCACGGCTGCGCCGCATCCACCGTTACGCTGAAGCAGGGCATCGAGGCCCGCCTGCGCCAGGCGGTCCCCGAAGTGAAGCAGGTGGAGGCGATTTAGTGACTGCAACTCCGCTCGCGCGCGCGCGCGAGGTGCTTGCCGGCATCACCAATCCCCGCACCGGAAACGACCTGATCACCGCCGGCATGGTGGCGGATCTTCTCATCGGGGAGGACGGCCGGCCGACGTTCACGTTCTGGCTCCGGCGGGACGACCCTGCCACGCTGGTGCGGCAGATCCGCACGGCATTCCAGGCGGCCGAACTCCCCGACCCGAAAATCCAGATCAAGGATCCCTCCGGCCCCGCGCAGTCGACGCACGGTCCACCGGATGCGCGCCCCGTCCCGCCACCCCCGCCGCCGGTGGACCTGCCGAACCTCGGCAAGGTCATCGCCATTTCGTCGGGGAAGGGCGGGGTGGGGAAGTCCACCGTCGCGGCCAACCTCGCGGTGGCGCTCGCGAGCCAGGGCCAGCGGGTGGGACTGATGGACGGCGACATCTACGGACCCAACATCCCACGGATGTTCGGCGTCTTCGAGCGGCCGATGGTCAACGCCGAGCGGCGGATGGTGCCGCTCCAGGCGTACGGAGTGAAGCTCATCTCGCTCGGCTTCATCGTCGAGCGCGACGCCCCGGCCATCTGGCGCGGGCCGATCATCATGAAGATCGTGCACCAGTTCCTGCGGGACGTGGACTGGGGCGAGCTGGATTACTTCCTGGTGGACCTGCCGCCCGGCACCGGCGACGCGCAGCTCTCGCTGGCGCAGGCGACGAGCGTCTCCGGCGCGCTGATCGTGACGACCCCGCAGGAGCTCTCCGTGGGCGATGCGCTCCGGGGCGCCAAGATGTTCGAACGGGTGAATGTGCCGGTGCTCGGCATCATCGAGAATATGAGCGGGTATACCTGCCCGCACTGCGGTACCCACACCGAGCTCTTCCCGGGCGGTGGCGGCACGCGGCTGAGTGAAGAGATCGGTGTGCCGCTCCTGGGCAAGATTCCGATGCAGGCGGGGATGGCGGACCTGGCCGACCGCGGCCGGCCGATCGTCGCGGCGGAGCCTGAGAGCCCGGCAGGGAAGGCGCTCCTCGAGATCGCCGCCGCGGTGGCGGAGGCGGCCGGGGCGTTGCGCGGGGAGTTGCCGATACTGCGGGGTTAGGCGGGTCCGCGATCCCGAGCTCGCATGGCCTCGAAGGCACTCACCGCGCGAGCCACGGTGAAGTGCATCCGCTCCCTTCCCAGCCGCTCGCCAAGCCCGGAACGTTCAACTTCCCCGAGCGCCTCGGCGCTCAGCGCGGCCAGCCAGAGCTCCATCCCCTCCCGGCGAATCCGCTCCTCACCATCCACCAGCGTCGTCAGCGCGGTGTACTCGAAGCTGGGGATCCCGTTGCAATCGAGCAGCACCACCCGGGGCTTCGCCTCGTAAATCAAGGGCCACAACCGGTCGCCCAGGTACTCGACGTTTCCGAAGTGCACGCGTCCATCCGTGCGGATGATAAGGAGCCCGGGTATGAATTCGTCCTCCGGATGTTCGTCGGTGCGGGGCCGGAACACATCGGTTCCAGGTTTCCGGCCCAGGACGTACACCGGAGGATTGTTGCTCAGGTAGATGAGCAGCAGCAGGGACAGGATGACGGCCACGAGGATCCCTGGCAGGGTGCCGAGAAACACGACACCGGCGCACGCCGCCAGCGACCAGGTGAACTCCACCGTCCTGAATCGCTTGATACGGGCGAAGCCCGCGATGCTCACGAGCGGGAGTGACGTCACGATGACGACGGCGGCCAGGGCGGCGAGGGGCATCAGGGCCAGGACGGGGGCGAGCACAAGGAGGGTCGCGATCCCCGCCAGCGCCGTCACCATGCCTGCGGCCTTGGTGCGCGCCCCGGCCCGCCGATTGACCGCCGTCTGGGAAGTGCCGCCGCCGGCGGCCATGCTGCCGAGGAGGCCGCCGGCCAGGCTCGCTGCCCCGGTGGCCAGCAGCTCCCGGTTGGGTCGAGGGCGCGGCTCGCCGCGCTCCGCGAAGGCGCGACCGGCGGCAATGCTCTCGGTGAAGCTCATCAACGCCATACCGAGCGCGGCAGGCCAGATCTGCCTCGCCAGCGGCCAATCCGGGAGCGTGAACCCGGGAAGGCCGGCGGGCACGGCGCCCACGGTGGCGACCCCCGCGGCCTCGAGCCCGAACCAGGCCGATAGCGCGATGGCCGCGCCGACGGCGATAAGCGGCGCCGGGGATCGTGGCCGGAAGTGTTCCAACCCGACGAGGATCCCGACGGTCACGAGCGCGATAAGGAGAGTGGGACGGGAAACTTCGGGGAGATGCCCGATCGTGGCCACAATGTTGTGCAGCCAGCCCGCCTTCTCGATGTGAACGCCGAGGAACTTTGGCAACTGGTCCACGACGATGACCAGTCCGATGCCCGCCTTGAACCCCACCAGCACGGGTTCCGAAATGAACTTGGCCAGGAAACCCAGGCGGAACACGCCCGCCAGGATCAGGAATAGGCCGGTGAGCACGGCCAGCGTCGTGGCCACAGCGATCATCCGGTCAGGCGCACCATCCGGAGCGAGCCGTGTGACCTCGGCGGCCGTGAGGATAGCGAGCGTGGTGGTGGTGCTGACGCTCAGAGGGCGCGAGCTGCCCAGCAGGGCGTATACCACCATCGGGGTGACGGCGGTGTAGAGGCCGACCTGCACCGGCAGGTTCGCGATGGTGGCGTAGGCCATCGCCTTCGGGAGCACGACGGCTGCGGTGGTGAGGCCGGCGACCGCGTCGGCGGGCAGGGTCTGCCGCCAGGTGATCCCGGACGCGGTGGGAGCCCCCATCGTGCTCAGTACGTTTCCGGCACCGGGGTCGCGAACAGCTTCTTCGACCGGTTCCCGCGCGGCGGCTTTCGCTTCGGCAGGGCGATCTTCTTCCGCTTCGTCGCCTTGTAGGGAACCTGGCTCAGCAGGTGGCTGATGATGTTGAGCCGGGCCCGGCGCTTCTGATCAGAATTTACGACGTACCACGGCGCCCACTTGGTGTGGGAGGCGGCGAACATCTCGTCCCGGGCTTCCGTGTAGTCGTCCCAGCGGGTGTACGAGAGGAGGTCCATCGACGTCAGCTTCCAGGTCTTGCGACCGTCCGTGATCCGATCCGTGAGTCGCAGGGTCTGCTCCTCGGGGCTCACCTCGAGCCAGTACTTGATCAGGAGAATCCCCGACTCCACCATCGCCTTCTCCACCTCGGGGACGACCTCGAGGAACCGGCGCGTTTCCTTCTCTGTGCAGAACCCCAGGACCCGCTCCACGCCGGCGCGATTGTACCAGCTCCGGTCGAAGATCACGATCTCTCCGGCCGCCGGGAACCGTGCGATGTAGCGCTGCACGTACATCTGGGTCTTCTCCCGCTCGTTCGGCGCCGGGAGGGCCACCACGCGGAAGGTGCGGGGGCTCACCCGCTCGGTGATTGCCTTGATGGCACCGCCCTTCCCGGCACCATCGCGACCCTCGAATACCACGCAGATCTTGAGTCCCTTTTGCCGGACCCAGTCCTGGAGCTGCACCAGCTCCACGTGGAGCTTGTCCAGCTCGCGCTCGAATTCCTTGCGGGAGAGATCTTCCTCGTCTGAACGAGACTGCGAGGATCCCTTCTTGTTGTCTTTCTTGCGACCCATTTGTCAGTCCTCTTAGCGATGTGACCAGCGGGTCAGCGGAACCCGATTCGCCGATCGCGCCTCGACCAGTTCCCCAAGATGCATCGTCGAATTGCGGGGCGCCAATCGCCTTATCTTTCCTCATGCCCCTCATCACCCTGCTTACCGACTTCGGCACGGCGGATCCCTACGTCGCGGAAATGCACGGCGTCCTTTATACCCGCGCGCCCGGCGTTACCCTCTCCGACCTGAGCCACTCGATTCCGCCCGGCAACGCCCGCGCCGCCGCGTACCTCCTGGGCCGCGCCTGGCATCGATACCCGCCGGCCACCGTGCATCTCGTCGTCGTCGACCCGGGGGTCGGCACCGGGCGTGCCGCCCTCGCCTTCGGCGCCGGCGGGCACTGGTTCGTCGGCCCCGACAACGGGGTCTTCACGCCCGTGCTCGACCTGCTCGACACGATGCCCGTCGCCATCCCCGAACCGCCGGACGCCGCGCCCACCTTCCACGGACGCGATGTCTTCGCGCCGGCCGCCGCCGCCCTCGCGATGGGCCTCGGCCTGGAGCGCCTGGGCGAACCGCTCATCACGGTGCCCGTGCGACTCACGAATCCCGAGCCGGTCTACCAGGGGAAGACCGTCGTGGGCGAGGTGATCTCGGTGGACCAGTTCGGCAACCTCATCACCAGCCTCACGACGAACGAGGTGCCGCCCTACGGCGTCGTCGAAGTGGAGGAGCTCGAGGTGGGCGCCCTCAGCCGGACGTTCTCCGACGTGCAGAGCGGCCACCTGCTCGCCTACGTTGGCTCAGGCGGCCAGATCGAAATCGCCGTCCGCGATGGATCCGCGGCGCGGCGCTTGGGAATAGGTGTGGGGGGTCGGGTGCGGGTGCGGCTGGGCTGAACCGGCTAGTCGATCCACTCGACCGCGAGGCCGCCGAATGAGGTGGAGACCTTCACGTCGAGATGGCGCTCGGCGGTCGCGTAATTCTCCGAGAGAAAGACGCGTCCCTGCCGGACGAAGCCGACCGGCTGGAAGGACGCGACGAACTGGTCGAGCTCGAGCCGGACGCCGACCTTCTTCGGCACCCGGAGCGTGAGCCCGCCCACCGCGATCGAGGCCTCGAACCGGGCATTCGCCGGCCAGGCGCCCGAGAAATCCAGCATCACGCTCCCCACGCCGCCGTCAAACCGGATCTCCTCGCACCGGCTGTTGCCGAGCCCGCGCACGGTGAGCGCCGCCGCCCCCGCGCTGAAGGCGGCCTGCGTGCACTTGACGGGGTTGGGCTGGGAGAAGCGCACCTCCGTCTGGCTCGCGCCGGTCTCGAGCGAAAGCTGTGCGAGCCGGAGCCCGCCGAGCTCGATGATCGATTGCGCGGCACCGAGCTCCAGCGTCAGGTCGAGATCGGCCTGCGGAGAAAACCGGATGTCCGCCGACTGCGCCAGTTCCTCGTTGGCGCGCACTCGGATGCCGCCCTCGCCGCGGCTCCGGAGGCCGAGCGTCACGGCTCCGCGCGCGCCATCCCAGCGACTCACCGCATCGTACCGGTTCCGGTCGTAGCTCGCCTGCATCCGGTAGAGTGAGCCGGCCGGCCCGGGGCCGATCCTGAGGGTGCCGGCCCCGAATTCGACGTCGGCGACGAGACGCGCCTCACCGTGGAACTGTCGCGTGGCAGAATAGGTCTGGAGCGCCTGACCCGCGGCGGGCGAGGGGATGGTGGCCGCGAGCGCGACCGGCGTGAGCAACGCTATCCAGCGCATGTCAGCGTTCCGGTGTGCGCGGGGCCCCGGGCCGTCGGCCGGCGGGCACGCCGAACTGGGGCGTGGCCCAGAGGTACTCATCGGTGAGTGCCTCCGCCGGGAGGATGCGGCCCGCAAAATTCTCCCGCGCGCCGAGCCGGCTCAGGAGCGCCGCACCGAGTCCGGCCGTCGCGAGGAGCCAGGTCACGAGGCCTGCGGCACCGAGCATCACGTACCCCGCCACCGGCACCCAGCCGAACACAGCCCAGCCGGACCATACTGCCGCGATTCCAACAAGGCCCGTCACCACGTATTGATAGCTGTTCGGGGAGCCGAGGATGCCGGCCGCGAGCCGGCGGCGGGTGTAGGTCTCGCCCATCGCATGCGCAACGGAGAGGAACCCGGCGAGGATCGCGACGATGGCAAGCAGGACGAAGGCGATCACCGCGAACGGCACCAGCAGCACGCCCACGACCGTCAGGATCAGCCCGACCACGAGCATCCCGAACGTCGGGAGCGCCAGGACCTGGGCGAGCACGCCCACGACGAACGCGCGGCCGAACGAATGTGAGACGGTATCCGACAGGATTTCGAGCTGCGGCCGCCCGAAGAGCACCAGGCCGAACCCGATGCCGAGCAGGGTCAGGAACACTCCCGCGAGCCCGGCGATATTGCGGAGCGTGTGCGTCACGGGTGACAGCGCCGGCGCAACCTCGGCCACGGGCGCCGCCGCGTCGGGACCGAGCGACCCGAGGGTGCGAATCTCGCCGGTGACCTCGCCGCCCTCGTCGTGCACGTGTCCGCCCACCGCGAGCACGTCTCCCGAGACGAATGCGCCCGGGTGGATGACGATGTCGCCGTCCACCGCGAGCAAGTTGCCATCGAGGCGGCCGTAGACATCGGCAGTGCCCTCGAGCACCAGCAGGTGGCCGACCAGCGACTCGCCGGACCCGACGGAAAAATCGCCCAGGCGGGCCTGGCCCCCGGGCACGGTGAGCCGGAGTCCCGGCCCCGATTCCCGCACTGCGCGCGCGAGCAGGGGCTCGAGCCGTGCCTGGTCGCCGAGATCGGAGAGGTCGATCACCAGTCCACCCTCGGGCGCAGGCGGAATCACCTGGGGCGCGGGGGAAGGCGGTGCAGCCTTCACCTGTCGTGTGCGCTCGCGAATCCGGCTCGCGGCCTTGGCGTCCTCTCCCTGGAGGCCACGGGGAGCCCACTCGCGCACCATCAGAACGGCGTCCTCCGTCGGCAGCGACACCGTGCTGCTGACCAGGTCCCACCACGCGTCCTCGAGCTCCCCGCCGGGCGAGTAGTGACCCACGGGCTCGTGGCCAATGCGCACCACGCCCTCGGACAATTCCACACTGAGCTCGGAATGATCGCGCAGGCGGAAGATGAGTTCGGCGGAGCTGGGTGTGATGGTGGCGAGATGATGACGTGCGGCGGGAGCGGGATCCGGATCGAGCAGAGCGCGCAGGCGCTCGAGCGTGTTCCTGGACGCGCCCGGATCGCCGGGCGTGGCCGAGGCCAGCACGGGGAGGAATGTCAGGAGGGCCGCGACGAAAAGGTGCCGGTCAGCCTTGCGCATGGGCCACCCGCTGCGTCGGCAGGGCCAGCAGGCGCCGAAGGACGACCATGCCGCCTGCGTAGGCGGTGGCCGAGGCGCCGAGCACGATCCCGAGACGGGTGGGGGACCCGAGCAGCGCGCGGACCGTGGGGTACCACGGCTGCTCGAGGAGGGTGGAACCAAGGGATCGGATCGTCACCCACGAGAGCCGGCCGAGCTCGCTGCCTGTGCCCTGGATGAGCTGGGCGAGCAGGTCCTGGTTGGCGAGGCTCCACGCCACGCTCGCGGCCATCGGTACGAGGAGTCCGGCGGCGATGGCGGCGGGGCGTACCCGGCGCCGGAGCGGCAGCCGCGCGAGGACGCGGTCGCCGAACCCGGGCCGCGGCGAGAGCAGCGGCAGGGCGCCGAGCAGGTGGACCAATTCCCGTTCGGAATCGGCCAACTGACGGCAATCGGCGCAGCCGTGCAGGTGCGTTTCACGTTGAGGCGTGAGCGCACCCTCGAGCCAGGCGTCCAGCTCTTCCGGTGTCAGGTGGGTGATCAAGCGGTCCGTCATAACGCCCCCTCCTACGGGCCCCTCAGGCCCCGGGTTTCATTGGCGCAGATGCGCCAGATACAGTCGCAATTCGTTCCGCGCGCGATGGATGTAGGTCTTCACGGTGCCGAGTGGGAGGTCGAGCAGCGTGGCGATTTCCTCGTATGGGCGGCCTTCGACGTGGCGCATGAGGATGCATGCGCGATACTCCGGCCGGAGCCGTCCGATCGCCTGCTCGATCTCGCCTCCAAGCTCCCGCGCCTCGAGCTCCTCGAGCGCGGTCTCCTGGCGGTCTCCCAGCTGCAGGGCCGTGGCCTGGATGGCCTCCGGGGTCGCCGCGTGCGGGGACCCGTCGAGCGAGAGGGTGCTCAACTCCCGGCGGCGCAGGTGATCGATCGCGACGTTGTTCGCGATCTTGAAAATCCAGCTCGAAAACTTGAATTCCGGCCGGTACGACTCGACCGCGTTCAGTGCCTTGACGAAGGTCTCCTGGGCGAGATCCTCCGCGAGCTCGCGGTCGCGCACCATCCGGTAGATGAGGGAGAAGATCGGTCGCTCATAGCGGCGGACGAGCTCGCGGTACGCAGCCTGCCGGCCTGCGCGCGCCTCCGCCACGACCTCCTGATCGGTTGCGGTCGCCAGATCGGGACGCCGGTCAGCCACGGGCGCCGCTCCGGGTTGCGGAGGGGTTTCCAGGCGGGGTAGATTGGCGCTCTATGTTCGCCACAGACAGGAAGTTACCGGTATCGGGCGGCGCTGAAAAGCGCTCCTATGTCCGCGCGATGTTTCACTCAGTCGCGCCGACCTACGACTTCCTGAACCACCTGCTCAGCGCCAATCTCGACCGGCGCTGGCGGCGTCAGACCGTGGACCGCCTCGATTGGGAACGGGTGCCGGCCGGGCTGTACCTCGATTTCTGCGCCGGGACCCTCGATCTGGCGGTCGAGCTCGCCCGTCGGCCGGGCTTCAGTGGGAAGGTGATCGGGTCGGACTTCGTGCCACGGATGCTCCGGCTCGGGCGTGGGAAGGCGGATCGGGTGCTGCCGCTCGCCGCCGATGCCCTGGAGTTCCCGCACCCGGACGAAACGTTCGACGGGGCGACGGTGGGATTCGGCGTCCGGAATCTGATGGACCTCGACGCGGGCCTCCGCGAAGTGGCGCGCGTGCTCAAGCCCGGCGCCCGGCTCGCGATCCTCGAGTTGAGCGCCCCCCACTGGCAGCCGCTTCGCGGGATGTACTTCGCCTACTTCAAGCACCTGCTGCCCGCCCTGGGGAACCTGCTCTCACATCACGAGAACGCCTACCGCTGGTTGCCGGAGTCGGTGGCGGTTTTTCCCGAGCCCGAAGCCCTCGCGGCCCGGATGCGGGGGGCGGGGTTCATCAATGTCCGGTACACCCGCCTCATCGGTGGAATCTGCGCCATCCACGTCGGGGAGCGCGCGTGAGCGAGGGCCAGGTACTTCGCGGCGAGTCGCTGCTCGTCCGGTACGTGAACTTCGTCAAGCTGCCGCACACGCTCTTCGCGCTGCCGTTCGCCCTCCTCGGCGTGGTCGCCGCGTCGTTCACTTTTCCGATCACCGCCCGGACGGCAGGACTCGTGGTCGTCGCCTTCACGGCAGCGCGCTGGGTGGCGATGGGCTTCAACCGGATCGCCGACCGCGAGTTCGACGCGGCCAATGCGCGCACCCGGAATCGGGAGCTGCCCAGGGGCGCGCTCTCGCTCGCTCAGGCGTGGGCGTCCGTGGTGCTGGCCGCCGCGCTGTTCGTCGTGGCCGCCTGGGGGCTCAACCCGCTGTGCTTCCGCCTGGCCCCGCTCGCGCTCGCGTGGGTCACGCTCTACAGCCTGTCCAAGCGGTTCACCTGGTGGCCGCACCTCTGGCTCGGAGTGAGCCTCGCCATCGCGCCAGTGGGCGGCTGGCTCGCCGTGACGGGGGGGTGGAGCGATCCTGCCTGGCTTCTGCTGGCGATCTCCGTCGCCGTCGCGACCTGGGTTGCCGGCTTCGACATCTTCTACGCCCTGCCGGACGAGGCCTTCGACCGCGCGACCGGCCTCCGGAGCGCAGTGGTGCGCCTCGGAGTGCGACGATCCATCCTCATGGCCAAGGTCCTGCACGGTATCACCATCCCCGCGCTCGTCCTCTTCGGCTGGGGCGTGGGCTTCGGGCCGTGGTACTACGCGGGCGTGATCGTGGCTACGGGGATCCTCGCGTACGAGCACCGGCTCGTGCGGCACGACGACCTCTCCCGGTTGAATGCGGCGTTCTTCACGATGAATGCGGTGATGTCGGTGACGGTGTTCGCCTTCGCACTCCTCGACCGGCTGGCCTGAGCGGCGTGACCTCCCATCCGCGGTTCCCCGACCTGCATTCGTTCATCCACAACCTCGAGGCCCGGGGCGAGCTGCTCCGCGTCCCGGCCGAGGTGGATCCGCACCTCGAGGCGGCTGAGATCGTCCAGCGGGTCATCCGGCAGGATGGCCCGGCGCTGCTGTTCGAGCGGGTGAAGGGTGCCGACTTCCCGCTGGTGCTGAACCTGTACGGCTCCGACCGGCGGATGGAGCTCGCCCTCGGCCGCCACCCGCAGGCGATCGGGCAGGAGCTGATCGAGACCTTCCAGCGGCTCAACCCGCCTTCGCTCCGCAAGTTCTGGGACGCGCGCGCGACGCTGCTCCGCGCGCGGTTCATGAAGCCGAGAATGGTGTCGCGCGCACCGGTGCAGGAGGTCGTCGAGGCGCCGCGGCTGGATCGCCTGCCCAACCTCTGGAGCTGGCCGCGCGACGCGGGGCCGTTCATCACCTTCGGCCCAACTCTCACGCAGCATCCGGTGAGCGGCGCCCGCAACTTCGGGCTCTACCGATTGCAGATTTTCGACAACGCCACGACGGGGATGCACTGGCAGAGCATGAAGGGCGGCCGGGGCCATCACTATTACGCCGCCCAGTTGGGGAAGCCCCTGGAGGCCGCCGTCGTGCTGGGGGGCGATCCCCTCACGATGCTCTCGGCGATCCTGCCGCTCCCGGAAGACTTCGACGAGCTGGGTCTCGCGGGTTTCCTCCGGGGCGCGCCGACCGAGCTGGTGCGGGGCCGGACGATTTCGCTCGCCGTACCCGCCAACGCCGATTTCGTTCTCGAGGGGTTCGTGCCGCCGGACGAGCAGCGGATGGAGGGCCCCTTCGGCGACCACTTCGGCCACTACTCCGAGGCGGAGCTCTTCCCGGTGTTCCACGTCCGCACGATGACCCGGCGGCGGAACGCCATCTATCCTGGCGCCGTCGTCGGGAAGCCGCCGCAGGAGGACAAGTGGATCGGCATCGCCGCGGGCGAGATGATCGGCCCGCTCATCCGCGTGGTGAATCCGAACATTGTGGATCTCTGCGCGCACGTGGACGCCGCGTTCCACAACCTCCTCACGGTGGCCGTCCGGGTCCGACATCCGATGGAGGCATTCAAGACAGCGCTCAACCTGCTCGGCACCGGGCAGCTTTCGCTCACCAAGTGCGTCGTGATGCTGCGCGAGGACGTGCCGGTGCGCCGGTTCGATGCGATGCTGACCGAACTCTGGCACCGTTTCGACCCCACGGACCGGATGTTGCTCCTGCCGATCGCCCCGCTCGACACCCTGGACTACACCTCGTTCGAGCTGCACGTCGGCAGCAAGGTGGTGTTCGACGCGTCTGGCGGGGTGGTGACGCCGGCGCCTCCACCCACCGCGGTGCACGATCCGGCGGCATTCGACCACCGCATCACCGGCCATCGGGTGCTCGCGGGTGGATTCGTGGTGGTGCAGGTGCGTAGCGCACCGCGCGAGGTGCTGCAGGGCCTGCTCCGCTGGGATGGTCTCGGCCCCGTCAAGTTCGTCGCCGCCGTGAGCGACGATGTGGACCTCGACGACCAGGGGAGCATCGTCTGGGGGATCTTCACCCGGTTCGACCCCGCACGGGACATGCTGTTCGAGCGCCAGGAGTTCATCGGGGCGAAGCCGGTCTACGGGGGGCGGATCGCGATCGATGCCACCTGGAAGCAGGGCTATCCCCCGCCGTTGACCATGCCCGAGGAAACCATCAGGCTGGTGGATCGGCGATGGGGAGAGTATTTCGGGGATCGGCTGGAGAAGCGGGAACGGGGGAAGTGGTAGGGAGGACCGAGGACTGAGGACTGGGGAGTGAGGATTCAGGAGTGAGGAAGGAGGAAAGAGAAATGAGGAGGGAGAAAAGCGGAATGACAGGAAAACCAGGTAAGCCGAAGTGGCCGGGCTCGGGACGGCCTGAGCGTCCACCTGCTCCGCAGCCGCGCCGGCCTGCCGCGCCACCGCCGCCCAGGCACCCCGTGCGGTCGCCGACGCCGAATCGCAGGGGAGGGTAGACAGGAGCGACGACTGAGGACTGAGGACTGAGGAAAGAGGAACGGCGAATGAGAGAAAAGTCGGGCGGGCCGAAGCGAACCGACCCGCTGACCCGCCGACCCGCTGACCCGCTTCCCGTGGTGCTGGCCATCACGGGTGCGTCGGGGGCGCCGTACGCCGTGCGGCTGCTCGAGGTGCTCGCGACGAACCGCGTGCCGGTGTGGCTGATCGTCTCGAGCCACGGCTGGCGCTTGCTTCGCGCCGAGTGCGACATCGATTCGCCCGAGCTGCTGCGCGAGGCGACCGGCGGGGACTGGACGAGCGTGACGGTCTTCCCCGATGACGATCGCGGGGCGAAGCCCGCGTCGGGTTCTGCCCGCTGGGGCGCGATGGTCATCTGCCCGTGCTCGATGGGGACCGCGAGCGCGATCGCCCAGGGATCGAGCCGGTCGCTGGTCGAGCGCGCGGCGGACGTGGCGCTCAAGGAGCGCCGCAAGCTGATCGTGGTGCCCCGCGAGACCCCACTCTCGCTGATCCACCTCCGGAATCTCACCGAGATCACCGAGGCAGGCGGTATTGTGCTTCCCGCGGCCCCGGGGTTCTACCACAAGCCGGGCGGCGTGGGTGATTTGATTGATTTCATAGTCCAGCGGGTGCTCGACCATCTCGGGCTCGATATCGCCATTGCGCCGCGCTGGGGTGGCTGAGTGCGGCTCGGCGTCATCGCGGACACGCACGGGCTCCTGCGCCCCGAGGTGTTCGATCTCTTCGAGCAGGTGGATCACATCCTGCACGCGGGAGACATCGGCCCCCCCGAGCTCCTCACAGAGCTCGAAGCGCTCGCTCCGGTGACGGCGGTCTATGGCAACACGGACGGATGGGAGCTGCGCGACCGGCTGCCGCGGGTCGCGGAGCTCGAGTTGGACGGATGCCGCATCGTCGTGACCCACGGTGACCAGTTCGGCGGGCCGACGCCCGAGAAACTCCACGCCGCATACCCGGACGCGGAGATCATCGTCTACGGGCACACGCACCGCCCGCTGCTCGCCACGGTGGACGTCGTGGTCACCGTGATGAACCCGGGCGGTGCGGGACCGAGGCGCTTCGACCTGCCGCCCTCGGTCGGAATCATGGAGCTGGAGCCTGGAATCCCTCCGAGGGCGCGGCTCGTGCCGCTGCTCCCGGCAGGAGACGAATAGCGGCTACTGCTCCGCGTCGATCGGTGGCGCCATGCTCGCCGGATTCATCCCGATGCCCATGATCTTGCCCTTCACGATCACCCAGCGCAGCATGAACGGCTCGGGCGCCAGCGTGTAGTGGCTGGTGCGCCAGTACTGCGGCTTGCCGTTCCGCATCACGACCTTCTCCTCGACTACATCCGACTCCTCGCCCAGCCGCGCGACCAGTTCGTCGAGGTGCTGCTGCATCTCTTCCGGCTTACCGAGGGCTTCCTGGCCGTCGCCGTCCGCGTGGGCGAACAGGCTGTCGAATTGAGCCATGAACAACCACTGCGTGAACTTCCGGCCCAGCTCAATCTCGTTCCCGATCGGCTTGATCGGCGCAGCGGGCCGGCGCCGCCGGAGCGGCCGCCGGAACAGGAGTCGCAACGCCGGCGGGAGGTGCGGCCGGGGTGGGAGCAACCGCCGGCTTCGCCGGAGTCGCGGGCGTCGCCTGGGCGGCGAGAGCCGTCGCCGAAAGGATGAGCCCAGCTACGGCCAGGCTGATTCCGCGATACCTCATTTGGGATCCCTCGAGTTTGGGGTGGAGGACCACCCCAGAACGGGGGCTAGCCGGGGAAAGTTTCAGACTGCAACTGCATCAGTTTGCCTGGACAGTCAATGTCCGTGCCGACAGCGCGGGCGGCCGCACACCGCGAGGCCCGGTGCTTACCTCCACCTCGAGCACGTACTCCCCGGGATCCATCTCCTTCAGGTCGAGCGTGCGATGCGCGCGCACCGTGGCCGCCTGAGTGACTTCTTCGAAGGCGAGGGTGAGCCGCGGCCGCTCATGCTTCCCACCACGACGCAGTCGAATGATGGTCTGATACGCGGCGCCTTCCGGCAGCCCATAGACCTCGTAGTACAACTCCACGGGCCGGTCGAGGCGGACAGCATCGAACGGCGAGAGCAGCGCCGAATCGGCCGGGGTCGGTCTCCACAGCACGGCGCGTCCGATGATCCCGAGCGCCAGATCGCTCACGGTGAGTTCGGCCCCGTCCTGCCGGCGCGCGGCGAGCCTGGCCTCGGGAAGGAGTGCCCCGGTGGAGTCGCCCACCTGTACCGCGGCCCGCCACCGCCACTCGCCGGCGGGCACCCTCGCGACGGTGCGGCCGATGAGCACTCCGCCCGCCGGCAGCCGGTCCGGCAGGAGTACGAGGTCGGTCGTGTCCAAAGTCGCGACGGCGTGCCCCAGCGAGTCGAATGCGGAGAATCGCACGCGCACGGTATCCACGGCGCCCGCCCCAAGGGGAACGTATCCATACATCACCTGGAGCGTTGCGCCGCCGGGCGCCGTGCCGATCGCGAGCGGAGTGACCCATGCCTCGAGCGGCGCGGCGAACCGGAGCGGATGCGAGTCGGTCGAGGTGCCTACTTCGATGCTCGCCGCTCCGGCGTCGCGCAGGCGGTCGAGCATGTTCGACCTCCCAAACGGTCCCCACACCAGCACCTTGGAGTACTCGGTGGCCGCCGGCGTGCGGGAGAGGAACATCATCCCCATGTCGGTGCCGCCGGTCTGTGTGATGTCTTCAATGCTCTCCACCAGCCGGTAGTCGTCCACCGAGTGCTGCGCCCCGAAGTGGAGGAGCAGGTCGCCGTCGGGACGCCGATACCGCCACGTCTCGTTCGGCGCGAACCCGAACACGTACGGGGTGAGCCTGAGATCAGGCTGACCCTGGCGGACGAACACGACGCCCCGGTCGTCAAGAAGTGAATCGATCGGGCCAAGGGCGTCCTCGGCCCAGGCGGGACGTTTCGTGTCGCCCAGAAGGAAGCGCTGCTCGGCCTCGGCCACCCGGCGGAAGTGCTCGCGCAGTCGCTCGCCCGGCGCGCGAAGATCCCGGGCGTCGCGGTCGTTCCAGAACGCATGGAGGAACCCCGTGCGGTCCGGCGCGGAGTCCCAGGCCGCGAGCTCACCCGGTGTCGCGATGAGCTCGAGATCCCGGCGCACGAGCCCGAGCGCTGAGCCACGGACTCTGGCGGTTGCGGTCCAGTAGTCTTCCCCTCCCGACGCGCGCCCGAGGGCGAGGGAGACGCGTGCCCGTTCGTACTGAGCCGCTCCTTCGGGATCCTCCACCGCAGCAACGGTGAAGCTTGCAAACGCGGCTACCAGGTGTCCCAGCCGCCACTCCAATCGCCCCTTGAGAAGCACGAGTTCCGGGGACAGGTCTCCGGGAGGAGCCCGATCGAGGCGCTCCAGGGCACTCGCCGTGAGCTTGCCATCCCGGCGCGCGAGCGCGAGGCGGGCGAAATCGGCCAGGGCTCCTGCATGGGCCGGCTCACGATCAAGGGCCTGCCCATATGCTTCCGCGGCCGACTCGAAGGCTCCGGCCCCGGGACGCGGGCCGAGATTCGCGGCATTCGCGGCGGCCTGACGCCCCAGGAACTCGCGGGCGGTGCCGAGCGCGTGCCACGGGAGCGGCCAGTCGGCGGCGAGGCTCGCCGCCCGACTGAAGGCCCTGGTGGCCGGCGTGGGCCGGCCGATGGCGAGCCAGGCATATCCGGCGCGCATCGCGGCCTGTGCGCCCGCTGCGCCCGTCGCGCGGATGTCGTCGTACTGCGTCGCGAGGGAATGCAGGCGCGCGGTGTCAGTTACGACGGCGAGGGAATCACGAAAGCGGCTCAGCACCGCGCGGGTAACGGCGTCCTGCGCGGGGAGGGCGGCGGGGAGAAAGAGTACGAGGGCGCCGAGGGCGCCTAGGCGACCCATTGCTCGAGCGGCGAGGTGCGCCGGAGGGCGTCCGGGTGCACGCGGAACCAGGACATCAGCAACAGGATTTCATCGATGGCTTCCGAGGGCAGCGGGCCCGTGGTGGGCTCCTCCCGCGCCAACTCTTCCCTCACGACCGCCCCGAAGGCGACCTGCTCGATGGGCGTGGTGGGGAAGGGGAAACAGGCGCGAACGGTGCCCCGCCGGACGAGGTACGCGCGATCGTCCCCGAAGACACCAGGATCCCGGTACACGAATGTGAGGCACTCCACCGCGGCCCGCGCGCGGGCCGTTGCCGCGAGGAGCCATTCCAGCTGCTCGAACCGCTCACGGAGCCGGGTGGCGCGCTCGAACGATTCCTCCGCGGCGGCCGCCTGCATGGCGGCCACGAGCCGGTCAATCGGCTGGATGGTGCGCCCTTCCAGGAAGGCGATGGCCGTGTCCACCCGCCGCTCGTACTCGGCTTCCGACACCAGACCTGCGCAGGGGCCCGTGCACTGCCCCAATTCGTGGCGGTGGCACGCGGCTTGGGCCTCGCGCGCAAACAGGTCGCCCTGGCCGGCGAAGACGATCGGCATCCGGTTCTCGCAGTCGCGGAGGCCGAGTTGGTCGTTCAGGACGCGAACGGCCTCGGCCACCCGGGTCGGCGATTGGAACGGCCCGTACACCCGGCCGTCGTGCTGCAGGACGGCGGTGCCGTGGTAGATCTTCGGAGCGGGGGACTCGAGCACCTTCACGAATACCGCGCGGCGGGTGCGGTTCATCGCGACATTGAACGGCGGGCGTTGCTTCCGGATCTGGCGCAGCTCGCCCAGGCAGGCCGCGAACTCGCTGTGCACGTATTCCCAGTGGATCTCCCCGGCCGCGAACAGGATCCGGGCGCCCTTGTCCTCCGGGTACTCGGCCCGGAAATAGCTCATCAGGCGAGTGCGGAGCTGCTTCGCCTTCCCGATGTACAGGGTTCGCCCCGCCGGGTCCGTCATCCGGTACACTGCGGGCCGGTTCTCGGCCAACCGGCGCACCCGCTCACGCAGGGCGTCGAGGTCCGTGGCAGGGAGTGGCAGCGCGGCGAGATGCGACATCAAACCTGGCAGCGGTGACAGAACACGGTGATCCGGGCGTCGATGGCGTGTGTTCCGGCGAGGCGCGTCCCGCAGCGGACGCACGGTTGCCCCTCGCGTCCGTAGGCCAGCAACTCGAACTGAAAGTTGCCGCGATCGCCCGTCCCTGTCCGGTAGTCTCGAAGCGTCGTGCCCTGGCTTGCCACGGCGGCCCGCAGGATCCGGACGAGGGCCTGGTGGAGCGCTTCGAATTCCGCCGGGGACAGCCGGTTGGCCGGCCGTGACGGGTCGATGCGGGAGGCGAAGAGTGCCTCGTTTGCGTAGATGTTGCCGACGCCGGCGAGGAGCCTCTGATCCATGAGCCCCTTCTTGATGGCCTGCCGGGTGCGCCCGACGGCCCGGTGGAGCGCCTCCGCCGTGAACGCTTCGTCCAGCGGTTCCGGGCCGATGGCGCCGTCGTAGCGCGCCCACCCCTTGGCGTCGAGCCAGAGCAGCGTGCCGATCCGCCTCACGTCACGATAGACGAGCAGGCGGCCGTCGTCCAGCGTCGCGCGCAGCACGGCGTACTTCGCATCGCCGGCCGCGAGCGGCCGGTCGAACACGAGCAGCGACCCTGTCATGCCCGGCTGGATCACGAGGCGCCGCTCCCCGAGGTCGAGGACGGCGTGCTTGGCCCGCCGGCGCATGTCGCGAATCGTCGTGCCCGCGAGCCCGCGAAGCAGGGCGGGGCGCGAGACGCCCCGGAGCACATCAATGTGACTCAGCTCGGCCCGAACGATGGACCGCCCGAGCAGCGTCGGTCGGAGATCCTGGACGATGGTTTCGACTTCGGGGAGTTCGGGCATGCCGAAAGCTAGCAGATGGACAGATGGGCGGATGGGCCGAGCGCGGGGCGAAAGGGGCCGAGCAATTGCGAGACCGGAGGTCCGGAGGACGGAGAGCAGTCGAACGGCCCGGCTGCCCATCCGCCCATCCGTCCCTTTGCATCAGGGATTGACCGTAATCGTTCCCACCATCGTCGGGTGAATCGAACAGTGGTAGGTGACAGCTCCCACGGTCGTGAACGTGTGCGAGAAGGTGTTACCCGAGCCGATGTTCCCTGAGTTGAAGGATACATTGTCGGCCGTGACGGTGTGGGTTTCCCCATCGTCGTTGCCCCATTTCACAACGCCACCGGCGGCGAGGCTGACGGTGAAGGGGCTGGGATCAAACGCGTTGGCACCCTTGGTCTCGGCGCCCGAAACGATGAGCACGTCGGCGTCCGGCGTGCTGGGAGAGCTGGAATCATCCCCGCACGCCAGCAGGAAGGCCGGTGCGAGGAGGAGCAGTGGAAATGGAAATCGCATGAGATGCCTCCAGAATCGTGGGGCCGGGCAGGGACTCCGCGGCTCGCCGGGCTGGTCACCGATTTCAGCCGTGGCCACCCGGATGCCTTCCGCGCCCGTCCTCCGATCGGTTGTCTAAGGGTTGACCTGAATCGTTCCCTTCATCGATGGATGAATCTTGCAGTGATACGGCACCATTCCCGTTCCGGCGAAGGTGTGCGAGAACGTGCCGCCCGGCGGGATGTTCCCCGAATCGAACGACGCGTCGTCGGCTACCACGGTGTGGGTCGTTCCGCTGCTGCCGTACCCGGTGCCACGGTCGTTATTTCCCCATCGCACCTCGCCGCCATCGGCCAGGCTGATGGTAAATAAGCTGGGAGAGTAGGCGTTGGTTCCCTTCGTGTCGGCGTCCTGCACGATGAGGACGTCGGAACCCGGCGTGCTGGTGCCGGAGGTGCCATCCTCGCTGCACGCGAGGAGAGCCGCTGGAGTGAGTAGAAGGATCAGGGGAATCCGCATGAAGCGCCTCTTGTGAGTTGGCAGACCCATAGGGGACGACGGCGAGACGATGCAGTGACACGGCTCGCCTCTACTCGCCGACCCGCTCTGCCTCCCGCCACCCGATGTCGCGGCGGAACACTTTCCCCTCGAATGTGATGCCCTCCGCTGTCGCGCGACTCCGCGACCGGGCCTCGGCGAAGCTGGCGGCGACCGCCGTCACACTGAGCACTCGCCCGCCGTTGGTGCGAAGTACGCCGTCGGCGCTCCGTACGGTTCCGGCGTGAAAAACGGTCACTCCCTTCGGCAGCTCAGCAGGGATCTGGATTCCCGCGCCCTTCTCAGGTGCGTCAGGATACCCGCGGGCGGCAAGCACTGTGGTAACCGATGCCGCATTCCGAACCGTCACCGGGGTCGGCTCGTGGCCCCCCGCGACGCGCAGGAGCGCATCGGTAAGCCCCCGATCCACCAGCGGGAGCACGACCTGGGTCTCCGGGTCTCCGAATCGGCAGTTGAACTCCACGACCGAGGGTGTCCCGCCACGGTCCACCATGATGCCGGCGTAGAGACAGCCCTGGAACCGGGCGCCGCGCCGCTCCAATTCCGCGAGCGTCGGCAGCATCACTTCCCGCTTCACCCGGTCCAGAAGCGCGGGCGTGGCCAGGGACACCGGCGCGTAGGCCCCCATTCCGCCGGTGTTGGGGCCGGTGTCGCCTTCGCCGAGGCGCTTGTGGTCCTGGGACGCGGGGAGGAGGACCACCTCCCGGCCATCCGTCAGGCCGAGGACCGACAGCTCCTCGCCCTCGAGGAAATGTTCGATGACGACCGTGTGGCCGGCCTCGCCGAACCGGTCGGTGCCCAGCATCGCCAGCACCGCCTCCGTCGCCTCGGCGCGTGTGGCACAGACGATGGCGCCTTTCCCCGCCGCGAGGCCGGAGGCCTTCACGACGAGGGGCTCGGGATGGGATTCCACGTAGGCCAGCGCAGGCGCCAGCACTGTGAAGGTCCGACTCACGGCGGTGGGGACCCTGGCCGACTCCATGACGTCCTTTGCGAACGCCTTGGAGGCCTCGAGCCGGGCGGCCGCCGCGCTCGGCCCGAACACCAGCCGTCCGCTCGCGCGGAGCCGATCCGCCAGCCCGAGGGCCAGCGGAACCTCCGGGCCGATCACCGTGAGGTCGATGGCGTGCTGGGATGCGGCTTCGGTAATACGGGAAGTGTCGTCGGATGAGATGGGGAGGAGTGTGGCGAGCTCGGCGATGCCGGGGTTTCCCGGTGCGGCGAACATCGTCGCGGCGGGGTTCTCACGCTTCAGCGCCCAGGCGAGCGCGTGTTCGCGGCCCCCGCCGCCGACGATCAGAATTCTCACGCGCTGGAGCCACGCTTCCTGGCCTCGCGGAAGGCCTCCGAGGCCTTCTCCGCCACATTGCGGGCGGCCTGCCCCATCTGCTGGGCGAGGTCACGCGCTTCCTTCGCGTAGTAGTCGCGGGCGTCGCGCCAGTGCTCGGACATCGCGCGCTCGTCGGCCGCCGTGCCGCGACGCGGATACTCGCCCCGCACGATCCGCTCATAGTCCCCGCTTGCGACCCACAGCTGGATCTCGGCCGCGCGCACCGTGTGCATCGGGTGTGACACGCCGAGGGTATGCAGCAGCTTGTACACCACGTCCAGCCCTTCGTTGGTCGAGCCGTATTCCTGGGCCTGCGCCATGAAGGTATCGAGGTTGAGGTCCGCGGCGGTGAACCACTCGCCCCGCCCACCGCCTGCCATCTTGAGATCGAGCCGCTGCGAAACCATCACGTCCTGGCAGCCGAGGAGGCCGGCGCGGTCCGCCGACAACTCCGCCTTCCGGCTCCACTCGAGGAACGCGAGCTTGACCGGGAGCAGCGCGATGCCGGCGAGGAAGGGGAGGGCGCCCAGGCTCACCAGGGCGAGGATCGCGGCGATGGTCCGGTAGAGCGAATGGCCACTGATGACGTGGCCGAGCTCGTGAGCGAGGAGCGCCCGGAGCTCGTCTTCGTCGAGGATTTCGATGGCTGCCGTGTGGAGCACGATGAAGGGATTGTCCACGCCATAGGCACCGGCGTTGAACACGGGCGTCTGGGAGACGTACAGCTCGGGAACGCGTTCCCAGTCGAAGGTGGTGCAATTCTCGATGTGCATCTGCCAGAGCCGCGGGAACTGCGCAGGCCCGACTCGCACCGCGTTGGAGAGGAAGAGGAGCCGGATGCCGCGCTCGCCGCCCAGTACCGCCAGCACCTTTCGAATCACCTCGTCCACGCCGGGCACGGCGCGCAACGCCTGCAGAGCCGCGCGGTCAGCCGGATGCTCCCAGCTGACCGGCGAGATGCCGGGCAGGGTGCGGCGGCTGCGGGGCGCGGGAATGTTCGTCATATGGATGGGCCTGGTTTGGGGATGGGGCCTCTACGGGAAGCGCCCCCTGCTTGTTTCATAATGGTACAGCCGGACAGGCGGACGGGCGGACAGCCGGACCGACCGTCCGATGGTCCGGGCTCATTTCAGCGCCTGATCCAAGTCCTTCAGCAGATCCTCACTGTCCTCGATGCCGCAGCTCAGCCGCAGCAGTGAATCCGTCAGCCCCATCGCCTCGCGCATCGCCGGGGGCACCGACGCGTGCGTCATGCTCGCCGGATGCCCGATCAGGCTTTCCACGCCCCCCAGAGATTCCGCGAGGGCGAAGATCCGCGTGCGCTCAACGATGCGCCGGGCGCGCTCCGGATCCCCCACGTCGATCGAGATCATGCCGCCAAACCCCGACATCTGCCGGCGGGCGAGCTCGTGCTGCGGGTGGGACGGCAGGCCGGGGTAGTAGACCTTCGGAACGTCTTTCCGTTCGGACAGCCACTTGGCCACGATGCGTCCGGTGGCGTCGTGCTGGCGCATGCGAAGCGGCAGGGTCTTGGTGCCGCGGAGCGCGAGCCAGCAGTCCATCGGCCCGGGGACCGCCCCCGCGGAGTTCTGGATGAAGCCGAGCCGTTCGGCCAGGTCGTCCCGGGAAGTCACCAGGATCCCGCCGACCATGTCGCTGTGGCCGTTGAGGTACTTGGTCGTGCTGTGAAGGATCAGGTCGGCGCCGTGCTCGAGGGGCCGCTGGAACATCGGGGTCGCGAACGTGTTATCCACGACGAAGAGGTGGCCGTGCGCCCGCGTCAGGTCGCCCACGGCGGCGAGATCCGTGAGCTGCATCATCGGGTTGGTGGGCGTTTCACAGTAGACCATGCGGGTTGTGGGCCGGAGCGCGCGTTCAACGTTTCGGATGTCCCGGCTGTCCACGAAGGTGAATTCCACCCCGAACGTGGAATAGATCCGGTCCATCAGGCGATGGCTTCCGCCATAGACGTTTTCGCCGCAGACGACATGGTCGCCCGCCTTGAGGAGCTTGAGCACCGCGTCGAGCGCGGCCAGGCCGGAGCCGAACGCGAACCCGTGGGTGCCTCCCTCGAGCGAGGCCACATTGCGTTCCAGGGCCTGGCGCGTGGGGTTGTGGGTCCGGGCGTACTCGTACCCCTTGTGCTTTCCCAGCCCGGCCTGCACGTATGTAGAAGTCTGGTAAATCGGTGTCATCACGGCACCTGCCAGCGGGTCCGGAACCTGGCCGGCGTGGACGGCCCGTGTGGCGAGCCCGAGCTCGAGATCATGCGGCAGGATTTGTGTCATGGATCACACTCGTTGAGTTGCAGGAACCTTATGGCGCTCAAGGCGTTGCGGCAAGGTGACACGTTGAGAAATCCCGACCAGAGGCCTAGTTTGCTTTCGTGGTGAGCTCTCGATCTTCCATGTCCCCGAACGGCAACGCGCGTTGCCTCGTGGTGGACGACGACGCCCAGGTCCGGAGCGCCGTCGTGCGCGTCGTCCAGGCGCAGGGGCTCGAATGCCTGGAAGCCGATTCCGGCGACGCCGCCCTCGCACTCCTGCAGGAGAAAGGCGAGGTCGCCGTCGTCATCAGCGACATCACGATGCCGGGGACCGACGGGGTCGCGCTGCTGGAGGAAGTGCTCCGGCGGCACCGCGACACCGCCGTGATCATGCTGAGTGCCGTCGCGGACGTGCAGACTGCGGTGGATTGCCTCAAGAAGGGCGCCCTCGACTACATCGCCAAGCCGATGATCATGGAGGAGGTCCAGGCCCGGGTGACCAAGGCCCTCGAAAAGCGCGAACTCACGCTGCAGAACCGGTTCTACCAGCAGCACCTCGAGAGCGAGGTGAAGCGACAGCGGGCCCGGATCCAGGAACTGTTCCTCGAGGGCGCGCAGACGCTCGCCCACGCGCTCGAAGCGAAGGATGCCTACACCCGCGGCCACTCGCAGCGGGTCCGGGAGTACGCGGTTCGGACGGCCGTGTTTCTCGGATTCACCGGGGACTTCCTCGATAACATCCGGCTCGGGGCCGAGCTGCACGACATCGGCAAGATCGGCACCCGGGAAGCGGTGCTGAATAAGCCGGGCCGGCTGACCGCGGATGAATTCCGGCACATCACGGAGCACACCGTTCTCGGCGAACGCATTCTCGCCCCGCTCGCGCGGGAGCGGCCCATCGTGCTGCACATCGCCCGGTCTCACCACGAGCGATTGGACGGCGACGGCTTCCCGGACGGACTTCGCGGCGACTCGATTCCCCTGGAGGCGCGCATCGTCGCGGTCGTGGATGCGTTCGATGCCATGACCACCAACCGCGCCTACCGCGCCTCGCTCCAGCCGAACGAGGCCTACGAGGAACTCGACCGGTGCGCGGGCACGCACTTCGACCCGCAGGTGGTCGAGGCGTTCCATAAGGCCTTCCCGAACCCCACCAAGCTTCCAATCAACGCTTGACCGCCCGCCCGGGGCTGGGGAGCCGATGTCCGACACCCTGATGATCAGTGTCTCCGGCATGCGCGGCGTCGTCGGGACGGATCTCACGCCCGAGCTCGTCGCCCGGTACGCGGCCGCCCTCGGCGCCTGGGCCCGGCGGGCCGGCCATCCACGCGTCGTGGTCGGCCGGGATGCCCGCACGAGCGGCGCGATGTTCAATCGCGCGGCCACGGCTGGCCTGATGTCGGTCGGCGTCGAGGTCATCGACCTGGGCATCGTGCCGACTCCGACCGTACAGCTCGCCGTCGAGCACCACCATGCCGGGGCCGGGCTGATTCTCACCGCGAGTCACAATCCCATCGAGTGGAACGCGCTCAAATTCGTCGGTCCGGACGGCATCTTCCTCGACGGGAGTGCGGGCGCCGAAGTGCGCGGCCTTGCCGAGTCCGGGCCACCGAGGGTTTCCTGGGAGGGGATCGGGGAGGTGCGGGAGGATCCGGACGCGATCGCGCGGCACCTGGATCTCGTGCTCCGGCTCCCCGTCCTGGACGTGGCCGCGATCCGGAAACGGCGGTTCCACGTGGCGCTCGATTGTGTCCGCGGAGCCGGCGGCACCATGATGCCCCGGCTGCTCGAGCAGCTCGGCTGCCGGGTGACGGCCATCAATCTCGAGACGGATGGGCGATTTCCGCGCGCGCCCGAGCCGGTGCCCGAGAACCTCGGCGACCTGTCCCGGCTGGTGAAGTCGTCCGGGGCGGAAATCGGGATGGCGGTGGATCCGGACGTGGACCGGCTCGCCCTCGTGGACGAACACGGCACGCCGATCGGCGAGGACTACACGCTGGCGTTTGCCGTTCGGGCGGTGCTGGGGAGCCGGCGCCGCGGCGCCGGAGCGACGGGTGGGGATCGCGTGGTGGTGGCCAATCTCTCCACCAGCCTCGTCGTGGAGGATGCGGCCCGGGCACACGGGGCGCGATTCCTCCGGGCCCCGGTCGGCGAGGCCCACGTGGCGCGGATGATCCGGGACGAGCGCGCGGTGGTCGGCGGCGAAGGGAACGGCGGTGTCATCCTGCCGGCGGTGCACATCGGCCGTGACGCGCCGGTGGGGGTGGCCCTTATCTTGCAACTGTTGCTCGAATCGGGGCTTAGCGTGGCGGGACTGGTCGGGGCATCCGCCCGCTATCGCATTGTGAAGGCGAAGGCTCCACGGCGGGCCGACCTGAGCCCCGCCTACCGGGCGCTGCGGGAGCGGTTCACCGATGCCGCCGCAGATGAGCGGGACGGCTTGCGGCTCGCATGGGCCGACCGCTGGGTGCACCTCCGGCCGTCGGGAACGGAACCGATTATCCGGTTCATTGCCGAAGCACCGACGCAGGCCGAGGCCGAAGCACTGGTCGGGGTCTGCCGGGAACTTCTGGGTTAGCGAGGGACGGGGTCATGTGCGGGATTGTCGGATACGTCGGGCCGCGGGAAGCGGCCACGCTGCTGCTTGAAGGACTCCGGCGCCTGGAGTATCGGGGCTACGACTCGGCGGGCCTCGCAGTCGTCAACGGCGACGGCCTCCGCGTCTACAAGTCGGCCGGGAAACTCTCCAATCTCGAGAAGCAGCTCGCCGGGAAGATGCCGACCGGCACGCTCGGCATCGGCCATACCCGCTGGGCGACGCACGGGGCGCCCACGACGCCCAACGCGCACCCGCACACCGACCAGTCCGGCCGCATCGCGCTGATCCACAACGGCATCATCGAGAATTCCGGTGCGATCCGGAAGGCGCTGGCGAAGCGCGGGCATGAGTTCACCTCCGAGACCGACACCGAAGTGCTGGCCCACCTCATCGGGGAGCTCTATCAGGGCAACCTCGAGGAGGCCGTGGCCGCCGCGCTCCGCGACGTAGACGGCGCGTATGGCATCGCCGTGATCTCCGCCGACGAGCCGGACACGCTGGTGGCGGCCCGGAAGGGCTCGCCCCTGATCGTCGGCATCGGCGAGAACGAGCGGTTCGTCGCGTCGGACGCCTCGCCGCTGCTCGAGCACACCCGCTCCGTCATCTACCTCGATGACGGCGAGATGGTGGTCCTCACCCGGGATGGCTATCGTGTGCGCGACCTCCAGGTGACGAGCATCGACAAGCCCGTGAACCAGATCGAATGGGACCTGGCCACGATCGAGCGCGGCGGCTTCGAGCATTTCATGTTGAAGGAGATCTTCGAACAGCCTGAGTCGCTGGCCAACACGCTTCGCGGCCACCTGCTCGAGGACGAGGGGACGGCGCGCGTCACCGGCCTCAACCTGACGGACGACGAGCTGAAGCAGGTGCAGCGCATCGTGATCACGGCCTGCGGGACCTCGTGGCACTCCGGGCTCATCGGGGAGTACATGCTGGAGGAGCTGGCCCGCGTGCCCGTCGAGGTGGAATATGCCTCCGAGTTCCGGTACCGGAATCCGGTGGTGGACGACCGGACGCTCGTCATCGGCATCAGCCAGTCCGGCGAGACCGCCGATACCCTCGCCGCCATTCGTGAGGCCAAGAAGCGCGGCGCGCGGACCGTCGGATTGGTGAACGTCGTCGGCTCGACCATCGCCCGCGAAGTGGACGGCGGCACCTACCTCCACGCCGGACCCGAGGTCGGCGTCGCCTCGACGAAGGCGTTCACCAGCCAGGTCGCGGCACTCGCGCTCCTGACGCTCAGGCTGGCCCGGCTCCGCAATCTCAGCATCCTGCAGGGCCGGCAGTTCATCCAGGGCCTCAAGGCGCTTCCCGGCCAGATCGAGGTGATCCTCGCGAAGTCGCCCGAGATCGAGGGCCTGGCCGAGCGGTTCTTCACGGGCAACAACGCGCTGTACCTCGGCCGCGGGGTGAATTTCCCGGTGGCGCTCGAGGGCGCGCTCAAGCTCAAGGAAATCAGCTATATCCATGCGGAGGGCTATCCCGCCGCGGAGATGAAGCACGGGCCGATTGCCCTGATCGATGAGAACATGCCCGTCGTGTTCATCGCCCCACGGGATGCGGTGCACTCGAAGATCGTGTCGAACATCGAGGAGGTGAAGGCGCGCGGCGGCAAGGTCCTCGCCATCACCAACGAGGGCGATGCGGAGATTCAGCGGCTCGCGGAAGCGACGTTCACCATTCCGGAGACGCTCGACCTGCTGACGCCGATCCTCACCATCATTCCGCTCCAGCTGCTGTCGTACTACGTGGCGGTCCGCCGCGGGTGTAACGTGGACCAGCCGCGGAACCTCGCCAAGTCCGTCACCGTGGAGTGAGGTGCGCGTCGTCCTGCAGCGGGTGACCCGCGCCAGCGTCACGATCGACCATCACGTGGCCGGCGAGATCGGCGCGGGGTTCCTTCTCCTGGCCGGCTTCACGCACGGAGACTCGCCGCCCCAGGTGGACTGGATGGCGGAGAAGGTCGCCGGCCTCCGCCTCTTCGGTGACGCCGAGGGCAAGATGAACCTCGCGCTGGCCGACGTCGGCGGCGCGGTGCTGGTGGTCTCGCAGTTCACCCTCTACGGCGACGCCGCAAAGGGGCGGCGGCCATCGTTCATCGACGCGGCCCCTCCCGACGTCGCGATCCCTCTCTACGAACGATTTCTCGACCGCCTGCGCGCGCAGGGTCTCCGCGTCGAAGCCGGAGAATTCGGCGCCGACATGAAGGTCGAGCTCCTCAACGACGGCCCCGTGACCCTCGTGCTCGAGCGGGCTCCGTGAACCGCCTCGTCCTCGCCTCCTCCTCCCCCCGCCGCCGGCAGCTGCTCGAGATGCTCGGCATCACCGTGGATGTCCGGCCCCCGCATGTGCCGGAGGTCCGGCGACCCGGCGAGGCGCCGAGGGACTACGCGCTCCGCCTGGCCCAGGACAAGGCGCGCGCCGTGCCCGGGGAGCTGGTGCTCGCGGCGGACACGATCGTCCTGCTGGGGGAGGAGATCCTCGAGAAGCCGCAGGACGCGGAGGACGCGCTGCAGATGCTGCTCCGGTTGCAGGGGCGCACGCACGAGGTGGTGACCGCGGTGGCGCTGCGCGCTGACTCCGTGGTATTCGAGGCGGTGGACGTGACGGCCGTGACCTTCCGCGCGGCGCGGGAGGGGTTCCTCCGCGCCTATGTGCAGACCGGGGAGCCGATGGACAAGGCCGGCGCGTATGGCATTCAGGGATACGGTGCGGCGCTGGTGGAGCGGATCGACGGCGACTTCTTCGGCGTCATGGGACTGCCGGTGCGGCTGGTGCTGGACCTGCTGGCGGAGGCGGGGAGGCCTTATACACCGCCACCTTCCCCGCCCGCCCCCGGAGGGTGATGCCCTCGACCGGTTCCATGGGCGGCGGCACCTTGAGCATCCGATAGAACGGCTCGCTCAGCAGGATCTCGCCGGGCCCCGCCTCCGCGCAGAGCCGGGATGCGATATTCACCGCGTCGCCGATGACGGTGTACTCCAGGCGACGATGGCTTCCGATGTTCCCCGCGAAGGCCTCGCCATAATTGATCCCGATGCCCACGCCGATCGTCGGCCGGCCCTGCTCGGCCCACCGGCGATTGATCTCCGCGACCACCCGCTGCATGCCGAGCGCGGCCTGCATGGCGCGGTCGGGATCATCCACGTGCTGAATGGGCGCCCCCCAGAGCGCCATGATCGCGTCGCCGATGAACTTGTCGAGCGTGCCACCGTGCTCGAAGATGACGTCCACCATCTCCGTGAAGTAGGCGCTCAGCAGCCCCGCAATGGCGTCGGGCGTCATCGCCTCCGCCATCGCCGTAAAGCCGCGAATGTCGCTGAAGAGCACGGTAAGCGGCCGCTTCTCGCCACCCAGGCGAACGGCGCCTTCCTGCTGCGCGATCTCCGCCGCCACATTGGGCGCGAAGTAGCGCTCGAAATTCGAGCGGACCAGCGCCTCACGGCGGACCTGGTCGGCGTAGTAGGCGTTCCGGATGCCCGAGGCCGCCAGCCCTGAGAAGGCGGCGAGGAACTGCAGGTCCTCGTCGGTGAAGGAGCCGGTGTCGCGCAGGTTGTCCACGTAGAGCAGGCCGAGCACCGTGTCGCTCGAGGCCAGCATCGGGGAGCACATCGCGCTCCGGACGCTCTGGAGCACGACCGACTTGCCCTTGAAGCGCGCGTCGGCCGCGGCGTTGTCGGTCTGGATCGCGACCCGCTCCTCGACCGCCTTCCGGGCGATGGATTGGGGCACCTTGAGCGCTTCCGCGCCGCCGATCCGGCTTCTGGTGACCCGGGGCATCAGGTCCCCGGAGACCGGATCGCGGAGCAGGATCGCGACCCGGTCCACTTGCATCACCTCGAACATCATGGCCACGACAGTCCCGAGAAGCCGGTCCAGGTCCAGTTCGCCGGAGAGCTTCTGGGAGATATCGAGCAGAAGCGAGAGCTTGTGCGCCTGGCGCGCGCCCTGATCCGCCTCGGGGACCCGCAGCTGCCCGACACCCGACGGGCCATCGAGCTGCGCCGGGGGCGCGGCCTGCACCGCCAGCTGGCGCACGATGGTGCCGCCGGGCGCGGTCGGCGGACGAGGTGATGGAGGAGCCACGACGAGCTCAACCGCGCGGACGTAGAACGAGACCTTCCCGAAGGCAACGGTGTCGTTCGCGCCGAGCCACCCCTCGCCGGAGGCCACGCCGTTGACGAAGGTGCCGTTCGAGCTGCCAAGGTCGCGGACGCGGACGCCTTCGTCCTCCGCCATGAGCTCCGCGTGCCGGCGCGAGATGGTGGGGTCGAAGATCGGGAGATCACTCGCGACCGCGCGCCCGACGATCAGGGGCCGGCCGGGCGGGAGGTCGAAGCGCTGTTCGCCGCCGAAGCTGATGAGCTGGTAGGATGGCATAGTCAGGCCGGGAATATACGTTCGGGCGTGCCGGCCCGGGCGGCGAGCGCCAGTGCGGCCAGCACCGCCCCGGCCTTGGCTTCGGTCTCGGCCAACTCGGCCTCCGGGTTGGAGTCGGCGACGATGCCCGCGCCCGCCTGCACCCAAGCCCGCCCCCGCTGCATCACCGCCGTCCGGATGGTGATCGCCGTGTCCAGCGTGCGGCCGCCCCAGCCGATGTAGCCGACCGCACCGGCATAAGGTCCCCGCCGCACCGGCTCCAGCTCGTCGATAATCTCCATCGCCCGCACCTTGGGGGCGCCTGACACGGTGCCGGCCGGAAACGCCGCGGCGAGCGTCGCGAGCGCGTCCACGTCCCCGCGGAGCGTGCCCCGCACCTCGCTGACCAGGTGCATCACGTGCGAATACCGCTCCACGATCATCAGGTCCGTGACCCGGACCGAACCGTACCGCGCCACGCGACCGACATCATTACGGCCGAGGTCCACGAGCATCAGATGTTCGGCCCGCTCCTTCGGGTCGGCGCGCAGCTCCGCCTCCAGGGCGGCGTCGGCTTCCGGGGTGGCGCCGCGCGGCCGGGTGCCCGCGATCGGGCGCACGATCACCTCATCGTCTTCCACCCGCACGAGCACCTCGGGCGAGCCGCCGACGAGATGCAGGTCGTCGGCGTGGATGTAGTAGAGGTAGGGGGCGGGGTTGAGTGCCCGCAGGTACCGGTAGGTCAGGAACGGGTCGGGTGCCTCGACCTCCTGCCGGCGGGACAGCACTGCCTGAAATACATCGCCTGCCGCGATGTATTGCTTGATGCGGGTGACTCCGGCGCAAAACGCGCCTGGCTCGAACGCCGACTCGGTGACGAGCGCCGTGACTGGCGCGACCTCGAGCGGTTCGAGGATCCCCGGGGCCCGGAGCCGCGCAAGCCACTCCGCAATGCGCTCCTGCGCGTTGTCATAGCGCCGGCGCAGCTCGGCCTCGGAGGTGCCGGCGGCCGCTTCGACGCTCGCGACGACGTTGGCCCGGTGGGAGAGGTGGTCGAGAATGAGCACCGTGTCCGCCAACATCATCACCGCGTCGGGAAGTCCGAGATCGTCTCGTGGGCCCGCCGGCAGCCGCTCGAGCGTCCGCACAACGTCATACCCGAGGAACCCTACGGCCCCGCCGGTGAACCGAGGCAGGCCCGGCACCCGCACCGGCCGGTGCCGCCGGAGGAGCGCGCCCAGATGGTCGAGCGGACTCCCGAGCACGGTGTCACTCGTCCATCCCGGGCAGCCGCGGCGCCAGGTTTCGACCTCGGTGCCGCGGTACCTGAAGACCGCGGCCGGCTCGGTTCCAAGAATCGAGTATCGCGCCCAGCGCTCCGCCCCCTCGAGCGACTCGAGCAGGAAGCCGAACTCGCCGCGATGCAGCTTGCGGAAGGCGGCCACTGGCGTGTCGGCATCGAGCACGACCTCGCAGGGAACAGGAACCATGCCCCCTTCCGGCGGGATGCGCCGGAGGAAGGCGGCGAAGCCGTCGGTCACCGTGGCGCCACCAGGAGGTAGCGACCGAGTTCCGGAAGCTCGGTCGAGAGATTGTCAGAGGCAGGGCGGGTGATGGGCAGAGTGCGGTACGGTGCACCGGGTTCGGGCTGTCGGGCAATCACCAGCGCTCTCTCGAATTCCAGCTCCGTCGGGTACTTGTCCCTGCTCGCTGCTGGCGCCGCAAAGTGCACCGGATACTTGAAGGTGAGTCGCGCGCCCTCGGCCAGCTTGCCTTCCGCGATCAGGTCCACGCCGTAGATACCCGGGAGCGGCCGGATCTGAAGTCGCACGCTGTCGCCGCCGGCGCCCGGGGCCAGGGCGTTGGCCGGCAGCGATACCTCGGCAAAGACCGTGTTATCCGGCGGACCGTGCCGCAGGACGATCGTGCGGGGCTGACTCGAGAGGAATGTGACGGTCGTGTCGGGGGGAGACGGACCCCACACCTCGACCAGGTAGGCCTCCTCGGGCTTGAGCTCCTTCGGCGCGGGCGGAGCGGCCGGGTCATCGAGCACGCTTTGCGGTCGACCGCCGCAGCCGGCAAGGCCGAGCGCGATTCCGAGCGCAACGAGAACCGGCGCCCGCCTTGCTCCCCTTACGAGCCACCGGGATATTCCCACGCGATGCCCCTCGCCGTGCTGGTCCTGGCCTGTTTCCTTGCCGCGCCCCTCGCCGCACAGGACTGGAATTCGCCGCAGGCACTCGAACTCGTCCGCCGGGGAGTCGCCCGGCGGCAGGCCGTGGAAGCCGATCCGACGCTTCAATCGTATCGCAGCAGGGCGCACGGTTTCGTGTTCTTCCTTGCGCAGGTCGGGAAGGGATTGACCGACCCGCCCCGTCTTGTGAAGGCAGACGAGCTCGAGGTCGAAGTGTATTGGCAGGCCCCGGGGCGGAGCAAGCAGCTGATACGGGGCTGGCGCGACGGCCGGTGGCTTCCGACCGACATCAACTACCACCGGGATCATCTCGGCGTGGTCACGAACAACTACGGGGACCGGATCCGGATCGGGGAAGGGGACGAGGTGCGTGATGCCATTCACCCGCTCTCGCCCGCGGGACTCGACGCCTACGATTTCGCACTCGAGGATTCGCTCGCGGTTACCGCGGGCGCCCAGACGGTCCACGTGTACGAAATGGCGGTCCGGCCCAGGTCCTTCGATCGGCCGCTCGTGGTCGGAACACTCTACCTGGACGTCGGAAGTGCGGAGGTGGTGCGCTTTCGGTTCAGCTTCACGCCGGCAGCCTACCTTGACCGGGAACTCGAGGACATCAGTGTCGTGCTCGAGAATTCACTCTATGAGGGGAGATACTGGTTGCCCGATCGCCAGGAGATCGAGATCCGGCGTCGCGCGACCTGGCTCGACTTTCCCACCCGGGGGATCATCCGAGGCCGGTGGGAGATCGGACCGTACGAGCTCAACGCTGCCCTCCCGCCCGGGCTGATGGCCGGGCCGGCCATCGGTGGCCTGCGCCGGCCGGCTCCCGAAGCCAGCCAGTGGGACCAGTCCCTCGAGGCGTCGATTCGTGGTGTGGCCGACCCGATCAACCAGCAGGACATGGCCTCGCTCAGGGCCCAGGTCGAGGAGATCGCCGGAGATCGCACGCTCAACGCCGTCCGCGGCGCCCGTCCTGCCGCCGGCTCGGTGAGCGACCTCGTCCACGTCAATCGCGTGCAGGGACTGACCCTGGGCTTCGGCGCGGCCTTCTTGGCATCTGACCGGCGACTCGAGCTCCGGCCCGTCGTGGGCTACGGCACCTCCGATGGCCGGATGACCGGATCGCTCACCGCCTCCGTCGGCGCAGGTGCCCTGACGATCTTCGGCACCGGGGCTCGGAGCGTGCGCGATATAAGCGACTTTCGCATCATCGCTCCGATCGTGAATTCGGTGACCGCGCAGGAAGCCGGCGAGGATTACGGCGACTATGTGCTGCTCGAATCGGGCTCGATCGGCCTTCGGCGGCGCTTCGGCGGCCGGACGACCGCGGGCCTGGAGCTCGGCGTGGAGGATTCGAAATCGATGGCGGTCGCGGCGAGTCCGGCCCAGGGCGACTACCGCCCGAATCCGGCGCTCGGGACGGGGACCATCCGATTCGCGCGCCTGTCCCTCGATCGCGCGGGCGGAGGAATCGCCGTTGCGTCGGACCTCCACGGCAGGCTCACGCTGGAGGGAGGGGTCGGCGCCGCCGAGTACGTCCGCGGGGCGCTCGAGGCCGTGTGGCAGATCCCGACCGCCTCCGGCGAGCTGCGAACCCGATGGTATGCCGGGGTGGGCACCGACGAGCTGCCGGCGTATCGAAGCTTCGTCTTCGGGGGGCGTGGCACGCTGGTCGGTGAACCGTTCCGGGCCTACGGCGGTCGCACGACGACACTCGGCCACGCCGAATGGCGGTTCCGCCTGCCGTTCCCGGCCATCCCCCTGGGCAGTCTTGCCTCGACCGGCCGCTCCCTGACCCTGGCGCCGTTTGTCGCCGCGGGGTGGTCCGATCGTCCCATCCCCGGAACGCCGTGGGCGGCCAGCGACGGCGTGCGGCCAGTGGCCGGCCTCGCGGTGGAGTGGTTTCTCGGCTTGCTGCGACTGGAAGGCGGACTGGGGCTACGCGACGGGACGTTCGGTCTCACCCTCGATGTGTCGCGGGATTGGTGGGAGGTGCTCTGAACGCCTCACCCCCGTCCCCTCTCCCTCCGGGAGAGGGGGACAATGCGAACAGGCGGTAATCGCGAGGTAAACAGGTCGCGACAAGTGCGAGCGCCTGTCCGGCCCTTGCTGCTGTCTCAAGGTTATGCAAGTCCGATTCCATCCAATGCACCCGTCGCTTCAGCGACACAGAGGCCGGGCCGCGGCTTCAGCCGCTGGTCGGGTCATCCGCGCCCCTAGCCCGGGCGCCGCAGTGGCTCTTTATTTCGAGGTACCCCGACCCCTCGAGTGCAGCGATGCCGTTTTCTGACGAGTGGCTCCTACCCACCCTGGAGCAGATGGTGCCGGAGGAGGCCGTCGCGTCGATTCTCGCCGCGGCGGGCCCCCAGTCCGTCTCGCTCTGGGAGGGGTTGGTCCAGCGGCGCCTGATTACGGACGAGCAGGTCCTCGCCGCGATCGCCACCCGATTCCGGCTCTCCGTCGCGGATCTCACGCTCCTCGATGCCACCGTACGCGAGGCGGTGCCGGAGAGCGTCGCCCGCCGGTACAACGTCCTGCCGCTGCGCATCACCGATTCCTACCTTGAAGCCGCCACATCCAACCCGTTCGATCTCGACGCCGAGAAGATGCTGGCATTCGCGACCGGGCGCGAAGTGCGGCTCCTGCTCGCGGCGCCGAACCGCATCCGGGAGCGGATCGAGGAGCTCTATCGCGGCGAGAACATCGTCTCCAAGCTGCTCGGCGGCATGCAGGGCGGGTCCGAGGTCCAGCAGCTCAGCGACGACCAGGAGGACATTGGGGCCTCGGCCGACGAGGCGAGCCAGAAGCCGATCGTCCGGCTGGTCGACATGATGCTCACGGACGGCGTCTCCAGCCGGGCCAGCGACATCCACGTCGAGCCCGCGGAGGGCGGAGTGGTGGTGCGCTACCGGATCGACGGCGTTCTCCGCCAGGTGATGAAGATTCCCCGCGCCGCCGGTCTGCCGCTGATCTCCCGCATCAAGATCATGTCCGGGTTGGACATCGCCGACCGGCTCCGGCCGCAGGACGGACGGGCCCGCGTACAGATCAACGAGGAGAAGATCGATTTGCGGGTTTCCACCCTGCCCGCCACGCTCGGCGAGAAGGTCGTCATCCGGATCCTGAGCCAGAAGGCGACGATCCTGTCGCTGGAGACCCTGGGACTCTTTCAGGACGAGCAGCAGACCATCCGGGGCCTCCTGGGTTTCAAGGAGGGCATCCTGCTTTGCACCGGCCCCACCGGATCCGGCAAGACGACGACGCTCTATTCAGCGATTCGCCTCATCCAGGGCGAGGGCGTGAACATCGTGACGGTGGAGGATCCGGTCGAGTACCGGCTTGGCCAGAACATCGTGCAGGTGCAGGTCAACGAGAAGGCCGGGCTCACCTTCGCCACCGCGCTCCGCTCGATCCTGCGCCAGGATCCGGATGTCGTCCTCGTCGGCGAGATCCGCGACCAGGAGACGGCGCAGATCGCGGTGCAGGCCTCGCTGACCGGCCACCTCGTGCTGTCGACCCTGCACACGAATGACGCGCCCAATGCCGTGACCCGGCTCGTGGACATGGGAATGGAGGCGTACAAGATCGGCGCGGCGCTCCGCGGCGTGGTGGCGCAGCGCCTCATGCGGCGACTGTGCGTCGTGTGCCAGGAGCCCCAGACCGACCGGATCCCGGAAAAAATCGCCCACCTGCTGCCGCCGGGGGCCAAGCTGCTCCGAGCCGTCGGGTGTCCCGATTGCGCGCAGACGGGATATCGCGGCCGGTTCAGCATCGTCGAGATTCTCACGATGACCCCGGAGCTCGAGCGGCTGATCGCCTCCGGTGCGACCGCCGACCGGATCGCCGACGCGGCTCGCGCCGGCGGGATGCACTCCCTCTGGGAGAGCGGGCTCCGCCACGTGGCCGCCGGGGAGACGTCCATCGATGAACTGCTCCGCGTGACGGACATCCCATCCGAGGAGCGCCAGGCCGCCCGCGCGCGCCCGTCGGGACCGTCGGCGACGGCCAGGCCGCCGCGCGGCGGGGCCGCCGCCGCACCACCGCACCCGCCGGCAGTAGACCTCAGTACCGCGTTCGAGCTGCTCGAGGACGGCGCCGCCGCGGGCGAGGGGGGAGACCGCGCCCGAGGCATCACTGTGCTCCTCGTGGACGATGAGGACCAGCTCCGCCGAGTGATGAAGGACCTGCTGGAGCGCGACGGCTACGTCGTTCACGAGGCGCGCGACGGAGTCCAGGCGCTCGATCAGGTGGACCGCCTCGCGCCAGACATCATCGTGCTCGACCTCAACCTGCCCGGCCTCGACGGGTATTCGGTGCTGGCACAGCTGCGATCGCGCGCCGCAACACGCTCCGTTCCCGTCATCGTCCTGACGGCCAAGGGAGATGAAGACAACGAGGTGCGGGTGTTCGAGCTCGGCGCCGACGACTTCCTTACGAAGCCGTTCCGCGCACGCGCGCTCTCGGCGCGGCTCGAGGCCGTCCTCAGCCGCCGGCGCTCCGCCTGACCCCGGCGGCAGGCGCCGTGATTGTCGTCGTCGATTACGGCGCCCGGGGGCTCCGAGGCGTGGTTCGTACCCTGGCGGCCGGCGGTCACCGTGCGACCCTCACAACCGACCCCGCCAAAGTACGACAGGCCGAGCGGATCGTCCTCCCCGGCGTTGGCGATTTCGCCCCTTCCGTCCGCGATCTTCACGCCACCGGGCTCGGCGAAGCGGTCCGCGAGGCCAGCCGGGCCGGCGTTCCGCTGATGGGCATCTGCCTCGGGCTCCAGCTGCTCTTCGCCGAGTCGGAGGAAGCTCCCGGCACCGCCGGCCTCGGAATCCTGCAGGGACGCGTGCAGCGCTTTCGTACGACGCTCCCGCTGCCGCATGTCGGGTGGGCGCGCGTCGAACCGACCCCGGCCGGCCGCCGGCATCCGATGCTGCGAGGCCTGTTTGGTGGGGGTCCGGTGTCGTACTATCACGTGCACAGCCATCATCCCGCCGGCCTGCCCACTGACGCGGTCCTCGCGACCGCCGAGTACGGCGAGGTATTCCCCACGCTCGTCGGGGAGGGTTCGACGGTCGGTGCCCAATCCCATCCGGAAAAGTCCGGTGCGGCCGGCATCGCCCTGTTATCGGCCTTCGCCTCATGGCGCCCATGACGGCCATTCGCGTGTCGCTCGTGGATGTATACGTCGTCCGGCCGGCGCGGGGTGGTTTGGAATTCCTCGTGCTCCGGCGGAGCCCGGGCGGCGGCCGCTGTGCGGGGGCGTGGGAGGCGGTGCATGGACACATCGAGGCCGAAGAGCGCCCGGTGGAGGCCGCCCTCCGGGAGATGCTGGAGGAGACGGGGCTCACACCGGAGCGCTTGTACAATCTCAGCCGGGTTGAAGCGTTCTATCAGCATCACCACAACGAGGTGGCGCTGGTGCCCGTCTTCGCGGCCGTGGTGCCCGCTGGTGCCGACCCGGTGCTCGGCCTCGAGCACGACGCGGCCGAGTGGCTGGAGCCGCCGGCCGCGAGAATCCGGTTCGCCTGGCCGCGCGAGCGCCGCGCCGTGGAGGATGTGATGATGCTGCTCGACGGCGGTGGAGCGGGCGCCCTGGAAGATGTCCTGAGAATCGTCTGATGATTTCCATCCTGGCTTTGCTGGCCGCCATCGCGGCCGCTCCGGTTGCTCCTGTGCCGCCCTGCCTGCGCCTCGCGAAGGCCGGCACCCAGGTGCAGGGGTCGATCACGGTGTGTCCGGGCCGGTATCGGATCGCCGATCCGACAGAGGTCGGCGTGCTGATCGTCGCGAGCTCGGGGACCCGGATCGACCTCACCGGCGTGACGCTCGAGAGCGGCGACACGGCGGCGCACGCCTTCGTGGGCACCGGGATCGCCAGCCGCGGCGTGGACAACGTCGAGATTTACGGAGGAGTCGTGCGCGGCTATCGCTACGGCATCCGGCTTGAAGGCGGCCGCGGCCATCGCATCACCCGGGTGGATGTCTCGGGCTCGCGGCGGCAGGCGCTGCGATCCACGCCTGAGCGGTACGACGAGCGAGACTGGCTCGACATCTTTCATCCCGACAGTTTCGAGCCCTACGGAAGCGGTATCCTGCTCAAGTTTACGGACGCGGCGACGATCACCAGCGTGACGGCGCGGAACGGCCAGAACGGTATCGGCCTGTTCGGCGCCCGGGGCAGCTATGTCGGTGACAACGACGTATCGGAGAACTCCGGCTGGGGCATCCACCTCTGGCGCGCGTCCCACAACGTCATCGTGCGCAACCGGGCGCACCACAACGTGCGGTGCGAATCCCCGGTGTACCGGCGTGGCTGCGACTCGGCCGGCATCCTGCTGCGCGAGCAGAGCGATTCCAACCTGATCGCGGACAACAACCTGACCTGGTCGGGTGACGGCTTCTTCCTCAGCGGGCAACAGGGTGAAGTCCGGCCCTCCGCCGGGAATGTGGTCCTCCGGAACGACGCGTCCTTCGCCTACCACAATGGCTTCGAATCCACGTTCAGCCCCGGAAATGTGTTCGTCGAGAATCGCGCTGACAGCGCCGATTACGGCTTCTGGCTCGGGTATTCCACGGGCACCACCGTGACCGGCAATACCGTCCTCGGCTCGCGCCGGGTGGGCGTGGCCATCGAGCACGGCAGCGCGAACACGATTTCGCAGAATGTGATCATGGGAGGGCAGACTGGCATCCAGCTGTTCATGCGCGACACGGCCGGCCCGGCGAGCCGCGACTACCTGGTGAGCGAGAACGTGCTCTCTGATCTCGCCCGGGGCGTCGTGCTCGAGAAGACGGCCGGGGCACGGGTCCGCGGCAACACATTCGATGGCGTGGGAGAGGGGATCGTCGCCGACTCCGCGGCGCGGGACGCGCAGGTGACGGGCAATCTTTTCCTCCGGGCGCAGCGGTGGTTCATCAGCGCGCCCGAATTGACCGCCGGGAGCAACTACTGGGCGACGCAGACGGCCGAAGAGGCCCGCGCCCGCGTGAACGGCCGGATCAATATCGTGCCGTGGCTCCCCGCCTCGGCGCTCGGCTACTGACAGGAGGCCGCCGCCCTGAGGCGATCATCCCGACATCAGAAGTCGTTGCTGTATCCGATGAACTTGTAGACGCCTGCCCGCTCGATGATCCCTCCGAAGAGCCGCATGACCCGCACGCTGTCGGCGTCCGCCGGCTTGAAGGTCACGACGCACCCCTCCCAGACGAGGTTCCGGCCCACCGAATCCGGCGGCGCATCGCAGCGGTAGCTGCGGAAGCCGACCGGTCGACCGCCGAGTCGCTCCAGCGCGCGGCCAAGCCCGCGATTCGACGCGTTCTGGATCTGGAACCAGATCAGCCCTGGCTTGGTCTTGTACGGCGCCCGGGTGAACTTCGACTCGGGGAAATAGAGGTATCCGAATTCCGCCGTGTTGAGCGCGAGTGGGGCGAAGGCGGCGGTGTCCGCCTGCTCGAGCACGGCGACGAAGCGCGAAACGAGCGAGTCCCTGCTCGCAGCTCCGCCGGAGAAGCCGGCCTCCGGTGAGAGCCCCGTCTGGAACCGCCGGATCTCCTCTTCGATCGGGAAGATGCTGTCCACGATTCGGATGGGTGCCTGGTCGGCGTGAGCGAGCTCAGGGGCGCGGTCGCCGCCGCCGCAGGCGGCGAGGGCGATCAAGAGAATCGGGGCGAGTCGCCGCATGGCGTCATTGTGTGTCAGCGAAACGGCCGACGCTACCGGCGCCGGCCGTCCGCGTGTGGTTGTCCGCCGGCTCAGTTGTCGGCGTAGTTGGTCCAGCCCTGATACCATTGTGGCCCCGCCGGATCGACGGCTCCACGATAGGAAGTGGCCGCGACGGCAGCGCCGGCTTTCGTCAGAATGTCACCGGTGAATGGGTTCATGCCGCCCGCGGAGGCTTCGGAGGCCCCGGCCGGTGTCCAGTTGAAGTCGGCGGCGGCCAACGGATTCGCCGGCAGGCCTGCAAACGTGGCTGCCGCGGTGAGCGCGGACGCCGTCAGGTTGAAGGTGCCGGGGTCGAACGTGCCGCCGTTCTGCCCGGCGTGGAACTGCGCGCCGACCTCGGCGTCCACCATGTTGCTCAGGATGAGCGAGTCGGCCGCGATGCGGTTGGCGGTGGCCGTATCCCGGAGCGAGTAGGCCGCCTTCTCCCAGCGGGCCACGAGGCCGTTCACGTAGTACCCGGCCGTGCCGCGGCGAAGCACCATGCCGTAGCCGCCGTTGTTGGCAGCGAAGACGCCGTCCTCCGGCCCGACCAGCGTGAAATTGGCGACGAGCGGCAGCGTGAACGGGGTCGAGGCGTGGCCGTTGAGGCAATTGGCGCCGTTGCAGCCGTCGTTTTCGATCCCCTGGGGATCCGAGGACACGTTGCCCGCGCCCGCCCGCGGCACGACCACCTTCGACTGGAATCCGATGAGGTACTGCAGCCGGCCTCGGAAGCCTTCGGACATGTCGAAGTGATCGTCGCCCGCTTCGTAGGACACGAGGTGCTTCGCATCCACAGCTCCGCCAAACCATTCGAACGAGTCGTCGAGCCCGTTCAGCACCTGCACGAAGTCGATGGTGGTGCCGCTCCCGACGGCGGCCATCGTGAGGCCGTTGAGCTCGGCGTCGGGCGCCGGGCCGTAGCCGGCGAACTCGATCCGGACATACCGGAGCGTCCCGCTGTTGTCGGTGTTGTCGTTCCCGCCGGCGTAGTCGATCTCGTAGTTCTGGGCGTTCGTACCCGTGCCCTCGAGGATGACGGGGTCGGCCCGGTTGATGATGCCGTTCCCGACGAGAAGAAGGCCGCCCCAGTCGCCGGCCTGACGGGACCCTGCGGGCCGCTCCGAGGTGAAGACGATGGGCGTGGCGGAGCTCCCGCCGTCGGCGAGGATGTGTGCCCCTCGAAGGACGAATATTGACGAGCCGAGCACGTCGTAGTCGCCGAGAATGAGGGTGCCCGGCTCGATGGTAAGCGTGGCGCCGTTGGCCACGTGGACAAACCCGCTGATCGTATAGGTCGTGTCCGCGAAGAGCGTCCGGTTGGTGGTGATGTCCTCGTCGATCGTCGCGACCTTTGGCCCGGCGCCCGGCGTGGTGGCGGGTGCCTCGGCGCTGTAGGAGCTCTGGTCGGAGCCGTCGACCGTGGCGACCCGGTAGCGGTAGGTGGTCGAGGCGGCGACGGTGTTATCGGTGAAGGCCGTCGTGACCGGGGTGCCGACCGTGGCGAAGCTGCCGCCGGCGGCCCCGGTGGCCCGCTGCACCACATAGCCATCCGCGCCGGCGACGGCATCCCACGTCACATCCACGCTGGTGGCGCTGGTTGCGTTTGCGGCGACATTGGTGGGCGGGTCCGGAAGGTCGGGTCCGCTGCCGCCATTGTCGTCACTGCAGGCGCCGACGATCGCGGCCGTGAGAACTGCCGCCAGGCACGTGCGGGTTGCTCTGCGCATCACAGGAAGATCCTTTCGTTGTGCGGGGGAATCGGAGTGACTGGTCCGCTCCGGCTGCCCGGAATGACTACCGAGGCTGCATGGAGATCTCGCGTCGGCGCCGTCACGGTCTCGTCACGTGGCGCGTCAGAGGTCCGCACCCCAGCTGAAACCGAGAGAGAACGACCGGCCGATATCGTACGACTCGCGCACCACGCTCCCCTGGGTGAACTCGTACGGCTGGTCGAGGATGTTGCGCACGTCGGCCTTGACGGCCATCCCGGCCGTCACCGGGAGGCGGAGCGACAGGTCAAGCACGTGACGTGCTTCCTCGTACACATTGGGCAGTGGCAGCTCGGCCGTGCTGACGATGCGCCGGCCCTGGACGTTGTAGAGCAGGGTGGCGCTCAGGTCGCTCCCGGCCGCGGTGTACCCCAGCCCGAGGTTCACCACGTACGGGGACTGCCCGACCATGGATCGTTCGGCATAGGGCGAGCCCTGGGCGAAGTTCACCTTGCTGTCCATCAGCGTCAGGTTGCCGAAGAAGGTGAAGGGCGCGAGCAGTGAGGCGAGCCCCCCGAGGCGCTTCCGAAGCTCGAATTCGGCACCGAGATTCTGCCCTGCATCGGCGTTCTCGAAGGAGATGACCCGGGTGCCCGAGGTTGCCTTGTAGATCCGCTCGATTGGCAGATCGAAGTGCTTGGCGAAGAGCCCCACGCTCAGTACCTCGCCCGCGTTCGGATACCACTCCCAGCGCAGGTCCACATTCTGGATCAGCGTTCGCTTGAGATCGCCGTTGCCGCGGTAGTTGTCGCCGCCGAGGACCTCGCGGTACTGGACCTCCGCCAGCTCCCGGTACTCCGGCCGCGCCAGCGTCTGGGAGGCCGCGAGCCGCAGCATGTGATTCCCGCCGAGCTGGTAATTGAGGGCGGCCGACGGCAGCAGGTCGGTGTAGGTCGGCGTCGCTGCGTCCAGGTCGCCGGTCGTCGACTGGGACCGGACTTCGACCTCCGAGCGCTCGACGCGCGCCCCGCCGATGAAACGAAGGCGATTGGTTATTGCATAGTCGAGCATCGCGTAACCGGCGTAGAGTCGGTCGTCGGCCGAGTACGAGCCGCCCTGACCCAGCGGGCTCAGCCGGAAATTGGCGTCCCCGGGCTGGGCGAAGCGGCCGTCGAAGATCTGCTCCGGCGCGAGCTCCCGTTCGGCGCGGGTGAGGGTCGTGGAGATGATGCTGTACGCGGTGTTGTCGGCTGTGCGGTCGGTGTGCCGATAGAGACCGCCCAGCCGGAGCTGGTGGGGAGTCTCGCCGGAGCTGAGGGAGAACCGGTAATTCAGCCCCCCTTCGAAATTGTCCTCATCGAGCTCCGAGAAGGTACGAACCGCGCCCTGGTTGTCGATGCTGTACCACGCCGGCGGCAGGTTGTTGCCGGTGACCGGATCGGTTTCGAGCGCGTAGAGGAATTCTGACCGGTCGGGCTCATCACGGGTGACGTGGGACGCCGTGGCACTCCAGTCGAGGCGGTGCCGCTCACCCAGCTGGTGCTCGCCCAGGAGCTGGTGCGACCGGAGGGAGCGCTCGACATAAGCCAGGCGCTCGATGCGGAAGTTGCCGGCGAGGTTCTCGCTGAACCCGACCTCGGAACGCGCCTCGTTGTCGGCTGTGCGATTGAGGGTGTTGTTGAATGCGAGCCGCGAATGGGAACCCAGATGCGTGCTCAGGTTCAGGATCCCCCCCCACAGCACGCTCGACCTGGCGGAGGAACCGGAGAAATGGTCGCTCACGACGGTGGAGCCCGTTTCACTCCCGGGCATCGCCTGGGCACGCTGCTGGTTCAGCTTCGCCTCCCAGCCGAGGCTGTAGGTGAGGGAGGCGAGGTATCCGATGGGCTGGCCCAGGACGGGGGCCGTCCCGCCGAGCGAGGCGTCGAATGAGGTCGGCGGTGCGCCGGTGCTGGTCCGGGGAGACCAGGCATTCCGGAAGTCGTTCACGATCTCGTTGGTCTGTTCCTGATTCGGTGCGCTGGAGAGGAAGTTCCCGAAACCGGCGAGCACCACCGGGATCTCGCGCTGACTCGCCCCGATTGCGAAGAGGTCGCCCTGCTCCCGCGGTGCCACCAGCGTCTGTTCACCGGTCGAGATGGAGTTATAGCCTGAGCCGATCGAGAGGTGAAAGCGTGAGCGCGCCGGAAACTCCCGGGTCCGGATGTCCACCTGGGCGCCGCTGAAGTCGCCTGACTGGTCTGGAGTGAAGGTCTTGGAGGTCGTGACGGCCTCGAGCAGATTCGACGGGAACAGGTCGAGGGGGACCACCTTCCGCTCCGGCTCGGTGCTCGGGATCCGTGCGCCGTTGAGCGAGGTCTGCGTGTAGCGCTCGCCCAGGCCACGGACGACCACGTACTTGCCGTCCTGGACCGAGACGCCGCTCACCCGTTGGACCGCCTGCCCGGCGTCGCCGTCGGGGCTCCGTCCGATCTGCTCGGCCGACACGGCGTTCATGATATTCGGTGCGGTGCGCTGTTCATCGAGCGCGCGCGCCACGCTGCCGCCCTCCGCGGCCGCGGTTACGGTCAGCTCCTCCAGCTCCACAACCTGGCCGGCCAGTGAGATGTCCTGCTCCACAACTCCGCCCGCCGGCACCAGCACGCCCGTGACGGCCTTCGGGCGGTACCCGATGAGGCGCACGCGGAGCGTGACCGCGCCGGCCGGCACGTCCTGCAGGGCGTACCGGCCATCGATGGCCGAGGTGACGCGCAGCGGCCGGGGGGCTTCGGCCACTTCCACCTGCGCGCCGGCGATCGGCGCGCCACTCTCGGCATCCAGAATCCGCCCGACAATACGGCCGGACGCCTGCCCGGCGGCGGGCGCGGGGAGACCGATGATCGCAACGAGCGCGGCGACCGGGATGGAGCACAAAGACCAGGAGAAGCGGGTGCGCGATGACATCGATCTGCCGGGTGCGGGTGGTGATCGCGGCGGGCCAACTCGCCCGCGGGTCTCAGCATCGGCAGGATGTTCGCAGAATCATGTCAGCGGGCGCCGACATCACCGCAACGAATGTGTCACAGTGTCGCAAATCGGCGAGGAAGGTGTAACGAGGGCAGGGACGCGGGGAAGCGGGGAAGAGGAAGGAGGACTAGGCCAGCGCCTCCCGAACGGCCTCGTGCACCTCGCGGACGTTTAGCGGCTTCGCAAGCCGCCGCAGGCCGGCCGTCTGGGGGTCCTCGATTTCGGGATGCGACGTCGACAAGAGGATTCGCGGGCGTTCCGCGTTCTGCACTGCGAGGAGCGCGGCAACGATCGACACCCCCCCCCTGGTGAGGGCGGCATCCGCGATGATCAGGTCGGGTGGCTCTGCGAGCATCAGGGCGAACGCCTCCTCACCGGTCCGCGCCGACACCACTTCGTGCCCGTCGGGCCTGAGCAGTGCGGTGAGGACACGGTGGACGGAGGGATCCGCATCCGCCACCAGCACGCGACGCCGGGCCCGCGCCGTGGCCGCTGCAGCCGGTGCGGCGAGGGGCAGCATTGCCGTGAATTCGGCGCCGCCCAGCGCAGAGGGCTGATAACTGATGCGGCCGCCGTGGGATTCGATCAGGCCGTAGCTGATGGAAAGCCCGAGGCCGGTGCCCTGACCCGGCTCCTTTGTGGTGAAGAAGGGCGTGTAGAGCTGGGCGACGAGGTGCGATGGCACCCCGGGTCCGGAATCGCTCACCCGGAGGACCGCGTTCGCGCCCTCCTGATTGGTTTCGAGGATCACCTGACGCGGCGCACCTTCCGGCCGCGTGCTGAGGGCGTGCACCGCATTGGTGAGCAGGTTGAGGACCACCTGTTGCATCTCGTATCGGTCCCCGCGGACCAGCACCGGCCCCGTGGAGCGCACGTCCAGGGAGATTCCCCGCAGGCGGAGTTCCGCCTGGATCAGAAAGGCGCTGCGCTGCGCCACGTCGGCGAGGTCGAATTCGGCCAGCTCCGGCGCTCCCTTCCGGGCGAAGGTCAGCAGGTTGCGGACGATCCGGCCCGCGCGCTCGGCCTGGTCGTGGATGACGCGCAGGTGATCGCGCGAGGCCTCCGGCACCCGTTCCTGTTCGAGCAGAAACTCCGACAGCCCCGCGATGGACGTGAGCGGGTTGTTGAGCTCGTGAGCCACACCGGAAACCAGCTGGCCCACCGCGGCCATTTTTTCGTTCTGAATGAGCTGGGCTTCCATCGCCCGCTGCTCGGTGACGTCCTCGACCAGGATCACCACGGTGATGGCGCCGTCGCGCTCGGGCAGCGGCGCGGCGGTCAGCCGCAGCATCCGGTCGAGCGGCTCGGAGCGCAGGACGAGCGGGTGGGGCGCCGCTCCCCGGCGGGTGCACTCGAGCAGCTCATCCGCGCTGGGCGCGGCGCCGAAGAGCCGGGTGACGAGCCCCTGGCCGATGAGGGCGGGCAGTGCGATGCCGGTGAGGCGTGAGAGCGCGCGATTCCCGCGACTCAACTTGCCTTCGGAGTCCACCAGCGCGATGCCTTCGGACAGGGCGTCGAACGTCGTTTCCCATTCTTCCTTGCCCTGCTGCAACAGGTTGAAGAACCGGCTGTTGGTGAAGACGACCGCGGCCTGCATGGCGACCGTCGACAGGAGCCACAGATCGTGCGTGGTCCAGGGCCGGTCAGGGCGGCCGGCCACCACCAGGGCGCCCAGGGTCATGCCGTGGGCGCGGAGCGGCGCCACCGCTCCGCGCTCCACGCGGGTGTCGGGGAGGAGCAGCACACCTTCCGGGCCTTCGCCGAGCTCGATGTGCTCGCGCCCGACCGCGCGGGAGACGAGCGTGGTTTCGTCGTCCGGCACCTCGCGGGAACGGGTTCCGGCGAGGGAGCCCTCAGCCGCCGCGACCTGGAATCCCCGTCCTTCAGGATTGGCGAGGAGCACGGCCGTGCCGTCCGCCTCGAGGAAGCGCGACGCGAACCGGGCGATCTGATCGGCGATGCGCTCGAGCTGGAGGGACTCGCTGAGCACGTAGCTCAGCTCCTGGAGCGAGAAGATCTCATTGATGCGCCGGTCCAGCCGCTCGGCATAATCGTCCCGCTCCGCCTCCGCGTGGGCCAGCGACCGGGCGAGTCGGTCCTGCTCGGCGCGGAGCCGCAGCCGCTCGCGGTAGAACCACCAGGCGACGACCACCGTAAGGAGGAGGGCCAGGAGCAGGAGAGTGGTCAGTCGCCGCCTCCTTCGGGATCCCGGCCACCGACGAGATTGATCGCGAGGACATCGGCTGGGGCGTTCGGCTTCACCGTGACCGATTTTGCGGGGATGCCGACGTTGACGTGGTACGGCCGCACGCTCTTCGTGGCCACGGCCACGGCGCCCACCATGCCATTGCGGCCGACGCGCACGCCGGCGAGAACCGTGGCGTGGTAGGTGATGCGCACATCGTCCTCGAGGACGGTCCGGACATTCGTGACGTCGCGCTGGTCGACGATGCTGTGGGTGTGACTGTAGATGTTGGCGTAGTCGGCAATGCTGACGCGGTCCCCGAGGGTGAGACCGCCCCGGTCATCGAGCAGGACGTGACGGTGCACGACGACGTCGTCGCCCACCTCGAGGTTGTACCCGTAGGAGAACTCCACGAACTGGAAGCACTTGAAATTCCGCCCGCACCGCGCGAACACGTGCGGGGCCAGGACGCGGCGGAAGCGCACCCCGAGATGCACGTTCTGCCCGGCGAGGGGCGCGCGGTCGAAGCTGTACCAGAGCCAGAGGAGCGGCTTGACCCGGGCGAAGCGGGCCGGGTCGACGTCGCCGTAGTACTCGGGCTCGAGCGTCACGTTCCGCGGATCGAGCGCGAGCAACGCGGCGCGGGTCGGGGCGGGGAGCCTCGGATCGTTCACGGCCTCTTCCCAATCGGGAATTCCGGGGAAGTAGAGGCCATGCAGCACATTGCGGGTCACCAGATTCCAGTCCGCGCCGGCGGCAGTGATCTGGTGCTCGAGCTCCTGGAGCCAGGCATCGTAGAACCCGCGGGCCGGATCGGGGATGCCGAGGTCGCGCAGGGGAAGGAAGGGCATGGCGATCTCCTTGGTCTGAGGAGTTTACCGGGCCCGGCACGGGGAAGGAATGGGAGGCTGAGCGGCGATTAGCCGTATTTGGAACGCCGAGCGGAATGGTGGGCCCTCGAGATACGGCCAATTACCATATGAGAATCATTCTCAGGTCATCATGGCTCCTCACCTCCGCGCCCGGGCCTCGCGTCGTCGGCTGAACCCACATCGGGGCCCCGGCGTCACATTCGCTGCCGGGCTGCGCCTGCATCAGGTGATCGTCGGGCGGACCATTCCCTAGGGCTTGGCCGTCGAATCCACCGGGGCGAGGGAATCCGGCGGGGTCTCCTGCGGAGTGGCGCGGAGCCGCGAATCGATCCGTGCCCGTTCGCGATCGAAGGTTCGGAGTTTCCGGGTCCAGTCGTCCACCGTGATGTTTCCGTAGGAAAACGTCATCGGCTCGTAGACCGGCAGCTCCTCCGAGAACACATACAACCCCATCGCCTGACCGCGCACCGGCAGCTGCTGCGTGCTGAAGAGGGCATCCAGCGGGATGATCCCCACAGCGTCAATGTGGCGAGTCCGGACGCTCACGCTCACCGAGGACGCGTCAAACCGGATGTCGGGTTGCTGCGCGAAGAAGGTCACCATCATGACCCCCGGCTGGGAGGTCCCGGCCTGGCGGGCCACCGAATCGATCGCGGCCTGGTGGGTCTCGACCATCCCTCGCAGAGCGCGATAGGCATCCGGTGCCAGCAGGCGCAGCAGCCGCTCATTCAGCGGCGTAAAGCGCACCTCGACCGGATTGCTCCTGATCGAAAGCGAGATGTCGCTCTGCGTGAGCTTGCCGTAACCGACCGGCGGCAGCACACCCATGGGATCGTCGCTCGGAGGGGGATTCCCCTCCTGCGCTGCGCCGGCCGAGGCGGCGAGGACGAGCGCGGCAGCGAGCAGGGTGAGGCGGGTCATGCATCGAGTCCTTTCGTGACCGCGGCCAGGATGCTCGTGCCGAGATCGGCGATGCCGTCGCCGGTCCGGATGCTGGTCGGCTGAAGTTGATCCTCCGGCAGGTCGAGCGCCCGCCCGAGCTTCTTCACCTGCGCCTGCCGGGCGGTCCGGCCCAGCTTGTCGGCCTTGGTGAGCACGACCAGCACCGGGCAGTCCGCGGCCGCGAGCGATTCCCGCATCTCGAGATCTTCCGCCGATGGGTCGTGCCGGATGTCGAGCAGCCAGACGACGCCGGCCACGGTGGATCTCGCCTTCAGGTAGCCGTCGATGAGCCGCCCGAAGCCGGCGCGGTCCACTTTGTTGGCCCTGGCGTAGCCGTAGCCGGGCAGGTCCACCAGGTAGAAGTCGGGCAGCCGGTACACGTTGAGGAGCGTCGTCTTGCCGGGTGTGGCGCTTACCCGCGCGAGTCCCTTCTTCCCGACGAGCGCGTTCAGGAGGCTCGATTTCCCGACATTCGATCGCCCGACGAAGGCGATTTCCGGGAGAACCGGGTCCAGGTGGACGCCGGGGTCGGGGAAGGAGCCGACGAAGTCGATGGGAAGATGCCCGAGTGGGGCAGATGGGCCGATGGGCCGCTGGGCAGTCAATTCGCTATGCGATTCCACGTCATGCGCGAATGCCGGATCGGGACGGGCCGCCCATCCGCCCATCCGCCCATCCGTCTACGCTTCCTTCTTCTGCTTCGCCCGCTCGGTCACGATCAGCGGCGCCTTGTTCTCGGTGATCGCCTCGGGTGTGATGACGATTTCGCGGATGTCGTCACGATCCGGCAGGTCGAACATGATGTCGGTCATGATCGTCTCGAGAATCGCCCGGAGGCCGCGCGCGCCAGTGCCGCGCTTGAGCGCCTTCTGGGCCACCGCCCGGAGCCCCTCATGGTCGAAGGTGAGGCGGACGTCCTCGAGATCGAAGAGCTTCTTGTACTGCTTGGTGAGCGCGTTGCGGGGCTCGACCAGGATGCGCATCAGAGCGTTCTCGTCGAGGGACTCGAGCGAGACCGTGACCGGGAGCCGCCCGACGAGCTCGGGGATCAACCCGAATCGGAGCAGGTCGTCCGGCTCGACCTCGGTGTACAGGTTCTGCTGCGCCTCCGCCGGTCGCTCGGTGCGGGCCAGGGACGAGAACCCGATCTGCTGCCGGCCGGTGCGGGCCTCGATGATCTTCTCGAGGCCGTCGAACGCGCCGCCGCAGATGAACAGGATGTCCTTGGTATTGATCTGGATGTATTCCTGCTGCGGGTGCTTCCGGCCGCCCTGGGGCGGCACCGAGGCCACGGTGCCCTCGAGGATCTTGAGCAGCGCCTGCTGGACGCCCTCTCCCGAAACATCGCGGGTGATGCTCGGGTTTTCCGATTTGCGCGCGATCTTGTCGATCTCGTCGATGTACACGATGCCCCGCTCGCACTCCGCGACATTGAAGTCGCCGGCCTGGAGCAGCCGCACGAGAATGTTCTCGACGTCCTCGCCGACGTATCCCGCCTCGGTGAGCGTCGTGGCATCGGCGATCGTGAAGGGCACGTCCAGGATACGGGCGAGCGTCTGCGCGAGCAGCGTCTTCCCGACCCCGGTGGGTCCGAGCAGGAGTATGTTGGATTTCTCGAGCTCGACCTCGCCATCGCGGACCGCGCCCGAATTGATGCGCTTGTAGTGGTTGTAGACGGCAACGGCCAGGGTGCGCTTGGCGCGCTCCTGGCCGATCACGTACTGGTCGAGGATGTCCTTGATTTCGGCGGGCGTCGGGACCTGGGTGATGTTTTCCGCAACTTCGCGCTCTTCGTCTTCCGCAAGGATCTCATTGCAAAGCGTGATGCACTCATTGCAAATGTAGACCGACGGGCCGGAAATGAACTTCCGGACCGAATCCTTGGACTTCCCGCAGAAGGAGCAGCGGAGGTGCTTGTCGTTACTCATGCCCTGGCCGCCCGGAGAGAGGACTCAGGAGTACCCCATGCGAAAAGTGGGCCGCGGGCCGGCGGGCGTCAACCCTGAACCGGGGCGGGGCCGTTCCAGTCCTTCCGGGGCTGGAACACGCTGTCAATGAGGCCGTATTCCTTGGCCTCCTCGGCGCTCATGAACCGGTCACGGTCCATGTCGCGCTCGATCGTCTCGAGCGGCTGGCCGGTGTGGTAGCTGTACAGCTGGTTCATCTTCGAGCGCAGGTAGAGAATCTCGCGGGCCTGGATCTCGATGTCGGAAGCGGTGCCCTGCGTGCCGCCCGACGGCTGGTGGATCATGATCCGCGAGTGCGGCAGCGCGCTCCGCTTTCCCTTGTTGCCGGCCGACAGCAGGAACGACCCCATGGAGGCCGCCATGCCCATGCAGATGGTGTTCACCGGGGCGCGGAGGTGCTGCATGGTGTCGTAGATCGCCATGCCGCTCGACACGACGCCGCCCGGCGAGTTGATGTAGAGGTAGATGTCCTTTCTCGGGGTTGTCGGCCTCGAGGAAAAGCAGCTGCGCGATGATGATGTTCGCGACGTCGTCGTTGATCTGCGAGCCGAGGAACACGATCCGGTCCATCAGGAGGCGGCTGAAAATGTCGTATGTCCGCTCGCCGCGGCTGGACCGTTCGATGATATAGGGAGGATACAGGGTCACGGGAGTCATCCCTCGACGGTGGACTGCTGGAGGAGGAAGGCGAACACCTTGTCCTCCGTGATGGCGCGCTCCAGCTCGGCGAGCCGGTTGGACTTCTGCAGCGAGGCGTAGACCTGGGCGGGCGGGACGTTGCGCGCCGTGGCGAGCCTGGCGATCCGCTCGTCCACCTCGGCCTCCGTGGCAGAGAGCGCGTTGGCCTCGGCCACAGCCCCCAGCACGAGATCCCGGCGCACCTGCGCCTCGGCCACCGGGCGGAATTCCGCCGCGAATTCCGGCTCCCGCTCGTGCGGGATGCCGTAGGCGTGCAGGTAGCCGTGCAGCACCCGGTCCACCAAAGATGCCGGCGCCTCCACCCCGTTCGCCTCGACGAGCCGCTGCACGAGCTGGTCGCGCACGCGCGAGTCGGCCTCGCGGACGGCGTCGCGCTCGAGATCCGCGCGCACCGCGGCGCGGAGGGCGCCCAGGTCCTCGAAGTCCCCCACTTCGCGCGCCAAGGCATCGTCGAGCGGCGGGAGCTCCTGCCGCTTCACTTCGTGCAATGCGACCCGGAGCCGGCGCGAGGTGCCCCGGCGGGCCTCGTCAGGATGGTCATCAGGGAAGCGAACCTCCGTCTCCACGACCTCGCCGGGCAGGAGCTGCATGATGCGTTCCTCCAGCATCGGCAGCGCCTGACCCTCACCCAGCACCAGTGTGTGGCTCTGCGGCTCCGGCTTGGAATCGGGCTCCAGCGAGGTCACGTCGACCCGCACCAGCTGGCCCGGGGCCGGCTTCGCACCGTCGACGGGAAGCCACGTGGCCTTCTGCTCGCGGAGGCGCTGGAGCTGCTCGTCCACCGATTGCTCGGTGACGTCCGGCACCTGGCGCGTCAGCGTGAAGCCGCCGAGCGAACTCAGCTTCAGGTCGGGGCGGACCTCGACCAGGAGCTCGAACTCGATGGGGCCGCCGTCCTCCACCTTCAGGTTGCGCACCGAGGGATCCGCGATCGGCTTGAGCGACTCCGCCTCCCGGGCCTGGTCCCAGCTCTCCCGGATGACGTCCTCGATGACCGTTTGGCGGATGGCTTCCTGATACCGCTTGCGGACGAGGGCCGCCGGGGCGTGCCCGGCGCGGAACCCGGGCAACCGGACCCGGCGGGCCACCTGGGCGACGGCCCGGTCCTCGGCCGCGCGTACCCGGTCGGCGGGGACGGTGACCTGGAGGGATTTCGAGGCCGAATCCTCGCGGATCTTCTGAATCGTGATGTCAGTCATGGCGGGCCAAATCTACCCGCCCCGCAAGGGTGGGGTCAAACAGAAGACGGGTCAGCGGGTCGGCGGGGAAGGAGGAAGGAGAGAGTGGAGACCGGCTCAGCGCTCGATCAGGAGCCGAGCAGGTGGGGAGGCCAGGCCCCCGGGGTCATCGGTCAGGAGCACGCCGCGAATGAGGTACTCACCGGAGGGCACCAGGGCTCCGGTGTCGGCGCGTTGATCCCAGGTCTGGTGGAAGGTGAGGTGCTTCCCCGCGTCGAGTGGGAAGAGCCGGAGGGCGCCGAGCATCGTCTGGCCCCGAAGCAGGCTCCAGACGGGCCGGCCCCGGGAGTCGGAAATGCGAAAATCGGCGGTGGGGGTCCGCCCCAGGAGCTGCAGGGTCACGGCCACCCGGCCGGCGTTGGCGACCGTGAAAACGAGAGGCACCGGCTCGCCCGAACGGGCGCGGGCCGGTGCCTCAAGTGTCAGACGGAGCTGCGTGGTCTGCGTGTGGGGCTCAGTGGGTGGTCAGCGCACCCAGTTCCCGCGTGACGTTCCCGAACGGGCTGAAGACGAACTGAGTCCCTCCCGAGTTACCGCCCCAGAGTACTCCGGCCAGCTTCACGTCGGTGCCCGAGGTGACCTGGAAGACGTCCGAGCCGCTGTCGCCACCGCCGACTCCTGCCGACACGAAGGTCTGGCAGAGCTGTACGATCCTCGAGCCCGAAACACCGGTGTTCACGCAGGTGTTGGTGATGTTGCCCGCGGTCCATCCCGTGGTGCGGCCCACCTTGTTCACGGTGGTGCCGACAGCCAGGCATCCTCCCGTCGTTCCGCAGTCGTCCGACTTGATGCTGAACGAGCCGACAATGTTGAGGTTGCCGTTGTTCGGGCCGCTCGTCTGGGCGATCAGGCCCAGCGCCTGATTGGCGCCGTTGATGTACGCGGCACGTGACGCATCGCTGTAACGGCAGAGCCTGCTTCGGGGACATCCCGTACCGACTCCCTTCGGATAAGTGGGATCGGCCACCTCGGTGGCGATCTGGGTCCCGTTCACCGACTGGAGCGGCTGCCAATAAGGAGTGTTCTCCACGCCACCCTGCTTGGTGGTGCAGTGCGAAGCGGTGACGAACGACTTCTGGGTTCCCGACGTGGCGTTGAAGCCCACGCTGCACAGGTAGCCCGGGAAGTTGATCTGAACGCCGGCGCGCACCGGACGGTCCACCACGTTCTGCAGCGTGGCCACCTGGACGATCGGCTCCACCCGCTCGATGGTCACCGCCTCGGCGGGCACACCTGCCCGCGTCACCGCGGCCTGAACCTGTCCGGCCGCGCCCATGTCCGACACGCCGATCTTGATCCGATTGATGGTCTCGTCGTTGTCCACGAACACCGCTCCTGCAATGGCAAGTCCCTGGACGGTCGCGGCCGCCTGCCAGCGCTGGAGCTGCTGCCACCGGTACTGGGCCTCCAGCTACGTGCACCGCGGCAGTCGAGAGTCCGTTCGCGCTGAGATATCCCGCGAGCAGCCGCTCGGCGGGGGCGCGACTCGACCCGCGCGTCAGATACACGGTGGGCGTCCCATCCTGGTTCAGGTAGAACCCGCCGAAGCCGGGAACCTTGCGATTGAACTCGGCGGCAGATGGTAGCTCGCCCCCCTGCGACGCTTGGGCGGTTCCAAGATCAGGCGTGTTGTCCGCCGGACTGGTGGGTTCTCGATCGGGGCCGCAGGCGCCGACGAACAGGACGGTGGCAAGAACGGCTAGGCGGCTCGCGTGGGCGAGCGGGTGATCAGTGGAGCGCATCGAGTCCTCGCACTCAAGGGGGGGGAATGAGCGACCATGGCCGCATGTGTCATGGCGGCGGGGGGAGACCCCCCAGGCAATCCCACGATAGGGCCTGGTACAGCGTCGCGCCAGATGGGGAGAGTACGGGCGGGAACCAGATGTTGTGAAGAAATCTGCACTAGTGCGACCGGAGGGACTCGAACCCCCACGGGTTGCCCCACGTGGTCCTAAGCCACGCGCGTCTGCCGTTCCGCCACGGTCGCCTGGAAGCAATAAGATGGGCAGATGGGCGGATGGGCGGAAGGATCGACGGAGAGCGGTCGGACAGTCGGACTGGCGGCCCTCCGTCCTCCGTCCTCAATACCCTCGCGTCCGGTCGACCACTGCTGCAGGCAGCTCGCCCCGCTCGAGCGCTGCCAGTGCGTCCAGGAATCCTTCAACCGCCCCTTCGACCGTCGTCGGCCCGCTGATGTGCGGGGTCACAGTCACCTTGGGGTGGGTCCAGAACGGCGCGTCCGGAGGGAGCGGTTCGGTCTCGAAGACGTCCAGCGTGGCATGCCGGATCGCCCCGCGATCGAGCGCGTCCAGCAGGGCCGCTTCCTCCACCACTCCACCGCGGCCGACATTCATCAAGTGTGCGCCCTTCCCGGCTGCCAGCACCCGCTCACCCACGAGGTGGTACGTCGCCTCGGTCAGCGGGGCCGCCAGGATGAACCACCCCGAAGTGGCGACGCCCTCGGCCAACCCGCCCACCGGCAACACCTGATGGAATGGAGCCCGCGCGGCCCCGGAGCGGGAGACGCCCGTGACCCGACTCCCGACCGCGGCAAACCCCCGGGCGATGCCTTGCCCGACCTCCCCTGTGCCCAGCACGAGGACCCGGGCGTCCGCCAGCGAGGCCGGCAGCAAGGGTTCCCATCGCCGCTGCCGTGCGGCCTTCCCGAATTCCCGGTGGCGCTGAGTCTCGGCCAGGGCGTGGCTCAGGCAGTACTCGGCGATCCGCCCCCCGAACGGCTCGGTGGCACGGGTGAGCAGGGTTCCAGCCGGGAAGGGGCGCCGGAAGATGAACGAATCGATCCCGGCCCCGATGGCGTGCACCCACGCGATCCCGTCGAGCCCGACGGCCGGCGGCCCGAAGCCGACGTAGGCATCGGCCCACGCGAGGTCGTCGGGGCCGACGTCTCCCCGGTCCCGTGAGCGAATCTCGAGGTCCGGCCGCTGGCGGCCGAGGGATGCGGCGAGCTCGTCGCGCAGCCGATCCACTACGAGAACGCGGCGCGGCGGATCTGGGATCATGACAGGCGGGGAAGCGGGAACGCGGGAAAGCGGGTCACTGCTTGCCGGACTCGCCGCTGCGCCGGAGGCGCTTCGCCTCACGGTCCAGCTCTCGCTGGAACAGCTTGTCCGCCATCTCCTCGCGCCGGCGCAGCTCGGCCGCATAGCCCGGATCTTCCGCCAGCCTGCGGACATCGTCCCTGGCCTTGGCAACCAGCATGGCGACGTGCGCGCGCGCGTGGGTCAGGTCCGCGCTCGCGGGACTCCCGCGTTCGAGGCGCAAACCCACGCGCTCCAGCAGCGCGATATATGCCGGACTCGGCCCGCCCTGTCGCACTTGCTGCAGCTCGGCCCCGGCGGCGGGATCGGCGCCGGCCCGGCGCTCGAGCTCCGACATCTCGGCCAGCAATGCCTCCGCCACGAGATGCGAAGCCTGGCGAAATTCGCCCGGTGATTCACTCCGACTTCGAAGCAGTGCGCGGGCCACCACCAGCCCGGTAACGGCCCCGAGGCCGGCCAGGATCCACGGCGCGAGCGGCCGACCGAGCCCCATGACATCGCCACGATCCAGCCCGCGCAGGACGGCCAGCGCCATGAGTGCGCCGACCGCGTGAGCCAGCATCCATACGAGGTAGTAGCCCGTCCCCGACTTCGTCCCGAACCCGCCCAGCAGGGTTGCAAGCAGGCCTCCGACGATGCCGCCAGCCGCGCCTGCCAGGATGATCTCCATTCCGAGCTGGATGAGGCCCTCACGCCCCTCGACCAGCCAGACCGGGACCGCCGCAGCCACGAGCACGGCGGAAATCGCGAGACCCAGCAGTGCGCCCCAGAACGGCGGGCGGAAGAACGGCGGGAGTCGTTCAGCGGTTTCGACAAGCGCGAACAGCGGGGGACGGTGGCGCATCGTTCACTCCAGGAGCCAGCCGAGGAAGATCCAGGAAACCCGGTCACCTGAGAAACCGACCCGCATGACGTGCAGGCCGTCCTCGTCGTCCGGGGCCAGGTAGTCCCAGGTGGCGCCGAAGGCGTGTGGCGGACGGCCGTAGAGCTCTACCAGCCGTGCCTTGGCGTCGCCGACCTTGAGGCCCCGCCGCGTGGCGACGCCAGGAGCGATCAGGGTGACGCCGTAGCGGATGCCACCCTCACCGAGGGCGACGGCGAGATCGGGGTAGGCCCAGGCGAGGAGCTCCACATCCGGGTCGTCCGGATCCGGGAGCGAAATGATTGAATCGGGCTCACCGAGTGCACGGAGTACGGCGCCGGAATCGGCGTCGTCCTCCAGCCCCGCGACCTTGAAGTCCTCGTCGGTGAGCCAGGGACTTCCACGCGACTGCGGCGGGTCGCCGGCACAGGCCGCCATCAGGACCATGGCGACTGCGAGGGCCCAACGGGGGTTCGACACGCCCGACAATCTATATGTAAAAAGGGCGGACCCAAGGGCCCGCCCCAATTCCTACCGGTCCAGTCGGGTAATTACTTGTCCGCCAGCCGGATACGTTCGACCCGCCGAATGCCCCCGTCACCGGTCGGGGTGAAGACCTCGATCGAGACGATACCACCCGGGCCTGGCTGCTCGAGGGCCTGCTTGAGGTCTGCCTCGGTCCGTACCGCCTTGCCTTCGACCGTGAGGATCACGTCGGGAGGGCCGGAGGCATCGGCCGGCCGGAGCGACTGCCAGGAGGGTCCGCCGGGCGTCACATCGGTGACGACCAGGCCCGTCACTCCTCTCGGAAGTCCCAGCTCTCGCGATTCTGCGGTCGTCAACGGCTGCACGGCGATTCCAAGCCGGACCATCGGTGTGCCGGCATTATTCTCGTCGTCACCGACCGAGTCCTCGCTGTGGCTGGCGACCGGCACCGGCTCATTGAGAGCCTGCAGGCGCACGCTGATCGCCTTCCTCACGCCCCCCCGCCGGGCCACATCGATCTTCACGACTTCACCCGGCCGGCGGAAGCCGATTTCCTGCTGCAGCTGGGCGACGTACGCAACCGGCTTGCCGTCGACGGCGAGAATGATGTCACCCCGTTCGACACCGGCCTTCCGGGCGGGCGAGTCCTCCGGGAAATCAGTGACCAGCACGCCACGGATGTCCGAGAGGCCCGCGTAGGCCGCATCGTTGGCGCTCGCCTCCTGGATGCTGATCCCCAGGGCGGCGCGCTCGACTCTGCCATTGGTCAACAGCTGGTCCATCACGTGGCGGGCGAGATTGATCGGTATCGCGAATCCGTAGCCCACGTTGTAGCCCGTCTCGCTTGCGATGGCCGAGTTGATCCCGATGACCTCTCCACGGACGTTGAGGAGGGGGCCGCCGGAATTGCCCGGATTGATGGCCGCGTCGGTCTGGATGAAGTCCTGGATGCTGAGCCGCGTGCGGCCCGGAAGGTTTCCGAGATCCCGGCCACGGGCGCTCACGATGCCCGAGGTAACCGTGAACGTCAACGCATCGCCCAGGGGGTTCCCGACCGCGAGCACCCATTCCCCCACGCGCGCGGCGTCACTGTCGCCGAGCCGGGCGGCGGGCAGGCCCTTCGCATCAACCTTGAGGATCGCGATGTCGGTATTGGGATCGGTGCCGACGACCTTGGCGGTGAATTCGCGGCGGTCCGCGAGCTGCACCAGCACGCGGTCCGCGTCATCGACCACGTGGTTGTTGGTCAGGATGTACCCGTCGGTCGAGACGATGAAGCCCGATCCGCCGCCCTCCTGGAACCTGGGTTGCTGGCGGAAATGCGGGAAGAACTGCTCCATGCCCGGGGGCAACCGCCGTTGGGGAGCCGAGGCCGTGCGCTGCGCCCGGACGAACACGACGCTGGGCTTCACGTCCTGGACCACGGTCGCGAAGGCGTCGCTGAGCGCAGCCAGCGGCGCCACGGCGTCCGAGACGGGCACGGTGCGCTGGGCGGCAAGGCTCACCTGCGAGGCCTGCGTCACGGGTGGCGCGTTCTTGGCTTGCTGGGCGGCCGCGCCGGGGAAGTCGAGGGCGCCGGCGAAGAGCAGGCCGAGCGCAAAGGTCAGGCTCACCAGGGAGCCGAACTTGAGCCAATTGAGCGTGCGTACCGACATGGGGGCGAGTCTCTCGTGCAATGGGTCAAATACAACCCCCCGCGCAGGGGGGCCTATACAACATAACCCGGATGCGCGGGGGCAGGTTTCAGTCGCGAGCCGGGACTACTTCTTGTTCGCGTCGTCCACGATCTCGTAGTCCGCCTCCACGACATCCTCCTTCGGGGCTTCTCCCCCCGCGGCCGGGCCTTCGCCGGGGCCGCTGGCGGACGCCTGGGCGCCCTGGTAGAGGGAGGCGCCGGCCGCCGAGTAGGCGGCATTCAGATCGTCCAGCGCGCGCCGGATCAGGTCCGGATCGCCGGTCTTCAGCGCGCCCTTGCCGCCCTCCACCGCATTGTCCAGCCGGGCCTTCGCGTCGGCCGACAGGCGGTCGATCCATTCCTTGCTGTCCTTCTCGACCTTGTAGACCAGGCCGTCGAGCTGGTTCCGCGCCTCGATCTCATCGCGGCGCTTCTTGTCCTCGGCGGCGTGGGACTCGGCGCTCTTGACCATCTTCTCGATGTCGGTGTCGGACAGGCCGCTCGACGCCTCGATGCGGATCTTCTGCTCCTTGTTCGTGGCCTTGTCCTTGGCCGAGACGTGCAGGATACCGTTGGCGTCGATGTCGAACGTGACCTCGACCTGCGGCATGCCCCGCGGTGCCGGCGGGATGCCGGTCAGCTGGAACTTGCCGATGGTCCGGTTGTCGATGGCCATCTGGCGCTCGCCCTGCAGCACGTGGATCTCGACGGTGGTCTGGTTGTCCTCGGCGGTCGAGAACACCTCCGACTTTTTCGTTGGTATCGTGGTGTTGCGGGGGATGAGCACGGTCGTGACGCCGCCCAGCGTCTCGATGCCGAGCGAGAGCGGGGTCACGTCGAGCAGGAGGACGTCCTTCACCTCGCCGCCCAGGACGCCGCCCTGGATGGCCGCGCCGATGGCGACGACCTCGTCCGGGTTGACCGACCTGTTCGGGTCCTTGCCGAAGAAATCCTTCACGAGCTGCTGAATCTTCGGAATCCGGGTCGAGCCGCCGACCAGGATCACCTCGTCGATCCGCTTCGGATCGAGCCCGGCATCCTTCAGCGCCTGCTGCATCGGGGAAATCGTGCGCTGGATGAGATCGTCCACCAGCTGCTCGAACTTGGCCCGCGTCAGCGTGTAGTTCAGGTGCTTCGGTCCCGACTGGTCAGCCGTGATGAAGGGGAGATTGATGTCGGTCTGCTGGGTGCTGGAGAGCTCCATCTTGGCCTTCTCCGCGGCCTCCTTCAGGCGCTGAAGCGCCATCGGGTCCTTGGAGAGATCGATGCCCTGGTCCTTCTTGAATTCGCTCACCAGCCAGTCGATGACGCGCTGGTCGAAATCGTCCCCGCCGAGGTGGGTGTCGCCGTTGGTGCTCTTCACCTCGAACACACCCTCGGCCAGCTCCAGCACCGAGATGTCGTAGGTGCCGCCGCCGAGGTCGAAGACGGCGATCTTCTCGTCCTTCTTCTTCTCGAGGCCGTACGCCAGCGCCGCGGCGGTGGGCTCGTTGATGATGCGTTTAACCTCGAGTCCGGCGATTTTGCCCGCATCTTTGGTAGCCTGCCGCTGAGCGTCGTTGAAATAGGCGGGGACGGTGATCACCGCCTCGCTTACAGTGGTCCCCAGGTAGTCCTCGGCCGTCTGTTTCATCTTCTGCAGGATCATCGCCGAGATCTCGGGAGGGGTGTACTTCTTGTGCCCGATCTCGACCGCAGCCATTCCGTTGGGTCCCTCGACCACGGGGTAGGGGACCCGGCGCGACTCCTCGGGGATTTCCGAGGTGCGCCGCCCCATGAACCGCTTGATCGAGAAGATGGTCTGCTTCGGGTTGGTTACCGCCTGCCGCTTGGCGACCTGACCCACCAGGCGCTCACCGTCCTTGGTGAATGCGACGACCGACGGGGTGGTCCGGCCACCCTCCGCATTGGGGATGACGACGGGATCGCCGCCCTCCATCACTGACACCACGGAGTTCGTGGTGCCGAGGTCGATGCCGATGATCTTCGAGGCCATGCTGGCGTCCTTTCGTCCGGGATGACAAGGGCACCCGTGCACCGCCAGATGCGGTGACCGGTACCCACGTGCTCACCCCCGGCAGGGCAACCGCCGTACCGCAGAATCCTGTCGTTTTGGCAGGAAAATGGCAGGAGGGAGGGAGGGCAGGCGGACAGGCGGGCAGGCATGACGACAGAAGGACGGGAGAACGGGACGGTCGGTTCAGGTCGCGGCCTGGGGTGGGCAGGCGGAAGGACCGAAAGGCGGAAGCGGCTAGGGTGATGCTCCTGGAGTCTTGGTGAGCGGCAGCGCCAGAAGGAGCAACATCGCCCCGAG
>CAWFOY010000007.1:0-736844 GCA_963817575.1 uncultured Gemmatimonadales bacterium
CGTCCCAGAGCCGGGCTGCCGCGGCGGTGTCCTGCGAGGGCCTGCGACGATGTCCTGGGCTTGCTGTTGGCGAAGTACCGACCGGTCACGCCCTCCACCTCGGCGGACGAGGCGAGGTGGACCGAGGTGGCCGCCCCGTGCTCGGGGCTCTTCATGAACGGGCGGATGACCGGCAGCACGATGCGCATCCAGCCCTTGGAGTCCTCGCGCCCGAAGTTGGTGCGCACCACCCCGGGGTGCAGGGCGTTGGCCGTGACTCCCGACCCGGCGAGCCTGCGGGCGAGCTCGTAGGTGAACATCACGTTGGCGAGCTTGGACTGGTTGTAGGCACGCTGGCCGCTGTGTCTCCGTCCCCCTGCAGGTCGTCGAAGTCGATGCGTCCCATGGCCTGGGCACCGGAGGACACGGTGACGACCCGGGCCGGTGTGCTGGCGCGCAAGCGGTCGAGCAGGAGGGTGGTCAGCAGGAACGGGGCCAGGTGGTTCACCGCGAAGGTGCGCTCGAGGCCGTCGACGGTGGTGTGCCGGGTAGCCCCGAACCCGCCGACGTTGTTGACCAGGACGTCCAGGCGCGGGTACGCCGCGAGCACCTCGTTCGCGAGCCGGCGCACCTCATCCTGCGAGGAGACATCGGCGACGAAGACGTCGACCTGCCCGCCGGATGCGCGCAGCTCCCTCGCGGCGGCTTCGGACCGCGCGGGATCCCGGCCCACGATCCCGACCCGGGCGCCGAGCCCGGCGAGCCCGGCAGCCGTGGCCAGCCCGATCCCGCCGGTCGCGCCGGTGACCAGCACTGTCCTGCCGGTCATGGTCCCCATCTCAGCGGACGATCCTGAAGTTGAACGCGGCGGTGCCCAGGGCTCCCATGAGCCGCGGCCGCACCCGGTAGCAGCATCTCCGTGCCCCTGGCGGTGCTGATGTCGCCGAGGTCGATGACGTCGGTGTGGCCGAAGCTCTCCAGCAGCGCGGTGACCGTGGCTTTCGCGGCCGCGTCGTCGCCGGAGACGAACACGGACGACTCCGCGCCGAGGGAAGCGGGGTCGACCATGAGGTCGGCGTTGAGAGTGTTGAGGCTCTTGACCACCCGGGCCTGCGGGAAGGCCCGTTGGATCTGCTCACCCAAGGAGTCGGTGTCCTTGACGAACAGGGTGGGAGGGAAGCCCTGGGAGAAGTCGAGCGGGTTGGAGATGTCGAGGATCACCTTGCCGGCGAGGCGGTCGGCGCCGGCCTGCTCCAGCGCCGGCAACGCCCCTGAGCCGTTCGTCGCGTTGACGACGAGCTCGGCGTCGGCCGCGGCCTCGCCGAAGGTCACGACCGCGACCTCGGGGTGGGCCTTCGCCCAGGTCGAGTACGGCGGGTTGCCCATGCCGTCGGGCTCGGTGCGGGCCACCGTCGCCTGCGGGTCGCGGGTGCCGATGGTGACGTCGTGGCCGAGGCCGGAAAGGCGCCCGGCGAGGGCGCGGCCGACCGTGCCGGTGCCGAGGACGGCGATCTTCATTGGGAGCTCCTCGAGTCGTGTTCAGAGGTAGACAGGTTCGTCTACTTCGGTGCTCACCGTAACAGACAGGTCTGTCTGGTTGCAAGGTATGCTGGAGCCCACGCCAACGCCAAGGAGCACCGTGTCCGCCGACCCCGTCACCATGGTCCGCCCGAGCGCCGCGCGTGAGCGCATCCTCGACACGGCGTTCACGCTGTTCTACTCCCGGGGGATCCGGGGGGTCGGGGTCGACCTGATCATCGCCGACTCCGGCGTCGCCAAGGCCACCTTCTACAAGCACTTCCCGTCCAAGGACGACCTCGTCGTGGCCTACCTCGACAAGGTCGACGTGGTCTGGTTCGGCCAGCTGAAGGAAGCCGCCGAGGCCGCCGGTGCCGACCCCGCGCGCCAGCTCGTGGGCATGTTCGACGCGCTGTCGACTGCGTGCCGCCGCGAGGGCTACCGTGGCTGCGCCTTCATCAACGCCGCCGCGGAATCGCAGCCCGGGACGGCTGTCCACGACCGCACCGTCGCCCACAAGACGGCCGTGCTCGCCTGGGTGCGCGACCTCGCCGAGCGGGCCGGCGCGCGCGACCCCGGATCGCTCGCCCGTTCGCTGACCCTGCTCCTCGACGGCGGGCTGGCGAGCGGATCGCTCGACGCCGACCCGGAGGCGCCCCAGGTGGCAAAGGCGTCGGCTCGGGCACTCGTCGATGCCGCGACCACCTGAGCGACCTCTGCGGCCGAGGCCCTCGGCGGCGCGCGGATCCCGCCACCGAGACCGGCCATCGAGCCAGAGGCGTACATTCATGGTGTCCCGCACCGTCCGTGGCGTGGGCCGCGAACGCAGGGGTGCCCCATGGTCGGCCGTCCGGCAACCAGCGCCTCGCCTGATACCGCGGCCGGCAGTGCACGTGTGGCGCGCGTGACGGCAACGTCGAACCGGCACAGCCTGCCTGCGTTGCGCGACACCATGAACTTGGCCCAGCACTCCGTGCTGGTTGCCCGCCTACCTCCTTCCGATGCCGGGCTGCTTCGCATCGCGCGAGTCGCTCAGCTGCTGGCAATGACGCAGTACGAACAAGCTCTGACCGGATTGACCGGTGGTGGTGAAGCGGGCGGGCGAACAGGGCGAGTTCTCCGGCCGCGAACTGCGACAGCGGGGATCGGTCAAGTATTTGGCTTCCGACCGCCGCGAGGTGGCGCGGGCGTTGAATCGCCCCCCACGGCCATCGCCCACGACCCCTCGCTCGAAGGCGGCTGGAGGCCCATCCGCGTCGATCTCAGAGGGCCGATGGCGGCGCGGAGGCCGTCGATCGGGTGCAGCGGATGATCGAGGAGCAGGTCCGCCAGAACGACGTGAACTTCGTCTGCCTGTGGATCGACAGTCCCGGCGGCTCGCTGGTCGACTCGGTGCGGCTGGCCAACACGCTGGCCGATCAGGAACAAGGCTAAGGACAAGGAGCTGACGGAGAAGCAGAAGAAACAGCTCACCGAGGAAGAAGAAGGAGTACAAGTCCAAGCGGAAGCTCGTGCAGGAGAAGCTGATCAAGTTTGCGACGCGCATCCCCGCGTTCATGTACCTGACCGACTTCCGCGAGAACACACTTGCAGGATGTTATTACCAAGATCGAACCGGACTTGTTTCAGACCGTTACCGGCCTGACGGTAAAGGACTTCCACCTGCTCGTGCGGCTGAAGGTGTTCAACACCGAGCGGATGAACCAGGCCGTCTTTGCCTTCCGCCGTTACGAGGACGCTTCGCTTCGCTATACGGGCATTGAGAGCCACGAGGGCCTGTCCCACTATGGGCTTTACGATACAGTGGTGGCGAGGGATTGATAAGAGCGGCGACCGCGTGTTGGACGCACAAATGGACTACTCCAAAGTCTTCGCCTCGCTGGAGAAGGCGCTCGCTCACTCGCCCGATCCCTTCCGCCGGAGCCGCTGAGTGGGAAGTGTTGGGTCGAAGTAAGGATCCGAAAGTCTCTCGTTCTTATACGTCGCGAGAGATCTGGGTTTCTGAGACTGCGTTGCCAGTCTTGAACATACCGACCACAATAGCAGCAGTCCTGTTTACTTCAAATGTCATCACACTGGGCGGTGGGGCTGCCCATCCCTTGTTGCAAAGGAGGCTCCGTGGTAATCACACGACCGGCAATCAAGGTGCAGCAAGGACATCTTGTCCTCTACGCGACCTCCTTGCGCGTTAAGGACCTCAGAGCCCCCGATTTCTTTACAGGATTGACACCCTTGATCCGGACGAGGGCGTAGGTTTTCAGAGGCTCCTCGACGAAAAACGAGCCAAGCGTCTCGCCGATTATCTACTCGACGCTAACGAAGCGCGCGAAGCTTTCTTGCCAACTTCGCTGTTCCTCGCCACCGAGAAACTACTGCCCTTCGATGAAAGCGCCGGGATACTCACCATCGACACCGATCGTGCCGGACCCCTCAACGTCGTGGACGGCCAGCATAGAATTCGGGGCCTGGTCCTAGCAGCCGAGAAGGCTCCGGATATGGATGAGTTCCAGATTCCGGTCAACATTGCTGTGGGGTTGGACCCCGTCAGCCAGATGTGCCACTTTCTCATCGTGAACACAACGCAGAAGGCCGTGGACGCGGCGATCGAGCAGCAGATCGTGGCTCGTCTCACAAGCATGATCAACTTCGAAAAGACGCCGATCCTACCGCGCTGGATTCGGAGACAGGTTGAGAAGGGCGAGGATTATCGAGCGCTCACGATAACACAGTACCTCAACACGGCTTTAGGATCTCCTTGGAAGGGGAAGATCCTCATGGCCAATCCCGGCGAGGACGAGCGCGAGTTGGCAACCGTGAACCAGAGAAGCTTTGTTCGCTCATTAAAGAAGCTCATTCTCGTCCCCTCCAACCCGATCTCAGGACCTACGTGGACCGTCGAAAATCAACAGAAAGTCCTGCTGAACTACTGGGCCGCGATTGACAAAGTCCTCGCTGATGGAAATGAGGAGGTAACGGTCCTCTTCAAGACCAACGGTCTTCATCTTTTTCAGTGCCGCGTCGCCAGCTGTCTTCTTGCACCTAGCCAACCAGCAGGACTTCAAGCTGGAAACCGTTGTCAAACTCCTTAAGCATGGCTTCGACAATTTGTCGTCCGACTACTTGGCCATGGGTCACCCCGAGTTCTGGTACCGTGGAGGGACAGCATCGGGCCTGAACCAGGCTGCACTACGCAAGTACGCCCAAGCACTCGCTGCGGCCATTAATACCCAGGCAACTGGCGGGGATATCCAGTTTTGAAGCTTACAGCCCTCGTCCCGAGTCCCGACTTCTTCGGGGCCTTCGATTACCCAACGGCGGCAAGGGTCCCTGATGGGCCCGGCTGTTACGTGCTCACAAACGCAGGGTTCGACATTGTCTATCTCGGCCAGGCGGTGTCGGCTTACGAGCCGGGTACTTCAGCGTCTCGAGGCGGGCAGGCATCGGGAGCTGACGCCTTACGGTCGAGCCTCCCTCCTGAGCATTTTGGAGATCGAAGACCCATCACGATTGAGCCCACACGAGAGAGGTTGGCTAAACCAGTGCCTCCTTGCGGATGGCGTCCTCCCCCCCCTAAACAAGGTCGAAGCTCCAACCTAAGCTGAGCGCTTTACTCACCGGCAGCCTAACACGGCCTTGCACCTGCCGAGGCCCTAAGCGCTTCGCAGCTGAAGGTCTTGTGCTTCGGCCGCACGACGACCATTAGGAGACCGTGCAAACCTCCAGCGACCTTCTGCGCTGGATGGTGCTAAGCTTGGCGGGGCCCTCTCCTTGCGCCCTCGCCCCTCTGCTTGCGCCCTCGACCCCGCCCGCCCAATTTGCCCTGCAGAGACCCAACTTGCCCCTTGAGGATCCCTGCCATGATACCGGCGTTGCGGCTCGGGCGCGGCTTGCTCTGCGTTATCGCTATGTGCCACCTCCTGGGTGGCGTGCCCCAGGCCCTGGCACAGGATGCCGCCAAGGCGCCGCCCAAGGCGCCGCCCAAAACGGCCGCAGGACACGACGAAGCCTGCAACGACCGCGGCGGCGGACACCGTCAAGATCCCACCCGACCAGCTCGACGCCCTGGTGGCGCCGATCGCGCTCTACCCCGATCCGCTGCTGGCCCAGACCCTCGTGGCCTCCACCTATCCCCTGGAAATCGTCCAGCTGCAGCAGTGGCTCGCCAAGCACCCGGGCCTCAAGGACCAGGCGCTGGCCGATTCGGTCGCGAAGCAGCCGTGGGATGCGAGCATCAAGTCCATGACCCCCGTGCCGGAGGTCGTCAAGCGGCTGGCCGACGACGTCCAGTGGACGACGGAGCTCGGCAACGCCTTCCTGGCACAACAGGACGACGTGATGGATGCCGTCCAGCGGATGCGCCAGAAGGCGAAGGGCAAGGGCACGCTGGAATCGAACGAACACCAGACGGTCGAGACCACGGTCGTCGAGTCGAAGCAGGTGATCGTCATCGAGTCCACGAATCCTGAGGTCATCTACGTCCCGTCCTACAGCCCGACCGTCGTCTACGGCCCGCCGGTCTATGCCTACCCGCCGATCTACTACCCCTACTATCCCCCCGGTGCGGCGTTCATCTCGTTCGGCGTCGGCATGATGTGGGGCGCCGCGATGTGGGGCGGTTCCTGCTGTTATTCCGGCTGGGGCGGCGGCGACGTCTACATCAACAACGGCAACCGCTACAACAACATCGGTGGCGCTGGCGGCGTCGGCGGTGTCGGCGGTGTCGGCGGTGTCGGTGGCGTCGGTGGTGTCGGTGGTGTCGGTGGCGCGGGCGGTGTTGGCGGTGTCGGCGGTGTTGGCGGCGCAGGCGGTGTTGGCAAGCCAGGTGGTGTCGGTGGCGCGGGCGGTGCTGGTGGTGCCCGGCCCAAGGGCGCCGGCGGCACGTGGTCGCACAACCCTTCGCATCGTGGGGGTGCCCCCTACGGCGATGCGCGGACCGCCAACAAGTACGGCGGGACGACCCGCGGCCAGGGTGGTGCCGGGGTCAGCAACCGGGCCGCCGGCGCCGCCGGACAGGGCCAGCGCGGGGCCGGGGCGGGCGTAGGCGGGGCGGCGGGTGCCGGACAAGGGCAGCGTGGCGGTGCCGGGGTGAGCGACCGGGCGGCGAGCGGCAGCAGGCCCGGCGGCGGAGATCAGATCGGGAGCCGCAACATCCCTCGGGACGCCGGTTCCTCCCGGGGTGCCAGCGCGCTACGGTGGCGGGTCGGGTGGGTACAACGGCTCGAGCGCACGGGCCAGCAGCTCACGGGGTATGTCGAGCATGGGGTCGCGAGGCGGCGGCGGAATGCGGGGCGGCGGCGGAGGACGGGGCGGAGGGCGCGGGCGATGAAAACCTGGAAACTGACGTGGGTCGCGGCAGCGCTCCTCGCGGTCGCGGCGTGCAAGAAGACGACGCCGCCGCAGCAGTTCAATTCGGCCGAGGAAGCGGCCGCCGCATTCATCGACGCCGCAGAGAAGTTCGATGAGCCGGCGCTCCTCGCGATCCTGGGGAGCGAGGGCAAGCCGCTCGTCTCGTCGAAGGATAAGGTGATGGATCGGAAGCTCAGCGTCGAGTTCGCGGCGGAGGCGCGTGCCCAGCACCGGATCGAGCTGGACTCATCCGGTACGACTGCGATCCTCTCTGTTGGTGATAGCGACTGGCCGGTTCCCATGCCCATCGTGAAGGACGGAGCCACGTGGCACTTCGATGCGGCCGCCGGAGCGGAAGAGGTCCTGCTCCGCCGCATCGGCCGGAACGAGCTCGATGCCATCGACGTGTGTCGCGGGTACGTCGAGGCCCAGCTGGAATACGCCCGGACGAAACATGACGGCGCTAAGGTGAACCAGTACGCGCAGCGCATCCTCAGCACGCCTGGCAAGCAGGACGGCCTGGCCTGGCGCGCCGCCGATGGCACCTGGCAGGGTCCCGTCGGGGAGGGGATCGCCCGCGTCATTGCGGAGGGATACACCGACAAGTATGAGCCGTTCCACGGCTATTACTTCAAGATCCTGAGGGGCCAGGGCCCTGCCGCGCCGATGGGAGAGATGGACTTCCGGGTGAAGGACGTGATGATCGGCGGCTTCGCCCTGGTCGCGGCACCGGCGGAATACGAGGTGACGGGTGTCAAGACCTTCATCGTCAGCCACGACGGGATCGTCTACGAGAAGGACCTCGGCCCCGAGACCCTCGGGCAGTTCACCACCATGGACCGTTACAACCCCGACTCGACCTGGACGCCGGTCACGACGGAGGAGGCTGTGGCAACGCCGTAGGCCTTCGGTCGGACAGGCGGACAGGCGGACAGGCGGACGGTGAATGGGAATTCGATCCGTCATCCCGAGGAAGCGAAGCGACCGAGGGATCTAGTGGGCCCGGCTTCGAACCAGGCACGAGATTAGGACGGCAGGACAGTGCGAAGCGCCCGGGAGCGATCCCGGGCGCTTCGTTCTATTCCCTGCCCATCCGTTATCCTCCCGGCGCCCCCGACTATCAAGCTTGATAGCTTGTGGCGGTTTCCGGCGGGGGGCACATTGCCAGGCGGCCGACACGTCTGTGAGATCTGGACGATCCGCACTGATCCAGTCATCGAAGAAGGAAGGTGAGGCATGGCGACATTCAAATTCGACAAGGGACCGACCGGCTCATGGGCCCAGACGTTCTTTAACGCCCCGCGGCAGTACTACCTCAATCATCCATCGGGAAGGTTCCGCACCGAGTTCGGGCCGGTCTATTACCGCGGGCGGCTCAACAGCACTGTCAAAGTGCTGATCGTAGGCCAGGACCCCAGCACCGACGAGATCCTGGCCCAACGGAATCTCGTCGGATCGGCGGGGCAGCGCGTCCAGGGATTGCTCCGAAAGCTTGGCATCACCAAGTCGTATGTCATGTTCAACACGTTCCTCTACGGGATCAAGGGCCAGATGGACGCCACCATGAACGCCGCGGCGACGGAGCCGACGATCCTTCAGTACCGCAACAGTCTGTTGGACAAGACGGCCAGCGCCAATACACTCCAGGCGATCGTCAGCTTTGGCAACGGCGCCGACCTCGCCGTTACGAGTTGGCCCGGCCGGCCGCCGGGCGTGCCATGGTTCCAGCTCACCCATCCGTCGGCCCCCGACAACATCGTGCTGCCCAACTGGAATGCGCAGTTGAACAACTTGCACGCCGCCATCAGTCCGGACCGCGTCAGCCTGGTAAACACCTCCCCCTACGGGGCGACATTCGGTGCGAACGACGTGACCGACATTCCGCGCGAGGATCTTGCATTCGGCCTCGCCGAGTGGCACGGCACCGGCGGGGTGACGCGCAGCCAACGGAATGGCGACAAGATCATCAATTGGACATCGCCGCTGTGAGTTGGCCCCTCGGTCGCTTCGCTCCCTCGGGATGACGGGTCGGGTTGCGGACCGCCTCTCCCCTGCCTCCAGCGCACGAACGCAGCAGCGCCCGGGATCTCTCCCGGGCGCTTGCCACTTCCCTTCCGTCCTCTCCTCGCCCCCCTCTCCCGAAGGGAGAGGGGTCGGGGGTGAGGGGTTCGATGACGGATCGAATTGCGACCCTCCAGTCCGCCTGTCCGACCGACTGACCGTCCCCGACTATCAAGCTTGATAGCTGCGGAGACTATCAAGCGTGATAGCGGCGGAGACTATCAAGCTTGACAGCTTGTGGGCCGTTGTACCGATCCCTATCGTGTACGCGCGGAGGTCAGACGCATGAGTCGAGATGCTCGCGAACACTGAATCAGCGCCTGCCGTCAAACATGACTCGACGTCGCCGCCACCCGATACCCGGATGAGGATTCCAGTCGTGAACGACGTTGGTGCGTGGAATCAGTCGCAGTGTGTGCTCTTGAACAGTGAGTGGATGACTCCCCTGAGAGTCGATTGAGACGAGCAACGAACGACAGCCGGAACGGAGGGTAGTAGAATGCCCACACTCACCAACTACTGGTTTGCGGACAAGGACTTTCGCGGCGAAACGGATTTTCTCAACGTTGGCCACTGCGCCGGGTGCTGGGCCTGGATCAACTGGAGCAACATCGGGTCCACGGACAGTACCTTGGTCTGGGAGAGAGAGGACCGGGAAATCGCGATCGACCTTCCTCCGCTGCTCAATGCGCCTGACATCCTGAATACCCTGGACGGCATGCTGGGAGGTTCTGCCAAGCGGACTTCCGATATCAAGGCAGGCTGGATCCCGTGGCGGCATGTGCCCGAGCACGGGAAGGACCCGGGCAGGCACGGCGATCTTGATCTCCTGATCCGCATCTATTTCAGGTTTCACGTATCCACGCCATGGTATTGCTCGGACGCGGACGGCAACATCAGCTACTACGTCGTGCCCTATCTGGATGGGAATGGGCGGCTGGGCGCCTATGTCGACTGGTGGAGCTACGACTACGACGGAGGAGGGCCCTTCTGCACGGGGGAGATCAGCGACAAGCTGGACAATGCAGTCCCGGGCGGAATGGGCACACTTCAGGCAATGATCGACGCGCGCCTCGCGTTCTTCGCTGATCGACGGTTCGACATGCTCTATCTCCTTCCAGGTGACGGAACTCGCGCGGGCGGCGGCACTGTCAATGTCAACGACCATGTGTCACTCGCACTGCTGCCGCGATAAGGAGGCACCAATGCAATCCTCGAAACGCGTACTTGCGGATATTGCCGGAAAGTTACAGGAATGTCTGAGCGAGCTGGGGTTCGAGCCGGAGAGCAGAGTTTCTGAACATGAAGGCATTGTCAGCGCAAAGAAGGAAATCCAGGGCGCGTGCATCAGAGTGGTCCTCCATGTATCAGACCGAGAGGGGCGCGCCGCGGGCACGGGTTCGGTTGGTGCTGAGATCGCCCGGGCGCGATTGACGCAGGCCGCCATTCGTCCAAGCCTGGCTGCACAAGTCAGCTCGCGGCTTGCTCCCGAGCAAGGGGAGAAGGACGAGGAATGCAAGTAGTGACTGACCTCGATGCCAGCTTCTGAACTTGTCCGGAGGCGAGCTTGAGGACGGCACCAGCGTCTCCAGCGAGGTGCCGGTGCCAGTTTCGGGCGGGCTTTCGTCAGGATCGGTGAGCGTTGGGTGCCACAGCCGTGGGCTCGCTACGACGGGACCCGCCTGTTGTGTGGTCGAGGCGACCTCGGCCGCGGCAACGGGCTCATCGCAGGCAGTATGGTGCGGGCTCCGGTCCACTATCCGTAACAGAAGCGCCCGGGATCTCTCCCGGGCGCTTCCGACTTCAGCCCTGTCATACCGTCCCCCCTCTCCGCCACGCGGAGAGGGGGCCAGGGGGTGAGGCTGCGCACCGCCACGCCGAGACAGGCCTGGGATGCAGGGGCACGATGTCAGGCCGAGTAGATCCCTCGGTCGCTTCGCTCCCTCGGGATGACGGATCCGGTTGCGATCCGACTGTCCGACTGTCCGCCGACCCCGGCGCCGCCAGAGCAGGAAATCTGGACGATCAGTCATTGGTGGAAGCGTCGGCGCTCCGCACTATTGAGCCCATGACTGGACTCCTAGCTGGAAAACGCACCTCGATCTCGATCCTGGTCCTGCTGACGTTGGTCGGCACGGCACCGGCCCTGGCCCAACAGCCCGCGGGCTCGTGGCGCGAGGAGATCCGGCGCCTCCGCGATGCACCCACTGTCCAGCCCGCGCGCGGCAAGGCCAACCCCGGGCCGCTGCGCGCCGCGCGGCGCTCCACGACCGCAAGCTCCGCGACGATCCTCGCCGAGAGCGAGCCCAACGGCAGCGTGCCGACAGCCGACAGCGCGGCGCTCGGCGATCGGGCCACCGGCGTCGTGAATCCGGCAGGCGACGTGGACACCTGGTTCGTGGACCTGACCGCCGGGCAGTTCTTCAGCGTGGACGTGGACGCCTTCGAGTTCGGGTCCTCCCTCGACCCGACGCTCCAGCTCCTCGCGCCCGGCGGGACAACGCTGCTCGCGTTCAACGACGATTTCGATTTGCTCGACAGCCGCATCTCCTACCGCGTCCCCACCAGCGGCCGCTATTACGTGGTGATTCGCGCGTTCGACGCCGCGGGCGGGCCGGGAGCCACGTACGCCATCAACTTCGGGACCGTCACCTGTGCTGAGGTGGGGACGGAGCAGGAGCCCAACGACACCCCTGGCACCGCGACCCCGGTCGCGATCGGCGACTCCGGCACCGGCGAGCTCTGCGCGCGGGACGACAACCCGGCGGGAGACGTGGACTACTGGGCCTTCACGGCCCAGGCGGGGACGACCATCGAACTCGACATCGACGCCCAGGAGCTCGGACTGCTGGTCGACCCGGCCATCGCGCTCTACGCGAGCGATGGCACCACTCAGCTAGCCTTCAACGACGACCAGGACGGAGCCGACAGCCGCCTCCAGTTCTCGATCATCACGACGGGCACGTACTACGCGACCGTCGCGACGCTCACGGACCCCGGCGGCAACCCGTTCCCGTACACCTTCCACTTCCGCACGGTCACTCCGGGACCCGGCGACCCGATCACGGTGCGCGCCGAGGGCGTCGGCCAGCCGTTGGGGCTCGCCGCCGGGAGCACGGGGGACCTGTTCGTCGGCGACTTGACGGGGAATCGGATCCTGCGGGTCTCCAGCCAGGGCGTGGTCACGACCTTCGCGGCCGGAATCCAGAGCCCGCTGGGCATCGCGTTCGATGCGGCCGACAACCTGCTGGTGGTGTCCGGGGACGGGGCCGTCTACCGCGTCACGCCGCAAGGCCAGGCCGCGCGGCTCATCACCGACGCCGAAGTCCCGTTCTGGGTCGCCGTGGCCCCCGACGGCCGCATCTGGCTCAGCGACCTGTCCGATGGCTCGCTCCGGCGGTACAGCCCCACGGGCCAATTCGAGGCACGATTCGACGCCAGCGCAAGCGGCGGCTTGGGACCCGGTCCGCTGGCCATCGGTCACTCGGGCGATCCGTACTTCTCCAACGGCACCGAGATCTGGAAGCTGGCGAACGGCCAGCTCACGCGGGTGTTCGGCAACGAGTTGGTGATCTGGGCCTTCGCGTTCGACATGGCCGGCAACCTCTACGCTCCGGCCCCTGCGGCCGGCCGCATCGAGCTCTTCGATCCAACCGGCACGCGGGTGGTCGATCCATTCGCGGTGGGGCCGGACGCCCCACAGGTCGTGGCGTTCGGGCGCGACGGGGCGGGCGCCACCGGATCGCGGCTGTTCGCCACCGAATTCCGGGTCGGCCGACTGATCGAAGTGAACCCGGCCGGCGTGGCGCACCCCGGCCTGCCGGTGGGGGCCGACCCGCTGCCGATTCCGCTCGATGTCGCGGCTGGGGGCCTGCTGGGCGCGGGCGGATTGAGCGTGGCGGACGTGCAGTACCTCGACGAGTTGGGCAACCGCAACGGGCGCTATGACGTCGGTGACTTCCAGGCGTACCTCAGAGCATTGGGTCGCCTGCCGGCGGCCTCGGCGGAACGCCAGCCGGGAAATCGACAGTGAATGAAGGAGCCGAGAAGCATGCGAACGATCCTCGTTGCCGGCGCGACAGGTATAGTCGGGCAAGCCATCACGCAACTCCTCCGCAACAGCAATTATCGGATACGAACCCTGTCACGAGACCCCGGCCGCGCCCAGGCACTGCGGAACATGGCTGACGAAATCGTGCTTGGGGACGCGACGAGGCCAAAAAGCCTCGAAGGAGCTCTGACTGGAATCGACGCCGTGATCTCGTGCCTGGGTGCGCCGGTGAATTTCTCCTGGACCGATCGTCGTGGCTTTCACGCGGTAGATACTGTCGCTAACTGCAATCTCATCCGGGCCGCTGTGAAGGCTGGCGTGGCCCGGTTTGTATACGTCTCGGTGCATGTACATCCAGGCTACGCCGCCACGGCGTACATCCGCGCACACGAATCGGTAGTCGCCGCGCTCGGAGAATCTGGTCTGTCTTTCGCCGTGGTGCGCCCGACCGGGATTTTCCCCATCTTCGACGCGCTCGTGACGATGGCGCATCGTGGCGTTGCGACTATCCCGGGCGATGGGACAGCTCGGACCAATCCCGTCCATCAACTGGACGTCGCTGAAGCATGCGTGGACGCGCTCACTGCCAAGGCGGGCTCATCTATTGCGATTGGCGGTCCCGACATCTTCACGCGCGAAGAACTTGTTCGGCTAGCCTTCGAGGCGGTCAAGAAGCGACCGCACATCATCCATGCGCCTAGATCTCTGATGCTCGTCGCAGGGACTGTTATCCGACCTTTTCATCCTCGTCTTGGCGAAATGATCGACTTTGCCACCCATGTATTCACCGCCGAGTGCGTCGCACCCCAAGTGGGACGCCGGCGACTCTCGGATCATTTCATGCAAGTGGCCTCGACGACCATGTAACCCCAACTCGCTCAGTGAACTCTCGGAATTGCGGCCCACGCGGCTCCTCAGCTGCAAGCGCTTGTCAGGCGGTGGCCTCCTCTCCGCAACTCTTCACGCTGCTGAAGCATCTTCTGCATCCCGGAGGGATGCAGTCACCCGCGGACCCTGCGGATCCCCTACCCCTGAGGCCAGCCATGCATCGCCACATCGCTCCTGCGCGACCACGGAAGTTGTTTCTCGTCAGCCTCTTGCTCGTGCCCGCCATCAGCGCCGCCTGTCGAGGAGGGCCACCGGAGCCGGCCGTGGTGCCGGGCCTGAGTGTCACCGCGGCCCCGTTCGCGGGCGCCGATACGGTCATCTATCGGCGTTCGGTTACGCGTGGCGGCCAGGACTCGTCGGCCGGGACCCGCACGGTTGTCCGCCGAGTCGTCACCGGGCCTCGTGGCGCGCGCGTCCTCGAGGTGGAGCAGCGCTTCCCCGGCGGGGGCGGAGAGATCGTCGACACGGCAGTGGCCGACCTCCATACGCTGCGCGCGATCGCCCACCGGTCGCATCAGCCGAAGCGCACCATGCGGTTCGACTTCGTGGGCGACACCGCCCAAGGGACGGTGAGTGCGCGCGGAGCGGCCGGGGAGACGTGGCAACAGCCCGAGGCGGTGCATCAGGCGGTTGGCGGCCCGCTGTTCGACTCGAATGTCCTGGAACTGGTGGTGGCCGCCCTGCCCCTGGGGCCGCAGTTCTCGGCCGAGCTGCCGTTCTTCTTCTATGAGCGGGGAGGCCGGGTCCCGATGACGGTCACGGTTCGTGAGCGCGCCCGGGTACGGTTTCCCATTCTGGGGGAGCGCGAGGCCTGGGTCGTGTCGGTGGGCGTACCCGACGCGCCGGCAACGGTCTGGGTCGATACGGCGACTCGGGAGGTGCTCCGCGTGCGCTACGACATCGTGTCGGCCGACCTGAGCTTCACGGATGACCGCGTGACGCCGCTTCGGTCGTAACGACGGCCGGAGGATTTGTTGGATCACGGCGCCGTTCACATCGCGTCGGTCGGCGAAACGCGCTTCCCCTCGACTTCGCTTGCCGCGAGCGGGCCTGTCGAACGAGCGGCGTGATTCCTACGCTTCGCCCGGCCTGAGCTCCGCAATCCGCGCCCGTACCAGTTTGCGCACCAGGGCTGCAGGCAGGGGCTTGTTCGCGGGGAATCGGATCGTGCCCTTCGAGGTGTCGTAGCCCTTGAGGTCCCTGGCATGGGCGCGAATCACGGCAGCGCTCATCGGGTAGAAGCTGCAATGATGCCTGGGCGCGGCGTAGCACACGAATGATCGCCCGTCGAGTTTGAAGGCCGGTAGCCCGTAACTGAAGCCCTCTTCAGCCCCTGGCGCCGCGGCCCGGATTGCGATGCGGAGTTTCTGCAGCGCCGCCCTCGCGTCGGCGGGCACCGTCGCGAGGTAGGCCGTGACGCCTTTCGCACCCTGTGATCTCATTTTCGCCGAAGCTGGACGCCTCATGTCGCCTCATTCGGGATTGACGCGGAGCGCGCGGCACGCTTCAGATGCAGGAGCGGGAATGGACGCCCTCCCGTATCGGTGAGCGATCGACCGGTGACCACGAACCCAGCTGCCTCATAGAAGCGGAGCGCCGCCTCATTCTGCTCATTCACATCGACGGCCAATGCTCCAGTGGACAGACTCTGGGCATGCTGGACGAGCACATTTGCCGGCCCCTCGTCCCGTGTGGTCGGGATCGATGAACAGACCCTCTATGGTGTCTGGCGTGTAGCCCAGGAACCCGATGGGCCCGTCGCCTGAGTCGAGGACCCACCAATCAACGGCGTCCCCACTCAGTTCAACAGCGACAAGCGGGCGGAGTGCATCGATATCGGCCTCTGCCAGGAAGTGATGCGTAGCGCGAACGGAACGCTCCCACAACTCAAGAAGAGGGACGCGGTCCTCCGGGCGTGATCGCCGTCACCTGCAAATCTGTGCTTCCCAGGGGAGCCGCCTGACGCCTATTTACCGGCATTCAACTGGTACTTGCCTGCTCCAACCCCCCTGCCCCGGATCATCCCCCCAACCCGCCGGGCCGGTTTGACTGCATCCAATGCCTGGTTCGCATCAATTTGACCGCGTACCGCCGGCGCCGCCGCACGCGCCGCGTCCCGCGGTGACCCACCCCAGTGGCGACTCCAGGCACGGCGCAGCTGCACGCCCGACCGGAAGCCCGCGATCTCCGCGGCGTGGGTGACGCTCGCGCCGCGTTCGAGCGATTGTCGGGCTCGCTCGAGCCGGATCAACTGCAGATAGTGCAATGGGGACACGCCGGCATGGTCGATGAACAGCCGCAGCAGGTGGCGCTCGGTGGCATGGCCGACCGCAGCCAGCGCGGCCATGTCCCAGTCCCGTTCCGGCTCGAGGATGATGGCATCCTGCACCCGATGCACGACCGCATGCAGATGGCGGCGATGCACCAGATAGGGCGACAGCTCCGGGTCACGGGAAGAGCGCCGCAGGTACACCACCATGTCCTCCGCGACGCTGGCGGCCAGCGCCTCACCGCACTCCTCCGCGATCAGGTGCAACGCCAGATCGATGCCCGCGGTGATGCCGGCACTGGACGCGAGTGGCCCATCCACGACGAACACGCGGTTGTCGATCACCTGCGCCGCCTGGCGCCAGGGCACGCAGCAGAGGCAGCAGCTCGTGGTGCGTGGTGCAGCGGCGAGCGGCGAGCAGGCCGGCCCGCGCCGCGAGCAGCGCGCCCGAGCAGATCGCGAGCACGCGGTGCGGCGGATCCGCGGCGAGCAGCGATTCGCGGAGCATCCGCTTGAGCCACTGCGCCGTGGTGGCGATCGCCGGCGTGACCTGACCGAGCTGGGCGGTCGGCTGGCCGACCAGCACCACCCAGGTCGGCGTGCTCAGTTGCTCGGGCAACGGCTCGAGATCGGCCAGTCCAAGCCCGACCGAGGTTGATGGTGTCGCCACCGGGCCGGCGAAGCGGAGCCGAAAGCGCGGCGGCTGCCCGCGCATATGACGATGCAGGTTGGCCAGGCGAAATGCCTCCGCCGGCCCCGCAATGTCGAGCAGCAGCGAGTGCGGCGCGATGACGAACAGGAGGTCGATCAGATGCGCGCGGGCGATCATTCCAGGAGTTGGTCCAATGTCCGAAACTGATTCAAACCTGTCCGACTGACGGCGCGACAGAGGAGGGCGAACTCCTTAACTTGGCGACCTTCCTGTTCGAAGGTCCCGCTCATGTCGAGAGTCCCATCCCTCGGCGGCATGCTGTTCGCCGCGGTGCTGGTCTGGTGCCCCGGGACTATAGCATCCGCGCAAGCGCCCGACCAGCCACATTCGGACCTCGAACCCGGCGTGGACCCGGGCATCAAGCCCGGCGACGACTTCTTTGCCTATGCCAACGGCGGCTGGCTCCGGGCCACCGAGATCCCGGCAGGCAAGGAGCGCTGGAACACGCGGAGCGAGATCGGTGAGCTCACCCGCCAGCAGGTCCTGAGACTGCTGGACGACGCCGGCGCCGAGCCGGTGGGATCCGTCGCGCGCAAGGTCGCCGACTTCCGCGCGGCCTACCTGAACGAGGCCGCCATCGAAGCCCGGGGCATCGCGCCACTCAAGCCGTTCCTGGACAGCATCGATCAGGTGCCGGACAAGGCGGCGCTGACCCGGCTCCTGGGCCGCGGTCTCCGGGCCGATGTCGACCCGCTCAACTGGGGCGTCTACCGATCGTCCCACCTGCTTGGCTTGTCGGTGGAACCGAGCATCCACGGCGAGAAGACCTACGTCGCCTTTCTGCTGCAGGGCGGGCTCGGCCTGCCGGACCGCGAGTACTACGTCAGCACCGAGCCTCGCATGCAGGCGCTCAGAACCAGTTACCAGAAGTACATCGGCCGCCTGCTGGCACTGGCCGGCTTCGACCGTGCGGACCAACGGGCCGCAGCGGTCATGGCGCTGGAAACTGCGCTCGCGCAATCCCAGGCCACGCGCGAGGCATCGGCCAACGACCACAACGCCGACAACCTGTGGACACGTGCCGACTTCGCGCGCCTGGCGCCGGGCATGGACTGGTCCGCCTTCTTCGCCGCGGCAGGGTTGGCCAGGCAGGAAACCTTCGTCGCGTGGCAGCCCACCGCCGTCACCGGTGTGGCGGCGTTGGTCGGCTCACAACCGCTCGAGAGCGTGGAAGGATTACCTGCGCGCTCGTGTCATCGACGACTTTGCCGACGTGCTGCCGCGTGCCTTCGTCGAGCCGGCCCTGGCGATGCATGGCGCAGTGGCCAACCAGTCGCAGCCGAGCCCGCGCGCCCAACGCGCGCTCGAGGTGACCCAGGCGGCCATGAGCGACGCCCTGGGGAGGATGTATGCCGAACGCTATTTCCCGGCGGAGCAGAAGGCCCGGGTGGAAGCCATCGTGGCCAACGTCATTGCGGCCTTCCGCCAACGGGTCGAAGCGGCGACGTGGATGTCGCCTGGCACCAGGACCGTGGCGCTGGCCAAGTTGAAGACCCTGTACTTCGGCATCGGCTACCCGGAACAGTGGCAGGACTATTCCGACCTGATCGTGGACTCCGCTGACCCGGTGGGCAATCTTCGGCGCGTCGCGGACCGGAACTACCGCCGCGCCGTGGCCCGGCTGGGCCGGCCCGTGGACCTGACCGAATGGTGGATCGCGCCGCAGACGGTCGGTGCCGTCCTCGTGTTCCAGCAGAACGCGTACAACTTTCCGGCCGCCCTGTTGCAGGCCCCCAAGTTCGACCCGACGGCGTCGGACGCCGCAAACTACGGCGCCATCGGCGCCATCGTCGGTCACGAGGTCAGTCACTTCGTTGACATGCTGGGCGCGGAATGGGACGCGGAAAACCGGATGCGCCACTGGTGGACCCCGGAGGACATGACGCGGTTCCAGGCAGCCGCCGACGCGCTGGCGAATCAGGTTTCCGGCTATCACCCGCTTCCTGATCTGGCTGTCGACGGCAAGCGGACCCAGACCGAGAACATTGCCGACCTGGCTGGCCTTGCCGCGGCCTTCGACGCCTACCGCAAGACCCTCGGCAGCAGAGCCAGCGATCAGGCGTACGTGCGGCAGCAGGATCGGGAGTTCTTCATCGGCTTCGCCCGAAGCTGGCGCGGCAAGATTCGCGACGAGGCGTTGCGGACCCTGGTCGCCACGGACGGCCACGCCCCGGAGCAGTACCGCATCGCCACGGTCCGCAACATCGATGCGTGGTACGACGCGTTCGACGTGCAGCCGGGCCAGCGACTCTACCTGCAGCCCGAGGCGCGGGTGCGGGTCTGGTAGTGCGCGTCAGCGTCTGTGAGCTTCCCCATGAGCCAGGTGCCCTGGCGGCCGCATGGGCCGGCTTGTGTCAACACACGTCACGGCACCGGTCGGAGCTGGTGCTGCTGCCGGAGTTCGCGCTGGTGGAGCCGGTGTGGGAGGAAGAGCGCTTCGATCAGGAGCGCTGGGCCGCGGCCCTGGCCCGGAGCGACGCCTGGCTTCAGCGCCTGCCTGAGCTGGGCGCCGTGCACGTGGTGGGGACTCGACCTGCCAGCATCGATGGCCGTCGCTTCAACCAGGGGTACATCTGGTCAGCGGCCGGCGGACTGACGCCATTGCGCAGCAAATCCTATCTGCCCGAAGAGTCAGGCAGCTGGGAAGCACGCTGGATCGACCGGGGAGACCCGACGTTCCCGGCATTCCACGCCGGCGCCCTTACCTTCGGACTCAACATCTGCACCGAGCTGTGGGCGCTGGAGACGTATGGAGCCTACGCCGAGCGGGGGGTGCAGGTCGTTCTGGCGCCACGCGCAACCGCGGCGGCGACAGCAGCCAAGTGGTTGTCGGTGGGTGTGGTCGCCGCCGTGCGTTCCGGGGCCTTCAGCGTGTCGTCCAACCGGGTGGACCCGACAGGCGCTTGCGGTGGGATGGGCTGGATCCTCAGCCCGTACGGCCAGATCATGACGACCACGTCACCCGAATCGCCCTTCGCGACGATCGACATCGACCTGGCGGCCTCGGCCGCCGCACGGGCCGGCTATCCCTGCTCCGTGTTCATTCAAGACCAATCTCGGAAGCAGGCCTGACGTTGCCGCTTGACGAGTGTTGGCGCGCTCCGTCACCTTTGAGCTCATGCCCATCACCGACGCGGACGTCCGCCCGCTACAGGATGCCACCGAGGCCCGTGAGTGCGCCGAACTGATGGCGTCGATGGAGCCATGGCGCACCCTGGGCCGGACTGTGGAAGCCGGCTTCAGAGAGCTCACCGATCCATCCAGGGAAGTGTACGTCGTGCGGGACGCGGCGCAGCCGGTCGCGTTCATCCTGTTGGATATGCGTGGTCTGCTTCGCGGGTACATCCAGACGGTGTGCGTGGAGCCGAGTCGGCAGGGCCAGGGCCTCGGGGCATTTCTGGTAGGCTGGGCGGAGCGGAGAATCGGCCGGGACAGCCCGAACGTGTTCCTCTGCGTGTCGTCATTCAATCCAGGAGCGCGGCGACTGTATGAGCGGCTGGGCTACGAAGTGGTCGGTACGCTCTCGAACTACATCGTTGCCGGCCACGACGAGATCCTGTTGCGTAAGACGCTAGGTCCCTGGGTTGGATTTGGTGCGCGCTGACGGATCGCGCTTTAGCTGTGCTTAGGGCCCGATCCGGTGACCGGCCGCTCGCAGGGCATCCAGCGCCGCCGCGAGATCGCGCGCCTTTACGAGCACGTAATCGGTGTCGTACGTGGAGATCGCAAAGATACTCAGCCCCGCCTGCGCCAGCGGCTCCGCGATCGAGAGAAGGATTCCGACCAGATTGGGCGACAGCGGCCCGCGAACCCGCAGGGCGCGGTAATCACGTTCGCAGCGCACCCCGGCAGGCACGGCGCTTTGTACCAGGGTAATCGACAGCTCATCGGGTGTCCGACTGATCGTGAGAAATGCCCCTGTCGAGGCCGCCCAGGCGGGCAGGGCGGCCTCCGCGGGCAGGCGACAAATCGCGAAGGTGCCCGGCAGCAGCTCGAGCGGTAACCGGTCGCGCTGGGGCCCGGACGGCGCTGGAACGTCGGCAACGGACATCACGTAGGTTACTTCACGGCGATGGCGTCAATCTCAACCCGCGCCCCGCGAGGGAGCGCGGCGACCTGGACGGTGGAGCGGGCGGGCTTGTGGTCGCCAAAGGCGCGAGCGTAAACCAGATTCAGCGCCTCAAAATCGGCCAGGTCCACCAGGAACAGGGTCGTCTTCACCACCTGATTGAGATCGGTGCCCGCCCCTCGGAGCACTGCACGGAGGTTGGCGAGCACCTGATCCGCCTGCTCCGTGATGCCGCCGGGGACAAGCTCCATGGTCGCCGGGTCCAGGGGGAGCTGCCCCGCGGTGTAGATGGTATGCTCCGCGATGATGGCCTGGCTGTAAGGCCCGTACACGCGCGGGGCGAGGTCGGAGTGAACTGTCGAGAGAGTCATGAGCGCGGGCCTCGTGCAGAGTGTTGAGGCAAGACAAGGGGCGCAGTCGCTGCGGTGGGGCGCGCCTGCGGGATAGCGATGGCTGTCATGACAACAGTCTGCCGAAAGAGAGCGAATCCGCCAATGACTGGTCGTCCCGATTTCCTGCCCGTACGTCGCGGCAGCCGGGTGCTACTCACCTCTTCCAGGGCAGCCTGAGTAGATTTACGGGCGTGGATCCCCTCTCCGACCTGCTCCGTGTCGTCCGCCTGGATGGGGCGTATTTCTACACCCTCCAGGCGCCGGAGCAGTGGAGCGTCGAGGCCGTGCACGCGAAGGAGCTCTCGCCGCGCCTCATGCCTTCGGCAGAGCACCTGATCCCCTACCACATCCTGGTCGAAGGCCACTGTTATGGCGGGCTGCGCGGCGAGGAACAGACCGAGCTCGTCGGCGGGGACGTGGTCGTGCTCCCCCATGGAGACGCGCACACGATGTCGAGCGGGCTGGGCATTCATGCCGGCCTGAACCTTCAGCGCACCCCCCCTGCCCGCTTCCCCTTCACCCTCTTCCTCGGCAAGCCGGGACCACCGGTCGCATCGCTCGTCTGCGGGTTCCTCGGCTGCGACCGCCGTCCGTTCAACCCCCTGCTGATGGCGCTCCCACGCCTGATGCACATGCGAAACATGTCGAGCGCGTGGCGCGGCATCTTCGTGCGTCAGGTGACCGAGGAGACCCGGCTCGGCCGGGCCGGGGCCGAAGAAGTCATCACACGGATGGCCGAGCTGATGTTCATCGAGGTCCTTCGCCGCTACCTGGATGACCTGCCTGCCGGGCAAACCGGCTGGCTCGCCGGCCTCCGGGACGAAGTGGTGGGCCGGGCCCTGACCCTGCTCCATTCCCAGCCTGGCGAACCCTGGACCCTTCCTAAACTGGCCCGGGAAGCTGCGTCCTCCCGGTCCAGCCTGGCCAAGCGGTTCGCGACTGCTCGTTGGGCAGCCGCCGATGCAGTACCTCGCCCAGTGGCGCATGCAGGTCGCCGCCAACCTGCTGACGCAGAGCGGCGCGAAGGTCGCCACGATCGGGGAGGAGGTCGGGTACGACTCCGAGGCTGCGTTCAGCCGCGCATTCAAGAAGGCGACCGGACTCGCTCCCGGCGCCTGGCGCTCGGCTCGACAAGTCGCTCGATCGTAGGTCCCATTCGTCCGATCGGACAGAAAAACAAAGCGCCCGGGATCTCTCCCGGGCGCTTCTCGCTTCCCTACCCTGCTGCTCTCGTGCTTCGTTCGATTCTAGGCCGAGTAGATCCCTCGGTCGCTTCGCTCCCTCGGGATGACGGATCGGGTTGCGTCCCCCCCTCTCCGCCACGCGGAGAGGGGGCCAGGGGGTGAGGCTGCGCGCCGACCCGCCTACAAATCGTCCTCGACTCCCGCCAGCACCTCCACCGGCGCCTCGACCAATGGGCCTGTCGCGGCCGGCTCCGGCGGTGGCGGCGGCGGCTCGAAGCCCGGCGGCGGCTGGATATCGATCTCCGCGTACCGGTAGATCCCCGTGCCCGCCGGGATCAGGTGACCAATAATGATGTTCTCCTTGAGGCCCAGGAGGTCGTCCTTGGCCCCGCGGATCGCCGCATCCGTCAAGACGCGGGTGGTCTCCTGGAACGACGCCGCCGAGATGAACGACTGGGTCGTGAGCGACGCCTTGGTGATGCCGAGCAGCACCGGCTCCGAGGATGCCGCCTTGCCCTTCTTGCGCACCACCCGGTCGGTATCCTCCCGGAACGTCAGCTTGTCCACCGTCTCCCCCTCGAGGAAGTCGGTGTCGCCCGGATCCACGACGCGAATCTTCTGCAGCATCTGGCGCACGATCACGCCAATGTGCTTGTCGCTGATCCTGACGCCCTGCAGCCGGTAGACCTCCTGCACCTCGTTCAGCAGGTATTCCTGCACCGCCCGCGGGCCCTTGATCCGCAGAATGTCGTGCGGGTTCACCGGGCCCTCGGTGAGACGGTCGCCCGCCCGCACCCGGTCGCCCTCGTGCACCCGGAGGTGCTTGCCCGCCGACACCTCGTACAGCTGCGCCTCGGCCTCGTTCTCCGGCGGATAGACGTAGATCTCGCGCTTGCCGCGCTTGATCTCGCCGAACTTCACGACGCCATCCACCTCGGCGATCGTTGACGGATCCTTCGGCCGCCGCGCCTCGAACAGCTCCGCCACGCGCGGCAGGCCGCCCGTGATGTCGCGCGTCTTGTACGCCTGGCGCGGGATCTTGGTGACCGTGACACCCTTCGTCACCTTCACCGCAGGAGAGAGGAAGACCGTCTTGTCCTTGCTCTCCTTCTTGCCCTTGCTCGGCCAGGCCACGTTGATCCCGTACTCCTCGACCTTGAACTTCGAGGACCACGGGTTGCCCTCATCCGGGATGTCCATCGCCCGACTCACCTGGTCGGTCGGCGAGCCCAGGATGATCCGCGACCCCTCCGCCAGGATGTACTCCTGCGGATCCTTGCGGTTCGGCAGGTACACCAGCACCGACGGATGCAGTTCGCGCTCCGGGTCGGCCATCACGACGAGCGACCGGAGGCCGGTGGACTCGTCCAGCTCTTCCTTCAGGGTCACGCCCGGCACGAGGTCCTTCCACCGGAGCTCGCCGTCCACCTTGATGATGCTCGGGTCGTTGTACGGGTCCCACGTGTAGAGCGTGGTGCCCCGCTCCTGGCCCGGCGCCGAGAACTTCGGGTCGGCCTTGAGGACGGTGTCGCCTTCCTTGGCCTGCAGCAGTGCGCCCTCCGGCACCGGGAAGCGGTTGACGACCCGCTTTCCGTCCATGACGAGGATGCCTTCCTTCATCTCGTCCGACGCCGACTCGTCCTCGCGGGTGAGGGCGATCCGGATGGTGCTCCGGAGCCCGTCCTCGTACTCCACCGCCAGGTCGGCGTACTCCAGGCCCTCGGTGTACTTCACGGCGCCGTCGGAGCGCGCCCTCCGCTCCGCTTCCTCCGCGATGCGGGCCGAGGTGCCGCCGATGTGGAACGTCCGGAGGGTGAGCTGCGTGCCCGGCTCGCCGATCGACTGCGCCGCCAGGATGCCCACCGCCTCGCCCATGTCCACCATGTCCATGGTGGCCAGGTTCCGGCCGTAGCACATCCGGCAGACCCCGCGCCGCGCCTCGCACGTGAGCACCGACCGGATCTTCACCTTCTCGATGCCTGCGTCCTCGATCCGGTTGGACTCGGCCTCGCGGATCAGCTGCCCCGCGGCCACCAGCATCTTCGGGTCGCCGTGCTCGTCCACCTCGTGCGGGTCGTACACGTCATCCAGCGCCACCGTGCCCAGCACCCGCTCGCGGAGCGACTCGATGATGTCCTCGCCCTCCTTGAGCGCCGACATCTCGAGGCCCAGGATGGTGCCGCAATCTTCCTCGGTGATCGTGACGTCCTGCGCCACGTCCACGAGGCGGCGGGTCAGGTAACCGGCGTCGGCCGTCTTGAGCGCCGTGTCGGCCAGGCCCTTCCGCGCGCCGTGCGTCGAAATGAAGTACTCGAGCACCGTGAGCCCCTCGCGGAAGTTCGACTTGATCGGGCTCTCGATGATCTCGCCGATGCCGCCCGTCAGCTTCTTCTGCGGCTTGGCCATCAGACCGCGCATCCCGGCGAGCTGCCGGATCTGGTCCCGGCTGCCGCGCGACCCGGAGTCGAACATCATGAACACCGGGTTGAAGCCGCCGCGCGAGAGCCGCATGTGCTTGATCATCGCCTCGGCCACGTCGTTGTTCGCGTGGGTCCAGGCGTCGATGACCTTGTTGTACCGTTCACCGAAGGTGATCTGGCCGGTGTTGTAGGCGCGCTGGAACCGCTGCACCCGCTTGTCGGCCTCCTCCAGCAGCGTCACCTTCTCGGCCGGGATCTCGAGATCCTCGATGCCGATCGAGATGCCGCCCGACGTCGCGTAGCGGAACCCGAACTCCTTCAGCCGGTCGAGGAACACGACCGTATCCGCCAGCCCCGCCTCGAGGTAGCTCGTCAGCACCAGCTCCGACAGGTCCTTCTTCCGCATCAGTTTGTTACGGAACCCGCCGCTCGCGATGATGGTGCCCGGCACGATGCTGTTGAACAGCACCCTGCCTACCGTCGTGCAGAGCCAGCCCGCCTTCCGCGCGGCATCGGAGCCGCGCGGCGGCTGGAACCAGAAGCAGATCGCCGTGTGGTGGTTCACCACCCCGTGGGCCAGGGCCATCTCGACCTCGGCCAGCGTGGTGAAGTGCTTCGCCCCGGTCCACGCCTTCGGCTTCTTCGCCAGGTCCACCAGCACGCCCGTCGGCGGCTCCTCGGCGCCCGCCGGGAGCTTGGTCAGGAAGTACGATCCGAGCACCATGTCCTGCGACGGCTCGGCCACCGGCCGCCCGTCCGAGGGCTTGAGGATGTTGTTCGACGAGATCATGAGCAGGCGCGCCTCGAGCTGCGCCTCGAACGACAGCGGCACGTGCACCGCCATCTGGTCGCCGTCGAAGTCGGCGTTGAACGCCGCGCAGACCAGCGGATGAATCCGGATCGCCTTGCCCTCGACCAGCACCGGCTCGAACGCCTGGATGCCCAGGCGGTGGAGCGTCGGAGCGCGGTTGAGCAGCACCGGGTGGTCCTGGATGATCTCTTCCAGGATCTCGTAGACCTCGGGACTCTCCTTCTCGACGATCTTCTTGGCCCGCTTGACCGTCTCGGCGATGCCCTTCTCCACCAGCTTGTGGATGATGAACGGCTTGAAGAGCTCGACCGCCATCGCCTTGGGCAGCCCGCACTGGTGGAGCCGGAGCTCCGGGCCCACCACGATGACCGACCGGCCCGAGTAGTCCACCCGCTTGCCGAGCAGATTCTGGCGGAACCGGCCCTGCTTGCCCTTGAGCATGTCCGACAGCGACTTGAGCGGCCGCTTCCCGCGGCCCCGGATCGCCTTGGAGCGCCGGCCGTTGTCGAACAGCGCGTCCACCGCCTCCTGCAGCATCCGCTTCTCGTTCCGGAGGATGACCTCCGGCGCCTTGTGCTGGATGAGCTTCTGGAGCCGGTTGTTCCGGTTGATGACCCTGCGGTACAGGTCGTTCAGGTCGGACGTGGCGAAGCGGCCGCCGTCCAGCGGCACCAGCGGCCGGAGGTCGGGCGGGATCACCGGAATCACGTCCAGGATCATCCAGGCCGGGTTGTTGGGCAGGTCGCCCGACTCGCCGGAGGACAGGAACGCGTCCACGATCTTGAGCCGCTTGAGCATCTGCTTCTTGCGGTGCTGGCTGGTCTCCGTGGCCACCCCGCTCCGGAGCTGCTCACCCAGCTTCTTGATGTCGATCCGGTTGAGCAGCTCGCGCACGGCCGGCGCGCCGGTATCCGCACGGAAGGCCGTGTCCCCCTGCTCCCGGCACTTCTGCCGGACGGCGAGGTACTCGTCCTCGTCGAGGAGCTGGTTGGGCTCGACTTCCTGCTCGCCCGGCTCGATGACGATGTAGTTCGAGTAGTAGATGACCCGCTCGAGGTCACGCAGGGTGACGTTGAGCAGGTTGCCCATCGGGCTCGGCAGGGTCTTGAAGAACCAGATGTGCGCCACCGGCACGCTGAGCTCGATGTGGCCCATCCGCTCGCGCCGCACCTTGGACAGCGTCACCTCGACGCCGCAGCGGTCGCAGATGACCCCGCGGTACCGGATGCGCTTGTACTTCCCGCAATGGCACTCCCAGTCCTTGACCGGACCGAAGATGCGCTCGCAGAACAGGCCGTCCTTCTCGGGCTTGAAGGAGCGGTAGTTGATGGTCTCGGGCTTGGTCACTTCACCCCAGGACCACCACTGGCGCTGCCCCTGAAGCTCCAGGCGCTCGCGCTCCTTGGTGTCCCGCGGCCCGCGGATCTCCTCGGGGGAGGCGATCCGGATGCTGATGTAGTCGAAGCTCGAGCTCTTGGGCTCGCGTCCGCTGCGAAAGTCGATCATGGGATCCTCTGTTACTCGTCGCCGTCCGAGGTGGTGCCGAGCGTGACCTTCAGGCCGAGCGCCTGGAGCTCCTTCACGAGCACGTTGAAAGACTCCGGGATGCCCGGCTCCGGCAGGTTCTGGCCCTTGACGATGGCCTCATAGACCCGGCTCCGGCCGTTGACGTCGTCGGACTTGACCGTCAGCATCTCCTGCAATACGTGGGACGCGCCATACGCCTCCAGCGCCCACACTTCCATTTCACCGAACCGCTGGCCGCCGAACTGCGCCTTGCCGGCGAGCGGCTGCTGCGTGACCAGCGAGTACGGGCCGATCGAACGGGCGTGGATCTTGTCGTCCACGAGGTGGCTCAGCTTCAGCATGTAGATCGAGCCCACCGTCACGTCGCTCTCGAACGGCTGGCCGCCCCGCCCGTCGCGGAGCCGCGCCTTGCCGCCCGGCGTGAGCCCCGCGGTCCGGATCAGCTCGGCCGAGGCCTCGTCCCACGGCGCGTCGGCCCGGCCATTCAGCACCTTGGCCAGCGCCGGCTTGCCTGCGGCCTCGAGCAGCTCCGCCGGCTCCCGCTCGACGGCCTTCTCGAGTTCCTTCACCGTCTTCTCGAGCGCCTTCTTCTCCGACTTCTCGGCCTCGGCCATCCGCGCCTGGTGGTACGCCAGCTCGTGGTTCAGCTGCTCCAGCTCGCGCTCCGCCAGCTGCTTCGCCGACTCCGCGATGAAGTGCTGCACCAGCTTGGCCAGCGTCCGGGTCTCCGCCGAGGCGCCGCGGTGGGCCAGCACCTCGACTCCGGTCCGGGTCAGGTTGGTCCGGTCGGCGTCCGACGCGGTCTTCTTCAGGTCCATCACCAGCGCCGTGATGACACCCGGCGCGGCGTCCGGCGCCGGCGCGCGAAGCCGGAGTGCCTGCGCGGCCCACTTGAGGCCGGAGAGCCGGAGCAGGACCCCGATCTCGGCCTCGTCCGCGCCGCGGAACACGGGCGTCTTGGCCTCGAAGCCGAGGATCCGCGCCGCCCACCCGAGGTGGGTCTCCAGGATCTGGCCCACGTTCATCCGGCTCGGCACGCCGAGCGGATTGAGCACGATGTCCACCGGCGTGCCGTCGGGCAGGAACGGCATGTCCTCTTCCGGCACGATGCGGGCGACGATGCCCTTGTTGCCGTGGCGACCGGCCATCTTGTCGCCGACGCTGATCTTCCGCTTCTCGGCGATGTACACCTTCACCAGCTGGATGACGCCCGGGGGCAGTTCGTCCGGCTGCAGGATCTTGTCGATCTGGTCTTCGGCCTTCTCCTCGACCTTGGCCCGCTCGCGAGTGGCCGCGTCGATGGTGGCCCGGATCCGCTCGTTCGCGGCCTTGTTCGAGACCCGGAGGGTCTTCAAGTCCACGTCGGAGAGGTCGGCCTCCGCCAGTACCTGGGCGGTGAGCGTGGTTCCGGCCGCGAGGTACTCCTCGACCGTGCCCGACTTGAGCATCAGCGCCACGTCCTGGCCGGTGAGGAGGTGCTGCAGCTCCTCCATCATCACCGCGGTGATTCGCGCCTTCTCGTCGGTCTCGATGCGGCGCACTTCCCCGATCCGCTCGCCGCGGTCCTTCTCGACGACCAGGTCCTCGATCCGGCTGAAGATCTTCACGTCGATGACGACGCCCTTCATGCCCGGCGGCACCTTCAGCGACGAGTCCTTCACGTCCTTGGCCTTCTCGCCGAAGATCGCCGTGAGGAGCTTCTCCTCGGGGGAGAGCTCGGTCTCGCCCTTCGGCGTGATCTTGCCGACCAGGATGTCGCCCGGCTTCACGTGGGCGCCGATCCGCACGATGCCGCGCTCGTCCAGGTCCACGAGGGACTCGTCCGAGACGTTCGGGATTTCGCGGGTGATCTCCTCCTGGCCGCGCTTGGTGTCGCGGACGTGGAGTTCCAGCTCCTGGATGTGGATCGACGAGTAGACGTCGTCCTTGACGAGCCGCTCCGACAGGACGATGGCGTCCTCGAAGTTGTGGCCGTACCAGGGCATGAACGCCACGAGCACGTTGCTGCCCAGCGCCAGCTCGCCGCCCTCGGTCGCGGCGCCGTCGGCGATGATCTGCCCGGCCTCCACGACCTGGCCCAGCTGCACCAGCGGCCGCTGGTTGATGGCGGTGTCCTGGTTGGTGCGCCAGAACTTCTTGACCCGGTACCGGTCGTGCTGCGCCAGCCGGGCGAGCGGCACGGAGCCGATCTTCACGTGCTGGCCGCCGGCGTCCACGATGATCTCGTCCGCCGTGACGCGGGTGACCGTGCCGGCCCGCCGGGCCATGATCACGGCCCCGGAATCCCGGGCCACCTTCTCCTCCAGCCCGGTGCCCACCAGCGGCGCCTGCGGGAAGAGGAGTGGCACCGACTGCCGCTGCATGTTCGAGCCCATGAGCGCGCGGTTGGCGTCGTCGTGCTCGAGGAACGGAATGAGCGCCGCCGCGATGGAGACCAGCTGCTCCGGCGCCACGTCCATCAGCTCGATGTCCTCTGGCTTGAGGAGCGGGTAGTCGTCGCCCTTGCGGGTGAGGACCATCGACTCCTGGAACGTGCCGTCGGCGTTGAGCGACGCGTTGGCCTGCGCGACCGCGTAGTCCTCCTCCTCGCTCGCCGAGAGCCACCGGATCTCGTCGGTGACCTTCCCGTGCTTCACCAGGCGGTAGGGCGTTTCGATGAAGCCGAGATCGTTGATCCGCGCGTAGGTCGAGAGCGACGTGATGAGGCCGATGTTCGGGCCTTCCGGCGTCTCGATCGGGCACATCCGGCCGTACTGCGAGTAGTGCACGTCGCGCACTTCGAAGCCCGCGCGCTCGCGCGTGAGCCCGCCCGGGCCCAGCGCCGAGAGCCGGCGCTTGTTGGTGAGCTCGGCCAGCGGGTTGGTCTGGTCCATGAACTGCGAGAGCTGCGACGACCCGAAGAACGCCTGGATGACGGCGGACACGGTGCGCGCGTTGACCAGGTCGTCGAGCGAGATCTTCTCCGGGTCGGAGTTGATGCTCATCCGCTCCTTGACCAGCCGGGCCATGCGCGACAGGCCGACCGAGAACTGGTTGGCGATCAGCTCGCCCACCGACCGGATGCGGCGGTTGCCGAGGTGGTCGATGTCATCGGTGTACCCGCGCCCGTCGTTCAGGTCGATCAGGTACCGGATGATCGCGACGAAGTCCTCCTCGGTGAGGACCGTGTGGTTCGGGTCTGTCTTGAGCTTGAGGCGCTGGTTGATCTTGTAGCGGCCCACGCGCCCGAGGTCGTACCGCTTCGGGTTGAAGAACAGCCGCTTGAGCGCGTCGCGCGCGGTCTCGAGGTTCGGCGCCTCGCCCGGCCGCAGCAGGGAGTAGATCTGCTCGAGGGCCTCGGCCTCCGAGTGCGTCGGGTCCTTGGCCAGCGTGTTCTTGATGAGCGGGGAGTCTCCCCGGCCCACGGTGAGCAGCACGTCCACCCGGCGCACGTCCGCCTTGATGAGCTTGCGGCGGAGCGCGTCGCTCAGCTCGGCCCCGCGCTCGGCCACGACCTCGCCGGTGGCCGGGTCGGCCACGTCGAACGCCAGCACGTGGTTGGTGCGGTCCCGCGTGGTCGTCGGCTGCTCCTCCTCGCGGAGGTCGAGCGGCGTGTAGCCTGCGAAGACGTGCACCGTCTTGACGCCGGCGTGGCGCATGGCGTTGAGCCGCTCGGGCGTGAGCTCGTCGCCCACGGCGCCCAGCGGGGCCCCGGCCTTGTCCTCGGGGTTCGGCACGTCGGCGGCGAGCAGCGCCCCGACCACCTCCCGGCGCTCCTGGCGGGACTCGAGCTTGCCGGTGATCCCGATTTCCTTGGTGGCGAAGAACAGGCGGAGGATGTCCGCGTTCTCGCCGTAGCCGAACGCGCGGAGCAGCGCCGTCGCCGGGAACTTCTTCTTCTTGTCGATGTGGACGAAGATCACGTCGTGGATGTCGATCGTGAACTCGACCCACGAGCCCCGGAACGGAATGATCCGCGCCGAGAAGAGCCGCTGGCCGTTCGGGTGGGTGTCCTCCTCGAACACGACGCCCGGGGAGCGGTGCAGCTGGCTCACCACGACCCGCTCGGCCCCGTTGATCACGAAGGTCCCCAGCGGCGTCATGATGGGCAGCTCGCCCAGATACACTTCCTTCTCGATGATGTTCTTCGGCCGCTTCTCGCCCTCGACGTCCTCGTACACCACCAGCTGCAGGGTGGCCTTGAGGGGCGCCGCGTAGGTCATGTCGCGCTCGATGCACTCCTCGACGGAGTACTTCGGCTCGCCCAGGTTGTAGCGGACGAAATCGAGGTTGTACTTCCCGTTCACGTCCGAGATCGGGAAGAGGTCCCGGAACACGCGTTCCAGGGAGACGTCCTGCCGCGCGCCGGTGATGTCGTCCGGGACGAGCAGCGAATCGAACGCGCGCGTCTGGATGTCGAGGAGGTGCGGCATCGGCATGCCGCCCTCGTGCTTGGCGAACGTGATGACGGGTCTGGTCTCAGGCATCGGTCACTCTCGTGCAACACAAATGGCCCCGACGCCGGCGCCCCCGCCGGAAGGCGGGGGCCCTGCGGGGCTCGGACGTAACGCGGATTAAAAGGAGCTCTGGATCGTCATTCCGTCTCGCCGAAGTAGTGGGTTCCGCCGGGTCCCGGGCCGGAAGCGGCCCGGGACAGCGTTCCGCTACTTCAGTTCGACGGTGGCGCCCTGCTCCTCGAGCTTCTTCTTCATTTCCTCGGCTTCATTCTTGGCGAGGCCCTCCTTGATGACGCCACCGGCGTCCACGAGGTCCTTCGCTTCCTTCAGGCCCAGGCTGGTGATTTCACGCACCGCCTTGATGACCTGGATCTTCTTGGCGCCGCCGTCCTTGAGGACGACGGAGAACTCCGACTTCTCCTCGACGGCCGGCGCCGCGCCCGCACCCGCGCCGGCGGCCGGAGCCGCCATCACGGTGACGTTGAACTTGCTCTTGAAGGCGTCGATCAACTCGGCCAGCTCCAGCACCGTCTTGTTGCCGATCGCGTCGAGAATCTGGTCGTTCGAAAGCATGGTACTCATCGGGGTGCTCTCCGTCGGGTTAGGATGCCTCGGCGGCGCCGCGCTGCTCGCGGAGGGCCTCGAGGGCGCCGACCATGGTGTACAGGATGCTGTTCATCGCGCCGGCCAGCTGGGCCAGCAGGACTTCGCGCGACGGAATCTCGCCGAGCCGCTTGACGTGCGCCGGGGTGACCGTGGCGCCGTCCACCAGCCCCGCCTTCACCGCCGGCTTGTCGCCGAACTCCTTGGCGAACTCGGTGACCACCTTGGCCGCCGAGAGGGCGTCCTTCGACAGCACGAGCCCGGTCGGACCGGCCAGGTGCTCATCGAGCGCGGTGATCTGGTTGGCGGCGAGGGCGCGCTGGGCGAGCGTGTTCTTCACCACGACGAACGTGGCGCCGGCCACCCGGAGGCGGCGGCGGAACTCGGTCATCCGCAGCACGTTCAGGCCGCTGAAATCCGTCACATAGACGTTGGGAGACGCCTGCAGTTGCTTGCTCAGCGTCTCGACCGCGGCCTGGCGTTCGGTCTTGCTCATCGATACCCCGCCGTCTCGAGCCGCACCCCGGGCCCCATCGTGCTGGAGACCGTGGCCGACTGGATGTAGACGCCCTTCGCGGCGGCCGGCTTGGCCCGCTGGATGGTGTCCATGAAGGCCTGGAGGTTGTCGGTCAGCTGCGCCGCGCTGAACGAGGCCTTGCCGATGGGCGCGTGCACGTTGCCGGTCTTGTCGACCCGGAACTCGATCTTGCCCGCCTTGATCTCGCGGACGGCCTTCGCCACATCCTGGGTGACCGTGCCCGCCTTCGGATTCGGCATCAGGCCGCGGGGGCCCAGCACCCGGCCGAGCTGGCCGAGCTGGCCCATCACGTCGGGCGTCGCCACGATCACGTCACACTCGAGCCAGCCCTCCTTGAGCTTCGGGAGATACTCGAGCCCCACGAAATCCGCCCCGGCCGCCTCGGCCTCCTTGGCCTTGTCGCCCTGGGCAATCACCAGCACGCGCACCGACTTGCCGGTGCCGTGCGGGAGCACCACCGTGCCGCGGACGACCTGGTCGGCGTGCCGGGGATCCACCCCCAGCCGCACCGCCACGTCCACGGTCTCGTTGAACTTGGCGGTCGCGGCCGACTTCACGATCGCGCAGGCCTCCGCCAGCGTGTGCAGCTTCGCGCGGTCGAGCGTCGTGACCGCGGTCCGGTACCGCTTGCCGTGGGTCGTCATCAGTCGATGACCTCCAGGCCCATCGAGCGGGCCGTGCCGGCGATCATCCGCATCGCGCTGGCGAGGTCGGACGCGTTGAGATCGGCCATCTTGATCTCCGCGATCTTCTTGAGCTGCGCCTTCGTGACCTTGCCGACCTTGGTGCGGTTCGGCTGGGCGGATCCCTTCTCGATCCCGGCCTCCTTGAGGAGGAGGTTCGGCGCCGGCGGGGTCTTGGTGATGAATGTGAACGTCCGGTCGGCGTAAATGGTTACGACGACGGGGATCACCATCCCGCTCTGGCTCTGGGTCCGCGCGTTGAACTGCTTGCAGAACTCCATGATGTTGACGCCGTGCGGACCCAGCGCGGTGCCCACCGGGGGCGCGGGGTTCGCGGCGCCAGCTGGACACTGCAGCTTGACGACCGCCTGAATCTTCTTGGCCATACGGCTCCTCTCCGGCGCCGGGGCATTGCTTCACCCCTGGCTCCCGCGTCATCCGCGCGGTGGCGGCGCGGCACCCCGGAGGGGCCGCGGCAGCGGCTGAAGCCGCCTTAGTGGCCGCGCAGCTGGAGGTAATCCAGCTCCACGGTCGTCGGCCGCCCGAACAGGCTGACCGACACCTTCACCTTGCCCTTGTCGTGGAGGATCTCCTCCACCGTCCCGCTGAAGTCCGAGAAGGGACCCTCGGTGATCTCGACCACCTGGCCGAGCATGAAGGGGATCTCTTCCTTGGGCTCCGACTCGGAGACCGCTTCCGCGATGCCGAGCAGCCGGTTGACCTCGTCCTGGCGCAGCGGCTGCGGCAGCTTGCCGGTGCCCACGAACTTGATCACGCCCTGGATGCTGTTCACCAGGTGCAGCGCCTCCTGCCCCAGGCCCATCTCCACCAGCACGTAGCCGGGGTAGAGCTTCCGCTCCACCGTGACCTTCTTGCCGTTCTTGATCTCGACCACTTCCTGCACCGGCACGAGGGCCTGGCGGACGAGCTTCTCCTCGGCCGGCCGGGGATCCTCCTCAATACGGCGCTGCAGGAGGCTCCGGACCTTGTTCTCGTGACCTGCCGTGGTCTGGATCGCGTACCACCGATAGTCCATGGCGATCATCGGGACAACTGGGCGACCCCGTCCACCAGGATCAGTTGGAGGAGAAGGTCCAGCCAGCCGATCACCAGGCCCAGGGCCACCGCAAGGATCAGGATCATCCGCGTGGCCTTGATCAGCTCTTCACGGGTGGGCCAGGAGACCTTCTGCATCTCGGCCCGGACCGCCGTGAGGAAATCCGCCGCCCGCCGGAGCTTGCCGCCGATCCCCCCCGCGGGGGCCAGGGCCCGCGAGCCCTGCTGGGCATTCTCCATGCTTACTTCGACTCCTTGTGGAGCAGGTGCTTGTCGCAGCGCGGGCAGTACTTCTTCCACTCCACGCGCTCAGGGTGCTTGCGCCGGTTCTTGTCCTGGAAGTAGTTCCGGTTCTTGCACTCGGTGCACTCGAGAATGATCTTGTCGCGTGGCATGTGTCAGCGGGGAAGATGGGCAGATGGGCAGATGGGCAGTCTCGACTGATGGGACCGTCCGTCTGGCCGTGTGTCCGTCTGTCCGCCCTCCGAAATAAGTGATTCACCCGTGCCTTGCGGCGCCCTGCCAGAGCTCGCGACCGGGATTGAACCGGTGACCTCATCCTTACCAAGGATGCGCTCTACCGACTGAGCTACGCGAGCCATTCCCTGATTCAGAGCGGGCGACGGGACTCGAACCCGCGACCCTCAGCTTGGAAGGCTGACGCTCTACCAACTGAGCTACGCCCGCGAGTTCCGCCTTCCGACTGCCCTCCCGCCGGTCATGGTGGGGGTAGGATTCGAACCTACGTAGGGCAGAGCCCGGCAGATTTACAGTCTGCTGCCATTAGCCACTCGGCCACCCCACCGACAGCCACACACCCCTGCGATACAGAACCCCGCCACCACCTGCGCGGGGTTCATGACCTGGAGAGATGTCCTGCACTTCAGCTGGAGCTGACGAAGGGGCTCGAACCCTTAACCTGCGGTTTACAAAACCGCTGCTCCACCAATTGAGCTACGTCAGCGCGAAAGCCAAAAATGGCAGACCCATATGATAGTGGAGGACTTAGCTAGTGTCAACGGATGGGCAGATGGGCGAATGGGCGGATGGGAAGTTTGGCCGAAGGTCGGTGGTTAGGGATTCCAGGAAAATGTGCGAGCGGGTCGGGGTCGGCCCCGAACGGCGGCGTCCGACGGGGCGGCGGTCGGGGGTGGTCTGGGCGTCCGCCGGGAGGGGCCGGCCCCGGGCGGCGAGCGCCAATGAGGCTATTCGATTCTCCATTTCGTCCCGCCTGGCCCGTCCTCCAGCACCACTCCTCGCCCCGCCAGCTCCGCCCGGATCGAGTCCGCCGCCGCGAAGTCCCTGGCCTTCCGCGCCGCCTGCCGTGCCGCCAGCCGCTCCTCGACCCACGCCGCGAGCCCCGCATCCGCCGATCTGGGGGTGGGCAGCACGTCCAGCACCCCGGTCGCCCAGAGGAACGCCTCCCGGACCTCCGGCCCCACCCGCGCGCCCCGGTCCAGCGCCCTGTTCCCCGTGGTCACGAAGTCGAACAGCGCCGCGACGGCTCGCGGCGCGTTCAGGTCGTCGTCCAGCGCCGCGGTGAACTGCTCCCGGAGCGCCCGGGCCGCCCCCACGAGATCGGCCTCGGCCCCGGCCCCTGCGGCCCCCACCGCCGCCTGTCCGCCTGTCCGCCCGTCCGACCGTCCGTCCGCCGCGGCCTCGAGCCGGGTCGCGAAATCGCCGAGCCGGCGGAGCGCCGCCGTCGCCTGCTGCAGCGATTCGTCGTTCAGGTCCACCTTCTGCCGGTAGTGGGCCTGGAAGAAGAACAGCCGGAGCGCCGCCGGGTCGAGCCCGTCCTCCCGGAGATCCCGCACCGTCGTGAAGTTCCCGAACCGCTTCGACATCTTGGTGCCGCGGATGCTGAGGAACTCGGCGTGCATCCAGACCCGCGCGAAGTCGGGCTTGCCGGTGTGGGCGCAGCTCTGCGCGATCTCGTCCTCATGGTGCGGGAAGATCAGGTCCACCCCGCCGCAGTGAATGTCGAGGACATCGCGCCCCCACCGCTTCGCCAGCAGGTCGAGCGCCATCGCCGAGCACTCGAGGTGCCAGCCGGGGCGGCCGCGGCCGAACGGTGCGTCCCACGCCGCGCCGACCTCCTCGTCCACCGGCTGCGCGGCCTTCCACAGCACGAAGTCGCGCGCGTCCTCCTTCGCGTACTCGTCGCTGCTCACGCGCCCGCTCGCCCCCGCCTTCAGCTCGCGCCGGTCGAGCTGGCTCAGGCGGCCGTACGCGGGGAATCGCGCGATGGCGAAGTACACCGAGCCGTCGTCGCCGCGATAGGCCGCGCCCTTCGCCAGCAGCGACTCGACCAGTGCGATCATTGGCGCGATGAAGTCCGTGGCGCGCGGGTAGATGTGGGCCGGGCGGATGCGGAGGTAGTCGCGGTCCTCGAAGAACGCCTTCGCGTACGGTTCCACGTGCTCCCGGAGCGACTTCCCCGCCGCGTGCGCGGCCTGGATCGTCCGGTCGTCCACGTCGGTCAGGTTCATGACCTGGAAGACCTCGAGGCCCGATGCCTCGAGCCATCGCCGGAGCAGGTCCTCGAAAAGGAAGGTCCGGAAATTCCCGATGTGGGCATAGTTCCAGATGGTGGGCCCGCAGGTGTACAGCGCGACTCGCCCCGGCTCGAGCGGCGTGAACTCCTCGAGCCGGCGCGTCATCGTGTTGTAGAGCCGCAGCGTCATGACTTCTCCACTTCGCCACGAAGCATTTCGCCGATGCGGGGATCCGCCAGCCGCACGTGCATCACCCGCTGCTGGTACGGGATGTCGATCCCTTCCTTGTCGAGCCGGTTCTTCATCCGCCGCCGGAACTCGCGGCCGGCGTCCCACTGGTGCCCCGGCGTGGTACGGACGAAGGTGCGGATGATCATCCCGTTCTCGGCGAGCTCCTGCACCCCCAGCACCTCGGGCGGCAGTCTGCAGCCGCCCGCGCCAGGCCGGATCCTCGGCGAAGCGGCGCGGCCTCGTCGCGGAACACATCGATGGCCCGATCCACTTCGACGTCGTAGGAGACGCCGATGTCCACCACGGCGCGGCTCCAGGCGCGGGTCTTGTTGCTGACGACGCTGATTTCGCCGTTGGGGATCGTGTGGAGCACGCCCTCGACGTCCCGCAGCTGGACCACCCGCATCGTCATCCGCTCCACCACCCCGGTCTTGCCGGAGGCCTCGATGGTGTCGCCCACGACGAACTGATTCTCCAGCAGCATGAAGAATCCGGTGATGATGTCCTTGACCAGCGACTGCGCCCCGAACGACACGGCGAGGCCGAGGATCCCGGCGCCGGCCAGGATCGGCCCGATGGACATGAAGACATTGAGCGTCGACAGCGCGGCCAGCGATGAAGATCAGGACGCCGCCCACGCTTCGGAGCAGCTGCGCGACGGTGGCGCCGCGCTTTTCACGGGCCGTGAACGTGCTGTCGTCGTGGTCGTCGGCCAGCTTGACGATGCGCCGCGCGATGCGGCGGACGATCAGCATCGCGACCCAGGCCGCGAGCCAGATGAAGACGATCTGCAACCCGCGGCCGGTGACGACGCCGGCGTCCAGGTGGAAGAACTCGAGGATCTGTTTCACGACGTCGCGAATCGACGGCAAGGCGGGCACGGGAGAACCCTCCGGGAGCTCGAACTCGATGAAGGGGCGTAACCTAGACCAGCCCGGAGGGCGGCGTCAACGCCGCGATGCACCGTAGACGATCTCGCTCCGGATGGGCCTCCGTCCCCGTGCCAGGCATGCCGAAAGGAACCACTCCGGCGAGTGGTTCCCCAGCGGAATCTCGCGCACGTCCGGCTCCCCGTTCGGGCCGGCGCCGAAGTGCATCCGCAGCCGGCGGGACGCCGCGAGCTCCGCCGCGGGACGCCAGGCGAGCCCGGCGCGGGTTCGGATCAGGACGCGGTCGGCGAGGAGGAGGAGTGAGCCGGGGCGGCGCGCGAGGAGGACGAGCGTGGCGCCGCTCCGGCGAAGGAGGTCGAGCGCGACGAGCCATGCCGCCGGGAGGGTGTCAGGCAGGGGGACGACGGCCCGCCGGGGCGGCCGACGCGCGGCGTGGCGGAGATCGGGCTCTGCGGCGAGCACCGGTCCCCATGCCGCGAGTCCCGGCTCCCGCACCTCATTCGGCGCGACCGTCTCGGGGACCCCGGCCACGGTTCCCTCGGGCAGCGAATACAGCAGCGGAAGCAGCACCGGCCGACGCTACCACGCCGAGGGCCCGATGCGTCATCCACCGCGCGCGAGTCCTAGCCCTTCCCGCGCTCCTCGCGCAGGCGGATCAGCAGGACCGGCCGATCCGCGCCGCGGAGGATCTTGTCCGCGACGCTGCCCAGCACCAGCCGCCGCATGCCCTTGGCACCGTGGGTGGTGAGGGCGATCAGCTCCACCTCGCCCCGCACGGCCTCGTGGAGCACCGCAGCGGCAACACCCGGTTCCACGATGACCCGTGTCGAGACCCGGGCGCCGCGCGCGCGGAGCCGGGACGCGACCGCCTCCAGGTAGAGCCTGGCCTGCGCCGCGAGATTCTCCGTGAGGGACTCGTCCACCGCCGGCGACGCGGGGAGCGTCGCATCCGTCGGGAGGACCACGGGGCTCACCACGCGCACCAGCAGGAACTCGATGCCGTCGGTCGGGCAAAGTTCGAACACGGCGGTGAGCGCGGATTCCGCGGCGGTCGAGCCGTCGAGCGCCACCAGCACCGACCGGAAGGACTCAGTGCATGGAACCGTGGCCACCTCGGTGGGCCGGATGAGGAGGAGCGGCACGGTCAGCCGGCGGACGAGCGCATCCGACACGCTGCCGAGCCAGATCCGGCTCAGCGCCCCGCGGCCGTGGGTCGCCGCGACGACCAGCCCGAACCCCTGGTGCTCGGCGTGCCGCGCGATCACCTCCGCCACCTCGCCCTCGAGCAGCGTCCAGGTGGAACGCGGGAATCCGCCCTCCTCCAGGCGCGCGACGCAATTGGCGAGGTACTGCTCCTCCGTGGCCCGGATCTCGGGATCGCTGGCCGACATCACCACAGCGCCTTCCATCGGCAGGGTCCACGGCGGCACCGGGTCGTGCACGCGAACCAGTTCGAGGCGGGCCCCCGTCGCGCGGGCGAGGCACGCCGCCCAGGGCAGCGCCTGCTCCGCGAACGCGGAGCCGTCGAGCGGGACCAGCACGGCATCAACCACAGGGGCCTCCTCTTTCCGGCCCTGCCCTACGAGAACCAGAGTCCAAGCCCTGCCGCCGCGCCCATGGCTGCCAGGCCCAGGACCGTCACCCACCGGAGTGCCCCGGTGCCGACCCCGAGCGCCAGTCCGAGCTTGAGCACGGTGTTGCTGAGAATGCCGACCACGATCGCCTTCGACGCGATCGCGGCGGCCGGGGCGCCGAGCCGGGCCATCGAGACGGTCAGCGCGTCCATGTCGGTGAAGCCGAGGAGGGCGGCGAGGCCCAGGATGCCGGGATCGCCGGCGCGCTCACGGACGAAATCCACCGCCATGAGAGACACCTGGAACAGTATGGCCATCCGGATTGCCGACAAGAGTCGAAGCGGATTGTTCGTATCCGACATCCGGTCCGCTGCCTCGCGCCGGGTTCCCGGCTCACCCCGCAGAATCCAGAGCAGGAGGCCCAGCCCGACCGCGTAGGCCGGCAGCAGCCGGACCGCGAGCGCGCCGCCGACGACCGGATCCAGCACGGTAGCGACGACCGTCACCCGGCCGAGCATCACGGCGCACGCGGCCACGATGCCGAGGCCGAGGCTCCTGGCCAGCTTGGGTTTGAGGCGGCTCTCCCGGCTGAAGACCAGCGTGACCGCCGTCGAGGACACGAGCCCGCCCAGGAGTCCCGCCACGCCGTAGCCGCGGGTCTCTCCGACGACGCGCCGGGCGACGAAGCCGATGTAGTTGAGTCCCGAGAAGATGAGGACGAGGACCCACAGCGCCCGCGGTCGAATCCCCCCGAACGGTCCAAACGGCCCCGGAGGGAGGAGCGGCAGGATCACGAGCGCCAGCACCGCGAAATGGAGGGCGCCGCGGAGCTCCCATTCGTCCAGGCTCCGCACGAACTCGTGAATCCGTCCCTTTTCGCGGAGGGCCACGACGGCCACCGCGGCGGCGCCGGCGGCAATCCGGATCTCACCCAGGCCCGACAGCGCCCCGAGCGCGAGCACCGCGATGGCGGCGACTTCCGTCGTGCCGTCGGTGTCGGCCTGGGGGCGCCGCGAGGCGATCACATAGGCGGCCGTCACCAGCGCAACGGACCCGGCGATCAGCACGGCCGCGAGGGTGGCCGTCCCCTGGGCCGTGAGCCATCCGGAAACGCCGCCCACCAGTCCGAGCAGGAAAAAGGTCCGGACACCCGCGAAGCGGGCGCCCGGACCCGAGGCGTGACCGGACCATTCGCGCTCGATTCCGACGGCGAGCCCGGCGAGGGCGGCGACGCCGAGCCGGACGAGCGACTCGCTCGCAGGCAGGGTCTCGAGCAAGGCCCTGCCCACCTCTTCTTACTCTTTCTTTTCCGGCGGCGGAGAACCGGCGGCGCAACCCATGGCCGCGCCGGGCTTGCAACAGCACCCGTCCTTGCAGCAGCCGCCCGCGTCGGCTCCACAGGCCATCCCGCCCGCGCCCATCCCGGCACCCATGCCGGCACCCATCGGGCCGGCCATCATCATCTGCTGCATATGCGCACGCATCGCCGCGTGGTTCGCGACGAGCTGCGTCAGCGCCGCGGCGGTCGCGTTGGTCTTCTTGGAGCCGCTTGCGGCGTTCATTTCGGCGACCAGCGTCGCGAGGCGGGCCTCCATCGAATCCATCCGCGCCATCATCGCCTTGTGTTCGGCGGACATCATTCCGGCGCCCGGACCCATCTGGTGTCCGTGACCCGCCATCGCGGGCATGGGAGCCGGCGCGGTGGGCGCGGGCTTCGGCGCGTCCTGCGCGGCTCCGGGGAGTGCGATCAGTGAAGCGGCTGCAAGGGCCAGCACGAGGGAACGCATCGGGAATCTCCAGGTGGTAAGGGTCAGCTTCATAATGGTACAGTCAAAACGCCGCAGGGGGCAGCGTGCAACAGCTTCCGGGCGACGCTTCCGCCCTCGATCATGCCGGGCGGCCCCCCTCGATGATATCCGGTCACGAGCAGTTCCGCCCCGCCCTGCTCCGCCTCGGCGAGGATCTCGGTGAGCACGTCTCCCCGCCGGACCTTGAGCGTCGCCGCGGTCGCGTCGGCGTCCTCTCCCTCTCCCGCAAGATCAGCAGCGAGCCGGACGCGGTCGAGCGTCCGGTTGAGGCGAAGGCTCCGGGCGCCCGGCAGGATCCCGGCCAGCTCCTCCGGCTCATCCAACCAGACCGGCTCGACCGTCACCAGGCTGAGCCGGGCACCCATCACGGCGGCGACGGCCCGGGCGGCGTGGAAGACGATCATCCCGCGCTCCGTCCCATCGAGGCAGGCCAGCGCGTTCCCGATCACCCCGTGCCTGGGAAGGACGAACAGGCACGGGACCCGGCTCCGGCGGGCCACGGCATCCGCCGTATCCCCCATGAAGACCCGCTGCGCCCGCGTCCGGGGTTTGCGCCCCAGCACGATCAGGTCCGCCTCGTGATCCTCGGCGAAGCGCGGAATCTCGACGCCCGGCACGCCCCACAACACCGCGTACCCGGGAGTGAGCTCGGGCGCCTCCCGGGTAAGGTCCTCGTGCAGCGCGCGCGACAGCTCCCGCACCGCCGGCGACTCCTCGAATGCTGTCGGCCCGGTCGTTGGGACGGTGGCTTGGGCGGAGAGCGCTGGCTTGACGAACAGGACCGTGAGGCGGGCTTCGGCGGCCTGGGCGAGCCGGGCGGCCGCCAATGCGGCGTAATGGCCGGCCGCCGACTCATCGGTGGCGGCGACCACGTGCCGGAGGTTCATGCCGAACTCCGCAGCGGGACGAAGTGATGTTGGCCGCATCGGCCTGAAGAAAGGATGAACGGCGCGGGAAGACCCCTTCCCGCGGCCTCGCCCTGAGAGCCGGCGAGCGATAGTTTCCGTCGCATGGCGATCCACCCGCCGCTCCCCGCCGCACGCCTCGAACAGCTCGTTTCGGCCGGGCTGCTGCTCACCTCCGAGCTCTCGCTCGACGGCGTCCTGCAGCGCGTCGCCGAGATCGCGTGCGAGATCATCCAGGCCCGCTACGCGGCCATCGGGGTGCTCTCCCCGGACCACCGGACGCTCGAGGCCTTCGTGACGGCCGGGATCGAGCCGGAGATGCGCAAGCACATCGGGGCCCCGCCCACCGGCCGCGGTGTGCTTGGCGTCGTGATGCGCGAGGCGCGCACCATCCGGCTCGCCGACCTGAGCTCGCATCCCGACTCGGCCGGATTCCCACCCAACCATCCCCCGATGCGTTCGTTCCTCGGCGTGCCGATCGAGCGGCGCCGCGGCACGTTCGGGATCCTGTACCTGACCGAGAAGCTCGGTGGGGCCGAATTCACCGAGGAGGACGAGCATATTGCGCGGCTGCTGGCCGCCCAGACCGGCGCCGCGGTGGAGAATGCCCGGCTGCACGAAGAGAGCGCCCGGCTGCTCGAGGAGGTGCAGCAGCTGCAGCGGGGGCGCGAGCGCTTCTTCGCGATGGTGAATCACGAGCTCCGGAACGCGCTGGCGGGAGTGTTCGGCTGGGCCGAGATGCTGGTCCGGCGCAAGGACCCGGAGACCGTGCCCAAGGCCGCATTCGAGGTGCTGGATTCGGCGGAGCAGGCGATCGCGCTGATCAACGACCTGCTGGACCTGAGCCGGCTCGACGAGGACCGGCTGAAGCCGGTCTTCCGCGAGGTGGAGCCGGTGGCCATCGCCCGCCGGGCCATCGGCCGGGTCACGCCGGCTGCCGGCACCAAGTCCATCGCACTCGAACTGGAGGCGCTGGCACCGACCGGCACTTGCGAGACGGACGCGCACCGGGTCGAGCAGATCCTCATCAACCTGCTCGGGAACGCGATCCGGCACTCGCCCGGCAAGACGGTGGTGCGGGTCCGGGTGCTCCACCGCGAGGATTGCGTCGTGTTCGAGGTGCAGGACCAGGGGCCGGGCATCAAGCCGGCGGACTTCGAGCGGGTGTTCGATATATATGAGACGAAACCCGGGGAAGGCGGGGTCGGGCTGGGATTACCGCTCTCCCGGCGGCTCGCGCGACTGCTGGGGGGCGAGCTCAGGGCAGAGGCGCGCCCCGATGGGGGCGCCTGTTTCGTTCTGGAACTACCGGTTGCGAGTTCGGTGAAGGTTCCTTAACCCTTCCTTCGACCTGGATTCATTCCCGAGACCTAACTTCGGAGCCATGAAAGTCCTCGTCGTGGAAGACGACCGGAAGGTCGCAGGCTTCATCGAGCAGGGCCTCAAGGAAGAGGGTTGGATCGTGGACGTCGCCCCTGACGGGGAAGAAGCCACGATGCTGGCCCACGTCTACCAGTACGACGTCATTCTCCTCGACGTCGTCCTCCCCAAGAAGAACGGCTTCCAGGTGGCGGCGGAGCTGCGGCGCGAAGGCCGCAACACGCCGATCCTGATGCTGACCTCGCGCGACGCGGTCGAGGACGTGGTCCGCGGTCTCGACGCCGGGGCCGACGACTACCTGTCCAAGCCGTTCCGCTTCGAGGAGCTGCTCGCCCGGATGCGCGCGCTGGTGCGCCGCGGGGGCGCGGAGCGGCTCGAGGTGCTGCGCTACGGGCCCATCGCGATGGACCGCCTGCGGCACGTCGTCACCGTGAAGGACCGCTCGCTCGACCTCACGCCGAAGGAATTCCAGTTGCTGGAGTTCTTCCTCCTGCACACCGAGGAAGTGGTCCGGCGGACGACGCTGCTCGAGAAGGTCTGGGACATGCACTTCGATCCCGAGAGCAACGTGGTGGACGTGCACGTCGGGAACCTGCGGCGCAAGCTCCTCGACGGATCGGGCGCGAACCTGATCACCACGGTCCGCGGGGTCGGCTTCAGCCTGCGCACGCCGACCGCGGCCGAACAGGCGGTGGGCACCGAGTCCCGAAGCGCATGACCCGGCGCGGGCGGGCGGCCCTGGTGCCGGCCGCCGCGCTCCTGTTCATCCTATCGGGGTTCCTGCTGTGGATCTCGGGGGACGCAAGATGGAGTGAGGCGGTCTGGATGGTCGGCCTCGCGGTGACGGGCATTCCGACCGCGGGCCGCACGCTGGTGGGAATCGTCCGGGGCCGGGTAGTGGCGGACATCGTCGCGATGCTCGCCATCATCACGGCCCTCTTGCTTGCCCAGCCGTTGGCCGGCCTGGTCGTGGTGCTGATGCAGACCGGGGGCGAAGCGCTCGAGCGCTACGCGGAAGGCAGGGCCTCGGAGGCGGTGCGCGCGCTCGAGGAGGCGGCGCCGCGCCTGGCGCATCGCCTCGGCCCGGGCGGCGAGATCGTCGACGTGGCCGCGGAGGCGGTCCGCGTGGGCGACCAGCTGCTGGTTCGCCCCGGCGAGCTGGTCCCCTGCGACGTGGTGGTGCTGGAAGGCCGCTCGCACGTGGACGTCTCCCGGCTGACGGGTGAGCCGCTCCCGCTGACAGCGGAGCCAGGCACCACGCTCTCGAGCGGCTCGCTGAATGGCGAGGCGCCCCTGACGGTGGAGGCGAAGGCGCTCGCGGGTGAGAGCCTCTACGCCCGGATCGTGGAGCTGGTCCGGACCGCCCAGGCGAGCAAGGCACCGATCCAGCGGATGGCGGACCGGTACGCGGTCTGGTTCACTCCCCTCACGCTTATAGTGTGCGCGGTGGCCTACGTCGCGTCGCGCGATCCCGTGCGCGTGCTCGCCGTGCTGGTGGTGGCGACGCCCTGCCCGCTGATCCTCGCGGCGCCGGTGGCCGTGATCGGCGGAATGAACCGCGCCGCGCGCCGCCAGATCGTGGTGCGTCACGGGACGGCCCTCGAGCAGCTCGGGCTCGTAACCGTGGCGATGTTCGACAAGACCGGTACGTTGACCATCGGCCGGCCCGAAGTCGCACGGGTGGTGGCGCGGGCGCCGTTCTCCGAATCGGAGTTGCTGGCGCTCGCCGGGGCCGTCGAGCAGGGATCCAGCCACCTGCTGGCGCGTTCGCTGGTGACGGCGGCCATCGAGCGGACCGGTGCCCTTCCCCGGGCATCGCAAATCGTCGAGGCCCCGGGCGCCGGTGTGACGGGTCGGGTGAACGGACGGGACATCGCGGTCGGCGGGCACGCCTTCATCCGGAGCCGGATGGCCGCCGACGTGGCGTTCGACGGGCGTGCCGAGGCGCCCGTGGCGGCGCTCCGGGCGTGGGTCGCGGTGGACGGCGGGGCGGCGGGCTACGTCGAGTTCGCCGATCAGCTCCGTCCCGAGGCGGCCCGCACCTTCCGCGAACTGCGGCGGCTCGGCATCCGGCGCACCGCGCTGATCTCCGGCGACCACGCGGCGAATGTCCAGCCGCTCGCCCGCGTGCTCGGCATCGATGAGGTCCGCGCCGACCTGCTGCCGGACGAGAAGGTGGCCCTGGTCGACCAGGCGGTGCGCCGCGGCGAGCGGGTCCTGATGGTGGGGGACGGCACCAACGACGCCCCCGCCCTGAGCGCGGCGACGGTCGGGCTGGCCATGGCCGCCCACGGTGGCGGCATCACCGCCGAGGCGGCGGACGTGGTCGTGCTGGCCGATGACCTCGAGCGGGTGCCGGAGGCGATCGCGATCAGCCGCCGCACACTCCGGATCACCCGACAGAGCATCTGGGCAGGTCTCGGCCTCAGCGGGCTCGCGATGGCCTTCGCCGCGGCCGGGCTGATTCCGCCGACCGCCGGCGCCCTGCTGCAGGAAGTGATTGACGTCGCCGTCATCCTCAACGCGCTCCGGGCCGCCCCGCCCCTCGCGCTTCCGTCCCAGGCCCTGGCCTGAAGAGGACACCTCCACCGTGCAGGGAGAGGCAATGAATCCGCAGCTGGAGTCGTTCCGCTACGACGACGCCATCGTCCGGAAGTTCCTGTGGGCCACGTTCATCTGGGGGCTGGTCGGCATGCTGGTCGGGCTGCTCATCGCGCTGCAGCTCGCGGTGCCCGGCCTGAACCTCGCCTCGTGGCTCAGTTTCGGCCGCCTCAGGCCGCTCCACACCAACGCCGTCATCTTCGCGTTCGCGGGGAATGCCTTCTTCACCGGGGCGTACTACTCGACCCAGCGCCTGCTCAAGACGCGGATGTTCAGCGACACCCTGAGCGCGGTGCACTTCTGGGGCTGGCAGCTCATCATCGTCGCGGCGGCGCTCACCCTGCCGCTCGGCTTCACCCAGGCGAAGGAATACGCCGAGCTCGAGTGGCCGATCGACATCGCGATCGCCGTGGTCTGGGTCGTCTTCGCCGTCAACTTCTTCGGGACCATCGCCCGGCGGCGGGAGCGCCACCTGTACGTCGCGATCTGGTTCTACATCGCGAGCATCATCACCGTGGCCGTGCTCCACATCTTCAACAACCTGTCTGTCCCGGCCGGCCCGCTCAAGAGTTACTCGATCTACGCCGGGGTGCAGGACGCCTTCATGCAGTGGTGGTACGGCCACAACGCCGTCGCCTTCTTCCTGACGACGCCGTTCCTGGGCCTGATGTACTACTTCCTGCCCAAGGCCGCCGAGCGGCCGGTGTTCTCCTACCGGCTGTCGATCCTGCACTTCTGGACCCTGGTCTTCATGTACATCTGGGCGGGCCCGCATCACCTGCACTACACCGCGCTGCCCGAGTGGGCGTCCACGCTGGGCATGATCTTCTCCGTGATGCTCTGGATGCCGTCCTGGGGCGGCATGATCAACGGCCTGCTGACGCTCCGCGGGGCGTGGCGCAAGGTCGTCGAGGATCCGGTCCTCAAGTTCTTCGTCGTGGCGGTCACCGCGTACGGCATGTCCACGTTCGAGGGGCCGATGCTCTCCGTGAAGAGCGTCAACGCCCTCGCGCATTACACCGACTGGATCATCGCCCACGTGCACACCGGCGCCCTGGGCTGGAACGGCCTCCTCACCTTCGGCATGGTGTACTGGCTGGCGCCCCGGCTCTTCCAGACCAAGCTGCACAGCCAGAAGCTCGCAGAGGTGCACTTCTGGATCGCCACCTTCGGCATCATCCTCTACGCCACGGCCATCTACAGCGCCGGGCTCACCCAGGGCCTGATGTGGCGCGCGTTCGACGAGACCGGCCGGCTGCAGTATCCGGACTTCATCGAGACCGTGCTCAAGCTGATGCCGATGTACTGGGTCCGCGCGCTGGGCGGCACGCTGTACGTCACCGGCATGGTCCTCTTCGGGTACAACCTGCTCCGTACCTGGATGGCCCGCCCTGCGACATACGACGAGCCGGTCGTCCAGGCCGCGCCGCTCGCCAGGGACTACGTCGAGCCGGCCGTGGCAAGGCCGGCCGGGGCGCTCGCGCGCTTCGTCCAGGCCGCCTGGCACCGCACCTGGGAGCGGCTACCGGTCACCTTCACCGTGATGACAACGGTCGCGGTGGTGGTCGCCTCGCTGTTCGAGATCATCCCGACCTTCCTGATCAAGTCGAACGTGCCGACCATCGCCTCGGTCCAGCCCTACACGCCGCTCGAGCTCGCGGGCCGCGACCTCTACATCCGCGAGGGGTGCTTCAACTGCCACTCGCAGATGATCCGGCCATTCCGGCACGAGACCGAGCGCTACGGCGAGTACTCCAAGCCGGGCGAGTTCGTGTACGACCACCCGTTCCTGTGGGGCTCGCGGCGCATCGGGCCGGACCTCGCCCGCGAGGGCGGGAAGTATCCCGACCTCTGGCACGTGCGCCACATGGAGAAGCCGAGCGCGCTGACCCCGAGGTCCGTGATGCCGTCCTACCGGTGGATGCTCACCAACCGGCTCGACTTCGACGGCATCCAGTCACGGGTGGACGCGATGGTGATGCTGGGGGTGCCCTACGGCGAGGCGGTCGAGCGCGCGCCGGCGATGGCCCGGGCGCAGGCGGAGGAGATCGCCGCGCGGATCGAGGCCGCGGGAGGGCCCGCCGGCCTGGCCGACAAGGAGATCATCGCCATGGTGGCCTACCTGCAGCGCCTGGGGCGCGACATCACCGCGCCCGCCGCGGCCAGTGCCGGACCGGGCGCCGGGAGAGCGCCGTAAGATGCGACTCTCGGAAATCATGAGCCGCGCCGGGCTGTCCGGCTACGCGGTGATCGCGCTGGTGATCTTCATGATCGCCTTCGTGATCCTGCTCGTGGCCATCTTCGCCCCGTCGCGCAAGCGCGAGTTCGACAAGGCAAGCCGGATGCCGCTCGACGACGAGCATCCCCAGGAGCCACGCCAGCGCTCAGGAGACTCAGCATGAACGCGCCGAAGGACGAGGATCGCCTCCTCGACCACGACTACGACGGGATCACGGAGTACGACAATCCGCTGCCGCGCTGGTGGCTCTGGATCCTCTGGGTCAGCATCATCTGGTCCGCGCTGTACTGGCTCAACGTGCCCGGCATCGGCACCGGCAAGGGGCGGATCGCCGATTACGAGGCCGACATGGCGGCCGCCACCGCGAAGTTCCCCGCCCCACCGGCGGCCGCCGGCCCGACGGACGAGCAGGTGCGCGCGCAGGCCGCCGACACGGCGGTGCTGCGCCGCGGCAAGGCCACCTTCACGGCGATGTGCGCGGCCTGCCATGGGCCGGATGGCGGCGGCGTGATCGGGCCGAATCTGACCGACGACTACTGGCTCCACGGGGGCCGCCCGGCCGCGATCCACGCCACCGTCGTGAATGGCGTCCTGGCGAAGGGGATGCCGGCCTGGGGGAAGACTCTCCAGCCGGCGGAGCTGGATGCGGTCGTGGCCTATGTGGTTTCACTGCACGGCACCCGACCGGCGACACCCAGGGCGCCGGAAGGCGTGCAGGAACCGCCGGCCGCCGCGCCGCCCGGTTCGTAGCGAAGGAGCATGTTCGCCGTGCCCCCGGCTCCCCCTGTCCCGCCCACGGCCCAGCAGCGCGTCCTGTCCACGCTGAACGTGGACGGCTCGCGCCGCTGGCTCCGGCCGAAGCTCTCGACCGGCGCCTTCTGGCGTCGGCGGCGCGTGGTCGCCTACGGGCTGATGTTCGTGTTCTTCCTCATCCCGTACCTCCGGATGAACGGGCGGCCGCTCGTCCTGCTGGACATTCCCCGGCGGGAATTCACGCATCTTCGGCTACACGTTCCTGCCCACCGACACCCTGCTCTTCATGCTGCTGCTGATGAGCATCGCGATCGCGATCTTCCTGCTCACGGCCCTGTTGGGACGGGCCTGGTGCGGGTGGGCGTGTCCGCAGACGGTGTACATGGAGTTCCTGTTCCGCCCGATCGAGCGGCTGTTCGAGGGCGGCGCGAGCGGCTCGAGCCCGGATGGACAAGGCCGGGACCTTCCACGCGAGGCGGCTCGCCAAGCACGCCGTCTACCTGGTGCTGGCGCTGTTCCTGGCGCACACCTTCCTGGCGTATTTCGTCGGCATCGACCAGCTGGTCCAGTGGGTGCAGCGATCGCCCCTGGAGCATCCGACGTCATTCCTGATCATGGCCGGGACGACGGCGGCGATCTTCCTCGATTTCGCGTGGTTCCGGGAACAGACCTGCATCGTCGCCTGTCCCTACGGCCGGCTCCAGTCGGTGCTGCTCGACCGGCAGTCGTTGATCGTCGGCTACGACCCGCTGCGCGGCGAGCCCAGGAGCCTGAAGGTGAAGGGTCGGGCCGCCAACGCCGGCGATTGCATCGACTGCGGCGCCTGCGTGCAGACCTGCCCCACCGGCATCGACATCCGCGAGGGGCTCCAGATGGAGTGCATTCACTGCACCCAGTGCGCCGATGCATGCGATGCCATCATGGACCGGGTCGGCAAGCCGAGAGGGCTCATTCGTTACTCGTCGCGCGATGCCCTGGAGGGGCTGGGCGTGCACCTGCTGCGGCCGAGGGTGATCCTCTATCCGCTGGCGCTGGCGCTCGCGCTCGGCCTCCTGGGCTTCAACCTGGGGACCAAGGCGGTCGCCGACGTGACGCTGCTCCGCGGCATCGGCGCGCCGTTCACGCGGGAGCCCGGCGGCCGCGTCGTCAACCAGGTCAGGGTCCGGATCGCGAACCGCGGCCACGCCGATCGCGACTACCGCCTCGAGCTGGTCAATGCCGATGGGGTCACCCTGGTCGCGCCGCAGAACCCGCTCCCCGTGGCCGCCGGGAAGATGGCGCAGACCAGCATCTTCGTGATGGTGCCGCCTGGGGAATTCGACGACGGCGAGCTGGAGGTGACCTTCCGCGTCTCGGACGGAAAGGGATTCGTCGAGGAGCTCCCCTACGAGCTGGTAGGGCCGGAGGAATCCGAAGGCGAGGCGGGCGCCGGGTCGCGCGGGCAGGATTCATGAGGGGCGCCCGCTGGTGGCCGGTCGCCATCATCATGGTCCTCGGCATCACTGTCGTGGCCAACCTCGCGCTGTTCTGGGCCGCCAGCCACGACCCATCCTTCGCCGCCGAGCCGGACTACTACCATCGCGCGGTCACGTGGGATTCCACCGTGGCCCAGCAGGCGCGCAATGCCGCGCTCGGCTGGCACGTCGCCGCCTCGATCCAGTCCCCGCGCGGCGATGGCGCCGCGGTCATCACGGTGGAGCTTGACGATCGCGCCGGCACGCCGATCGATGGCGCGGCCGTGCGCGTCGATGCCAGTCACAACGCCAGCGCCGGGCGGATCGTCTCGATCGAGCTCGTCCCCGCCGGCGGCGGACGGTACCAGGGGACGATTCCGCGCGCGGCCGCCGGATTCTGGCGACTCGAGCTCACGGCCACTCACGGCGCCGAGCGATACCAGACCCGCCTGTCCCGCGAGACCGGGCAGGCAGACCCCCGCTCGTGAGCACCCTGCTTCCCGCCATCCTTCTTGCCAGCCTGCTCGGCAGCCCGCACTGCGCCGCGATGTGCGGCGGCTTCGTGTGCTTCTACTCCGGGCAGGGCGGCACATCGCGCGCCGCCCATATTGCGTACAACGGCGGGCGCCTGGTCTCCTACCTGCTGCTCGGGCTCCTCGCCGGGACGATCGGCGCAGGGATCGATGTGGCCGGGCGCATGGCTGGCCTGCAGCGCGGCGCCGCCGTCGCGGCCGGATTCGTGATGATCGCCTGGGGCGGCGCGACGGTCGCGACCTCGCTCGGCCTGCGCCTGCCGGGTTCCGTGGCGCCGGCCGGCTTCCGGCGCCTGCTGGCGCGCGCGCTGGGGCTGCTGCATGATCGCCCGCCCGCACAGCGCGCCCTCACGATCGGCCTCCTCACGACCCTGCTCCCGTGCGGCTGGCTGTACGTCTTCGTGGCGGCCGCCGCCGGAACCGGATCTCCCCTCGACGGCGCCCTGGTGATGACCGCCTTCTGGGCCGGCACGGTTCCGATGCATGGCGGGCCTGGGGCTCGCGTCCCAGCGGGCGCTCGGAGCACTCGGCCTCAGGATGCGCGCGATCACTGCCGCCGTGCTGATGGTCCTCGGCCTCCTGACCGTGACCGGACGAATCCGCCCCGAGCTGCATCACGACGCCACGCCGCCTGCCTTCCATGACACCCACTGAGATCCTCGCCCCGCCGGTCCCGGCCTGCGCGCATTGCGGCCTGCCGGTGCCCGAGGACACCGGGGCCGACGAGACGGGGCCGCGGTTCTGCTGCACCGGCTGCGCCGCGGTGTGGGACATTCTCCACGGCCACGGGCTCGACCGCTATTACGACCTTCCGGAACGGCGCCTCGCGCCCGTGCAGGCGTCCGGCAGGAGCTACGACGAATTCGATCACCCGGCGTTCCACGCGCTCTATGCGCGGCCGGCCGCCGGTGGACTGCTCGAAACGGAGTTGTACCTCGAGGGCGTGCACTGCGCATCCTGCGTGTGGCTCGTCGAACGGGCGCCGCTGCTGATCCCGGGTGTCGCACGCGCGGAGTTGGAAGTCGGCCGCGCCCTGGCGCGGGTCGCGTGGGATCCCGCGGCCACGTCGCTGGCCGCCATCGCCCGTTTCCTGGACGGTCTCGGCTATCGCGCGCATCCGTTTCGCGGAGGCCGGATGGACGCCCTGCGGAAGGCCGAGGATCGCGCGATGCTGGTGCGGATCGGCGTGGCGGGCGCGCTCGCCGCCAATGTGATGACGGTCGCCATTGCGCTCTACGCCGGATGGCTGGACGGCATGGAGCCGGTCTACTTCAACTATTTCCGCTGGATCAGCCTGCTGCTGACGACTCCAGCCCTGCTGTGGCCTGGCCGCGTGTTCTTCCAGGGCGCGTTCGGGGCCCTCCGGGCGCGCACCCTCCACATGGACGTCCCGATTGCTGTGGCACTCGCGGCGGGCTACACGCGCGGCGCCATCAACACGGTGACGGGCACCGGCCCGATCTACTTCGACGGCGTCGCGGCGCTCATCTTCCTGCTGCTCGTCGGACGCTTCCTCCAGCAACGGGCCCAGCGCGCCGCCACCAACGCGACCGAGCTGCTGCACGGCCTGTCGCCGGCCACCGCGCGCATGGTGGATGGCACTGCGATCCGCGAGGTGCCCACCGAGGCCCTGATCCCCGGGATGCTGGTCGAAATTCGTGCGGGGGACACGGTCCCGGCGGATGGCGTGGTGGTCGAAGGACGCTCCGAGCTGGACCTGGCTCTCCTGACTGGCGAGTCGCGCCCGAAGGTCGCGTCACCCGGCGACCGGGTCTTCGCCGGCACGGTGAATCTCGCATCGGGGCTTCGGGTTGAGGTCGAGCAATCCGGCGAGGCGAGCCGGCTTGGTCGCCTGCTCCGCCAGGTCGAAGCCGGCGCGGGCCGACGGGCGCCAGTCGTGCAGGCGGCCGACCGGCTGGCCGGCCGCTTCGTCGCCGTGGTCCTGCTGCTCGCGCTGGTGACCTTCGCCTACTGGTGGCCGCGTGACCCGGATCGGGCAGTCGACCATGCGATCGCTCTGCTGATCGTGACCTGTCCCTGCGCGCTCGCGCTGGCCACCCCGCTCGCGATCACGGTCGCCATCGGCCGGGCCGCAAGGACCGGCGTCCTCATCAAGGGTGGGGACGCACTTGAGGTGCTCGCCCGGCCCGGCACGCTCTATCTGGACAAGACCGGCACCCTGACGGAGGGACGCACCAGCCTGGTCGCCTGGGAGGGGCCCGACGAGATCCGACCACTTATTCTCGCGCTGGAGCGCCACTCCACCCATCCGGTCGCAGCCGGGTTCCTCGCCGCGTGGCCGGATCTGCCCGTGGTCGACGCGAGCGGACGTGCGGCAGACGCTCGGCGGTGGGCTCGAGGGATGGGTCGAGGGCCGGCACGTCGTGGTGGGTTCACCGGCCTACGTCGTCGCGCGAACACCGGAACCCGTGGCGCGCCGCGCCGCGGCCGACCTCGCGCTGACCCCCGTCCTGATCGCGGTGGATGGGCGCATCGTCGCGCGGGCCGGATTCGGGGACCCGGTCAGGGCCGAAGCGGGGGAGGTGGTCCGGCGGCTGCGGGAGCGCGGCTGGCGCCTTCGATTGCTCTCGGGCGACGATCCCGACGTGGTGCGTGCGGTGGCAAGCAGGCTCGATTTCGAGGACGGATCGTGGCGGGGTGCCGCGACGCCGGAGGCGAAGCTCGCGGAGATCGAGCGCGCCGTCGGCGAGGGGCCGGTCGTCATGGTCGGCGATGGCGTCAACGACGCGGCGGCCATGGCGCGGGCGAGTGTCGGCGTGGCGGTTCGAGGTGGGGCGGAGGCCAGCCTCGCGGTGGCGGACGTGTATCTCAGCCGGCCGGGGCTGGGCGCGCTCGGTGACCTGGTGGCTGGCGCCGAACGGACCCTGCGCGTCATCCGGCGGAACATCGGGTTTTCCCTCGCCTACAACGTGGCCGGGGCGGCGCTCGCGATGACCGGTGTCATCAATCCGCTCATCGCGGCGATCATGATGCCCGCGAGCTCGCTCACCGTCGTGCTGGCCTCGTGGCGAAGCCGGACCTTCGGGGGCCGGCCGTGAGCGTGCTCATGATCGTCGTCCCCCTCGCCCTGGTGCTGGTGGCCGCCGCCATCGCGGCCTACGTCTGGTCCGTGCGGCGGGGGCAGTTCGACGACCTCACGACGCCGGCGATTCGCGCGATCCAGGATGACGATACGACGAGGACTGAGGACTGACGTCGGATGGGCAGATGGGCAGATGGGCAGATGGGCAGATGGGCAGATGGGCAGATGGGCAGATGGGCAGATGGGCAGATGGGCAGATGGGCAGATGGGCAGATGGGCAGTCGAGTGTAACTGATCCGTCATCCCGAGGGAGCGAAGCGACCGAGGGATCTGGCCGGGGGACGCCCCGAACTCCGCAGCGTATATCGGCGGTCGATCGCTTGCATGATAGATCCCTCGGGCCCGAGGCCCTCGGGATGACGGGCAACCCTAAACGATCGGCCGGCCCTTAGACGCTGGCGCTCGTCCCTACGGTCTCCTTCCTCTTTCCCTTTTTCTCTTTTCTCTTTTCGACAACAGCTTCGATCAGCGCACTGGGATCGAAGCGCACCGGATCGGTGCACGGCAGGCCCGTTTCGCGCTCGGCCCGCTCGCACGCGGCGCGCGCCGCCGCCTCGTCGAGATCGTACGTGTTGAGGCAGATGGCGATCACCTTCGTGGGGTGCACCGCGGAGCCGATGTCCTCGTACCAGCGGATGTAGTCGGTGAGCGGCGGGATGCGCAGCCACGAGGCCTCGCGGTAGTCCCCGATGTACTCCCGGCTCGCCTGGTGGCAGAGGATGAGCGCATCCGGGCAGGACCCGTGCAGGAGTCCGAGCGTCACGCCCGAGTACCCCGGATGATTGATGCTTCCCTGGCCTTCGACCAGGACGATGTCCGCGTTCTCGCTGCCCTCCAGCACCAGCCGCTCCGCGGCCCCCGCGATGAAGTCCGAGACCACGGCGTCCACGGCGATGCCCCAGCCCTCGATCATGATGCCGGTCTGGCCCGTCGCCACGAAGCGGGTCCGCAAACCCCGGTCCTTGAGGCCCTGCACCAGCTGGAGCTGCGCCGTCATCTTGCCGACGTTGCAGTCGGTGCCCACCGTCAGCACGACGAGCGGCTCCACGTCCTTGGCGAGCCCGGACGCCACGGGCAGGTCTCGCGGGGGCCGCCGGAGGTCGAGCAGCTTCCTGCCGTTCGCGCGGGCCTTTTCCGCGAGCAACGGATCGTCGCTCATGAAGGTGTGGAGTCCGCTCCAGAGATCGCAGCCGGCATCCAGGGCCTCCGCCAGCCAGGTGCGCCACTCCTCGGGCAGCCGCCCGCCCTGCGGTGCGATGCCGATGAGAACGGCGTCCGGCTTGAGGGCCAGGCCGTCGCGCATGCTCCCGACGATGGGAATGTCTCCGCCGTAGCCGAGCACCGAGTCGACGGTGCGTCCCACGAGCTGCCGATCGATGACACCGACCGTCCGCTCGGGGAGGTAACGGATGATGGAATTCGCGGTCTTCGAGGTCAGCGGCCCGAAGTCACCATCGGAGAGAATGAGGAAACGAGGTCCGGACAAGCTCAACCCTCGCCGCCCTCGTCTTTCTCGACTTCCAGCACCTCGGCGTCGTGGACTTCCTCGCCGCCCTTGCCCAGCTGGCGGGTTCCCCCGGCGCCGCCGGCACCCAGGAGGCCCATCTTCGCCTTGAGCTCGAGCAGCTGCTGGTCGGCGCTGCCCTTGTACTCCAGGGCCTCGAACTGCCGCATCAGCGTGTCCCCGGTGAACTCCTCCTGCAGCTCGGCCGCGGCGATCGCCTTTCGTTCGCTGGCCTCGATCTTTTCCGTCATCCGCTCGAACGACTCGAAGGCGCTCTTGTCGGACATGCCCGACATCGTCTCCTGGATGCGCTGCTGCGCCTCGGCCCGCCGGGCGCGCGCGACCAGGATGTTCTTCTTGCGCTTGGCCTCTTCGATCTTGTCGTTCAACTGGCGCAGGGACCCCTTGAGGGACTCGGTCTCCGCCTTGTGCTTGACCCACGTCTCGTGGAGCTGCTGCCCGCCCTGGAGATGCTCGTTGTAGCGCATCAGGGCCTGCTTGGCGAGGTCGTCCCGCCCCTCCTGGACGGCGAGCATCGCGCGGCGCTCCCAGTCCTCGGCCTGCTTGCGCATGGCTTCGGCGTCGGCCTGGAGCTTCTTCTCGTCCGCGATGGCGCCGGCCACCTCCTGCTTGGCCTTGGCCAGCTGGCTCTTCATGTCCAGGATCAGCTGGTTCAGCATCTTCTCCGGGTTTTCGGCCCGGGAGATGAGGTCGTTGATGTTCGACCTGAGCATCGTGGACAGGCGGTCAAAGATCCCCATCGGGCATCACCTTTCGCGATACGGCGCGAGGGCGCTCATGTGCGTCGCGAGCGCCAGCGAGAGCGAGTCGAAGCTGGCTTCGAACTCGCTGAAGTCCAGGTTTTCCAGCTCGAGGGTGTCCGTCAGGACGACGTGATCTCCCTCGATTCCATACGATCCGTGCACCAGCTCCCGGGCATTCAACTCGAGCAATTGCCGGTAGAGCTCCGACCGCCGGGGCTCGTCCGCGGGCAGTTCCATCACCCGCACCCGCAGCAGCAGCACCGGTGGAGCGTAGTTGATCACGAGCTCGGCGTCTTCAGGGGTCGTGACCAGCCACAGGCCGGGCTCGACCTCGGCCACGCCAAGCCCGCCCCCCTCGAGACGGTCCAGGAAGGACTGCACGTCGTCCTTGGTGATCATGGTGCCCCCTCCGCAAGAATCTAACCGAGGACCTCGCCACGCCAATCGGCGCCGCTATCCCCTCGGGAGCCGCCCGGCTTCGTCGTTCACTTTCGTCAGGAGCCGCTCCGAAAAGTCCACGCGCTCCTCCAGCTCCGCCATCCGGACCCGCATTTCGTCCAACTCGGCCAGCAGCTCGGGATGCGGCTCCGACAGGGCCGCCCCCTCGCCGCGGATCCGCTCCGCAAGTGCCTTTCCCACGGGACCCCTGAGGACGATCGCCCCGACCACCCCGCCCAGGATCAACGCGGGGACCGCAAATTCTTCACCGAGCACCACCGACAGCGCGATGTACGTCCCCAGCAGCACCGAGGAGACGACCGCGATGGTCGTGTAGAGGGCGGGGTTTCCCTTCATGGCAACCGCTCGGGCTCACGCTGCTGGGCCAGCATCCGCTCGGTAAAGTCCAGCCGCTCCTCCATGTCGAGCATCCGCTGCTGGACCGCATCGGTCTCGCCGGTGATCGGGCTCCGGGACTCGAGCGCCACAAGTCTCGCGTCGACATCCGCCGGTGCGCTCCCCCGGGCGCGAATCCGGTCCGCGACCGAGCGAATCAAGGGCGAGATGGCCACCCAGAAGGCTACCTGGCCCGCCCCGATCGCGAGCCACATCCCGAATTCGCCGAGCTCTGTCATCAGGACCCCGCCTCGGACCCGCTCCCGATCCGGCCCGGCTCGCGTTGCTGCGCCAGCATCCGCTCCGCGAAATCGAGGCGGCCCTGCAGCTCCGCCACGTCGGTCTCGAGCTGCTGCAGCCGGGCCTGCGTTTCGGGATCCTGCCCGGCGCCCTCGAGCATGTCCCCTTCCCGCTCGTACCGGCGCAGCCACATCATGGCGTAGCGATAGCCGACGTAGCCTCCCACCGGCAGGGCAATCGCGAAGGTCGTCATGAAGACGATCTTGAATACGGTCTCGAAATCCATTTCTCAGCCCTTCCCCAGCTGTTCCGGCTCCCGGTGCTGGGCCAGGAGGCGCTCCGCGAAATCGAGCCGTTCCTCCAGCTCCTGCACCTCTGAAGTCCAGGTCGCTCACCTCGGCCAGCCGAGCCTCCAGCTCGGCCATCCTCGCCTCCCCCAGCTCGGCCGGGGACTGCGGCGGCGAGGTTCTTGAGGGCCAGGTGCCGCCGTACGCCCAGCACCACGAGGGACACGGCACCTACGAACGCCACGCCGACCCCATCGTTCACCTGCGCCGCTTCTTCGACGAGGATCATCAGGAACATCGTCACGCCCGCGTGGATCGCCAGATCCACGAAATCGAGGCCGACCGTCCTGCGAAAGAAGCTCGTCATGGCAGCTGGTGCGGCTCCCGGCCCCGGGCCAGGAGTCGCTCGGCGAAATCGAGGCGCTCCTCGAGCTCGGCCACGCGGTGCGACAACTCGTCAACCTGCGCCAGCCTTCCCGCGATCTCCGCCGACTCGTTCAGGGGCGGCTGGTTCCCTTCGAGCCGCCGCGCGAGGGCCTTGCCGACCGGCCCGCGGAGGATGAAGGTCACTCCCGCGATGAGGGCCAGGGCGGTGGTGAGAAAGACCGGAGCGATATCTCCCGGAGGCATGGCGGTCCTGTCCTAGGCGTTGAATCGCGGCTGATCGTGGTGTTTGGCGAGCAGTCGCTCGGCAAAATCCAATCGCTCCTCGAGCTCGTGCATCCGGCGCTCCTGTTGCTCCAGCTCTTCCAGCCGTCCGCGCAACTCGGCGACCTCCGCGACGGCGCTGTCATCCGGGCCGGCCCGGCGGCCCTCTATGCGGCTCGCCAGCGCCTTCCCGAGGGGCCCGCGCAGGATGATCGTCACCCCGGCGATGACGGCCAGGGCGGCTGTGACGAAGACCTCCAGAAAATCTGTCACCGGCATGACCTCTGGTCCTAGGCGTTGAGCCGCGGCTGGTCCTGGTGCCGGGCGAGCAGCCGCTCGGCAAAGTCCACCCGCTCCTCGAGCTCGTGGATCCGGTCCTGCTGCTGTTCCAGCTCCTGCAGCCGTTCGCGCAACTCGGCAATTTCGGCGGCGGCGCCGTCATCCAGGCCAGGCCGCCGCCCTTCCAGGCGATTGGCCAGCGCCTTCCCAAGCGGACCGCGCAGGATCAGCGTGGCACCCGTCATCACCATCAGCGTGAAAACCAGGAAGAACGCCGCTCCCGCTTCTGGTGGCATGGTTCGACGCTCCCTCAGGGATGCAGGCGCGGCTGCTCGCGCTGCTGGGCGAGCAGGCGCTCGGTGAAGTCCAGCCGCTCCTCGAGCTCGTGGAACCGGAGCTGCTGCTGCTCGAGCTCGGCCACCCGGACCCGGAGCTCATCCAGCTCGGCGACCATCGCGGGATCCGGCCGCCCGCCCTTGCCCTCGATCCGGCGGGCGATCGCCCGCACGAGTGGCCACATGATCAACGCCACAGCCGCGAAGAATCCCAGCGCCGTCAGCACCAGTGCAGGCGGGTCCATCAGCATCCATGGCGGCATCTGCGGGATCTCCGGTGTGACGACGACGGGTCCTTGAAGCATCATGACCGGCCCCCTGGCGGCAGCTGGCCCTCTTCCTTGCGCTGGGCCAGCAGCCGCTCGGCGAAGTCCATCCGCTCGTGCAATTCTGTCACCTGGGTCCTGAGATCGTCGAGCTCCGCGAGAACCTGTGGATCGGGTGGGGCCGATTCCAGCGTCTTGGCACGCACGCGCTCGGCATATGCCTTCCCGATGGGGCTGACGGAGAGAAGGAAGATGGTTCCGCCCCCGAAAATGAAGATGATGGCCAGCACGCCTTCCATCGGTCGGTCTTCCTCTCGCTGAATGGTGCCAGTACGACAGGACGTTTCAACTTGTTTCATCGGCGATAGGCCGAAGTGCTAAGCTCAAGTAGCGCGGTGTTTTAGCTGCACCAGGCGTTCCCGGGCCAGCCGGCGACCCGTCGGGGTGGCGGCCAGTCCGCCGCCTGCCGTCTCCCGGTAGCGCACATCCATGTGTCCGCCCGATCTCGCCCATCGTGTCGATGACCTCGTCCACCGGGATCGGGAAAGTGATCCCCGCGAGCGCCATCTCGATCCCGGCCAGCGCCATCGCCGCGCCGGTGGCGTTCCTATACACGCAGGGCACTTCGACCAGCCCGCCGAGCGGATCGCAGACCAGGCCGAGCGTGCCCTGCATCGTCAGGGCGACGGCGTGCGCCGCCACCGAGGGCGAGCCGCCGAGCACCTCGATGCCGGCAGCGGCGGCCATCGCGGCTGCGGCGCCCGTTTCGGCCTGGCAGCCGCCCTCCGCCCCCGAGAGGGAGGCGCGCACCGCCACGACGGCGCCCACCAGCCCTGCCGCGGCGAGTCCGCGCACGAGCGTGGAGTCGTCCAGGGCGTGACGGTCCGCCAGCCCGAGCAGCACCCCCGGAAGCACTCCGGCGCCCCCGGCCGTCGGCGCCGCCACGATGACGCCCATGGCCGCGTTCACTTCCTGCACCGCGAGGGCGTTCGCGAGCACGTCGGTGAAGAGCGTGCCCGAGAGCGGTCCGGTCAGCCCGCGCAGCCGTGCCGCGTCCCCGCCGACGAGTCCACTCACGCTGCGGAGGTCGCCGGTCAGTCCCCGCCGGACGGCGTTCCGCATCACGTCCAGCGCGCGCTGGAGCGCCGCCTCAATTTCCCCGCGGGTCTTGAGGCCCGTTGCGGCCTCGCGCTCAAGCGCAAATTCGCCGAGGGAGACCCCCGCCTCCTCGGCCTCGGTGACCGCCTCGAGCAGGGAATCGGTCATCAGGCGACCCGCGGAACCGCGCGAAGCGCGCGGACGTGGGGCAGCGCGCGGATGGCGGCGAGCGCCCCCTCGTTGGCCGGCTCGTCGAGCTCGTAGATGTGGATCGCCTCGCCACCTTTCCGCCGCCGGGACACCTTCATCGTCGCGATATTGCCGCCCTCCCCTGCCAGGGCCGAGGTGACCGTGGCCACGATGCCCGGCTGGTCCTTCGCGACGAACACGAGGGCGGGCAGGGCACCCGTGACCTCGACCGGGAACCCGTCGATCTCCGTGATCTGGATTCGGCCGGCGCCGACGGAGGAGCCGGTCACCACGACCTGGTCGGCGCCCCGGGTCACCGTGATCCGCGCCGTATTGGGGTGGTGATCGCCGCGCAGCTTCGCGTTGTGGAACTCGACTGTGAGGCCGGCGCGCGGAGCCAGCTCCAGGCTCTCCCGGAGCCGTTCATCATCGGGGCCGAATCCGAGCAGTCCGCCGGTGATGGCCCGATCGGTGCCGTGTCCCTGTCCGGTCCGTGCGAACGATCCGTGCAGCTCCACCCGCGCGTGATCCGGCCGGCCCCCGGCCAGGGCCCGGGCGAAGAGCCCGATCCGGCAGGCGCCCGCCGTATGCGAGGAGGACGGCCCGACCATGACCGGGCCGATGATGTCCAGCAGCGAGACCATCGGTTAGAGCAGCTCGACCCGCCGGATCTCGCCGAGGGACACGGCGATCTCCAGGTCATCCGCGCCGAGCGGGCGCACGTACACCTCGTGGGCGGTCACGTGGGTGTCTACGCTGGTCGGCACGCCGACGACCTCCGCGTCGCCGGAGACCGTGATCCGCACCGGCTGGTCGTGGTCGCCGGCGTATCCGAGCAGGTGGATGATTTCCTCGTAGTTCATGCGGTCCTCCGGGGGAGGCGGGCCTTCGCGCAATGTAGAACCTGCGCGGAGGCCCCGCCAGCATCCCGGCGGCTACGGTGTGGCGACGTCGCTGGTCCTCGGCAGGTTGTCGTAGATGTAGTTGGTCAGCAGGTTGCGAAGGTGCCGCGTGGTGTTGCCGCCGAAGATGCCGTGGTTCCGGTTCGGATACGTCATCAGGGTGAACTGCTTGTTCGCGGCCACCAGCGCGTTGACGAGCGCCTCCGTGTTCTGGTAGTGGACGTTGTCATCCCCGGTGCCGTGGACCACGAGCAGCCGGCCGGTCATCTGCTTCGCGTAGGTGAGCGGGGAGCCCCGGTCGTAGCCATCCTTGTTGTCCTGCGGCAGGCCGTTGTACCGCTCCGTGTAAATGTTGTCGTAATACTTCCAGTGGGTGACCGGCGCCACTGCGATCGCCATCCGGTAGACGTCCGGTGCCTGGAACAGGACGTTGAGGCTCATGAATCCGCCGTAGCTCCAGCCCCAGATCCCCATGCGGGTCGAATCCACGTAGCTCCAGCGGCCGATCGCCCGGGCGGCCGCCGCCTGGTCGTGGGTCTCGATCACCCCCATCTGCCCGTATACGATCTTCCGGAAATCCCGCCCGCGCGTGTTGGTTCCCCGGTTGTCCACGCTCGCGACGAGGTAGCCCTGCTGCGTCAGCATCAGGTGCCAGAGGTACTGGCTGCCGCCCCAGGAATCGACCACCGTGTTGGAGCCCGGTCCGCCATAGACGTGGAAGAGGATCGGATACTTGCGGGTCGAGTCGAAATCGACCGGCTTCATGATCCAGCCGTTCAGCGTCACGCCGTCCCCGATGTCCACCTTGAAGAACTCGCTCGGTCCACGGCGGAGCGCCGCGACCCGCGCCCGGACCGTCGCGTTGTCGTTCAGCGTCCTGATGACCTCGTGCGACGGGAGCCGGACCAGCTCGAACACAGGCGGCGTGCCAAACTTGGAGTAGTAGTGCATCGCCCAGCGCGCGCCCGATGCAACGCTGTACCCGTGCACACCCGACTGGGACGCCGGGGAAAGTCGTTCCGCCTTGCCCTTCCCGTTCAGGCGGGTCCGGTACAGGTACCGCTGCGTCGGATCCTCGGGCGAGGCGATGTAATACAGCCACCCGCCCTTCCCGTCCACGGTGACGATCTGGACGATATCGAACGCCCCCGGCGTGATGAGACGGATTTCCTTCCCGTCCCGGCTCACGACGTAGGCGTGCTCCCAGCCGTCGCGCTCACTCACCCAGAGGAACCGCTTGCCCCCATCCAGCCAGGTCAGTTCCTCCACGAGGTAGACCCAGGCGCTGTCGCGGTCGACCAGGACCGTGCGAATGGCCCCCGTGGACGCATCGGCCAGCATGAATTCGTTCGTATTCTGCAGCCGGTTCAACCGCTGAACAGCCAGCTCGGAGGAGTTGTCCGCCCAGTCCATGCGCGCCGGATAGTTGTTTCGCGGATCGCCCGGGATGTCCATCCACCGCGTGTCCCCGCCCACCGACGCCACGACGCCGATGCGGGCCGCCGAGTTCTCCTCGCCGGCCTTCGGATACTGAATCGGCACGACCTGGGAGTAGAGGGAATCGGTGAAGTTGATCAGGTCGAAGTCGCGCACCCGGTCCGCGGTGAGCTGCCAGTACGCGATCCGGGCGCCGTCCGGGCTCCAGCGCCAGCCATCACGCAGGTCGAGCTCTTCCTCGTACACCCAGTCGAAGGTCCCGTTGATGACCGTCCGGGAGCCGTCGCTCGTCAACTGGGTGATGCTGCCGGAGGCCAGGTCCTCGACATAGATGTTGTTCTCGCGGACATAACCGACTCTCTGTCCGTCCGGTGAGAACTTGGCGAACATCAGGGTCGAGGGCTTGGCCGGTCCGCCCAGCTGCCGGAGCCGTCCGCTCGCGAGGTCGAACAGCCAGTAATCGCCCCGGCTATTCGTGCGCCACACCGGCTTCGAGTTGGTGAACACCAGCAGCTGGGCCTGGTCCTTCGACCACTCGTACTCTTCGATGTCCAATGGCACGCTGTCGCCGCCAGGGATGAGCCGCGACGCGGGCACCATTACCTCCCGGTTCTGCTTCTCCGTGTCATACCGGACGATGTCCCGTCCCTTGGCTCCGCCGGCCGGCGCCTCGAGCGTGGTGTAGGCGCTGCCGTCCCCCAGCCATTTGGGCGGACTGAACGGGGCCGGCCGGAAATCCGGCGACGCGTAGATGCGGTCCACCGTGAGGAGGGTGGAATCGGTCTGCTGGGCCGGGAGGACGACGGGCAGTACCAGGAGCAGGGCCAGCGGGAAGATCAGGCGGCGAGCGATCACGGGAAGTACCTGTGGGTGGAGGGTGAACCGGTGGACGGTCTGACGGTCCGACAATCCGATTGCCGGTATCCATTCGCAGCGCAGAGAATGTAAGTTTCATCCCGGACGCCGCCAGTCTTGCATCGTCCGTGATGAAGGGGTGTTCACATGGTCCGCCCGCTGTCTTCGCTGATCCTCGCCGCCGGAATCCTGGCGGCGTCCACGCCCGTCCTTCCGGCGCAGTCGGTGGACCCGACTTGGCTCAAGTGGGATGCGGCCACGACCACCGTGACGTTCGAGCTGATTGCCGGCTCCGATGCTGCCAAGAGCCCCTTCAACTTCAACGGCTTCGTCGGCGGGGATGCCTCGCTGATCGTCCCGCCGAAGAGCACCGTGGTGCTGAACTTCATCAACAAGGACGGCACCCCGCACAGCGCCATGATCATCGAGGACAAGGACCCGATGCCGGCGATCGCCGACGTGCCAGCGATTCCCCGTGCGCTCACGCGGAAGGCCATCGAGGGGCTGGCGCAGGACGCGACGGACGTCATCCGGTTCACCGCGCCCGCGAGCGGGAGCTTTCGTATCTTCTGCGCGGTTCCTGGCCACGGCCTGTCGGGGATGTGGATCTACTTCAAGGTGGACCCGGCCGCGAAGGAGCCCCGCTTCGAGGTACGGAAGCCCTAACCCCGCTTGAGGCCGTTCAGCACCTTCCGCAGGAAGTTCCCGGTATAGCTCTCGGGGAGCCGGGCCACCGCCTCCGGCGTCCCCTGCGCCACCAGCTGCCCGCCACGATTCCCGCCCTCCGGCCCCAGGTCCAGGATCCAGTCCGCCGTCTTGATGACATCGAGGTTGTGCTCGATCACCACGACGCTGTTGCCCTTGTCCACGAGGCGGTGCAGCACGTCCAGCAGGAGGCGGACGTCCTCGAAATGAAGCCCGGTCGTGGGCTCGTCGAGGATGTAGAGGGTCCGGCCGGTGTCGCGCTTGGCCAGCTCGGTTGCCAGCTTCACGCGCTGCGCCTCGCCGCCGGAGAGGGTCGTGGCCGACTGGCCGAGGTGGATGTAGCCCAGCCCGACGTCGTTCAGCAGCTCGAGCTTCTCGGCGATCCGCCGCTGGCTGCTGAAGAACTCGAGCCCTTCCGCCACGGTCAGGTCGAGGACGTCCGCGATGCTCCGGCCCCGGTAGCGCACCTCGAGCGTCTCACGGTTGTACCGCCGCCCCTTGCACACCTCGCACGGCACGTAGACGTCCGGCAGGAAGTGCATCTCGATCTTGACCAGCCCATCGCCCTGGCAGGCCTCGCACCGGCCGCCCTTCACGTTGAACGAGAATCGGCCCGGGCCGTAGCCGCGGATCTTGGCTTCCGGCAACTGAGTGAAGAGCTCGCGGATCGGCGTGAAGAGCCCGGTGTATGTCGCGGGATTCGAGCGTGGCGTCCGGCCGATCGGACTCTGATCGATGTCGATGACCTTGTCGATCTCGTCCAGGCCCTCGATGCGGTCGTGTCCGCCGGGCACGAGGCGGGCGCGGTAGAAGTGGCGCGCCAGCGCCTGGTACAGGATGTCGGTCACGAGGCTGGACTTGCCGGAGCCCGACACCCCGGTCACCGCGACGAAGAGCCCGAGCGGGATCTCCACGCTCAGGTCGCGGAGGTTGTTCGCCCGCGCCCCGATGACACGCAACGAGCGGCCCGGAACCGCGACGCGGCGCGCGGCGGGAACCGGGATGCGGAGCTCCTTCCGCATGTAGCGGGCAGTGAGGGATGTCGGGTGCCGCAACACCTCCTCCACGGTCCCTTCGGCCACGACCTCACCGCCGAAGCGTCCGGCGCGAGGCCCGAGGTCGATGACGTGGTCCGCGGCCCGGATCGTGTCCTCGTCGTGCTCGACCACGATGACGGTGTTGCCGAGGTCCCGAAGGCCGCGCAGCGTGCCGAGCAGGCGCTCGTTGTCGCGCTGATGCAGGCCGATGCTCGGCTCGTCGAGGATGTACAGCACACCGACGAGCCGGGAGCCGATCTGGGTCGCCAGCCGGATCCGCTGCGCTTCGCCGCCCGAGAGCGAGCCGGCCCCGCGGCCGAGCGTCAGGTACTCGAGCCCCACGTCACAGAGGAAGCGCAACCGGTCGCTCACCTCCTTGAGGATCGGTCCGGCGACATCCGGGTCCAGCCCGGCCCGCCCATTCCCGCGCAGCGGGATGCTCTCGAAGAACTCGAGGGCCTGCTCCACCGGCAGGTCCACGATGTCGCCGATGCTCCGCCCGTGCACCAGCACGGCGAGACTTTCGGGCCTGAGCCGCCGTCCGCCGCACGTCTGGCAGGCCTGCTCGACCATGTATTCCTCGAGCGAGGTGCGGACAGCGTCGCTGGTCGATTCGCGGTATCTCCGCTCGACGTTCAGCAGCACGCCCTCCCACTCACTCTCCACTTCATTTCGGCCCCTGGCCCCCTCCAGCGCGAACCGGAAGGTCCGCCCGGGCGCGCCATGGAGGATGGCGTCCCGGGCCGCCTCGCTGTGGGCGCTCCACGGGGCGGCCAGGTCGAACTTGAGGGCCTTTGCCAGGGTCGGAAGCACCACCTTGCGGAGGTACCCCGTCGGCTCACCCCAGGGCAGGATCACGCCCTCGAGGATCGAGATGCTCGGATCGCCGAGGACGAGGTCGGCATTCACCTCGCGCCGCGTGCCGAGTCCGTGGCATTCCTGGCACACGCCGAACGGTGAGTTGAAGGAGAACTGGCGCGGCTCGAGTTCCGGCAGCGAGAGGCCGCAGGTCGGACAGGCGAATCGCTCCGAGAACATCACCGATTCCGTCCCGCTTCCCCGCTTCCCCGCCTCGCCGCGGTGCTTCACGACCTCCACAACGCCATCCGCCACCTTGAGCGCGGTCTCGATCGAGTCGTTGATCCGGCCGCGGTCCGCGGCGCGCACCACGAGGCGGTCCACGACGACCGCGATGTCGTGGTTCTGGCGCTTGTTGAGTGCCGTCACCTCCGCCAGGTCGCTGGTCCGGCCGTCCACGCGCACCCGCACGAAGCCCCGCCGGCGGATGTCCTCGAACAGCTCCTTGAACTCGCCTTTCCGGCCCCGCACCAGCGGGGCGAGTATCTCGATGCGCGTTTCCTCCGGCCAGCCGAGAATGGTGTCGGTGATCTGGGTGGCGCTCTGGCGCTCGACCGGGCTCCCGTCGTTCGGACAGTGCGGGACGCCGGCCCGGGCCCACAGGAGCCGCAGGTAGTCGTAGACTTCGGTCACCGTGCCCACGGTCGAGCGGGGATTGTGGCCGGTGGACTTCTGCTCGATGGAGATTGCCGGAGAGAGCCCCTCGATCGCGTCGACGTCGGGCTTCTCCATGAGGCCCAGGAACTGCCGGGCATAGGCCGAAAGCGACTCGACGTACCGCCGCTGCCCCTCGGCGTAGATGGTGTCGAAGGCAAGCGACGACTTCCCCGACCCCGACAGGCCGGTGATCACGCACAGGCGGTTCCGCGGAATGGTGACCGAGACGTTCTTGAGGTTATGCTCGCGAGCGCCGCGGACGATCAGGTTCTCTTCGGCCATAAGAAGCGAAAGCTATCCGGGGCCGGCCTTGGCGTTCAACTCCCCCTTCCGCTCCTTCCGCCTCTTCCGCCTTCCCGCCTTCCGCCTGTCCGCCTGTCCGCCTGCAATACCCCTTTTCGGCCGCCCTCGTTACCGTTCATTCATCTGGTTCTGGCATCATTCCTCCTTCCCCAATCTCCAGAATGCGACGATCCCGTCACAGCCGGAGCAGCGGCCGCCAGGAAGCGCTCGGCGAGCTCTTTCCTGCGAGCGAGCTGGAAGGCGATCCGCTTGCCCGCGCCACGGACGCCGCGTTCCCGCTCCGGCCGTTCGCGGCCGGTATCCCGATCGACGGCGTGGGCGACGCCCAGGCCCCGCCGGAGGAGAGCGAGACCGACCGGCTCCTCCGCCGCGGCCGTGACGCCGTCCACCGCGGCCGGCGAGCCGACGCGCTGACGGCGTACGCGGACCTGCTCGATGCGGCCCCCGATCACCTCGGGGCACGGCTCGAGTATGCCGCCCTCCTTGAGGCCGTCGGTGAGGAGGCACGCGCGCTTGAGCACCTGAGCGAGGCGGTCCGTCGGCATGGCGCGCGCCCGGACGCACTGGTGGCCCGTGGGGCATTCCAGGCGAGGCGGAAGGAATACACCGAGGCGGAAACCGACCTGCACCGGGCGATCAAGCTTTTCCCAACCGATCCCGCGCCGCAATTCGAGCTGGGCTTCGCGCTCTGGCGGAAGGGGCTCGCCGCCGATGCCGCCGTCCACCTGCGCCAGGCTGCCGCGCTCGCTCCCGAGCAGGCCTCGACGCACTACTATCTCGGGGAGGCGCTCAATCAGGCCGGCGACCAGTCCGGCGCGCTGGCCGCCCTCGAACGCGCGGCCGCCCTGGAGCCGACGAATCCGAAGCCATTTCAGCTCATGGGGCGCGTGCTCGACCGGCAGGGGCGCCCGGAAGAGGCCATGGAGATGTATCGCCGGGCACGCGAGGCTCAGCCGCAGTGATCGCTGTCGTGGTCGATGACCTGGCGTTCCTCCAGGTCGATGCGGTGCTGCGCCCGGCGACCGATCGCCTGGATCCTGTCGCCTCCGTCTCGAGCCGCCTGGACCAGCTCGCCGGCCCGCGCTTCGCTGCCGAGCGGCAGGTGCAGTCCCCCCTCGAAGTGGGTTCCGCGGTCGTGACCGCCGCCGGCGACCTCGCCGCGCCGTTCGTCGTGCACGTCGTCATCCGGAGTGATGAAACCAACCCGACCCGCGACGCAATCCGGCGCGCCCTCACCTCCGCGTGGCAACGGGCGTCGGCCTGGGGGCTCGATATCGTCGCCGCCCCGGCGGTCGGGGCCGGGGCCGGACAACTCGGCCTCGCCGAGGCGGCGGAGCTGATGGCCCGGACCTTTATCGATCACCGGCGGACCGCGGATTCACCGTCCGAGTTGCGCATCGTGGTGGATCGGGAAGAGGACCGCGAGCTCATCGAGGCGGCGGTTCGGGGGGTGGAGGCCTGAAGCGGCGACACCTCGCGGCCCTGATCGTCGGGGCGTGGCTGGTTGCACTGGGGTGGCTGACGCTCCGCGAGTTCGGCGGCGGTGCGCCGGAGGAACAGGCCGCGGCAACGACGATTCCGCCGGCCGCGACATTCTACGCCGTGTCCGCCGGGGTGCAGCAGGTCGGGATCGCATCAATCACCACCGACACCATTGCCCGGGGCATCCGGGTCTCGTTCCGCTCCGATGTGGACGTTCCGCTGCCGGTGGTGCCGCGCCGCATCCTGACCGGCACCGACGCCGAGTACGCCGGCGGGCTCCGGCTGCGCGAGTTCGTGAGCTTCACCTCCGGCGAGGTCGGGCAGGCATCGCTCCAGGCCCGGATCATCGGTGACACGCTCCTGGTAGCGACCCGGCGCGGGGGTCAGGTCTTCGACGCCGATACCGCCGAAATGCGGCTGCCACCGGGGACCGTCCTGCCCGACGCCCTCACGCTCAAACTCGCAGCGGCCGGCGCGCTCGAGGACGGCCGGCGTACGGACGTGTCCGTCCTCGATCCGCATTTCCTCCTCCTCAGGCGGCTGGCGGTGACGGTGACGGCGGAGAGCCTGTTCGTCGTCGTGGACAGTGCGGCCCGGGACACCGCCGGGGCGTGGAAGCCAGCGCACGCGGACACGGTCCGGGCGTGGCGGGCGGAATGGATGGATCGGGGACTGCCGATCGTAGCCTGGGTCGATCGCCAGGGCACCGTGGTGCAGGCTTCGACGCCGCTCGGGCTGGTCTGGCGGGAGACCGCATTCGAGCTTGCCAACTCCGGCTATGTCCGGCGCCGCCCGAATCCGGTTCGCACCGCCCCGCTGGAGCTGGTGGCCCGCCCCGCCGCGGCGCCGCCTTCCTTGACGCGCGAGGTGATGCTAGGCGAGGGGCTGATCCCGCCGGCAGGGCCCTTGCGCGGGCCCGGGCAGAGTTTCGACGGTGCAACCGTCGTCCGCACGACGGAATCCCATCCTGAGGCGGAGGTTCCGCTCCCGATCCGGGATTCGGCCCTTGCCGAGTACCTGGGTGAGCGGCCGCCGGACCCCCACGTGACCCAGCTGGCCCGGCTGGCGCTGCGCGGCACGGGCGATGCAACTGAGGCGGCGAGGCGCCTGGCGGCGTGGGTAAGCAGCAATGTCACCCCCGGCGCCCCGTCCGATTTCATCGGGCTTCAGCGGACGCTCGAAACGCGGCGCGGAGACAGCTCCGATCGCGCCGTGATGTTTGTCGTGATGGCGCAGTCCGTCGGCCTCCCGGCGAGACCGGTGGCCGGCCTGGTGTACGCAGGAGGAAGGTTCCAGTACAGGGCGTGGGTGGAGGTGTATGTCGACCGGTGGCTCGCGGTGGATCCGACGCTGGGCCAGGTTCCCGCCGATGCCAACCACATTCGCCTGTTGACCGACGGGCTGGCCCGCCCGGCCGAGCTCGTCTCACTCGTGGGTGCCGTGCGGCCACGCCTGGTCGCGCCGCAGGAGCAGCAATGATCCGCCTTGAGGGCCTGACGAAGCAGTACGGGCGCTTCACTGCCGTGAACCGGCTCGATCTCGATGTTCCCCGCGGGGAGCTCTTCGGCTTCCTGGGGCCGAACGGCGCCGGCAAGACCACGACGCTCCGGATGATCGCCGGCATCCTCCAGCCCACCAGCGGAACCGTCGCGATCGCGGGCGAGGATATCCACCGGAACCCCGAGGCCGCGAAGGCCAAGCTCGGGTTCATCCCCGACCGGCCGTACGTCTACGAGAAGCTGACGGGCGCCGAGTTCCTGCGGTTCGTCGCAGCGCTGTACGGGCAGGACGGCCCGGGGGTCGAACGGCGAATCGATGAATTGCTCGAGCTGTTCGAGCTCGCGCCGTGGAAGGACGAGCTGACCGAATCGTACAGCCATGGCATGCGGCAGAAGCTCCTGATCTCGAGCGCGCTGGTCCACCGGCCCGAAGTCGTCGTCGTGGATGAGCCGCTCGTCGGCCTCGATCCCAAGAGCGCGCGCACGCTCAAGGACCTCCTCCGGGTCTTCGTGCGGAAGGGAGGCACCGTCCTCATGAGCACGCACACGCTCGAGATTGCCGAGGAGATGTGCGACCGGGTGGCCATCATCCACGGTGGCCGGCTGATTGCCTCAGGGACAATGGAGGAGATCCACCGCGAGACGGCGACCGAGGGCATGACCCTGGAACGACTCTTCCTCCGGCTGACCGGGGGCGAGGTGGTGAGCGAGCTGGGCGGTATCCTGGATGACTGAGGCCGCGAGCCCCCTCGCCGCCCCGCGGCAGCCCCCGCTCTGGACGCTGCTGACGCCGAAGTGGCGGACGGCGCTTGCCCGCGTGCGCCAGGAGCGCTCGGGCGCCGGCGCGCGCGTGCTGCTCCTGGCCCTCGTCGGGTTCGGCTTCTGGTCGGCGCTGTTCGGGATCTCGTACCGGGTCCTCCGGTACTTCAAGGGCGTGCCGGAAATCGGCGTGCTGGTGGCCGCCAAGTTCCTCGGCGTGATCCTGCTGGCATTCCTCGGGGTCCTCCTGCTCTCGAACATCATCACGGCGCTCTCGACCTTCTTCCTCGCAAAGGACCTCGACCTCGTCGTTTCGGCTCCCATCGACTGGCTGCGATTCTACCTGGCGAAGCTCGCCGAGACCGTGGTGCATTCGTCCTGGATGGTGGCATTGCTCGCGGTGCCGATCTTCACCGCGTACGGCATGGTGTTCGAGGGCGGGTGGCTGTACCCGATGGTGGTCCTCGCCGCGGTCGTGCCCTTCCTGCTCCTCCCGGCCATTCTGGGCTCGGCGATCACGCTCCTGCTGGTAAACATTTTCCCGGCACGCCGGACCCGAGATCTGCTGTCACTGGTCGCGGTGGCCGCGGCCAGCGGCGTGGTGCTGCTCTTCCGGCTCATCCGACCGGAGCAGCTCGCCCGGCCGGAAGGCTTCCGCAACCTGCTCGATTACTTCACCGTGCTGCGGGGCCCGACCAGCCCGCTGCTGCCGAGCCAATGGGCGGCCGACATGGTGATGAACTGGCTGCTGCTGATCGCGGATCCGCTGCCGATCGTGATGCTGTGGACGACGGCCGGGGCGCTGGGCGTCGTCGGCTCCGCCCTCCACCAGCGGTTCTACCTCTCGGGATTCAGCAAGGCGCAGGAAGGCAAGGACACCTTCGTGCGCGGCGGTGGCTGGGAGCGGGCACTCGGGCCGTTCCTCCGCCGCGTCGAGCCGGCCCGGCGGGAGTTCATCCTCAAGGATCTCCGGCTGTTCTTCCGGGACACCACGCAATGGAGCCAGCTGATCCTCCTCGGCGTGCTCCTCGCGGTGTACGTCTTCAACATCCAGACGCTGCAGCTCTTCTCCGGCGAGCGCGTCCCCGTCTTCCTCGTGACGCTCATCGTGTTCCTGAACCAGGGGCTCGCCGGGTTTGTGCTCGCGGCGATCGCGGCGCGGTTCATCTTCCCCGCGATCTCCCTCGAGGGGCGCGAGCTCTGGCTCCTCAAGTCGAGCCCCCTCAATCTCGAGGCGCTCTTCTGGAGTAAGTACTGGATCGGCACCATTCCACTGCTCGCCGTGGCGCTCGTGCTGACCGTCGTGACCAACACGCTCCTCGAGGCGAACACGTTCATCATGCTGGTGAGCGTGCTGACCATCGCGTATTTCACCCTGGCCGTGAGCGCGCTCGCCCTCGGGCTCGGCGCGCTGTTCCCGCAGTTCGGCACCGAGAACGTGGCGCAGATTCCCACCAGCTTCGGCGGGCTCGTGTTCATGATGACGAGCCTCTCGCTGCTTGCGCTCATTCTGGTGATCGAGGCCGTTCCCGTGGCGGCCTACCTGCGCGTCCTGAGCCGGGGCGGGACCCCGACGGTCAGCGCAGAGATGATCGCGGCGTTCGGCGCGGTGACGGCCATCTGCGTGATCACCACCCTCCTGCCGCTCCGGATCGGTCTCGCCCGTATCCGCGAACTGGAACTCTAGGCGCCGCCTCGCGCGTTCCGGGTACCACCTCCAACCACTCCTCGGCGTACTGTGCGCGTGCCGTCACACCGGCGCCAGCCGTCGGCGCGCACTCAACCCCCGAGGAGGCCGTATGTCCACCAGGCGATTGCTGGCGGCGTTCCTGCTGCTGGCCCCCGCGGCCGGCTGCGCCGACCGTAGCACCCCCACTCCGACCGAACCCACCGCGGCGGCGGCGTCCGCGTCCACACCCGAGCAGGTTGAGGCGGCGCGGCTGGAGCGCCAGGCTCGGCGCCTGGCCAGGGCACTGGGCGATCCCGCATTCCGGCGGGACCTGCAGGGCCGCCTGGACGCCTCACCGGTCACGGAGCACAAGCTCCACTTCCAGCGCCTTCTCAAGGAGGACAACGGCCGCGTCCTGGCCGCGATGGCCCGCGCGGCCGGGGAGGATGAGTCGGCCGTCGCTGCCGATGCGAGCTCGGGGCTCGCCTCCGAACTCTATTTCCCCGTTCCCGGCCACCGTGAGCGCTGGGCCGGCGGTCCGAACGTGCTGGTGGCGACGGCGCTCAGGGACCACGAGGCTCCAGTCGCCTTCGACACGGAGGGGCGGCGCCGCGTGCTGAGCGCGGCCACACCGCCGGACGTGCCGGTCCTGGCACTGGTTCCGGCAGAGACCGACTTCGACCGCCTCGATGGAGCGACGGGGGTCATCTGCATCCTGGATTGCGGTGGCGGCGGCGGCGGGACCCCGATGCCGGCCCTCCGCCTCACGCGCGCGTGGTTCAACGGCGACTACGAAGGATGGCTCAAGGGGAACCCGGAGTTCGAACTCCACATCATGGGCCCCACCAGCGCGGCCGATACGATCAACCTGCTCAGCTACCAGTGCGTGGGCGAGCACGCTCCCTCGGGCTACACCTGGGACATGAACTCGAGCAACTGGTCCGGCTCGGCGCAGGTGTTCACGGTCGCCCAGATGGACGCGTTCCAGCAGAAGTACCCCGGGAAGGCGTATCTGATCTTCGCGCTGGAGGACGACGATGGCGCCTGCGAGATCCGGACCGACGAGGACCGCGCCGCCACGATGCTGAGCGCCCTGAGCCAGGCATTCAAGGACTACAAGGCCATCAAGGACACCAAGGTCGTGACGCCGGATGGCATCGTCCGCATCATCAAGGCCGCCCAGTCCGGCAGCGACCTGCTCAATGCGATCTACAACTTCATCAAGAGCAACGACGACATCATCGGCTTCGCCGTGGCGGACTCGGTGGCGGGCCGCTCGAGCTCCATCGGGCACTGGGTGGTGCTCGACAAGAACCTCAACGCCAACGGCTGGCTCAATCTCGAAGTGAAGTGACGGGAGGCTTCATGCGGCGGACCGGACCGGCAACAATGGCTGTCGTGGCGGTACTCGCGTCGAGTTCCGCCCCGGCCGCCGCCCAGGAGCGTGGCTGGGGCCTCTCGCCGGATGTCAGTACCGTATGGTTCGGCGCCGGGGCGGAGAGCCCTTCGGACGGACTCTCCGTCGGCCCCGGCCCTGGAACGGCCCTCGGAATCGCTGCCTCGAGGAACACGGGAGCCGTACGCATCGGTCTCCGCCTCTTTCGGGTGGAGGGCGGCCTGCGGTTGGCCGGCGGAGGCGTCTCGCTCACGGCGGACGACGCCGGCTTCACGCTCTACGAGCTGGCGCCGGAGGTCGGCTTCAGGCTGCTGCGGCTGGGTACCGCAGGCGCCGGTATCCGCCTTGCGGGGGGCCCGACTCTCGATCTGTGGAATTGGGAAGGCGCCGGGGATCGCACCCGGATCGGCGGACGGGCCCTGCTCGGACTCGAATCGCCGATCACGCCGGACTGGACCGTCGCGGCGTGGCTCGAGGGAGCGATGTCAGGCTCGGTATTCGATGCAGGCGAGCTGCCGTCGGAGTACGAGCAGCGGTCGCTGCTGCGCGGGAGAGTGGGCGTGGAACTCGGGTACGGCTGGTAGACGACGGGACGACGAGGACGACGGAACGACGGGACGACGGAGCGATTGAACAAAGCCGTGCCGTCGTGCCGTGCGTCCGTCTGCCCGTCTGCTCGCCCTCACCTCACCCCGGCACGGCCAGCGCCCGGTCCGCCACCAGCTTGAGGTGCGCGCGGTGGGCCAGCGTCTCGGCGTTGCCGGCCGGCCGGGCGACCTGCACCTGAATGCTGCGAAGGTTCGCCACCGCCGCGGAGCGCGCCACGTAGTCATACCGCAGGCGTGACTCACCGGTGATCATCGCGGCCAGGCGATTCACGTACTCCACCTGCAGGTTCTGCCGGAACGTATTGACATCCCCCTTGGCGTCGGCCGCGAAGATCGCATCGGTCAGGTCACCAACCATCGCGGCCACCGAGTATCCGCCGCCGTAGGCGCGGGAATCGGTCATCCGGCTGAGCGTGGTGGGGTGAAGCAGATGATCGAGGACGCTCCGTTGTGCCGCCAGCACGCGTGCGTGGATTTTCGGATCCTCGGTGGTGCCGAAGAAGCCGAATCCCCGGCGCTGCGGCTGCAGGTGGGCCAGGAGCTCGGGCGAGGCCCCGAAGGCCCCGGGCGCGAACACCCGGTCGCGCAGGAGGCGCATCGCCCGCTTCTGCTCCGCGAGCGGTACGGGCGTCAGCGGCTGGGTGGCGCCCGGCTGCCCGGCGAACGCGCGATCGACCTCGACGCCGCCGATATACCGGGCGACGACGCCGGCCTGCCCCGCGATCTGCCCCGACGTGATGAAGTACGCCGTGAGCAACGAGGCGTAGGAACTATCGTGTCGCGTGTAGCGGGGGAGAATCGTCTTCATGAGGGAATCGGCCAGGGTCATCCGCCCCTCGGCGAACGCGATGGCGTCGCTGCTCATGTCGCCGACCATCACGCGGGGGTTGATGCCGCCGCCGGGCGCGCGCATGTCGTCCGCGTCGTTGCCGTAGGCCAGCGCCGGCTCGGTGGACCGCGACACGATCGCCCGGACTCTGGCCTGCTCCGCCACGGGATCCGGCAGCGAAGGACGGTAGCCGTACTCGATGGCCCAGCGGTCATACACGCCCGGATGGGTGTCCACGGACTGCGTCCGCCGGCCGCCGGGAGGCGGCACGTTCACCGCGTGGTAGTCCATCACCGAACCGGACACGCCGTGCGTCCGGACGAATTCGGGATCCTGCAGCTCGGCGGGTGAGTAGGCCTGGGTCGCCTTCATGTTGTGGGTGAGTCCGAGCGTGTGCCCCACCTCGTGCAGCACGAGCGAGATCACCGCCTCGTTCACGAAGCCGCTGACCTCTGCATCGCTGGCCCCGAGGAGGCGGAGCGCGGCCGCCCCGAACAGCGCCTGTTCCTGCATGAACTGGCCGAACGAACAGAACGCGGCCTCCTGGTTTGCCGGCACGACGGGCTCGAGCTGCTGTTGTCCCGCCCATTCGAAGAGATCCGCAGCCCGGATCCGGTTGGTCACGTAGATGTATTCGAGCATGATGTCCGCGCCGAGCACCTGCCCCGTCCGCGGATTGACGACGTTCGGCCCGTAGCCTCCGAATGGCGGGTTGGGCGAAGAGGTCCACCGGAGCACGTTGTAGCGGAGGTCCCCGGCGTCCCAGCTGGCGGTGTCCGGCTGCTCGTGCACCACGATGGCGTTCTTGAATCCCGCCTGCTCGAACGCCTCGTTCCAGCGGAGAACGCCCTCCTTGATGGCCGGGCGCAGTTCCACGGGCGTGGTGTTTTCGATCCACCACACGATCGGCTGAATGGGCTCGGAGAGCGCCGCGGAGGGATCCTTCTTCCGCAGGTCCCACCGGTCGATCAGGTCCCGGTACGGCGTGACGCTGGCCGAAGTCAGGTCGGTGACCGACTCGGTGAAGTAGCCGACCCGCGGGTCGTCGAACCGGAGCTCGTAACCGTCCGCGGGCATCTGGATCAGCGAGTGGAGCACCCGCACGCTGACGTTCCTCGGGTCGGTGACATCCTCGCCGCCCCGCACCACGGGCGCGGGGTTCTCATAGACGTACTCGACGAGCACATCGGAATTCAGCGGATACGAGCGGATGCCGGTGATGCGCGTCTTGCTCTTGCTGAGGGTCCCGAGCTGAAACGTCGTGCCCGGGCGTGCGTTGGGGTCCGGCGTCGGCTTGACCTGCCGGAAGGCCTCGGTGAGGAAGAGATCGTCGGACTTGATGATCATCTCGCCCGTGGTGGTGTCTTCGCCGGCGATGTCGATCGAGGCGATGACCGACGGGCTGATGTTTGCCTCGGCGGCGCGGCGCAGCGGGCTCCCTGGGTCGAAATAGAACGAGGTGTTCCGGATCACGAATTCGATCTTGTTGAACCTGCGGTTGACCTGGAACACGTAGTTGGGCCCGTACTGCCCCCGGAACGCACCGGCCGGAAGGACGCCTTCATCCACGACGGCGTTGTAGATGAACTCCTTCCCCAGCTGGTCCCTCCGCACCCCGATTTCGGTGGTGCCCGTCGCCGTGTCCTGGTAAATCGTAAAAAGCCCCTCGTATTTCCGGGACCCCTTGATCAGCTCGGCGACGCTCTTCTTCGCGGCGGCTCCCTTGTCGGGCTGACCAGGAGAGGTTCCGCCGGCCATCGGACTCGGCGAGACATCTGGAGGCGTGGACGAACCGCATCCGAACAGGAACGCGGCGGCGGATGCCACGATGAGGCGGCGGCCGGTGTGCAGCATCGAGTACCTCGGAATGGCGGGTTGCATCGGAAGACGGGTTGCCCCTGGGGGATTCATCTGCTCCTATACTACCACGAACTTCGCGTCGAAGAGGTTTCGCGAGGGATCTCAGGCGGCGATGCGGCCACCGCAGTTGGTGCAGAACCTGCTTCCCGCCTCGAGCCCTGCCCCGCACAACCCGCAGGCTTCGGGGCCGCCGATGCGGCGTCCGCACGAGGAGCAGAACAGCGCGTCCAGCTCTGGGCGTATGCCACAATCGGGACACGCGATCGCCGGGGCCCCGGCCGCTGCCGCCCGCACGACCCGGACCCGCTCGGCCACGAGGCGCTCGACGGCCTCTCCGCCCCCCTCGCCCTCTTCCTCCCGCAAGGCCTCGATCGCCGCGGACGTGTAGCGGGACTTGAGGTAGGCGTAATCGGCATCGCTGAGCTTGCCGGTCTCGCGGTCGAACTCGATCTCCTTCAGTGCGGTGAGCGCGAGCCCCTTACGAGTCTCCTCGAGCTCGTCGAGCTCCCCCAGGCGATTCGTCGAAACCCTCGGCGCGCCGAGCATCGGCTCGAAGACCAGCCAGAGCAGTGCGACGCCAACCAGCCCCGCGGCGACGGCCTCAAGCAGCATCAGTCCTCCACCTCGGCCAGCGCACGCCTGAGCCGTTCGATTTCTTCCGGCGTGGCGCCTGCCGCGGCGGCAGCAGCGGCGTCCACGTCCGGATCCGCTGTCCCGGTGGAAGCCAGCGCGACCTGCCGCTGGCGCCGCATGATCCAGGCGGTCAACGCGGTCACACCGAGCAGCATCAGCACGCCGGGCACGAAGTAACCCGCGAGGTTGAATCCTTCCGGTTTGGGGGCCATCAATGCCTGCTCGCCGTATTCCTGAACGAACGCGTCGAGGATCTCCTGGGCCGAGCGACCCTGACCCTGCAGGGCGACGATCTCGCGATGCAGCGCCGGCGAGGTCGTGCAGGTGAAGTCGGTGGTACGGCAGGTGTAGATGTCGAGGTTGCAGCCGCACTGGCACTTGAGCCGCTTCTCGAGCGCCATGATGACGGCGTCGTTGTCCGCCGCGACCGTGGGCCGCCGCTCCTGCACGGCGGAGGGATCGAAGAGCCGGGACCGGTCTCCGCCTCCCGCCGCCGGAGTCTGGGCCTGAGTGCCCTGGCCCAGAGCCGACCGCCCGGCCAGGAGCGTAAGGCCGAGGCCGAGCCCGGATCCGAGGAACCCGCGACGGGTCACCCTGGGCGCCGTCACCCTACTTTCCTCCCGCTCCGACCAGCACGGCTTCGTACCCCGCCTGGCTGCGCCGCGTCTCGGCAACGCCTCCGCCGCCGGGCCACATGGTCAGCAGGCCACCGAGGATGAGCACGACGCCCGCAAACCACACCCACCACACCAGGGGATTCACCGTGAACCGGTAGACCGCTTCCTCCGTTCCATCCACCGATCCCGCGTACACGATGTACAGGTCCTCCCGCAGGTCGCTCCGGATGCCGACTTCGGTGGAGGGTTCGAACGTAGGCCGCCCGAAGCTGTCCACATGCTGCCGCTTCTCGGACTTCATGATGCCGAGCGAGCGGCCATCGCGCTCGACCTGCACCGAAGCGGCCGAGACGAAGCGGTTGAGGGCCTTGTACTGCGAAACGCCCATGTGGGTCAGTTTGTAGGTGTGGCCGTAGGGGCTCCTCACCTCGGCGGACTCGCCCGGCTTGAGCGTCGCTTCCTGGTCCACCTTGAATGCCATCCCGGCGAAGGCCACGAACATCGTGAGGATGCCCACGTGCACGATGTACCCGCCGTAGCGCCGCCGGTTCCGCCCGATCAGGCGGGAGAATGCCACCAGCGGCGACTCGCCGTGCATGCGGTGGCGGGCCCGCATCCCGCGGTAGAACTCCTGGACGACCGTGCCGAGCACGAACGCGCCCAGGGCGATGGCCATCATCGCATAGCCGTCGCGCATCCCGGTGCCGAACAGCGCCGCTGCGGTGGCCAGTCCGGTGCCCACCGGCAGCGCGAACTGGCGGCGGAGATTCTGCACCGAGGCCTTGCGCCACGCGATGAGCGGGCCGATGCCGGTCAGGGCCAGCAGGAACAGGCCGAGGGGGATGTTCACCCGGTTGAAGAAAGGCGGACCGACGGTGATCTTGTTGCCTCGCACCGCCTCGGAGAGGATCGGGAACAGGGTGCCCCAGAGCACGGAGAACGCGATGCCGACCAGCGCGAGGTTGTTGAACAGGAACGCGGCCTCGCGGCTCAGCATCGATTCGAGCTGTCCCTCGGGCTCGAGCTCCGGCCACCGGGTCCAGAGCAGGGTGAACGCGTAGACGCCGGCGAGCAGGAGGAAGGCCAGGAAGAAGTAGCCCACGTTCGACTGCGTGAAGCTGTGCACGCTCGCAATCACGCCCGAGCGCGTGATGAACGTTCCGAAGATGCTGAGCAGGAACGTCGCGACGATGAGCGCCACGTTCCACCGCTTGAGCATGCCCCGCTTCTCCTGGATCATCACCGAGTGCAGGAACGCCGTCATGGTGAGCCAGGGCAGGAAGCTGGCGTTCTCCACCGGATCCCAGGCCCAGTACCCGCCCCACCCGAGTTCCACGTACGCCCACCACATCCCGAGCACGATGCCGATGGAGAGGAAGAGCCAGGACACCAGCGTCCATTTCCGGATGGCGACGATCCAGCCGGTGTCGAGGCGCCGGGAGAGCAGCGCCCCCACGGCGAAGGCGAACGGGATCGTGATGCTGATGTACCCCAGGTACAGCATCGGCGGATGCATCACCATCCCGACGTTCTGCAATTGCGGATTGAGGCCCCGACCGTCCTCGGGAGTGAAGGCGAGCCGTTCGAAGGGATTGGCCGCGAACAGCATGACAATCACGAAGAACACCACCACAGCCGACGTAATACCCGCCACGTAGGGCAGCAACGCGGCGTGGCGTCGCGAGGTCAGGAGCTGGGCGGCGGACGCGAAGAGGGACAACACCACGGCCCAGAAGAGCAGCGAGCCCTTCTGTCCGGCCCAGAGCGCGGAGACGATGTAGTACGTCGGGAGGTTTCTGGAGGTGTACGCGGCGACGTACTCGATATTGAAATCGTGGGAGATGAGCCCCTTCCAGAGGGAGAGCGTGGCGACGAGAAGCGCCACACACAGGGCGTAGACCGAGCGGGTGATCACCCGCTCCAGGTCGGGGCGCTCGCGCCACCGGCCGGAGAGGGAGAGGACGACGCACCAGGAGCCGATGAGGAGGGCCACCCACAGCGAAAACTGCCCGAGCAGGGTCATCGGAGGTCAGGCCTTGGGGACGGCTTCATAGCGGGATCCGCACTTCGCCAGAACGTCGGTCGCGTGGAAGACGCCGTCCTTCCCGAGCCGGCCCTCCACGACCACTTCGATGTCGTTGGCGTCGGTGAAGGTATCCGGCACCAGGCCCCGATAGGTGACGGGATACGTGTGCGTGCCGTCGGTGACCTGAAAGTCGATCGTCTGAGTGGCGGCGTCGCGACGTACCGAACCCGGCACGACGCGGGCGCCCATCTTGAGCCCCACGTTGTAGAAGGTCGGATCGGCCGTCGTCTTCGCGGCGAGTTCCGTCGGCGTCAGGAAGTAGACACCCGTCTCCTTCACGCCCTGGAACATGAGGAGGCCGACGCTCGCGACGATGATCACGGCACCGAACAGGAACTTATGGCCTGGCTTCATGGGTCCTCTCCCTTCCTACGAACATATCCCGAGCGCCGCACTTCCCTTCCCCACAAGATCCGCGGTCCGTCCGCCACCAGCAAGGGCCGCGTTGTCTCATGAAGCAATCTTCACGTCAAACTTAACGCATTGCAATTCTACGACTTCCGCGCCGCGGTGGCGGCCTGGTGAAAGTCGTCGAGCATTCGCTTGTGGTCCGAGTACTCGGTCCGGTTGGCCGCGATCTCCTTGTCGTATCGCGCCAGGAATTCGGCATAGGCCTTCGCCATCGCCGTCTCGTCCTTCTGCCAGCGCGCGACGGTACCCCGGATCACGTAGCCAAAGAGGTGGTCAGGGTTCTCCCGTAACAGGGTATCCGCGATCGCCGAGGCGCCGGCCACGTCCCCGGTGTGCAGCTTGAGGGTCGCCAGGTGAAACCGGGCGTCCGCATCCACGGAGTCGAGCTGCTCGTAGGCCTGGAGCGCCATCGGGGTGAACGTGGTCACGGTCTGCTGGTCCCCGGATTCACTCGCCCGCATGATCCGGTTGTATAGCCGGTCGAATCGCTCTCGCGGGGTCATCGTGCTGATGTCCGGCGGGGTGCCGCTCGCGTCTTCGGACGCGAATGGCGCGGCCGGACCCGGAGTCGCCGCCTGGGGCGCTCCCGTTCCGCCCCGGGCCACCATCACCAGGACGCCGAACAACAGGGCCACCCCCACCCCGGCGGCGACCATCCACGCCTTCCGGTCTCCACCGGCGGCCGCGCTGCCGCCGGCCGCCTTCCCGCACCGGGCGCAGAAGCGCGCGTCGGGGCTCAGCGGAGCGCGGCAGGACGCGCACGTCCGGCCCGACATCGACGCGCCGCAGTGGCTGCAGAAGTTGCCGGCGGTCTCGCGACCGCAGGAGGGACAGGTGGTTTTGCCGGTGGCCATGCGGGGTTCCGGGACAAGGGTGGATACGCGCCCGGGAAATGTACCCGGGCGCCGTCCAAGTAGGGAGAAGGTGGGCTCAGCAGATGCGGGGGAGCTGGTCGCCCGGCAGCATGTCCACGACGCGGGTGCCCCCGACGCCGGTCCTGAGCACGACCATCCGCGGATGCTCCGCGACGACGGTGCCGATACGGGCGGCTTCCGCGCCGAGGGGGTGGGAGCGCAGCGTCGCGAGCGCGCGATCCGCGGCGGCGCTCTCGATGCAGGCGATCAGGACGCCTTCGTTCGCCACGTACAGCGGGTCGAGCCCCAGCAGGTCGCACGCCGACGCGACGACCCCGGGCACCGGCACCGCCCCGTCGTCCAGCACGACGCCGACGCCCGAGGCGGCGGCGATCTCGTTAAGGGCGCTGGCCACGCCACCCCGCGTCGGGTCGCGGAGCACGTGGACGGCTTCGCCGGCGACGTCGCGCAGCAGCTCGACCAGCGGGAACAGGGAGGCCGAATCGCTCTCGATCGCCGCCTCGAACGCGATGCCCTCGCGCGTGGTCATGATCGCCATGCCGTGGCGGGCGATGGGGCCGCTGACGAGAATGGCGTCCCCCGGCCGGGCCCGTTCGGGGCCGGGCCGGAAACCGGGTTCGATGAGGCCGAGCCCCGTCGTATTGATGTAGAGCCCGTCCGCCTTGCCGCGCTCCACGACCTTGGTGTCGCCGGTGACGACCGGCACGCCGGCCAGTCGCGCGGCCGCTCCCATCGCCTCGAGCACCCGATCGAGCAACTCGAACGGCAGGCCCTCCTCGAGGACGAATCCTGCGGACAGGTAGAGCGGCCGTGCCCCCATCATGGCGAGGTCGTTCAGGGTGCCGTGCACCGCGAGCGAGCCGATGTTCCCTCCCGGAAACTCCAGCGGCGTGACCACGAACGTGTCGGTGGACACCGCCACCTCGCCTCCGTGCACCGGCACGACGGCGGCGTCGCCGAGACGTCGGAGGTGATCGTTGTCGAAACACGGGAGGAAGCGCTCCCGAAGGAGGGCCGCGCTCATCTTGCCGCCTGAGCCGTGGCCCAGCTGCACCCGCTCGGTGGTGGCCTGGGGCACCGGGCAGGCGGGGCCGGAGGTCAGGGTCGAGGCGCCCATCTCAGGCCTCCGTCCGTGCCGGCGCCGTGTAGCGCCCGTAGTTGTAGTAGGCCGCACAGGCGCCCTCCGTGGAGACCATCGGTGCGCCGAGCGGGCGCTCCGGGGTGCAGAGCGTGCCGAAGGCGGGACACTCGAAGGGCTTGATCTTGCCGCGCAAGACGTCCCCTGCCCGGCACTCGGCGGGCTCCTGCACCTCGAGGGCCCCCAAACCGAAGCGGTATTCCGCGTCGAAGTCGGCGAACTCCTCGCGGAGTCCCAGCCCGCTCCGCGGAATCTCCCCGACACCCCGCCACTTCCGGTCGACCAGCTGGAAGACTTGCGCGACCAGGTCGCGCGCGGGCGTCGTGCCTTCCCGCCTGACCGAGCGCACGTACTGGTTCTCGACCTGACTCCGGCCTTCCTCCAGCTGCATGACCGCCATCAACATCCCCTCGAGGATGTCCACAGGTTCAAATCCGGTGACGACGATCGGCACCCGGTACTTCGCGGCGATCGGCTCGTATTCGGTCCAGCCCATCACGGCGCAGACGTGACCCGCCGCCAGGAATCCCTGCACCCGGTTGTCCGGGGAGTCGAGGATCGCCATCATGGCCGGGGGCACGGTCACGTGCGAGACGAGGACGGTGAAGTTGCGCACGCCGAGCTCCCGCGCGCGCCACACCGCCATCGCATTGGCGGGCGCCGTGGTCTCGAAGCCGACCGCAAAGAACACAACCTCCCGGTCCGGGTGGCGCAGGGCGAGTTGCAGCGCGTCGAGCGGGGAGTAGACCACCCGGACGTCGCCGCCCCGGGCCCGCACCTGCTGGAGATCGCACTCGCTGCCGGGAACCCGCAGCATGTCCCCGAAGGAGGTGAAGATCACGTCCGGGCGAGCCGCCAGGTGCAGGGCCTTGTCGATCTGCTCGAGCGAGGTGACGCAGACCGGACACCCGGGTCCGTGGATCATCTCGATTGCCGGCGCCAGCAGCTCGTGCAGCCCCTGCTTGACGATCGTGTGCGTCTGGCCGCCGCAGACTTCCATCAGGACCCAGCGCCGGGTCGCCGTGTCGAGGATCTTCCGCACCAGCGCGCGGGCGACCTGCGGATCCCGGTATTCGTTGAGGAACCTCATCGGGCCGGCGCCTCCGTTCCCTCGAGCGCGCGGTCGGCGACCTCCTGCAGCCAGGTCAGCTCGTCGAGCCGGCTCATCTCCTGCAGCACCTCGTACGTCTTCACCGCCTCGGCCTCGTCCACCCGCGCGATGGCGAATCCGACGTGCACCACGACGTAATCCCCGGGGCGGACCTCATCGGCCACATACGCGAGGCACACCTCGCGGCGGACCCCGCCGAAGTCCACGGTGCCCATCGCGAGGCCCCGATCCTCGTGCCGCTCCACGATGCGGCCAGGAATGCCCAGACACATCGGAACCTCCCGCGGCCTCAGGCCGCCCGTTCGGCCGCGAGCCGGGCGGCGGCGATCGCCGCCTGGCCGTAACTCACGGCGCCATCGTTGGGGCTCAGCCTCCGGGGAATCAGCGTCCGGATTCCCAGCGCCTCGCACCTCGCCCGGACCGATCCGAGCAGGCGCGCATTCTGGAAGACGCCACCGCCCAGTGCCACCGTCGTGATGCCGGTCTCCTCGACCGCGCGGCGGAGGACTTCCACGGTGGCCCACGCCACGCTGGCATGAAAGTCGGCCGCCAGGTCCGCCACATGCTCCCCTCGCTGCCGCCGCATGCCGAGTGTGCCGAGCAGGTGGAGCGGGTCCAGCCGCATTACCCCGTCGGCGTCCCGCTCCAGGCCCCATCGGATCTCCGAGGCGACCCTCCGGCCGGCCAGCGATTCGAGCTCCATCGCCGCCTGCCCCTCGTACGCCGCCACCCGCCTGACCCCGAGCACCGCCGCGGCGGCATCGAAGAGGCGGCCCATCGAGGACGCGAGTGGCGCGTTTACCCCGCGCGCGATCTGCCGCTCGGCCACTTCCCGCTCGCGGGGATCGATGCCCTCGAACGCCAGCTCGAAGGCGGATGCGAGGTGAGGATCCAGCGAGAGATAACCCAGGGCCGAACGCCACGGCGTGCGGGCCGCGAGGTCCCCGCCGGGCAGGGGGGCGTACCGCAGGTGCGCGAGCCGCCGGTATCCACGCAGGTCCGCGAGCAACACTTCGGCCCCCCAGGTGTGGCCGTCGTCGCCGTATCCGGTGCCGTCGTACGCCACTCCGAGCACGGGTCCGGTCTCGCCATGTTCCGCGAGCACCGCGGCGACGTGCGCGTGGTGGTGCTGCACCGGCATGACGCGTGGGAGCCCCAGCTCGTCGGCGATCCGGGTGGAGAGATATCCGGGGTGGAGGTCGCGGACCGCAATTGCGGGCCGAACGCGGAACAATGCCTGGAAGCGCTCCAGCGCGTCGTGGAAATGCTGGAGAGTTTCGAGGTTCTCGAGGTCACCGATGTGCTGGCTCACGAAGGCGCGCCGGCCGTGCACCAGCGTGAAGGTGTTCTTGAGGTGCGGTCCCACCGCCAAAAGCGGTTCCGGCGACTCGATGGGCAGGTCGAGCGGCAGCGGTGCGTAGCCCCGGGCACGCCGCAGGAGAATGGGGCCGGCGGGCGAGGGCCGCACGAGCGAGTCATCGTATCTGGCCACGATTTCGCGGTCGTGGAACAGGAACCCGTCCGCGATGCTGCCGAGGCGATCGTAGGCCTCCTCGTTGCCGGTCGCGATCGGCTCGTCACTCAGGTTCCCGCTGGTCATCACCAGCGGCCGGCCCACGGCGTCGCAGAGCAGGTGGTGGACGGGGGTGTAGGCCAGCATCACGCCGATCCAGGCCAGCCCGGGCGCGATCCCGTCGGCGAGTCGGGCGCCCGGCAGCCGCTCGAGCAGGACTAGGGGGCGCTCTGGACGCACCAGTAGCTGCGCTTCGTCGAGCCCGACGACGCCGATGGCGCGCGCCTCATCCAGCGTCCGGACCATGAGGCCGAGCGGCTTCGCATCCCGCCGCTTGCGCGCCCGGAGCCGGGCGACGGCCGCCTCGTTGGTGGCGTCCACGGCGAGGTGGAATCCGCCGAGGCCGCGAAGGGCGAGGATGCCGCCGCTCAGAAGCAGCCGCGCGGCCCGCGCCAGCGCCGCATCCGGGTCTTGACCAACCTGCTCCCCGCCGGGCGCGACGTACCAGAGGTGGGGTCCGCAGGTGCCGCAGCTGTTGGTCTCGGAGTGGTAGCGGCGGTCTCCGGGGGTCGTGTATTCGCGGAGGCACTCGGGGCACTGCTGGAAGGCCGCCATGCTCGTGCGCTCGCGATCGTACGGCATGGCGGCGATCACCGTGAATCGCGGACCGCAATCGGTGCAGGTAATGAACGGGTACCGGAAGCGGCGGTCGCCCGGATCGAACAGCTCGGCCGTGCACCGGGCGCAGGTGGCCACATCCGGCGAGACCGGCTGCCGCTGATCCGGTGCATCCGCGCTCACCTGGATCCGGAAACCATCGAGCCCCGTCGGGGCGTGGGGCTCGGTCGTGACCCGCTCGATGCGCGCGAGCGGCGGCGCCTCGCTCTCGAGTGCGCGGAGGAACCCCTCCAGCGCGTCGGGCGCGCCCTCCACGGCGATCTGCACGTCGCCCGCCGCGTTCCGGATCCAGCCGGCCAGCCCGTGACGCGCGGCAAGGCGGTGGACAAAGGGCCGGAAGCCGACCCCCTGCACTACGCCCGTCACCCGCACATCGAGGGCTGCGCGATCCATCAGACCGTCACCGCCTTCCGCGCCGACCGGCGCAGGAACGTGTACCACTCGTGCATGCCGACACCGTTCAGGGCCGAGGTCCGGAAGAACTGGAGCCGGGGGTTGATCTGTCGGGCGAAGGCGATCGCCTGCTCGACGTCGAACGGCACGTACGGCAGGAGATCCATCTTGGTCAGCACCGCGATCCTGGCTTCGCGGAAGATCTTGGGGTACTTGAGTGGCTTGTCCTCGCCTTCGGTCACGGAGAAGAGCACCACCTTCGCCTCCTCGCCGAGGTCCCAGCTGGCCGGACAGACCAGGTTGCCGACGTTCTCGATGAAGAGCAGGTCCGTCTCGTCGAGGTCGATCGCGGCCAGCGCGGTTTCGACCTGGCGCGAGTCGAGATGGCAGGCGCCATTGGTGACCACGGCCTGCACGAGGTGGTTCGTATGCCTCGCGAGCCGCTCGGCGTCGTTCTGGGTCTGCACGTCGCCGGTCACGACGGCGAGGCGGAGCTCGCCACCGAGCTCGGCGAGGGTGCGCTCGAGGAGCAGCGTCTTCCCGGACCCGGGCGACGACACGAGGTTGAACGCCGGCACCCCCGCTTCACGGAGGCGGGCGCGGACCGACGCCGCGATTTCGTTATTGCGAGCCATGACCGGCTCGCGCACCTCAATCGTCCGGATTGCCATCGTCGAGCTCCAGGTAGGTGAGTCGAAGCACATCGCCCGCACGGAGATCCAGGATCGGGCGGGCGTTCCCGAACGGCGGCGCGGAGAGCAGCGCCTCGAGGCAAAACTTCAGGTTCTCGGGCTCGAAGCCCGAATTGGAGCCGATTTCCACGCCCACCTCGACCAGCTGAGGCAGGGCCTCGGCCCCGATCCGCTCCTCTGCCATCCGGCAGATCTCGAGCGCCACACTCATTTCATGCATGCACCACGTGCCTGTGCCGGCAGGTCGCGCCCCACGACTGGAGCTGGGCGGCGATGCGCCCCGGCAGCCGGGCCAGCCCTTCGGCGACTGCCGGCGTCAGCTCGGTGGACATTTCGATCCGGCGGGGCTCGACTCCGAGGGCCACCGTGTCGGGCGGGAGCGTCCCCCGGAGCCGGGCGAGCGTGAGCAGGTCGATGACATCCACCTGGTGGACCGAAAGCCGCGGGCCGAGCAGTTCGGGCAGGCGCGGCCCCGACAGCACGACGTCGGCCCCGGGCATGCCACCAGAGTGAATCGCGTCGACCAGGATCAGCTTCCGGGCGCCCTCGATCGTGGGCAGGAGCGTCATCCCCCAGGTGCCCCCGTCCACGAGTTCGACGCCTTCTCCCACCTCCCACTCGTCCCGCAATCGCTCCACCGCAAGCACGCCGACGCCGTCGTCCCCCATGATCGGATTGCCGAGCCCGAGGACCACGATCGGCCGGGTATCACTCATCGACATAGTCGCGATCCGCGCGGACGAAATGCCCGCCGCTGAAGATGGACGAGAGGCCCCCACCCCGTTCCATGATGTCCGCGCGCACGGCCAGGTAGATGTGCATGATCGGGAAGATCACGAACCACCAGGTCGAGACGTGATGCAGGAAGCGGACGACCTGGAGCCCTCCGACCAGGCTCGCGACCGGCGCGGTGAGTGTGTAGAAGAAGCCGCCGGGATTGGCCTGACCGTACATGGTGAACCCGGTGACCACCATCAGCGCGCCCACGAGGTAGGTGAACGTGTAGCTCAGCTGCTGGATCGGGTTGTGTCCGAGGTAATGGGGCGCCTTCTCCGGCTGGATCATCAGGTAGTACTTCACCTGGCGGACCAGGTTGGCGAAGTCACGGGCGCGGATCGGGAACAGCGCCGGCAGTCGCTCGAACTGGTTTCCGGCCAGGAGCCAGTAGATGCGAACGATGCCGGTCATCACGAGCGTGCCCGCGGCGATGAAATGCGCGAGGCGGACGTAGCCCATCAGGAATCCCTGCGACGCCTCCCCCCGCCCGAGGAAGTAGGGCTTGCCGATGTAGAACCCGGTGGCGATGAGCACGACGATCGCGATCGCGGCGATCCAGTGCATGGCCCGGAGCGGCGCGCCCCAGAGGTACACCCATTTGTAGTTCCCGGCCCGGGGGGGCGCCGCCCGCCCCAGCGGGAAGAGCTTCGAGTCCGCCAGTGGAGGCGGCAGGTGTTCGTGCGCGGAGGAGTTCATTGCACCCGTACCTCCGAGACCGTGCGGCCCTCCGCGTCGAGGACGTGCACGCCGCAGGACATGCACGGGTCGAACGAGTGGATCGTCCGCAGGATTTCCAGCGGCTGGTCCGGGCGGACCAGCGGGTGGTTGTCGGTCAGCGCCGCTTCGTAGGGACCGGGCTGCCCCTTGGGATCACGCGGCGAGCAGTTCCACGTGCTGGGCACCACGCATTGATACCGGGTGATCTTCCCGCCCTCGATCTCCACCCAGTGTCCGAGGGCGCCGCGGGCGGCGTCGAGGGCGCCGTACCCGCGGGCCGTGCCTTTCGGCCACGTGGACGGGTCCCACTTCGAGCCGTCGAAGGTCTTGGTGTCGCCGCTCCGGATCCGCTCGACGAGCTTGTCGTACCAGTGCTCCATCCGCCGCGCCAGCAGGAGCGTCTCCATCCCGCGGGCTGCCACCCGTCCGAGCGTCGAGAACAGCGCCGCGGGCGGGGCGTCGAGCCGGTTGAGCAGGTCCGTCGCCAGCCCGCGCACCTCCTCGTGACCGGCGCCGTAGGCGACCAGCATCCGCGCCAGCGGGCCGACTTCCATCGGCCGCCCGTCGTACCGCGGGGCCTTCATCCAGGTGTACTTCTTTTCATCCTGCAGGAAGGTCCACGGGGTCTTCGGCCCGGTGTATTTCGGTGCGGTCTCTCCCTCGTAGGGGTGCAGGCCGGAGTCGTCCCCGCCGCTGTACTCGTACCACGAGCTCGAGATGTACTCCTTCACCAGGTTCTGGTCGTATTCCCAGACTTTGGACAGATCCCGGTTCAGGATGATGCCGCGCGGGAAGTACTGGGAGGCCAGGTCGTTCGAATCGAGATCGGCGAATTCGCCCACGGAGAGGTAGTTCCCCGTGCCGCCTCCGATGGCCGCCCAGTCCTTGTAGAACCCCGCGATGGCCACCAGGTCGGGCCAGTACACCTGCTCCACGAAGCGGCGGGCCCGGACGATCATCCCGTGGACCTCGGCCAGCCGCACGGCGTTGATCGTTCCCGTGTCCTCGAGATTGATGGCCGAGGCCATGCCCCCCACCAGGAAGTTCGGGTGCGGGTTCTTGCCGCCGAAGATCGTGTGCAGGCGGATCACGTCCTTCTGCCAGTCGAGCGCCTCCAGGTAGTGGGCGACGGCGAGCAGGTTCACCTCGGGAGGAAGCTTGTAGGCCGGGTGGCCCCAGTAGCCGTTGGTGAAGATGCCGAGCTGGCCGCCGGCCGCGAAGGTCTTGACCCGGTCCTGGACCTCCTTGAAGTACGTCTCCGAGTTGTTCGGCCAGGGTGAGATCTTCTTCGCGATGGCCGCGGTGCCCGCCGGATCGGCCTTGAGCGCGCTCAGCACGTCCACCCAGTCGAGGGCGTGCAGGTGGTAGAAGTGGATGACGTGGTCCTGGACGGTCTGCATCCCGTGGACCAGGTTGCGGATCAGGCTCGCGTTGGGCGGAATCGTGATCCCGAGTGCGTCCTCCACCGCGCGGCACGACGCGACGGCGTGCACGACGGTGCACACCCCGCAGATGCGCTGGGTGAACGCCCAGGCATCGCGCGGGTCGCGGCCCTTCATGATGATCTCGATGCCGCGGAACTGTGTGGAGGATGCCCACGCGTTGGTGATCTTGCCGTTCTCGGCCTGCGCCTCGATGCGAAGATGGCCTTCGATGCGCGTGATGGGATCCACTACCACTTTAGTCCTGGCCATCTTGTCCTCCCGCCGTCTCGACCTTCGCCGCCCGCTTGGACCTGATCTGATGGAGTCCCGTGGCTGCCGCGTGCGCCGCAACGCCGGCCAGCGCGCCCGCGGCCAGGGCGGCGCCAATGGTGTCGGCCGTGCTTTCCACGCCCAGGCCGGCGACATCCGGCAGGCGGGTGTAGAACGGGCTCATGGTGTCCCAGAACTTCCGCTCGGTGCACCCGATGCAGGGATGTCCCGCGCCGATGGGCCAGCTCGTCTGCATGTTCCATTGGAAGATCGGGCACGGAGAGAACGTCGCCGGGCCCTTGCAGCCGACCTTGTACAGGCACCAGGCCTTCCGCGCCGCGTCGTCATCGAAGACTTCCACGAATTGCCCGGCATCGAAGTTCGCGCGCCGCGGGCACTGGTCGTGGATGCGGGCGCCGTATGCGAAGCGCGGGCGCCCGTCTCCGTCGAGCTCCGGCAGCCGGCCGAAGGTGAGGTAATGAACCAGCGTCGCGGTTACCACGTCACCGATCGGGGGGCACCCCGCGATGTTCATGACCGGGCGGTCCTTCACGACCTCGCTCACGCCCACGGCTCCGGTCGGATTCGGCGCAGCCGCCTGGACGCTTCCCCAGTGGGCGCAGGCGCCCACCGCGATCACGGCGGCCGCACCGTCGGCCGCCTCGAGCAGGATCTCTCGGGCGGTCCGCCCGGCGATCGTCGTGTAGATCCCATCCTCCGCCAATGGCACCGACCCGGTCACGATCAGGAGGTACTGCCCCTTGTTCGCCGTCATCGAGTCGTGAAGGGCCTTCTCGGCGGCGGTGCCGGAGGCAGCCATCAGGGTGTGGGAGTAATCGAGGGAGACCAGGTTGAGGACCAGGTCGCCGACCGTCGGCTCTGCGCTGCGGAGAATGCTCTCGACGCAGCCGGTGCACTCCTGGAGCTGTATCCAGATGACGACGGGCCGCTTGACCGCCTCGAGCGCGGCCGCCACGCGCGGCGCGGCCATCTCGCCGAGACCGAGCACGACGGCGATTTGGCCGCAGAACTCGAGAAACTCGCGCCGCGACACGCCGCGGAGCTCGAGGTGTTCACCGAGAGACTGCCCCTCGGTCCAGGGTTGTGCAGAGGGAAAGAACATCGACGACCTCCGGTCCACTTGGTCCGATGGACCGGCGGCGGGTGGAGCCCGCCGTCGGATGGGAACGCCACCAAAGATCGTGTGCGATGGTGAAGCGGCGTTTAAGGCGTTGTGAAGACCTCCCGAGGTTTCCCTACCCCGCCGTCCGTAGCGGTACGTAAGGCGAAACCCTCATCCCGGCGATTTCACGGTCGCTTCACACCGCCGGAGGCATCTTCGGGACCGTCGAATGCACAACGGCGCGCCCAAGCGCCTTGGTCGGAGGCATCCTGCTGCGCGGGCCGACTTGCTCGAGTTTTCGCCGAAGATCAGGTGAAGGGATGCTAAAGTTTGTAACAACCCCTCCGTAGGAGCCCGGACGCGTATTGCGGGATTCACCGGACAGCCTAAGTTGACAGACACTCCTTGGACCATGGGTGCAATAATGCGAAACGCTCGTGTGTCACCTCTCGCCTTCTTCGGCGGCCTGGCCACATTTGCCATCCTTGCCCTGGCCGGCTGTACCGATACCGAAACCGTGTACCAGGATCGCCCGCCCTTCAACCCGCCGCCGGATGAAGCCAGCGGGTACCTGGGGTATTACACGGCGGACGAGCAGCAGACGACCTGCGGTAACTGCCACGTCGGGGAGCAGGTCGACTGGATCGAGACGAGGCACGCGACCGCCTGGGGCACGCTGCAGAACAGCGGCCAGGCCGAGGCGTTCTGCGAAGGGTGCCACACGATCAACTCGCGGGGCAACCAGCCGCTCGCCGATGTGGGCTACGACAACGTGAAGGACGTGGCCTATCACGACGTGCAGTGCGAGAGCTGCCACGGGCCGGGCATCACCCACGTGGAGAACCCGTCGGTGGACGCCAACCGGCCGCTGGCGAGCGCCAACGTGTATCCCTCCGTGGAGGTGGCGGACACGGCGGCGGTCGTGAACTCGAGCTGCGGGGCGTGTCACCAGGGGGCGGGCCCGTCGCAGAACCACGACTACCTGGCCGAATGGCGCTCGTCCCGGCACGGCCAGCTCCGCGAATCGCAGGCGGAAGAGATCGACTGCCAGCCCTGTCACGAGGGGAAGGGAGCGCTGGCTGCGTGGGGCGTGAATACCAACTACAAGGAGCTCGGCACCACCACCCTCCTGCCCCAGAATTGCGTGGTCTGTCACGATCCGCACGGCAGCGCCACGGGGGCGGATGGGCTGCCGCTGCCGGGCCAGCTCCGCTTCCCGATCGACCAACCGGTGGAGGAACTCAACCTCTGCACCAAGTGCCACAATCGCCGGGGCGAGCCCGTCGCCAACTCGAGCCGTGGGCCCCACGCGGCGCAGGGCCCGGTCCTGTTCGGCACCGCGGGGTACTTCCCGCCGGGGACGGTGTACGACACCTCGGCCATCCTGTCTACCCACGGGTCGTCCGCCAACCCACGGCTGTGCGCCGGCTGCCACTTGAACTCGCTGAACGGGGTGGATGCCGGCGGCAACCCGACGCACTTCACCGGGCACACTTTCCATCCGCTCCCCTGTGTGACCCAAAAGGATCCACCTGTCGTGGACCCGACCTACACCAATGACTGTGCGCTCGACGAGCCAAGCCGGTCGTGGGCCAGCTGCACCACGGCGGGCTGCCACGGCAGCGAGGCCATTGCGGTCCAGCGGCTGGACCAGATCCTGACGGAGAAGGACGGCTACATCAACACGCTGTGGATCGATCTCGACGGCGACGAGTCTCTGGACGCCTTCCCGACGGACGACGGCTACCTGGCGCAGATCAAGCTCCAGGCGCCGTGCGAGCTCGACTTCACCAATCCGCCGTGCAACACCATTGTCACGCCGGCCAAGGGGGCGTTGTTCAATGCCCAGCTGCTCGGGGAGGAGCTGTCGGGGCATCCCGACGGGTCCCATGGGGTGCACAACCCCTTCCTGACGCGGGCCCTGCTGCAATCGTCGATCGCGGACTTGGAGGCCAGCTATGACTTCCTGCCGGCCCCGCCCGCGCCGGTGCTGTCGCAGATCCAGGCCGCGATCCGGAGCGGCCAGCTGCGGGTGGCACCGCGCACGGAGCAGGCCGTGATGACCCTGAGCCGACCGGGCGTTTCCTCGACCGCTGGACAGGTCAGGATCGGCGCGGCACGTTAGGCGCGTGCTCACGCTCGCCTCGCAGCTTCTGAATTCTCTGGCCATGGCTCCCGTGAAAGTCGCGGGGGCCATGGCCGCTTTGCAGCAGGCCACCCCGGCCCGCCCCGATACCGGGCTGGTCAGGCCGCCAATCCCCGATCCCCTGGTGCCGGTCGTCCAGTGGATCTTCCAGCGGCCGGGATGGATGATGATCTCCGGGCTCGTGCTCGGGGTCATCGTTGCCCTGCTGGTCCTGGCCTTCGCCTGGAGGCACCGCCGGGACATTCTGACCTGGCTGACCACGCGGAGCCGCGGGACCAAGCTCGCGATGGCCGGGACCGTGGGGGTTTTGCTCCTCCTGATGGTGGGGGTGGGTGCCAAGGCCTACGTCTACATGGAGGACGACAACAACTTCTGCCGCGGCTGCCACATCTTCATTCCAGCCGGCCAGCCGTTCGTCCACCCCGACACCGGCACCTACCTCCTCGTCAATGCGCTCCAGGGCAAGCACGACAGCCTGCGGTGTCACGACTGCCATGCCCCGGACATGAAGGCGCAGATAATCGAGCTGGCCCTCTGGATGGTGGACCGGCCCGACAAGGTCCCACCCCACGAGAAGGTGCCGAGGGACGTCTGCGAGCGCTGTCACGTCAAGGGTGAGGCCAAAGAGAAATGGGAGGAGATCGCGCTCACGGCGGGCCACCGCACCCACCTCGAGTCCGATTCGCTCGTGCTCAAGGGCGTGGAGTGTCTGAGCTGTCATGCCCGGTCGGCGCACCGCTTCGTCCCGGTGGACACGACGTGTGCCCAGAAGGGCTGCCACCTCACCGACGAGGTCCGCATCAAACTCGGCACGATGGCGGACCAGACAGGGCTCCATTGCGTCGTCTGCCACCAGTTCACGCGGGAAGTGCCGCGGCTCGCCACCCGGGACTCCGCCGCAGGCGCCCTCCGCCCCGGCTCCAGTGAGTGCTTCTCCTGCCACGAGATGAAGGAGCGCCTGGCGGAATTCGACCCGGCGAGGGATCCGCACGGCGGCACCTGCGGGATGTGTCACAACCCGCATACGAATGTGAAGCCGGACGACGCGATCAAGTCCTGCGCCACCGGTGCCTGCCACGGCGACTGGCGTCAAGTGCCTTTCCACGCCGGTGCGACGCACCGCAGGGTTGCCCAGCGGTGTGAGACCTGCCACCTGCCTCACACCGCGCGCGTGGATGCCAGCGACTGCGTCGGTTGTCACGAGCGGGCACGCGGATCCGTAACGGGCAAGAACGAGAAGAAACCTCCACTGCCCTTCGACACGCTCAAGGCGCTGCGGCCGGTTTCAGGCCTCCCCGAACCGGCCGCCCCTCGAGGGAAGGGCGACGCGCCGCCGGATGACCTCTCTCCGGCGGCGCTGTTCTCTCCGGCCGAAGCGGACACGTTCCCCCACGAAAGGCACAAAAAGCTTCCCTGCCTCGAGTGCCATCTGACCACGTCCCAGACGAGCACGCTGACCTTCCGTCCGCCGCGCGGGTGCCAGATCTGCCATCACGAGGCCCCGTCCCGGAGTGACTGTGCCGTCTGCCACACGCCGTCCGAGCTGACCCCGAGAACGTTGCCGGTTACAGTCGCCGTGCCGAAGCGCGAGGCCCGAACGCGGGATGTGCGCTTCGCGCACGATCGGCACGCGTCCGTCCGGTGCGACGAGTGCCACCGCGAGCCGGTGACACTGGAGCCGGCCACGGAGACCCGCACGTGCGTGGCGTGCCACGAGAAGCACCACGCGGTCGGCCGTGACTGCGCCGTATGCCACGCGCAAGTGGCTACCTCCGGCACCACCCACGCGCCTCCAGCGGCCGCCCACGAATCGTGCGACGCCTGCCACACACCGGCCCGGATCGCCGCACTCACCCCGGCGCGAACCTTATGCCTGACCTGTCATCAGCCGAAGGCAAAGGATCACTATCCCGATCGGGAGTGCTCGGTCTGCCACCTCAGTGCGTCCCCTGAGGCCTGGCGATCCCACCTGACGCGCGCGGGGGGCACGTGAGCCCGGGTCCCCGCCGTGTCGGCGCGATCCTCGCCGTTGTGCTGCTGCTCCCGACCGTGGGGCTGGCCCAGGGATATCGGCTCCGGCTCGACGCCGGTGTCCAGTCCATCCGGTTTCGCGGATACCAGCTCGACAGCGTCCCGGCCTCGGACGTCGTCACCCTCCCGAACGGAAGTCTCGAATCGAGCGACGGATTCGCGGTGGACTGCGGACCTGTCGTGGCCTACTGCAGCTTCTTCCGGCCCGGGGCGGAGCAGTCCTCCACCCCGCTCGTTGCGACCGCCGACCTCACTCTCTGGGGTCTGGGGATTCGGGGACTTCGCGTCCGGATGAATGGACGCTACGCGAACGACCTGTCGGACGACGCCGAATGGCCCGGCACGGAACCCGCGCTCCAATTGCTCGAGGGTTTCGTGGAGTACGCCGCCGCGCCGACCTGGGGCGTGCGAGGCGGGCGACAGATCCAGACCGGCCGGCTCGGCTATTACGGCTATGACGGCGGCCGCCTGGTGCTTCGGGCACCAAAGGCCGGCCTGGAGGCGACGGGCTACCTCGGGCTGGGCCTCGCACGTGGGGCGGTGGTGCCGATCACGAGCCCCGTGGCCAATCCGCTCGATGAGTACCGTCCGGCCGAATCCCAGCTGGTGGCCGGCGCCACGGCTTCGTGGATGACGTCCTGGATCGAGCTTAATGGGGAGTATCAGCGCGAGGTGGACCGCAGCTCGGATTATTTCACCTCCGAGCGCATCGCCCTGTCCGGCACACTCCGCCCGGTGGCCCGGGTGAGCCTCGTTGGGGGGAGCGAGTATGACATCGCCCAGGGGTTCTTCGGGACGACGGACCTGTCGGTCCGCTACGCGACGCAGCCGTGGGGCGCCGTGGCTGGTTGGCGACGCTATCGGCCTCACTTCGACCTGTGGACCGTCTGGGGCGCCTTCAGCCCGGTGCCGTACAACGCCGCGTATGGTTCAGCCTTCGTGAACCCCTTGAACGGGTTGCAGCTCCGGGTGAGGGGGGAGCGGTATCGGTTCGACGAGGCGGAGGTTGAAACTCCGCTCGTCACGCTCGAGCGGGAGGGCTGGCGCGCCTCGGGCGGGGCGAGTTACCGAATGACCCCGGCCTGGCTGGTGGATCTCGGGTATCACCAGCAGTTCGGCCCCGGTGCCGCCTCCAAGGGCTGGGATGGCGCCGTCACCTACACGCCGACGGCGCGTGTGACGCTCACCGCCCACGGCAACAGCCTCGAACGACCACTCGAGTATCGCTACGATGAGTCGCACCTGGTGACGCTCGGCCTCGATGGGGAGATCGCCGCTTCGGACAACGTCCGCATCGCCGTCACGGCGACTCGGTATGACGAAGACCGCCAGCGACCCGACGCGGCGGCGTTCGAGTGGGACCAGCTCCGCCTGGGGGCCAGGGTCGTCCTGCTGTTCAGCTCGGGCGCGGATCGCGCCGCCCTTCCGCCGGCGCGCGCGCGCCGTCCTGCGGGACGGTGACCCGAATGCGATTCCGCACGCTGCTCGTTTCCGTTGGATTGGCGTCGGCGCTTGGAGCCACGGGCCTTCCGGCCCAGGAACGCGACGCCTTCGACCATGCCAAGCACCAGAAGGTCTTCCCCAGCTGCGTCGCCTGTCATCAGGGGGCTCAGGACGGAGTCTCGGCCCTGCTGCCGTCCGGCGCGGGGTGCGTGAACTGTCACGACGGCACTATCGAGCGACGCGTCACCTGGAGGGCGCCCGAGCCGGAACATTCGAATCTTCGATTTACCCACGGCCGTCATATCAGCGCACTGGCCGCCCGCGATTCCAGCGTCGCGTGCGTGGCCTGCCATACACCGGCCGATTCCACATGGATGACCGTGAAACGCGCGGTCATCGTCCAGTGCTTCGACTGCCACGGCGTGAAGACCGCGCACACGGCCGCTCCTGACACCGTGTGCGCGACCTGCCACTTCCCGCTTCCGGATGCCCCGCTACTGACGGCCACCGACGTCGGAGCATTCCCCGAGCCGGAATCGCACAAGGCGGCGGGCTTCATGGGGCGCGGTGGCCACGGGACCCAGGCCAAGGCCCCCACGGGAAGCCAGTTCACCGTGGCGCCGAGTTGTGCGACCTGCCATGCCAGGGACTTCTGCATCACTTGCCACGTGAACGCACCGGAAACGGTCCTGATCCAGGCGCTCGCTCCTGACGCCCGCTCCCTCGGGATTTCAGCCGACCTGAAGGCCCCGGCCTGGCATGCAGCGAACGACTTCCTCAACAAACACGGTTCGATGGCGCGGAAGGCCCCCGCCGATTGCCGGACCTGCCACACCCAGGAGAGTTGCGCCGCCTGTCACCGCGGACAGCCCGAGGTCGCGAAGGAGCTGTACGCGGCAGGCCCCGGGCGCGGTGCCGGAGCCAGGATCGAGCGCCGGCGGCCGGGGTCACACGCCAGCGACTTCAGCGACATCCACGCCTCCCGGGCGGCGAGCCGGCCGGCAACCTGCGAGGGCTGCCATGTCCGGACGCAGTGCCTGGACTGCCACCGGCCGACCGCCGCCCGCACGCCGGAGTACCATCCGCAGACGTTCCTGGCCCGGCACCCAGCGGCCGCCTACGCCCGGGAAACGGACTGCAGCGACTGTCACAACCCGGCGGCGTTCTGCCAGAGCTGTCACGAGCAGTCCGGCCTCGTTTCGCCCAGGGGACAGTTGCGACACGGATTCCACGACGCGAATGATGCGTTCAGCGTCGGGCACGGTCAGGCCGCACGGCAGAGCCTGGAGACGTGCACCTCGTGCCACGTGGAACGGGACTGCCTCACCTGCCATTCCGCCATCTCCGGCCGGGGATTCAATCCGCACGGACCCGGATTCGACGCGGAGCGGCTCCGGAAGAAGAATCCGCAGATGTGCACGGTGTGCCACGGGACGACGATTCCGGGCGGCTGAGCCCCGTCTGGCCGCGAAACGGACAGCCCCGGGCAGCTATGCCCGGGGCTGTGTCGTTCCGAACGCGTCGCGTCTACTTGATCATGATCTTGTTCGCGACGGCCGTCGGCACCTTCGGAAGGTGGACGGTGAGGACGCCGTCATGATACGTCGCCTCGATCTTGTCGGCGAGGACGTCGGTGGGGAGCCGGATCGTCCGGGTGAACTTGCCCCACTCCCGCTCCCGATAGAGGTAATTCTCCATCTTCTCGGCCGCCGGCAGCTCGCGCCGGCCCACGATGGTGAGCAGGTTCGCTGTCAGATTGATGTCGAGGTTCTCACGATGGGCGCCTGGGGCGTCGAGACGGATCACATAGTCCTTCTCGGTCTCCACCAGATCGAATGCCGGCATCCAGACCGGCGTGGTGCCTTCATACGTCCGGAACGCGGGTTCGGCAAAGAACGGCGCCGGGAAGAAGCGGTCGAACACCCGGTCGATATCGTCCTTCACCCTCTCCAGCACCGGCGCAGCCTTTACGATTCTCATATGCCCTCCTGGCATGGTCCAGCGCGCAAAACATATAGGAGGAGGGCTGAAGCGGCGGTGAATGGGCGCTGAAGGTTTGGACAGGCAGACGGATGGGCAGATGGGCAGATGGGCAGATGGGCAGTGTGGTAGGGTAGCGTGGTAGCGTGCTAGCGGGGGAGCGGGGGCAACGGGGCGTAACTACCCGATTCGTCATCCCGAGGGAGCGGAGCGACCGACGGATCTCATCGGCCTACCCGGTAACACGCGGACCGGTGAGGCAATCGACGGTCGATCGGGCGCTCAGAAGATCCCTCGGGCCTGCGGCCCTCGGGATGACGGCCCGATTGGGGGCGTGACCCGCCGTTCCGGCCTTCCGCCTCTTCCGTCGTGCCGCCGTGCCGCCGTGCCGCCGTGCCGTCGTGCCGTCGGAAGGTTTCAACCCCAGTTCAGCCCCGCTTCACACCCTCGATGCCATATTGCCCCCGCACCTTACCAAGGGGACAATATGAAAATCACGAAGAGCACTCCGATCCTCGGCACGGTCGGCGAGAAGATCGACCGGCTGTTCGATCCGTTCATGACCGGCCCGCTGTTTCCCGAGCTCGCGTTCAAGCCCTTCGAGGGCACCTGGGTGCCAAGCCTCGATTTCTCGGAGACCGAGAAGGCGTTCATGGTCCGCGTCGAGGTTCCAGGGCTCCCGAAGGAGAACCTGGACGTCAAGCTGACCGGAGACGTGCTGGCCATTTCCGGGCATCGCGAGGCCGCGAAGGAGATTCCGGGCGAGAACTTCCTGTATCGGGAGCGCGAGGCCGGTCAGTTCTGCCGCACCCTCAGGCTGCCCGCGGCCGTGATGGGTGACAAGATCGAGGCCGCGTACACGAACGGCGTACTGGAGGTGAACCTGCCGAAGGCCACGCCGGTGGTGAAGAGCAAGATCGCTATCAAGTAGCGCGGATCGCGATCTGCCTGATCCGGCAGAGGGCCCCGGGCGAAAGTGCCCGGGGCCTACGCGTTATGGCGTGCCCACGCGAGGGTCGCGTGGACGGCACGGCGCCAGCCGGCCGCCGCTGCGTCCCGCTCCGCCGGCGAGGATCTGGGCTCGAACCGGGTGAATTGCCGGCCGGTCAGGAAGTCGTCGGCCGTACGCCAGACTCCCAGGGCCAGCCCCGCCAGGCCGGCGGCTCCGAGTGCCGTGGTCTCGATCAGGTCCGGCCGCTCCACGGGCGTTCCGATCACGTCGGCCTGGAACTGCATCAACCAGTCGTTGGCGCTCGCTCCCCCGTCCACCCTGAGCGCGGAAAGCTCCAGCCCGGCGTCGCCCGCCATGGTCTCGACGAGCTCCGCGCTGCTGAACGCCATCGCCTCGAGCGCCGCGCGCACGACGTGGGCCCGCGTCGTCCCCCGGGTGAGCCCCGTGAGGGTACCGCGGGCCTCGGCTTCCCAGTGCGGCGATCCCAGCCCCACGAACGCTGGGACGAAATGCACCCCGCCTGTGTCGGGCACGCTCCGCGCAAGCGCCTCCGTTTCATCTGCCCGGCCGATCAGGCCGAGCCCGTCCCGAAGCCACTGCACCGCGGCGCCAGCGACGAAGACGCTGCCTTCGAGCGCATACGCCGGCTCCCCCCGAGGTCCGCAGGCCGCTGTGGCGAGGAGGCCGTGCCCGGAGTGAGCGCGATGCTCGCCGGTGTGCATCAGGAGGAAGGCACCGGTGCCGTAGGTGTTCTTCGCCTGGCCGGGGGAGACGCATCCCTGCCCGAACAGGGCCGCCTGCTGATCACCGGCCATGCCCGAGATCGGGAGCGGCGCTCCGAAGTACTCGGTCGCCGTCTCGCCGACCGTTCCACTCGACGGGACGATGCGGGGCAGCAGCTGCGGCGCGATGCCGAAGATGGCCAGCAGCTCGGGATCCCAGTCGCGCGCCCCGAGGGCATATAGCATCGTGCGGGACGCGTTCGAGTGGTCGGTCACGTGGGCGGCGCCCCCGGTCAGCCGGGCGACGAGCCAGCTGTCCACCGTGCCTGCCGCCAGCTCCCCACGTTCCGCGCGGCGCCGGACGTCACGGTCCTGCAGCAGCAGCTCCAGCTTGGTCGCCGAGAAGTACGGATCGGGCACCAGGCCGGTGCGCTCCCGGATCAGGTCGGTCAGACCCTGGGACCGGAGTTCGGCGCAGCGGGCCGCGGTTCGCCGGTCCTGCCAGACGATCGCCCGGCCGAGCGGGGCAAGCGTCCGACGGTCCCACAGCACGATCGTCTCGCGCTGGTTGGTGATCCCGATGCCGGCGGGACGTTCTCCGGCCTGGGATACCGCCTCTCTCGCCGCGGCGACGGCCCCGGTGACCAGATCCTCCGGATCGTGTTCCACCCAGCCCGGCCGCGGAAAGTGCTGCGGCACCTCCCGGTATCCCCGGCCCAGCACCGTCCCGTCCTGGTGAATGACGAGGGCGGTCGAGCCGGTCGTCCCCTGGTCGATGGCGAGGATGGAGGACATTAGAGACGGGTCAGCGGGGATGCGGGGAAGCGGAAGGATCGCTCATTGCACCTCCTGGCCGACGGTCCGTCGCCCCGTCGGTCCGACGCCCCAACCGTCCCAACGGGAAAGGAGCACCCCCGACACGATCAACCCTGCCCCGACCAGCTGGAGGGTCCGGGGCGTCTCATGCAGCAGCGGCCAGGCGACGAGCATCGCCACGAGCGGGATCACCGAGTTGAAGATCGCGGTCCGGCCGCTGCCGACGACGCGGACGCCGTTGTTCCAGAGGAGGTAGGCCGTCACGATGGCGAGCAACGTCGCGTAGGCAGTGCCGGTCCACGCGCGTGCGCTGAGGCCGCCCCAGTCCAGCCCCGCGAGTCCGGAAGACCCGAGGAGCAGCAGTCCCGGGGCGCCGGTCACCATCGTGAGCGTCGTCAGCCGAAGCGTCGAGATCGGCACCTTCAGCGCGCGTACGCCGAGCGTGAAGATCGCCCAGCAGAGCACGGCCCCGAAGATCGCGAGATCGCCCGCCAGCCCGCCGACGCCAAGGGTGACTCCCTTTCCGATCAGGATCAGCGTCACCCCGGCGAATCCCAGGAGCCCACCTGTCAGGACCGGCCGACTGAGCTCCTCGACACCCGTCGCCGCACCGAGGAAGGCCACCACGAGTGGCGTCGTGGCCACGATCAGGGAGGCGTTCGCGACCGAGGTGTGGGTGAGGCCGTACATGAAGAACACCTGATAGATCGTGTTCCCCATCACGCCGAGCCATACCAGCGGCCACCACGCCTCGCGCGGCGCCCCCACCGAGCCCTCGCGCCACTGGAGGATCGCGAGGAGAATGGCGCCCGCGAGCGTGAACCGGAATCCGGCGAACGCGAGGCCGGGAATTTCCTCCAGCGCCATCTTCATGAAGCTGAAGTTGGCGCCCCAGATGAGGACGACCACGACCATTCCGATTTCGGCGCGGGCCAGGTCCGTGCCCGTGGGAGGATTTCGCGTCACGCGGCGAAGCGCCAGGCGAGCTGCGCCGGGTCCATTCGGCCCCGGTCGGTGAGGAATGCGCTGACCAGGGAGGCGGGCGTCACGTCGAACGCCGGATTCCAGACGGGGACGTCCGGCGCCGTCCGGTGGCCACCAAACCCGGTGACCTCCGACGCGTCTCGCGCTTCGATCGGGATGGCCTCTCCCGTGGCAGTCTCCAGGTCGACGGTCGTGCCGGGAGCCGCGACGAAGAACGGCACGGCATGAGCACGTGCCGCGAGCGCGAGACCGTAGGTGCCGACCTTGTTCGCGAAGTCTCCATTCGCGGCGATCCGGTCCGCGCCCGTCAGCACGCAGGTGACATCGGCCCGGCGCAGCCGTGGGGCGATCATACCGTCCGAGATGAGCGTGCACGCGATCCCGCTTCGTGAGAGTTCCCAGGCGGTCAGCCGCGCGCCCTGGAGCAGCGGCCGGGTCTCCGGCACGATCACCTCCACCCGCCGGCCCGCCTCGTGGGCGAGGTACACCGGCGCGAGCGCCGTCCCGATCCCGCCCGTGGCGAGGACGCCTGCATTGCAGATCGTCATCACCACGGCACCGTCGGGCACGAGCGGCAAGCCGGCTTCTCCTATCCGGCGGCACATCGCGGCGTCCTCCTCGTGCACCCGCCGCGCCTCCGCGAGCAGCGCCTCGGCATCGCCGCCCGTTCGGAGGGCGACCGCCCCCATGCGCGCGAGTGCGCGGTCCAGGTTCACGGCTGTCGGCCGCGTCCGCTGGAGCCTGGCGACAGCTTCCGCAAGCACCTTCCCCGCCTCCCCGCTTCCCCGCCTCGCGACTGCAAGCGCGACTCCATACGCCGCCGCGATCCCGATCAGCGGCGCGCCGCGGACGGCCAGCGTCTCGATCGCCCGGGCCACCTCCTCCAGGGAAGTGAGGTGCACATAGCGCTCTTCCAACGGAAGGAGGGTCTGGTCGAGAATGCGGATGGAGCCGGAAGTCCAGGCGATGGGCGCGGGAACCGTCATCGGTGTAAAATGAAGCGGCGCTGGGAGAATTGCGAACGTCGCCATCCCATCAACCACCAATCGGCCGCCCTGAGATGACCTACTCCACACTGCTTTTCGAAGTCCGTGACGGGATCGCGTTCGTCACGATCAACCGACCCGACAAGCTCAATGCGCTCAACGATGCGGTCATTGCGGATCTCGATCGTGCGGTCGGCCGGATCGAGTCCGACGACGCCATCAAGGGCGTCCTCCTGACCGGGGCCGGCCCGAAGGCCTTCGTCGCGGGGGCCGATATCAGTGAGCTCGCGACGCAGGATTCGCTGTCCGGCAAGGCCCGCGCGATGCGCGGCCAGGCGGTGTTCCGGCGCCTCGAGCGATGCGGGAAGCCGGTGGTGGCAGCCGTGAACGGCTTCGCCCTCGGGGGAGGTTGTGAGCTGGCCATGGCCTGCCATCTCCGTGTGGCGAGTGAAACCGCCCGCTTCGGGCAGCCCGAGGTGAAGCTCGGCATCGGGCCCGGGTACGGCGGGACGGTCCGATTGCCGCGACTGGTGGGCAAGGGCCGGGCGTTGGACCTCCTGCTGACCGCCCGGCAGGTCGGCGCCGAGGAGGCGCTCCAGATGGGGCTGGCCAATCGGGTGGTTCCGGCCGGGCAATTGATGACAGAAGCCGAGCAGCTGCTGCGGAGCATTCTCGAGAACGGGCCGTTGGCGGTTCGGCTCTGCCTCGAGGCCGTCGATTCCGGGTTCGAAATGGGCATCGAGGAAGCGCTTCTGCTCGAGGCCAACCACTTCGGGCTGCTCGCCTCCACTTCCGACATGAAGGAAGGGATGGGCGCGTTCCTGGAGAAGCGAAAGGCCGCCTTCCAGGGGCGGTGATGCGCCTGGACCATTTGAAGGTCCGGGGGTTTCGTAACCTCCGCGATCAGGATTACACCTTTCCCGCGAGGGGTGCCATTCTGCTCGGCGCCAATGCGCAGGGCAAGACAAACCTCCTCGAGGCGATCGGATATCTGACGTTGTTCCGATCTCTCCGGGGGGCTGCCGATGCGGAGGTGGCCTGCTTCGGCGGCGAGGGGTTCCGCGTTGAGGCCGGATTCCATGACGGGGACAGGGCCCGCATGGTCGCCGCCACGGTCCTCACTTCGGCGAAGCGAAAGACGCTGTTCGTCGATGGCACGGAAGTCCGGCGTCTGGCGGACGCAGTCGGCGAGTGGCTGGCGGTTTCCTTTCTGCCTCGGGACGTGGCGCTGGCCGCCGGGCCGGCGGCGGAGCGGCGGAGGTATCTGGACCGGCTGCTCGCGCTCGCCTCGCGCAGCTACCTGAAGGCCCTCACCCGGTACAGGGCCGCGCTGGCCCAGCGGAATGCGGCGCTTCGGCAGGGACGAGCGGACGTCGCGCGGGCATTCGATGCCCCGCTCGCAGAGGCCGGGGCGGCCGTGGTCGCGAGCCGGCGGGCCTGGAGTGTGGAGGCCGCCGGTCGCTTTGCGGCGGAATTCACGGCCCTGGGCGAGGATGCCCCCGCCCGGCTGCGATACCGTGGCAACGAGGCCCTCGCCGAAGCAGGTGAATGGCCCGCGCTGCTCGATGCAGCCCACGGGCGCGACCTCGCGCGGAGGATGACGACGCTCGGGCCCCACCGCGACGACCTGGTGCTTGAAATCGGCGGGCAGGCCCCTCAGGGAATTCGGCTCGACGGGCCAGCAGCGGAGCGCGGCGGTGGCACTGAAGCTCCTCGAGCTGGGTAGCCTGGAGCGGGCGCGCGGCCTCTCGCCGGCGCTGTTGCTGGATGATGTCTTCGCCGAGTTGGACTCCCGCCGCCAGCAGCGACTCGCGGCCCGGTTGCTCGATGGTGCGTCACGGCAAGTCCTCGTGACCGCGCCAAGAACGGACGAGCTACCGGGCCAACTTGACCTGCCGATCTGGACGGTCCGGGCCGGCGTCGCAACCCCCGGCACCTGATTGGAGGAGTGTCACCGTGGCCGACAAGCGTCCGCTGACGCCGCTCTCTCAGGCGCTGGATGCGTACCTGAAATCATCGGGACTCGACAAGGGCGTCGAGCGCGCCGAGGTCATCCAGCGCTGGGCCGAACTGGTCGGACCCCAGATCGCGGCGGTGACCGAGGCGGAATCCGTCTCCGAGGACGGAATCCTCCGGGTCCGGGTGGCCACGGCGCCATGGGCCAGCGAGTTGAGCCTCATGACCCCGCGCATTCTGGCCCGGATCAACGCCGGACGCCGGGGGCGGATCCGGGCCATCCGGTGGATCCCCGGCACGCGATGAAATTCGCCTCGGTCGGGGTCCGTCGGGACCCCGAACCCGGGCTCGCTGATCCCGCCCGTCAAGGACTCGATTCCCGGCGTTCCGGAGAACGCCAGGAATCGGCCTAATGGCTTTACCGGCAAAGGTTTACCGCTTATCTTAAGGGGTATCCCGGTCCCCTGGCCCGGGCCAACCTGCAGCCGAAGCCGGAGACATGGCGAACAACACCACGGTAACCACCACCGCCGACACGCTTTTGGCGTACGATTCCGCGTCGATCCAGGTCCTGAAGGGACTGGAGGCCGTCCGGAAACGGCCCGGGATGTACATCGGGTCCACCTCCGAGAACGGACTTCACCACCTCGTCTACGAGGTGGTGGATAACTCGATCGACGAGGCGCTGGCCGGGTTCTGCGACACGATCACGGTGCATATCCGCAAGGACAACGTGATCTCCGTGGCCGACAACGGCCGCGGAATTCCGGTGGACATCCATCCGACCGAGAAGATGCCCGGGGTGGAACTCGCCCTCACGGTGCTCCATGCGGGCGGCAAGTTCGACAAGTCCAGCTACAAGGTGTCCGGCGGCCTCCACGGCGTCGGCGTCTCGGTGGTGAACGCCCTCTCCGAGCGGCTCGAGGTGGTGGTGGACCGGGACGGCAAGCGGCACCACATGGCGTTCAGCCGGGGCCGCACCACCAAGCCGCTGAGCATCCTCGGCAAGGCCAAGGGGACGGGCACGATCGTCACCTTCCGGCCCGATCCGGAAATCTTCTCGGTACTCGACTTCAACTACACGACGCTCGCCGACCGCCTGCGCCAGCTCGCGTTCCTCAACAAGGGCGTCACCATCACGTTGCACGACGAGCGCCCCGAGACTCCGGTTGAGGAGAAGTTCTTCGCCAAGGGCGGTCTGGTACAGTTCGTGGAGTGGCTCAACCGCAACAAGAAGCCGCTCCACCCGAAGCCGGTCGCGTTTACTGCGGTCAAGGACGATGTCGAGGTGGATGTCGCCCTGCAGTACGAGGACGGCTACAACGAGAACACGTTCACCTTCGTGAACAACATCAATACCCACGAGGGCGGCACGCATCTCACCGGCTTCAAGTCGGCCCTGACGCGCACCATCAATGAGACCGCCAAGCGTGCCGGCGCGCTCAAGAAGGCCGACTTCACCCTGTCGGGTGAGGACGTCCGCGAGGGGCTCACCTGCGTGCTGCACGTGAAGGTGAAGGAGCCGCAGTTCGAGGGACAGACCAAGACCAAGCTGGGCAACTCGGAGGTCGAGGGCATCGTTCGCCAGGTGGTCAACGAGCACCTGGGGAACTACCTGGAGGAGCATCCGCCCGTCGTGCGCGCCATCGTTGAGAAGGCCGTGAGCGCGGCGCGGGCCCGCGAGGCGGCCCGGAAGGCCCGGGACCTGGTCCGCAAGAAGTCGGGCCTCGAAGGCGCGGTCCTGCCGGGCAAGCTGGCGGATTGCTCCCTCAGCGATCCCGCGCTCTGCGAGCTCTACCTGGTCGAGGGTGACTCGGCCGGGGGCAGCGCGAAGCAGGGTCGGGATCGCGCGTTCCAGGCCATCCTGCCGCTCCGCGGCAAGATCCTCAACGTCGAGAAGGCCCGGATCGACAAGATCCTGAGCAACGAAGAGATCCGGGCCATGATCACGGCGATCGGGGCCGGCGTTCGCGAGGATTTCACGCTCGAAGACGTGCGCTACAACAAGATCATCCTGATGACCGACGCCGACGTCGACGGCGCACACATCCGGACGCTCCTGCTCACGTTCTTTTTCCGGCAGATGCACGAGCTGCTCGAGGCGGGCTACATCTACATCGCCCAGCCCCCGCTCTACCGTGTGGCCCGCGGCAAGGATGAGTTCTACGCGTACACGGAAGTGGAGCGGGACGAGTACGCCAAGCGGCTCGGCGCCGGCGACGGCAAGACGACGGTCAACATCCAGCGGTACAAGGGCCTCGGCGAGATGAATCCCGGGCAGCTCTGGGCGACCACCATGGATCCCGAGAAACGGACCATTCTCCGGGTCACGATGGAAGACGCCGTCGAGGCGTCGAAGCTGTTCGATGAGCTCATGGGCGACGAGGTGGAGCCGCGGCGGCTGTTCATCGAACGGAATGCGAAGTACGTGAGCAATCTGGACGTCTGAAGGCGGGTCAGCGGGTCAGCGGGACGGAAGCCGGTCCCGAGCGTCGGCGTCCGACGGGGTGGTTGGTGGGGGTGGTCTGGGCGTCCGACAGGAGGGGCCGGCTCCGGACCGCGGACAGCACGTACTATTTCCAAGCTTACAACCGACTCACACCCTCTTTCGTCACCCGATGCGACACCAGCGGCGTCGCTTCGACCCGCCCGCCGATCCGGATGGCCGCCTGGAGCGCCGCCACACCGATCTCCACTCCCGCTCCGTCCCGCGCGAAAATCGAGGCGATGGGCTGGCCGGCTTCGACCCGGTCGCCGGGCTTGACCGTGATCACGAAACCGACCGTCGGGTCCACCGTGTCCTCGACCCGTTGGCGGCCGCCGCCCATCGCCACGATCGCCTGACCGATCACCCGCGGCTCCACCTGGCGGATCCACCCAGCCTTCGGCGTCTCATAGACTTCGACCTCACCCGCCTGGGGCAGGAGGGACGGGTCCTCCGCCACCTCCGGATTCCCGCCCTGCGCCTCGATGATCGCCGCGAACTTCTCCAGGGCGGCACCCGATCGGATGACTCGCTCCAGCTTGGTCTGCGCGGCGCGCGCGTCGGTTTCCACCCCGGCCAGGAGAAGCATCTCGATCGCAAGCGCGTAGGTCACGGACATCAGGTCCGCCGGCCCCTGGCCCTGGAGCGCCATCAGGCACTCTTCTATCTCGAGCGCGTTCCCGCACGCCCGCCCGAGCGGCCGATCCATCGCCGTCAGGAGCGCGACCGTGGGGACGTCGTGCGATTCGCCGAGGCCGATCATGGTTCGTGCGAGTTCGAGCGCCTGCTCCTCCCCGGGGAGGAAGGACCCGCTTCCCGTCTTGACATCGAGGACGAGCCCGGTCAGCCCCTCGGCCAGCTTCTTCGACATGATGCTGGCGGCGATGAGCGGAATCGACGGCACCGTGCCGGTCACGTCCCGGAGGGCGTACAGCCGCTGGTCGACCGGCGCAATCTCGGGGGTCTGGCCGAACAGCGCGCAGCCCAGCCGGCGCACCTCCGCCTCGGCCTGGCGCAGCGGCAACTGTGTCGTGAAGCCCGGGATGGATTCGAGTTTGTCGAGCGTGCCGCCGGTGTGCCCCAGTCCTCGCCCCGACATCATCGGGACCGCGACGCCGCAGCAGGCGACCATCGGCGCGACCACCAGCGACGTCTTGTCGCCGACCCCGCCGGTGGAGTGCTTGTCGATGCGGGGAACGTCCCATCCGTCGAACCGCAGCCGGTCGCCGGAGTTGATCATCGCCTCGGTGAGCTCGGCCAGTTCCGTGCTGTCGAGCCCGCGCCACAACACCGCCATCATGAGGGCGGACATCTGATAATCCGGGACCTCACCCGCGGCATAGGCGCGCACGAGGGATGTCCATTCGCCGGGAGCGAACGGACTTCCATCTCGCTTGCGTTCGATGAGGGACGGGACCACCATTAAGCAGTTCCTCCCGACCTGAGAAGCCGCCGGCTGGAGTTCAGATGCGCGCGACCCGATGCGTTCTCGCCTTGCTGCTTCTCGCCGTGCCGGCGGCGGCGCAATCGGCCGTCGATCACGTGGCGAACGGGCGGGCTCTCGCCGATGCCCGCGACCCCGCCGCCGCATTGCGGGAGTTTCAGGCCGCATTGCGGGGGGATTCGACGCAGTACGAGGCCAACTGGCGCGCCGCGATCGCCGCCGTGGACATCGGCAAGCAGACGCCGGATTCGATGAAGAGTCGTTCGCGGGATTCGCTCTATGCGCTGGCGGAAACATACGCCAAGCGGGCCGTCGCCGCGAACGTGATGGGCGCGGACGGGCACTTCGCGCTTGCGGCCGCGATCGGGCGCACTTCCCTCACCATGGGCAAGACGGATCGGGTGAAGCGGGCGCGGGAAATCCGCACCGAGGCCCTCAAGGCGATCGAGCTGGCCCCGAAGCACGACGGCGCGTACAATGTGCTGGGACAGTGGAACGCCGAGATCATGCGGCTCTCGGGCGTGGAGCGGTTCTTCGCGAAGAACTTTCTCGGCGGCGATTACTTCAGCAAGGCCTCGTGGAAGGACGCGATCGCCAACATGAGCAAGGCCGTCGAGCTGCGGCCGGAGTTTCTGTATCACCGGCTCGAGCTCGCGGAGATCTACATCGACCAGAAGCGCTATGCGGAGGCGCGGGAGCAGCTGCAGGTCATCCCGTCCCTCCCCCTCATCGACGTGATGGACCCCGTGTGGAAGCAGGACGCCGCGCGGAAGCTCCGGTCCATCCAGGGCAAGTGACCCGGACTCACACATGACCAGCTCCGCCGCCACGCACGAGGAAGTTGAACGTCTCGCCGCCCGCGTCCAGACGCTCGAGCACGAGCGCCGGCAGCTCCTCGCCGTCATCGAGATCCTCGAGGAGATCGGCGGCTCGCTGCACTTCGGCGACATCGTGCAGTCGATCACCCGGAAACTCGGCGAGGCGTTCGGATTGGACCGGTGCGCGATTTACCTGGCCGAGCGCGGCGGCCAGACGGTGCGCCTGGTCGCGAGCTTCGAGGATCCGAGCATCCGCAACTATGTCGTGGACCTCGACCGGTATCCCGAGCTGAAGCGCGCGATCCAGACCGGCGAGACTGTCTTCATCCCCGACGCCGTGACCGACCCGGCGCTCCGCCATGTGCGCGGCTCCCTCACCAACCGGCGGGTCAAGTCCATCACCGTCGTCCCCATCACATGGCGCGGGGCCGCCATCGGTGCAATCTTCCTCCGCACCTTCCGGGACGGCCCGAGCTTCGCGGATGCCGACGTGAAATTCTGCCAGGTCGTGGCGAGCCTCACCGCCAAGGCGCTCCGGAACGCGCACCGGTTCGAGCGCCTGCAGGCCCGCCGCGGAGACGACGCCGGACGCCTGCTCGATCGCGAGCGCGTCGCGCTGGTCGGCTTCATCCGGCGACTCATCGAGGCCTTCGCCGCCAAGGAGGGCCCCTGGGACGAGGGCCAGCTCAGCCGCGCCACCGCGGATGAACTGGACCGGCTTGTGGGCGTCGCGATGACCGTGCTCTCCCAGGAGGCCTCCGGGCGGTGACGCCGGCGCAACGGGTCGCCGAGCTGCGCCGGCAGATCGATCGCGCAAACCACGCCTATTACGTCGAGGATGCGCCCGAGATCTCGGACGCCGAATACGACCGCCTCTTCCGCGAGCTGCAGGCCCTGGAGGTGGCCCACCCGAAACTCCTTACCCCCGACAGCCCCACCCAGCGCCTCGGCGCCGAGCCTGCCTCCTCGCTCCGGAAGCACACGCACCTGCGGCCGATGCTCTCCCTCGCCAATGCATTCGGACCCGAGGAGCTCGACGCGTGGGAGGCTCGCAATGCCCGCCTGACCCCCGAAGTCCGGTCTGGCGGCTACACCACGGAGATCAAGATCGATGGGGCCGCGGTGAACCTGACGTACACCGGCGGCCGCCTCACAATGGGGGCAACGCGAGGGAACGGGGCCGTCGGCGAGGACGTCACGGCCAACCTGCGGACCATTCCCGACGTCCCCCTCGTGCTCCGGGGCCGCGACCACCCTGCGGTGGTGGAGATTCGCGGGGAAGTCTATTTCCCGCTAGCCAGCTTCCAGCGCCTCAACACCTCCAGGCAGCGCGCCGGCGATCCGCCCTTCGCAAACCCCAGGAACGCCGCCGCGGGAAGCCTTCGCCAGCTCGATTCGGACATCACACGACGGCGCAGGCTCCGGATGTTCGCGTTCCAGATCGCCGTGGTCGAGGGCGCGCTGAGTCTCCAGACCCAATGGGAGGTGCTGGAGCTCCTCGAGGCCTGGGGGTTCCAGGTCGCGCCTCATCGTGCCAGGCATCCCGACATCGGCACCGTGCATACGAAGATTGCGGAGTACGAACAGCTGCTCGGCGGCCTCCCGTTTGAAGCCGATGGGGTGGTCGTCAAGGTCGATCGTCTGGCGCTGCAGGAGGATCTCGGCGTCGTGGGCGGCCGCGAACCACGGTGGGCGATCGCCAGGAAGTTCGCGCCCGAAGTCGCCGTCACCCGGCTGATCGACATCCGGCTGAACGTGGGGCGCACGGGAGCCCTCAATCCCTACGCGGTGCTGGAGCCGGTGGAGGTGGGCGGCGTGACGGTCACCACCGCCACCCTCCACAACGAGGAGATCATCGCGCAGAAGGACATCAGGATCGGGGACTGGGTCGAGGTGGTGCGTGCCGGAGAGGTCATTCCCCAGGTCGTCGGCCCCCTCCGCGAGCGCCGGGACGGCTCCGAGCGCGCATTCACCATGCCGGAGCACTGCCCGGCCTGCGGCACGCCGGTGGAGCGGCCGGCGGACGAGGTGATGCGCTTCTGCCCGAACGCCTCCTGTGCCGGCCGGATCCTCGAGGGCATCGTGCATTTCGCGTCCACGGAAGCGATGGACATCCGCGGCCTGGGGTACGAGCGGGTGCGGCAACTTCTCGACGAGAAGCTGATAGGAGACGTCGCGGACATCTACGAACTGACCGCGGAGCGGCTGGAGCCGCTCGAGCGGTTCGGCGCGCAATCCGCCCGTGCCCTCGTCGGCGCCATCGCCGATTCGAAATCGCAACCGCTCTCCACCCTGCTCTTCGGGCTCGGGATCCGCCATGTGGGGAAGAACGTCGCGCTGCTGCTCGCCCGGCGGTTCGGGACCCTCGCCGCCCTGCGTGCCGCGCCGGCCGCGGCGATCCACGACGTGCCCGGGGTGGGGCCTGCGATCGCAGACGCGGTCGTGGAGTTCTTCGCGACGGCCCGGAATCAGGTCCTGCTCGATCGCCTCGAGGGACTCGGGCTCAACACCCAGGAGCCGCATGCGGCCGGCGGCTCCGGGCCGCTGGCCGGAAAGACCGTGGTCGTCACCGGTACGCTGCCCACGCTTTCCCGCGCAGATGCAGCCGCGCGGATCGAGCGCGCGGGAGGACACGTCGCCGGGAGCGTGAGCAAGAAGACATCCTTCGTCGTGGCGGGGACGGATCCCGGGAGCAAGCTGGAGAAGGCAAGGTCACTCGGAGTGGAAATCATCGATGAAGGCGAACTCTTGCGCCGGGTCGGAGGGTGACCGTAGCTTCCCGACCATGATCGAACCTGCCTCCCTCTCCGAATACCAGTGCCTCGGGCTCGGCAGCCGCGCGCTCCACCAGTTGCGCGCCAGCCTCGAGCGCGATGGCGGCATTCAGGCCGCCTCCACCCTGCAGGAGGCCGGCGTGGCCGGTGGTGAAGGGCTGTTCTCCGCCTTCGCCGGGTGGCTCCAGACCGCCTACGGCGTGATGCAGCCCGGCGATCTCGATGCGACGTACCTTCCCGACGCGCTCCGAGGATTCTTCAGCGATTTTGGCTGGGGAAATATCGCGATCAGCGACCTGTCGCCCGCCGTGATGGCGCTCGACAGCGAGGACTGGGCCGAGGCCTCTCCCGACCAGGGCAGCCAGTATCCCTCGTGTCACTTCACGAGCGGGCTGCTGGCCGACTTCCTCGGCCGGCTGGGGCAGGGTTCCGTGGCAGTGATGGAAGTGGAGTGTCGCACGCGCGGGGACGCCCGGTGCCGCTTTCTGGTGGGCGCCCCCGAATCACTCTCCTCGCTCTATGACCGCATGGCCCGTGGCCTGACCTATGTGGAGGCGCTCGGCCAGCCGGCCGCCTCTTCCTGACCCGCCACTACTGCTTCCGGCGGAGGGTCACATCGCCGGAACCGGTCTCCACCGTCAGCGTTCCCTTACCGTCCCCGATCGTGCCCCGCAGGCCGTCCGAGGTCTTGCGCGTGACCTGAAGCGGGAATTCCGACTCGATACCGCCACTGCCGGTCGAGATGTCCACCGTCGCCCCGATGGTGGATGGGGCCACGACCTCGACATCCCCCGAGCCGGCCTCGACCGAGAGCGACTGGAATCCTCCCGCGAGCGTCACGGAAATGTTCCCGCTGCCGGTCTCGACCTGGGCGTCCGGCGCGCGCGCCTCGGAGATCTTCACGTCCCCCGACCCCGCCTCGACACTCAGGCGATTCACGTTGATCCCGGTGAGGGTCACGTTTCCGGAGCCGGTCTCGATTTCCGTCAGGGCACCCGCCAGCGTGCTCGCCGTCACCTCCCCTGAACCCGTCTCGGCACTGAAGGTCCCGTCATGCCCGGTCGCCGTGATGTCGCCCGAGCCCGTCCCGACGCTGAGCGTTCCCTTCGTCTGCTGTGCCTGGATATCCCCGCTGGCGGTGGACAGGGACAGGTTCCCATCCACATTCCGCACGGTCACCGCGCCCACGGCCAGGTGCACCTCGAGTTCCCGTCCGGGGGGAACCAGCACGCGGATGTCGGCCCACGCTTCGAGGCCGCTGCCGGTGCCCGTGATCCGGACTTGCCGGCCGCGTCCGCCCCAGTGGTCGCCGTCGAACGTGCCGTCATCCCGGACATCCAGGTTGGTGTTGGAATGCGCCCCGAGCGGCGGATAGACGAAGCGATCTCCCGGGAAGAGCACCCGAAGTTCGCCGCCGTCGCGCACCAGTTTGAGCTGCGCGCCATCCTTCCCGCCTCGAGATACCTCGGCCACGACGGACGAGCCGGTGCCGGCCTCGATCGATAATCCGCCGATCAGGTTGTGGATCGAGGCGCGGCCGACACCTAGGTCGACCCGTTCTGCCTGCTGGGCGTGCAGCGGAAGGGCGAAGCCAAGCATGATCGCGCCTAACCAGGCGCGTTGAATCGGAATGGCGGGCACGGCGCAGTCTCCTGAAGTGGGAATCAGGAGCTTGGACGGGTCGATGCCTCGAAAGGTTGCAGCGGCCTAGCGAGGCGCGACGGCCACCCCTTCCAGGAGGATCGGAGGCAGCAGCAGGCTCCCGCGGCGTTCCACATCCCTCCCGAGTCCGCCGAGCCGTCCGAGCAGCTCGTAGGCATTTCCGGCGACCGCGGCGTCCTTGACCCGGCCGACGATCTCCCCCTTCACGACGCGGTAGGCCAGCGCAACAGGATGCGAGAACACGCCGCCGATCACATTTCCCTGCCCCACCCCGATCAGCTCATCGACCAGCAGCCCGTCGGGGATCCGTTGCAGGAGGTCGTCCCATCCGTCCGGCCCCGCCGCGACAGCGAGGTTCGAGTACGCTGCCTGCGGCTTGCCGAACGTGCTCCGCCGTGCGTGCCCAGTGGCGGGGACGCCGGCGCGGCATGCCGTTTCAAGGTCGTAGATGAACTCGCCAACAACACCTTGCTGTACCAGGGATAACCGCCGCGTCGGGACCGCCTCATCATCCATCGGGCGCGATCCGGGTGCGGCTTCGAGAAACGGATCGTCCGCGATCGTCAGGGCGGAATCGAACATGCGATCCCCCTGGCGGCCGGCAAGCGGTGAGATGCCCTGCAGCACCGCCTTCCCGTGACAGGCCTGGCGCAGGGGCAGGAGAATGGCGTGAGCCCCCTGGGGCGTGAAGAGCACAGGGAGCGCGCCGTGCGGCGGCCCGGCCGGTTGGGCGGCCCAATCGAGCCGCTGAAGAATCGACTGCGCCAGGGAACCCGTGGTGGAGTCGTCGGGAAAGTCCGCCGAGGCCCAGTAATCGGACACCATCAGCACGTCGTCGCCGGCGACCCGGGTCACCTCGGCCGCAACGGTCAGCACACTCACGTCGTAGGAAGCTGCCACCCCACGCGTGTTGGCTACCGCCACTGAGCCGATGCTCCGCTCCACCGTGACCGCGACTTGACACCCGTCGCGGGTCAGGCGGTCGACGAGCCCGCGGCCGAGGGCCATCAGGCTTTCCAGCGTCGCGGCGGCGGCGCGCGGGTACCACGTCGTCACCGAAGGGAGCGGTGCGGGCGCCGGGAGCAGCAGGTCCACCGCATCACCGACGCGAGCCGACGCCAGCGCCGCCTCGAGGAGCGCGTCCACGTCGTCGCCGGTCGTTCCCGCGAAGCCGAGGCGTCCCTCGGCGGACACGCGGAGGTTGAGCCCACGCTCCTGCGAGAACGCGGTGCTCTTGAGGCGACCGGCCTCAAAGACGAGGGTGAGGGTTTCGTCCGACTTCAGCGTGGCGTCGGCGGCCTCGGCGCGCCGCATCGCCCGTTCAAGCAGCGGCCCGATCACGCGAGGGTCCCGCCGACGAGGGCCTCGCTGATGCGAATGTGGGGCGCGCCTTCCGTCACCGGCAGCGGCGATTGCCCACCCTTGCCGCAGCCACCACCGAGTTCGTTCCACTGGAAGTCACCGGCGATGCGGTCGATCCGGTCGAGGGTCTGGAACAGGTTGCCCGCGATGACGACGTCCTTGACCAGCTCGGCGATTCGCCCGTCGCGGATCATGTAGGCATGCCCCGCGGTGAAGGAGAAGTCCTCGAGGTAGGTTTGGCCGCCCATCGCGTCGCATGCATAGACCCCCAGCGGGATGTCGCGCAGGAGATCGTCCCGGGTGCCCCGGCCGTTCGCGATATAGGTGTTGGTCATCCGGACGATCGGGGGATGGCGGTACGAAAGCGCGCGCGCATTGCCGGTCGGCGCTTCTCCCATTCTCGCGGCGGTCTCGCGCGAGTGGAGTCGGCCGACCAGGACTCCGTTCTGCACCAGGATCGTGTTGCGGGTGGGCGTGCCTTCATCATCGAAGGGCAGCGTCCCCCGCAAGCCGGCGGCGCTCCCGTCGTCGCCGATGACAAGCTCGGGACGGCCGAACCGCCGGCCCAGGGTCATCATGGTGCGCGCCTGCGGATTCTCGTAGACGAAATCCGCCTCACTCAGATGGCCGAAGGCCTCGTGGACGAACACGCCCGCGAGCTTGGGATCGAGCACGACGGGGTACGTGCTCCCGCGCACGCGCGGCGCGGCGAGCAGGCTCACGGCCCTGTCGGCGGCGGCGAGGAACTGTTCCTCCCTGCCCTCAACCGCCTCCCACCCCGCCCGCCGTCCCAGGGATTCCAGTGCCCGCTCGATGGTGCCGTCATCTCGTGCCATCGCGACAGCCGAAAGCGTGACTTCGGGGCGGACCTCGTACAGCAGGGTGCCTTCGGAATTCGCGAACCAGTACTCGCAGACTTCGTCGTGGTAGGAGGCCTGCGTATCCACGATCCGCCGGTCCCGGTCGAGCATCAGGGCGTTCAGCGCCGCGAGGTGCCGCTGCTTGGTCTCGAGCGGGATGCCCCGCACGTCCCGCCCGAGCGGCAGGGCGGTATCGGTTTCGCGCGGGGTCACGTCGGCCAGCCGGATCGGTTCGTCGAGCCGGACGGCCAGGGAGAGCTCGTGGGCGCGTGCGACCATGGCGGGGAGCTGCTCGAGGGCGGTGAAGCTCGCCATGCCCCAGCCACAGCCGTGATTCAGGCAGCGGACGAAGCCGCCGGAATCCGTGCTCGCCGTGGCGCCTTCCAGCCGCCGGCCCCGGTAGCTCACGCTGGTCGTCCAGGAGCGTTCGAGACGGATTTCAGTGTAGTCCGCGCGGGTGGCGCGGAGAGCGTCGCGCAGGCGGTTCTTCACGTGCGACGGCGGGCGGCGTAGTCCGGGCGGGGCACGAGTTCGCCGTCCTGCACGACCTCACGGTCCCACGGCAGGATGATGTACTTGTCGGTTTCGAAGGCGAAATAGTCCGGCGCGTAGGGTCCGGTCTTGAACGACACCGCCGTCCGGACCTCGGAGGGCTGGAGCAGGCGTACCTCGCTCAGCGCGAGCTTCATGGTGCTCCCCGATTCGCAGGTCTCATCCACGACCAGCACGCGGCGGCCGCGTATCGTGGCGGGCGGTCCCGCCACCAGCACGGGTTGGGTCTTGCCGCGGGGGCGCGTTACGATCATCGAGGCAAACTCGCGCTGCAGGATCGACGCGACGACCACGCCCGGCATCACGCCGGCCTTGGCGATGCCCAGCACTACCTCAGGGTCGTACTCCCTGGCCACCTTCAGGGCGAGCGCGCGGCAGATCTCGCCGAAGAATGACCAGTCGATTTCCATCACGCCGCGGACGTCGGGGTCCGGTGACCGTGGCATTGGCGCGCTCTCGGTGGAAGGGAGGTGGACGGCTCCAAGCTACCTCGCGCCGCGGCGCGCAGCAACCGCATTGCCCCCCCCCGCGATTCGGGCTATCTTGCGCGAGCAGCACGACTTGAGCCTCCTCCACCCCCCGCGTCAAGGATTCGCCGATCGTATGAGCTTCTGGCGACGGCTGCTCGGGAAAGGCAAGTCCGATGGCCTGCGTCCGCAGCGACTCGATTATCTCAACGAGGCCCTCGCACTTGAGCGCCAGGGGGATTTCGAGGCGGCGCTGACTTCCTACCGACTGGCGCTTCGGGACAATCCGCACGACCTCCGCATTCTGCAGAACATGGCGATCGCCTTCACCAAGACCGGCCAGCCGGATGAGGCGATCCGGCACTACCGCCGTGCGCTCGAGCTCGACGGCTCCCTCGTCGGGGCGCACTACGGCGTGGCGTTCCTGCTGCTCAAGCGAGGCGAGCCCGAGTTGGCAGCGGAGCATCTCCGGGCGTTCCTGGGCCAGCCACCCAAGGGCCCGGACGCGGACCGCTGGATCCGGCACGCGGAGGAGGTGCTCCAGGACATCGAGGCCACGCCATCCGGCGAGACGGCGCCATGATGCGCCGCGGCGCCCTCGTCCTGGCAGCGGGGGTGCTGCTCGGATGCAGCGATCTGTCGGAGGGCGAGGGCGGGGTGGTGGCGCTGGAGGTGACCGCCCCGGCGGGCAACGCGGTGGAAGTCGGGGATTCGGTGCAGTACACCGCGCGCGCGCTGAATATCCAGGGAGAGGAAGTGGCCGCCGAGATCCGCTGGGCGACCCCGGACACGGCGAACATTTCGGTGGACTCGTTGACCGGAATCGTGGTGGGCAAGGCGGGAGCGACGGTCGGGCGGGTGCAGGCCTCCGCCGGCTCTCTTCTGTCGCCCCTCAATCTCATCTCGGTGCTGGCGCGGGCGGACACGCTGATCCTGGTGAGTCCGGATACGATGACCGTCGATCTCCTCCTCGGGCAGTCTACGCCGGCCCTCGAGTCCCGTCTGGAGTCGTACGATCCGGCCGGCCCGCTCGCCGGCCGCGACATCATTTACGAGATCGTCTATCCCGTTTTCCCCCTCCCAGGCGACCGCACCGTGGAGTTGACGGGAGGAGTCCTGATCGACACTCTCACTACCGGATCCGACGGCACACCGGCCTCGCCGGTGGCGTTGAGTGTTGTGGTGGGCGCGGTCGCGCCGGACAGCGCGATCGTCGAATTGCGCGCGTTCCGGTATGGCGGCACCGAGCCCGTGCCCGGGTCGGGCCAGCGCATTCGCGTCCGGTTCCTGAGTCCGTGATCCCTCCCTGGAGGCCCCGGTGACCAGCCCGCGCACGCTGACGGAAATCTTCTTCGGTTCGATGGACCGCTGGGCGGACCGCCCGGTCGTCATGCGGGTCAAGCGCGCCGGGGTCTGGGTCGAAACCAGTTATCGCGACCTGTCCGAGCGGGTCGAGGCCTTCAGCAAGGGACTCCTCGAGCTGGGCGTCAAGCCCGGCGATCGCGTCGCCATCCTGGCCGAGAACCGGCCCGAGTGGGCCATCGCCGATTTTGCCTGCCTTGCCGCGCGCTGCGCCGACGTGCCGGTGTATCCCACCCTGCCCGCCAAGCAGGTCGAGTACATCCTGCGGGATTCGGGCGCGGTGGTCGTCTGCTGCTCCTCCACCGCCCAGCTCAGCAAGGTGCAGGAGATCCTGCCGCACCTGCCGTCGGTCCGCCACGTCGTGGTGTTCGACGAGGGCGCCGCCGCGGGCGGCGCGCTGCAGTTCGAGCAGGTCCTGGCCCGGGGCCGCGAGGCGCGGGACAGGTATCCGAACTGGCGCGCGGACGCGCTTACCGCCCGGCCCGAACACCTCGCGACGCTGATTTACACGTCGGGCACGACGGGCGATCCCAAGGGCGTGATGCTCACGCACGGGAACATCACTTCAAACGTGGTGAGCGGACTCGAGGTCCTGGACCTCAACGATACCGACGAATGCCTCTCCTTCCTGCCGCTCTCGCACATCTTCGAACGCATGGCGGGCCACTACTGTCAGATGCAGGCAGGGTCCATCATCAATTACGCCACCAGTATCGAGACGGTGGCGCTGGAAATGGGTGAGGTCCGGCCCACGATGATGCTCTCCGTGCCGCGACTGTATGAGAAGATCTACGCGCGGGTGCTGGAAGGGGCGACCTCCGGGTCTCCACTCAAGCGGAAGATCTTCTTCTGGGCCAAGCGGGTCGGCGAGACCTGGGCGGATATGGCGATCGCCGGGAAGCCGGTTCCCGCCGGCCTGGCGGTCCAGTACAGCGTGGCCCATAAGCTGGTCTTCTCGAAGCTGCATGCGCGCGTCGGCGGGCGGCTCCGGTTTTTCTGCTCCGGCGGCGCCCCGCTCTCCGCGGACATCGCCCGGTTCTTCTACGCCGCGGGCCTGCCTATTATGGAGGGATACGGTCTCACGGAAACGTCCCCGGTGATCACGGTCAACAGCCTCCGCCATGCGCGATTCGGCTCGGTGGGGCAGGCGTTACGGGGCGTGGAGATCAGGATCGCGACGGACGGCGAGATCCTGACCCGCGGCCCCCACGTCATGAAGGGGTACTACAACAAGCCGGAGGCCACGGCGGAAGCCATCGATGCGGACGGCTGGTTCCACACCGGGGACATCGGAGAGCTGGACACCGACGGCTTCCTGCGCATCACCGACCGGAAGAAGGACATCATCGTCACGGCCGGCGGCAAGAATATCGCCCCGCAGCCCATCGAGAACCTGGCGAGGACGAATCCGTTCATCCTCAACGCCGTCATGATCGGCGACAAGCGGCGGTTCCCGGTCATGTTGGTCGTGCCGAACGCGGAGGCGGTGCAGAAATGGGCCGCGGAGGCCGGCCTGCAGGCCCCGGATATGAAGTCACTCCTGGCGCTGCCGGAGACCTACAACAAGCTCTTCGGGGAGATCAAGAAGTCGCTCCGGGAACTGGCGCAGTTCGAGATGCCGAAGAAGCTGCTGCTGCTGGAGCAGGACTTCACGATCGAGAGCGGTGAACTGACCCCGACGATGAAGGTGAAGCGGCGGGTGGTGGAGAAGAACCGTCAGGCGGCCATCGAGGAACTGTACGCCGCGCCCGGAGGCGAGACCGTCTACTAGTCGCTACCGCCGACGCGCCACCCAGACCCCCTCCGCACCGGCCAGCAGCTCGAGGTCAGGCGCCGAGGGGGTCGCTCCTTCCCCGACCACGCGCAGGCCGGGAAGCGTCACCCTGGCCGCTTCCCGAACCCAGTGCGCATCGCCGGCGGCGGTGGGCCCGAGGACCACGCCACGCAATTGTCGGGACCTCACCGGAATGGCACCGCCCCGGACGAGGCTGAGCCCCGGGCCTGCCTTCGTCGCTACCGGCGCGTTGACCCCCACGATGTGCACCGCACCGAGCTCCTCTACCAGCGCCTCCCACGACGCGACCGGTTCTCCAACGAGCGCCACGTAGCCGCCGTCACCCGCGAGCCCGAGAAACGCAGCCATGGCAGCCGCAGTGAGTCTGGTGGCGGCACCCGCCGCCGGCCCCGCACCGAATTCGGCGACGCCGCCCCGGATCGAATAGATGCGCCCGCACTCCATGCACCCCAGCTGTCCGCTCTCGACCTGCCGATTGGCGACGCCATCCGGCAGGAGGACGAGTACGTGCTCCTCGTGATCAACGGGGCACCGCAGGATGTCCGTCAGCTCGATGAACATCGACTCACGGGCGGAACACGACCCAGGAGAGCTTCCCCTCCTCGACGACCACCCGCCGGAACACGCGGTCCGCGCCGATCTGCACGCCGAGCACGTAGGTCCCGGGCGGCACGTCACCCACCGCGAAGTGCTCTCCGTACAACGGGTGCGGGTGATTCTTCTCTCCGTAGGTCTCTGCGAACGAGAACGGGGTCTCGGGCGGCTCCGGCTTCGACAACCCGTAGATCCTGGCCTGAGGGATCGCCTGCCCCGCCGAGTCGAACACCTGGCCCGCAATCACTCCCGTGCCGGGCAGCGGCGTAATCCAGAGCTCGGGGTTGGTGGTGAACGGCGGGAATCGCTGCAGCGAGTCGACGACCATGTCCACATCCTCGCTCGGCGCTGCGTGGACCTCGAGGTGCAGATGATCGTTGGTGGCGCGACCGGTATTGCCCACCCGGGCGATGAGCTGGCCGGCCTGGACCTGCTGCCCCACCCGGACCGCCAGGCTCGAGTTGTGGTAATACACGGAGAAGATGCGATACTGGCGGCCGTCCGCCGAGAGCGTGGGGTCGTGACGGATCGCCACGGTCTGGGCCCCGGCCTCCGCCGGGCCTGCGTAGACCACCGTCCCCCCACCGATCGCGACCACCCGGGTTCCGTCGGGGTTGTTGAACTCGATCCCCTGGTGCGGCTGGAAGTTGCCGCCCATGGTCGATCCGTAGCGGTAGGTCTGATCGATATAGGAATTGTCTCCCAGGTCGATCGGTCGCTCGAACCAGGCCGTCCTCAGGTCCGCCGGGGGATCCGCATTGCGGGAAGCGCGCGTGAAGCACGGGGTGGAATCCGCGACCGGACGGATGCCGCATGGCGATCCACGCCAGCGTGCGGTGCCGATGGTGAGCCGATTGAGTGGGGGAAACGCACCGTACCCCCGCGACTGGGCCGACGGGCCGAGCGTCGAAAACTGAATCAGCAGGGCGCCGCGAAGGGTGGCGACCAGGATGCCGCGCTGGGCCAGCGTGATCCGCCGGATGTATTCGCTGGGCAGGATGCGGATGGCGCTGTCCGCCGGCCCTCTGGACGCCGGTCCGATCGAATCCACCAGCGCAAGCCAGTTCGCGCCGTCGTCGGTCGTCATCTGAATGCCGTCGGCCGTGGCGATCCAGGTCGTGTCCCCCCGGGTCACGATGCCGGCGGGCGCGACGTATTGCCACTCCGGCCCCAGTTCCTTCAGGGTCCAGTTGCGCCAGGTCCGGCCGCCATCGAGGGACAGGCCCCAGCCGTTGCCGACGGTGCCCGCCCAGACCTGCCCGCGTGGACCGAAGGCGATCGCGTGGACGAAGTCCCACGACAGCGAGGTCGCAGTCGTATCGCTTCGGATCTGCTCCCATCCGGCGGCGCCTGGCCGCAGGACGAAGATGCCGTGCCCGTAGGTGCCGGCCCACACCGCGCCCTGTGGATCGCGCGCGAGGGTGAGCACGTGGACGCCCCAGCCGGCTGAATCGGGGAGCGGCGGCAGCGCCGCCTGCGCGCCCAGAGCCACGGGCGCCAGCAGGAGCAGCATGATCAGTCGGAGACGGAGCATCGGAACCGTCGACGGTGGAGGAGACGGAGCGGAATTCACGCAGGGCCGAGGCGAAGCCAGTCCACGTGGACGTGCGGCGGCCGGGTCGCGATGAAGGTCACCGCCTCGGCAACATCGGCCGGGCGGAGCATGCGGGCCCGCGGGGTGAAGCCGGGCCGCCGGTCGGGATCGACGGGATCCCACGCGGCCGTGTCGGTCGGCCCCGGTGAGACCAGCGTGAACCGGAGACCGCTGCCCTGCGATTCCGCGACCAGCGCTTCGTGAAGCCCCCGGACCGCGAACTTCGCCGCGCCATAGGCCGCGTTCCCCGGCAGGCCCACATGATCCGCGATGGAACCGATCGTCACGACGAGCCCCCGGCGTGCGGCGCGCATCCCCGGGAGGAAGGCCCGGAGCACGAGGAACGGGCCCCGCACCCCAATGTTCATCTGGCTGTCGAAGTCGGCCAGGTCGGTGGCGTCGAACGGCGCGAGCAGGAAGCTGCCCGCATTGTTGACGAGCAGGTCGGGTGTGCCCACCGCGCTACGCACACGACCCGCCGCGCTCGCCACCTGATCCTGGTCGGTGACGTCGCAGGGCAAGTCGAGGCGCCGGCCCTCCGCGCGGTCCGCGAGGGAGCGCGCGAGTCGTACCACGGTCGCCCCCTCACCAAGCAACGCGTCCGCGATGGCCGCGCCGATGCCCCTCGATGCGCCCGTGACCACGGCCACCTGCCCGGCCAGTCGGCTCAGATCGACCCCGGCGCGCCGTGCACCAGGCGCAGGAACTCGTCCCGCGTCTTGGGGTCGCTGCGGAAGGCGCCGAGGACGGAGCTCGTCACCGTCCGCGAATTCTGCTTCTCGACACCACGCATCATCATGCACAGGTGCGCGGCCTCGATCACCACGCCCACACCGCGAGGCCGCAGGACATCCATGATGGCCTCCGCGATCTGGTCGGTGAGCCGCTCCTGCACCTGGAGGCGCCGGGCAAAGACCTCCACGACCCGAGGGAGCTTCGAGAGGCCGAGGATGCGCCCGTCGGGGATGTACGCGACGTGCGCACGCCCGTAAAACGGCAGCATATGATGCTCGCAGAGCGAGTACAGCTCGATGTCGCGGACGAGAATCATGTTCTCGTGGGGTTCGTCGTACACCGCGCCGCCGACGGCGTCCTCCACGGACATCTCATACCCCCGCGTGAGCCAGCGGAGCGCGGCCTCCATGCGAACGGGCGTCCGGACGAGCCCGGGACGGGTGAGATCCTCGCCGAGCCCTTCGAGAATGGCCCGCACATGGGGTTCGAGCGAGGCCTCACGGGCCTTCATAATCGACATAATTCCTCGGTGTCTCCCAGAGTCGGATACGACGCAGCCGGCCGGCGGGAATCACCGGGGCAAGGGCTTCCCAGCAGAAGACGGCGATGTTCTCCGCCGAGGGCAACCGGTCACGGAACCACGGCACGTCGAGATTCAGGTTGCGGTGGTCCAGAACGCTGGCAACCCGCTCTTCGGCCAGGCGGCTCAAGTCGGCGATGTCCACGACGTAGCCGGTGTCGGGGTTGATTTCGCCCTCGACCGTCACGTCAAGCTCGTAATTATGGCCGTGATAGTTCGGATTGTTGCAGGGCCCGAAGGTGGCGCGGTTCCACTCCTCCGACTTCGAAGCGTTATGGAGTCGGTGTGCGGCATTGAAATGGATCCGCCGGGTGACGGCGCTCCTGGGCATGAACGGTCTCCCCGCGAGGATGTCAGGAAGTTGGGCACCTCGGGGACGGCGTCAAGCTCCCGGGTGAGACAGGCAGAAACGCGGCGCGCCGGCCGCGAGGCCGGCGCGTGGAAGATGGACGGCAACGGAAAGGGTCTATTGAAGCCCAATGAGAATGCTCGGCGTCCTCACCCTGGCGTCGGTCTTCCCCCGGGGGGCGTGACTTCGGCCTCAGTATCTGGACCCTTCATCGGACCTGTTGGCTCAATAACGTGTCTCCCCGTTGCCATCCAACGGTGCTAAGATAGGAAGCCGTCACGACCCCGTCAACGACTTGCGGAGCGCGCACTGTGTCGCCGACACTGTCACTGCTGTTCGCCGTTGTATCGCTCGCGCTTTGGCTCCTGTTCGGGTTCCTGCTGCCGGTGAGCGTCGGCGCGATTCATCTCCTGCTGGCCGTCGCGGTCATCTTGCTGATCCGGTGGTGGGCGCTTCGCATTCCCCGGGCGTGACTGCTCACGCAGGGCGAATGGGGAGGACGCCGCAGCGGAATCAAATCTCCCAGTTCGAGAAGATCACTCCGTCGGTGGGCACCGGCTCCGGAAATCCGTCGAGCGTCATCCGCAGGTCCGTCCAGAACGCCTGGTAGCCTCGATCCACCAGCCGCCGATACGCCGCCGCATACGCGGTCTGGCAGCGGATCGCGATCCGCTGCACCCGCTCCGACGCCGCCGCCGCGCTCACCGCCTCCAAGACGGCATCGAAGTCGTCCAGCGACTCCGCCACCACCTTGAGCACGCGCACGTCCTCGCGGGATCGCCCGTCCGCCAGTGCGGCGGCGTGCCAGACCGCGAAGGCGCGGAGCCGTTCGCCGGCATACACCAGCGACGTGTCGCCGAGGCCGAGGTCGCGGGTCAGCAGGATCTCGCGCGAGAAATCGAGCCCCGGCGCCAGCCGATCGCAGAGGGTGCGGCAGGCCGCAACGACCGGCTCGATCGGCCCACGAAGCCGCGAGAGGCGGCCCGCGTCCGACGCGCCGCGCCGGCCGGGCTCGCGCGTGACGGTCACGGTGAGGTGTCCGGGCACGAAGCCCAGGCGGCTGTAGAAGCCGATGTTCTCCACGGTGCGCGGCATTGTCTCGAGCCCGATCGTCGTGGCGCCTTCGGCCCGGAGCCGATCCACGCCGGCCAGCACGATGGACTTCCCAAGCCCCTGATTCTGCCGGTCGGGGCGAACCGCGAGCGGCCCCATCCAGCCTTCCCGGCCGGAACGATGGACGATGTTGAAGGCGACGATCTCACCGGCGCCGTCGCGCCAGACCATCGCGCCGCCGCCGGCCCCCTCGATCGCATAGCGCCAGACCAGCGGATTCAAGTGGGGCACACGCACGCCGGGCATCCCGTCCCGGCGGTACCGGTCGGTGAAGGCCTCCGCGAACACGCGGTTGAGTGGCTCGATATCCTCGGGCCCCGGCGCCTCGGGCCCGATGAAGCGACGGTCAGGCCGCCACATCGTGGGCTCCGACCTCCTGCGCGTCCTCGTGGACCACCGAGACCCGGCGTTCCTCGTCCAGCCGCACCCGGATGATCCGGTCGAAGCCCTCGCGCACGGCCTCGATGTGTGTGATCAGGATGACCTGAGGGAACCGGTCCGCCAGGCTCCGCAGCAGGTGGAGCACCGACGCACGGCGCTCTTCGTCGAGTGAGCCGAAGATCTCGTCGAGGACCAGGAGCGAGAGCGGCTGCCCGGCCCGCTCGGCGATCATCTGGCTGATCGCCAGGCGCAACGCGAGGTTGGCCACGTCCTCCTCCCCGCCGGAGAGCACCGGCTTGATTTCCCCGTCCTCGAGCACGGCCGGCACATAGCTCTCGTCGAGCTCGAGATCGGTATACCGGCCATTGGTGAGATCCAGCAGGAACGCGGAGGCAAGCTCGGAGAGATCCGGCCGAAGCGTGGCGTTGAGATCCGTGCGGAGATCCGTCAGCGCGCGGTCGAGCTCCTGCGCCAGAAGCAATTCCCGCTCCGCGACCCGCGCCTCGGCCTCGCGGGACGCGCGGTCCGCCCGGCGGCGGGCAACCCCACGACCGGATTCCTCCGCGGTCGCCCGCTCCCCCCGCGCCTCGACCAGCCGAAGTTCCGATACGCGCCGGGCATCGTTCGCGACCTCGGCCGCCTGGCGCGCCGCTTCGAACGCGTCCGGCGAGAATCCGAGCTCCGACTGGTGGCGGCGAAGCGACTGCAGCGCACCCTCGCGCTCGGACAGGAGTCGCTCGGCGGCTTCGGCCTCCGGGATCAGCTGCTCGGCGCGCTCCGCCACCCCCCGCAGCCGCTCGGCCAGCAGCGCCTTGGGCTCCAGTTCGCCGAGCAACCGTCGCACTTCCTGGTGGCGGGCCTGGTCGTAGGCCGCGCCGCTTCCGGCGAGCGCGGCCTCGAGCTCCGAGATCCGCTGCGCGAGTTGCCGCCGCCGCTCGACGAGCCGCGCTGCCTCCTGCAACTGGAGCTCCAGCCGGCCCAGCTCCGCCGCGAACTTGGTTGCTTCCTGTTCCGCGTGGTCGCGGCGGCGGTCCAGCTCCGCAAGCTCGGCCGGCTCATCCTCCAGCTGTTCGATCCGTTGGCGGTAGAAGTTGCCGTTGAACAGTACGTCCTGGAGTTGCCGGTCCAGCACGCCGAGCACGACCTCGAAGTCGGCGCCGAGGGGCCGGGCGCAGGTCGGGCAGGCGCCCTCGTGTCCCGCGGCGACGATACGTTCCTGCTGCTCCTTCAGCTCCTTGTATTGATCCAGCAGCGTCTGCCGCTTGGTCCGGGCGTCCTGCAGGTCGCGCACCCACGCCGTGCGCCGCTCCTCCACCTGGTCGCTGATCCGCGCGACCGCCTCGCGGCTCTCCGCCACGCGGGCGCGGGCCGCCTGCAGGACTTCCTCTCCGGGCAATCGGGCAATCCGCTGATCGTGCTCCTGGAGGCTGGCCCGCACTTCCTCGAGTTGTGCGGCGCCGGTCGCCCGGAGGGTCGAGGCCTCCGCGCCCTGATCGAGCGCCTGGCGCTCCGCGCGAAGCGCCGCCAGCGGCGCCAGCACCGCCTCGAGCTCCGCCAGCCGGCTCCGGGCATTGAGCGCCTCCGCGAGCTGCCGGTCGAGCGCCTGGAAGCGTTCGCGGGCGGCGCCCACCTGGTGCTCCGCGAGGCGGATGTCGCCGTCGAGCGACTGTACCGACTCGCGCAGGTGCTGCATCGCCTCCCAGCGCGGGCTCATCTCGGACCATCGTTGCTCCGCCGTCTCTCGCGCGGCGCGCGCCGCCTCCTCCTGCGCTGCCGCCGCCGCAATGAGCGCCGCGGCTGCCTGCTCCTCCACATCGAGCCGGGCCGCGTCCGGCAGGCCAGTCTGCAGTGCCTGGACGCGCGCGCGCAGCTCGCTGCGAGTCACCTTCAGCCGGTCCTGGGCGACCCGCAGGCGCTCATAACCGAGCACGCGCGAGAGGAACTGGGCCCGCTCAGGCGCGGAGAGCTGGGCCATCACTGCGAGTTCCTTCTGGCCGGTGAAGTAGGTGTTGAAGAACTCGTCGCGGCTCATGCCGAGGAGGCGCGTCAGCCGCTCGGTGACGGTCCCCAGACTGTTCGCAATCGGCTCCGGATCGCCGTCCTGGTACAGCTCGGCGGTATTGAGCCCGCGCACGACACGATAGTGATGGGCCCCCAGCGCGAAGTCGAGCTCGACCCGCACTGGGGAGCGCGGCGGCGCGCCGCGGCGGCGAATCGATTCCCGGGTGCCTCGCGCGGCTGGCGTGCCGTAGATCGCGAAGGCGATGGCCTCCAACAGGGTGGTCTTCCCCGCCCCGTTGGGGCCGATGATGCCCGTCAGCCCGGCGCCAAGGGAAAGCTCGGTGTCCTCGTGCTGCCGGAAGTTGACGAGGCGGAGCCGATGGATCTGCATCAGCTCTCCACGCCCTCGGCGGCGGCAGCCTCGACGAGGGCGGTGCCGGCCCGCACGAAGGCCGCGCGATCCACCTCGGCCGGGAGCGGCCGGCGGGCGAGGTAGTCCGCCACGATCTCCGGGAGAGTCTGCCGGCGGCCGGGGGCGCCGACTCCGATGCTCCGCACCGGCTCCGGGCGGCGGAGGTCGAGGTGGAAGTGAAGCGCCTCGGCCTTCCACTCGCGGATGGCCGCGTGATCCAGCTGGCGGGCGACATGGCGGGGGACGTCGTGCACGACGAGCCGCACCACCTGGTCGGTGATCCCGCCTGGCGCTCCCGCGACACGCTCTGAAATACGCGACTGCAGCTCCTCCGGCCCGAGGCCGGCTCCGTGGAGCGCCGGCAGATCGATCACGCGCCGGGCGAGCTCGACCGGGCGGGGCTCCGCGCGGCCGCTTTCGAGGTCCACCAGCAGCCAGCCCTTCCCGGCGGCGCCCCGGCCGGCCTCTTCCCGCAGCTCGCCCCATGGATTGGTGCTGACGTAATCGAGCGAACCCGCGTACCAGGCCCGCGGGCCGAGCTGCGTGCGCACGTGATAATGGCCGAATGCGACGTAGCTCCATCCACCGGACGCGAACTCGTCGGGGCGCACGACCGCGCCGCCATACTCCACCGCGCTCCGGTCCGCCGGGAACACGCCCTCGACCTCGCCGTGCGCAACCAGCACCTGAAACCGATGGGAGCCGGCGGGCTCGAGCGCGATCCGGTCGCCGGACACGAGCGCTTCGTGAGGCACCGCGAGCACGCTGAGGTCGAGCGGGGCATAGACCAGGCGCCGCGCCTCATTGCCCGCGACATCGACGCCCAGCTCCTCGAAGAGCCGCAGGATCGAGCCCGTCTCCGTGGAGCGGGGCGTATCGTGATTCCCGGCGATCAGCACGACCGGCGCGCGGGGCAGGGCCTCACGAAGCCGCTGCACCTGCTGAAATGCGAAGACGATGGCGGCGTTGGTCGGACGTACCGAATGGAAGAGATCCCCCGCGATCACCACCACGTCGGGCCGCGCAGCAATCACGCCGTCGACGGCCTGCCGGAACGCGTGGGCCACGTCGGCCTCGCGCTGATTGATGCCGGCGGAGGTCTGGCGGTGGTACTGGCGGAACCCGAGGTGGAGATCCGCGAGGTGGGCGAGTTTCACGGCTTTGAGAATGGCCGCCCCCGGGCGGCGAGGCAAGGCGCTACGAGGTATAGGGATCGGAGGCGGCGCGGAGGGGTGGAACGCCGGCGCGACGCGACACGAGCTCGGGCTCGACGCGCCGGCCGAGTGCGGCGGCGAAGAATCGAACGGGGTCCTCGGGCCGGGCGCGTCGCGTGGCCGCGAGCGCCCGCCGCACGTCCGCTTCACGACGCCCCGCAACGAGCTCCCTCACCGCATCCGCCGCGAGCCGTGGCGCCAGCGTGCGGAGCTGCCGCACGACCGCCTCGGGGAACGGCAGGTCGGGCGCCGGCGGAAACCGTTCGACGCCCTCCCGGCCCGACAGTGCCGCGGGCCGGGGGAACCGAGCGAAGATGGGCTGCGTGAAATGCGGATGCCGGATCATGATCTCGCCTTTCGGCAGGGTGGCGAGCTTGATCCGGGTGGCGGGCGACAGGGTCGTGTAGGCCGGGAGCGCCAGCTCGTCCGCATCCATGCGGCCGTAGAGGGCCGTCCCGGCGTTGCCCACGACGCGCCGGAGCACCTGCGACCGGAACTGTTGCGCGGAGAACAGCACGAGGCCGAGGTAACGGCCACGCTCGGACAGGTCGAGCAGCATTTTCCGCACGTACGTGTCGGGCCCGTCGGCGGGCGCGTACTTGTTGAGCTCGTCCACGAACACCACCACGTGGTCCACACCGAGGTCCCGCCGCTCCAGGTGCTCCCGCAGCTTGGACACGACCCGCGCGAAGACGAGATCCTGGGCCAGCGGGTCCACTCCGGCGACATCCACCACGTAGACGTCACGATCCTCGAAGTTCCCCCACGGCAGATCGCTGGCTTCGCCGTCGTCGGTGACCAGCCCCTTCGAGCGGGTGCTGATATTCCCGAGGCGGTTCCGGACCTTCCGGATCGTGGCGATGTGATGAGTCCGCCAGATCTCACCCCTGCCCGCCGCCTCGAGGTGGTCGAACACGGCGACGAAGAGCTCGTCGAGATCGGCGAAGCTCAGCACCTCGAACGCCTGGCCGCGGAGTTCCGGTGCGTTGAATGACTTGCCGACCACCCGATCCGCGAGGAAATCGATGAAGGCGTCCGCCTTCGCGTCGAGATCGTCCCGCTGGAGAACCACTTCCGCGAATTCGAGAACCTCGCGGAGGCCCCAGGCGAGCGGCTCGGTGGTGTGGGAGAGGTCGGGATGACTCCGCAGCGTGTTGAGATTCACCCCGTCGGGCTTGAACGGTGCGAAGCAGCGCATCCGCTCGAATGGCACCGGGTCGAGGCCGAGCCGTTGATACAACGTGCGATCCGCCTCGTCGAGCTCGGCCGCCTGGTCCAGGAAGCAGAGATCGGGGCCCTTGACGTTGAAACAGACGGCGGCGACCGACCCCTTGTGCACCGGGAAGGTCTGGAAGATGCTCGACAGGAGGAACGTGACGGCGCTCGTCTTGGTCGCCAGACCCGACACGCCGGAAATATTGAGATGCGCCGCTTCCGGCCCGAGGAGAAATTCCGCGTCGAGGAGGATCGGGGCCGTCAGGCCACCGCCGGTGTACACGCCGATCGGGATTCCCGTGGCCTGAGTGCCGTCGGCATAGGCGGACATCCTGAGGGCGACCCGGATGTCCGCGTCTGCCGCGAGGTGAACCTCGCCCAGGGGAACCGGCTGCAGCGGTTCCTCCGGCACCTGGCGCAATACCGAGGCGGTGTAGAGCCGGATTTCAGCGCGATCAGACGCCTCGTTCCGGCCGGCCGGATCACCCGCCGCGCCGATGACGGCGTCCAGCGGGCGGGCGAGGTCCGCGTACGCGACGCCATCGGTGACGACCCCGTACACCGTGCGACCGGGCGCGTCGGTCCGCACCACCGAACCGATCCCGACAGGAGATTCGCGGGCGGTCCAGAAATGAAACTGGTGCGGGGTGGAGGGCCGGAGCTCGGTGGCGACGATACGGCCGATCGGCGGAGGGGGCTGCATGAGGATGAATGATAACGGGGAACGGACGGGGAGGACGGGCGGATCGGAGGCGCTCAGGTGGGAACGAACGGGGGTACCGCGGTGAGCCAGAACCCGGCGAGCCGCCGTTTGTGATCGAGCTCCACGATCAGGTGATCCGCCACCCGCACGGGCGCGACCTCCCGCCGGGTGCCGATCCGCAGGTGGAAGACACTCTCATCAAGGTTCGTGGCGAGCGACAGCGTGGAGTCCACCTCGAGCGAGGCCACCCCGGGACGCGCCGGCCGCGCGGGAACCACCACACGCCCGGCGGACGCGTCAGGAGGCGCCAGCTCGGGCACCACGTTCACTTCGGGCCATACCACAACGTCGAGCCCGCACACCACGCCTTGCGCGACGTCCACGACAGCCACCGAGCCCTCGTCGTCCGCCAGCTCGACGCTGCCGTCGAGTCCGCCGGCTCCTTCGTCCACGTGAAAGCCGCCCGACAGGATGTCGGTCTCGGGATCCCAGTGCCAGGCGATGCCTGGCAGGGGTCCCGCGAGCGGTTCAATCCGGGTTTCCACGGTCATCCGACGCCTCAGGCGGCCCGGGCCGCCGTCAGCGTGCTGACCAGCCGGAGCACGCGATCGAGCGCGGCCTGAAGGTCCTTGTCGGAGGTTGCATAGCTGAGGCGGACCCAGCGGTCGTCCCCAAAGGCCGCACCCGGTACGAGAGCCACACCTTCCTGCTGCATCAGGCGCTCGCAGAAGCTCACTCCCCCGCCGCCCGGGCCCGTCAGCCCATCCACCCGGAAGAAGAAATAGAAAGCCCCGTGCGGCTCGACGAATTCGACTCCGGGCGCTTCCTCGCGGAATCGGCCGACGAGATAATCGCGCCGGCGGCGGAATGCCGTCACCATCCGGTCGACGTCGGGCTCGACCCGCTCGTCCCCGAAGGCAGCCGCGGCCGCCCACTGTGCCGGGTGATTCGCCCCGGTGGTCGTGTGAGACTGGAGCGCGGCCATGGCCTTCGTCACGTGAGCGGGCGCGAGGGCCGCACCGATGCGCCACCCGGTCATCGCGTAGGCCTTGCTGGCGCCATAAACGACCACCGTGCGCTCGAGCAGCTCGTCGGGCAGGTCGAGGAAACTGGGTGCCGGTCCCGCGCCGAAATGTATCCGGCGGTAGATCTCGTCGGCGATCACCCACACGTCGTTCTTCCGCGCCCACTCGGCGATCGCGCGGAGCTCGGCGAGAGTGTACACCGCGCCGGTCGGATTGCACGGAGAACAGAGGATCACGCCACGCGTCCGCGTAGTGGAATGCCGGTCGAGATCCCGGGCGCTCACCTTGAGCCCCCATTCAATGTCGCCGGGGACGAGGACCGGTTCCGCACGCGTGAGGTGCACGATCTGCGGGTAGGACACCCACGCGGGAGCCGGAATCAGCACCTGGTCCTTCGGTCCGAAGAGGCTGAAGCATGTGTTGAACAGCGATTGCTTCGAGCCGGAACTGATGAGAATGTTGTCGGGATTGACCGCGCGGCCCGCGCTGAGCAGCGAAAGGTGCCGCGCGATGGCGATCCGGAGCTCGGGGAGCCCCTGATTCGGCGGGTAGCGCGTCATTCCCCGCTGAATTGCCTGGATGCCGGCCTGCGCGATCACCGCCGGGGTGTCGAAATCCGGCTCGCCGATGCTCAGGTCGAACACGTCCTCACCGGCCGCCTTCCGGCGCCGGCATTCGGCGCTGATCGCCACGGTTTCCGAGGGCGTAAGATGAACGAGGTTCAGTGACAGCGGATCGGGCATCGTGGGTTCCGGAGCGGGGGACGCGGGAAGCGAGTCGAAAACTCCCTCGCAGGCATGTCGATGTCAACCGGTGCGAGTGGCGCACGTGGCGCGGCCAGCATAGCTTCCGGGCCCTGCAGTCCGGCTTTTTGACAACCGAGGGCCCCGTGTCCGAGTCCGAGTCATTCGCCGCGCTCGCCCAGATGGGCGACGCGGCCGCAACCGTTGAGCGCGGCCATAACCTGGTGGCCGTCATCCCACCCGCCGCCGCCTACGCCGCGCCCGCCATCGCGGCGCTCGGCCGCCGGCTGGCAGCCATTCCCGGGTCGCGGGCCCTGCTTCTCACCCCATCGGAAACGATCGCCGACTGGGCCGCGGTGTGTGCCCGCGCGGCTGGTGATCACGTGCGCGTCCTCGCCAGCACCGCCGCAGCGCGGGCGGCCCGGCAGCTCCGCGCGGGAACGGTGGACCTGCTGATCACCTCTCCGGAGGTCGCCGTCGAGCTCACGCGCCGGTCGGTGCTCAAGCCGGAGGCGCTGCACGCGCTCATCCTCGCATGGCCCGAACAATGGGCCGAGGATGATACGCTGGCCGCGATCATGCAGGATGCGCCCAAGGATGCCCAGCGCCTGGTGTGCACCGCGCGGCCCGAGACGGTGACGGGCCTGGTCGAGCGATACGCGCGGAAGGCGCTGACGGTCGGGGCGCCGCCAGCGGGGGCGCCCGCGCTCGTGCCCGCCGGCCCTGTCCGTACGGTCATTGTGCCGTGGAACCGCCGCAGCGCCGCCCTGGCCGAGATCGCAGACCTGCTCGATCCCGCTGCAATGGAGGTCTGGTGTTTGGACGAGCCCGGAGCCGCAGAAGCGCGCGCCGCGCTCGCCGGCCGCGAAGCGAATGCCTTCGTCGGGACCGCGGTCCGGGGCGGTGCGGAGTTGGTCGTCGCGTATGATCCGCCGACACCGGCGTGCCTGCGAGAGCTCCTCGCCGCGGGCTCCGTGGTGTTGCTGGCCTCGCCGGTGGCCGAGCCCTACCTGCGCCAGATCGCCGGGCCGGACCGGCCTCTCCGGCTGATCGGTGCCGCGGACGCGGCGCAGAGCGTCGCGGCGACCCGCCGGGCTGCCATCGCCACAGTGCTCGATCGGGGCGTGCCGGACGCCGGGCTGCTCGCCCTCTCCCCGCTCTTTGAGCGGTACGACCCGGCGCTGGTCGCCGCCGCCCTGTACGATCTCTGGCGGGGTGGGGCTCAGACGGTCGAGCACGCCGCTCCGCAGGAAGCGGCGCAATCGGCCGCGACCGGCAAGGTATGGGTCGGGATCGGGAAGAAGGAGGGAGCGTCGGCGAATGACCTGGTGGCCGTGCTGACGAAAGAGGTCCGCGTGGACCGCTCGGTCATCGGGCGTATCGAGCTGCGGGAGGGTTTCTGCCTCGTGGAACTGCCGTCCGGAATGGTGGAGCGGGTTGCGAGCGGGCTCGATGGCCGGATGATCCGGGGCCGGAAAGTCACGGCGCGCGCGGATCGCGGCGCGGTGCGGCCGAAGGGCCGGCCTACTTCCGGCGGTTCACGAGCTCCTTGAGGGCGGTGCCCGGCCGGAACGCCGGCACCGTGCACGCCCGGATGGTGATCGTCTTGCCGGTCACGGGATCGCGTCCGGTGCGGGCGCGCCGGGCCCGGGTCTCGAAGCTGCCGAAGCCGGAGATCTGCACGGCGCCGCCGCGGCGGAGTTCCGCGGCCAGGATGCCGTCCTGGCCGAAGAACGTCTCGACGATCTCGCTCGCGCGCGCCTTCGATAGATCGAGCCGCTTCGCGGCCGCCTCGACCAGCTCCGATTTCTTCACGACGTACTCCTCGCACCGCAGGCAGGGTCCCGGCGACGCACGCGGGAAATCGAGGCGCACAATATCGCCCGCCCGTGCGCGGCGCCGCAAGAGCACGCCGCCGACGCTTGACCCGTTCCCGGGAGTGCAGTAACCTCACCCGCCCCTGCATGGGAGACCGGTGGATGTTCCATGGCAGTCGACCCGGCTCGGTCGAAGTGATCGCCGGCGTGATGTTCAGCGGGAAGAGCGAAGAGCTGATCCGCCGGGTGCGGCGCGCGATCATCGCGCGGCGCAAGGTGCAGGTGTTCAAGTCGCATCTCGACGCCCGCTACGCGGGCCTGTACCGCATCAGCAGTCACGACGGGCTCGAGATTGACGCGGTCCCGGTGGACACCGCGGGCGAGATTTTCCGCCTGGTCCGCCCGGAGTCCGAAATGGTCGCGATCGACGAGGCGCAGTTCCTGGACCCCGAAATCGTGGACGTCGCGGCCACGCTCGCCGCGCGCGGGGTGCGTGTCGTCCTCGCGGGCACCGATACCGACTTCCGGGGCGAACCATTCGGCCCGATGGGCGCTCTGATGGCGATCGCCGAGCTGGTGGACAAGCTCCGGGCCATCTGCGTGATCTGTGGCGATCTCGCCTGCCGCAATCAGCGGCTGATCGACGGCCGCCCCGCCCGGTACGATTCCCCCACTATCATGATCGGCGGCCGCGAGAGTTACGAGGCCCGCTGCCGCCACTGCCACCGCGTGCCCCGCGCGGACGAAGACCAGACCGCCCTGCTATGATCGTCGCCCTGACCGGCAACGTGGCCGCCGGTAAGTCCACCGTCGCCGCGCTGTTCCGCCAGTGGGGCGCCGCCGTGCTGGATGCCGACCAGGTGGTGCGCGACCTTCAGCGGTCCGGCACCCCGGTGTACCGCCGCATCGTCGAGCGGTTCGGGCCCGGCATCGTGGACGCGCGCGGCGAGCTCGATCGGCCGGCCCTGCGGCGGCTGATTCTGGCCGATGCCGCCGCGCGCGCCGACCTCAACGCGATCGTGCATCCGGCGGTGCGCGCCGAGCGGGAGGGGCTGGTCACGGCCGCGCGCGCGGGCGGAGCCCGCATCATCGTGGCCGACATTCCGCTCCTGTTCGAGGCGTCCGACCCGGCCGAGTACGATGCCGTGGTGCTGGTCGATGCGCCCCCGTCGCTCCGCCGCCAGCGGCTGGTGACGATGCGGGGCCTTCCGCCTGAGGATGCGGACCGGCTCATCGCGGCGCAGCTGCCGAGCGAGGGCAAGCGGCGCCGAAGCGATTTCGTCATCGACAACGACGGGGACCGGATGCAACTCGAGCGCCGCGCGCGCGACGTGTGGCTCGCGCTGGAGGCCCGCGCCGTCGCTTGATTTCGGCGGCCGGTCCGTCTATCCTCTCCACCGCCCATCTTTCCAGGAGCCCGCGTGTCCAAAGTGCCGGCCGATCTCCTTTACACCGCCGACCACGAATATGTGAAGAAGACGGCCGACGCGGCGGTCGTGCAGATCGGCATCACCGATTACGCCCAGGGCGAACTCGGCGACGTGGTGTTCGTGAACCTCCCCAAGGTCGGCGACACCTTTACCGCCCACGCGGTGTTCGGCACGATCGAGGCCGTGAAGGCCGTGTCCGAGCTGTACTGCCCCGTGCCCGGCGCGGTCGTCGAGGTGAACACCGCCCTGGATGCGGATCCCGCGGTGGTGAATCGCGATCCCTACGGCGAGGGCTTCATGATCAGGCTCCGCGTGACCGACGCGGGCGCCCTGACCTCGCTGCTCACGCCGGAGGCCTACAAGTCCCACATCGGCGAGTGACGCCGATACCGAGGTCCTGACCCGATGGCTGCCAAGGCAAAAGCGCCCGCCGCGACGCTCGCGGGGGTGATCGCCACTGACCGCTTCGTCTCCCGCCACATTGGCCCCCGCCCCGAAGAGATCGCCTCGATGCTCGAGGTGGTCGGATATGGCTCGCTGGACGCGTTCATCGACGCCGTCGTACCGGAGGACATCCGGCTGCGCCGCCCGCTCGCGCTGCCGCCCGGCCGCACCGAACGCGAGGTGCTGCAGGAGCTCCGCCGCATGGCGGCCCAGAACGCGGTGTTCCGCTCCTACATCGGCATGGGTTATCACGGCTGCTTCACGCCGCAGGTGATCCAGCGCAATGTCCTGGAGAATCCCGGCTGGTACACGGCCTACACGCCGTACCAGGCGGAGATCGCGCAGGGCCGGCTCGAGGCGCTGCTGAATTTCCAGACCATGGTGGCGGATCTCACCGGGCTCGAGATCGCCAACGCGTCGCTGCTGGACGAGGCGACGGCTGCTGCGGAGGCGCTGCACCTCACCGTGGCGATGGCCAATGCCCCCGGCACCCCGGTCTACCTCCTCGACGATCGGTGCCACCCGCAGACGATCGCCGTCGTCCGCACCCGCGCCGAGGCGCGCGGGGTGCAGATCGTGGTCCAGGACCCGGAACAGTTCGCCTTCGGTCCCGGAGTCGTCGGCGCCCTGGTGCAGTATCCGGCCACCGACGGCGCCATCCGCGATCATCGCGCGCTCTGCGAGCGGGCCCACGCGGCGGGCGCCCTCGTGACGGTCGCGACCGACCTGCTGGCGCTCACGTTGCTCACGCCGCCGGGGGAATTCGGCGCGGACATTGCCATCGGCAACAGCCAGCGGTTCGGCGTGCCGATGGGCTACGGCGGCCCGCATGCCGCCTTTTTCGCGACGCGCGAGGCGTACAAGCGGCACCTGCCGGGCCGCATCATCGGCGTCTCCAGGGACGCGGAGGGGCGGCCCGCGCTCCGCATGGCCCTGCAGACCCGGGAGCAGCACATCCGGAGGGACAAGGCCACGAGCAATATCTGCACGGCGCAGGTGCTCCTGGCCGTGATGGCCAGCATGTATGCCGTGTACCACGGGCCGGAAGGCATCACCCGGATCGCCGAGCGCGTCCACAGCCTCACCGTGCTGCTCGCCGCCGCGCTGCGCCGGCTGCGCTACCGCATCGTGCACGAGGCGTTCTTCGACACGCTGTGCGTCGAGGTCGAGAGCTGGGCGCTGCCGCGGCTCCTGGACCACGCGCGCGCCCGGCGGATCAACCTGCGGCCGCTGGGGCCGACGCAGGTCTGCGTGGCGCTCGACGAGACCGTCACACTCGACGACCTCGCGGACCTCATCGCCACGTTCTCCCTCAACGAAGCGCTGCCGTTCATGCTGAGCGACATCGGCGTGAAGGCCGAGCGGGCGATCCCCGCCGGCCTCGCGCGGACGTCGCCGTTCCTCACCCATCCCGTGTTCCACCGGCACCGGTCGGAAACGGAGATGCTGCGCTACCTCCGGAAGCTGGAGGCCAAGGATCTCTCGCTCACTTCGGCGATGATTCCGCTGGGGTCGTGCACGATGAAGCTCAACGCGACGACCGAGATGATGCCGGTGGGGTGGCGCGAGTTCAACCGGCTGCATCCGTTCGCCCCGCGCGAGCAGGCCCAGGGCTACCAGATGCTCTTCCGGCATCTCGACGCCGCGCTCGCGGAAATCACCGGCTTCGCGGCCGTGTCCCTGCAGCCCAATGCCGGCTCCCAGGGCGAATACGCGGGGCTGCTCGTGATCCGGGCCTATCATCGGGCCCGGGGGGACCTCGCCCGCACGACGTGCCTCATTCCGATGTCGGCCCACGGCACCAATCCGGCGAGCGCGGTGATGGCCGGCATGACCGTCGTGCCGGTGAAGAGCGACGCCCGCGGCAACATCGATGTGGAGGACCTCCGCCAGAAGGCGGAGCAGCACCGGGACACGCTCGCCGCCCTGATGGTGACCTATCCGTCCACCCACGGCGTGTTCGAGGCGTCGATCCGGGAGATCTGCCGCATCGTGCACGCGCACGGCGGCCAGGTATATATGGATGGGGCCAACATGAACGCCCAGGTGGGGCTGTGCCGCCCCGGCGACATCGGGGCCGATGTCTGCCACCTCAACCTGCACAAGACATTCTGCATCCCGCACGGTGGCGGCGGGCCGGGGATGGGCCCCATCTGCGTGGCCGCGCACCTGGCCCCGTTTCTTCCCGATCACCCGGTCGTGCCGCTCGGCCACGCGCAGAGCTGCGGAACGGTGTCGGCGGCACCCTGGGGAAGCCCCGCCGTGCTCCCCATTTCGTGGGCCTACATCGTCCTGATGGGACACGAAGGGCTCACCGAGGCGACCAGGATCGCGATCCTCAACGCCAACTACATCGCAAAACGCCTCGAGGGACACTTCGAGGTGCTGTACGCGGCCGAAAACGGCACCGTCGCCCACGAGTGCATCGTGGACATGCGCCCGTTCAAGGCCTCCGCGGGCATCGAGGTGGAGGACATCGCCAAGCGCATCATCGATTACGGCTTCCATCCGCCGACGGTCTCGTTCCCCGTGCCCGGCACTCTGATGATCGAGCCGACGGAGAGCGAGCCCCGGGCGGAGCTCGACCGGTTTGTCGACGCGCTGATCGCCATTCGCGGGGAGATTCGCGAAATCGAGGAAGGCAAGGCGGACCGGTCCAACAACCTGCTCACCAACGCGCCGCACACACTGCAACGGGTGATCAGCGACGCGTGGAACCTCCCGTATCCGCGGGAGCGGGCCGGGTTCCCCACGGCAGCGACCCGGGAACACAAATCCTGGCCGACCGTGGCGCGCGTGGACGGCGCGTGGGGCGACCGCCACCTCGTATGCACCTGCCCGCCGGTGGAGTCGTACGAGGCGTAACGCCGGTGCGCTGGACGCTCCTCCTCGACCCGGCCGGCCGGCCCGGCTGGCAGAACATGGCGCTCGATCAGGCCCTCCTCGACCTTGCGGACGGGGAGGGCCGCAGTTTTCTGCGGTTGTACCGGTGGATGCCGCACTGCCTGTCGTTCGGCAGGAACGAACCGGCGCTCCGCCGCTATGACCGCGAGGCGCTCGAGCGGCGGGGCCTGGACGCGGTTCGGCGGCCGACCGGAGGACGCGCGGTCTGGCACGCCGATGAACTGACCTACTCGGTGGCCACCCCCTGCTCCGCCTTCGGAACACCCGCCGCCTCTTACCATGCCATCCACGAAATGCTTGCCGGCGCGGTCCGGACGCTCGGCGCGCCCGCGCGGATCGCCCCGGCTCCCGCACGCGTCGCCGCGCTCGATGCCGGCGCCTGCTTCGCGAGCCCTGCCGGTGGCGAGGTGATGGTCGGGGATCGCAAGGTGGTAGGAAGCGCCCAGCTGCGGCAGGGATCGGCGCTGCTGCAGCACGGCTCGCTCCTGCTGGGTGGCTCGCAGGCGGTGGTCACGGCACTGACCAGGGGGCAGCCGCCGCCCGATCAGTCGGCCGCGCTGGACGCCCTCCTGAACCGGCCCGTGACCTTCGCCGAGACAGCGGACGCGATTGTGCGGCACACGCATGCGTGGAGCACGGCGTGGGACGTGACCGAAGAGCCCCCGCCCGATGCGGCGGCCGCCGCGGACCGCCACGGCGCCCGATTCCGGTCGCCGGAATGGACCTGGCGGCGGTGAGTGCCGGAGCCGGGAGGTTGGCACAACCTCCCGGACGTGCGACATTACGCAGCACCCTCTTCCACAGCCTTCCCGGGGGCCATCCGTGCGACGCCTGCGCCGCATTCCCACCCTCGTCCTCGTGTTCGGTCTCGGCGCCGGGTCGGTCTCCGCCCAGGGCGGGGACCGGCAGCAGACTATCGTCATCGTCACCGGCCAGGCCGCGGCCGCGCCGATTCCGACGCTGATCGGCTCGCGCGCGGATCAGGAAGTCGCCGATCTCCTCTTCCTGCCCCTGGCGCGACTGGGCACGACACTGGTGACCGCGGGCGACAAGGGCTTCGAGCCGCAGCTCGCCCGCTCCTGGAGCCGCCGGGACTCGCTGACGCTCGCCTTCGAGCTCGATCCGAGGGCGCGGTGGCACGACGGGGTGCCGGTCACGGCGCGCGATGTGGTGCTTGCGCTGTCCCTGGGGCGCGATCCGAAGGTGGACCCGCAGCGCGCACTGCTCCTCCGGCGGATCGCCGATGTGCGCGCCGAGGGCGATCATCGCGTGGTGGTGCGGTTCACCGAGGCCTATAACGAACAGTTCTACGATGCCGTCTTTCACATCGCGCCGCTCCCCGCGCATCTCATCGATACCATTCCGCGCGGCGCACTGGCGGGCTCCGCGTTCGCGCAGGCTCCCGTCGGAAACGGCCCCTACAAGTGGAGCCGGCGCGAAGCCGCCCAGCAACTGGACCTGGTCGCCAATGGAACATTTTTTCTTGGCCGGCCGAAGATTCAACGGGTCGTCTTCCTCACGGTTCGGGACCCGGACGCCCAGGTCAATCTGTTCCTGAGCGGGGCTGCAGACGTCCTCTCGATCGTCAGCCTTCCGGCCCTCCCTCGCGTCGCAGCCGACGCGGACGCCCGGGTGTTCGCCGTGCCGACCTTCAATGTGGGATACCTGCTCTTCAACCAGCGTGACCCCGCCAATCGCGGCGCGCCCCACCCCATCCTGGCCGACCTCGAAGTGCGCCGGGCCATCGCCACCGCGCTCGATCGCGTCACACTCGTGCGCGCGACCTTCGGCGATTACGCGAGCGTTCCGGAAGGGCCCGTGGGACAGTTGCACTGGATTCGGGACCCGGCGCTCAGGCCGGCCGCGCCGAATCCGGCCGGCGCCCGGGAGCTCCTCCGCGCGCGCGGCTGGACGGATGGCGACGGCGACGGAGTCCTCGAAAAGGACGGCCGGCCCCTGAAGTTGCGCCTCAACTACCCGGCCACGAGCGCCCCCCGGGCCCAGATGGCGGTGCAGATCCAGGAACAGCTGCGCCAGATCGGCGTCGGAATCGAGCTCAACCGCCTGGACGCGCCGGTGTGGATGTCGCGCCGCAATCAGGGCGATTTCGACCTGGATTTCGCGTCGGCCAGCCTGGACCCCTCGCCGTCGGGCCTGGTACAGAGCTGGAGCTGCGAAGGGCGGAACGGCTCCAACGTCGCCCAGTACTGCAATCCGATCGTGGACTCGCTGTTGACCGCTGCCCAGAGCCGCCGGGTCGACGCGCTTCAGACCTACCGCGCTGCCGTGCGCACGATCGTCGCCGACGTGCCCGCCGTCTTCCTGTTCGCACCGGTCAACCCGGTCGCGATCCGCAGCCGCTTTGCCAACATCGCCCTGCGACCCGACTCCCCGTGGGCTTCACTTTGGCGGTGGACGATCCGCCCCACGCCCTGACGTGAGCGCCTGGCTGGTCCGCCGCACGGCGCAGGCCGTCGTCACGTTCGTGGCCGTGACGGTGCTGCTGTTCGTGCTGATGCGGCTCACGCCGGGCGATCCACTCCAACGACTCGCCGGCGATCGACAGCTCTCCGCCGCAGCCGTCGAGGCCCTCCGACATCGCTTCGGGCTCGACCAGCCGATCGCCAGCCAGTTCGCTGACTTCGTCTCCGGAGCCCTGCGGGGAGATCTCGGAGTCTCCATCGAGCACTACCCGATGCGCGTCACGGCGCTGCTCCGGAGCCGGCTGCCGGCGACGCTGCTGCTCGGCGGGACCGTTCTGCTCATCACCTTCGGCCTCGGCACCTGGCTCGGGGTGATTCAGGCGGTCCGGCGCGGCGGCGCCATCGATCGCTGGCTCAATCACGTCGGCCTCGCGCTGTTCGCCACGCCCTCCTTCTGGCTGGGCATGGTGCTGGCGTCGGTCTTCGGGATCTGGCTCCGCCTCCTGCCCGTGGCGCAGATGCACGACCCGCTGCTCGCGGCGGACGCCCGCTGGATCGAGAGGGCCGGCGATCTGCTCCGCCACCTGATCCTCCCGGCCCTGACGCTCAGCGCGGTGACGATCGCCATCGTCATGCGGTACCAGCGAACCGCCATGCTGGAGGTGCTGCGGCTCGACTACGTGCACGCTGCCCGCGCCCGCGGCCTCACGGAGCGGCGGGTGATCTGGGGCCACGCCTGGCGGAACGCGCTCTTCCCGGTCGTGTCGCTCTTCGGGCTCCGCCTGCCCGTCCTTGCCGCCGGGGCCGTCTTCGTCGAGCAGGTGTTCAACTGGCCGGGACTCGGTTCGCTGGCCGCGGAAGCCGTCGGCGCCCGGGACTACCCCGTGATTCTCGGATGTGCGCTCCTCGTGTCCGCGCTCGTCCTCGTCGGCGCCCTCCTCGCCGACGTCGCGTACCGGCTGCTGGATCCGCGAGTGCGCCAGCCGTGACCGGATCCCTCCGGCGCACGGTGCTCCAGGTCCTGGCCTCCCCGTCGGGGCGGATCGGGCTCCTGGTGCTCGCGCTGCTCGCGCTCGTGGCGGCCGTCGGCCCCCTGCTGGTGCCGAACCCGGCCGCGATGCCCGACCTCCTCGCGGGGGCGACGGCCCCGGGACGGCAGCACCTGCTCGGGACGGACCACCTCAACCGGGACATTCTGGCGCGCGTCGTCCACGGGGCAAGGATCTCCCTTACGCTGGCCACCCTCTCGGTTCTGCTCGCCGTCTCGCTCGGGGCGATCGTGGGGCTGACCGCGGGATGGGTCGGCGGTTGGGCGGATGCCGTGCTGATGCGGGGCGTGGATGCAGCCCTCGCGATCCCACGGCTCTTCCTCCTCCTGATGCTGGTCGCCGTGTGGGAGCAGATGCCGCTCTCCGCCCTCGTGGCCGTCCTCGGTGCGACCGGGTGGTTCGCCACCAGCCGCATCGTCCGCGGCGAGGTCCTCCGCCTCCGCGAGGAGACGTTCGTCGACGCGGCGCGGGCGCTGGGAGCCGGCCGGAGGCGCATTATCTTCCGTCACCTGCTGCCCAACACCGCCGGACCCTTGCTCGTGGCCGCGACACTCGGCGTCGGCGACGTGATCCTGCTCGAGGCGGGATTGTCGTTTCTCGGCGTCGGCGTCCGGCCGCCCACACCCTCCTGGGGCGGCATGATCCTCGATGGCCGTCCCGTGCTCGCGACGGCCCCCTGGGAGAGCCTGTTCCCCGGGCTCGCCATCGTCGTCACCGTGCTGGCGGTCAACCTCGTCGGCGACGCCCTCCGCGGCGTCCTCGATCCCAGGAGCGCATGACTCCACTGCTCGAAGTGCGGGACCTCCGCGTCAGTTTCCCCGCCGCGGGCACGCGGGTGTTCGCCGTGGACGGCGTCAGCTTTACGCTGGCCCGAGGGGAAATGCTCGCCGTTGTTGGTGAGTCAGGGTGCGGCAAGAGCCTGACCAGCCTGTCCCTGCTGCGGCTCGTACCGCATCCCGGACGGATCGAGCCGGGCGCCGTGATCCGCCTAGACGGGCAGGACGTGATGACGCTGGACGAGGCGGGGCTTCGCGGCATCCGCGGTCGCCGCATCGGGATGATCTTCCAGGACCCGATGACGAGCCTCAACCCGGTATTCACCGTGGCCGAGCAGATCGGCGAGAGCATCCGCGCCCACCGGAAGGCGAGCCGCACCGAGTCACGGGCGCGGGCGCTCGATCTGCTGCGCGAAGTCGGCCTTCCGGATCCGGAAGCGAGGCTCGACCAGTACCCGCATCAGCTGAGCGGCGGCATGCGCCAGCGCGTGATGATCGCGATCGCACTGGCCTCCGAGCCCGAGATCCTGGTCGCCGACGAACCCACCACAGCGCTCGATGTCACCGTCCAGGCGCAGATTCTCGAAGTGCTCGACCGGCTTCGCACCGCCCGGGGCATGGCCGTTCTGCTCATCACCCACGACCTCGGCATCGTGGCGGGCCGGGCCGACCGCGTGGCCGTCATGTACGCCGGTCGACTGGTCGAGGAAGCAGCGACGGCGGACCTGTTCGCCCGCCCCAGCCACCCCTACACCCGCGGCCTGCTCGCCTCGGTCCCGCGGCTCAGCGGTCCGGTGACCCGCCTCACGCCGATAGCCGGCGCGGTGCCGCTTCCCACGGCGTGGCCTTCCGGCTGCCGGTTTCACCCGCGCTGCCCGGATGTGCTGTCGCGCTGCCCGACCGATGATCCGCCGGCGCTGGGTGTCGCTCCGGGACATCAGGCGCGTTGCTGGCTGGTCGAGGGGGCCAGGCCGTGACCACGCCCCTGCTCGAGGTGGTGGACCTGGTCAAGCATTACAAGCCCACGGGCCTGTTCGGGCGCTCCGCGCCTCCGGTGCGGGCCGTTGAGGGTGTGTCCTTCGCGGTGTCGCGCGGCGAGACACTGGGCCTCGTTGGCGAGTCGGGCTGCGGAAAGACGACGGTCGGCCGGACGCTGCTTCGCCTCCAGGAAGCGACGTCCGGCTCCGTCCGCTTCGAAGGCGCGGACCTGTTGGCGCTCGATCCGACGGCCCTGCGGCAGGTTCGACGCCGGCTGCAGATCATCTTCCAGGATCCCTACAGCTCCCTGAATCCCCGGCGAACGGTCGGACAGGCAGTGGCCGAGGGACTCGAGATCCACCGGCTGGTCCCACCGCGGGAGATTCCCAGGCGCGTCGCGGCGCTGCTCGAGGAGGTCGGCCTCGACCCGAGCCATGCCGAGCGCTACCCGCACGAGTTCTCGGGGGGCCAGCGCCAGCGCATCGGCATCGCGCGGGCCCTCGCGGTCGAGCCGGCCTTCATCGTCTGCGACGAACCGGTCTCGGCGCTCGATGTTTCGGTCCAGGCGCAGGTGCTCAACCTGCTGGCGGACCTCCAGGCCCGGCGCGGGCTCTCCTATCTGTTCATTGCGCACGATCTCGCCGTGGTGCGCCAGATCGCGCGCCGCACTGCCGTCATGTACCTCGGCCGCATCGTGGAGATCGGCCCCACGGACGAGGTGCTGTCCCGCCCGAAGCACCCGTACACGCGCGCGCTGCTTTCCGCCGTGCCCGAGCCCGATCCCGCGACCAAACGCATGCGCATCGTACTCCCCGGGGATCCGCCGAGCCCGTCGTATCCGCCCTCGGGATGCCCGTTTCATCCGCGCTGTTTCCATCCCTTGAAGGATGCACGATGCAGCGTGGAGCGGCCGCTGCTGCGCACGCTCGGCCCGGTGAACGTCGCGTGCCACTACGCGGAGACGCCCCCGTGACCCGGCAGAACTTCCCGAGCGGCGCCCCCTGGGAGCCGATTGTCGGGTATTCGCGCGCCGTGCGGGTCGGCCCGTGGGTGCACGTGTCGGGTACCACGGCCACCGACGGCCATGGCGGCATCGTGGGCGAGGGCGATGCGTACGCCCAGGCGATGCAGACCCTGCGCAACATCGAACGGGCGCTCATCGCGGCAGGCGCTACGGTCGCGGACGTAGTGCGGACGCGGATCTACGTCACCGACATCGGGCAGTGGGAAGCCATTGGCCGCGCCCACGGCGAGATGTTCGGCTCGATCCGCCCCGCGACCAGCATGGTCGAGGTGCGGAAGCTCATCGACCCGCGGATGCTCGTCGAGATCGAGGCCGACGCCTTCGTCGGCGCCTGAACCCTTACCGCAGACACCGCCGATGCCCCTTCATCTGCACCATATCGATGCGTTCGCCGATCGACCCTTCGCGGGCAATCCCGCCGCCGTCTGCCTGCTCGAGCACTCGATGGATGCCGGGTGGATGCAGTCGGTGGCGGCGGAGATGAACCTCTCCGAGACCGCGTTTCTCCTGCGGGACGACGATGGTTTCCGGTTGCAGTGGTTCACCCCGGAGGTCGAGGTGGACCTCTGCGGCCACGCGACCCTGGCCAGCGCGCACTTCCTCTGGCAGGAGCACCATCTCAAGCCGAAGGCCATCGCGCGGTTCCACACGAAGAGTGGCCTGCTGACGGCCCGGCAGCGCGACGGGTGGATCGAGCTCGACTTTCCGGCCAAGCCCACCGCTTCGGCCCAGCCTCCCGCGGGGCTGGCGGTCGCCCTCGGCGCTTCCCCGGTCGCGATCGTGCGGAGCGAGTTCGACTACGTCGTTGAGCTCGCCTCGGAGGACGCCGTCCGGGCCCTCGAGCCGGACTTTCGTGCACTTCGCGTCGTGAACGCGCGCGGCGTCATCGTGACCGCGCGCGGCGCGGGAGACCCGTACGACTTCATTTCCCGTTTCTTCGCCCCGGCCGTCGGCGTCAACGAGGACCCGGTGACCGGATCGGCCCACTGCACGCTCGGCCCCTACTGGAGCGAACGGCTCGGCAAGTCGTCCTTCCTCGCGTACCAGGCGTCGGCCCGCGGCGGCGTCGTGCGCGTGACGGTGGACAACGACCGCGTGCGGCTCGGCGGCACCGCCGTGACGGTCAGCAGGGGCATGCTCGAATGACCGACGGGGACCCGGTGGGCGCCTTCGCCGCGCTCGACATGCGGGTCGGGCGGATCGTCCGGGCCGAGCTGCACGAACGGGCCCGCAAGCCCGCCTATCGACTGTGGCTCGACCTCGGGCCACTCGGGGAGCGGACCTCGAGCGCACAGCTGACCGATCTCTACCGCCCCGACGATCTAATCGGGCGCCTCGTGGTCGCGGCGACCAATCTGGGCACCCGGAACATCGCCGGCTTTGCATCGGAAGTGCTTGTGCTCGGCGTGCCCGACGATGCGGGCCGGGTCGTGCTGCTGGCGGTGGAGCGCGACGTCCAACCCGGCGTCCGCGTGTACTGACCCCGGAAAGAGCCCATGCGCGTCTACATCTCGATCGATATGGAAGGCATCGCCGGTGTGGTCCACGAGGACCAGACCAATCCCATCGACCCGCGTGTGGCCGGGGAGTATGCCCGGTTTCGCCGCGTGATGACCGCGGAAGCCAACGCCGCCATCGAGGGCGCGCTGGAGGCGGGCGCCACGAAGGTCGTGGTCAACGACAGCCACTGGGACATGCGGAACCTGCTGGCGGAGGAGTTGCATCCCGCCGCGGAGCTGATCGCGGGATCCACCAAGCCGCGTTCGATGATGGAAGGAATCGATCAAGGGTTCGATGTGGCATTCTGCCTCGGTTACCACGCGATGGCGGGCACTCCGAACGCAATCCTCGATCACACCTACACCGACCTCATCCAGGCCGTGCGCCTCAACGGACGCGCCGTCGGCGAGCTCGGACTCAATGCCGCACTCGCGGGGCGTTTCGGTGTGGGGGTAGGGCTCGTGTCAGGGGACGCCGCCCTCGGGGCGGAGGCCAGGGCGCTGCTCGGTGAGGTGATCGGGGTCGTCATCGTGAAGGAAGCGGTGGCGCGGCACGGCGCGAGGTGCCTTTCGCCCGAGCGCGTGCGCCAGCTCCTGCGGCAGGGCGCCGCCGCGGCCATCAAGTCCCGCCCTGCCCCGTGGACGGCGCCGTCGCCCGCGACGATCGAGGTCGACTTCGGATCCACGCACCACGCGGACATGGCCGAGCTTGTCCCGGGCGCCGTGCGCGCGGGCGGCCGCACTCTCAAGTACGCGCACAACGACTATGCCGAGGCGTTTCGGGCCTTTCGCGCGATGTACAACCTCGCCTCGGTGCCCTGAGCGCCCCGCCCCTACCTAGTCACGGGCAATGGCGCATCCCTCGGCGGCTGGCGGCGCGCGCCGCCACGCCTCCCGCGCCCGAATCCGCCCCCAGGTCCACGCCCGGTCGGTTCTGATCGCCACGCCGCTCGAGTCGACCCAGCGCTTCCTGAGCGCCAGCGTCAGCGAACAGCGGCTGGCGGGCTCAAGCCTCCGCATCCCGGTGAGAAGCGTGGGCACGGCATCGGCGCTGAGCCGCGCGAGGTAGGCGGTGTCGAGATCTCCCTTCATGGCCGCGCGCTCCAGGTTGACCCGGGCAATCACCGCATCCGGATTCGCCACGTTCAACAGCAGCAGCGTCCCGAACCCCGCCACCAGGGTTCCGGGCGCAAACCGCAAGCGGCGCCCGCGCAGCACGGTCGCGGCAAGCCACGCGAAAACTACCGCCAGCCAGGCCATGAACGCCGTCGTGTAGAGGCGCAATTCGGTCAGCCCGAAATGCGCCGTGTAGAGCCGCATCCGGTGCAGCGCGCTCGCCAGGATCAGGAGCAGGAGGATGAGCGTCACGGCGGCGAGCACCCGGAATGGCCGGAGCGCCTCGTCCCGGCGTTCCAGGAGCCATTCCGCCAGGAGGAGCAGCGGAAGCGAGAGCGCCGCGACTGCGACCAGTTGGAAAAACCCGCGCCGCGCATACTCGGCCACCGTGAGGCCGGTGACCGCTTGAAACCGCTCGGCACCAAGGAACAGCGTGCGCGCCTGGAACAGAATGAAGACGAGCAGCAGGATCGCCACGGCGGCCACCGCCGTGCCGATGCTCGCAAATCCGATTGCACCGAGAGTGCGGGGGGGCCGTCGCAGCCAACCGTCGCGGACGGCGATGGTGCGGGTGAGGCCGGCGGCCACCCAGGTGCACAGCCCGATCGGAAGGGCATGTTCCAGGACCGGCTCCAGGTCCAGCGACCAGATTCGTTGTATCGCGCGCCCGAAGAGAGGATCCGCCTCCCCGAGCAGGGCGCCGAACACGAGCACTACCGGCGCCGCCACAAGCAATCCCATCGCAATGCCCACGGCGCGCCTCACAGGTGCTGCGATCGGCAGCTCCTTCCACCTCACATCCGACAGCACCACGGGAACGGGGCCCGCTGCGACGGTCCCGATCGTCTCGAGCCCGCCCCACACGTAATCGGTCACCCCGGCCGCCCGGAGCGGCTGGCGACCGGAGCCGTGCGCGGCGAGCGCCGCCAGGCCGAGCAAGGCGCCGAAGTTGAGGGTGAACAATGCCTCGGAGTCACGCCAGATCAGCCCGGGTATCAGGATTGCGGCCGCCCCCGCCAGCCATGCGGCGTCAGGCGGGGCGGCACCCAGTCCCGCGCGCATCAGCGCGCCTACCGAGAGCAGCAGGGCGGCAATCCAGAGCGCCAGCCCGAGGCGCCCCGGCACCCAAACGCGGAGCACATCGCAGGCGATGCCGAGCAGCAGGGCCACGGCGAGCAGCCTGAGCCCATTCCGTGTCGCGTCGCTCATGGCGCCGGCACCCCGAGCGCCAGGGTGGTGCGCGCCACCGCCCGGGTGTTCGCGGGGCCGAGCAGGAGGCGGTCGGGCCAGGTGTCCCACGTGACTCGCAAGCGGAGTTCGCTGGCCGTCGGCGGCGGGGCAAACACCAGGGGAACGGTATCGGATTCCCCGGCAGCGAGCGGGCCCCCGAAACGCCCGCTCTCCGGCACCGGTGGGTACTCCCGGTTCTCGCCATCCACGAGCCTGAACCGCAGCTCGGCCGGAAATTCCGGCGCCCGCCGCGCATCGCTTCGGGCCCGGACTTTCACCACCCGGGTGCCGGGTGCCTGAGAATTCGACTCGGCAGGTGAGGCGACCACGGAGATGTGAAGGTGGCAATCAAGTCCGCAGAACGAGATCTCCTGGCCGGGGGGAAGCACCCGTGGGCGCGTGGCGGCGGGCGTGGCGATCACGGCCGCGCCATACAGCACGATCCAGAGCAGGGCGACGAGGCCGGCGCGCACTCCAAGCCTGCGATCGCCACGGGCAAGGCCGAACAGTGCCACGCCGGCGGCGACCGCGACCAGCGCGACCGAGCCGAGGAGGGCGAGCGCTCCGAACAGGTGGGCGGACATCGTAAGTCCAGAGTGGAAGGGTGAGTCAGCTGGCAGCGTCGAGCGGCAGGCCACCGAACCGTCGCTGGCGGCCGCGAAAGTCCACCAGGGCGGTGTGCAGGTCGTTCTCGTCGAAGTCCGGCCACATGCGGGGCGTGAAGTGCAGTTCGGCGTACGCGCATTCCCAGAGCAGGAAGTCGCTCAACCGCTGTTCGCCGCCGGTGCGGATCAGCAGGTCCACGTCGGGAACCCCCGGCCCGCCGACCCCACCGTCGGTGACGGCCCGCGCGAATTGCTCGCGCGTGGGCGCCGGGTCGTCCGCCAGTGCCCGCGCCGCGGACAGAATCGCGTCTCTGGCGGAATAGTCGAGGGCGATGCGGAGGTGGAGCCGCCGGCCCCGGAGTGTCGCTGCCTCCGCGCCGGCGATCGCCCGCTGCAGGGTCACCGGGAGCCGGTCCCGGCGCCCGATGGCAGTGACTCGGACCCCGGTGGCGATGCACCGGTCGGTCTCCGTTCGCAGGTGCTCGCGCAACAGCCGGAAGAGCCACGCGACCTCCCGTTCGGGCCGGCTCCAGTTGTCGGACGAAAACGCGTACAGCGTCAGGGTGCCGATGCCCGCGGCCGGGCAGGATTCCACCAGGCGGCGAACGGCAGCGACGCCCGCACGGTGACCGGCCGCACGCGGCAGCCCGCGTTGCCGGGCCCAGCGGCCGTTGCCGTCCATGATGACCGCCAGGTGCAGCCCGTCGAAGTGCGGGACGGTGGAAGTACTTTGCATTGCAAAGCTCCTCGAGAAAAAAAAGAGCGGGGCTCCGCCTCACCCTTCGCGGGTGCGCTGAATCAGCCCTTCCATGTGGTCCAGGTAACGCTCCAGTGCCCGGCGCCCCGCTGTGGTGAGCCGGTACTCCGTCCGAGGGACTCGGCCTGCGAATCCTTTCGCGCAACTCACGTAACCTGCGTCCTCGAGCTTCCGCGCGTGCACCGACAGATTGCCGTCGGTCGCGCCCACCAGCTCCTTCAGCTCGTTGAACGTCAGGGCCTCGTGCACCGCGAGCACGCTGACGATGGCCAGTCGCATGCGCTCGTGGATGAGCCGATCGAGATCGCGCGGCACCGCCGGACCCCGACCACGGACCTCGCCCAACCGGCGCTCCCCGGGCGGGTCGGCCTTGGGGGGGTGAGTCTCGGTGTGCCGTCTTGCCTGATTCGATCTAGCCACCATGCCTCCGCGCAATCACGAGCCCGAATCCAACCTGGACCGCCCCGAACCCCGCCGCCATGCAGGCATCGCCCCATCCCGCCGGCGCAAACAACGCAATCAGACCGATGAGCATCATCGTGAAACCCATCAACGGCACCACCCGGACCGAGAATGCCCCGCCGGTCACGATGCCGGTCCCGTAGAGCAGCAGCCAGACGCCGGGCAGCAGGGGCCACTGTTGCGCCGCAGCGAGCACGACCGTGAGCACCGCTCCCACGAAGATCGGTGGCGCAAAGCTCAGCACGAACTGCCGCCCGGAACGGGTGAGAACCCGGCCGTGATCCCGCCGGGCCTTCCGGCCCAGGGCCCACGCGCCGATCAGGAAGGCAATCAGCCCCTCGGCCAGCCAGACCGTCACCCAGGCGCGAGGGGTGGCCTGGCCGTGCGCGATGCGGGCGGCCGCGAGCGCCGTCAGTCCCATCGCGACTCCACCCCACCCGGGCACGCCGGTGAACGAGGCCGCCCGCTCCATCGTGGCGCGGATGAACGAGAGATTCTCCCGAGCCCGAGCGTCCAGGGCGGCGGGAGCGTCGGGGGGTCGGTCGAGCCGTGGGGCGGACATGGGAGATCAAATTAGGCCGGTGAACTTTCGCTGTCAAGTACTTTGTATCGCAAAGTTCAATTCACCATCGAACCCCCGGGTGTGCGGCCCCGCCCCGCGCCCGGCGTCTCCTGCCAACTCCCCGTCCCCTCTCGGCGCCCTCCCGGCTGGCCGCCTGGCGAAGTGGCGTGCAGATTGGACCCGACCGCTTCCCCCGTCGAAAGGGGTCCATGCCTCGCCGGATCTTTCATGGGGCCGCCCTCGCCGCGCTCCTCATCGCCTGCGATCACGAAAAGCCATTCGAATCACCCGACACCGGAACCGATGCGCCGTTCCTGCCCGGGGCGCCCGCACGGCTCACCTACAACCCCGGGAAGGACCTCCATCCCGCGTGGCTCGCCGACGGCTCGGCGCTGATCTACGCCTGGGAGGAATTCGCGGTGCTGCCCTACGACCGTTGCCTCGGAGTAATGGCACCGACGGGAGGCACGCGCTACCAGACCATCTGCGATCCGACCGCTGCCGCCGAGGACTCGACCGATCTCTTCGACGAACCCTCCGTCTCCACCGACGGCCAGCTCGCCTTCCTCCGCGGTCGCTCCCGCCCGGGGGCGGTCGCCCCCGACTGGCTGGGACTGCGGGTCGGCGGATTGGAACATCCCTCGACCGCACGCGTATTGCGCGTCATCCCGTACACTGCCCCCAGCGGGCGGCTCCATAACTGGATCTCCTACATCGGCTGGCTTAACCCGACCGAGCTGGTGTACCTCGGTGATCTCGCCGCCTATCCCCGCCCCTCTGGCGGGGGCCCGCCCGACACGCTGATCTCCGGCCTCGAGATCATCCGCCTCAACTTCTCCGGCGCGACACCCGTACTCGAGATCGTGCCCGGGACGGACATCGCCTCGTCGGTCGCGGTCGGCGGGCCCGACCAGATCTATTACACCCTCGGCGGAGATACCCGGGTGTATCGTCGCACGCTGTCCTCCGGCGCCGTCGACATCGCGCACGACTTCGCCGCGCTGGGCATTGCACGCGACGTCACCGTGAAGGGCGACCGGCTGATCGCAGTGGTCGGAGGCCGGGTCGCCCTCGTGGACACGGTCTACGGACCGGTGCAGTTCGACGCGGGCGGCCGTCTGGTCTCCGTCGATCTCACGTCCGGCTCGGAGGCGATTCTTCCGACCGACACCCCGCTGTTCTTCCGGCGGCCGGCCCTTACCACGGTCGGAGGTACGACCCGCCTCGTCGCCGAGGGCTATCCTCTCACGATTACGATCGTGGCAGGCATCCCCGACACGACGATCGCCCCGATTCCGGACCTCTACCTCTTCGAGGCACCATGACGCGTCGCGCCTGGACCGCGGCCTGCTTCCTGGCCGCCGCTGCCCCGCTCGCCGCCCAGTCGACCGGTGCCATCAGCGGCACGGTGCGTGATGCCTCGAGTGGCCGGCCGCTCGCCTCGGCCCTGGTGACGATCGAGGAGGGCCGTCGCGGTGCGGTGACGGATGCCACGGGCAGGTTCCGCATCCGCGAGGTCCGCAGCGGCTGGCACCGGGTCCGCGCGGCGCTCATCGGCTACCAACCGATCGTGCGGGACAGCGTGCTGGTTCGCGCGGGGGGAACGATCATCCTGGACCTGACTCTGCGGCCGGCGGCGGTCGAGGTCGAGTCCCTGATCGTGCACGCCGAAATGGACCCACTGCTCGACCCGCTTGCCACGCCCACGGAACAGAAGGTGACTGCCGAGGAGATCCGGCGGCTGCCGGTCAGCTCGCTGGAGGAGGCCATCGCCTTATCGGCCGGCGCAGTCGGCGAAAGCTACCGGGGCGGTCGCCTGGGGCAGCAGTCGTTCATCCTTGACGGGTTCGGCCTCAAGAACCAGCTCGATGCCTCGACCGGCGATCTCGGACTTCGCATACCCCCCGATATCCTGACCGAGGCGTCTCTTGTCACCAATGCGTTCTCGGCGCGCTATGGCCAGGCCCTCTCTGGCATGATCAACGTGGTCACCCGGGATGGAGGCGACATCTGGCATGGCCGGGCGGCATACGAGACGGATCGACCGCTGGGCGAAAGCGGCGATTACGGCCTGGACCGGATCATCCTGCAGGGGGATGGCCCCCTGTTCGCGGGGGTGCGCTTCGTCGGCGTGGTGGATGCCGCCGGGCGCCTCGATGCCGATCCGGTGAGTGCGCCCCGGCCGTCCGACGACCTGGACCCACGGTCCGAAGGGGCAGCCGTTCTCCCGCACAACAGTGGGGAACGTCTGGACCTGGCCGCGAAACTGACGATCCCTCTGGGCGCCCGGCAGACCGTGCGCCTGTTCGGGCTTCGCAGCGTGGAACAGCGTCTCCTGTATGATCAGCAATACAAGTACGATGTGTCGTTTGCGCCGGCTCAGCGGCTCTCCGGCACGCTGCTCACCGGCCACCTCCAGCACGCGTCCAGCCCGACCGCCCGGCTCCCACTCGTCGCCGATCTCCGGATGGGCTGGTATGAGAAGGAATTCACCCGCGGTGAGCTGGAGGACGAGCCCGATTATCGCTTCGGCGCCTTCACCGGGAGCACCTACCGGATCAAGGGAGAGGACCTGGCCCGCGCCCAGGACACCGTCACCACAGCGGCTGCGGTGCCGGGATTCAACCCCCCCTCGGCGAGTGAACAAACGCCGTGGGGAGTACCGGCGTTCTTCTTCGCCGGCGGCTCGGCAGGCGAGATCTCGTGGAACACCTTCGAGGAATTCCGGACCCAGCTCGACGCGACGCTCGGCATCGGACGACAGACCGACCTCTACATGGGCGGGGAATACCTCGCGCAGGACGTCCACACGTTCCAGCGGGTGAACGCCTACCTGCCGTCCGGAGGCGACGTGCCCGTGCCCACGGCGTCCACGTTCTCGCCGGTTTCCGGGGCGCTCTATGGGGAAGCTCAGACCAGGTTCAGTGAACTGGCGGTGACCGGCGGCCTCCGGTACGACTACTTCGATCCCGGAAGCGACCTCGACCAGAACAATCTGGGCCAGCGCGGCATTCTGAGCCCGAGGATTGCCGTGTCGACCGTCCTGTCGGGAGCGACATTTGTCGCGAGCTACGGGCAGTTCAGCCAGGCGCCCGATCTGCAGTATCTCGTGGACGCCTCGTTCGACGACAGCACGCGGACCGGGCGGTTTCGCCGGGGCAATCCGAATCTCGGCTTCGAGAAGGCGTGGCAGTTCGAATTCTCGCTGCGGCTGCGCCCCCACAAGGACCTCGGCGTGAAGGCCGGCGTGTACACGAAGCGAATGGAAGGGATGGTCGCGTCGGTGCCCTTGGGCGTCGATCCGGACTCGTCGATCTTCGGCAACGCGGACTTCGGCAGCGTAAGGGGCCTCGAGCTCCTGGCAGAGCGGCCCCTCCAGAATGGCTGGGGCCTCCGCGTCGCGTACACCCTGCAGAAGGCGACAGCATCGTCGACCAGCGCGTATCTGACGACCAGGGTCCCGCGCGTCGATCCCGTCACCGGCGATACCACCTTTCCCGCCGCCGTGGACTATCCGCTCGACTTCGACCGCCGTCACACGTTCACCGCCATCTTCCAGTCCCAGGTCAGCGAACAGGCCGGCGTATTCGCCGGCCTGGAAGGTGCCGCCATCCTCCATTTCGGCACCGGCCTCCCCTACTCGCGCACCAATGCCGCCGGCGATTCGCTGGTAGGGCTCCCCAACGACTACCGGCTGCCGTCGCAGTCCACGCTGGACCTGCTCATCCGGAAACCGTTCCCGCTGGGACGGATTGGCGCCGGCGTGTACCTCGATGTCCGCAACGTATTCAACCGGTCGAATATCGTCGCGGTCCGGCGCGACACCGGCGAACCCGAGCTGGATGAGGCTTCGATCCTGCTGGTGACGCAGGCCGCCTTCGAGGCGCACCCGGAGCCGATCCCCTTCGAGTCACCGCGCTATCGGGCCTATGGAGATCTTGACGGCAACGGCGTGATCGAAGGAGCCGGCGAGCTCCTGCCACTTTACGACCGCGCCGCGCGAGACTACAACCAGCCCGTCTTCGCCTACGGCCAGCCGCGCCTGGTTCGCCTCGGGATGGAGCTGCTGTTCTGAGCGGGATACCGACTCAGGCGACCGGGGCGTTCGCCCGCCGCCGGGACCGCTCCTCGCGGTCGGTCGCTGCCTCGCGGCGGCTCCACCGGAAGAACAGGATGCCCATCGCCAGCCAGAGAATCGGATCGGCCACCGCCTTCATGAGCAACCCGGCCACCTGCTGATCGGCCCCCGCCGGGATTCCGTGCACCCTGGGAGCCAGTTCGTAGAGCGCATAGACGGGAAAGTCAGCGAAGGTGAGGAAGGCCGCGGGGACGGTGGGCACCACGGTCGCCAAGAAGAGGTATCCGATCTGCCACGGTGGAGACACCCGGCTGATCGCCGGGTTCGGCGCCAGGATCGGCCACCACATCACGAGGCCCCCGGCGAGCCAGGCCATGTCGATGAGGAATGAGCCAGCCTGGGTGCGCCGCAGGCCGTCCACGACCGCCGGAACGTGGGACGCCAGCAGGATGGAGTCCGTGACGATCAGCGCGACGACCGGCAGGGCCAGCACCCGCAGGATGCGTCGGGCGATCGAGCCCTCGCGGGTGGCGAGCGGGAGCCAGTCCGGGACGCCGAGCAGCAGGAGCGGCGGCGCGACCAGCGTGTACAGAATCCACTGGATCGTGTGAACCGACAGGAGGTACCCGGAGCCCAGTGCGCCGATCGGCCAGTCCGTGGCGGCCCACAGCGCCAGCGCGCCGGTGCCGAACCACACCCACTGCCGGCGCGACACAGGCGGCCCACCGGGAGGCGCCGCTTGCGGAGCCATCCTTCGCACCAACCAGATGTAGCCCCCCACCAGGGCCAGCATGAACAGCCACACCCCCGGATATGGCTGCCACTGCCAGCTCCACGCGACATCCCGCGCCGCACACCACCAGGTCACGTCTATCGGTCCTCCCTACTCGCGCTCACCATAGCGCCGGACGGGGGCACGCACTCGCGCGTCGCCCGCTCGTTCGAAATGCAGGACCAGGTCGATCGTGTCTCCGGCTGCCAGCGGGCGCTCGAGTTGGCCGAGCATGAGGTGAAGACCACCCGGGGCGAACTCGACCGCCGCGCCCGGGGGAATCTCGACGGCCTCGAGGTGGCGCATCACCATCTGCCCACCGGCCTCGACCTGCTGGTGAATCATCACGAGGCCCGCCCCGGTCGCTCCTGCGCTGCGCAGCCGGTCGGGCTCGGTGCCGGTATTGCGGATCGTCACATACGCGGCTGCGACATCGCCCATGACCGTCTCGAACACATAGGCGTCTCGAATCTCGACGGCACCGGCCCGGACCGCCCCCGGCGCGGCGCCGCATCCCGCCGCGAGCAGCGCGAGGACCAGGGCCTCCTTCATGAACCGGCGCCAATTTCGACAAGCGTCGGGAGCTCGCGGGCCCAGTCCGCCTGACGCGTCCCGAACGGGAAGGCGAAGCGGCCGAGCCCGTCCCGGGTGAAGACGATGATGTGCGCCACGTGTCCGATGAGGTACCGGCCCTCGCCGATGTCCTCCCGGACCGCGGGTGGAAGCCGCAGAAGCCGTTGCGTACTGTCGATCTCGGCGACGGTGCCCGTGAGTCCGACGAAGCCCTTGTCGAAGTGATCGAGCCAGGCTCGAAGTCGTTCCGGCGTGTCCCGCTCGGGGTCTGTGGTGATGAAGACGACCTTGACGCGCCGGGAGATCCGGCCGGGGAGCTTGTGCAAGGCGGCGGCGAGATTGGCCATGTGCACCGGGCAGACATCCGGGCAGCTCGTATAGCCGAAGAACAGCAACGTCAGGTAGCCGTCGGTGTCCCGGCGAAAGGCGAAGGGCGTGCCGTCAGTCGCGGTGAGCGTGAAATCCGGCTTCGGTCTCGGGTTCGGATATTCGACGGCGCGGGATTCGCCGGTGGCCGGCGGAGCCTCCGCTCCAGGCCGCTGATCGGAGCGGCACGACACGACCAGGCCTGCAGCGGAGAACAGCACGGCAGAGAGAACAGGCGCTCGCATCCTCCAAAGCTAATGGGGTCTCCTACCCGCTTTCTCATTCCCCACCTCTCACCGCTCACGGCCTGACTGTTATAGATTCGCCCCATCCTCTCTCCGGAGCCGCTTTCTCATGATCCTGCTCCTGCTCGGCATCGGCCTGGCGGCCGGCGTGCTCTCCGGCCTGTTCGGGATTGGCGGCGGGGTGTTGATTGTCGTGGCGCTGGTCCTGGTGGCCAAGTGGCCGATCCTCCAGGCGACCGGCACCTCGTTAGGCGCGCTGCTGCTGCCGGTCGGGGTGCTCGGTGCTCTGGAGTATCACCGGCGCGGACATGTGGATTTCAAGGCAGCGGGGCTGATCGCGCTGGGCCTGTTTCTCGGCGCCTGGTTCGGCGCGCGCATCGCCGTACAGACCCCGCCCGCGACCCTGCAGCGACTGTTCGCCGTCTTCCTGGTCGTGATGGCCGTCCGGATGTGGATCGGCGCGGGACGCTGAGCGCCCCGCGCCGATCGGGACTGCACCAGCCTGCCGGTCAGTCGGCGCGGGCCATCATCCGGTTGATCGGGCGCACCAGCCCGAACATGATCACGCTGGCGAGGATCGCGAAGCCGGCGACCGCGCCAAAGATCTGCGGGGTCGTGAACGACTCGTAGAGGCCCGTAACCCGTCCCGCGATCAGGTTCCCCATCGAGGCCGCAAGGAACCAGACACCCATCATCATGCCCTTCACCCGGTCCGGAGCGAGTTTCGTCATCGAGCTCAACCCGACCGGGCTCAGGCACAGCTCACCGATCGTGTGGAGCAGGTAGGTCGCGACGAGCCACATCGGGCTGACGCGCACGCCGGATGCCGCGGCACTCGCCCCGCCGACCATCACCAGAAAGCCCAGGCCGACGAAGAACAGCCCGAAGCCGAACTTCGTCGGACTCGTCGGGTCGCGCCTGCCCAGGCTCACCCAGAGCCACGCGAACACGGGCGCCAGCAGCACGATCATCACCGCGTTGACCGACTGCAACCAGCTCGAGGGGAACGTCCATCCGAAGACGGACGTCCGCGTGTTCTCCAGGGCGAAGAGGTTCAGCGTCGACGCGGCCTGCTCGAAGGCCGACCAGAACACCGCCGCGCCGGCGAAGAGCACCACGATCACGATCAGCCGCTTCCGCTCCTCCCGAGTCCATGTGCCGGCCATGAACAGCCAGGCGAAAAACGCAACGACGATCAGGAAATAGAGGATGCTGAAGGCGTCGGTGACGGCCTCGACGCTCAGGGTCCCGTTCCGCACCAGGAAGACGACGAGACCCATGATGGTGAGTAGCGATACGATGCCGATGCCGAGCTGCCGCCTGGCCGCCGCGCCCTCCTCCGATTCCGGCGCGATCGCCGGGCGAATGCCGGCATCTCCGAAGTACTTCCAGCCCAGGCGATACTGAATGAGGCCGAGGAACATGCCGAGGGCGCCCACCCCGAAGCCCCAGTGCCAGGAGTTTTCTGGCTGGAAGCCCATGTTGGCCAGGATCTCCTTGAAGGCGTCGCTTTGGGCCAGCCAGCCGACGATCAGGGGCGAGAGGAACGCCCCGAGGTTGATTCCCATGTAGAAGATCGAGAAGCCCGCGTCGCGCCGGAGGTCCTCCCGGCCGTACAGGTCGCCCACGATCGCGCTCACGTTCGGCTTGAGAAGGCCGGTGCCGAGCACGATCAGGACCAGTCCGAGGTAAAAGAGCTTGGCCCCGGGAACCGCCAGGCTCAGCTGGCCGAGCATGATGAGGACGCCGCCGTAGAACACCGACCGCCGGAGGCCGAGAATCCGGTCGGCGACCCATCCGCCCGGCAGCGAGAGCATGTAGACCAGCGCCACATACGTCCCGTACACGGCTCCAGCCCTGCCCACGTCGTATCCCAGACCCCCGTTGGCTACCGTCGCGGTCATGAACAGGATGAGGATGGCCCGCATCCCGTAGTACGCGAAGCGCTCCCACATCTCCGTGAAGAAGAGCGTCGACAGGCCGCGCGGATGACCGAAGAAGGCGGTATCGCCGGGGACGGCGCCGCGATCGTTCGGCGAGGCGGTTGCAGTAACCACGGGATGGGCTCCTTGGGGTCGGGTAAAGGGGGTCAGCGAGGATGCTTTGCCAGAATGTCGTTCAGCACGACGCGGTCAATCCTGCCGTCCATGCGCACTCGCACGTCGTAATTCTCCCAGTACATGAAGTCCCGCAGCGCCTCGAGAAACAGCGGGGTCGCAGTCCGCTGCGGAGCCCGCAGCCACTTCGCTGACTGGCCGGCCGGCTCCCGGAGCAGGATCGGCTCCAGCTGGGCCACGACCTCGGGCGTGAGCGGGATAAGGTCCGCGGGCTCGCTCGGGAAGAAGTGCAGTTTGTGTAGCGTCAGCAGCCGGTCGAGCTCGGCGATCGGGTCGACTGCGTCATAGACCCGGATGTCGATGAACCGGTCGTTCGCGCCAAGGTAGCCCCCGCCGCGCCGGACCACCAGCAAGGCCGCCGATTGCATCCCCCGCTTGTCGCCGCCGCCGGCCTGCCCCGCCCGGAGCGCGGCCATCAGCCGGTCGGCCAATGCCCCAGGGGTGCGCTGGAAGGTCTCGGCCATGTTCCTGACCGTCTGGTCGGACACCATGATATTGGCCTGGGCGGCGAAGCCCCGCCCGACGATCACCTCGCCCTTGCCCCCCGACACCACCCTCCCTGACCCTCCGCCCCCGACCCGCCCCCCAGCCCAATCGAACGTGCGGGTACCGGTGAAGCTCGCGGCCGTTCCGCGAGCATCCACGATTCCCACCTGGCGATCCTGGAGCATCGTGTCGGTCCGCATGACAATCCGGAGCGCCTCCTCGGCCGTCGCGCCCTGGGCCAGCAGCTCCAGCCCGCGCTCGCCGTAGGCGGTGTTCCCCAGGCTCTGGGTCGCGACCGCCCCGATCCCGGCCTGGGCCCACGGGACGATTCCGCCGACATTCGGGAACTTGGATTGCACCGCGACGCCCAGGTCGCCGGTCACGGAATCCCAGGCCACGATGCTGTAGGTGTGGGCAAGCTTCTGAAGATGGCTGGGTGGACTGATCGGCTGCTGGGCGGGGAGATCGGTACTGAATGCTGCCGCCGACAGCAGGGCGACGCGGGCGGCGCGGAACCACCTCACGATTCGCCCCGGACCTTCTTCTTGAGGAATTCGAGTTGGCGATCCGCGGCGGCTTCGCGCGCCGCCCGGTCCATCTGGCCGCGGAGGAGGTCCTCGTCCGGCTCGGGAGCGGGTGAAGGGCTCCCGCTGCCTCCCCGCGCGGCCTGCATCTCACCGCGCATCGCTTCGTATTCGCGTTCAGCGATCGCCAGTTCATCGCGCTGTACGGCAACCTTTCGCTCCAGGACATCGACCCGCTCGCGATGCCGCGCGGCGAACCGCTCCGCTACCGCGACCGTTTCAGCATCGCTGATCCCGGCGGCCAGGCGGCCACGCCGCTCGGCATCGTCCAGATGCTGCCGCTCCCGGGCGAGCTCCCGCTCGGACGCCCCGAGCGCATCCCGCATCGCGCCGAGGCCGACCTTGGCGTCGAGGAGGGCGGCGTGCAGCATCTGCGCCCGCTCCCGTGGATCTGCCGGCGGCGTGTGCTCGGCGAGAAATCGCTCCAGGCGGGCACGCAGCGATTCAAGCACCCTCAGGACTTCCGAACGGTCTTGGCGTAGAAGGACGTGAGCACGCGCTCCACCTTGGCGGAGCCGCACGCGGGGCAGGATACCCGGGCGCGCGCCGCGTCCTTCATCGGGATGACACGGGTGAACTGATGATCGCACGCCGTGCAATGAAATTCATAGGTGGCCACGCGCGTCCCTCCGAACATGGATGGCGAATGTTAGGGTTGGGTCCGAGGGGCGTCAAGCAACTGCCACATCACGGGTTGGCCGGCTCCGGTTAGCTTTCAGGTGTTATCCGTCCGGCCACCCGACTCGCCCCGAGGTTCTCATGCAGAACCGCCTCGCCCCTGCCCTGCTGCTGCTCCTCAGTGCCTGTGGGAGTGGCGAACCCCGCTCGTCCTGCGGCATCGCGGCGCTCGCCGGCCCGACGATGCTGCTGAGCGAATTCTCGACCCCGAACCAGGCCCTGGGTGTCCCACCCGAGCAACTACCGGGGCGCCTGGTCGCTCGATTCGTGGCGGGACCCGCATTCCCTGCCGTCGTGGGCCGGATCGATTCCACCTGGGCGGTCGGCGTGGAAGGATCTCCTCCGGCGAAGGTCACGCCGGGGTTCGGCGTGCTGGTCCTCGATCCGGCCGGGGCGGCCCAGGGCGTGCTGCTTTACGAAGGGGATCCCGTGGCGCGCGCGCCCGTGATCGGACAGGTCACGATCGGCGGGAGCACGACCGTGCCGTTGCTTGGCATCCAGGTACCTGACGCGAAGTACGAGGATCCGCGCTGTCCCGTGTTCCCGGATTCGGTGCTGCAATGAACGCTCCCCGGATCGCGGTCAGCGGACTCATCCGCCAGGTGGACGGTATCGACCGGTCCGGGGTCAACGTCGCGTACCTCGCCGCGGTCCTCGCCGCCGACGGCATTCCCGTCATCCTCTCACCGGTGCTCGGGCCGGATCGCGCGGGGGCCGCGCTCCGCGGCGTCGAAGGGCTCCTCCTGACGGGCGGCGAGGATGTCGACCCGGCGCATTACGGCGGCGTCCCCTCGCCACGGCTCGGGGCCCTCGACAACCGTCGGGACGCGTTCGAGCTCGCCCTGTTCCGGTCGGCGCGATCCCGCGGGATGCCAGTGCTCGCCGTGTGCCGCGGCCTGCAGCTCGTCAACGTCGCCCTCGGCGGAAGCCTCTGGCAGGATCTGCCGACCGACCGGCCCGGTGACATCAGGCATGACCAGCAGGCCGCCCGGGATCGACGAACCCATGCCGTGCGCGTCACGCGCGATACCCGCACCCGCGCGCTCCTCGGGGCGGAGCGCCTGCTGGTGAATTCCTTTCATCATCAGGCGATTCGCGAGCTGGGCGATGGCCTCGTGGCCACGGGTTGGGCGGAAGACGGAGTGATTGAAGCGGCGGAAGTCGAGGACGGCGGGTGGGTGGTCGGCGTACAGTGGCACCCGGAGAGCTTTCATGCGGAATCGGCGTCGCCGGATCTGGCGTTGTTCCGGGGCCTGGTCGCGGAGTCCCGGCGGGGCACCAGTTAATGCAGAGGTTCCTCCTCTGGGCGTCCGAGCACCCGGGCGATGCGATCAGCAGACAGGACCGTGGGGAAGAATACCCGATCGCTCACCGAGTTGAGCGCGCTTCGGGCCGTGCGGAACCGCTCGGAGGTCGTGCGGAAGATCGCTTCCAGCCCGAGCCGGTCGGCAAGGCCGTGATCCGACGCCATCGAGAATCCACGCCGGCCGATGGCCTCGTAGTATCCGACGTCCGGGCCGCCTTTGCGGACACGGCGGGCCGCGATATAATCGGGAAATACCCCGGCCAGCCAGAGGGCGTAATTGCCCAGATGCGCCATCACCTTGAAGCGGCGGTCGCCTTCGGTCGCTTCGAGATCCGCGACGATGTCCACGAGGTAGGAATGCCGCTGGTCATCGTTCCAGTCCACGCGCCACGCACGATCCCGTTGACCAAATGCCAGGAGCAGTGCCGCGAGATAATCAGCCACATCGCGCTCATCGAGACCCGCCTCGAGCAGGGCACGACGAACCACGACGTACAGGAACAGCGGGGCCGAAGGGACCCGGATGGACCGGACTTCGAGCAGGCGCTCGGCGAGCTCGGGCGCGTCGAGCAGCGGATCTGGCCCCTCGGCTTCGAGCTGATGCTCGAGCCGCGCCCGCTCGACCGCGGAGCCCCGGCTCAACAGGAGCAGGACGAGTTCCAGATCGTTCCGGGTGAGCCGGCCACGCGTATCCGCGAGAATCATGTCGTCGCCCCATGACTGATGCCGTAACTCTCGGCCGGCTGGCCGCGTTCGGCCGTTCGCTCGCGTCGATCCGCGAGCCCGCCAAACTGGCGCCGCGCCTTGCTGCCGCTCTTCGCGAGGGCTTCGGTCCCTGCGGGGTCATCATCGCCCTCAGGGCTGGAGAGCGTGCAAGCCTCGTGCCGGTGCACACCGAGCCGGTCAATTTGGAGGCCAGATTTCCCGCGCTCGAGTCAGCGCTGGTGGCCTCAAGGCACGACACCGAGGAGACTGGAACCTGGCTCGCGACGCCGCTGATTGCGTCAGGCTGGGCGCTCGGCGCCGTCGGGCTGTGGCTCCCGGGCCGGCAGGCGGCCCCGGCGGATGTGGCCCTGCTCGAGGCGTACGCCTGCGCGGCGGCGCTCGCCCTCGAGAGCCTGCGTCACGATGCCGCGCACGAGGACGCGCGCCGGGCGTGGGAGCGCATGGTCGACGCCGTGCCCTTCGCGCTCTGTCTTGTGGATGGCCGGGGCCGTGCCCGGCGCGCCAACCGGGCCTTCGCGGCGCTGGTCAAGGCGCCGACGACGGCAATCGCAGGCCGCCCGTGGCTGACCCTCGTGCCTCCCGCCTGGGGGGAGGGGCTGGCCTCCGTGCTGTCCGCGCCGGGGTCCGGTCGCGAGGTCCAGCTGCGCGCCGGCCCGCGCACGTTCGGTGTGAGCGCGTACCCGATCGGGGCCGCGGGGTCCGGCGATGCGGTTCTGGTCTTCGATGACCAGACGGACCGGCGCAGGCTTCAGGAACAGCTTATCCAATCCGAGAAGATGTCCGCCATCGGCCAGCTCATCGCCGGCGTGGCACACGACCTGAACAACCCGCTCGCCTCCGTGGTCGGTTTCGCGGACTTCCTCCTCGAGGGACGCAACGTCCCGCCGCAGCTCGAGGAGCCGATCCGCGTGATCCAGCAGGAGGCCGAGCGGGCTGCGAATATCGTTCGGAATCTATTGAGCTTCGCGCGGAAGCAGGATCACCGACGGAAGCCGACGCCGCTGGCACCCCTGCTCGAGACGACATTTGCGCTGCTCCGGAACCAGATGATCTCGAACCGGGTCGAGGCCCTGCTGGACGTCGAGGCGGACCTCCCGGCGATCGACGTCGACGCGAACCAGATTCAGCAGGTCTTCGTGAATCTGATCAACAACGCGGCCCAGTCCATCGCCTCCGGAGGCCGGCCCGGCCGGGTCATCGTGCGCGCCCGCCGATGGAGGGACGGCGTCGCGGTGGAAGTGACCGACGATGGGCCGGGCATGACGCCCGCGATCGCCGCGCAGGTGTTCGAGCCCTTCTTCACGACGAAGGCAGAGGGCCTGGGAACGGGTCTCGGACTGTCGATCTGCCAGGGCATCGTGAAGGAGCACGGCGGGAGGATCCTCCTGTCCACGGCGGAGGGACAGGGGGCCACGTTCACAGTGGAGCTGCCGCGGAGCAGCCGGCCTCCGGTGGAACGGGTCCCGGAGCCGGGGCGGCTGGCCACGCCACAACTCCGCATTCTCGTCGTCGACGACGAGCCGCACATTCTTCACTATATGCGAGCCACGCTCGAGGCCTGGGGCCATACCGTTGATGTCGCGAGCGACGGGCAGACCGGCCTGGATCGCGCCGCGCAGGGCGAATTCGACCTGATCATCTCCGACCTGCGCATGCCGCGCCTCAATGGGCGCGAGTTCTTCGAGGAGCTCGGGCGACGGAAGCCCGAGGCTGCGGCGCGCATGGTCTTCAGCACCGGCGACACCGTGCACGGCGACACGCTCGCCTTCCTCGAACGCCAGGCACATCCCTACCTGCATAAGCCGTTCAGCCTCGCCGAGCTCCGGCAGCTGCTCGCCCGCGTGGCGCGTGATTCCGCCCCCGCCGCCGGCTCCGGCGAATGAGCCTTCGCGTCGTACACGTGGCATCGGGGCGGGAGTGGCGCGGCGGCCAGAAGCAGGTCTGGCTCCTCGCCCGCGCGCTGGCACGCCGCGGCGGAGTGGACCAGTGCGTCGTCACCGGCGCGGGCAGCGAGCTTGGGCGCCGGGTCGCCGCCGATCACATCCCGGCCTCCACCCCCGGCTGGACGGCCGCCCTCGATCCTCGCGCCCTGATGGCGCTTCTCCGGGTCGGCAGGCGCGGGGGGATCCTCCATGCCCATGACGGGCACGCGCTGACGCTCGCCGGCGTGGCAGCCGCCCTGCTCGGCGCCCGACTCGTCGTAACCCGCCGCGTGGACTTCGCTCTCCGTCGCACCGCCTTCTGGCAGCGTGCGGACCGCGTTATTGCCATTTCCGACGCGGTCCGCGCCGCGTTGATGGCCAGCGGCGTGCCGGCCCACCGAATCGCCCTGGTGCACTCCGGCATTGCCGTGGAAGAGGTGGCGGCGAGCCGGCCCAGGGACCCCCGCCCCGCACTCGGCCTCCCGGCGAACACGCCGCTCGCCGTCACGACCGGCGCACTCGTCGCGCACAAGGACCACGCCACAATGGTCGAGGCCGCGGCCCTCGCCGCCGCCGATCGGCCCGAACTCCACTGGGCCATCGCCGGTGACGGCCCGGTGCGACCCAGGTTGGAGGACTTGATTCGCGAACTTGGTGTGGCGGACCGGGTCCATCTCCTGGGTCACGTGGCGGACCCGGCGGGACTCGTGAAGGCAGCCGACCTCTTCGTGATGTCCTCCGTGGAGGAAGGGCTGGGCACTTCGGTCCTGGACGCCATGGCACTCGGTATCCCCGTGGTAGCCACCAGGGCGGGCGGTATTCCGGAGATGCTCGAGGGAGGCGCCGGCGTTCTGGTGCCATCGCGGGATCCGGACGCGCTTGCTGCGGCCGTGGTCCGGCTCATCGGCGCACCTCAGGAGCGGAGTCTCCTGGCAACGCGCGCCCGGAAAGCCGTCGAGATGTTCAGCGACCGGAGGATGGCAGAGGAGGTCTTTCGGGTATATCGTTCCGTCACCTCAGCCCATTGACGAGCAATGCTTTACGTCTGCATCCCGTGCCGAAATGAAGCCCAGACCGTGGGCGTCCTGCTCTGGAAGATCCGGCAGGTCTTCACGGCGCACCCTCGCGAGTATCAGCTGCTCGTCGCGGACGACGCGTCCACCGACGCGTCCGCCGCGGTGCTGGAGCCGTACACGAAGGTGCTGCCGCTGACCGTGCTGCGGCAGGACCGGCATCAGGGCTATGCGAAGACGGTGGAGCGCCTGCTCCGGGCGGCGGTCGCCTTGAGCGACCGCCCACGCCGCGACGCCGCCATCCTGCTCCACGCCGACTTTCTGCACGACCCGGCCACCATTCCGGACCTCGTCCGCCGGCTCGAGAGCGGCGCGGACCTGGTGGTTGCCGAGAGCCGAGGTGAGCAGGCGCCGACCCGCGGGCACCGCTTACTGCGTCGTTTCGCCCCGCTGCTGATGCGCCGGCGGGTCCGGGTGCCCGGCGTCCGGGACACGGTCAGCGGCTTTCTCGCCTTCCGCCTGAGCACCCTCCGCGACGTCTTCCGCGAACCGGCCCCCGTGCTGTCCAGCACCGGCTGGGCGGCAAATGCCGAGTTGATCGGGCGCACCGCCGCCACGGCCCGGCGGGTGGATGTCGTCCCGACGTCCGAGCGATACGATCTCCTGCAGCGGCCAACGCACGTGGATCCGTGGCCCGCTGCTCGGGAACTCTGGCGAGCCGCCGGGCGCCTCAAGCTGCCGCGGACGCCGGCCCGGGCGGCCCTCCGTGAGTCGGAGTCCGTGGCGTGAACACCATCGCAGTGCTGCTGCTGCTCCAGACCGCGGCCGTGCCGCCCACGAAGGGGGCCGCCCAGCGGGATCTCGACGGCTACCCGTTCGCGGTCGGCGAACGCTTCACGTATTCGGCGAAGCTCGGCGTGTTGTCCCTGGGCCAGGGAACGGTGGAGGTAGCCGGGCTGGATACGATTCGCGGGGTGGAGTCCTTCCTGTTCCGCTTCACGTTGACCGGCGGCGTGGTCACTTACCGGCTGAACGACACCCTCGAGTCGTGGACCGGCACGCGGGATTTCTATTCCCGGCGGTTCGTGCAACGGATGGATGAGGGCGGCAAGAAGCGATTCAAGCACTACGAGATCTTCCCTGACTCCGGCGTGTTCCACGACGTCGGCAAGAAGGTCGCCCGCCCTTCGTCCGCCGAGCCGCTGGACGACACGGCGTTCCTGTATTTCGTGCGGATTACGCCGCTCGAGGTGGGGCGCACCTACCAGTTCGAGAACTACTTCCGGAAGGACAAGAACCCCGTCATCCTCCGGGTCGAGAAGCGCGAGAAGATGGAACTTCCAGACGGGCGGAAAGTCGACTGTCTGGTCATCCAGCCGATCATCGGCGAGAAGGGCGGGCTCTTCACGCGGCAATCCGACGCCAGGGTCTGGCTCACCGACGACGCCCGCCGCCTTCCGGTGCAGATTCGCACCCGCTTCCCGTTCGGGACGATCACCCTTCGCATGAAGGCGATGGAGCTGCCGCCGCGGCCTGACCGCGCCGGCGGCGCCGGTTCGTGAGCTACCTCGAGCCCGATCTCTCCCGGCTCCGCACCATCCCCATCGCGAGCCGGGCCAACAAGGTCGATCCGTCCCTGCTCGCCCATCCCCCCGGCGCCGACCGTTCCTTCGCCGCGTTCTTGGAGAGCCTCCCTGACATTCTCGCCGCCCGCGACCTGCGCACCGTTGCCACCGCGCTCGCAGCCGCGACGCGTGCCCGGAAGGGGGTCGTCCTCCTGCTCGGCGGTCACGTCATCAAGGTCGGCCTCGGTCCGCTGATCAACGCGTGGATCCGCCGGGGCATCGTGACCCACGTCGCGATGAACGGGGCCGCCGCGATACACGATTTCGAGCTGGCGGCGTACGGCGGGACGAGCGAGGACGTCGCGGCGGGACTGGCGGACGGAACGTTCGGGATGGCGGAGGAAACCGGTCGCGACATGAACGCGGCGATCCGGACCGGCGCAGACCGGGATCAGGGGATGGGCGAGGGGCTCGCCCGCTTTCTCGAAGCCCTCCCCTCACGCCCTGGCGATGAGGTATCGGTGCTCCTGGCGTGTCACCGGGCAGATGTCCCGGTCACGGTCCACGCCGCGATCGGCGCGGAAATCATCCATCAGCACCCCACCGCCCACGGGGCATCGCTGGGTGCCACCAGCCACCGTGATTTCCTTCGCCTCGCGGGATCCCTGCCCTCGCTCCATGACGGCGGCGCTGTGCTCAACTGGGGGAGCGCGGTGATCATGCCGGAGGTCTTCCTCAAGGCGCTCACGATCGCGCGGAATCTCGAGGGCGGCCGACCCACGCATTTCCTTGCGGCGGACTTCGACATGCAGCGCCACTACCGGCCCCGGGTCAACGTCGTGCAGCGTCCGACGCTCGGCGGCGGGACCGGCGTGCAGATCACGGGGCATCACGAACTGATGCTCCCGCTCCTGGTGTGGGCCGTGCTGGAACTGCTCGAGCGGGCCTGACGGCCCGCCGGAGTTCACTCCTGCGGCTTGCCGCTGATCGTTTCCTTGACCTTGTCAGCGGTGCCGGGACTCAGCACCCGGAGGATGAGGTAGAAGATGAAGCCCCAGAACGCGAGCCATAGCAGCATCCCAAGCAGTCCCACGACGAAGCCGAAGAGACCGGCGATCAGCCTCAGCGCGACGAGCGCAACGACCGCGAACACGGCGAAGCCGACCAGATTCCTGAACATACCGACCCACCTCCAAGGTGACCGAGGACGCGCACCATACGCCCGGACGTTTCAAAAAGTTTCGTGGAGCCGTATGTGACTGCGATCCATGACGTTGTCGTCGTAGGTGGAGGGGCCGTCGGCGCCGCGTGCGCCCGAGAAATCGCCCGACGCGGATCGAGGGTCGCGCTGATCGAGCCCGGGACCGACGAGGGCCAGGGCTGGCGCGCCGCCGCCGGCATGCTCGCGCCCGAGATCGAGGCCCGACACGAGGACGACCCGCTGGTGCCGTTCGGCGTCGCGGGCCGGGAGCGCCTCGTCGAGCTGAGCGCCGAACTCTTGGAATCGGTCGGCATGGACATTGGGCTGTGGCAGGAAGGCATGGCCCAGGTGGCATTCACCGAGGAGGACGCGAGCGAGCTGCTGGATCGGGTCGCCTACCAGCGCCAGCAGGGCCTGCAGTGTGACTGGCACGACGCGCAGGAGACCGCGGCACGGTGGCCGTGGCTCGCGCCCGTTCACGGCGCGATCTGGGCCCCAGCCGGCGGAGCGGTCGATCCGGTTCGGCTGGTCGAGGCCCTGCGCGCCGATGCGGTGCGGGCCGGGGCGACGCTCGTCACCGATCGGGCGGCTCGCATCGAACGCCAGGGCGACCGGGTGTCCGCCGTCATCGGCCGTGAGCGCTACGCCGCGGGTTCGGTCGTCATCGCGGCCGGTGCGTGGTCCCCGTTGGTCGAGGGGTTGCCGCGACCGCTCGCCATCGCCCCGATCCGGGGCGAAATGGCCGCGCTGCCGATGCCCGCAGGCATGACCCCGGCGATCGTGTACGGCAAGGGCGCCTACCTCGTAGCGCGCGGCGACGAGGTCGTCGTGGGGTCCACGATGGAATTCGCCGGTTACCGCGCCGAGGTGACCTCGGCCGGCCTGGCCAGGATCTTTACCGGGGTCAGCCAGATCTGTCCCGAACTCGCCCGGCAGCCGGTTCGCCGGACTTGGGCAGGGCTGAGGCCGGTGGCGCCCGATGGGCGGCCGATCATCGGCGCCGATCCAGACTTGCGCGGGCTCTGGTACGCCACGGGGCACGGTCGAAACGGCATTCTGCTCTCGGCGATGACCGGCCTCCTCCTCCAGCAGCTCATTGCCGGGGAGCCTACAGCAGTGGAAGATCTCTCCGCCTTCGATCCAGGCCGGTTCTGGCGCTGGTAGGAGGGTGCTCAGTGCCGATCCGAATCTTCAATCGTCGCGTTCGCCTGTCGTGCCTGCTTCTCCTCCCCCTGCTCCCGTCGGCGTCCGCCGGACAGCAGGGTGCGGCGGTGGCCGCCGAGCGCGCTGCGTTCCGGCAATGGCTGATGAGCGCCGGCAATTCGCCACTTGCGGCCGTGGCCCAGCGGCGGATCGATGCCGGAGTCTCGCTCGGACCGGCGGCTGCGGACATTCCCCTCGCCGGCCTCGGGCTGCACACGCTGCATGAGCGCGACGGGGGCGTCACACTCACCGCGCCGGATGGACGGGCCCGCCCCGTGCCACGAGGCCGCCTCGTTCCGCTCCCCCCGTACGCCGTGACCCTGTCCGGTGAGACCGGGCGTACCACGGTCACGGTCTTCCAATCCCCGAAGGGCAAGCCACCGGAGTGGTACGCCTACGATCCGGCCCTGGTGTTCGAGGGACCGATCGCAGCGGCTACGGCGCCCGAGACCTCGCGCGTGCTGACGCTCGATGGGATCGAGGTGGAGGCATCCCTGGCGGGATATGCGCGGGTGCCGCTCGGCGAGCCTGCGGCCCGCCTGCGCGTGCTGCGAATGCCGGTGCCTGGCACGGAGGAGTTCGAGCTGCAGGTGTACTTCCGGGATGAAACCAGCGGGAAGGGCACCTACCCGGCCGGGCGATTCGTGGAGGTCACACCGATCGGCGACGGGCGCTACCGGGTCGATCTCAACCGCGCACGGAATCCGTTTTGCGCCTACAGCTCCGTGTATGCATGCCCGCTCCCCTGGCCCGGCAACACGATACACGCCGCGGTGACTGCCGGTGAGAAGTACGCCGGCGGCGGGCTCAAGCTGGAATGACCGCATTCCTCGCGCTCGCTATCCTCGCCGCTTCCCACCCCGATCCGGCCGGGCCGTGGCGAGCGGTGCTCGACCTGGCGGGAGGGCAGCTTCGATTCGCCATCGAGCTCACGCAGCACGGCGGCCGCCTGGAAGGCCGCCTCTGCAACGGCGGCGACTGCCAGGCATTCACAGGCGTCACGCTCCGGTCGGACACGCTGCTGCTGGAGATGGCGGACTACGCGGCCACCATCACCGCCACTCTTCGCGGAGATTCGCTGTCCGGCGTCTACGCCAACGTGGGCAACCGGGGGCCCCGCACCATCCCGTTCCGCGCCGCGCGAGGCCGGTGGCCGGCCGAGCCGCCATCGGCCGCCCTCACCGGATCGTGGGATGGCTGGGTAATCGGCCCAACCGGGTCTCGGAGCCCGCGCGTGTTCCAGTTCCGCGCCACGCCAGCAGGGCTTGAGGGTACGCTGGTTTCGAATGCCGGCGATTTCGGGAATTTCTGGGGGAGCGTCCAGGAATCAACGCTGTCGATGAGCCACTTCGATGGCTCGTATGTCTACCTCCTGACGGCACGCCTCGAGGGCGACACCCTGCGCGGCATCTTCCACGCCGGACTCCGCACGCAGTCCCCGTTCGTGGCGGTCCGAAGCACAGGTAAGCCCCACCTGCTCCCACCCGCTGCCGTGACGCGGGCGGATACCACCGCTCCGTTCCAGTTCGCGTTCCGGGATCTCGACGGCCGCCTCGTCACCAACGACGACCCGCGATTCCGCGGGAAGGTGGTCCTGGTGGACGTCTTCGGAAGCTGGTGCCCCACTTGTCACGATGCAGCCCCGGTGCTCGTCCGCCTGTACCGGGAATTCCATGCTCGGGGGTTCGAGGTCGTCGGCCTGGCGTACGAGGTGACCGGCGACCCGGAAGTCGATGGCCGCCTTGTTCGGCGGTTCCGGGACAAGTTCGGCATCCCCTGGCCCCTCCTGCTCGCCGGCATCAATGAAACCCAACTGACTGCCGCGACCCTGCCGCAACTGCAGGGATTCACCGCCTACCCGACGCTGGTCTTCCTCGGCCGGGATGGTCGCGTGCGTCACATTCACGCCGGTTTCTACGGACCGGCCCTCGGAGAGCAGCATGCACGACTGGTGAAGGAGCTGCACGCACGGGTCGCGGAATTGCTCCATGAGAATTGACGCATGAGGCCCTTCGCAAGGCTGCTGGCCGTGTTGGTGCCTATTGCGCTGCCGGCAAATGCAGGCATCATGGCGGCACAGGCGGTCGAGCGTCCGGCCTGGCTGGCCGTGGACGCAGCCACCCGCACGGCAACCATCGCCATCGAGGTTACGGCGCCCTCGGGTTCCGCCTCGGCCCTGCTCAACGGCTTCCGCGAGGGCGGAGTCCAGGTAGTCGTGCCGCTGGGGTGGGCGATCAGGTGGAATTGGGTGTCGAATGACAGCACGGCCCTGCACAGCCTGGTGGTCGGGCCCGAGCGGGAGAAACTCCCTGAGCGGGCGCAGGATCCCGGCTTCCCGAACGCGATGACGCGGAACGCCCTCACCGGGCTCGGGGCGGGCCGGCGGGATGCAACGGCCTTCGAAGCCGACCAGACCGGGTGGTTCTGGATGTATTGCGGAGTTCCGGACCATGCACTCCGCGGAGAGTGGATCGGCCTGCGCGTGAGCGCGCAGGCGAACGAGCCGGAGATCATGGTCAAGGGAAAGGAGGCGCCATGACCGGGGGGCTGCTCTCGAGGGAACGGATCATCGCCCGGCCGGATTTCAATCGATGGCTGGTACCGCCTGCCGCGCTGGCCATTCACCTCTCCATCGGCATGGCCTACGGCTTCAGCGTCTTCTGGTTGCCACTGAGCCGGGCCATCGGCATCACCGAGCCCGTGGCGTGTCCGGCAGACACCGGCTTCCTGACCCAGGTCACCACGACGTCCTGCGACTGGAAGATCAGCACGCTCGGGTGGATGTTCACGCTGTTCTTTGTTTTTCTCGGCTCGTCCGCGGCCGTCTTCGGCCGCTGGCTGGAACGGGTCGGGCCCCGACGCGCCGGGGTGGTCGCGGCATTCTGCTGGGGCGGCGGGTTTTTCATTTCCGCCCTCGGCATCCACTGGCACCAGATCTGGATGCTGTGGCTCGGGTCCGGCGTGATCGGAGGCTGCGGCCTCGGCCTCGGCTACATCTCGCCGGTTTCAACCCTCATCAAGTGGTTCCCCGACCGCCGGGGGATGGCGACGGGCATGGCGATCATGGGCTTCGGCGGCGGGGCCATGATCGGCGCACCCCTGGCTGACATCCTGATGCGCCACTTCGCCACGCCGACCTCCGTCGGCGTGATCGAGACGTTTCTGGTGATGGGCACCATCTACTTCGTCGCGATGATGGCCGGCGCATTCGGGTACCGGATTCCTCCGACGGACTGGAAACCCGCCGGCTGGACGCCGAGGCATCAGCAAGGCGGCATGATCACCAACCGGCACGTCCACGTGGACGTGGCCTGGCTGACCCCCCAGTTCTGGCTGCTCTGGGCGGTACTCTGCCTGAACGTGAGCGCCGGAATCGGGGTCATCGGCATGGCTTCGCCGATGATCCAGGAGGTCTTCGGCGGCAGGCTGATCGGGCAGGATGGTGCGCTGGCATCCCTCGGGGAGACCGACCGGGCCCAGGTGGCGACGATCGGCGCCGCCTTCGCGGGGCTCCTGAGCCTGTTCAATATCGCGGGACGGATCTGGTGGGCATCGCTGTCCGACTACATGGGGCGAAAGCAGACCTACTTCCTGTTCTTCTCGCTCGGCGCCGTGCTCTATGCCGCCATCCCGACCGCTGGCAGGAGCGGCAGTGTCGCCCTCTTCGTCGGGATCTTCTGCCTGATTCTCACCATGTACGGCGGCGGGTTCGCCACCGTGCCGGCCTATCTGGCCGACATGTTCGGCACCCAGTTCGTCGGGGCAATCCACGGCCGCCTTTTGACAGCGTGGTCGACCGCCGGCATACTCGGCCCGGTGCTCGTCAACTACATCCGGGAGTACCAGATTGAGCACGGCGTGCCGAACGCCCAGGCCTATAACACGACCATGTACATCCTCGCCGGGCTGCTCGTCGTCGGGTTCGCCTGCAACCTTGCCGTGCGGCCGGTGGCCGAACGGCATTACCTGACCGAAGAGGAACTGGCTCGCTTGAGGGGGCAGAAATGACCGGGCCAAATCGCGGCGCCGACCCCGGAGGAACCAATCGGCCCTCGCCTCGGAGCTGGATCGCGGTGGCGCTCTCGTGGGCGGCGGTCGGAGTCCCGTTGCTCTGGGGGGTGTACGTGACCCTCCGGAAGGCGATGATACTGTTTGAGTAGCCGGCCGGACAGCATTTCTAAGTCATTGTCAGTAATTAGCTTACTGAGTACAAAGATCACAGCCGGAGGCGGCGGGCTGGGCCGGGTCCGGGTCCGGCGGCCGCCCCGATCTTGACGGAATTCCGGACACCCCCCCATATGTAGGCGCTTGCAGTGAACCGTAGCGGCATGAGACGCGCCGCTCCGCTGACCGCGCCAGGCTGAGCTGTCCCCCTTCTATGGTCCCCTGGCGGCCGGGTCGAGTTTCCACCTTCGGACTCCGTGAAAGAGAGTACCGACGTATGCAATCCGCACATCGATGGGGGATTGCCGCCCTGACAATCCTTTGCCTGCCGGGCACCCTGATGGCCCAGGCTCCAGGCGGCAACGTGGACGCGGCGCCCGCCGCGAGTGTCGCCCCTGGCGACTGGACCACCTACGGTGGGAACCTCTGGAACCAGCGCTACTCCACCTCCACCAAGATCACCACGAGAAACGTCGGACAGCTCGTCACCCGGATGGTCTTCCAGACGGGAATCTCCCGGCTGGGTTCCTTCGAGAACACTCCGATCGTGATCGACGGCGTCATGTATGTCACCACGCCCTACAACACGGCGATGGCTTACGACCTTGCGACGCACAAGGAGCTCTGGCGCTACGAGCACAAACTTGGCACCACGATCTATTGTTGCGGCCCGAACAACCGGGGCGTCGGGATTCACGGCCCGCACGCCTACATGGGAACGCTCGACGCCCACCTCGTGGCGTTTGACCGGATGACCGGTGCGGTGGCGTGGGACGTGGAGGTGGCGGACCCGACGTACGGTTACAGCATCACGCACGCCCCGCTGGTGGTGGACGACATGGTCATCGTCGGGGTCTCGGGAGGTGAGTACGGGATCCGCGGGCACGTCACGGCCTACGATGCCGCGAGCGGGAAGCAGGTCTGGCGCTGGTACTCGATCCCGGCGCCGCGCGGCGACCCAACGTTCGACGCGGCGGCACCCAATGGCTGGTGGGGCTCGTGGACGCCCACGACGCCGGACGGGGCCAACCTCAACCGGAACATCGCGCAGGAGAAGGCCGACAGCGCCAAATACGCCGATGCATGGACGCGGGGCGGCGGCGGCATGTGGACGACCCCGGCCTACGATCCGGAAACCGGCCTCCTGTACGTGACCGTCGGGAATCCATCCCCCGACCTGGATGGCTCCATCCGCCCGGGCGACAACCTCTTCACCGACGCGGTCGTGGCGCTCAACGTGAAGACCGGGCGCACGGTGTGGTACTACCAGACGGTGCCGCACGACGTCTGGGATCTGGACGCGACCTCTCCGGCCGCCATCACGAAGCTCGGCGGACGCAAGGTCGTGGCGCACGCGGGCAAGACCGCGTGGCTGTACGTCCTCGATGCGGCGACCGGCAAGCTGGTCCGGCGTTCCGACAACTTCACGCCGCAAGAGAACATGTTCGCGCTCCCGACCCCGGAAGGCACCCGGATGCTCCCGGGAGCGAACGGCGGATCGGAGTGGTCGCCGATCTCGGTGGATCCGACCCTCAACTACGCGTTCGTGGCCGGCTTGCATCAGCCCATGCATTACAAGACCCACTACGCCCCGTGGGAGCAGGGCCGGCTCTGGCTCGGCTCGGCGTTCGTCGCCATCCCGGGTGAGGAGCAGTACGGGCTCTTCTCCGCGATCAACCTCAACACCGGCAAGATCGTGTGGCAGAACAAGGTCCCGCAGCCGATGATGGGTGGCTCCCTCGCGACGGCGGGCGGGCTGGTCTTCACCGGCGAGGGCAACGGGAACTTCAACGCCTACGACTCGAAGACCGGGAAACTGCTCTGGCAGTTCAATGGTGGCGCGGGATGCAATTCCGCCCCGATGAGCTTCGAGTGGAACGGCGAGCAATTCATCGCGGTCGCCTGCGGGGGCAATTTCCAGCTGAACTACCCGCTGGGCAACTCGGTCTACGTCTTCGGGCTTCCGAAGGGAGGGCGGTGATCGGGCGCGATGCCCCGCTCGGATTGATGGTGCAGTATCTCGAGAGGCCGTGACGAGTGACGAAAGGACGGATCAGTCACCACTTCAAAGGGAGAGGCACCCATGAAGAGACTCGCGTTCCTGTCGGCGGCCTTCGCGCTTGCCCTGGTGGGCACCGCGAACGCGCAGCTTTCCATGCAGATGAACAACGGCTGGAATTTCACCTTTTCGGGGAACGTCAACGCCTTCCTCGTGTACGAGGCGGAAAACGAGGACGGGGAACTCGGCCCGGTTGACAACCCTATTCTTGTCGGGAACAGCGGCGAGGACATCACCCGCATCCGCACCGGGCTCCTGCCGGCGTTCGCGGTGTTCGAGGCCAAGGGCCGCGAGGGCAGCACCGACCTCGGCGTTACGTTCGGCTTCGCGCCGCAGATTCAATGCGGTGACAACGGCGATGGCGGCGTGGCCCACGACTGCCTGGCTCAGATCGACATGCGCCAGGTGTTCATGACGGTCGGCAGCGGCTGGGGAACCTTCAAGTTCGGCCGCGACATCGGCGTGTTCAATCGCACCAACATTCTGACCGACCAGACCTTGTATGGCATCGGGGCGACCGGCGGCCAGGTGTCGGGCGGGACGACCCTCGGCCGGATCGGCTTCGGCTACGTCTACCCCAACTTCGTTCCTCAGCTCACCTTCAGCACCGCCGGTGGCAAGTCGAGCCAGTTGACGATCGGCCTGTTCGATCCGTCCGCCAACAACGAGTACATCACCACGACCATCCCGCGTCTCGAGACGGAATTCGTCTGGACCAACGACCAGACGAAGCTCTGGGTGGGCGGCCTGGTGCAGTCCACAAAGACACCCGCATTCGACACGGATGAGACCGCCACCTCTTACGGACTGAGCGGCGGCGCCAAGTTCGGCACCGAGAAGTTCTCGATTCTTGGCTCCGGCTTCTTCGGCTCGGGAATCGGGACGACGTTCCTGTTCGACGTCGCGACCGATGGCACCGGCCAGGGCAGTGATGGGCTGCGGGACTCGTACGGATTCATCGGTCAGGCCACCATCGCACTGGGGTCCGGAACCCTCGCGGCCAGCTATGGGCAGAATACGATTTCCCTCACGAACGACGAGGCCGACGCCGAGGGCTTCGAGGACCTCACCAACAGCCTGATCTCATTCGGCTATTACCATCAGGCGACCAAGTCCCTCAAGATCGTGGGCGAGGTTGATCTGGCGCGGACCAGCGTCGGCGGCGTGGATGAAGGGATCTTTGGGCCGGAACCGGAAGACAATTCGTCCGTGGCAGTCGCGCTCGGCATGCTGTTGCTTTTCTGAACCCTCGGTTCCGGTTTTCGTAGTGGAAGGCGGCCTCCTCCTCGGGGCCGCTTTCCGTTGCCTCTTGCGCCAGTAGAGAGGCCTTAGGATTGTTCTGCCGCCCCGCGCCGGTCCAGAGGCGGGGTGTCCTGGGGGATTCACGTCACACGGAGGAATCCATGATGAAGGCACCCGTGCGGTCCGTGGTGTTCACGACGCTGCTCCTCCTCGGCGGCGCATCCGCCGGCATGGCCCAGCTTAATCTCGGCCTGACGGGCGGCGTCAATTTCTCCAAGATCAATAACGACGACCTGGATGCGACGACTACAACGGGCGGAGTCGGTGGCGGCTACGTCAACCTCGGCTTCGGGCCCAATCTCTCGATCGAGGGCCAGGTGCTCTACACGCAGAAGGGCGCGGAGACCAACGATGGGGACCTCCAGCAGGGATACCTGCAGATTCCCGCCCTGCTCAAGTTCCATTTCGGCAGCGGCGAGGGGACCCGGCTGTACGTCTTCGGCGGCCCGGCGCTCAATTGGCAGTGGGACTGCACCATCACCGTCGGCGACACCGAGGTGGATTGCGAGGATGTCGCGGCGAACCCCGAGGACGCCACCTTCAGCGGGATGCTGGGCCTCGGCATCCAGTTCGGGCGGTTCGGGGTCGAGGGCCGCTACGAGACCGGGTTCAGTGATTCAATCGAGAACATCGACTCCAAGGACGGCACCTTCTCGATTCTTGGCCGCCTGGCCATCATCGGGAGCCGCTAAGAGCGGAACGGAACTTGCTCGAAGTTCGGGCACGCAAGTTGCTGCACCCTATCACGATAGGTCGGGCTTAGCCCCGACATCCCGCCCTGGGCCCTCATCGGGCCCAGGGCTCCAGCAAGCCCTGAATCCTCATTCTTGACGTAACGGAGAACCGCGAATGAACCCCAAGTTCCTTCGGATGACCGCGACTGCCGCCCTGCTTTTGGCCGCGATGACGGCGACCGCATCGGCCCAGACCATCGGCATTACCGCCGGTGCCACCTTCAACTCCATCTCCGGCGACGACGTTGAGGATGTCTTCGAGTCCAAGACCGGCTTCGTGGGTGGCGCCTACCTGAGCTTCGGGCTCGGTGGGGGCGGCCTTTCGTTGGAACCGGCCGTGTTGTACACGATGAAGGGCGCCAATTTCCAGGGTTCCGACATCGAATTCAGCGGCGATTACATCCAGATCCCGATCCTGCTTCGCTATGGCTTCGGGGCCGGCAACGTGAAGCCGGTCATCTTCGCGGGCCCGGCTGCCAGCTTCCAGGTGAGCTGCGAATTCAGCGACAGCTCCGACTCTGCGTCGTGTGAGGACGCCGGAAGCGACGGCAAGTCGACGCAGTGGGACGGCATCGTCGGTGCCGGCCTGGGCTTCGGCAAGTTCGGCGTGGATGTGCGGTATGAGTTCGGCTTGTCCGACGTGTACGAGAACCTCGACGCCAAGAACGGCACATTCGCGGTGCTCCTGCGGTACGACCTGTTCGGCAATTAAGGCAGTCCAACGGCCGAGGCCGCTCTCCCCGAGGGAGCGGCCCGGCCAGGCAGTCACACTTTACTCCTGGAGAGGCACCCATGAGCAGACAGTTGCTTCGATTTACCGTGGCCGCCGGCATCCTGCTTGCCGCCTCCGCCGCGACCGCCAGCGCGCAGGGCTTCGGTGTCATGGCCGGCGGCAACTCCGCCGATATCAGCGGCGATGACATCGAGGGGAGCGACATCGACGCCCGGACCGGCTTTGCGGGCGGCATCTTCTGGGAGCGCAAGCTCGGAAGCTCGATCAATCTCCGTCCGGAACTCCTGTACACGATGAAGGGCGGCACCAATACGCTCGCCGAGGACGTCACCTGGCAGAACGACTACATCGAGATTCCCGTGCTGTTGAAGTGGAATTTCGGCTCCGGCGCCACCCACCCGTTCATCCTCGCCGGCCCGGCGATTGCGTTCAACATCAACTGTAATTTCACCGACGGGTCCGACGAAGCCAGCTGCGATGATGTCTTCGGCAGCGACGTGGCGTCGAGCACGGACTTCAGCGGCATCCTCGGGCTCGGACTCCAGTGGAACGCGCTGGACATCAGCGCCCGGTATGACATGGGCTTCACCGACGTCCTCGAGGACGTGTCCGCCACCAACAAGACCATCTCCCTGCTCGTCGGCTACAACTTCAGCATGCCCAAGTAACTGCCCGACTGATCCCGCTCCGCGGGGTCCCCGGGGGGCCACAACGGCCGGTCGCGCCTCGCGACCGGCCGTTGCGTTTCGCATAGGCTGGTATACCCGAGCTAATCTCTCGGATTTATCCAGGCTCATTGCGCTTGCGGCCGAATGGACGCGTCCCGCATCGCGTCCGGCGTCACCTTGGCCGGGCCGGCGCCGTCCTGCCGGCCGCGTACGGGCCCTCACGGGCCGGGAGTGCCGTGGGCGTTTTCGCCCTGAAACGTGTCTATCTCTCGACAGGCGAAAGTCTTCCGCGATACCCTCCGGCCGACTACTTTCCATGCCGACTCCGGGCGGTTCGCCCGGCCCGTGTGCCCCAAGGAGCGCCCCGGTGGCCGTACCGCTGGTCCAGCTGACACTGCATCCGCCCACGCCCGGTGCGCCCGGGGCGCCGTCCGTAGCCGTCGCCATCCCCTCCGCGCGGAAGCCCTCCTGGCTCAAGGTTCGGACGCCAGGCGGCACCAACTACGCCTCGATCCGGACGATGATGCGCGAGTTGGGCCTCCATACGGTCTGCGAAGAAGCGCGCTGTCCGAACATCGGCGAGTGCTGGGAACACAAGGCCGCGACTTTCATGATCCTGGGCGACGTCTGCACCAGGAACTGCACCTACTGCGCGGTGGCGCATGGCACGCCGACACCGTACGACCCGGTCGAACCGGTGCGTCTCGCCGAGGCGGTGGCGCGCATGGGGCTCGCCCACGTCGTGATCACGTCGGTGGACCGGGATGATCTGCCGAATGGCGGCGCCGAGGCCTTCGCGGGATGCATCACGGAGATCCGGAAGCGCCTCCCCGACACGTCGGTGGAAGTGCTGATCCCTGACTTCAAGGGATCGGAACGCGCGCTCCAGCTGGTGATGGACGCCCGACCGGATATCCTGAATCACAACCTCGAGACGGCGGAGCGCCTCTACCGGCTCGCCCGGCCTGGCGGGCGCTACGAGCGTGCGCTGGCCCTCTTGGCCAATGCCAGGCGCATGGGCGGGGCCGACGCCCTTACCAAGTCCGGCATCATCCTCGGGATGGGTGAGGAGTGGGACGAAATCCTCGTCTGCATGCGGGACCTCCGCCGGAGCGATGTGAACATCCTGACCGTCGGCCAGTACCTGCGGCCGTCGGACGGCCACCTCCCCATTGCCCGCTATTACACCCCGGACGAGTTCGCCGAGCTGCGCGAGATCGGTCTCCGGATGGGCTTCGATCACGTCGAGGCGAGCCCGCTCACCCGCTCGTCATATCACGCCTGGGAGCAGGTGGACAAGGCCAAGGAACAGAGGAAGGCATGATGGCTGGCACCCGTGCCGCGGCGCGCGACAAGAATGCTCCCCGGCCCGCTTCGGCAACGGCGAGCGCCGAGCAGTGCCGGACGTACCTCCGGCAGATGCTGCTCATCCGCCGTTTCGAGGAGAAGGCCGGCGAGGCGTACAGCCTCGGCAAGATCGGCGGCTTTTGCCACCTGTACATCGGGCAGGAAGCGGTGGCGGTCGGCAGCATCGCGGGCCTGCGTGGTGATGACTACATCACATGCTCCTACCGCGAGCACGGCCACGCGCTGGCGCGCGGCATCGCCGCCCGGGCCGTGATGGCGGAGCTGTATGGGAAGGCGACCGGCTGCTCCGGGGGCAAGGGCGGCTCGATGCACCTCTTCGACGCGTCGCTTGGCTTCCTGGGCGGCCACGCCATCGTTGGGGGTCACATCCCCCTGGCGGCGGGCATGGCCTTCGCTGCGAAGTATCGGGGCACGGACCAGGTAGCGGTCTGCTACTTCGGTGAAGCCGCGGTCAACATCGGCTCGTTCCATGAGACGCTCAACATGGCGAGCCTCTGGAAGCTGCCGGCGATCTTCGTCGTCGAGAACAACGGCTACGGCATGGGGACCTCGCTCGCGCGGGCCAGTGCCCTGCTCGACCTGGCGCACCGTGCGTACTCCTACGAAATGGCCGAGGAAGTCGTGGACGGCCAGGACGTCTTCGCAGTCCGGGCCGCCACCGATCGCGCCGTGGCGCGGGCCCGCAAGGAAGCGCTCCCGACGCTGCTCGAGATGCGCACCTACAGGTATGTGGGCCATTCGATGTCCGACGCGGCACACGGGACGTACCGCACCAAGGATGAAGTGGAGTCCTTCCGCCAGCGTGATCCGATCAAGCTGCTCGAGGCCCACATGGTGCACGAGCAGATGATCGACGAGGCCGGCATCAAGGCCCTCGAGGCGGAGGTGCTGGCAGAAGTGGAGGACGCGCTCGCCTTCGCGGAATCGTCCCCGGATCCGGCGCCCGAGGCGCTCTTCACCGACGTGCTGGCGGAGAGCCGCTGAGATGGCGGTCCTGACCTACCGCGACGCCCTGAATCAGGCGCTCCGCGAGGAGATGTCGCGTGACGACCGCGTGTTCCTGATGGGCGAGGAAGTGGCGGAGTACGACGGCGCCTACAAGGTGAGCCGCGGGCTGCTCAAGGAGTTCGGCCCGCTGCGGGTGGTGGACACGCCGATCGCCGAACTCAGCTTCGCCGGGATTGGTGTCGGTGCGGCGATGGTCGGACTCCGGCCGATCATCGAGTTCATGACCTGGAACTTCGCCCTGCTCGCCATCGACCAGGTGGTGAATTCGGCGGCGAAGATGCGTTACATGTCGGGCGGGCAGGTCGGCTGCCCGATCGTCTTCCGCGGTCCGGGCGGGTCCGCCCTCCAGCTCGGTGCCCAGCACTCCCAGGCCTTCGAATCCTGGTACGCCCACATTCCCGGCCTCAAGGTCCTCGCGCCCGCAACCCCGGCCGACGCCAAAGGGCTGCTCAAGAGCGCCATCCGGGACGACAACCCGGTCGTCTTCATCGAAGGCGAGATGCTGTACAACACGAAGGGCGAGGTTCCGGAGTCGGAGTACGTCACGCCGATCGGCAAGGCCGAGATCAAGCGCGAGGGCGGCGACGTCACGCTGGTATGCCACTCGAAGACGGTGGCTACCGCGCTCAAGGCGGCGGAGCAGCTCGCTGAACAGGGCATCGCGGCGGAGGTGGTGGACCTCCGGACGATCCGGCCGCTCGACACCGAGACGGTGCTGGGCTCCGTCGGCCGCACCCATCGGTGCGTTGTCGTCGAGGAGGGCTGGGCGTTTGCCGGCGTGGGCGCCCAGGTGGTGGATGAGATTCAGCGCCAGGCGTTCGACGAGCTTGATGCGCCGATCCTCCGGGTCACGCAGGCGGATGTCCCGATGCCGTATAACAAGGCGCTCGAGCGCGCGGCCAAGGCCGACCCCGCCAAGGTCGTGGACGCGGTCAAGCGCGTGATGTACGCCGGCTGACGGCTCCCCTTCAGGAAGACGAGCAATGGCATCCAAGGTCCTGATGGAGGCGCTTTCTCCCACCATGGAAGAGGGTCGCCTGGTCGAGTGGAAGAAGAACGAAGGGGACGCCGTGCGCCCCGGCGACGTCCTGGCCGAGGTGGAGACCGACAAGGCGGTGATGGAGTTGGCGGCCCGCACCGAGGGCGTGTTGCTCAAACAGCTGGTGCCCGCCGGGACCACGGTTGCCGTGGCCTCCCTGGTCGGAGTGATCGGGGAGGCCGGGGAGGACATCAGCGCCCTCCTCAGCAGCGCGCCCGCCGCCAAGGCGGCTCCCGCACCTTCGCCGGCCGTCGCGTCCGGAGCCCCTGCCGCCCCCGCCCAACCGGCCCTGACGCCCGCCCCAACTGTGGCGCAGCCTCCCCGCGTCCCCGCCTCCCCGCCTTCCGTCCCTGAACGCGGCCGGATCAAGGCCTCGCCGCTGGCGAAGAAGGTCGCGCGCGAGCGTGGACTCGATCTGGGTGGCATCGCGGGCAGCGGGCCGGAGGGGCGCATCGTGCTCCGCGACCTGGACAAGGCCGTGCCCGCTGCGGGAGTGGGGGCCGCAACCGTTCCTGCCGGCCCCGCAGCGGGGGCCTTCACGGACGTGCCGCTCTCCCAGATTCGCAAGACCATCGCCAAGCGCCTCGTTCAGTCCATCGGGCCGGTCCCGACGTTCTACCTGACGACCGAGGTGGACATGGCGAGGACCTGGGAGGCGCGGGAGGCGTTGAATGAGGCTGGGAAGCGGGGAGCCGGGGACGCCGTCAAGATCTCCTTCAATGACATCGTGGTGAAGGCGACCGCACTGGCGCTGAAGCAGCACCCGATGTGCAATGCGTGGTGGCAGGACGACCGGATCCGCTACTGGAATGACGTGCACCTGGGCATGGCGGTCGCGGTCGAGGACGGTCTGATCACACCCGTCATCCGGTTCGCGGACCGGAAGCCGCTCCGGGAAATTTCCGCGGAGGCGCGGGACCTGGCCACCCGGGCGCGCGAGCGGAAGCTCAAGCCCGAGGAATACACCGGCGGCACGTTCAGCGTATCGAACCTCGGGATGTTCGACATCGACCAGTTCACCGCCATCATCAATCCGCCGGAGGCGGGCATCCTCGCCGTCGGCAGCATCGCCGAAAAACCGGTGGTCCGGGACGGTGCCCTCGTGCCGGGCCGCGTACTTCGACTCACCATGTCGTGCGATCACCGGGTGATCGACGGCGCCACGGGAGCCGCCTTCCTGCGGACCCTCAAGGGCATGCTGGAGAATCCGCTGGCGATGGTCTGGTGAGGCATTTCTTCCGGGAGAATTCTCGTGGCAACCTTTGACGTCATCATCCTGGGCGGCGGCCCGGCCGGCTACACCTGCGCCATCCGCGCCGCCCAGCTCGGCCTGAATACGGCCGTCGTCGAGAAGGACAAGCTCGGCGGCGTCTGCGTCAACATCGGGTGCATCCCGACCAAGGCCCTGCTGCACAGCGCCTACACGGCAAACCTCATCGCGCATGACGCCAAGGATCTGGGAATCGAGGTCGGCGCCGTGAAGACCAACTACGGCACGGCGATGAAGCGGTCGCGCAAGGTCGCCGAGCAGAACTCCAGGGGCGTGGAGTTCCTCATGAAGAAGCACAAGGTGACCGTGCTCCGGGGAACGGGAACCCTGCTGCCCGGCCGGAAGGTGAAGGTCGGCACCGACACGCACGAAGCGAAGAAGGGCGTGGTCCTGGCGACCGGCTCCCGCGTGAAGGGCATCCCGGCGATCGGGCTCGAGATCAACAAGACGACGGTGATCAGCTCCGATGAGGCGCTGTTCCTCGAGTCCGCGCCCGGCTCCATCGCCGTCATCGGCGCCGGGGCCGTCGGGTGCGAATTCGCCGACATCTTCAGCGCGTTCGGCAGCAAGGTCACCCTGATCGAGGCCCTGCCCCGCATGCTGCCGATCGAGGACGCCGAGGCCTCCGACGCGGTGGCCAGGGTCTACCGGAAGCGGGGCATCGAAGTGATCGCCGGCGCCAAGGTCACCAAGGCGACCGTCGGCAAGGACACCGTCACCCTGGAGCTCGAGGCGGGCGGCGCCAAGAAGAGCATCACGGCCGACAAGGTGCTGATGGCTGCAGGACGCGCGGTGAACACCGAGGGGATCGGGCTGAAGGAGGCCGGGGTCCGGCTGACCGACCGCGGATTCGTGCAGGTCAATCCGGCCACCCTGGAAACGACGGCCGCGGGAGTCTACTGCATCGGCGACGTGGCGGGCCCGCCGATGCTGGCCCACAAGGGGAGCCGCGAGGGCGTGTTCGTCGCGGAGCTGCTGGCCGGGCACAAGCCGCACGCCATCCGCTACGACAATATTCCGAGCGTCACCTACTGCCACCCGGAAGTAGCGAGCATCGGACTGACCGAAGAGCAGTGCAAGGAGAAGAAGCTCGACTTCCAGGTGGGCCGCTTCCCATTCAGCGCGAATGGCCGGGCCCGGGCGTCCAATGAGACCGACGGCTTCGTGAAGATCCTCCGCGACAAGAAGTACGGCGAAATCCTCGGCGCACACATTGTCAGCAGCCACGCCTCCGAGATGATCCACGAACTGACCGTGGCCCGGGAGAACGAGTACACGGTCGAGGAAGTTGACCTCGCCGTCCACGCGCATCCCACCCTGTCGGAAGCAATCGCGGAGGCTGCGCTGGATTCGATGGGGAGAGCGCTGAACATTTGACGGATCGTCCGCCCCACTTCAACCCCGACGCTCCGACCGAGGACTACATCCCGCTCGCGGCGGCCTCGACTGGCTTCGCCATGCTGCTCGGGACGGCGCTCATCGGCCTGGCCCTGCTCGGTGTCCGCGGTCTCGTGGCGCAGGCCGCTCCCACACCGACACCGGACCCCCTCCAGCCGGCGGGCCTCCTGCTCCTCGCAGGAACCCTCGGCGGGGTGCTGGCCGCCGCCTTCACAACCTGGGCGCTCCTGGCCCCGCTGCCGCTGTATCGCCGCGGCGGGCTCAGCATGGTCAGCGCGTTCGCGACGTTCGTCGCCGCCCTGCTGCTCGCCCCCGTCAACCACTATTTCGGGCTCGCCGGCCTCGCGGTGGTGATCGCGCTGGCCGCCGGCGGCTGCTGGGGCCTCGGCCGGCGGCTGGGCCGCCTGCGGGGTGGGTCGTGACCCAGCGGCCACTTGCGGTCGTCGATCTCGGCCGGCGGCCGTACGGCGAGGTCCTCGAGCTCCAGCGAGACCTCTGCCGCCGGCGGATGTCCGGTGACCTGGCCGATGACCTCCTGCTGCTGGTCGAGCATGAACCCGTCGTCACCCTTGGGCGGGGCACCCGCGAGGCGAGCCTGCCGCTCCCGGTGGATGCGATCCGGCGCCGTGGTGTGGAAGTGTTCGAGGTTGAGCGTGGCGGCGACGTGACCTTTCACGGTCCCGGTCAACTTGTCGGCTATCCCATCCTCGACCTCACGGGGCACCGGCAGGATCTTCACTGGTACCTGCGGACGCTGGAGCAGGCCCTCATCGCGGCGCTCGGGGCGCTGGGCATCGCAGCGGAGCGCAATCCCGGCCTGACCGGCGTGTGGACCCGGGGCCGGAAGATCGCAAGCATCGGGATCCACGTGAAGCAGTGGGTCACGCTGCATGGTTTCGCACTGAATGTGACGACTGACCTCGGATACTTCGACCTGATTGTCCCGTGCGGGATCCAGGGCGTGTCCATGACCAGCGTGGCTCGTGAGCTGGCCGGCAGCGCCCCGCCGGGAATTGACCAGGCTGCCCGCACCGCAGTGATCGAAGCCTTCGGCCACGCCTTCGACCGCGCTCCCCTCGCCGGCACTCTCCCCTCAGGGAACTCGCAGGCCACAACCGGCGTTTGAGGGATGCCGCGCCCCGTGCGCATCTCTTGGAGCCCGCATGACCGCCCTCCGTGACGAACGCAAACCAGACGCCGTGCGGCTCCCGCCGGGTCAGATCCTGACCCGGAAGTGGCCCGTCCTTCATTACGGAACGGTACCGCAGGTCGACCGGTCCGCCTGGGAGCTTCGAGTCTTCGGAGCGATCGACCGGCCGTTCACGCTCTCATGGATCGAGCTGTTGGCCCTGCCCCGGCAGGAGACCGTCTGCGACATCCATTGTGTGACCCGATGGAGCCGCTACGACAACAGCTTCGAGGGGATCCCGCTGGGTCCGATCCTCGAGCGTGCCGGCATCCGGCCCGAGGTGACGCACGTGCTGGTCCACGCCGAGCACGGCTTCACGACGAATCTGCCACTCGAGGATTTCGCCCGGCCGGCGAATCTCCTTGCGCTCCGGCACAATGGCGAGGACCTGACGCCGGAACACGGCGGTCCCGTCCGTCTTGTCGTGCCGCACCTCTATTTCTGGAAGAGTGCGAAGTGGGTGACCGGTTTCGAGTTCCTGGAGGGAGATGCGCCGGGCTTCTGGGAGCAGAACGGCTATCACATGCGGGGGGATCCGTGGGCGGAGGAGCGGTACGGTCGACCTGACTATTCCCGGATGCGAAGGGGGCCGCAGCGGTAGGCGGTTGCCTTTCGGGCCGGGCTCCATCATCCTCCAAACATGACGGAGATTCCGACCAAACGAACGCCCGAAGCCGTGGCGGACGAGCGTGTCCGGGAGATCCTCCGCGCGGTCGACAGCTGGGCGGCGGATGCCACCGCCGGCCTGGACGCGGCGGTGCGCGCCGTGTGCATCCGCCTGGCAGAGATGATCGCCGACCAGCGGCATCACCACCTGCTTCATCCAGAACCGCTCGATCCGGACCAGCAGCGGGTGCTCGAGCTCGTCGCCGAGCACCTGCGGACCGCTCCCGTAATGCGCGGACTCGAGCGCGAGCTGCAACAACTCACCGAGGTCGAGCTTCGAAGCACGGGCTCCTGGGCCACGGTACCCGGCGCGCAAGCGGAGTGGACCGCCACGGCGATCCGGTATCTCGAGCGTCGGGCGGCCGACCTGCCGCCGGCCGAGCGGCCCGACCCCTACTGGGCGGACGACCTGGTGGCGGGCGTCATCGCCTCCCTGCGCTCACTGATGCTCCGCTAGACTCCTATCCCTTCGGGCGCTGCCCGGCGAAGATCTCGAAGAAGCGACCGAAGACCTCAATCCCATCCCAGATCTGCTGGACATTGACCTTCTCATTGGGCGAATGGAGTCCGTCGTCCGGGAGGCCGATCCCGGTCAGCACGACCGGGGCCCCGGTGAGGCCGAGCTTCGGCACGACTGGAATCGAGCCACCCGCGCGTACGGAGACGGTGCGCGCCCCGATGACTTCCTCGAAAGCCTGATCGAGGGCCTGGAACGCCGGGGTGGTCACGTCCACCTGAACCGGGTCGCCGCCGTGGAGGGCGCGGACCTCGACGTCGGCCCATTTGGGTGCCAGCTTCCGCGCCGCCTTCCCCAGTGCCGCCTGTACGCCCTCGCGCGTGAGTCCCGGCACGAGCCGGAGGCTCACCTTGGCCGTGGCCTTCGCCGGAATGACGGTCTTGGCGCCTTCTCCCGTGAAGCCGCCCATGATCCCGTGGATCTCGAAGGTGGGCAGCGCCCAGGTCCGCTCGAGGATGGAGAACTCTTTGCGTCCTGTCAGCGCGCGCCCGGTGACTTCGCCGCGCAGGTACTCTTTCTTGTCGAACGGGAGCTTCTTCCAGCCGGCGAGCTCCGCGCGGGTCGGCGCCTTGACCTGCTGGTAGATCCGGGGGATGTGAATCCGGCCCTCGGCGTCTTTCAGGTCGGTCAGCAGCCGGCACAGCGTCTCGAGCGCATTGGGCGCCACGCCGCCATAGGTGCCGGAATGGAGGTCGCGTTGCAGCGTGCGCACGGTGATTTCCGCGTAGCACATGCCGCGAAGGGCTGTGTACACCGCCGGGATTCCGGGAGCGTAATACCCCATATCCGCCACGAGCACGGCATCCGCCCGGGTGCGCTCAGGTTCCCGATCGAGCAAATTGAAGATCACCTCGCCCCCACATTCCTCCTCGCCCTCGAAGATGAAATTCACGTTGAGTGGCGGGCGGCCGTCGGCACCCCGGACTGCCTCGTAGGCCTTGAGGATGGTGAAGACCTGCCCCTTGTCGTCCACCGCGCCGCGCGCGAAGAGCTTGCCGTCGCGGATCGTCGGCTCGAAGGGTGGCGTGATCCACTCGTCGAGCGGATCCTCCGGCTGGACATCGTAGTGCCCATAGATGAGGAGCGTGGGCTTCCCCGGAACGCGCGGGCTCTCCGCCCAGACCACCGGGTGCCCCTTCCCCTCAAGCAGCTTCACCACGGGACAACCCAGCCGCTTGAGCTCGGTCATGAGCCAGTCCGCGGCGCGGCGGCAGTCCGCGGCGTGGGAGGGCAGCGTACTGACGCTCGGGATGCGAAGGAACTCGAACAGTTCGCCGAGCATTCTGTCCTTCTCGCGGCGAACGAAGGTCTTGTCCATAGGTTCGGTCATCCTCCGGGAGTGGTGCCGGACGGGGTCGGGTCAAACGGCAGTAAGGTACACAGATTCCGTCATGGCGCGAGGGCGACTGACGAGTCCGCTCAGTCGCCGCCTCTGGCGGACTTCGGGCCCGCCGGTACATTCGCCAAATGTTCACGACCTCCCAGTTTCGCGTCTTCGCCACCGAGCCGGGTGAGCGCGCCCTGGCCCGTGCGCGACACCACCTCCGGACCGGCCAGTACGCCGAGGCGGAGGACGCCTACCTCGAGCTCATCGAACAGCAGCCCGACCTGAAGCTCGCCTGGGGCGAGTACTTCGAAATCCTGCGCGGTGAACGGCGCTTCGAGGAAGCGCTTGCGCTCTCCGCGCAGGCCGCGGCGCACTTCGGCGACGATGCGTTTCCGCTGGCACTGCGCGGGGCGGCGCTCGTGGAGCTGCGGCGCTATCGGGATGGGCTCGTGGCGCTGGAGCAGGCCGCGGCCCGCGATCCTGACTTCGCGATGGTGTGGCACGAGGCGGGGTACGCCGCCTACCGGCTGGGGGAGTTCGGTCGGGCGCTCATGGCGCTCGATCGTGCGTTCGCGCTCGATCCGCACAGCGGTACCCTGCACCTGCGGGGCAAGATCCTTCGGAACGCGGGCCGGTACCTCGCCGCCGAGGTGGCATTTCAGGGGGCCGCGGAAGCGGCGGAATTCCCCGAGCAACGGGCCGAGGCCGCCCGCCAGGTAGCCATCACGCGACGCCACGCCGCGTTCGCAGGACGGAAGCCATCGGAATTGACGGCGTCGCAACGGTGGTTCGCCGAGACGGGGGGCGCTCCGCTCACGGTGCCCGGCGGAGCAGGGTCGCCATCACCGGAAATGCTGGTCAGCGTGCTGGTCACCCTCGCGAAAGAGGAAGGCTGGCGGTTCACCCACCTCGTCGCCACGGACGAGTGGGACGGGTGGGTGGCGCTCGCGGCCGCCCTTTCGCTGCCGGGCCACGATGGTGCCGCCCTTCCGCTGGATGCCGTGCCGCTGGTCGTGGGGATCCGACCGGGCCCGCAGGGCTCCGCATGGGGGCGCGCCGCCCGGGAAGTCGCGCGCTCGGAAGAAGGATTGACGTTCGCGGTATATCAGCAGCTCGAAGGACCGGCCGCGGACGTCGCCGGGATCATCAACGGTTCGGTCCCGTGCCGGGTGGACCTCGGCTTTACGATCGAGGCCCTCCAGCACCCGCAAAGCGCGCTCCGCGGCCGCCGGCTCAGGGGCGGCTCCCGCTAGCTCCCCTCCGAGGCCAGCGCCGCCTCGAGCCGCTCGAAGGCACGGTCTCCCTCGGCACCCGGCAGGATGGAGTCGAGGGCCCGGATACCGGCAGCCACGTTGCCATCCCACCGCCAATACCACGCCTCGAACAACACCGACCGCGTGCGATAGATGCGCGCGGCGATGAGCCGAGCGTTATTCACCGGCCGCGCGGCCATCGGTCCGATCTCGTATGTCCGGAGCTCCGCGCCCACGGGCCCGGTCAGCTGATCCCGCGTCCAGATGCCGGCTTCCATCCGGCCGGCCTCGAGCGCCAGCGAGTCGGGGTGCGAGGCGTACAGCGCCTCGAGCCGCGCACCGAGAGCGTCATAGAAGGCCGACAACACCAGCTCATCGTGCCAGCGATCCGCTGCGCGGCGGGCCAGGGTCGTGTCACCGCGCGCCCGGAAAAACGCCTCGGCCGCCCGATAGCCCACCATCTGGGCGAACGTCTCGTTGAACGGCGTGGCGCTCTTCACGTACAGGGTGTTGTGCGCCAATTCGTGAAAGACCAGAGCGGCCATTTCCACGGAATCGGAGCTGATGGCGGTAGACAGCAGCGGATCGTTGAACCATCCCAGCGTGGAGAAGGCGGACGAGGTTCGCAGGTATACGTCGGAGCCCTCGCGCTCCAGCTCCGCGGCGGCCTTCCGTCCCATCGCCGGATCGAAGAACCCCTTGTACGGCACCCGCCCGACGATCGGGTATTTCCAGGTGCGGGGGCAGAGGCAATCCCTCGGCGAGGCCGAGAGGACGAGCAGCAGGGTATCTCGCCCGACGTCCGCATACGTCGTATAGGTCTCGCCCGCCTCGAGCCCGAGGCCGGCCGCCGCGTCACGCACATCCATGACGAGACGCAGCGCACCCAGCACTTCGGGCGCGAGGGAGGTATCGGCCGCCACTTTCGCGAGGGGCTTGCGCAGCTCGAGAATCCGCGTCTCCTCGAGTCCGGCCCGGGTGAGATACCGGACCTCCTCGCTCGCCACGTACGCCGTGCCAAACCCAACGAAGAGCGCCACGACAATTCCTACAATCATCCACAGGGCCTTTCGCATCAGGGCGTCAGGGAGTCAGGCGGAGGCCGAGCCGATGGATGTGCTTGCCGAACAGATTCTGCTCCTGGTAAGCATAGTCGAGCCCGAGGCGTCCCAGCACCACGCCGCCTCCGAAGGTCCACCGCCGCTCCTCGGAGCCCTCCGGCGGTATGCCGTACCCCACGCGCCCGACGAGCCCGACACCCTTCAGCACCGCGCCACCCTCCACACCGTAGAGGGTGCGGTGGCCCTGATCTTCGGTCCAGACCACTTCGATCGTGCCGAGGGCACGGGCGGTCCCCTGCGGGTCGACGAAGTTGAGGGTGTAGCCGAAGTGAGTCGTCGTGGGCAGGGAGACGCCCTCGCCGGAGAGATCGCGGCTGCCGATGTTCTGTACCGAAAGCGCGAGCGCCATGATGTCGAAGAACGCGATCGTCACGCCGCCGTCGCCGGTGAAGGTACGGTCGATGCTGCCGGTGGTGTCCTCCACCGACACATAACGGCCCGAGGCGCCGATGGCGATGAGCCCGTAGCGATAAACGGCCGAAGCGCCCCACGTCAGATTGTCGGCGACCGCCGAGGTGTCGGAGAAGTTCAGGTACTGAATGCCCCCGCCGAAGTTGAATTGCTCCACCCGGAACGCAGCCGCGCCCTGGGTATAGATCGAACCGTCGGGGAAATGGGAGTATCCCCCCTCGAGGCTCAGCACCTTGATGGTCGCGAGACCGGAGGGATTGATGAACACGGAGCCGGCATCACCCACAAGGGCGACGCCGGCTCCGGCGAGGGCCGCGGACCGGGTGAAGGGCGGCAGCAGCGTCAGCACCGGCGTGGGCGCCTGGGCGGCCACCGGCACCGCAACGAGCGTCCCGAACAGGACGGCGAGCCGGCGCATGGGGCCTCGCGTTATCGAATGCGCACGACGCCAAGGCGGACGGCGCGGTCGCTCGGAAATGCCGACCCGTCGGCGCGGGCGAGCACGAGCTGTTCCTCGACCGCATTCGGCTGCTGCACGATCCGGACGTGCCGACCCGACCCAGCCCGCAGGGTGCCCTGTCGCGCGTAGAAACCGGTGAGCGTGCTGTCCGGTGCGAGGGGGTATTCTCGCGGAAAGATGTCTGGCCGTTGGGCATTCAAGGTGTCGAAGATCTGCCGGAAGTTCCAGCTCTCGTATTGGAGCCGGGGATCGGCGCCGGTGAACCCGGGCAGGTTGTCGAGATAATTGGCCATCTGCCACATCGGCACGAGTTCGGTCATCGGATCGCCCGTGACGAATGAGACGTTGTTCCCGCCGAGCCGCGTCGTGCCGACGAGCGCGCGGGTCACGTCCGTCCCGTTGGCATCGCTCCCGTAATGGTCGGCGACCCACCGCACAAAGAGCCATTCTGCGCCCCGCTCCTCGAGCGTGCCCGTGCTGTTGCCTGGAGACACCATGAAATGGGGCTCGGGTTCCAGCAGGTAATCGTTCGCGTTGAGCAGGTCACCAATGGCGAACTGCGCCAATCGTGAGGTCGCACCGCCCAGCCCGCCCAGCTCGTCTCCAAGCGTGCGTCCGCCCAGCTCCTCCGCGAAGTGCGACAGCCCCTCGTTGAGCCAGGTTTCCTCAGAGAAGGCCGAGCCGCCGACGAGGACGTGCTGGTTGTAGCTGATCATGTGCTGGAATTCATGGATGAACGTCGGCGCGATCACCTGGATCACGAAGTCCTTTGGAGCACTGCAGCTTCCACCGGTCTTCGGCACGAGCCCGTAGAAGATCTCCGCCTCGTTCGAGCCCGGATTGCCGACGGAGCGCGGAAGCAGGTCCCCGCCATAGAAGAACCCGAGGATGATGCTGCCCCCCGGGCAGCTGCCGCTGAGCGCATTCACCGCATCGGTTAACAGGAAGATCACGATCCCGTTCCCGTCGATGTCGGATTCGCTGCCGAACGCGGTCGTGTCGATCTGGTGCATGTTCGGCGGTGCCCCGCTTACCCCGCCGTCAAACAGCAGGCCGAGGGTATCGAGATCCGCCTGGGTGAAGCCGTTGGGAGGAACCACGTCGTCGAGGTAGATCGCGCCCTTCGGGCCGACGTACTTGGCGGTGGCGATGACACGCGTGAAGGACGTGCAGGAGGTGTTGGCACAGACATCGAACGTGTCCTTGCTGCCCAGGACCGGAGGAGCGCGGATGAGGCGTGGCGCGGCGGCGCCGAAACGGACAGCCGGATCACGGGCGAGCTCGCGCTCCCTCGCTCGCAACGCGGCGTGGAACTCCCGCGCGGCGGGCCGTGGACGCCATGCCTCGAGCAGCGCCCGGGAGGCGACCCCTGGCTCTGGCGCGGCGACCGCCGCCGCCGCCGATGCGCCGTTTCCATCCAGGACGTAATCCACCGTCACCCCGTTGGGGGTCTCCTGCCCAGCCGCCGAGACGGCCACGATCAGATACTCGGCGCCACCTGCGCCGGCGGCGGGCAGTGTCACACACCCCGCGGTCAGGTTCGGATCGATAATCGCCGCCTGCCCGGGCGCCAGCACTGTCGGTGCGGGCACCGGATCGCAATCGAGATCCGGAGTGGGCCCCGGACCATTGTTATCGGAGGCACACGCCGCCAGCACGAGCAGAGTAATGGCCTGGTATGGTCGGGTGCGGCGAATCACGCAAGTTGCTCCTGGGAGTGGACCACCCGGGGGGCGGGACGGAGGTGCAAGATAAGACGTGACAACAGCTTTTGACAATCTGGGGACCGACCGGTAGCTTCCTGCCAGACCCGTGCCCAGGGCGGGGCCGGGTCGGCACACAGGACTGCAACGCGACGATCAAGCAGGTGACGCCGGCACCCCCCGCCAGCCACACCTCCGATCCGAATCGCAGGGCCCACCGGCCCCCGCCCCGACGGAGGTGGACGCGCGTCTCGCGCCCGAGGCGGACCGTCACCTCTACCATCCCAAGGCGCTGAATCCCATCCCCTGGTGTCCCGCTGGGCGCCATCGGCCCGGGACCAGCGCGCAAAGCAGGCCATGGCGTTCGTTCACCTCCACACCCACAGCGAATATTCCCTCCTCGACGGCGCCAACCGCATCGTCGATCTCGTCCGCCACGTCAAGACGCTCGGCATGGACAGCCTGGCCGTGACGGATCACGGAAACCTGCACGCCGCCTGGGCCTTTTACGACCAGGCGAAGACACAGCAGTTGCGTCCGATCCTCGGATTCGAGGCGTACCTCGCCTTCGGCTCGCGGCGCCAGCAGCAGAAAGCCGCCGGCGCGCCGGCCATGTACAGCCATCTTGTGCTCCTCGCGAAGAACCGCGTCGGCTACCAGAACCTGATCAAATTGAGTTCCATCGGGTATACAGAGGGGTTCTACCGCCGTCCGCGCATCGACAAGGAGGTGCTCGCCGAACACCATGAGGGCATCGTCTGCCTGGCGGCTTGCCTGTCGGGCGAAGTGGCGCTCTGGCTGCGGCAGGGGAACTACGAGGAGGCGCGGCGTACTGCGGCCTGGTTCGCCCAGCTCTTCGGGAAAGACGGCTTCTGGCTTGAGATCCAGAAGCATGGCATCGCCGAGGAAAGCATCGTGACCGACGGAATGCTCCGGTTGAGCCAGGACCTCGGCCTCGGAGTCGTGGCAACGAATGATGCGCACTACCTGCGCCGCGAAGACGCCGAAGCGCATGACGTGCTGCTCGCCATTGGGACCGGCGCCGACCTCGACGATCCGAAGCGGTTCCGCTTCACTGGCCAGGAATCGTACGTGAAGTCGGAAGCCGAGATGCGGACGCTCTTCCCGGAGCATCCCGAGGCCATTGACAACACCGCGCGCGTGGCAGAGGCCTGCGAATTCGACTTTGAGAAGCGGTACTTCCTGCCCGGATTCCCCCGGCCGGCGGAATACGCGAGCGATGAGGCGCTCCTCGAAGACCTGACGCGCACGGGCGCGCTGGCACGCTACGGGACGCCGCTCCCCGCAGCCGTGGCGGAGCGGATGGCCTACGAGCTCGGCGTGATCAACACCGCCGGGTACGCGGGGTACTTCCTCATCGTGCAGGATTTCATTGCCGCCGCCCGCGCACGCGGGATTCCGGTGGGCCCCGGCCGCGGATCGGCCGCGGGATCCCTGGTGGCCTATTCGCTCGGCATCACGAGCGTCGATCCGCTGCGCTTCGACCTGCTGTTCGAACGCTTCCTGAATCCCGAGCGGGTCTCGATGCCCGACATCGACGTGGACTTCTGCTTCGAGCGCCGCGGCGAAGTCATCGAGTATGTGCGGCAACGCTATGGACGGGGGAGCGTCGGCCAGATCGTCACGTTCGGCACGATGAAGGCGCGCGCGGCCGTCAAGGACGTGGCCAGGGTCCTCAAGATCCCCCCGGGGGACGCGGACAAGATCACCAAGCTCATCCCGTCCGGCCCGGCGTTCAACGTGTCGATCCCGGAAGCGGTCGCGAAGGTGAGCGAGCTCCGCGATCTGGTGAGGGCCAACCCCGAGTACGGCCGCCTGATGGACCTGAGCGCCAGGATCGAGGGCATCTCGCGCCACCTGTCGGTGCACGCGGCGGGAGTGGTGATCGCGCCGGGGCCGCTGCCCGACTATGTGCCGGTCTGCACCGCGCCCACCAAGGGCGCCGGACAGGCCGGCGGCGGCGAGGATGCGATCATCACGCAGTACGACATGGTGGCGCTCGAGAAGGTCGGTATGCTCAAGATGGACCTCCTCGGCCTCAAGACGCTCACCGTGATCCACGACGCGCTGCACATGATCCGGGAGCGCCACGGCAGCGCGCCCGACCTCGACCAGCTCGGGTTCGACGATCCCCGGGTCTACGAGCTGCTGAGGCAGGGGCGCACCGCCGGGGTGTTCCAGTTCGAGTCTCCGCTCGCCACGGAGACGCTGCGCGCCATGAAGTGCGACCGGTTCGACGACCTCGTGGCATCGAACGCCCTGCTGCGCCCCGGTCCGCTCGACGCGGGCATGCATACCGTGTTCATCCGGCGCAAGCTCGGGCAGGAGCCGGTCACCTACCCGCATCCCGCCCTCCGGGAGATCCTCGAGCCGACCTACGGCGTGATCACCTACCAGGAACAGGTGATGCGCATCGCCAACGTGCTCGCCGGCTTCACGCTGGCGGAGGCGGACGTGCTGCGGAAGGCCGTCGGCAAGAAGGACGCGGAGCTGATCCGGAAGGAGCTGACGCGGTTCGTCGAGCGGGCCGTTGCGCAGGGCCACCCGAAGCGGCTGGCCGATGACCTGGCGGCACAGATCGAGACCTTCGGCCGGTACGGGTTCAACAAGTCGCATTCCGTTGCCTACTCGGTGCTGTCCTACCAGACGGCCTGGCTCAAGGCGCATCACCCCGCGGAGTTCATGGCGGCGCTGCTCTCATCGGAAATCGGCAGCACCGACAAGGTCGTCCAGTACATCAATGAGGCGCGCGAGCTCGGGTTGGAAGTCCTCCCGCCGGACGTCAACGAGTCCGGTTTCAAATTCACCGTCGTGGGTGAGACCCGGATCCGCTTCGGCCTCGGCGCGGTGCGCAACGTCGGCGCGGGCGCCATCGAGTCCATGATCGCGGCGCGCCGGGAGCGCAGATTCGAGGACCTGTGGGATTTCACGGGACGGATCGACCTGCGCCTGTGCAACCGGCGGGTGGTCGAGTCGCTTGTCGTCGCGGGGGCGTGCGACGGCCTCCAGGGGCATCGTCGGCAGCTGCTCGAAGCGCTGGATGGCGCCCTCTCCGAGGCCCAGTTCAAGCAGCAGGAGCTCGAGGCGGGCCAGGTCTCGCTCTTCGGTGAGGCGTCCGCCGCCACCCCACGGCCGGGCGGGCACGCGCTGCCGGAGTTGCCGCCGATGCCGGAGGCCGAGCGGCTGGCCCGCGAAAAGGAGGTCATCGGGTTCTTCATCTCCGGCCACCCGTTGGAGCGGTTCCGGGCCGAAGTCGAGCTGTTCGGCTCGCGAACCACGGCAACCCTCGGCGAGTGGAGCGAGCATCCGGTGAGCGTGGCCACGGTCGTGACCACCATCAAGCGACAGATCTCCAAGAAGACGGGCAAGGAGTACGCGCGGCTGACGCTGGAGGACTTCCACGGCACGGCCGAAGCCATCGTGTTTCCGGAGGCGTGGGCCAAGCTCAATCAACTGATACTGCCGGACGCGGCGGTGCTGCTTGCGGGCGGGTACAGTCCCCGCGACCGCGGCGAGGATCGGGCGCCCTTCGTGGTCGAAGGGGCGCGGCCCCTGGAGGAGCTCAAGCGCAGCGGCGCTCTCGGCGTAAGCCTTCGTTGGCAGGCGCCGGAGGGCCCTCCCCCGGAAGCGGTCAAGGCGGCAGCCGCCCTCTGCGCGGCTCATCCGGGTCCGGCGCCGGTCTATATTGACTGGAGCGACGGCACCGGCGACGCCCTCCGGCTTCGATCCCGCCGTCTACGCATCGCCCCCGACGAAGACCTGCTGCGCGCGCTCCGCGACCTGCTGGGAGCCGAGTCCGTTCACTACGTGAAGGCGGGGTAGCCATGGCGACGGCGTATACGCTGGAGTTCGAGAAGCCGCTGCTGGAGCTGGAGCGCCAGATCGAGGAGCTGAAGCGCACCGGGGCCGAGCGAGGACTCGACATCGCAATCGAGCTCGAGGGCCTGGAGGGCAAGCTCGCGTCGCTGCGGGAAGAGATCTACCGGAACCTCACCCCGATCCAGCGGGTGATGGTGGCCCGCCATCCGCGCCGGCCGTACACGCTGGATTACCTCAGCACGATTTTCACCGATTTCGTGGAGCTGCACGGCGATCGCCTCTTCCGGGACGATCCGTCCATCGTGGGCGGCTGGGCCCGGCTTTCCGGCCAGACCGTGATGGTGCTCGGTCACCAGAAGGGCCGCGATACGAAGGACAATCTGAAGCGGAACTTCGGCATGCCGCATCCCGAAGGGTATCGCAAGGCGCTCCGGCTCATGAAGCTGGCCGCCAAGTTCGGCGCGCCGGTGATCACGCTGATCGATACCCCGGGCGCGTACCCCGGGCTCGGCGCGGAGGAGCGGGGCCAGTCGGAGGCCCTGGCACGCAACATCATCGAGATGGCGGCGCTCCCGACCGCGTGCGTCGCCGTGGTGATCGGCGAGGGCGGCTCGGGCGGCGCGCTCGCCCTGGGTGTCGCCGACCGCATCCTGATGCTGGAGAATTCCGTTTACTCGGTCATCTCGCCGGAGGGCTGCGCGGCGATCCTGTGGAAGGACTCGGCGCAGCGCGAGCGCGCGGCGGAAGCGCTGAAACTCACTGCGGACGACCTGCTGCGCCTGCACGTCGTCGACGAGATCATCCCGGAGCCTGTCGGAGGCGCCCACACCGATCCCGATGCGACCGGTGAGGCCGTGCGGAATGCTCTCGTGCGCCATGTGGGCGAGCTGCGGAAGATCCGTCCAGAGAAGCTCGTCCGCCGCCGGGCCGACAAATACGCCGCCATGGGCGCCTTCACCGAGGCCTGATGCCGCAAACGGTCGAGGTCCGGTTCAAGGGTAACCGGAAGGGGATCTACCACTGGGCGGCCGAGGCTGAGCCGCTCCGGTTGCAGGATGCCGTCATTGTGGAGGCCGATCGCGGGCAGGACTTCGGCCGCATCACGGCGGTCGGCGAGACCGCGCTGAAGAAGTGCGCGTCGGGGTGCAGCGGCTGCGCCGTCGGCGAGGCACCGGCCGCGCCGCCGGCCACGGTCGTGCGCCGCGCGACCGGCGAAGACTTGACGGCACACGATGAACTCCGCCGCGGCGAGGAAGACGTCAGGCGCAAGGTCATCGAGAAGGTGCGGGCGCACGGCCTGCAGATGAAGGTGAGCGACGCCGAATGGCAGTGGGACCGGAAGAAGCTTTCGGTGTACTTCACCGCCGAGAAGCGGGTGGACTTCAGGAATCTGGTGCGCGACCTCGCGGGGATGTTTCGGACTCGCATCGAGCTGCGGCAGATCGGCGTCCGCGATGAAGCCGCGCGGCTGTCCGGCGTAGGGCGCTGCGGCCGCGAATACTGCTGCTCGACTTGGCTGACGGAACTCTCCCCGGTCAACCTCGGCCTGGCGAAGGACCAGCATCTGTCGCTCAATCCGTCGCAGATTTCCGGCGGCTGCGGCCGCCTGCTCTGCTGCCTCAAGTACGAGCACGAGTTTTACGTTGCATCCCGGAAGCGTTTCCCCAAGGAAGGGAAAGTCCTCCATACCGCACGCGGCCAGGAGAAGGTCGTCGCCGTGGACATCTTCCGGGAACGGGTGTTCCTCCGCTCCGAGCAGGACGGCCCGCGTATCATTCCGCTGCTGCAGCTGAAGGAAGAAATCGAGGCCGCCGAGGCCTCACGCCCGCCCGCCCCGCCGGCGGTCGCCCCTCCCGTCGTGGCACCGGTGCCGGCGCCGCCGCCGGGCACCACACCGGTTTCCGAGGATGCGCGGGCACGCCGACGGCGGCGCGGACGGCGGCGCCGGAGCGGCGGCTCCCCTCCCTCGCCCGAGGGCTGAGTGCCGACGTTCTACCTGACCACCGCCATCGACTACTCCAACGGCGATCCACACCTCGGCCATGCGTACGAGAAGGTCGGGGCGGATGCGATCGCGCGGTACCACCGGCTCCGGGGCGATGCCGTGTGGTTCCTCATCGGCATGGATGAGCACGGGCAGAAGGTGGCCCAGGCCGCCGCCGAACAGGGTGTCACGCCTCAGGCCTTCGTGGACGACGTGGCGCGCCGGTTCCAGGCAATGTGGGCCCGCCTCGGCATTTCCTACGACCAGTTCGTTCGCACCACGGCCGAGGACCACAAGGCCGGCGTACGGGACCTCATCGAGCGCATCTTCGAGCGGAGCCCCGGGGACTTCTATGAGAAGTCGTACCGCGGGCGGTACTGCGTCGGATGCGAGGCGTTCAAACAGGATGCCGAGATCGTCGACGGGAAGTGCGTGCTGCATCCGACGCGGACGCTGGAATGGGTGGAAGAGCGCAACTGGTTCTTCCGGCTCTCTCGCTACCGGGACTTCCTCCTCGAGCTGATTGCGAGGCGCCCCGGCTTCATCCGCCCCGACAGCAGGCGCAACGAGATCCTCGCCTTGTTGAATCAAGGCCTCGACGACATCTCCGCGAGCCGGGCCCGCTTCACCTGGGGCGTCCCGTTCCCACGGCCCACGTCGGACGGCGAGCAGCAGACGACCTACGTCTGGTTCGATGCCCTCCCCAACTACTGGACGGCGACGCGGGTCGCCGCGTCCCACGCCACCTGGCCCGCCCAGCTTCATGTCATCGGGAAAGACATCACCCGGTTCCATTGCGTCATCTGGCCCGCGATGCTGCAGGCCGCCGGCATCGAGATTCCGGAGCAGGTCTGGGCCCACGGCTTCGTACATTACCGCGGCGAGCGATTCAGCAAGAGCGCCGGCACCCGGCTCGAACTCGGCGAGGCCGTCGAGCGGTTCGGGCCCGATGCGTTCCGGTATTTCCTGCTGAGCGAGATCCCGTGGGACAATGACGGGAACTTCTCGTGGGAACGGTTCGAGGAGCGCTACGCGGCGGACCTCGCCGACGGGCTGGGCAACCTGGTCTCGCGGTCCCTCGCGATGCTGGCGAAGTACCGGGACGGGCGGATCCCGCCCGGACCCCCGACCGAACTCGACCAGGCAGGACGGGATGTCGTCACCACGTATGTGGCCGCGATGGATGCGCTGGATCTGAAGGGCGCAGTCGAGACGACCTGGACGCTCGTCGCCGCAGCGAATCAGTTCATCGTCCGAACGGCGCCGTGGGCGCTGGCCAAGGCGAATCGGAACGAAGAACTTGATGCGGCCCTCGCGGCGCTGGCACGTTGTTTGTTCCGCCTGGCCGTACTCGCAAGCCCCTTCATTCCGGGCAAGTCGGAAGAGTTATGGCGTGCAATCGGTCAGTCCGGAGAAGCCGCCGGGGCGCCGTGGGCGAGCCTCGACGACCCTCCGATCACCTCAAGCGTCACCCACAAGCCGGAGGGGCTTTTCCCTCGACAGCAGGATGCCGTAAGCGATTGAAAACAAAGTAGTTACGGAATACAAGAACGTGCTTGACAGGTGTGGGACGGGGGGTGATCTTACCGGGCCTCTCAGACACAGTCGACCCGGGGCGAAAGCCCCGGTTCGTGTATCCGGGTGCTGGGTCCGTGGCTTGCATCACCTATTTGGCAGCTCCAGTGCAAAGGTATGCAGATGGCTGAACGCCGCTGGACATTCGTCGTCGTACCCCATGGCTCGGGCGCCTCGAAGGTCATTCAGGTCTCGCAGACCGTCCTGAAGCTGATCGCGACGTCCGCCATCGGGCTTGCGCTCATGGCGCTCCTGCTGGGCTACGCGACGATCTCGCGGTCCGTGGACTTGTCGCGCGCCACCCAGATCGAGCGGGAGAACGCGCAGCTGGCCCAGGCCCTGGGGCAGCTGCACACGCGCGTCGCCTCGCTTACGGACACGCTTGGGGCCATCGCGCAGCGCGATGCCCGGATCCGGTTGCTGGCCAACCTGGAGCCGACCGATCCCGAAGTCCTGCAGGCGGGGGTGGGTGGCCCGGCCCCCGTCGGCGCTGCGCGGCCCGAGGGAGCCCTCGGGCGCGAGGCGAGTGACATCAGCATCGACCTGAATGCGCTCATCCGGCGCGCCAACCTCCTGGCCTTTTCGTTCTCCGAGGCCGCGGACAGTCTCTCCTCGCACAAGGACCGGCTCGCGGCCCTGCCGTCCATCCTGCCGACGCAGGGTTGGCTCACCAGCGCCTTCAGCCAGATGCGTTCGCATCCGATCCTGCACATCGCCCGGCCGCACGAGGGCATTGACGTGACGGCCCCGATGGGGGCCCCGATCGAGGCCCCGGCCGCCGCCACTGTCATCAGCACGGGCTGGGAATCGGGCTACGGAAACACCGTGACGCTGGACCACGGGTACGGCATCACCACCAAGTTCGCTCACTGCTCGAAGCTGCTCGTCCGGCGCGGCCAGCACGTCGAGCGGGGCGAACGGATCGCCCTCGTCGGCAACTCCGGCCTCGCCACGGGCCCTCACCTGCATTACGAGGTGCACGTCCAGGGCCGGCCGGTGGATCCGCTCAAGTACGTGCTGCCGGAGGCCGTCGTAACGGACTAGAACTGGACCTTCGGTACCTCACCCGCCTTCTCATCCGACAGTTCGAAGTACTCCCTCGGCGTCCCGTGGCCGAACATCTTGGCCGTCAGGTTGTAGGGGAAGGTCCGGATGAACGTGTTGAACTGCCGAGCGGCCGTGTTGTAATCCTGTCGGGCCACCGAAATCCGGTTTTCCGTCCCCTCCAGCTGATCCTGCAGCTGCAGGAAATTCTGGTTCGATTTCAACTCCGGATAATTCTCCACCAGCGCGAGCAGGCGGCCGAGGGGCGCGTTCATGGCCTGGTTGGCCTCAGCCATTTGTTGGAGGTTGCCGCCCTGGACCGCGCCGGCCAGGCGGGCCCGTGCGTCGGCGATCTCGGTGAAGACCGTCACTTCCTGCTTGGCGAAACCCTTGACGACCTCGACCAGGTTCGGGATGAGGTCCGCGCGACGCTGCAGCTGCACCTTGATCTGGCTCTCAGCGGCGGTGACCTGTTCGTCGAGGGCCTGTATCCGGTTGTAGCCGCATCCACCGGCGAGCGAGGCCAGCAGCAGGACGGACGCGGCGCGGGCATGTCGGCGAGTCATGAGTCGTCTCCGATCGATAGGTGGTCCACGAAGCGGACCGTGGCTTCCACGGCCTCCAGGCAGCCGGCGAACGCCTCCGGCGAGCAGGTCCAGCGGCTGTCGGCCAGATGGCCGACAGTATCGAGCAGCGCGTCCGGTGCGAATCCGAATGCGAGTGCCGCGGCGCGGACCGCTTCCGCACGGGTGGCCGGCATCGGGCCGCCGCGGAGCACCAGCGCCGCACGCAGGAGCACGATGATGGACGGCGTTGCGTCCCGGGCCAGCACGGCGAGCGCACCGGGATCGTCCGACAGCGCGGCGAACCCCTGCCGGAGGCGCACCAGCCGGCCACGAAGATCCCGTTCGAGCGCGGCCCGCAGATCGGAGCGCCTCACGGTCAGGCCGGTCATCGGGTCCACACCGCGCAGTACGCGATACCCACCCCGAATGTCGGTGATCTCGACGGGGAAGACGTCGGCGGCACGGCCCCACTCCTCCCGGCTCATGAAGAGCGGTGGCTGCTCGTGGGCCTTCGCCCAGGCCCCGAAGGCCCCTTGCAGTGCCCGGAGCCGGCCGGGCGAGGTGTCGTCGAGGATCAGCAGCAGATTCACGTCCGACCAGTCGGGCAAGTATTCGCCCCGCACGAGGGAGCCATGCAGCACCGCGCTATACCCGGCGCCCAGCGCCCGGTCGCAGACCTTGAGGAAGGGTTCGACCAATCGTTCGACCGCTTGTTCCACTAGAACCTCCCGCCGGCGCCACCGCCGCTGAAACCACCTCCGCCACCGAACCCTCCAAATCCACCACCGCCTCCGCCACCGAATCCACCGCCGCCGAACCCGCCACCACCCCACCTGCCGGGCCCTCCCCAATATACGGTGCGACGACCACGCCTCCGGCCGTGCTGACCGCCCACAGCCGAGCCGAACATGATTGGCACGATGAGGAAGGCGAGGACGATGACCAGCACGATCAGGCCTGGCGGGATGCGCCCAGGGCGCTGCCCCGACTCCCCGACCGACCGGGTCAGGACGGTGTCCGTCACTCCCATGCCGCGCGCGACCAGCGCCGCAAGGGCGCGAGTCCCCCTCAGGAGCCCGGCCCCGTACTGCTGCATCCGGAATTCCGGGAGCATGAGGTCTCGCACCCGCCCCGCGGCGGCATCGGTCACGATTCCTTCGAGGCCCTGGCCGGTCGCGATGAACACCTGGCCGGAGTTGGGGTCCCCCTCGCGCCGCGGGACCAGGAGCAGCACGAGCCCTGCGTTTCGCCGCGGATCCCCGAGTTCCGCGGCGCGCCCGACCCCCCAGGCACGGCCGATCGCGACCGCGACATCCACGGCCGCGTAATCGCCGATCGCCGGCAGGGTGACGACCGCGAGCTCGGCTCCGGTCGCGGCGCGCAGACGGTCGGCGATCGAGTCGATCGCGGCCGCCGACGTGGCATCCACGGCACCGGCCACGTCCGTGATGTATCCGGTCGGCCGCGCCGGAAACAACGAATCGATTCCCGCCTGGGCGTGCACGAAGGCGGGCGTCAGCAGAAGTTGTAGCACCAGCCCGAGGGCGGTAGCTTTCCCGCGTCCGCTCACCCTGCTTCTCCCGACCGAGAGCCGTCCGTGATCCGCTGGGCCGTCATATTCCTGATGTCCCTCGCCGCCTGCGAGCGCCCGCAAACGGTGATCGTGACCGCGGCGATTCCCGGCCCGGACTCGGTGGATGCGCCGCTCGCCGACCTGGCCTTCGTCGCACTCCCGTACGACCGCGACAGCCTCATCGCCGCCTTCGAGGCCCGGGCCACCACGCCCCGGCCTCGTACGGAAGTGCTGGACAGCGTGTTTCGCGAGTTCCGCGCGCCGTTCGCAGCGTACGTCACCGTCGCGCGTGAGGCGGAGCAGTGGAACGACAGCCTCCGGGCGCTCAAACATCGGCTTGATTCCCTTCCCCGGAATCATCCGGCGTACACCGGGCTGTTCGCCCGCTATGCGATCATCCGCGACTCCCTGGGCGCCATCGACCGGCGGGCCGCGCGGGCCCGTCTCGAGCTCGAGCGCGCCCGCGAGCGGTTCGTCGCGACGAGCGAACCGCTCCGCGCGGCCATGCGGGCCTGGGAAGATAGCACCTACAGCGGCTACCAGGACGCGGTGGATTCCATCCTGAGGGCCCAGCGCCGGGATCCCGTGCCGGACACGACCGACGCGCGTGGTCACGCCACCGTGGAACTGCCCCGCGGCCGGTGGTGGCTGTACGCCCGGTCCTGGGATGCCAACGACCCGAACGCCGAGTGGTACTGGAACGTCTCCATCACGTCCGACACCATCCGCCTCGACCGGCGGACTGGACGGTCGCGACCGAGGTATTGAGGCCGAACACCTATGCGAAACCTCCCTCTGATTGCCGCGGGTCTTCTCATGGCTTTCTCCGTCAGGCCGGCCAGCGCGCAGGACGCCCTCGCGCAGCGCGCGAAGGGCAATCCGGCCGCGGCGGTGACGGTGTACGAAATGTCCGACTTCCAGTGCCCATACTGCCGGCGATTCGCGATCGAGACGTTCCCGGAGCTGGACCGGGACTACGTCAAGACGGGGAAGATTCGGTGGGTGTTCGTCAACTTCCCACTTCCCCGCCACCCGAACGCGGCGCCCGCTGCAGAATTGGCGATGTGCGCCGGGCGCCAGGGCGCTTTCTGGCCGGTGCACGATCTCCTGTTCAAGTACCAGGACACCTGGGCACCGCTCGCCGCCCCGGCGGAGTTCTTCCTGAGCCTCGCCGATTCGGCGAAGATCGACCGCAAGGTGCTGGGGAGCTGTCTTGAATCGGGAGCGGTACGGGAGGAAGTGAAGAGCGACGCCCAGGGCGCGGTCCGGTCCGGCGCAAACTCCACTCCCACGTTCTACATCGAAGGCGGCCTGCTGGCGGGCGCGCATCCGGCGGGAGTGTTCCGGCCGATCCTGGACTCGATCATCACGGCGCGCAGCAAGAAGTAGCAGGCCATTCACGCCAGCCCGGCCAGTGCGAGGAATGCGTCGTAGAGCGCGTGCGTCCACGCGGTGATGCCGAATCCGCGCGCCAGGTAGAGCGCGCTGAACATGACGCCGGCCACCGTACGAAACGTGAAGGACCCCAACTCGAGCGGATCGCCGAACGGCCCGATGTAGTGAAACGCGGAGAATATGAGCGCGCCGACGAGAACGGCGAACACCGCCGCCGCCGGTGCCGCGAGCCTGAAGGCTCGCCGCGCCAGCGCCGCCAATCCCGACACGAGCAGAACCCGGAACAGCAGCTCCTCGTAGAGTCCCGCCCCCAGTGAGATCATGAGCTGGGTCGGCAGGTCGAGGCGCTGGACCGGACCCACGGCCAGCACCGGCAGTCCATGGAGCAGCAGCGTCGTGAGCTGGCTGGCGACCAGGCCGAACCCGAGGGCATAGACGCACGCCTCGCCGATCATCGCCATGAAGTAGCCGGCGCGGAGTCCATCCTTCCCCCGCATGTCCCGCCACACCAGCACGGCTGCCACGCCGACCAGCAGCACGCCGAATGCGATCAGCCCGTCTCGCCCTCCGGACGCGACGAAGACACTCTTGAGCAGCACGTCCGCGCCGTTCCGCACACCGCTGAGCGCGCCACCGGACAGGAGAAATGCGAGTGCCTCGTAGAGCGCGAGCAGGGGCATCGCGAAGAGGAGGCTGTAGCGCGGCGCCCTCGTCGCGCGCCAATATCCCTCGGGGACCGGTGCCATGGCCGCAATGTAGCAGGGGCCGGGACTTGCCGAAGCTCCCCGCGGGCCGGACATTCCTCCGCATGAGAAGCACCTCGCTGGCCTACCGGATCTTCGCGCGAGCCGCCACCGGGCTCGTCCCGATCGCCGGACTGGCGAACGGAAGGATTGCCCGGAGCCATCGGAGCCGCAGCGGCGCCTCGGATCGGCTCATCGCGTGGGCCCGCACCTCGCGCGACCGGTCCCGTCCGCTGGCCTGGTTCCACGCCTCGTCCGTCGGCGAAGGGCTTCAGGCGGAGAGTGTGCTCCTTCGCGTCCGGGCACGACACCCCGAGTGGCAATTCGTGTTCACGCATTACAGTCCCTCCGCCGAGCCGCTCGCGCGCCGGCTTCCGGTCGATTTCGCCGACTACCTGCCGTACGATCTCCCCGGCGAAGCCGCCCGGGTGCTCGACGCGATCGCGCCGAGCGCGCTGGTCTTCGCCAAGCTCGACCTGTGGCCTGAATGGGCGACCCGGGCGGCACGCCGCGGAACGGCCGTGGCCCTCGTCGCCGCGACGGTGCGCCCGGGCTCCGGGCGCCTGCGATGGCCGGTGCGTGCGGCACTCGCGCCGGGCTACGCTGCGGTCAGCGCCGCAGGGGCCATCTCGCGCGGTGATGCCGAGCGACTCGCCCGACTCGGCGTCCGTCCGGAGCGGATCAAGGTGACCGGGGACGCGCGATTCGACAGCGCCTCGGACAAGGTCGCCGCGGTCCGTGGAGATGACCCGCTGCTCCGCCTCGGAAATGGGGCCCCGACACTGGTCGCCGGTTCCACGTGGCCTGGCGACGAACGCGTGCTGCTCGATGCGTTCGCCCGGCTCCACGTGCATCGCCCTGAGGCTCGCCTCGTGCTGGCTCCCCACGAGCCCACCACGGCCCATCTGGAACCGATTGAGCGGGCCGCGAGTCGCCTCGGCCTCCCGCCGGCGGTCCGTCTAAGCGCAGCCGATGGGCCGGTTCCGTTTCTCCTCGTGGACCGTGTGGGCGTGCTGGCGACCCTGTACGGCGCCGGTACCATGGCCTATGTCGGAGGCGGGTTCGGCCGGGCGGGCCTGCACTCCGTGCTGGAGCCGGCGGCGTGGGGCGTCCCGGTTGCCTTCGGCCCCCGCTGGCAGCAAAGCCGCGACGCCGGGCTGCTGCTCGAGGCCGGCGGCGGCGAGTCGCTGCCGGCCTTCGGGAGGGAGGAGGCGGGCGAGGCGCTGCACGCCTTGTGGAATGCGTGGATTCAGGACGAAGCGCGCCGTTCCGCACAGGGGCGGAAGGCGCGCCGTGTAGTGGAGCAGGGCCGGGGCGCGGCGGACGCGTCCGCCGCGATGATCGAGGAGCTTGTCCTCCGCGCTACTTGACGATCACTCCCTCAAACGTGACGGTGCGTGGAATCACGATCCCCGCGGTGAGCACCGTGATCAGCACGTCGTTCCAGCGGCTCCTGGCCTTGACCTTCACGTTGGCAATTGCCTTCCCGCCGACCAGCTGACCTGCCAGCGCCTTCTCGAGCGATGGGTCCCTGAACGTGAGGATGCCCCAGAGCCCGAAGACCGAGTGGCTGTTCACCTTGAACGGCTCCCCGACGGGCGGCTGTCCGGCGGGGGATGCCAACGTCACGGGGATGCCGATCCCCGTCGTGTCGAAGGTGGTGACGCAGCCTGCGAGGAGCAGCGCCGCGAGCGGGAACAGGACGATGCGGCGCATCAGAGACCGAACGTCCACTTGGCGCCGACCGACCAGGTCGAGGCATCGCCAGCGTCACGATCCACCGAGTCGTAGGCCACCCGCGCTCCCAGGCCAAACACGAAGTTCATGTCCAGGCCCGCGCTGTATCCGAATGCCGACTCGCTGTCACCGGAGCCGGCGCCGGGGTCGGTTTCGAGGTAATCCCACCGCGGCGCGATCCACGGCTTGAGACCCAGCACCGGCAAGGGAATTGTAAGCCCGACGCCGATGCCGACCGGGACGTGCGTGTACTTGGTGTTGTCGATGTCGGTGTACCCCAGGCCGCCCTGCAGGTTAACCGACACGGGCACGAGCGGCCCGCCGATGATGCGAAGGTTGGCCGTCCCGCCGTAACTGGCCTCCGCGTCGCTGAAATCGGTGTTGGTGCTGCCGAGCGTGGCCGTGAAGCCGAGCAGCCCGAAGCCGAGGCCGCCCGTGAGGGCGAAGGTCTCGCCGCCTCCGGACTCATCGTCGGGGAACCCGGCGTCGAGCGCGACGGTGAGGCCGCGAGGCACCCCGTTGTTGAAGACCGGGAGGCCTGCCACCTGGGCACCGGCGGGCGTGGCCGCGACAAGGACGATCGCCAGCGCGGCGAGGGGACGCATCATCGGGAACTCCAGCAGGAACGGGTCGGCGGATAATAACGAGGGCCCGGCGTCGATGCCCGGGCCCTTGGGACGGCCTAGCGAAGCCAGGCCGCGCTGATGGCGATGCCTTCGTAGTCGCCGATGGCCCCGCTCACCCGGAGGTCGAACCGGGAGGTGAACTTGATGTCCACTCCGAGGCCCAGGGCGAAGAGGAGATCGCTGTCATCACCGAAGATCGGTACGAGGACCGGATGCATGTAGGGTACGAAGGAGGTCTCGGAATCCTCGAGCTCGATGCGCCTGCCGAGGGAGATGCCGACCGGAATATACCCCACGCTGCTGGCGTCCGAGAGTGAGGCTCCGAACCCGAGGGTGAGCGCCCCGTCGAGCGGGAAGTCCTGCGTGTGGGTCACGACGCGGGTGCGGAAGTTTCCGCCGACCAGGAACGCCGTGTTGTCGCTGCCGTCGGCATCCCAGAACCCGGCACGAAGGCCGAAGTCGTTGGAGCCGGAGCCCATGCGGTAGAACCCTTCGAGCGCCACTCCCGAACCTGGGTCGGAGAACGAGGCGCCGAACTCCGAACGGGTGAAGGCCCGGTACGGCGCCTGGAACACCGGCGTGCCGGTTTCCTGGGCGGCCGCGGGAAGCGCGAGGGTGAGACCCGCGAGGGCTGCGAGCAGGCTACGATGCATGCGACTCTCCTTGAACGTGTTCGGCAACGACGCGCACGACATTGCCAACGACCTGCAGGAAGCCGCCCCGGACGGTGAAGCGTCGCTCCACCGCTCCCTGGCGGACGATCAGATCCCCCTGTCCGAGGATCGTCATGAACGGGGCGTGACGGGACAGGATGCCGACCCTCCCGTCGTAGGCGGGCGCCGTCACCGCGTCGGCGTCCCCCTCGAACATGGACGCCTCGGGCGAAATCACCGTGACGCGCATCACGACGTCGCCAGCTTGCGCGCCTTCTCGACGGCCTCTTCGATGCCGCCAACCATGTAGAAGGCCTGCTCGGGAAGATGGTCGAACTCGCCGGAGAGCACACGCTCGAAGCTCGCGATGGTGTCCTCGAGCTTCACGTACTTGCCCGCGAATCCGGTGAACTGCTCGGCGACGAAGAACGGCTGCGACAGGAACCGCTGCAGTCGGCGCGCCCGGGCCACGACCAGCTTGTCCTCCTCGGAGAGCTCGTCCATGCCGAGAATGGCGATGATGTCCTGGAGCGCCTTGTATCGCTGCAGCGTGCGCTGGACGCCGATCGCCACGTTGTAATGGCGCTCGCCGAGATACTGCGGGGCGAGGATCCGGCTGGAGCTGTCGAGCGGGTCCACCGCCGGGTAGATGCCGAGTTCCGCGATCGAGCGCGAGAGCACCACCTGCGCGTCGAGGTGCGCGAAGGCCGTGGCCGGCGCGGGGTCGGTCAGGTCGTCCGCCGGAACGTAGATCGCCTGCACCGAAGTGATGGAACCCTTGGTGGTCGAGGTGATCCGCTCCTGCAGGTCGCCCATCTCGGTCGCGAGGGTCGGCTGGTAGCCCACCGCGCTCGGCATCCGGCCGAGCAGTGCGGAGACTTCCGAGCCCGCCTGGGTGAACCGGAAGATGTTGTCGATGAAGAGCAGCACGTCCTGATTCTGAACGTCGCGGAAGTACTCGGCGATCGTGAGGCCGGTCAGCCCCACCCGGAGGCGGGCGCCCGGCGGCTCGTTCATCTGGCCGTAGATGAGGGCGGTGGACTTGATGACGCCGCTCTCGGACATCTCGAGGTAGAGGTCGTTGCCCTCACGGGTGCGCTCACCCACGCCGCAGAAGACCGACTTGCCGCCGTGGCCCTTCTGCACGTTGTTGATGAGCTCCATGATGATGACCGTCTTGCCGACGCCGGCGCCCCCGAAGAGCCCGATCTTGCCGCCCTTCACGAACGGCGAGATGAGGTCGATGACCTTGATGCCGGTCTCGAACACCGTCGTCTTGGGCTCGAGGTCGGTGAACTTCGGGGTCTCCCGGTGGATCGGCCAGCGCTCGGTGCCCGCGGGAATCGGCGCGCCGCCGTCCACCGGTTCACCCAGCACGTTGAGAATCCGCCCGAGGGCCACATCGCCGACCGGGGCCGTGATCGGCCCGCCGGTGTCCACCACGGTCATCCCCCGCACCACGCCGTCGGTCGTGCTCATCGCGACCGCGCGCACCTGGTTCTGGCCGATGTGTTGCTGCACCTCGGCCACCAGGCGGACCGGGATCGAGCCGGTCGAATCCTCGAGGAGGAGTGCGTTATAAATCTCCGGGAGGTCGCCGGGCTCGAATTCCACGTCGAGCACGGGGCCGATGATCTGGACGACCTTGCCGGTATGCTGCGTTGCGGTTGCCGTTGCCATCATGTGTCCTGATTCCTGTTCCGTTGGGGCACGACGTGCCGCGCCCGACCGATGATCGTTAGCCCTGCAGCGCCGCCGCGCCGCCCACGATTTCCGCGATCTCCTGCGTGATTGCCGCCTGACGCTGGCGGTTGTAGGTGCGCTTCAGCACCTCGAGAATCTCGCCCGCGTTGTCCGTCGCGTTCTTCATCGCCGTCCGCCGGGCGCCGTGCTCGGCGGCGTTGGTCTCCACCAGGCCGCGGTACATCGCATTCCGTATGTAGAGCGGGAGCAGCTGGCCCAGAATCGCCTCGGCTCCCGGCTTGAGGAGATAATCGGCCAAGTGCCCGCCGGCCTTCCGATCCGGCATCTCCACCGGGAGGAGGCGCCGCGTGGTGGGCGGCGTGGAGAGCGGGCTCAGGAACGCCGCATGGACCAGGTCCACGCTGGCCAGCTCGCCGCGCTCATACGCCGCGATCAGCGGCTCGACCAGCTCGGCCGCGTGATCCGCGGTCGGATTGTCGCTGATGTCGGTGCGCTGCGATGCGAGCGTCCGGCCGACGTAGCGGAAGAAGCCGGCGCCCTTCTTGCCGATGGCATGGAGATCCACCGTGTAGCCCGCCGCCTCGAGTGCCTCGATCCGGCGTCGTGCTTCCTTGATCAGGTTCGCGTTGAACCCGCCGGCGAGGCCGCGATTCGAGGTGAGCAGGAGGACCGCCGCGCGCTTCGGGCCGCCCTTGGCCGGCGGCACCGGCTGGCGGAGCAGCGGAAATGCCTCCGCGAGCTGCGGGGTCGCGAGGTCGGCCAGCACCTCGCGCAGCGCCTCTGAATAGGGACGCGCCGACACGACCCGGTCCTGTGCCCGCTTGAGCTTGGACGTGGCCACGAGCTCCATCGTCCGCGTGATCTTGCGGGTGTTCTGGACCGTCCGGATGCGGCCCTTGAGCGCCTTGGACTTGGCCATTACTCGGCGCGGAAGAGCGGCTGGAACGCCGTGATGGCGGCCTTCAGCCGGGCCGTGAGATCGTCATCCAGGGCCTTCTTCGTCCGGATGCCCTCGAGCACCGCGGGATGGGCGGCGTCGAGAAAGTCGAGGAAGTCCTGCTCCCACTTCCGGATCTGCTTGACCTCCACTTCGTCCAGGTAGCCGTTCGTGACGACGTAAATGACCGCGACCTGGCGCTCGACGGCCATCGGCGCATACTGCGGCTGCTTCAGCACCTCGACCAGGCGCGCGCCCCGGGCAAGCTGCTTCTGCGTGGCGGCGTCGAGATCGGAGCCGAACTGGGCGAAGGCCTCGAGCTCGCGGTACTGCGCCAGGGAGAGGCGGAGCGGACCGGCGACCTGCTTCATCGCCTTGACCTGCGCGTTCCCGCCCACGCGGCTCACGCTGATGCCCGCGTCGACAGCGGGGCGGACGTTCGAGTAGAACAGGTCCGTCGTGAGGAAGATCTGCCCGTCGGTGATCGAGATGACGTTGGTCGGAATGTAGGCCGACACGTCACCGGCCTGAGTTTCGATGATCGGCAGGGCCGTCAGCGACCCGCCCGGTTTCTTGATACGTGGATCGAGCCTCACGGTGTCCGCATTCTCGGAGATCTTGGCGGCGCGCTCCAGCAGACGGCTGTGCAGGTAGAAGACGTCGCCCGGATACGCCTCCCGGCCCGGAGGACGGCGGAGGATCAGCGACATCTGGCGGTACGCGGCGGCCTGCTTGGAGAGGTCGTCGTACACGCAGAGCGTGGCCCGGCCCTCCTCGTACATGAAGTACTCCGCCATCGCGCATCCGGCGTACGGCGCGATAAACTGCAGCGGCGCAGGCTCGGAGGCGGAGGAGACGACGACGATGGTGTACTCCATCGCGCCGGCCTCGCGGAGCCGCTCCACCACCGAGGCCACGGTCGAGCGCTTCTGCCCGATCGCGACGTACACACAGACGACGCCGGTGCCCTTCTGGTTGATGATCGTGTCGACCGCAATGGCCGTCTTGCCGGTGCCGCGGTCGCCGATGATGAGCTCGCGCTGGCCGCGGCCGATCGGGATCATCGCGTCGATGGCCTTGATTCCGGTCTGGAGCGGCTCCTTGACCGGCTGGCGGACGATGATGCCCGGTGCGACCATTTCGACCAGCCGGGTGCCGCTGGCCTGAATCGGTCCCCGACCGTCCACCGGCCGACCGAGCGCGTCCACCACCCGGCCGAGCATGGCGGGACCGACCGGCACATCGAGCACACGTCCGGTGCAGCGGACCTCGTCGCCTTCCTTGAGCTTGAGATAGTCGCCCATGATCGCGGCGCCGACGCTGTCCTCTTCGAGGTTGAGCACCAGGCCGATGACCGTCTCACCGGTGTCGTGCGACGTGAACTCGAGCATCTCCCCCGCCAGCGCCTTGTTCAGGCCGTAGATGCGGGCGACGCCGTCGCGCACTTCCAGCACGGTCCCGACTTCATTGGTGTCGACGGTTGCGAGATCAGCGGACGCAATCTCCCTGAGGAGAATGTCCTTGAGCTCGCCGGGGCGGAGGACGGATTCAGTGGCCATGAGTCGAGCGCCTGTATCCCTGAAAGTGTGATGGGCAGTCAGTTGGGGTCGAGCTTGTGAAAATTATCACATAGAGGGGGCGGAAGCAACGGGAGCCCTAGAGCCGACTTCGCGTGTGACCGTGCACGAAGCGACCGAGCAGGGTCTCCGGGCTGAGCCGACCCAGCTCCCCCGCCCCGAGCCCCGCCACCCTCCGCGCCGTGGCGCCCAGATGACTCGGCGACGCGAATCCGAGGAGCCCCGAGACCGCGGTAACGGTGTAGCCAGGGTTCCGCAGCAGCTGCACCGCCAGGACGAGCCGAAGAAAATCTATGACTCGCTTGAGGTTCGGAGCACCGCCCGCGCCGAATTCGCGCGACAGGTGCTCCCGGGAGACCCCCAGCCGGTCGGCCAGGCGGGCGGTTGGCATGGGCTGCGACGCCAGCTCGACGAGGGTTCCCCAGGCACTGAGCTGGAGCGGCTCCGTAAGCCGAAGGAGGCGGGGTGCGTGGGCCAAGGCACGATGACGCTCCGCCGCCAGCGAGGCGCGCCGGACCAGCTCCCCGATGACGGCATCATCCACACCCTCCACCACGACCGCCGCGACCTGGTGCTGGTGGCATAGGGCCAGCACCTCCCCGTCATCGGGCCGGAACGCGGCGTAGGCGACAACGGGAATCGCGGGAAAATCGGAGCGGAGGGAACTGAACTCCTGCAGAATGCCAGGGCGTGGCGCCAGGACCACCGCCTCGACGACGCGGTGGTTCAGCGTCCGCCGGAGCGCCGCGGCCCCTCGGCAGCTCACGACGCCGGGGCCGCCCTTGAGCAGGCCCCGCCGCAGCGCCGCCACCGCGGGATGGCTGTCGAGCAGCGCGGCGATCGCCGCCACGCTCAGGCGCCCGGCGAGATCGGTCGCGGCGCTGGCCGGGACCGTCCCGCCCCGACTGCGACCAGGGTGCGGGCCATCTCGCCCGCGCGGCGCAGGACACCGCGCGCGTTGTCATAGCTCAACCGCTCGAGCGCCTCGTCCAGTGAAAGCCAGCGATGGTCGGTGATCCCTTCGTCCTCCTGCGGGAGCACCTCCCCGGCCGGGCTCTCGAAGAGGAAGAAGTGACAGTACTTGTGGATGTGTTGGCCCCGGAACCGGAAGTGCCAGTCGATGATCCTGATCGGCCCGTGGAGGACAAGTTCGTCGAGGCCAGTCTCCTCCGACGTCTCCCGGAGTGCCGCATCGGCGGGCGATTCGTCTTCCTCGAGATGGCCCTTGGGAAAGCCCCAGTGCTGATATGAGTCCTTGATGAGCAGGAAGTGCGACTGCCCGTCGGGCTGCCGGCGGAACACGATCCCGCCCGCGCTGACTTCGCGCTCAGGTTTCTTTTTCGACATCAGAAGACCGAGAACTTGAAGTACCGGCGCGGATTGACCTGGATGTCCTGCAGCAGCTTCCGGAATTCCTGCATGGTCAGCGTCGTCTCGCGATAGAGCACCGAGTCGCTCGCGAGCAGGCCGAGCGTCCCGCGTCCCGACTGCATCCTCGACAGCACGCTGTCGGCCGCGACGAGGACCCGCACCAGGCTCACCTCGTGTTCCCGCGCCGCCGCGAACAGCCCGCGGAGGTCCGCAGAGGCCTGGCGGAGGTCCGCGGAGGATCCTCGTGCGGCTTCCACGATTTCTGTGAGCTGGCGGTCGCCGGTGGCCGAGTCGATCCGGGCCATGGTCACGCGGAGGTCGCGCGCCGCGCTGGCCAGGTCAGCGGAGCCGGTCTCGACCCGGCCCGCCACGCGCTCGATACGACCGGTCTGCCGCTGGGTGGCCCGCCCCAGCTCATCCACGATCGCCAGGAACTCCTGGATGCTGCTCCGCGCGCGCGCGGCGGTCGTGGAATCGAACACCGCGCCGACGCGATTCGTGAGGACGGCGATGTCGCTGGCAATCCGGCTCGCCTGTGCGGTCAGCTGCCCGACGTCCGGCAGGGTGGCGCCGGGCCAGGCGCCGGGGCCGGCGGCCTTGGCGGTCATCAGCTCGGCCCGGACGTTGGGATCGTCGATCGGGTCATCGAGCGACACGATCTGGGCCTCCCACTCCGCGAAGAGGCTCGCGGCCGCGGCGATCACCGCCGGGTTCTTGGGGACCTCTGGCCGGCTGTCGAGCCGAAGGGTGGCCTCGACCCACTGTTCTCCGGAGAGCGCCACCGATTCGACCCGGCCGACGCGGACACCGCGCAGGGTGACCGGCGCGCCGACATTGAGCCCTCCGACGGTCCGGAACCGCACGATGGCCTCGGCGGGCCGCTGCCCCAGCCGGGTCTCGCTGAGCCAGAGCGCGCCGGCAACCGTGACGAGGACGGCGAGAACGATTGCGCCGCCGACGGCGAACTCATTGCGCTGTTTCACGCGGACCTCCCGCTCACCGCCATCGCCTCCACGCCGGCCTCATCGGGCCGGCCCTCGATGAATTGGCGGACCACGGGATCCGTGGTACGCTGGATCTCCTGCACACTGCCCACTTCGCGCACCCTGCCCTCGTGCAGCATCGCGATCCGGTCGCCGACGGTGTAGGCGCTCCGCATGTCGTGCGTCACGACAATCGCGGTGGTGCCGAGCTCCTCGCGCACCCGCACCATCAGGCGGTCGATCACCGCGGAGGTGACCGGATCGAGTCCGGTGGTCGGCTCGTCGTACAGGATGTACTTCGGGCGGAGCGCGATCGCCCGGGCGATACCCACGCGCTTCCGCATCCCTCCCGAGAGCTCGGCGGGGAACCGGTGCGCGCTCCCGTCCAGCCCGACCAGCCGGAGGCTCTCCGTCACACGGGCGGCGATGTCGGCGCCGGACAACTGCTGCCGCCGCTCCAGCCCGAGCCGGATATTCTCCTCGACCGTCATCGAGTCGAACAGCGCGGCGAACTGGAAGACGAAGCCGATCCGCGCGCGGAGCCCCGAGAGCGCATCCCAATCCAGCTCGTGGACCACCAGGCCGTCCACCTCGACGCGGCCGGCGTCCGGTACGAGCAGGCCGACGACGTGCTTGAGCGCGACGCTCTTTCCCGATCCCGAGGCGCCGATGATGACCGTGGTCTGGCCCTCGGGCACGTCGAGTGTGAAGTCGTCGAGGACGACCTTCTCGCCGAAGCGCTTGCACACTCCCTCGAACCGGATCATCTCCGGCCGCCCATCCGCCCATCCGCCCATCCGCCCGGCCTCACAGCAGCACCAGCGCCCAGAACGCGTCCAGGACGAGGATCGCCTCGCACCCGAGGACTACCGCGCGTGTCGTCCGGTGCCCCACGCCAGCGGCACCACCCGAAGTGGCCAGGCCCTGCAGGCAGCCAAGCAGCGTGACAGCCGTGCCGAAGCTCGCGGACTTCACCAGGCCGAACCAGATGTCCTTGAACTTGTAGAACATCTTGAGCCCCTTCACGAACTCGGGCGTCGAGAGGTCGAGCAGATTGATCGCCGTGACCCACCCGGCGAGCACTCCCATCGCCATCGCGAGAGCCGTGATCACCGGGAACATCAGGGTTCCCGCGAGGACGCGCGGGACCACGAGATACGCGCGGGTGTCGAACGCGAGCGTCTCGAGCGCGTCCACCTGCTCGGTGACCTTCATCGTGCCGAGCTCGGCGGCGATGTTGGCACCGACCCGGCCGGCCAGCGCCATCCCGGTGAGCACCGGCCCGAGCTCCATCATGACCGTCTTCCCCACCAGGGCGCCGACGAAGTACAGCGGTACGGCGCCGGTGAAGATGTAGCTGGACAGGAGGGCGAGGACGATGCCGGTGAAGACGGCGATGAAGAGGGCAATCGGGATGGAATCGACCCCGAGGCGGCGCATCTGGCCGAGCAGGAGCGGACCCCACGTACGCGCATCCCGGAGCGCCCGCGCGGAGACCAGTGCGGAAGCGCCGAGCTGCGCGACCCGCTGGCCGGGCGCGGATTCCCGGAGGGTCGTCGCGAAGGAGTTCACCCCGGGAAGCTACGGCTCGGGCTGAGGGGTGTAAAGCTCAGGCGGCGAAGCTCGCGAGCGCGCGCCCCACTTCGCCCTCGCGCAGCCGCTTCAATGCGCGATCGCGCAATTGGCGCACGCGTTCCCGCGTGACACCCAGCATGCCGCCGATCTCTTCGAGCGTGTGCTCGCGCCCCCCATCGAGGCCGAAGTACAGGCGCAGGACCTTGGCGTCGCGCGGCGGCAGGGTGGCGAGCGCCTGTTCGACTTCCTCGGTCAGGAAGCGGTCCATCACCTCCGATTCGGCGTCGCCCTGACTTTCGGCGACGAATCGCTCGATCAGCGAGCGGTCACCCTCAGGATCGAGCGGCGCATCGAGCCGTACGTCGCTCGTGTTGAGCGCCGCCAGCGATTGCACCACGTCGACGGAAAGCCCCGTCGATTTCCCGATCTCCTCCGGGGTGGGCTCGCGGCGCAGCTCCTGCCGCAGCGCCTCGGCGGTCCGGATGATGCGGGACAGGTCCGCGGTGCGATTGAGCGGCACCCGAACGGTGCGGCCCTGGCGCGCCAGCGACGCGAGAATTGCCTGCCGGATCCACCAGACGGCATAGGAGATGAACTTGACGCCCTGGTCGGGGTCGAATTTCCGGGCCGCGGTGAGCAGCCCGACGTTGCCCTCGCCGATCAGGTCGGTGAGCGGCAATCCGCGATTCTGGTACTTCTTGGCGACCGAAATTACGAACCGGAGGTTGCGCTTCACGAGTTCCTGCATCGCCTCCTGGTCGCCGGCGCGGACCCGCCGTGCGATGGCGATCTCCTGCTGCGGGGTGAGGAGGGCCGTCTTGCTGACCTCGAACAGGTATTGGTCGAGAATGTCGCGATCGGCGCCGTGCACGCCGAGCGTCTTGGCGGTGGGCACCTTCCGGGCGCGGCGCTTGGGCGGCGGAGTCTGAGCGAGGATCTCGGCCGTGGTCAGCTCCCGGGCGGGCTTTGCCTTCCCCCTCCCGGGGGACGGGGCCGTTTTGGCCCTGTCCGGCGCGCGCTTGGCGGGGTCAGCGGCAGATGATGTCGATGGGGACTTTTTCTTGGGCATGGCTCGGGTCTGCTTCCGGCCGGAGGCCGAGGAAAAACGCGCGATTCCGCTTGACACCCGATAGGCCCCGGACTAGCTTGCCGTGCTGCCGCAAGGTCGTCGCAAGTGCGGGCGCGGCAATATAATGGGGGCGTAGCTCAGTTGGGAGAGCGCGTGAATGGCATTCACGAGGTCAGGGGTTCGATCCCCCTCGCCTCCACTCCCAGGCGGGCGGTTCCAGGGCTCGGAACAGGCCTGACAGCGGTTGCGTGGGGGCGGGTGGATCACTAAGATGTTCGTCCCTTGCAGTTGCGGGAATAGCTCAGTTGGTAGAGCACAACCTTGCCAAGGTTGGGGTCGCGGGTTCGAGTCCCGTTTCCCGCTCTCCAGAAGGTATTCGTCGCGGGGTGGAGCAGTCTGGTAGCTCGCCGGGCTCATAACCCGGAGGTCGTGGGTTCAAATCCCACCCCCGCTATTGCTGGAGGACTGAGGACCAAGGACTGAGGACTGAGAGGTCGTGAGTCACCGCCCTCAGTCCTCGGCCTCTCGGACCTCAGTCCTTGCAGTTTAGGGCGGTTAGCTCAGTTGGTTAGAGCGCCACGTTGACATCGTGGAGGTCACAAGTTCGAGCCTTGTACCGCCCATGCAGTGCCCGCGCCCATAGCTCAATTGGATAGAGCATCTGACTACGGATCAGAAGGTTAGGGGTTCGAGTCCCTTTGGGCGCATAGTTGCAGGGACGGGGCGTAGCGTAGCCTGGTAGCGCGCCTGCTTCGGGAGCAGGAGGTCGCCGGTTCAAATCCGGCCGCCCCGATTGAAAGCAGGACTGAGGACTGAGGGCTCCCGAAGCCCGGCTCAGTTCGCCAATCGTCAGTCCTCAGTCCTCAGTCCTCTTATCTTTCAGTTAGAGGGTCCGTAGCTCAGTTGGATAGAGCGCTTGCCTCCGGAGCAAGAGGTCGCGCGTTCGAGTCGCGCCGGGCCCATGTCGCGAACACGAAGCCCCGCTGTCCAGATGGACAGCGGGGCTTCTGCGTTGCGTCACGGCGCACCTATTTCTGCGTCAGCAACGCCTCCACCCGCACGCTCACCAGCTTGTGGCTGTCATCCTGGCTGCTGAAGACCAGCGATTTCCCGTCCGGCGTCCAGTGTGGATCTCCCTCGTCTCCGGGCGTGGTCGTGAGCATGCGGATCTCGCCGGTAGACGGATCCAGCAGGGCCACCTCCCAGTTGCCTGGCGCCTTGCTCAGGAACGCGATCGCCCCGCCATCCGGGGACCAGTAGGGCGACACTTCCCAGGACTCCGCGGTGCCGAACTTCCGCAGGCCGGTTCCGTCGGGATTCACGACCGCGATGTCGAAACCGGAGCCGGTGTGAAGGTTGAGGGCGACGCGACGTCCATCGGGAGCCCAGTCGGGCCCGGCGCCATAACCCTCGGAGGTGATCGGTGTCGGTTTCCCGCCGCCAAGCGGGACCACGTAGATCCGAGCCTCCCCCTGCGCCTCGCTCCCGAATCCCGTGACCGCGAGCGCCTTCCCGTCCGGCCGCCAGCGGGCCCCGACTGCGGATCCCGTCCGCGTGACACGGGTCGGTTCACCGCCGCCGGCGGGAACCGTCCAGACATCCCCGAAGGAACTTTCGAACGTAGACTGAAACGCGATGACCTTGCCATCGGGGGACCACTGCGGATCGTCCTCGTCCCCGGCGAGCGATGTGAGCTGAGTCGCGTCTCCTCCTGCCGCGGGTACCACCCAGAGGTTGTTGTCGGTGCCGCTGGACGAGATGAACGCGATTTGTTTGCCATCTGGAGACCAACGCGCCGCCTGGTCGTCGCCGGCGCCGGTCGTGAGGCGGCGGGGCTCGCCTCCAGCAATTGCGACGACCCAAATGTCGTTCGCCCCGGACCGGTTGGAGGTGAAGGCAATCCATGCCCCGTCGGGCGAGACCTGCGGATCCCACGAGCCCTTGGATCCCGAGGTGAGTTGGCGGGCCTCACCGCCCTCTCGTGGCAGGACCCAGAGCTGGGAGAGCCCCTCGGCGTAGGCGAACGTGATCGCCTTGCCGTCCGGTGTCCAGGTGAGGTCGGATTCCCGCCCCGCGTCGTCCGTCACGCGGATGGCTTCGCCGCCCGCTGCCGGGACGATCCAGACATCCTGCTGTCCACCGCGGTCTGACAAGAACGCCACCCAGCCCCCGTCGGGGGAAAACGTCGGCCCCCAGTCGTTCCGGATTTCCTGGGTGAGCTGCCGCGGCGATCCGCTGTCTGCCGGGACGATCCAGACGTCGCCGGTGCCGGTCCGACTGGAGGTGTACAGGATCTGGCGCCCATCCGGTGACCATTCGACCGGCTGCTCCCGCCCTTCCGTCGTAAGCGGGCGGCTCGTGCGGCCGTCGAGCGTCATCAATTCGACGGTGGTCCGCTCGCCTTCGACGCGTCCGACGACGAGCCGCTTCCCATCCGGGGCCCACATCGCAAAGTTGTTGACCCCGTTGGCGAGGATGGTGTCGGGCGCGCCCCCCTGGACCGGCACCGCGAACAGGTCGAACTGGCCCGAGCGGTTACCCGAGTAGAGGATCCTGCTGCCGTCGGGCGACCAGCGCTGGTTGAATTCCAGGCTCGCCTCGCTCGTGAGGCGCCGGGCCTCTCCACCCGTGGCCGGCACGACCCAGACGTCCGGTGGCGCCGCGGCATCGGAGCCGAAGGCGATGGACTGGCCGTCCGGCGACCACTGCGGGTTCTGGATCCACGCGGCGGCCGGGCCGACCCGCTTTGGGTCGCTGCCGTCGGATGCCGCCGTCCAGACCGCGTACTTGTCGGCTTGGCTGGCGACATAGGCGATCTGCTTCCCATCGGGAGAGTACCGGACCTCGGTGTGGTCACCGGCATCGGGAGTGAGGACGGTGCGCTCGGGCGCGGACGCGCTGTCGCGGCAGCCAAGCAAGGCCAGTAAGCCAAGGGGCAACAGGGCAAGGCGGATGCTCACAGTGGGAACTCCTCCGGCTCGGTGAATCGGCATTGGATCAATTGGCGCGCTGCGCCGGCTTGAGTGCGGCGTCGACTTCGGTCGCCACCTGTGCCACGATGTCCTTCTGGGCGCTCAGCACGCTGGTCACTTCCCGCTCGTACGTCTGGGCCCAGAGATGCCGCAGAGTCAGCGGCTCGACCATCTGCATGTTGATGCGCACCCGGTCCCCATCCCTGAAGACGGTGCCCTCGACCAGGGCGCCGACATGAAGCGCCTCGGCGATCTGACGACTCGTCTGGCCTCCATCCCTGTACCGCATCACGTCTGAGCGCGGGATCACTCCGACGCCGCCCCGCTGCGCAAGCGCGTTGATCAGGGCGTCGTGCAGCGCATCCACGAACGCCTGATCCTTGCCGGACAGATCCTGGATGGGCAGCACCGCGATGGTCTCGATGGGTCCGGCTCCCCCGCCGTCTCGACCGAGAAGCACCGCGGTCGAGCCGATCGCCGCCAGTCCGAGCACGGCGGCAGCGACCCAGATCCCGCGGCGGGATTTCCGGCGCGGGGCGGCCGACAAGGGCCGCGTGTTGGTCGGCGTAATGCCGCCGCTGGGCGTGCCCAGACTCTCGAGTATCGGGAGCAGTTCGCCCGTGGTCTGCCAGCGGGCCTCGCGGTCTTTCTCGAGGCACCGCATGATGAGGGCGGCGAGCCCCGGCGGCGTACCGGGCCGCTTTTCACCGATGTCCAGCGGGCGCTCGAGCACCTGCGCCGAAAGCATCGACTGCGCGTTGGGCCGATCGAACGGCGGCGCGCCAGTCAACATCTCGTAGGCCAGCGTCCCGAGCGCGTAGATATCCACCCGGTGATCGATGTCGGCGTCCCCGACCGCCTGCTCCGGCGCCATGTACGCCGGGGTCCCGAGTGTCACACCCACGGTCGTGAGCGTCTGCCCCGAGGCCGCGCTCACCGCCTTGGCCACCCCGAAGTCCGTCACCGCGGCATGGCGACCCGAGAGCATCACGTTGTCGGGCTTGATGTCCCGGTGCACGACGCCGCGCTGGTGAGCGTAGGCCAGGGCGTCGGACACCTCGCTCAGGATTCTGACGGCTTCGTGCAGGGGGAAGGGGCCTTCGCGCTTCAGCCGGGCGCGCAGGGACTCGCCTTCAACGAACGGCATGACGTAGTAGAGGAATCCGTCTGCCTCGCCGGAGTCGTAGACCGCCAGAATGTGGGGGTGTTGAAGCTGCGCCGCGATTTCAATTTCGCGGACGAAGCGGTCGGGGCCGAGCGCGCCGGCGAGCTCTGGGCGAAGAACCTTCACCGCGACTTTGCGGCGATGTTTCAGATCTTCGGCCAGATAGACCGTGGCCATCCCACCTGCCCCCACTTCGCTGTCGATCTGGTACCTGTCGGCGAGGGCGGCCTTGAGTCGCGTGAGCTGATCAGCCATCGGGGCAAGCTACCGGGGGAAGGACCCCTCCGCCAGCAGCACTTTCGCCGATGAGTTACCTCCACACCCTCGCCTTGCCCCGTGGCCCCTCCTATACTGCGTGATGAACGAACCGCGCGATGCGCCATTGACCGACCGCTGATGCCCCCCCGCGTCCTCTCCCGATTCATCCCGCCTCCCCCGGGAGGCCAGGGCGACCCGCTCGCCGGCCCAATCCGGGGCGAGCTGCTCGGCGCCGAGCGGCTCGGCGAGCGCGCCCGTGCGATTGCGGCCGCGCAGCGGCTCGTGGCGGGCAAGCGAGCCCGGCGGCGCACCCCGCTCCTGCTCCGGCTGGACGAGACCCGGCGCATCCTCGAAGACGCCCAGGCGCGCCTCGCGCACGCCGCCGACCACGGCGCCGACGTCAGCCCCGCCGCGGATTGGCTGCTCGACAACTACCACATCGTCCAGGGCCACATCGGCGAAGTCCGGGAGAGCCTGCCCACCGGCTATTACCGTGAGCTGCCCGAGCTGGCGAGCGGCCCGCTGGCCGGTTACCCGCGCGTCTACGAGCTGGCCATCACGCTGATCTCGCACAGCGAAGGCCGGGTCGATCTTCGCAACGTCGATGGATTCATCTCCGCGTTCCAGCAGGTCGCCGCGCTCACCATCGGTGAACTCTGGGCGGTGCCGGCCATGCTGCGGCTGGGCCTCATCGAAAATGTGCGGCGGATGACCCTGCGTACCCTCCAGCGGCTGGACGAGCTGGAGGCCGCGGATGCGGCCGCCGCCCGCATCTCCCGCGCCGGCGAGGCGGGCCGTGAGGCGCTCGACGCCGCCCTCAACCGATTTGCCGCCAACCCCCCGCCGCTCACCGCGACCTTCGTCTCCCGCTTCCTGCAACAGCTCCGCGCCACCGGCGGCGCGCTCCCGGCGGTCGTGCGGCTCGAGCATTGGATCGCCGAGGAGGCCCTGAGCTCGGCGGAGGCCACCGCCCGGGCTACCCAGCGACTCGCGCTCACCCAGGTCGGGATGGCGAACAGCATCACCAGCCTCCGGACCATCGGGTTGATGGACTGGCAGGCGCTGGTCGAGGGACAGAGCCACCTCGAAGCCGTCCTGCGCGAGGATCCATCGGGATTCTACCCGCGCATGACCTTCGAGACCCGGGACTGGTACCGGCACGTCGTGGAGCGCATCGCCAGGCGGACCGGGCGGCCCGAGTCGGAGGTGGCGCGGACCGCGATCGCCCGCGCGCGGGCGTGGATAGAGCAGGGCGCAGGGGATCCGCGCCGGGCTCACATCGGCTACTACCTCATCGACGATGGCCTGGACGAGCTCGAGCGCGAGACCGGATACCGCCCGGCTGCTCCGGAGGGGGTGGACCGCTGGATCCGGCGACATCCCAATGTGGTGTTCGTCGGAGGCGTGGTGTCGGCGACCGTGGCGGCGCTCGCCGCTGTACTGTGGCTCAGTGGGATCCCCGCGAGCGTCCAGTGGCTCCTCGTGCTCCTGCTCGCGCTCATCCCGGCGAACGATATCGGGGTGAGTGTCGTGAACCAGCTCGTCACGGCCTTCCTGCCGCCGCGCCCGCTGCCCAAGCTCGACCTGCATGAGCACGGCGTGCCACCCGAGTTCCGCACCGCCGTGGTCATCCCGACGCTGTTCGACAGTGTCGAGGCGGTCCAGGAGGCGCTCGAGAATCTGGAAGTGCAGTTCCTCGCCAATCGCGAGGCGCACCTGCACTTCGCGCTGCTGAGCGACTTCACCGATGCGGCGACCGAAACCCGCGAGGGCGATGACGCCATCGTGGCAGCGGCCGCGGACGGCGTGCGGGCCCTGAATGGGCGGTACGCCGGCGGCCGCGACGACGCGTTCTACCTCTTTCACCGCCCGCGCAAGTGGAATCCGCAGGAAGGCGTCTGGATGGGGTGGGAGCGCAAGCGCGGCAAGCTCGCCGAATTCAACCGGTTCGTCCTGGGCGGCGCGGAGGGAGCGTTCGCGGTCACCGTGGGCGACATCGCCCAGATTCGCCGCATCCGATACGTGGTCTCTCTTGACGCGGACACCATTCTTCCGCCGGACGCGGCGCCGCTCCTGGTCGGCGCGCTCGCGCATCCCCTCAATCGCGCCTCGTACGACCCCGGCCTCGGGCGCGTCGTTCGCGGATACGGCATCCTGCAGCCGCGCGTCGGGGTATCGCTTCCCAGCGCCCACCGATCCATCTTCGCGTCCATTCACTCCGGCCACCCCGGTGTGGATCCCTACACCACTGCCGTCTCCGACGTCTATCAGGATCTGTACGGGGAAGGCAGCTTCACCGGCAAGGGCATCTACGACGTCCAGGCGTTCGAGCAGGCAACACACGGGCGGTTCCCGGAGAACACCCTCCTCTCCCACGACCTGATCGAGGGGAACTACGCGCGGGCGGGCCTCGCGACCGACGTCGTCGTCTACGACGACTACCCCAGCCGCTATCTCACCTTCGCCCGGCGCAAGCAGCGCTGGATCCGGGGAGACTGGCAGCTCCTGCCCTGGCTGATGCCGCGGGTCCCCGGTCTGGACGGTCCGGAACCGAACCGGCTGTCGCTGCTCTCCCGCTGGAAAATTCTGGACAATTTGCGGCGCAGTACGGTCGAGCTGGCTCAGCTGACGTTCCTGGTGCTGGGCTGGGTGTTTGCATTGGGCCCGCCGCTCCGCTGGACCCTGCTCGGCCTCGGGGCGGTGGCCGCACCGTGGATCGTCGCTCTCCTGCTCGCGGCAGTCCGCCCCCCGCTCGACAAGTCGTGGCGCGCCTACTATCGGGCGGTGGGACGTGACGCGCTCACGAGCGCGCAACAACTCGCCCTCGCTATTGTCTTTCTCCCGCACCAGGCGTGGGTGTCGGCCGATGCCATCGTCCGCACCCTGTGGCGGATGGCGGTCAGCCATCGCCACCTGCTGCAATGGCAGACCGCATCCCAGGTCGAGCGTGGCGCATCCGATTCCACTGCCGTGGCGTGGCGGAGCATGTGGCCGGCCGTCGCGATCGCGGGGTTGATACTCGTTGCGGTCCTCCGGCGTCCGGTCCCAGCGCAAGGCGAAACCGGCGCCCTGTCGTGGGCGCTTGCATTCGCGGTGCTGCCGCTGGTCGTGGCGTGGATCGCATCGCCCTCCATCGCGCGCGCGCTCAGCCTGCCCGCCGTACGCCGGGAGCGGCGCCTGGCGCCGGACAGCCGGCGCCTGGCGCTCCGCTACGCGCTCCTGCACTGGCGCTTCTTCGACCGCTTCGTGGGCGCGGACACCCATTGGCTCGCGCCGGACAATTTCCAGGAGGATCCGGCACCGGTCGTCGCCATGCGCACGTCGCCGACCAACATCGGCCTTCAGCTCCTCGCGACGGCGAGCGCGCGCGAACTCGGCTTCCTCCCGCTGGACGAGATGACCCAGCGGCTGGAACTCGCGTTCCGGTCCCTCGAGCGGATGCGCCGATTTCGGGGCCACTTCTACAACTGGTACGATCTCCGCGACCTGAGCCTGCTCGACCCGCCCTACATCTCCACCGTCGACAGCGGGAACCTCGCCGGCCACCTGCTCGCGCTCCGGCAGGGGTGCCTCGAACTGATCGACGGGCCCGTGCTCGACCTGCGTGTCTGGCAGGCGCTCGACACGTCGCTCGGGCTCGCCGAGGAGCGGCTGCGCAATCACGCCCCGCTTCCCGCGGTGACGGACGGGCTCCGGGCTGCCCGGGAGTCGCTGATCGCGCACCGGCGCGAGCCGGCGACAGCGGATGCGCTCACTGGAACGGTGGAAGCGCTCCGGGAGGCGGAATCGGCCCTTGCCCGGGAGGGACTCCCGGCCGGAGATGCCGAGCCGGCGACGGAATGGATCTCGTGGAGCCTGCGGCTCATTGCCACACACATCGCGTGCATCAGGAACCTCGGCGCGGCGCCCCTCGACACGCTGCGGCAGCTCGCCCGCCGGTCCGCGGAGGCGGCCAGGCTGGTCGCCCGGCTCGAGGCGATCGCCGACCGGGCGTATCGCTATGCGATGGAGATGGAATTCCGTTTCCTCTTCGACGCGGATCGCATGCTGTTCGCGATCGGGTTCCAGCAGGCCACCCACTCGGTGGACGGATCGAATTACGACCTGCTCGCGTCGGAGGCCCGGCTGGCGAGCTACCTGGCGGTGGCGAAGAACGAAGTGCCGGTCGGGCACTGGTTCCGTCTCGGTCGCTCGCTTACCTACGCGGCGGGGACGCCGGCCCTCGTGTCGTGGAGCGGGAGCATGTTCGAGTATCTCATGCCGATGCTCGTGATGCGCACGTTCCCGTTCACCGTGCTCGCGCAGACCTGCCAGGGGGCCGTTGCCCGGCAGGTGGCATACGGTGCCGAGCGGGGCGTGCCCTGGGGCGCGAGCGAAAGCGCGTACAATGTGCGCGACCGGCATCACACCTATCAGTACCGCGCCTTCGGCGTGCCGGACCTGGCCCTCAAGCGCGGGCTGGGCGGGGAGCTCGTGATCGCGCCGTATGCATCGGTCCTGGCGGCGATGGTGGACCCGGAGGGCGCCCTGGCCAACCTGAAGACGCTGGAAGGCAAGGGCGCCCTCGGCCCGTACGGGTTCCGGGACTCCATCGACTACTCCCGCCCCGATCCCGACCGCCGGTACGCGGTGGTCCGCACGTACATGGCCCACCATCTCGGAATGGGCCTGGTCGCACTGGCCAACGTGCTCGCCAACGAAGTGTGGCAGCGGCGCTTTCATGCCGAACCGATGGTGCGCTCGGCGGAGCTGCTCCTGCACGAGCGCATTCCGCGCCGCCTCGTGCTGCAGGAACCGCAGCGGGCGGAGGCGGGCGGGACATCGCAGGAGACGGAGCTGGACCGGCCTGCCGTGCGACAGATCGACACGCCGGACACGGTCCATCCGCAGGTCGCGCTGCTGGGGCAGTTGCCCTATACGATCATGGTCAGCCACGCGGGCGCGGGGTACAGCCGGTACAACGCGCTTGCGGTCACCCGCTGGCAGTCCGACGGATGCTGCGATGCGACCGGGCAATTCTGTTACGTGAAGGATCTCTCGACGGGGCGGCTCTGGTCGGCCGGGTACCAGCCCGTGTGCGCAGCCGCCGACTGGTATCACGCCTACCTCGCCACCGACCGCGTCACGATCCACCGGGCCGACGGCGAGATCGAATCGAGGACGGAGATCACCGTCGTACCGGACGACTCCGCCGAAGTCCGGCGCATCACCGTGACCAACAACAGCGATGAGCCGCGCGACGTCGAGCTCACGAGCTACGGCGAGATCGTGCTTGGTCTGCCCGACGCCGATCGCGTGCACCCGGCCTTCGGCAACCTGTTCGTGGAGACGGAATGGCACGAATGGTGTACGGCCATCACCGCGACACGACGCCCACGCTCCGCGCAGGAGCAACCGCTCTGGTGCGTACACGTGGTCGACGCCGGCAAGGCGCACGTCGGGCCGGTTACCTGTGAGACCGACCGCGCCCGGTTCCTCGGCCGGGGACGCTCGACCCGTGATCCGGCGGCGCTGGACGGGAGCGGTGCGCTGTCCGGCACCACCGGCGCAGTGCTCGATCCCATCTTCGCCCTCCGAACCCGAATCCGGCTGGCAGCGGGACAGTCGGAGTCCGTCGCCTTCACCACACTGGTCGCAACCTCCCGCGAGCGGGCGTTCGAGCTGGCGGACCGCTACCACGACCCCCACGCGGCGCAGCGGGCGCTCGATCTCGCATGGACGACGAGCCAGGTCGAGTTGCGCGAGTTTGGCCTGACGCCGGTAGACGCCGCCGTCTTCCAGGACCTCGCCGGCCACCTCTTCTACGCCAATTCGACCGCGCCGGAATCCGAAGCCGAGCAACGCCGGGAACACGCCTCGCGCCGGCAGCTGTGGGCGAACGGGGTCTCTGGCGATTGGCCGATCGTGCTGGCCACGATCGACTCGGCGGAGGGGCTTCCCTCGCTCCGCCAGCTCCTGATGGCACACCGCTATTGGCGCCGCCGTGGTATGACGGTGGACCTGGTCGTTCTCAACGCCCGCCCGTCCGATTATCTCCAGGACCTGGCCGACCAGATCACCTCCGCGGTCTACGCCTTGAGTGACCCGGACGCCTTCGACAAGCCGGGCGGCGTGTTCATCCGGCGGCGCGACCTGCTCGGTGCCGGTGAGCTCTTTGCGTTCCGCACGGCGTCCCGCGTGCACATCCCTTGCGATGGACGGCCGCTCTCCCGGATTCTGTCCTCCCTGGCCGTTCCCGAGGAGGCGTCGGCCGCGGTCAACGGAGCCGTGCCGCCCGAGGAACCGGCGCGCGACCGGGGCCCATGGGGGGTGGCGGACGTGGTCCGGCGCATCGGCGCCCGCCTCCCCGCCCTCCTGGGCCCCCTCGTGGCACCCTCGCACGCCGGCGCCCCGACGCCGAAAGACCGGCCTGATGACGACGTCCTCCCTGCCTTCCCGAACGGCTTCGGCGAGCTCGCGGCCGATGGCGACTACGACATTCACGTCCGGGGAGACCGGTTGCCACCCGCCCCGTGGGCCAATGTGATCGCCAATCCGCACGGCGGATTCCTGGTGACGGAGCGGGGCGGCGGATTCGCATGGGCGGGGAGCAGCTACTTCTTCCGGCTGACGCCGTGGCACAACGATCCGGTCAGTGATCCCCCGGGCGAGGTCCTGTACCTGCAGGATGAAGACTCCGGTGAGCTCTGGTGCCCGACGCCGGGACCCATCCGCACGGGCACGACGTATGCCGTCCGGCACGGGGCGGGCCACTCATCGTTCACGCACGAGCGAAACGGGATCGCGACGCACCTGATCCTCGGCATGCCGGAGGAAGCGGCGGTCAAGCTCTCACTGCTTCGTGTGACCAACACGGATCGGCGACCGCGCCGGCTGACGCTGACGACGTACGTGGAGTGGACGCTTGGAGTGCTCCGCGAGCATACCCAGCACCAGGTGAGCACCGAATTCGATCGCGAATCCGGCACGCTCTTCGCGCGGAACTCGTTCGAGCCGCAGTTCGCGGGGTGGACGGCCTTCCACGCCATGACTGAGCCGGTCAGGTCGTTCACGGCGAGCCGGCGGGAGTTTCTTGGGAGGAATGGCGCGGCCGATGCACCGGCGGCGCTCCGTGCAGGCGTGCCGCTCTCGGGGACCGCGGGGGCCGGCATGGATCCCTGCGCGGCACTTCAGGTTCACCTCGAGCTCGCACCCGGGGAAACACGGGAGGTCGTCATCCTCCTGGGCGCGGCGGCGGACGACGCCGCGGCCCGGGACGTCGTCGCGCGCTATGGCAACGTGGGGCGCGCCCGGGCTGCGATGGACCAGGCGATCGCCGGATGGGCAAGACGGCTCTCGGTCATCACCGTGCGCACGCCGGAACCCACCTTCGACGCCATGCTGAATCGCTGGATGCTCTACCAGGCGCTGGCGAGCCGCATGTGGGCGCGTTCGGGACTTTACCAGAGCAGCGGGGCGTACGGCTTCCGGGACCAGCTCCAGGACGTCATGGCACTCGTGTACGCCGAGCCGGCGCTGGCGCGGGAGCACATCCTTCGCGCCGCTTCCCGGCAGTTCCTCGAGGGCGATGTGCAGCACTGGTGGCATCCCGAGTCGGGCAATGGTGTCAGGACCCGGTTCTCCGATGACCTGCTCTGGCTGCCCCACGTGGTGGACCACTACGTTCGGGTCACCGGGGACGCCTCGGTCCTCGACCAGCGCGTGCCGTTCCTCCGGATGCGCGCGCTCGAACCGGATGAGAGCGAGCTGTACGACGTGCCCGAGGTCACAGGGGAGCAGGGTTCCGTCTACGAGCACTGCCTCCGCGCGCTACAGCGCGGATCCACCAGGGGCGCCCGTGGTCTGCCCCTGATCGGCAGTGGTGACTGGAACGACGGAATGAACCGGGTCGGCGTCGAAGGGCGCGGCGAGAGCGTCTGGTTGGCGTGGTTCCTGGTCACGACGCTGCGCGCGTTCGCGGAGCACGTGGAGGCGCGGGGCGATACGGAGACCGCAGGGGAACTCCGCCGTCAGGCCGATGCCTATGTCGCCGCGGTCGAGACGCACGGATGGGACGGCGCATGGTATCGCCGGGCCTATTTCGACGACGGCACCCCAATCGGCTCGGGGGCAGGCGACGAATGCCGGATCGATTCCATCGCGCAGACGTGGAGCGTGATTTCCGGGGCCGGAATGCCGGAGCGCCAGGCCCAGGCGATGCGATCGCTCGAGGAGCACCTGGTGCGGGAGGACGCGCGCCTGGTACTGCTGCTCACGCCGCCGTTCGACTCGATGGCGCACGACCCCGGCTACATCAAGGGCTACCTCCCGGGTGTCCGGGAGAACGGCGCCCAGTACACGCACGCCGCGCTCTGGGCCGTGCTCGCCACGGCCCTGCGGGGAAACGGCACCCGGGCCTTCGAGCTGTATCAGATGCTCAATCCGCTGACCCACACCCGCACGCCCGAGGAAGTCGGCACCTACAAGGTGGAACCGTATGTCGTGGCCGCGGACGTCTACACGGCAAAGGGCCAGGTTGGACGTGGGGGCTGGACCTGGTACACAGGTTCGGCGAGTTGGATGTACCGCGTGGGTCTGGAGGGAATCCTGGGCCTGAGGAAACGCGGGAACACGCTCCATATCGAACCGCGGATCCCTGCCGACTGGCGCGAGTATACGATCGAATACCGCTTCGGAAAGAGCCTGTACGTCATCACCGTGCACAACGAACGGCGGGCGGAACTCTGCAGGCCAGGGCTGACGCTGGACGGTGAGATTCTGCCCGGGCCGGGCATCCCGCTCGTGGACGACGGCGCCCGGCATGAAGTGGCCGTGCGGCCGGAGCCCTCCAGGCCGGCGTAGTCAGGCCGCCCGGCGCGGCGCCGGTTCAGACCCGGGCGTTGGCGACCGCGCGGACGATGTCGCTCTGAGAGATCACCCCTACCAGCTCACCCGCCTCCTCGACGAACAGCCGGTGAACATTGGCATACAGCATCTGCTGCGCGGCCTGGTGCACGTCCGAATCGGGGGAAATCGTCACCGGCCTCGGGGTCATCAGGTCCCGCACCAGCGTGGTCTCGAAGAAGAGCGTCCTCGCGTCAGGGTCCCCCTTCTCCGCCAGCGCCGTCAGGATGTCGCTCGTCGACAGCACACCCACCAGTCGCCCGGTGAGATCCACGACGGGCAAACCTGTGACATGTGCGTCGGCCAGGGAGATTACGGCTTCAGACACCATGCTGTCGCTGGAAACGGTCACCAGCGTCGTCTGCATCAGGTCGGCCACTTTCATGCTTCCCTCCCCGTCGGGCTTCTGAAGACAACCTCACACGCCGGTCACGCCGCCCTCACGATCGACCGGCAGATTGGAGCCGGCCACCCCACGAGGGCCGACCGATGCATCTCTCCCACTCCGCCTCACCAGATCTGCTCGTCGACTTCCCGTGGCTTGCACCACCTCCGCACGCGGCCGTCAGCCGCCAATGGCGACGCCCTCGCGGCTCAGGCCCTCACCGGATTGCGCCGCGACTGAGGCATGCGTGGACTCGTCTTCCAGCTGGAGAGGATGCAGCGCCAGCACCGGGACCTCCGCCCCTCGCACCACCTTGTCCGTGACGCTGCCCAGCAGGAGCCGCTTCATCCCGGCCGCCCCGCGCGTGGCCAGCGCGATGCAATCGGTCACCGCCGGATTCCCCTGCTCGATGATCACGCGCGCCGGGGCGTCCCCGACAATGACCTGCGTGCTCACGTGGCAGCCCCGTGCCTCCAGCCGGTCCGCGATGCGATCCAGGTAGGCCGCGGCCCGCCGCCGCTCGCCCTCGATCACGTCGGACGGCTCGCCGCCGCGTGCGGCCACGGCCGGCTCGGCGAGCGCCGGCGGCGGGACTACGACTCGAAGCAGGGAGTAGTGCGCGCCCAGCGGGGGGCACAGGGCAAGCGCCGGCTCCAGGATGGCCTCACTCCGCGCCGACCCGTCGAGCGGGACCAGCACCCGCCGAAAGCCACTCCGGCCGTTGGCCGGTATTGGCGGCCGGTGCCGCAGCAGCAGCAGCGGCATGGTGAGGTGCCGCAGCAGCTCGTCGGCCACGCTGCCCAGCCACATGCGGCTGACCGCGCCCCGGCCATGCGTCGTCATCACGACGAGGTCCGCGGAAAGCGACGTGGCGTGCATGGCCAACTGTTCGGCCACGGCCCCCTCGAGGATCGCCGTGTGCACAACGAGGTCGGACTCACCCCGGATCCGCTCCGCCACGCCGGCCAGGTATCGCTTCTCTCCCTCGTGTGCCAGGCGGTCCAGTTCGGTGAAGGCACTCGTCATCGCCGCCGAGTCGGCGCTGGGCATCACGGGATGATGCACCATCGCGAGCTGGACCGTGGCGCCGGTCCGCCGAGCGGTGGCAATCGCGGTGGGAAGCGCCTCCTCCGCGAGCCGGGAGCCGTCGAGTGGAATCAGGATGGTCCTGAACATCGTTCCCTCACAGGAAGCTGGCCTGTACCAGAATGTCGCGGCCGCGCTGAAGGGAGCGTGAAGGAACCGACAACGATTATTGTGGCAGGGGATCAGGCGAGTACGGTGTGCAGGTGTCGGGCGAAGGCGCGCACGTCCTCCTCTGTGGTGTCGAACGCGGCCATCCAGCGCACCTCGGTACGGGGCTCATCCCAGACGTAGAAGAAGAAGCGCTCCTGAAGGGCGGCGAGGTGCTCCCGCGGCACGGTCGCGAAGACCGCGTTGGCTTCGACCGGCTGTGTGATCGTCACGCCCGGCACATGGCTCGCGAGATCGGCCAGCAGGCGTGCCATCCGGTTCGCCTTGTCCGCGTTCCGGCGCCAGAGATCGTCGGCCAGTAGCGCCGCGAATTGCGCTCCGAGGAATCGCATTTTCGAGGGAAGCTGCATCGCCTGCTTGCGCTGAAACCGGAAGTCGCGCGCCAGTGCCGGGTCGAACACCACCACGGCCTCCGCCCCGAGGAGGCCGTTTTTCGTGCCGCCGAAGGTGAGAACATCCACGCCGACCTCGGCGGTGATCGCCCGAAGTGGAAGGCCAAGGCTCGCCGCGGCATTCGCGAGCCGTGCACCGTCCATATGCAGGCGGAGCCCGTGCTGCCGCGCGACCTCGGCGAGTGCGCCAAGCTCTTCGGGGCGGTAGACGGTGCCGTACTCTGTCGCCTGGGTCACCGAGATCACGCGTGGCTGCACGTGGTGCTCGTTGCCGACCCCCTTCAGTTGGCCCGCGATATCAGCTGGACGAAGCTTGCCGTCGCGGCTCGGCACGGCGAGCAGCTTGCAGCCGAGGTACCGCTCGGGTGCGCCGCACTCGTCGGCGTGAATGTGGGCCGTTTCGGCGCAGATGACGGCTTCGTGCGGGCGTGCGAGCAGCTGGAGGCCCAGCACGTTGGCGCCGGTCCCCCCGTAGACGAGAAAGACCTCCGTCTCCGGGCCGAAGTGCTCGCGAAACCGGTCGATTGCCGTCACCGTCCAGGGATCGCTTCCGTAGGCTACGGCGTGGTCGGTGTTGGCGGCGGCGATCGCCGCCAGCACGTGAGGATGAATGCCGGCGGTGTTGTCGCTGGCGAAGTGCGGAGAGGGATGCATGCCCCTACCGCGAGGGAGCCGCCGCCGGCGGTGATCCGGCCGCCGCCCGGGGCCACACGTTGTCCGTGGTGTCGCGGTCCGGGAACCGCGCGTCCGGATCCAGGGTGATCTTCATGATCTTCCGCTGGCCGAACTCGAGCCGGGCGACAAACGTCCGGCTCCCGGCGAACCAGACCTCGACGGGCCAGGTGATCGTCGCCGAGTTTCCGGCGAGCACCGCGCCTTTCATCTGCTTGATCGCCGGGCCCTCCGGCGCGAATTCGACGAGGAGCACGACCGGCGACGGCATTTCCCCGCCCTGTCGGACGGTCACGCTGGTCGTCGAACCCTTCGTCTCGACCCTGGCGATCGAACCATCGACCGATTCGGTCGTGAAGAGCCAGTAGTACCAGAACCAGCCGAGGTCCTGCCGGAGCTCCCGGTTCATGGCGAACATGAAGTCCCACGGCGAGGGGTGCCTGAAGCGCCAGTCTTTCGCGTAGGCTGCCATCGCGTGGATCACGGCGGAATCGCCCACGACGCCCCCGAGCGATGAGAGCATCATCGGGGCCTTACCGTAGGTCGTGAACGAGTACAGAGGCCCCATGTAGTTGGCGTCGGCCATCATCGGGGTCTCCACCTCGTTGCCCGACATCTGCCCGTAGCGCTGGCCGAGTCCATTGAGCGACGCGTCCTGCTTCCGGAAGTCCGCCCCCGACAGCGAATTCATGAAGCTGTTGAATCCTTCATCCATCCAGCCGTACCAGGTCTCGTTCACCCCGACCATCATGGGCCACCACTCGTGCCCGGTTTCGTGGTCGGTGACGCCGAACCCGGGCCCGCTCATGATGAGCATCGGATATTCCATCCCGCCCTCGGGCCCGTCGACCTGAGTCAGCTGCGGGAAGGCGTACGGCATCCACAGCGCGGAGTAATACTCCAGCGCGTGCCGGGCCCAGGGACCGACCTGCTTGTAATTGGCGTGCTCGGGGAGATACAGGATGTTCACCGGGATCGGCCCGCGCCCGGGGATTGTGGCGCGGGTGGCATCCCAGACGAATTCGTTCGATGCCGCCCACGCGAAATCGGCGACGCTGTCCGCGGTGAAGTGCCAGACCAGCCGCTCGCCCGGGGCGGTGGCCTTCCCCGCCCCCCGCTCGTCCGGCCCGACAATGACGATCTGGCTGTCGCTCTCCGTGGCCCGGGCCAGCCGCTCGCGGACCGCCGGGCTCAACACGTCGGTCGCATTCGCCAGCACGCCGGTGGCGCCGACCAGCCACCCGGCGGGCACATCGATGCGCACGTCGAACGAGCCGAAATTGTTGTAGAACTCCGAATTCCCGAGGTACGGATCGGTGTCCCAGCCGCGGAGATCGTCGAACTTCGCGACGCGGGGGTACCACTGCGCCACCTCCACGAGCCGGGTCCCCCAGCGTCCCATCCGGTCCCCGCGCCGGTTGGCGGGAATGTCGGGGATCCTGAAGCTCCAGTCCATCTCCAGCGTGCCCTGGCCCTGGGGCGCGATGGGAGTGGCCAGCCGGATCCGCGCGACCGTCATGGTACTCCACGCCGCGCTGGCGCTGTCTGCCCTGACGGCCTTCCCGTTGGCAACGATGCGGGTGATGGCGATGCCATCGGACATTCCGGCCACCGGATCGGCCCGGGCGACGTTCGGGGCGAACATGTTCTGATCCAGGCGCAATATGACATCGCGAAGCGCCGAGTCGCTCGGATTGACGATGGTCACCGTCTCGGAGCCCGTCACCGTGCCGGTGGCCGGATCCAGGCGCGCCTCGATCCGGTAATCGGTCCGCAGCTGCCAGTACCGCGGACCAGGGCGACCCGTCGAGTCGCGGGTCCCGGAGGCGAGGCCGCGGGCAAACGAGCGGGTGATCGGGATGGTGCGGCGGACGGCGCGCTCGGGCGCCTGGGCGACAAGAGGAGCAGCCGTCATGAGTACGGCGAGCAGCAACGGGAACACGCGCATGGATGGACTCGGTCGTTGGGTTCGGACACGGCGAAATGGCCGTCAGGAAACTAGACGCGATGGGGCTCGGCTGGTAGGCAGGATGGGAGGGAGAGAAATGAGGGGGGAGGCAGCCGGAAGGAGAATTGAGGAGAATTATCGGCGGGCACTTCCGCTCCCTGAGAACCCGGCGCGATTACGCCACCAGCGGCCGGGCCAGATCCAGTGGGGAGTGGACCAAATGAGCCCCGCGCCGCGGGACGGACGAGGCACCGCGGGGCGCCGCATGGTGCACCGGCGACGCAACGGTCAGCGATCCCGCAGGATCGTACGCATCCGCAGCGCGAGCGATTCGATCTCGCGGACGCTCACGAGCGTCTCGGGGTCGAGCTTGCTCTCGTTCAGCAGCAGGAGTTGCGCCTCCGCCAGCAGAGCGGACAGCGGATTGGACAGATCGTGACGCAACCGCTGGATCGGGTCGGCGTCCGTCATGTCACTCGAGCGAGCGGTAGAGGTCCCGGAGATGATGTTCACGCAGCCCTCGCACGGAGTCCCAGAGGTCCTGTTCGGAAGCGGAGCAGAAGATCTCCGCCGTCTCGCGCGTGATCTGCGAGGCGGCGTCGGTGAACTCGAGCCGGCCCCGCCAGACGCGATCGTCGGCGAAGCGCAGGATGAGTCGGATAGTCAGGGAATGTCCGGCAAACCGGACGGGCGTGAGGTCGAGTGAGACAGGCTCATGAGGGTCACGAGCCAAGTTCCGGAGCGTCTGGGCGGGCATCGGTGGGCCTCCCCGGGAGCCGCTGGCGGGCGGCTCTCCTCGTCGATTCTCCGCTAAAGATATGGCATTTCGTGGATTACGCAATAGGGTGAAAGTAGTTTGGTAGCGCCTACTTGAAGGGCACCGGCACGAAAGTCACGACAAACACCACCACGCACGCCAGCCCGACCCAGCGTCGGCTGGCGGGTACGGCGCGGCCCGGCGCGATCACCGATGGGTGGGTCCACCGTCCGCCGCCGACGAACAGTGCGAAGACCACCCAGACATACCAGCTCCAGGAGTACTGGCCGAGATACACGAGCCCGAGGATCGTGAGGAATCCGACGATCGCCTGGCGTTTTCCGAGCATGCCGTAGAGGACGTGCCCGCCGTCGAGCTGGCTCAGCGGAAGCAGGTTCAATCCGGTGACGAACATTCCCACCCACCCCGCGAAGGCCGGCAGGCTCAGGTGGATCGAGGCGGCGCCGGGGAAGAAGTAGTCACGGAACGCCTGGGTGAGCAGCGAATCGCCGAGGAAGATCGGCTCGCCGGCGAAGACAACGAAGCTCACAGCATGGCCCGGTGCCGCGGGCAGTACGTCAGAGATGCCGTACCCCCACACGAGGACCCCCAGCGCCACCACGAATCCCGCCAGCGGTCCCGCCGCGCCGACATCGAGCAGCTGGCGGCGGTCCAGGACCGGCGTGCGGAGGCGGAGGAAGGCGCCGAGGGTGCCGATCGGCGAAAGCGTCGGCGGCACCGGCAGGAAAAACGGCGGAGACACGTCCAGGGCGTACCGGCGGGCGGCCATGTAATGCCCCAGCTCGTGCACGAGGAGAATGCCCAGGAGCGGGGCGGCGAAGGTCCAGCCCACGGCGAGATGCCGCCATCCCGTCCGCTGCAGTTCCTCGACGAACCGGAAGCTGGAGAGGATCCAGTCCCCGCCCAGGCGGAGGCTCCAGGTGCCGGAGAGGAGGGCCCCCGCTGCGAGGGTACAGACGATGGTGAGCAGGAGCAGGGTCGCCTGGAGTATCCAGCGTTCCCGCCTGGCGGGACCGACGTGCCGGATGAGGACGAGCCGGCTGTGGTCGTGGTCCAGCCAGTAGTGCCGGCCTGGCCAGGTCCTCAGAATCGCTTCGAGCTGGGAGGAAGGGGCCCGATGGTCCGGCGCGACAATGGCGTCGATGACCTCGCGGGTCCCCAGGCCGAGGGAGCGCCAGGCGCTGAGGAAGGGTGTCAACGACTCCACGACGCCTCTTGACGGACCGCCATGCGGCCCCTACGTTCAAGTACTTCTGCCACTGCCGTAGGACACTCCCCAAGCACAGCACCAGCGGACCCGCCACGGCGGGCATCCTCCAAGATACGGCCACTACCCCATCGCTCTCGCCGAGACCTCATTTCCCCTCTTTCCCGTTCCCGTCCCCCATCGGGCCGGTCGCGTCAACCTTCCGGAGCCACCTACGTGGATATCGCCGAGCTGAAGCAGAAGTCCATCGCGGAACTTCATACCCTGGCCGAGCAGCTCAACATCACCAACTACTCGGGCCTCCGCAAGCAGGATTTGATCTTCCGCATCGAGCAATCGCTGCTGGACTCCGATACCGTCATCCGCGGTGAGGGCGTGCTCGAGATCCTCCCCGAAGGCTACGGCTTCCTGCGCAGCCAGGACTGGAACTACCTCTACGGCCCCGATGACATCTACGTCTCGCCCAGCCAGATCAAGCGCTTCGACCTGCGCACCGGCGACACGGTCATGGGGCAGGTGCGCCCGCCCAAGGAGGGGGAGCGCTACCTCGCGCTGCTCAAGGTGGAGAGCGTCAACTTCGAGGAGCCGGAGAAGACCAAGCACCGGATCGCGTTCGACAACCTCAAGCCGCGCTATCCCGACCGGCGCATCAAGCTCGAGCGCGCCAACGGCGATCTGTCGATGCGCGTGGTGGACCTGCTCTCCCCGATCGGCAATGGCCAGCGCGGCCTGATCGTGGCGCCGCCCAAGGCCGGCAAGACGATCCTCCTCCAGAAGCTCGCCAACGCGATCAGCGAGAACCATCCGGAGATCGTGCTCATCGTCCTGCTGATCGACGAGCGGCCGGAGGAAGTGACCGACATGCAGGAGAACGTGAAGGCGGAGGTGATCAGCTCCACGTTCGACGAGCCGGCCGACCGGCACGTGCAGGTAGCCGATATGGTCATCGAGAAGTCGAAGCGGCTGGTGGAGCACGGCCGCGACGTGGTGATCCTGCTCGACTCCATCACCCGGCTCGCGCGCGCACACAACGTCGTGGTGCCGCATTCGGGCAAGATCCTCTCGGGCGGCGTGGACGCGAACGCGCTCCAGAAGCCGAAGCGCTTCTTCGGGGCCGCCCGGAACATCGACGGCGGCGGGTCGCTGACCATCATCGCCACCGCCCTCATCGACACCGGCAGCCGGATGGACGAGGTCATCTTCGAGGAGTTCAAGGGCACGGGCAACATGGAGCTCGTGCTCGACCGGCGGCTCGCCGACCGGCGCATCTACCCCGCCATCGACATCCAGCGCACCTCGACCCGCAAGGAGGAGCTCCTCATGGACAAGGACGAGCTCAACCGGGTCTACCTCCTCCGGAACTTCCTCGCGGACATGCCGCCGGTGGAGGCGATCGAGTTCCTGCTCGAGCGCATGAAGCGCACCAAGTCCAACAAGGAATTCTTCGCGACCATGGCCCAGTAGGGCCGCCATGAGCTCCCTTCCGCGCCAGGGCAGGATCCTCGCGCTCGACTGGGGCGAGCTCCGGATTGGCGTCGCACGCTCCGACGAGGGCCAGATCCTGGCCAGCCCGCTCACCACACTCACGCGCCGCCCCGGCAAGCGCTTCCCGATGCCGCGCTTCCTCGACCTGGTGAACCAGGCCGGGGCCTCGGGGATTCTCGTCGGGTTGCCGCTCTCCCCGGAGGGTGGTGAGACCCCGGCCACCGGGGAGGCACGGGCCCTGGCCGGCCAGGTGGAGGCGCGATCCGGCCTGCCGGTCGAGCTCTGGGACGAGCGATTCACCACGGCCCGCGCACTGAGCGCGATTCGCGAAATGGGCGGGAGCACGCGCGGTCGCCGCGAAGACGTGGACGCGCTGGCCGCCGCCGTGCTGCTCCAGCAGTTCCTCGACTCCCGCCGGGCACGCGAACCATGAACCGTCCGCTCGCCGCCGGGCTGCTGCTCCTGGCCGCCTGTGGCGGCCCGGCCCCCGGCGCGCCGGTGGAGCAGCTGACCATTCCACCGGGCAGCACCCTCCAGGCCGTGGCCGACACGCTCGTGGCGCATGGCGTCATCGCCCATCCGACCTGGTTCCGCCTGCTGGCGCGCGCCCGCCGGAGCGACCGGCGGCTGCAGGCGGGGATCTACGAATTCCTCCGGGGGGAGCGCTCCTGGGACGTGATCGATGTGCTGGTCGAGGGCCGGGGGAAACTGGTGCGGTTTACGCTCCCCGAGGGCCTCACCGTGCGTGAGGCCGCCGCTGTTGCCGAGCGGGAGCTCGCCATTCCGGCCGACTCATTCCTCGCGGCCGCACTGGATACGGCGCTGGTGCACGGCGCGGGGCTCGACGCCCCGTCGCTGGAAGGGTTTCTCTACCCCGAGACGTATCTCGTCCCACCCACCGTCACGGCGTCCGGCCTCGCGGGGATTCTCGGCCGCGCCGCCGCGGCCGCATGGACCCCAGCCCGCGACGCCCGGCTGGACTCGCTCGGCATGACCCGCCTGGAGGCGGTCACGCTGGCCTCGATCGTCGAGGGAGAGGCCCGCGCCGAGGAGGAGCGCGCCGTGATCGCGGCGGTCTACCACAACCGGCTCAAGCTGGGGATGGCCCTGCAGGCCGATCCCACCGTCGCGTACGGCATCGAGCTCAAGACCGGGAGTGCGCAAGTCCCGGCTCTATCAGCGCGACTATCAATTCCCCTCGCCGTACAACACGTATCTCCATCCCGGCCTGCCGCCCGGACCGATCAACAGTCCGGGAGCCGCCAGCCTCGAGGCCGTGCTCTACCCGGCGACCGTACCGTATCTCTTTTTCGTCGCCGGCCCCGATGGGCGGCACGTCTTCAGCCGAACCTACCGCGAGCACCTGCGCGCGATTCGGGGGCTCCGCACACCGGCTCCGCCGGCGAAGAACCGGAATTAGCGATCAGAGGACGGAGGACTGAGGACTACTGACGGTAGCGCGCAGCGGCGGCCGACGGGTCCTCGGCGCTAAGGATCCCGCTTACCACGGCGACACCCACGCCACCCGCATCCCGCACGCCTCGGACATCTTCCGGCCGCACCCCGCCGACCGCCACGCACGGCATGCCACCGGGCGCGATCGCGAGGATCCTTCGGAATCCGTCCAGCTCCAGCGCAGCACCCGCACCGGGCTTGGTCACGGTCGTATGAAATGGCCCCACCCCCCAATAGTCGGCGCCACGCCCATTGCCGGCCTCCTCCGCCAGGCCGACCGACGCCCCGATCACGAATCCCGCGGGGACGATTCGCCGGGCCAGCGCTACCGGAAGGTCCTCGGGGCCGAGGTGCACCCCATCCGCCCCGGCCGCGAGCGCCACATCGAGCCGGTCATTGATGAAGATCGGTACCGACACGGCGCGCCGCAGCGCGAGGGCGAGATCCACAAGCTGCCGGGGACCGGTGTGTTTGAGCCGGAGCTGTACGGCCGTGACCCCGCCGGCCACGGCCTCGCGGCATACCGACACGAGGTCACGTCCGGCGAGCAGTCGGTCGTCCGTGACCAGCAGTAGCCGCAGAGCCTGCGCTAGATTGGTGACCATGTTCGTCCGAAACTACGCCCTCCGAGCAGCCGAATGAAGCCCGTACGCGTCTCCGCCAAGGGCGCTGCCCGGTGGACACACGGACATCCGTGGATCTACCGGAGTGACGTGCTCGTGGAGGGAGATGCTCCGGGCGTGGTGCCGGTCGAGGATCGCCGGGGGAAGTTCCTCGGCCAGGCGCTGTACTCTCCGAGGTCGGAGATCCGGCTTCGCCTCCTCGAGCCCACCCGCCGGTCCATCGACGCGGCGTGGTGGCGCGCCCGGATCGCGGCGGCCCTCGCCAGCCGCGCCGCGATCGACGCCACCGCCTACCGTGTGGTTCACGGCGAGGCGGACGCAATTCCCTCGCTGATCGTGGATCGCTACGACCGCTGGGTCGTCGCCCAGCTGCTTTCCGCGGGGCTCGAGACGATGCGCGCGGAGATCGTCGGCGCGCTGGTGGAGGTGCTGGCACCGGAAGGCGTCCTCCTCCGCAACGATGCGTCGGTCCGCCGCCACGAAGGACTGCCTGAAGAGGTCGTGCTGGCGCACGGCGCGGTCCCGGAAGACATCGAGATCCGCGAAGGCTCGATTCGATACCTCGCGGCTCCGTGGCACGGGCAGAAGACCGGAGCGTTCCTCGACCAGCGGGAGAGCCGCCTGCTCGCGGGCGAGCTGATGCGGTCGCAAGGCACGGCGCTCGACTGCTTCGCCTACCATGGCTCGTTCGCGCTGCACCTCGCGCAGCGCGCGGGACGCGTGGCCGCTCTCGACGCGAGCCGGGAGGCGCTGGCCCGCGGGACGGAAAATGCGGCCCTCAACGGGATCACGAACATCGACTGGGTGGAAGGAGACGCCTTCGAGGCGCTCCGGGTCTGGGAGCGCGCCGGGCGGCGGTTCGACCTCGTGGTTGTGGATCCCCCGGCGTTCGCAAAAACCAAGGCGGCTGTTCCGCAGGCCCTTCGCGGCTACCGGGAGATCAACCTGCGGGCCCTGCGCAATCTCGCCCCCGGAGGCATTCTCCTCAGCGCGTCCTGCTCGTTCCACGTACGCCGCCCGGAATTCCTGCAGATGCTCGCCGACGCGGCCGCGGACAGCGGACGCCGGGTCACGCTCGTCCAGGTACTCGGCCAGCCATCGGACCATCCGGAAGTGCTGACGATTCCCGAGACGGGGTACCTCAAGGGCGCGGTCCTTCGCGCGGAGTAGCAGCCGGTCAGGCGGGTAGGCGGAGCTACCGTCCTCCTGTCCGACTTGCCGCCTGTCCGCCCTCCTGCTCCTTCCTCCACTCCAGGTACGAGTACACCACCGGCCAGAGCACGATGACCCCCACGAGGCCGAGCAGCAGCGGCACGAGCCTCCGGCCCGAGACGAAGGCGACGAGGATCATCAGCAGGCCGCCGGCCGTGAACGCATAGCCCCCGACGCGATGCGTCTTGCGCCAGACGCGCTCGCTGCTCAGGGTCCATGGCGTCCGGATACCCATGAACCAGTTGGGCCGCATCCGGGTCATCAGGTTGCCGATGAGCACGAACAGCACGCCAACACCCGCGGGCGCGACGCGGCCCATCGGAATCGGCCAGCCAAGGCCGTTCCCGAGCACCGCGACGTGCACGAGCACCATGAAGACCACCACGGAATTCACGAGCGTCCAGTAGGTCGAGCCGTGGACTTCGTAATTCCGCCGCAGCGGGTCGATGCGCGGGAGAAAGGCGAACACCACCGTGAGCACGAGCATGATGCCCGGAACGAGGAGCGCCGCAACGGTCCGGGAGGACCAGTTGTCCGGCTGGCCGCTGAAACCCCAGTGCGTCGCGACCTGAACCGGCAGGCGCGGCAGCGCCCAGAGCGAGAATGCGAGCGCAACGGCCGAGGCCACGATTGCAGGGAGCAGCTTACGCATGACGGCGGTCCTTTCGGCGCGGGGCCAGGTCGAGCAGGTGCTGCATCGCGTCCTGCACCACCGTGGTGTTCAGCGAGTACCGGATGAACTGACCCTCGCGGGTCGCGACGACGAGCCCGGCCTCCCGAAGCACGGTCAGGTGATGCGAAACGGAGGCCCAGGCGACCGGGAAGTGGGCCGCGATCTCCCCCGCCGGCAGGTCGCCTTCGCGGAGGAGGGCCAGAATACGGCGGCGGGTGGGGTCGGCCAGGGCCTTGAAGGTGCGATCGATCATGAGATATTAAGATACTTGTCTAAACATTTAAGTCAAGTGCCGGATGGGCGGATGGGCGAATGGGCGGTTCGCGGCCGCGCTGCCCATCTGCCCACTGCCAATCCGCCTTGCCTCTTGCTCCCGTTCCCCCTTCGATACGACTTTACGCCATGGCCGATTCCGCGCTCACCGCCCCCGCGCGCACCGCAGCCGTGCGACGGGTCCTGGTGGGGATCCTCGTCGCCAACATCGCCGTCGTCATTGTGAAGTTTGTCGTGGGGCTCGGCATCGGCTCGCTCGCGGTCGTGGGCGACGCCGTGCACTCCTCGGTGGACGCCATCAACAACGTCTTCGGCCTCGCCGTCGTCCGCGTCGCATCCAAGGGCCCGGACGCCGATCACCCGTACGGTCACGCCAAGTTCGAGACTCTGGGCGCCTTGCTGATCGTCGTGTTCCTCTCCGTGTCGGTCTTCGAGCTGCTCCGGGGCGCCTGGCAACGGCTGACCGCCGGTGCGCCGCCGCTTCACGTCTCGGGTCTCGAGGCCGCTCTCCTTGTCCTCACCCTCGCTATCAACATCTGGGTCGTGTGGTTCGAGACCCGGGCCGGTCGAAGGCTCCGGAGTGAAATCCTCCTGGCCGACGCCGCCCACACCCGCGTCGACGTGGTCATCACGCTCGCCGTCATGTCGGGCCTGGGCCTCGCCGCCCTCGGCTATCTGGCCGCCGACCCGATTCTCGCCATCGTGGTGTCAATCCTGATCGTGCGGGTGGGCTGGGAAATCGTGGGCCGCTCGCTGCCGACACTCGTGGACGCGGCGGCGGTCGACGCCAGCATGATTCGGCAGGAGGCGGAGTTGGTCGAAGGCGTCCGCTCCGCGTATGCCATCCGTTCCCGCACCGCGAGCGCGATGCGGTTTGCCGAGCTCACCATCGCGGTGGACAGCCGGCAGAACGTCGCCGAAGCCCACCGCATCGCCGACGCCGTGGAGGAGCGCCTGTCACAGGAACTCTCCCTCGACCATGTCCAGGTGCACGTCGAGCCATGCTGACGAGCGCCCAGGCCCGGCAGCAGCGACGGCGCCGGCCCCCGCCGTCGCTCAAGCAGCAGTACCAGGAATACATCATGCAGCGCATCGAGGCCTACAAGAACTCCATGGCGCGGGAGGAGTTGCTCCGGCTCGGCGACGAGGCCGTCTCGGAGCTTCAGGCCACGGTGGAGGGACAGTTCACCCTGACCGAAGTGCTCATGGTGGACTCGGTGGACCGCCTCATCATGAAGCGGCTCAAGCTGCGATCGTATCGCCGGTGGAGGGAGTCCTACCTTACGCTGCGCGCCGCACAACGCGAGCCGATGCACTGGGGTCTGGACCCGGCGAGTCCGGTCGGCCGCCTGTTGCCGCGGCTCGAGCCCGGGGACGGCGTGCTCGTCGTCGGTGCAGGGGCCGAGCCCGCGGCGTACCTGCTCGCGGCGCACGACGCCGCCGTCACCTTCATCGCCGGGGACCTCGGCAGCGTCGAACGGGTCGAGAGCCGGGTGGCGTCCGAATCGCTGGGCAGCCTGTTCCAGGCCTATGTGGCGCAACTTGGCACCTGGCTCCCGCCGGTGTCCCAACCGGTGCACCTCGTGGTCACCGACCTCGCGGCACTGGCTCCGCTCCAACCGGGGACCCGGCGCGATTTCGTGCTCGAGCTGCAGCGACTCACAGAATGCGGTGGCGTCCACGCGCTCCTGCCATCGCGTGGCCTGGCACCGGATTCACTGCGCTCACTCTACGCGGAATGGGAGACCGACGGGAATGACGAAGGATCGCACTCACGGGCGCGGCGCACCGGTCTCCTGCTCACGAAGACGGCGCGTCAGATCGACACATACTGATCGCCTCCGTCCGTGTCATTTTGACACTGCCCCTCCGACGCGAAGTTCTAACCGATTCCCTGACAACACATTGTACCGGCTACAAGAACGGCATGATCGATGCCTCTCCAGTATGGCGTCGGACCTCGTGTCGCCTGGAGTCGGAGGGGCATTTCATGACCAGTCTTCCCGTCGTGTTGAACGAACAGATCTTCGGCATCGTCATCCGGACCCCGGCGGCGCGGCAGCGCCCGGTGCGGTTCTGGGCGTACATGTGGGCGGCCGACGAGGAGGACACGGTGAAGCACTGGCACGAGCGCGTGCCGGTTGAGCGCGAGGCCGCGTAACCGCCCGTCGCAATCGTGCAGGCGAGCAACTGAAAATGCGAAGCCCCGGACAACGGTCCGGGGCTTTTCCGCATCCAGCGGGTTACTTCCCCTTCTTCGCCATTTTCTTCTTCGCTGGCGCCTTCTTCTTCGCGGCCTTCTTCGCGGCTTTCTTCTTCGCCATCACGACCTCCGGGAGAGGATGGAACCGCCGACCCTGGTGGCCGGGCGGTGATGCGGAGAGCGGAATCGCTCTCCAGCTCGAAGGCCGCCCGGAATCCGGCGCGGCGCGAGGAGGCGGGTCGCGTCTCCTACCAAGATCGTAATTTCCGCAAATCGCGCAACCCTTGCCGCTGGAACACGCCCGGCCTAAACTCGACACATGTCCCCTCTCGAGCGCCGCTGACCGATGCCCACGCTGACGCTGGACGGTCGCGCCATCGCCTTCACGCCCGGCGCAACGATTCTCGACGCCGCGCGGGCCGCGGGGATCGACGTCCCCACGCTTTGCTGGTACCCGCGCCTCCCGAACGTCGGGAACTGCCGCATCTGCCTGGTATCCGTCGAGGGGCAGAACAAGCTGCTCCCTGCCTGCGCCACGCAGGCGGCGGAGGGCATGGTCGTCGAGACCGAGAGCGCACCGGCGGTGGAGAACCGGCGGGGGGTGCTGCGCTTCCTGCTCGAGCGCTATCCCGGCGAGCACCTCGGCAATGGCGCCGGCGCCGCGCCTCGCAATGAATTCGAACGCTACGTCGCCCGATACAACGTGGACCCGCCCGCGCACCACGAGCTCTCCCTCCGCACCGGAGACGAGCGGCCCGGCGACGTGATGATCCAGCACGACATGAGCCTCTGCATTCTCTGCACTCGTTGCGTCCGGGCCTGCGAGGACATTCAGGAGGTCGGCGTGCTCGACGTGGGCCAGCGCGGCGAGCACACCCAGATCATTGTCGGGGGCGACGGCGATCCCGACCACGCGAGCTGCACCTGGTGCGGCGAATGCGTTCGCGTCTGCCCGACAGGCGCGATCTTCGAGTTCATGCCGCGCCAGCGGTTCGGCGCCGAGGGCACGCGGCATCCGGACACCGTGGCGCGGTCGGTCTGCCCCTACTGCGGCGTCGGCTGCCAGATCGACCTCCACGTCAAGGACGGCGAGCTGATGCGCGTCACCTCCCCCTGGATCGAGGAGGACACGCCCAACCAGGGCTCCACCTGCGTGAAGGGCCGCTTCGGTTACGACTTTCCCCAGCACCGCGACCGGCTCAAGGTCCCGCTGATCCGGAAGGGCTGGTTGCATGACGGCCACGCGTGGCACTGGACCGGCGAGTGGCCGCGGCAGCGCGAGGGGCCGTGGCCCACCATCGAGGAGCTGGGGGGCAAGGGGAAGCCGAAGCCCCCGCGCCGGAGCATCGGCAAGCCCCCGCAGACCGGACTGCCGATCGCCGGCGAGGACGACGTCCGGGACCGGGTCGCGACGCCGGCCGCGTGGTACAGCGCGTTCCGGGAAGCGACCTGGGAAGAGGCGATGAGCCTCACGGCGCAGGAGCTGCTCCGGATCAAGCGGGAGCACGGCTCCGACGCCCTCGCCGCGCTGTCCTCGGCCAAGTGCAGCAACGAGGACAACTACATCTTCATGCGCATGGTCCGGGCCGCCTTCGGCACCAACAACGTGGACCACTGCACCCGTCTCTGTCATTCCACGTCGGTCGCGGCGATGAACCGGGCGCTGAACACCGCGGCCGCGTCGGGCTCGATGCGCGAGATCGAGGAGGCGTGTGACGTCATCCTGATCGCGGGCGCGAACACCACCGAGAGCCATCCGGTCTTCGGCGCCCTCATCAAGCGGGCGGTGAAGCACGGCGCCAGGCTGATCGTGGCCGATGTCCGGCGCACCGAGCTCGCCGCCCTGGCCGACATCCACCTCCAGATGCTGCCGGGCACCGACGTCGCGCTGTACAGCACGATGCTCAACTACATGATCGGCGCCGGACTGACCAGCGACAAATTCATCCGGGATCGCACCCGGGACTTCGAAAAGGTCCGCCTGGCGGTCGCGCCGTACACCCTCGAGATCGGGGAGAAGCTCACCGGCGTTCCCCGCGACCTGATCCGGGCCGCGGCCGAGATGTATGCCCGCGGCCCCAATACGTCGACCCTCTGGGCCATGGGGCTCACGCAGCACTCGACCGGAACCGATATCGTCGCGAGCCTGCTCAACATGCTCCTGGCGTGCGGCATGATTGGCCGCTGGGGCGCGGCGATGATTCCGATCCGGGGGCAGAACAACGTGCAGGGCGCGAGCGACATGGGCGCCATCCCGTTCGCGTACACGGATTACCGCCCGGTCACCGAGCACGCCGTCCGGACCGAGTATGCCGCCGCGTGGAAGGTCCCCCCCGAATCGCTTTCGCTGCGGACGGGGCTGATGGTCACGGAGATGACATTGCCGGGAAGTCCGGTCCGGGGCCTGTACGTCATGGGCGAGAATCCCGTCATCTCCGACCCCGATGTCTCACACGCGGAAGGCTGGGTCCGCGGCCTCGAATTCCTCGCCGTTCAGGATCTCTTCCTCACCGAGACGGCCCGCTGGGCCGACGTCGTCCTGCCCGGGTCGTCCTTCGCCGAGAAGCAGGGGACCTACGTTAATACCGAGCGTCGCATCCAACTCGCCGATCCCGCCCTCCCGCCTCCCGGCCAGGCCCGCCTTGATCTCGAGATTCTGATCGAGCTGAGCAACCGCCTCGGGCTTCCGACGAACTTCAAGGACCCAGAGGCCGTGATGCACGAGATCGCATCGGTCACCCCCTTGTGGCGGGGCGTCACCTACTCCGGACTCCGGCGGGGTGGCGGCCTCCAGTATCCAGTCGAGACGCGGGAATCGAAAGGGACCGCATTCCTCTTCGCCGACCGCTTCCCGACCAAGGATGGTCGGGGCCTGATGGTACCCGTGGAATATCTTCCGCCGAGCGAGTTGCCCGACGCGGACTACCCCTTCGTCATGAACAGCGGGCGCCAGATGTACCACTGGCACACGGGGACGATGACGCGCCGATCCGCGGGCCTCGATTCCCGGGAGCCCACACCCATCGTGGAGATGCACCCGGAGGATGCCCTGGCCCTCGGTGTCGGGGAGGGCGAGACCGTGCGCATCACGTCGCGCCGGGGCAGCATCCTGATCGGCGTGCGCCTCTCCGATCGCCAGGCGCGCGGACAGGTGTTCGTGCCGATGCACTTCCGCGAGGCCGCGGTGAACCTGTTGAGCAACCCCAAGCTGGACCCGTACGCGAAAATCGCCTCGTTCAAGGTGAGCGCCGTGCGCGTCGAGCGTGTGGAGGAGCTGGCAGCCCATTCGTAGGACTGTCTCCCTCGCTTCCCCGCAGTATATTCCCCCCGTCCTCAACCCAACTCCCAATGCGCGCACTCGTGAAGACCTCCCGCGGCCCCGGCATGGAGCTGCGCGAGATCGAGGTCCCGGCCTGCGGCCCCAATGACGTGCTCATTCGGGTGCACTACGCTGGCGTGTGCGGCACCGATCTGCACATCTGGGAGTGGGACGCGTGGGCCAGCCACCGGTTGAAGCCGCCGGTGGTCATCGGGCACGAATTCGCGGGACGGATCGAACGCCTCGGCCCGGAAGCCGAAGCGGCGGGCCTGCTCGCCGTCGGCGACCTGGTGACGGCGGAGGGGCATATCATCTGCGGGCACTGCCTCCAGTGCCGCACCGGCAACGGGCACCTCTGCCAGCGCACCCAGATCATCGGCGTAGACCGCGATGGCGCCTTCGCAGACTACATCGCCATGCCGGCCTCGAACGTGATGAAGCTGGACGGCATCCCGGCCGAAATCGGCGCGATCATGGACCCGATGGGGAACGCCTTTCACACCGTGCTCGAGGGGGACGCGGTCATCGGCAGCGCGGTGTTCGTGCTGGGCTGCGGCCCGATCGGCTGCTTCGCGGTCGGCGTGGCGCGCGCGGCGGGCGCGTCGCTGGTGCTGGCGAGCGACTTGAACGACAAGCGGCTGGCCATCGCCAAGACGATGGGCGCCCACGTGACCCTGAATCCCGGGCGCGATGATGTGCTCGCCCGCGTGCATGAGCTGACGCAAGGGGATGGGGTGGACCTGGTCTGCGAGATGAGCGGCCATCCGAGCGGCCACGCGCAGGCCTTCGCGGCCGCCCGGCTGGGCGGCCGGGTCAATCTCCTGGGCACGCCGAGCCGAACGACCGACGTCGACTTCGCGCGCGACGTGATCTTCAAGGGGCTCACGCTGTACGGCGTCACGGGGCGCAAGATGTACGACACCTGGCACGTGATGCAGCGCTTCCTCCGTGCCGGACAGCTCGATCCCCGCCCCGTCGTCACACACCGCTTCCCGCTCGACCACATCGCCGAGGCCATCCAGGTGATCAAGGATGGCCAGGCAGGAAAGGTCATCCTGGAGATCGGCACGTGAGCCGGAACCTCGAAGCCCGGCTCCGCGCGGAACTCGCGCAGTTCCGCACGGACGGCGTCTACAAGCAGCTCAACTACCTCGCGAGCCCTCAGGCCGCCCGGGTCCAGATGGAAGGCCGGGGCGAGGTCATCATCCTCTCGTCGAACAATTACCTCGGCCTCTCCAATGAGCCGTCCGTCGTGGCCGCGGGGAAAGCGGCGCTCGACCGGTTCGGGGCGGGGACCAGCTCGGTGCGCTTCATCTGCGGGACGTTCACCATTCACCGGGAGCTCGAGGCGGCCTGCGCCCGGCTCGTCGGGACGGCCGCGTCGCTCAGCTTCGTCAGCTGCTGGAACGCAAACGAGGCCCTGCCCGCGACCCTGCTCGGCGAGGATGATCTGGTCCTGAGCGACCAGCTCAATCATGCCTCGATCATCGACGGGATCCGGCTGGCGAAGGCCATCACGAAGTGCCAGACCGGCGTGTACAAGCACGGCGACCTCGACGATCTCGTCGCCAAGCTCGAGGCCGCCAAGGACCGCCGGACCCGGATGGTGATCACCGACGGCATCTTCTCGATGGAGGGAGCGATCGCCCGGCTCCCGGACCTGATCGACATCTGCCGCCGCCACGATGCGGTGCTCGTGGTGGACGACTCGCATGCCACGGGCGTGCTCGGGCCGACCGGTCGGGGGACCGCCGAGCACTTCGGGCTGGTGGGCCAGGTGGACTTCATCACATCCACTCTGGGGAAGGCGCTCGGCGGTGCGGCGGGCGGGTTCGTCGCCGGATCGGAGGCGGCCTGCGATTACCTGACCCAGCGCGCACGACCCCAGCTCTTCTCGAACGCCCTCCCCGCCACCGTCGCCGCGAGCGCGCTCGCCAGCATCGAGTTTCTCGAGCAGCACCCCGAGCGCGTCGCCCGGCTGCGGGAGAATGCGCGCTACTTCCGCGAACAGTTGCTCGGCCTGGGATTCAAGCCGCTCGCGGGCGAGACCCCGATCATCCCCGTCATCATCGGCGAGACCGCCGCAGCGATCCAGATGAGCAACCTGCTGCTGGCCGAGGGGGTATTCGTCACCGGGTTCGGGTTCCCCGTCGTGCCTCAGGGACAGGCCAGGGTGCGCTGCCAGGTCTCCGCCGCCCACACCAGGCAGGATCTCGACGAGGCGCTGGCCGCGTTCCGGAAGGTGGGGACGCGTCTGGGCCTCATCTGAGGCGAGTTGCAACCCCCGCGTCACCCTGCAATCCGGCCCGAAATCCGCCCCCGTCTCCCGGCCCGCCCGCAGGCTCCCATACTGCCCGAGATCAGGGCTGCCAACCCATTGGGGGCTAGAGTTTTAGCAGGTCCTGCCCTATCTTGGTGACTCCCAACCGACCCGACCCCACCCCCCCGGGGCAAGGATTTTGCCCCTGAACCACCCGACGGCTGAGCTGTGCCTGACACCGGGACCGGCCTGGTGTTGAGACCCACAGGAGGCAGACTGATGCGTGTGCTTACCCGATCCCTCGCGGCGCTCGGCTTGGCGGCCCTGGCCGGCACCACTTCGCTCGGCGCACAGGATGCCGCAGGCGGCGTCGGCGCGTTCCGCTTCTACCTCGGCGGCCAGGCCGGTGCGTTGGTCTTCGAGACCGCGGCGCAGAACTCGGGCGGGGTGCCGCTCGCCGGCGCGCACGCGCTGATCACGGCCAAGCGTGCCGCCCTCTTGATTCAGGTGGATGCGGGACTGGGCAACAATGAGCTGGCGGCCTACGCCGACTCGACCGAGGTGGATGGGGTACGCACCGTCAGCTTCGACCGGATCATGCGGTATCAGGCGGTGCTCATGGCCTACCCGCTCAAGTCCCACGTCCAGCCGTTCTTCGGAGTCGGATTCGGGATCATGACGCTGTCCAGCACCGAGATCGAGGGAACGTTCGTGGATGCCGCGGCGGAAGCAGAGGCCGAGGACATCGTCAATGAACTGGGAAGCACCGGCTTCGCTTCGTTCACGGCCGGCCTGGAATTCCGCGTGGGTCGGCTCAACGCCTTCGGCCAATACCTGGTCACGACCGCGCCCGCCGACGGACGCCTCATCGTCGGCGCGACACACACCCTGGCGGGCGGCCTCCGCTTCAGCATAGGGAAGGCGAACGAAGGCTTCGAATGACCCCCCGCCGGGAGAGCCACGGCGATCCCGGCACGACGAAGCGCAGCGGCCACTCCACGGCCTGGGTTATCCCGATCCGTGGTGTGGCCGCGATCGTTTCCGGCGGCTCGCCTCGCAGCACGACGACCTCGGCCGCGGAAGCCGCCGCCCCATCCAGCGCGCGGGAGATGCCGAGGGCCTGCGTAAGCCGCCCGGGGCCGGCGCAGAGCTGACGGTCCGCCACCGCACCGCGGCGCGTCCGCATGAGCGGCAGCCCCTCCAGCGGCTCCAGCGCCCGGAGCAGCACCGCGCCCGCATTGCGCTCCCGTTCGCACACCAGGTTCGCGCACCAGTGCACGCCGTAGGACCGGTAGACATACCAGCGGCCCGCGGGCCCGTGCAGCGTCTCGTTCTGGGCGTGCCGGCGGTGCCGGAATCCGTGTGAGGCAGGGTCGCGATAGCCGAGGTATGCCTCGACCTCGACGATGCGCCCGGCGGTGACCAGCCCATCCACCCGCGAGACGACGACGGCGCCGAGCAGCTCGCGCGCCACCTGCTCCGTGGGCCGCCGGAAAAAGGAAACGGGCAGCGTCGCTGCCCGTCGGATCCTCGTCATTCGGCCTTCTTCTTCCGTGGAGCTCGTGAGCGCCGGCGGGTCGCCGGCGGCTGGGCGGCAGGAGCCGCCCCGTCCGCTGCAGTCTCCGCCGCCGTGGCGGGCTTGGGGCCGCGCCGGCGGCCCCGGCCCGGCCGCTCGCCTTTCTCCGGCTTCGCGGATCCTTCAATCTTTTCCGTCTTTTCCGTCTTCTCCGTCTTCCTGTCATCGTCCACGAGCACCACGCCCACCATCGGGATCTCGGGCTTCACCATCCCGATGCGCGAGCCCCGGCGGAAACGAAGTGCGGCCGGCGCGGCGGATGCCGCACGGGGGGCTTCCTCTGCCGGTGCGGGCGCCGGCGGTTCCGCGGGCCGGGCGCGCGGTGTGGTCGTGTCTGTCGGATGAATCGAGATCTCGTAGTCGTCATCGCCGATCTTCCGCACATCCGCGACCTCGGCGTCGTTCGCCTGGCGCAGGAGCCGGGCGAACCGGCCGCCTTCCAGCAGCGGGTCTTCGCGACCGTACAGCGCGGCCATCCGGCTGCGCAGCGTTTCGTGCGGGACGGGGGTCGGCAACTCGCCGAGCGCCCGTGTCATCAACTGAAATGCGTTCGCGAGGGAAAGACTCTTCGGCCCCGTGGCGGGCGCGATCTCTGCCCCGCGCTCGTCGCCGCGCCGCTCGCGCCCCCGGCCACGACGACCGCGGCGACTGCGCTTCTCGCGGTCCTCGGCCGAGGTCCCGTCGCGGGACGCCCCGGTGGTCTTCCGGGGCAGCACTCCGCCGGCGGCCGCGGCAACCTCGTACTGGCCGTTGTCCATCCGGCTCACCAGGATCACACCCTTCGTCCCGGCCTCGGTCACGAACTTCGAGAACCGGCTGAAGCCGGCGTTCTTCTCATCGAAGTTCGGGTCGATCTGCTGCATCACCTGCTTGAGCCGGTCGGAGCGCATCACGTCGCCGCTCCGGGCCATCTGGGCCACCGCCTCGCGCGCGAGCTCCCAGGGGTCGCGCTGGACGGACGGAACGTCCTCCTCCTTCGTGAGCCCGGCGAGATCGCTGTAGGAGTAATACTCATCGCAATTCTGGATCAGGAGGTCGCTCGCGGATTCGCGGATGCCGACCCCGATCACGTATTTCCCGTACTCCTTGAGCTTGATGACCATCGACGAGAAGTCGCTGTCGCCCGAGAGGAGGATGAACGTGCCGATTTCCGGCCGCGTGAACACGAGCTCGACGGCGTCCACCGCGAGGCGGATATCGGTCGCGTTCTTCTTGTTGGTGCCGAACGCCGGGGCGAAGATGAGGTCGATGGACGACTCCGCCAGGGGGACGATGTACTGCGGGTAGCGGCGCCAGTCGGCGTACGCGCGCTGGACGGCGACCTTGCCCTTGATGATGTCGCTGTTGAGGAGAGTCCGGAGCTCCTTCGTCAGGTCGGACCGGATCCCGAGGGTCACGTTGTCGAAGTCGATCAGGAGCGCCGCATTGGGCGCGTGGGTGGGGGGCACAGCAGTCCGGCCGGGCCGGTGGATCGGTTGGTTCACGTAGCGCTCAGCTCCAGGCCCACCACCCGCGCGAGCTCCCGTCGCTTGACCTTCCCGGACCCGGTCATCGGGAAGGCATCGAAGAAGCGCACGAGGTCGGGGACCTTGTAGTCGACAAGATGGTCGCGACAGAACTCCTTGAGTTCGTCGCCGGTCACGATGGCCCCCTCCACCGCAACGACGCAGGCACAGACGAGCTCCCCGAGCAGTTCGTTGGGGACGCCCACGGCACACACGTCGTCCACGGCCGGATGGGTCCGGAGGACGTCTTCCACTTCACGGGGCGTGACGTTGTTGCCGCCGCGGATGATCATCTCCTTGCGGCGACCCACCACCTGCACGAATCCGTCCTCGTCGATCATCGCGAGGTCGCCGGTCAGGAAATACCCTTCCGGCGTCAGGACCCGAGCCGTCTCGCCCGGCATGCGGTGATACCCCAGCATCACGTTGGTGCCCTTCACCGCCAGCTCACCAACGGCCTCCGGCCCGTGGAGGGTCCCGGTCGCCACATCCACCACCTTCACATCCACGCCCGGGATGGGCTGCCCCACGGTCTGCTCGCGGCGATCGGCCGGGTCGCCGCGCCGCGTCATGCTCACCGTGGGCCCTGTCTCCGTCAGGCCGTACGCAATCTCCACGTCGCACCAGGTCCTGATCCGCCGCACGAGCTCGGGTGTGACGGGCGCGCCCGCCACCACGCCGGTCCTGAGCGCCCGGAGCTGCCGCCGGCCGAACGACGGCTCGCGCATCAGCAGGTGGAACATCGTCGGCACGCCGTGGAACACGGTGACCCGTTCGCTCTCGAGCAGGTCGAGCGCGGCGGCCGGCTCGAACCGCTCCTGCAGCACCAGGGTCCCGCCGTGCACCACAGTCGTCACCACCGTGGACGTGCCGAACACGTGGAAGAACGGCACGGCGGCCAGCACCCGCTCGGCATCACGCAATCCCAGCGACTCGCCGGTCCGAAGCGCCGTCTCCACCAGGTTCCGGTGGGAGAGCAGGACTCCCTTCGGCTTGCCCATCGTCCCCGAGGTGTAGAGCAGCGCAAGCGGGGACGTGGCCGGGTCGAACGCCGGCGCCTCGAAGTCGCGGTGCCGTCCCCGGCTGACCAGGTCCTCGAACTGGAAGATGCGGTCGTCGGTCCAGACGTCTTCGGGCCCCACCGTGACCAGGAAGTGGAGGTCGGGAAGGTCCGGTAGCAACTCCTCGTAGAGCTCGAGGTAGTCCGTGCCCGCCCAGGTCTCCGCGGTCACCACCGCGCGAACCTCGCTGTGGCGGAGCTGGTACTTGAGCTCGTGAAAGCCGAGGGCCGGATCGATCGGGACGAGCGTCGCGCCGAGGCGGGCGCTGGCGAGCATCGAGATCACCCACTCGGGCCAGTTCGGGAGATCCACGGCGATGCGATCGCCGGGCCGGATCCCCAGGTCGGCCAGCGATGTGGCGAGCCCGGATACCTGCTCCGCCACCTGTCCGTACGTCAGCCGCTGCGCTCCGCCGATCACGAGCTCCCGGTCGGGATGCTTGCGCACCCGTTCCCCGAACAGCGCGGACAGATCGGAGGAAAACACGCAGCATGCTCCTCGGGCGGTGGAGCGGGGGAATATAGCGGGGCAGATGGGCAGATGGGCAGATGGGCAGATGGGCCGGCGACCTGCGTTGACAAGCTCGTCGAATTCCGGCTAGGTTCGTCACCGTTCATCTCGATCAGTCGCGATTGGCCCGCCTCCCGGAACGAGCGCCTCCCGCCACAGGAATGGTCATGGACGAGCGCGATAGCCAGCTTGTACCCTATCACGTCGTTCCGGGTCCTTCCGCCCCCAAACGCATCATCCTCATCAGCTACCACGCCCCACCGAGTAACGAGGTGGGGGCAGTGCGCTGGGCCGGCATGGCCCGGTACTTCGCTGCCCGCGGATGGGGCATCGACTTCGTGGCGGCGGACCCCTCCGCCCTTCGGCATCGGAATGAGGCCTTGTTGGCGAGCCTCCCTCCAGGCACCCGGCTCTTCGGCGTCCCGAACACGCCGCCCGCCCTCGACCGCATCGTGCGTCATGCGGTGAGCGCGCGTCGCCAGCTGAGGGAAACGACCGGCGGGCGGGCCGTCCCCTCGGGGCAGGCCCCGACCCCGCCCGCGTCGAGGCGGAAGTCCCCCGCCAGAAGGGCCTTGAACGCCTTCCACGCCTGGCGAGAGTACGTGGCCGCAGAGCGCTGGGCCCGCCGTGCGGCCGAGACCGGGCGCCGGATATTCGATCCGGGATTGCACCGCTGGGTCGCCAGCTCCGGTCCGCCACACATGGCGCACGAGGGCGGCCGCCTCCTTGCCTCGTGGACCGGATTGCCCTTCATCGCCGACTTTCGAGATCCCTGGCGCTTCATGGAGCCGGAATGGGTCGAACTGGGCGCGATGTGGCTTCGGCTCGCGGCCAGATACGAAAAGCGCGCCGTGAAGCGCAGTACGCTGACGATCGCCAACGTCGAGCCGGTCCGCGCGATCATGCAGCGCGCCTATCCGCGGACGCGCGTCATCACGATCACCAACGGCGTTGATGAAGGCGCAGTCCCCTCGATGCGCGCCCCGCGCAAGTTCATCATCGGGTATACGGGCGCCATATACCTCGGGCGCGATCCGGCGCCGCTCTTCGAAGCGGTCGGAGTGATGGTGCGGGACCTCGCAATCGACCCCCGGGATCTCAGCCTCGAATTCATGGGATTCTTCGACGCCCAGGTGCATGCTCGATTCGAGAAACTCGCCGCTGCTCACGGCCTCGAACCGTTCCTCGCCGTCCATCGCGGGCAACCTCGCCCGAAGGCGCTCGAGTTCATGGCGGGCTGCACGGTTCTCGTGACACTTCAGCAGGGGGCCGACCTGATGATCCCCGCCAAGGTCTTCGAGGGCATGCGGTTCCCGACGTGGCTGCTGGTGCTCGCAGGGCCACGCAGTGCCACGGCTGAGCTCCTGGCCGGAACCGGGGCCCATGTCCTCGACCCGCAGGATATTTCCGGGATCACGGCGGCACTCACCGCCCGTTTCCTCGAGTTCAAGCAGGGGACCCGACCCTCCCCGCTCATGGAGCAGGAACGGTTCACGCGCCGCTTTCAGGCGGAGCGATTGCTGGACGCGATGGAGGAGGAAGTCCGTACGCCGGCGGCTGAGGCACGGCCCGCGCGCGGGTAGTGCTTCGGCCGGATCAGTTCACGCGCGAGCCGACGCGAGTTCGTCGGGCTCTCCGAGCAGGGCAGCGACCACACGCCGGCCGGCCCTTCCGTCCCAACCTTCAGGGCTGCCTGGTCGGTACCCGCCGTCGTTCCGCTGTGCCATGACCTCGCGGAAGGCGGTGACCAGGGCGGCGCGTGAGGATTCGACCAGGCGATTGGTGCCCTCGGTGATGGTGACGGGTCGTTCCGTGTTGGGGCGCAGGGTAAGGCACGGCACGCCCAGCATTGTCGTCTCCTCCTGCAGCCCGCCGGAATCCGTCAGCACGACCGCCGCCTGATCGACGAGCGAGACGGTCTCGATATAGCCGAGCGGGGCGAGGAGCCGGACTCCTCCGACCAGCGACTCCAGCCCGAAATCGAGAATGCGCTGCCGGGTCCGGGGATGGATCGGGAACAGCACCGGCATCACCTTCGCCACATCGCACAAGCCCTCCAACAACTCGGCAAGGACTTCCCGGCTGTCCACGTTGGACGGCCGGTGGAGTGTCACCACGGCAAACGCCTGGCCGTCGACTCCGGCTTCGCGTGGCATCCCACGCTCCCGGGCCGCGGGTCGGAGTCGGAGCAGCGTGTCCACCATCACGTTGCCGACCAGCCGGATGCGATGGGCCGGAATTCCTTCGGCGGCGAGGTTGGCGTTGGCGTCCCGGCTCGGCGTGAGACAGAGGTCGGCGAGCTGATCGGTGACGATCCGGTTGATCTCCTCAGGCATGGTCCGATCGAAGCTGCGGAGACCGGCCTCGACGTGGGCGACCCGGATTCCGCGTTTGACCGCCGCGAGCGCGCAGGCGACGGTCGAATTCACGTCACCATAGACCACGACCCAATCCGGGAGAATGCGCTCCAGGACGGGGTCGAAACCGATGAGGATCTTGCCGGTCTGAACGGCGTGAGTGTCCGAACCGACCCCCAGATTCACATCCGGTTCCGGGAGTCCCAGTTCGTGGAAGAACCGGTCGCTCATCCCCACGTCATAGTGCTGGCCGGTGTGGAGCAGGATCTGCTCCAACCCTCCACGCTCGCGCCCGGCATGAAGCACCGGTGCCACCTTCATGAAATTGGGGCGCGCGCCAACCACGTGGAGGAGCTTCGGCATCGGATTTCTCTTGAATCGGTTCAAGCAGGAGGATCAGTCTGCCGGGCCGGATGGGGCGGGAGGAATCGCAATCTGAAAGATGAACCTGGTCCCCTTCCCCGCTTCGGTTTCCACCTTCAGCTCGCCACCCATCGCCTCGACGAGCTTGCGGCAGATCGAAAGCCCGAGGCCCGAACCGGAAAAGGCATATTCGCCGGCGTGTTGCCGCCGGCGGAATGGCTCATACAGGGTCAGCATCGCCTGCGGGGGAATGCCACGGCCGGTATCGCGGACCCAGAACTCGACCTGATGGCCCTCGAGGCGCCGCCCGCCGAGCTCGACGCTTCCGGTATCCGTGAACTTGAGCGCGTTGGTCGTGAGATTCAGGAGCACCCGGCTGAGCGCCACGGGGTGCCCGACGCGGAGGTCGGCTTCGGGACGGAGCAGTTGGACTGCCAGCCCCTTCTCTTCCGCGATCGGCTGCACAATGTCGCGCACCGACTCGAAGATGTCGGCGACCGAGAATGGGATCGGATCCAGGTCCACCAGGCGATCGCCGCCCCGGGCAAGCTCGATCACGTCGCTGGCGACTCCGCTCAGGCCGAACGCCGCGCTGTAGATGAGCCCGAGTTGACGCTCCTGCAGCTCGGTGACGGGCCCGGAGCGGCCCTTCTGGAGCGTCTCGGCCAGGAAGAGGATCGACGTGACGGGGCTGCGGAAGTCGTGCGCCACTTCGACGACCAGCTCGAGACCGTCCGGCCCCGCGAGCGTATCCGAGAAGTGCTGCGACCAGTCCGAGTCGATGCGGTGGCCCACGTCCTCGAGCGCCGTGAGGAGCGCCAGGAGCTGGCGGCTGTCGGGGGCGGGATCAAGGCGAATCGCGCGGCCGATCAGCTGCCGCCGGAGCAGGCCCAGGAGCCGGCGACCGAGGACGCTGCGTGGCAGGGTGCCCTCGTCAGGCTCCTCCCCGGCCGCCAACCGCATCGTGGCGCCCATCAGGTGCGCGAGCATCGCGCCCGCTTCCTCGACGGAAATCGTATCCACCGCAATCGCCCGCCAGTCGGCCGTGACGGAGCTGGCCGCCGATTCCAGCGCGTGCCATAACCCGTCCGAGATGCCACCCAGCTGGGCGGCCGCGGCCGCACGGTTGGGCGGATGCACGAGTTGCCCGCGTTGGGGGCGCGTCACGGTGGCCTCCGAGCTCACTCGATCGGGCCGGCGACGTCGTCGCGCTGGAAATTGTGCTTGTCCATGAGGCGGTAAAGCGTCGTTCGGTCGATGCTGGCCAGCCGCGCGGCCTTCGACATGTTCCCGCCGGCCCGGCCGACGAGGCGATTCAGATACTCGCGCTCGAAGTGGGCGATTACGCGGTCCTTGGCCGGATGGAAGGCCTCATCCATGATGCCCGCGGGCAGGCCGGTCTCGACCGGCCACTCGGAAGGATCGTCGTAGATCGGAATATCGTTCGGCTGGATCACCTGGTCGGGCTCGGCCAGCACGGCGACATGCTCGATGACGTTCTGCAATTCCCGGACGTTGCCGCGCCACGGACGGCTCCGCAAGAAACCGATCGCGGCCTCGCTGAGCCGCGGGGCTCGATCGCCCTGCTGCCGGTGGCGGGCCCAGTAATGCGTGAGGAAATGATTCGCCAGCACCGGGATGTCCTCGAGCCGCTTCCGGAGCGGAGGCAGCTTGATGGGGACCACCCGCAGCCGATAGAAGAGGTCCTCGCGGAGCACCCCCTGTTTCACGGCGTCCTCCGGGTCCCGGTTCGTCGCCGAAATGAACCGCACGTCCACCACCGCATCCTGCTGCTCCGAGCCCACGCGGCGCACCACACCGTCCTGAATGACGCGCAGCAGCTTGGCCTGGAGGCCCATCGTCATCTCGGTGAGCTCATCCAGGAACAACGTCCCGCCGTTGGCCGTCTCGAGCAGGCCCGGCTTGTCGCGATCGGCTCCGGTGAAGGCGCCTTTCCGGTGCCCGAACATCTCCGACTCGAGGAGCGGCTCGGGCAACGCGGCACAGTTGATCGGCACCAGCGTGCGGCTGGACCGCCGGCTGTGATGGTGGATGAACTGCGCAATGAGCTCCTTGCCGGTGCCGCTTTCTCCGCTGATGAGCACGGAGGCATCGGTGCCGGCCACCTTGCGCGCCAGCTCGACGGCCTTCCGGAAGAGCGGGGAGACTCCGATCAACGCGAACTTCTCGCTGTGCCCGGTCTGCTGCATCAACTGAAGGCGCAGGTCGTGGGTTTCGCGGGAAACCATCACCGCGTGCGAGGCCCGGCCGATCAGCACCTGAAGGTGCGTCGCCGAGAATGGCTTCGGGAGATAGTCCCACGCACCGGCCCGCAGCGCCTCGATGCTGCTCGTGACACTCGGGTTGCCCGTCATCACAACGACGATGGTATCCTTGTGGTGCTGCAGCGCCATGCGCAGGATCTCCATCCCGCTCACCTGGGCCATGTAGAGGTCCACCAGGACGATGTCGAACTTCCGGCGCTTGACCGTTTCGAGTGCCTCCTCGCCCCGGCCGATCACGGTGACACTGAAACCGTCCATCTGAAGGACACTCGCGCACGACTCGCGAAGGGTTCGTTCGTCGTCCACGACCAGCACCCGAATGCTGGCCTTCACGTCCGGCGGGATCGACAGCGGGTCCCGGGCAGCCGGATCGGGCTGGGGCGACGGGGAGACCGGCTGCGTCAGGGGACTGGCCATTCACGACTCCTTCGATGCTGAACGCGTGATGCGCGGACCCGTCGCACTATGCCCCATCGCCCGGTCGAGACCACGCCACTTCTCGTGGGGTCATTCCAACGAAAGACCCCCACGTTGGCCAAAAGGGCTACAGGGAACGTACGGTCGATACCACAGGGTGACGCGGAATTCAACCATTTACGTATCTTTAAAGCAACAAAACCCCGTCACGGGGCGGCCACACCATAGATGCGTCTACGCAACATCGATGCCGGGACGCCTCGGTTTTGCCCGGCTCGACCCTGTCCCAAGGGCCGGAAGCGTGCCGGGACAAGGGGTTGGGTCCCCTCGAACCACGGTATCCCATTTGCGTTGGTGGGCTGGTATTCTCCATCTCGCAGCCGCTGCGGCGCCGCGAAAACCGGCACCGAACACGATTAGGGAGCGCAGCCTGAATGATCGGTAACCAGCTCCAGCCAGGCACGCCGGATCCCGACGAAAGCTCCGCCGTCCCGGGGCCGTATTCGGCTTCAGGGGCCGTGGCAGGGTTTGAGGCGCCACCACCACCCCCCCCCGAGCAGGGGGTCCAGTGGGGCCGGTACATGGCGGCGCTTCAGCGCTACAAGTGGCTGATCATTGCGGTCACGGTCCTCGGGACGGCCGCCAGTGTGCTCGCCACGCGCTTTCTCCATCCGGAATACACCGCCACGGCCACCATCTACATCGAGCCCAAGCCGGAGGACGCCGGGCCGATTCGCGCCGAGGGACTGCTGCAGTCCTACGCCTGGACCGAGCTCCTGACCACCGGCGTCGTCCTGGACAGCGTCGCGCTCAAGCAGATGCTCTTCGTGACGCCCAAGGAGCCCAAGGACTCCGCCGCGTTCCGGGGGTTCGGTCTCGCCGACAGCTTCTACACCGGGGACTACCTGCTGCGGATCGGCCGGACCGGCGAGAACTGGACCTTGTTCACCGGCAGCAAGCGCCCGATCGAGAGCGGCGCGGCGGGCGACTCGGTCGGACGGAAGGTGGGATTCCGCTGGAAGCCGGAGGCGCGGGCGCTCGGACGGGATCGCGAGATCCGGTTCAGCGTCGTGACGCCGCGGGACGCTTCCAGTTCCCTGGCGGCGCAGCTCACGGCCAACATGGCCCAGGACGGAAACTTCCTGCGGCTCGCGCTCACCGGGAACGATCCTCGGCGGTTGAGCCGGAGCCTCAATGCGGTGATCGAGCAGTTTGTGTCAGTCGCGGCGGATCTGAAGCGGCGGAAACTCGCCATCCTGACGGAGACACTCGAGGAGCAGGTTCAGTACTCGGCGGAACAGCTGCGGGACGCCGAGAGCCGGCTCGAGAGCTACCGGGTACGGACGATCACACTGCCGAACGAGAGCGCGCCGATCGCGGCGGGCCTCGAGGCGACGCAGCCGACGGTGCTCACGAAGTACTTCCAGCAGAAGGTGGATCTCGAGCAGCTCCAGCAGGACCGGAAGGCGCTCGAGGATGTGCTCGCCCGCTCCACGGCGGCTGGTGCGCTCGCCGTCGACGCGTTCCAGACGATTCCGGCGGCGCGCAACGCCACGGACATGAATCGGGCGCTCTCCGAGCTCTCCGGAGCGGAGGCCGAGCTTCGCGCGTTGCGCTATCGGTATACCGACGAGCATAAGCCGGTCCGCGATCTGCAGGACCGGATCAATACGCTCCGGACACAGACCATTCCGGCCTATGCCAATGCGCTGATCCAGCAGCTCCGGGCACAGGAGACCGCGCTGCAGTCGCAGATCGGCACGCAGTCCCGGGAACTGCAGTCGATTCCGACCAGGACGATCACCGAGCAGCGGTACTTCCGGGAGATGGAGAGCGCCAAGGCGCTGTTCCTGATGCTGCAGACCCGGTACGAGGAGGCCAAGCTCGCGCTTGCGAGCGCGATTCCGGACGTGAAGATCCTCGACCCGGCGATCGCGCCGACCCGTCCGACGAGCAACAGCGCCCCACGCATCATTCTCATGGGCTTCCTGGCGAGCCTGGCGCTTGCCGGCGCGCTGGCCATTCTCCTGGACCAGTTGGACAAGCGCTTCCGCTACCCTGACCAGGTGACCCGCGAGCTCGGGCTCAGCATCCTCGGCGCTATTCCCGCGATCCGGAAGCTGCGGCGGGGCGACCAGGATCCCGACGAAGCCTCGCAGGCGGTCGAGGCGTTCCGCACGATCCGGCTCAATCTGGTGCACTCCTATGGAGCGGGCCCCATTCGGCTCACGATCTCCAGCCCGGGCCCCGGGGAGGGCAAGTCCCTGGTGTGCTCCAATCTCGCGTTGTCGTTCGCCGAGGCCGGCTACAAGACGCTCCTCATGGACGGCGATATCCGGCGCGGCGAGCTGCACCGGATGTTCAACGTGGACCGCCGGCCCGGGCTGCTCGACTACCTGGCAGGAGCGGCGGAGGTGGATGACATCCTGCGGCCGACCTCCCACAACGGGTTGACCATGCTGCCCTGCGGCACCCGCCGGCACCACGGCCCGGAGATGCTCGGCTCGGGCCGGATGAGCGAACTGATGGCCCAGCTCAAGAGCCGCTTCAATGTGGTCATCGTGGACAGCCCGCCGCTCGGCGCCGGTATTGATCCCTTCGTGCTCGGCACGGCCACCGGCCACATCGTGCTGGTGCTCCGGTCCGGCGAGACCGACCGCCAGATGGCAGAAGAAAAGCTCAAGCTCATCGACCGGCTGCCGATCCGGATGCTCGGCGCGGTCCTGAACGACATCGATACCTCCGCCACGGCATACAAGTACTACTCGTACGTCTATGGCTATGCCGCGGAAGAGGAGCCGAGTCGACTCACGGCCGGTACGTAGTCGCCACGGCTCGCGGGTTCGTGAAAGGCCACGACCCCTCGGCCGAAGCGCCGAAGGGTCGTTTTCCTACCGGGGACCTGTATACGGCTAATTGGCTTCGAACGCCCGAAGCCTGCCCGCACCCTCGTCCCTGAGCGACCGGAGCGCGGTCGTCGCCCGGAGCAGCATCTCGGTGGCGTCGATGTTGGACTTGGCGAAGTCCGGAACAGCGTAATATCCGGCGCGAAGTTCCACGGTGGTGCTATGCCCGTTGAGGCGGATCGGCTCGGTCTCCATCGTCTGGCGGAGGCGCTCGACCATGCGGACAGCGTCCTCCGGCCCGGTGGCCGGCGCGATCACCGCGAATTCAAGCGGGCCGAGCCGTCCGATCGCATCGGAGCTCCGGCCGATCCTGCGGAGCGACTCTCCCAGGGCGGCGGCTACGCGCCGACCGACCTCTTCGGCCGCGCCCTCGGTCAGCGCCTCGGCTTCGGGCACGAAGACCACGCACGCGAGGGCGTGCTTCCTGCGGAACGCCTCGGAGGCGATCTCACGGGCCCTGCGGGAGAGACCCCGCATGTTGTAGAGGCCGGTGACCTGGTCCAGGAGTGATTCATCGCGGACCCGGTCGACCTCGAGCTTGGCGCGGACGAATGTCTCGAGCTTCAGCAGCAGCGCCTCGCCGTCGAGCGGCTGGCCGAGAAACTCCCAGGCGCCCGCCTGATAGGCTTCGATGCGCTGGGTGCGGCCGCTTGGCCCTGCGGTCGTGATGAGGATCGGGACCGTCGGGCTGAAGCGGGGGTCCTCTCTCAGCTGGCGGCAGACCTCGATCCCGTGCAGATCGGGCATCTGCGCATCGAGAATCACGATGTCAGGTTGGGAGCTCCGCGCCCGCTCCAATGCCTGGTGCCCGGTATAGGCTCGCACGACGGCGTAACCCTTCGGCGCCAGGATGCTCTCGAGAGACCTGGCCGACCATTCCTGGTCGTTGGCGATCAGCACCAGCGGAGGACGGACGGCCTTGTCTCGATCGGACATAGTCACTCGGTCGGATGCCGGAGAGGAGAGGCGCAGCTTGTCGGCGGTGACGAGATGCAGGAGTCGTGCGCCGACTTGAGAATAGCGTTAACACTATACAGATAATGGAGTTATCGCGCAAGAGCGAGTTTCCGCAAGTAACGAAATCGGCGCGGTGGCGCCACAAGAACCGCAGCGGTGCCCGAGGCCGTGTGGCCTGCACGCGACAGAGGTGCTGCGCCAACGGTCGTGCCGAGGCCCGGATGCAACAGGCGACCGGGTCCGGACCACGGACGGCACGCTCTCGAGCGGCGCGTAACACGTTAACTGTCAATGGCTTGGAACGGCAGACGCAGTCGGATCAACCCCGATCTATCGGCACCGGTGGTGCGGCTTCACTCTTGTATCTGTACCGGCCAGGATCGACCAGCCGACCGGCAACAGAACCAGTTCCGCCTCCAGCGGACGGCGAGAGGAAGCACCCCGATGCGGTGTTCGAATTGTGAGAAGGCGAGCCAGCCTGGGGCCGCGTCCGCGACAGGAGCGGCGAGCGCACCACCGCCCGCCGACGGCGTCTGCGAGCAGTGCGGGGCTGCGCTCGACGGCCAGGCCCTTTCGGAATTCGTCGGGCGACTGGCGCGCTTCGGGCTGGACGCGAAGATGCAACCGTTACTCGGCCGTTTCCCGCGCGCGTTTCGCCGGGAGTAGGGTGTTCGTGCTAAGTTCGGGATCTGTCCCACTCGACCAACGAGACTGAATCGGATGCGAGTCACCCATAAGTGGCAGGCATTGGCGGCCGCATCCCTGATCCTCGGGGCGGCGCCGCTCGCGGCACAGGAGAAGCCGGGCCCTCCGCCCGCACAGGCCACCCGTGCGGAGCTGGAGGCGCTGCTGGCGGGGCCGGGAGCCTCCGGCCTGGATGCGTCGGCGATCCGCGCCCGGTTGAGAGACGGCGATCTCCAGGTTGGCGATCGCATCATTCTGCGAGTGCTTGAAGACAGCAGCCTGACGGACACCTTCGTTGTGCGGGCAGGCCGCACCCTGGAGCTCCCCAGCATTCCGGCGATTTCGGTTCATGGCGTGCTCCGCTCTGAACTCGACTCGGTGCTGACCGCACAGATCGGGAAGTACGTCAGGAACCCGACGGTGGAGGTGACTTCGCTGCTCCGGATCGGGGTCCTTGGCGGAGTCGGCAGTCCGGGGTACTACAGCCTGCCGGCCGACATGCTGGTCACCGATGCGATCATGTTCGCGGGCGGCCCTTCGGGGGACGCGAAAGTCGACGACACGGTGATCATGCGCGGCCCGACGATCATCCTGGACGAGCGGGAAACTCGCCTCAGCATTCAGCAGGGCCAGACTCTCGACCAGGCAAATCTTCAGGGCGGTGACGAGATTCGCGTCGGCCAGGACACCTCCGGCGGCACCTATCGTACGGTTGCGACGATCAGCATGCTGCTGGGCATTCCGATCACCATCTATGCCCTGACGCAGATCTTTTAGGACCCGGGAATGGGACTTTCGATGACCCAACTCGGCGACAGCCGACGGTTTTCCGACCCGATGCAGCGAGCCAATCGCGTCTCGGCGGATGAGATCGCGATGGACCTGCCTCCCGCGCCGGAGGATCGCGCCCGGCGCGCGCTCAACATCGTGGTGGCACTGGTGGGACTCGTGCTCGCCGCGCCCGTGATGCTGCTGATCGCGATCGCCGTCAAGCTCACCTCGCCGGGCCCGGTGTTCTACACGCAGACCCGCGTCGGACTGGACCGGCGCATTCGCGGCGAGGGGAACCTCAACCGGCGGCGCAATGCGGATATCGGGGGATTGCCGTTCGAGATCTACAAGTTCCGGACGATGCGAGTGAACGCGGAATCCGGGGGGGCAGCGGTCTGGGCGTCCAAGGACGATCCGCGGGTCACGCCGATCGGGGGCTTCCTCCGCCAGTACCGGCTGGATGAGCTTCCCCAGCTCCTCAACGTGCTCAAGGGGGACATGAATATCGTCGGCCCCCGCCCGGAACGGCCGCAGATCTTCGCCGAGCTGCGGGAGACCATCGAGCAGTACCCGCTCCGCCAGCGCGCCAAGCCCGGCATCACCGGATTGGCCCAGGTGAGCCAGTCGTACGACTCCTGTGTCGAGGACGTGCGGAAAAAGGTGGAGTTCGATCTCCGGTACCTGCGGCGCCAGGGCCTGGCGGAGGATCTGAAGATCATGCTCAAGACGATCCCGGTGATCCTCTTCCGGAAGGGCGGCTGGTAAACCACCCGTGACGGCCACCCCGGACGCCCTCAGTCGACCCGCCTGGACACCGGCGGTCCGATGGGCCCCTGCCCTGGCAGCGGGCCTTCTTTTCGCGCTCCTCTTCGCCCATCCGTTCCGGCTGTTGCTCAGCGACTGGTGGAACGATCCGGAGGCCGGGCACGGGCTGCTGCTCGCCCCAGTGGCGCTTTGGCTGGCCTGGAAGGCGGGCCTCCGTGCCGACCGGGCTCCGAGCCCGGGGCTGGGCCTGACGGTCCTGGCTGGCGCGGTTGTCCTGCGGTACCTGGCCGGCCTGGCCGCCGAGCTGTTCACGCTGCGGCTCAGCATGGTGCTCGCCCTGGCCGCCGTGGTGACATTCGCCTGGGGCTGGCGGCAGGTCCTGGCCTGGTGGCTGCCGTTCACTCTCTTCGTGCTCTCCGTCCCGCTGCCGGATCTCGTCACTTCCGCGCTCGCGCTGCCGCTGCAGTTCAAGGCATCCGCCATGGGCGCCCGGTTGCTCGAGCTCCGGCACGTCCCTGTGGAGCTCTCCGGGAACATCATCCTCCTCCCGGGCCGGCGCCTCTTCGTGACCGAGGCCTGCAGCGGGCTCCGCTCGCTGACGGCCCTCCTCAGCCTCGGCGTGCTGGCCGGCGGGCTCTGGCTCCGGTATCCCGTGAGCCGCGCGCTCATCATCATTGCGACGATCCCGGTGGCGATCGGCATCAATGCCTTTCGCATCTTCCTTACGGGCTTCCTGGTCTATTACGTCAGCCCGGCGTCGGGTGAGGGGTTCATGCACCTGAGCGAGGGTTGGCTCATGTTCGTTCTGGCCTTCGGGATTCTGGGCCTCCTCACCTGGCTGGTAGGGGCCCTGGAGGGCGTGTGGTACCGGCGGCGGAGGGCGGATGCGTAAGGTGACGCGCTGGATGCCGGCGATGATCCTGGGCGCCGGCTGCCTCCTCACGCTGGGCATCGATCGTCAGCGCGCGGTACCGCTCGCCCGGCCGCTGGATTCCCTGCCCCGGAGCATCGCGGGCTTCCAGAGCATCAACCTGACCATCAGCAAGGAAGAGCAGCGGGTCGCGGGGATGTCGTCGTACGTGATGCGGCAATTCTATGTGGACACGACGGCAGAGTTCTCCGTGTACGTCGGCTACTACGAGCAGCAAGCCCAGGGCAAGACGATTCACTCACCGAAGAACTGCCTGCCTGGCGCGGGGTGGGAGGTGCTGAACGTCGGGTACGCGTCCGTGGCCGCGGCCGGCGGCCCCGTCCGAGTCAATCGCTACGAACTGGCGCGGGAAGGGGAGCAGGCCCTCGTGTACTACTGGTACCAGGGCAGGGGCCGGGTGCAGGCCAACGAGTACGCGGTGAAGTGGGACCTCCTCCGCGACGCCGCGCTGCGCGGCCGGACCGAGGAGGCGCTGGTCCGGATCGTCGTGTATCTGGACGACGACACCGACGAGGCGGGCGCGCTCAAGCTGGCGACCGCGGTGGCGGAACAGCTAATTCCCGAGGTGGGGAAGGTGTTGCCAACGTAACGGCGGATGGGCGGATGGGCGGATGGGCGGATGGGCGGATGGGCGGATGGGCGGATGGGCGGATGGGCGATCCGAAGATAAGAAAGGGCGACGCTTCCGCGCCGCCCTTCTTGATTCTCGCCCCTTGATAGAGGATTCGCTTCAGACCTCGGTGCTCTTCCGGCGCCGGCGCATGAAGCTCGCGCCACCCATTCCCGCCAGTCCGGTCGCCAGCAACGTCATCGAGATCGGCTCCGGCGTCACGGTGGTGTCGGGTGGTGTCTGGACATCGACCACCGGCACCTCGGGCTGGAGCGTTTCATGGTTTCCTTCTCCGCCCCAAAGCTCGGACCCGCCGAGCAACAGGCCGACACCGATACCGCCCGCGAGCGCGATGGTGGTGAGGGTGTTGTCATCGTCGTCGGACTTCTGGTCCTCGTTGGTATTGGCCTGGCGCGTCGCGCTGAGGAACCAGATGTAGCTGCTGGTCGTCAGGGACTGCGGCCCGAGGAACGCCGCGAACGACTGGCCCGACACGTAGGACGGCGACGTGCCCGGGAGCCCGTCGGCGAGCGCCGGTGCCGCGGCTGACGCGGTGACGGCTGCCGCCAGCAGGGCGATGCGGGTGAGTGGGGCCGAGTGTGACATGACGAGTTCTCCAAAAGGGTGTTCAGGTCCGGGTCTTTCCAATCACCAGGTCCGGCCGGTCAGACCGGCGGGATCCGGAATGCATCTGGCGCACTGCACGTCCGCTTCCGGCGGCCAGGCCGATCAAAGCACACAGACCGAGCCCGGAGGAGATTGCCGTCTTCATTCCGAGGGCGTCGAACCCGCCTCGCGCCCCCGCCGTGACCGTGCCGCGCAATTCGAGGAAGTCCAGGACGAACGTGGCCAGCAGGATCAGCGTGAATGCGGCTCCTATCCACGCCATCACCGACCAGATCCGAAGCGCCGTGCGTTGCTCGAGGAACAGGCTGACCCCAGCCGCCAGCGCGAGGCCCAGAATGGGCGTCACCAGGCTGTTCAACACCAGACCGAGGGAGCCGAACCGCCAGGCCGCCTCACCCGGCCGCACCGGAAGGGTGCGAGTCACCGCGTCCATCAGGGGAACGACCACGAGCACGAGGGCCAGCGGGTACAGCCCGGCCAGCCACGGACGGCTCTCTGTCGGAAGGCTCATCGCGCAACTCCCATGCTAAGGGGCAGAATTCCAGAATGACGCCGGAAGCATTGTTCCAACACTTTATCATCAAATGATTTGCGGTGCCTGGCCTGTTCGCCAGCATCTATGCAATGATTTGCGTGATGGGCGCTCACGCCGATTCGGGTGTGGCCGGGACTCCGCAACAGGTCGTGGCAGCCGCCTATCCCGTCGGTGCCGGCCGGCGGGTCGGCTCCCAGACGGGATTTCGCTCGCCCTGGGCCAGCTTGAGCCACGCCACGAGTCCGGCAAGGTTGGACCACAGGGCGAACGCGGAGACCGCCAGAATCGCGGGCATCGGCTTGCCAACCGGCCACCGCATCGCCACCACGCCAAGCACGGCAGCGAGCGCCCCGGCCGCCAGGGCCACGGCCGCCCAATCGTGCCCCACTGCCGCGAGCAGGCCGAGGCCGATCACCGAGAGAGGGAGGGTCAGCTGGAACAACCACCGGCAGAGCTTGTGGCTGATGAGCATCAGGGAGAACCCGCCGAACCGGAGCGGGTTCATCACCCGGCGCTTGAAGAACAGCGTGTCGAGCCCGCGCGCCATCGTCCGCACTTTCCGGCGATACTCGGCCTGGAGTGACGCCGCCCTCGGCACCAGGCACCGGGCTTCGTCCACCGACACGGACCGATACCCGTGCTCCCGCGCGATGAGGCACGACGCGAAGTCCCGGCTCAGCGCCTCGGGGAAGAGCTCGTCGTGCAGCTCGCGCCGGCTCGCGAAGAAGCAACCGCTGGCTCCGACGATGGTGCCGACCCGCGTCTCGAGCCCACGCACCCACATCTCGTACCCGACGTACCCCGACTCGCCGCGGTTGGCCCCGGCCTGGACGTTGCCCACGCTGATATCCCGACCCGAGGCCACGCCGATCGTGGGGTCCTGGAACACCCGCGCCAACTTCTTGAGCGCTCCCGACTCGATGCGGATGGTCGCGTCCGTGTTGACGACGATCTCGCCCCGGATGCGGGCCGCGGCGGCGTTCTCGGCGGCGGTCTTTCCCCCCGCACCGGCAGGCGCAGCAGTTCCACGCCTCGATCTGCGAAGGACCTGACGATCTCGTCCGTGCGGTCGGTCGAGGCATCCGAGATGATCAGGATCTGCCGCCGGTCCGCGGGGTACGGCAGGGCGAGGAGGCTCTCGATCGTTGCGCCGATCGAATGCTCCTCGTTGTAACACGGAATCGTGAGCGTGAGCATCGGCCACTCGGCCGGGTCGCTCCAGGTTCGCGGCGCCGATCGGAACAGGCCGATGACCTTGAGGATCAGTGGGTAGCCGACGTACGAGTACACCAGCAGGCCGATGGAAATCAGGACCAGGATCCAGCCGAGCGTCTCCATCAGGCCTCTGCGGTTGGGGGCGCAACGAGCTGCCGGTACATCTGCTCGTGGGCGTCGAGCCACGGCCTGGCCGAAAAGTGTTCCAGCAGTCGCTGCCGCGCCGCGCCGGCCCGGCGCCGGGCGGCCTCCGGATCGGCGAGCGCGGCCCTGATGGCCGCCGCCAGCGCGCGGGGATCCTCCGGCGGGACCAGTACCGCCTCCGCGGTGGAGACTACGTCCGGGACGCCCCCGACGGCGGTCGCCACGATCGGCACTTCGGAAGCCATCGCCTCGAAGAGCGCGATCGGCGTGCCCTCGGTGCGGGAGCTCAGGACGAACAGGTCGAACGCCGGGAAGCACCGGGCCGCCTCGGGAACCATTCCGTGCCAGGTGATTCGATCCGCAATGCCGAGCGCGTTCGCCCTGGCTTCCAATGCGGCCTGCTCGCGACCGACGCCGAGGATTGAGGCGCGCCACGGAACATCCGCGAGGATGGCGAGGGTCTCGAGAAAGACGTCGGCGCCTTTCTCCCGGCTCAGGCGTCCCACCCATCCAAGGAGCGGTCCCTCCCCGGAAACCGCGAGTGCGCGGCGGGCCTCGTCCCGCCCGAGCGCGGGCTTCGCCATCCACGCGTTCGGAATGACCTGAATGACGGGCCCGGGAACGCCGCGCCGCTCGAGCAGGTCGCGGAGTGGCCTCGAGACCGCGACGACCCCCTGCGCCCGCCGGTACGCCCGGACCTGCAGCCACTCGTAGAGCCGGTTCTTCCGGCCGCCGCCGGTGAATCCGTGCACGCTGGAGATCCACGGGACACCTTCGTGGCGCGCGGCGGCTCCCGCGAGCAGGTCCGCCCGATAGCCGTGCGTGTGCACGAGGTCGGGCCGACGTGACCGGATCAGCCGCCGGAGAGTCGCGTACTCCCTGACATAGGCGCGAGGGGGTACGACGAGGCGCTCGACGTCCACACCGGCCTCCGCCGCCCGGCGAGTCACGGGATGCTCAGTGACTCCGTGATCGAGCACGGCCGCCAGGAGCACGACGTGACCCCGCTGGCGGAGACCGGTTGTCAGCTCGAGCACGACGGACTCCAGGCCCCCGGCGGGACCCGGTGCCGCGGCGTGCATGATGTGGAGCGGCGAATCGTTGCGCATCCCCGCGTACTATAGCAACTTCCCGGCCAGCCGGGGGGAACTCCTCACCGATTCACGCATTGAGGATCACCAATCGATGAACCTGCTGGTGAAGGTGGGCAAGACCGTCTTGCCCCGGCGCCTCCGGACATACTTGCGCGCCCGCCACCGTGATTTCGTCTTCCGGCAGGCGATGCGGAAGTATCTCCGCGATCCGGAGGCCGGCATTGCCCGGGGCAGCACGGTGATGCCGGATCTCGTCTATGGGTGGGGCAACGATTACTGGAGCGCCCTGGAAGAGTATCTCTCGGCATGCGTGCGCGCCGCGATGCATGCCGACGGCCCGATCCTGGAGTGCGGATCGGGGTTGACGAGCATCGTGGTCGGCGCGATCGCGCAGCGGACCGGCAACTCGATGTGGTCCCTTGAGCACAACCCGGAATGGAGCCGGAGGGTGCAGCAACGCCTGACGCGGTATCGAATCGATGCCGTGCAGCTCGTTACCGCTCCACTCAAGGACCACCCGGATTTCACGTGGTACGACGCCCCGCTGGAGCGTATGCCGGACAACTTCGCCCTGGTAGTTTGTGATGGCCCGCCGGGCGAGACGCGAGGTGGGCGATACGGGCTGGCGCCGGTCATGGGGGATCGCCTCAAGCCGGGGTGCGTCATCCTGCTCGACGATGCGGGCCGGCACGAAGAGCGCGCAATCGCGAGACGCTGGGAAGCCGAGCTTGGCGCAACTTCCGAGTTACTCGGCGACCGGAAACCGTATGTGCGCGTGACGCTGCTGAACAAGCGCTACGACGCCGCCGGCCGGAGATCGGTAGCAGAGGAGATCGCGGCGCGACGGGCCGCACCACAGAGCCCGGCTCCCGGTGACCGCCTGTAGGATTGAGCGACATCGTGGCCTTCCTGCCGGGCCGTCGTCGTGTCTCCTCCGACTGGCCATGACACCCCTGAGGAGTGGATTGCCCGCGCGCTACCTGGGTGTGGAGGGCGTCCATCGGGTGGCGGGCCTGATCGACTGGGTCGGCTTGCCTAAGTCATTCATTCCCAATGTATTAATCGGGTGGCGGCGACTGGACTTGCCGACGGGATGCGAGCACCGTTATTGCGTGTTCCCAGGGATGGGCAGGTCCGAGGCCGGCACCTTGCCGCAACCTCCACCCCGATCGTGCTCGGCATTTTCCGCGGCCGGAATCCGGCGCGCACTCGGTTCCCCCGAATTGCGGGAGCCGGGGAGGGCCAGGTGATATTCACGTTGCTCCGAATCGCGGGCGCTTTCCTGGTGGATATGGAGCCAGTCCCCGATGAGCGCGGTACTTTCGCGCGATGGTGGTGCCAGGAAGAGTTTGCAGCGCACGGAATTCGCTTCCAACCCGTTCAGGCCAGTGTAGGCGTCAACCCGCGCGCGGGAACCGTCCGCGGCCTGCACTTTCAGTTGGCTCCGGAAGCGGAGGCCAAGTACATCCGCTGCACGCGTGGATCGATATGGGACGTGGTAGTGGATCTGAGACCGGAGTCGCCGGCCTATCGGAGTTGGTGTGCCATCGAGCTGCGCGCGGCCGAGGGCACGGGACTCTTCGTGCCCGCAGGGTGCGCCCACGGCTACCAGACGCTGGAAGCCGATACCGAGGTCCAGTACGTAATGTCGGCGCGGTATGCCCCGGCGCTGGCTCGCGGCGTGCGGTTCGACGACCCGCGCCTGGGTATCCGGTGGCCTCGCGAGGTTACCACGATCTCGGAGCGGGACCGCACCTGGCCGCTCCTCCCCGAGTGATTCGGAGCCTCGATGCCCGCGGTTGACACCGAGTTGGAGGCCCGGGAGGCCGCAGGCCGCCCGATCCGGGTCGCGATGGTCGGCGCGGGCGTTACCGGTCGAAGCGTGGCGCTCCAGCTGATGACACCCGCACCGGGGATCCGGCTTGCAGCGATCTGCAACCGGTCGCTGGACAACGCGGCGCGGGCATTTGCCGAGGCCGGCGCGCCGGGCCCGCGCGCGGTGTCGTCGGCACGGGCCCTCGATGGGATCGTTGGTCGTGGAGGGTTCGCGATCACGGACGACCCCGGAGTGATCTGCGAGGCGGGTGAAATCGACCTCGTGCTCGAGGCGACCGGGACCATCGAATACGCCGCGGAGGTGGTGACGCGGGCGATCGCCGCGGGCAAGCACGTCGTGCTGCTGAATGCGGAGCTCGATTCGCTCCTGGGCCCGCTGTTCAAGGCGCGGGCCGACGCCGCGGGCGTGGTATTCACTGACAGCGACGGCGAAGAACCCGGGGTCGCGATGACCCTGCTCCGCTATCTCCGGGCTATCGGCCTCCGACCGGTGGCGGCCGGAAACCTCAAGGGCATGGTCGACCATTATCGCACACCGGAGACGCAGCGCGGCTTCGCCGAGAAATACGGCATGGACCCGCGGAAGGCGACGTCGTTCGCGGACGCGACGAAGCTTTCGATGGAGTCCACGATCCTGGCCAATGCTTCCGGCTTCCGCGTCGCGCGTCGGGGCATGTACGGGCCGGCGTGCGCGCACGTGAACGAAATCGCCGGGCTCCTGCCCGCCGAGGTGATGCTCGCAGGCGGCCTCGTGGACTACGCCCTCGGCGCGGCGCCGCACACCGGCGCCTTCGTCGTCGTGCACGAGCCCAATCCGGCCAAGCAGGCCCACCTGGCCTACTGCAAGCTCGGCGACGGGCCATTTTACGTCTTCTATACGCCCTTTCACCTGCCACACGTACAGGTCGCCTCGTCCATCGGGCGTGCGGTCGTGCTGGGTGATCCCACGGTGGCTCCCAGCGGTGGGCCCGTCTGCGAAGTAGTGACAATCGCGAAGCGAGACCTCGGCGCCGGTGAGGTGCTTGACGGAGTGGGTGGCTTCTGCGCGTACGGTCTGATCGAGAACGCGGCCGCTGCCCGGCAGCAGGACGCTCTCCCAATGGGACTTTCCGAGGGTAGCCGGATGCTCCGCGCCGTGCGCAAGGATGCACTCATCCGGCTCGCAGACGTTGAGCGGCCATCCGGTCGCCTTGCTGACCGCCTCTGGGAGGAGCAGAATGCCCGCTGGCCCACACCGGAGCTAGCCGCGGAAGGAGCAGCCCGATGAAGGTGATGCGGCGGATTATCTCGGGATGATCCCTCTCACGCTCCCGTCGCCACCGGGCCGGCCGCTCCGCCTGCTCTGCCTCGGCGCCCACGCCGATGATCTCGAAATCGGTTGTGGCGGCGCCGTGCTCCATTTGCTTGGCCGCGGCACGCCGGTCGAGGTGCGCTGGGTCGTGTTGAGCGGCACCACAGAACGGCATCGCGAAGCGGGCGCGGGCGCCCAGCACTTCCTCGCGGAGGCTGCTGCCTCGGAGCTGATGCTGCGGAGCTATCGCGACGGGTTCTTCCCGTACGAGGCGGGATTGAAGGAATTCTTCGAGGAGCTCAAGGCCGGGCCCGATCCCGATGTGATCTTCACCCACCATCGCGGCGACCGGCACCAGGACCACCGGACCGTGGCCGACCTCACCTGGAACACCTGGCGGCGGCACCTGATTCTCGAGTACGAGATTCCGAAGTACGAAGGGGACCTCGGAAACCCGAATGTCTACGTGGCCCTCACCCGGGCGGAGGTGGACCGGAAGGTGGACGGCCTCATCAATGCGTTCGGGAGCCAGCGAGGCCGGCAGTGGTTTGATCCGGAAGTCTTCCGGGGGCTGATGCGGCTGCGCGGGGTCGAATGCAGCGCGGCCGACGGGTATGCAGAAGCATTCCATGGCATGAAAACCCTGCTGGATTGAGCCGATGACCAAAGCGCGCCCCCGGCTGGGCGTCGGGGTTCCGGTTTTCAACGGTGAGCGCTACCTCGCGGAGACGCTCGACTCGCTCCTGGCACAGACGTACCAGGATTTCGTCCTCATAATCGGGGACAACGCGTCGACCGACCGGACCGAGGAGATCGCGCGGGCGTACGCGGCACGTGACTCACGAATTGAGTACGTGCGGCACCCCAGGAATATCGGGGCCGCGCGGAACTACAACGACCTGTTCTACCGGGCAGGGACCGAGTACTTCCGCTGGCACGCCGCCGACGACATCTCGCTTCCCGAGTATACCGCGCGGTGCGTGGACGTGCTCGACGCGGACCCCAGTGTGGTCCTGGCGTACTGCAAGACGACGGACATCGACCAGGATGGAAAGGAAATCGGGCCGTATGAAGATCACGTGTACGCCTCGCAGGCGGAGGCCCGGGACCGGTTTCTGTACGTCATGCAGCACCTCAAGCGCTGCAACGCGACCTACGGCGTGATGCGGTCGTCTCTGACCGCCCGGACGCGTCTGATGGAGACGTTCGTCTCCTCGGACCTCTGCTTCATGGCGGAACTGGCGCTCTATGGGAGGTTCATCGAGCTGCCGGAGCGGCTCTTCCTCCGGCGCTACCACACCGGAGCGTCGAGCGCGATGACGGAGGAGCAGCGCTGGGCCTTCTACAGCGCACGGCCGGCCGCGCCGACGCTCCAGACGCTTCGCCAGTGGTGGGGCTACTGGACGGCGGTCCTGAGGGCGCCGCTATCGGTCGGGGAAACGCTCCACCTGCAGGTGGACATGCTGAAGCGCGCTTACTGGGGAAAGTCCAACTATTTGAAGGAGGCGGCGAAGGTATTGCGGTACCATCTCCGGATCGGCGACGCCCGTTAGCGAAGCCCCTTGAGCCACCCGCGGAGCCGGTCGCCCAGCAGGCTGCGAGCGGCCTGCTTCACGTAGCCCTTCGCGTGGGCAGCGTGCTGCCCGGCCGAATCCCCGATCATCACCTCCACGACGACCGGCCAGTCGCGCGCCAGCGCGTCACGAAGCACCTCCTCCGCCCTGCCTTCCAGCCGCACGTGCTGGGCACCCGCTGCCGCAGCCACCGCGGCGATGTCGAACCCGTCGAGCGACACCGCGTGCGCGTGACCGTATTCGCGGAGCTGCTGCTCCCGGATCAGGCCGAGCTGGCCGTCATTGAACACGATCACGGCAACCGGCAGCCGCTCGCGCACCGCGGTGAGCAGTTCCATCCCTGCCATCGCGAATCCGCCATCTCCGACCAGTGCCACGACCCGCCGCTGCGGCGCGCCGATGGCGACACCGACCGCAGCCGGGACCCCGAATCCCATCGACTGAAAGTCGCTCGGGCACATGAGCCCGCGCGGGGCGAGCACAGTGAAGTGCCGGCGGGCAAGGGCTTGATGCTGGCCGGAATCGGTGACGAGGATGGCATCGCGCGGAAGTGCCGCGCGGATGGCCCGGAAGAGCTCCGCGGGAGTCGCCACATCGGCATCGCGGATCCGAGGTTCGGGCCCACCCTCCCGGACCCGGCGTGCGGCATCGGTCCGGGCTGCGGCCAGCTCGCTCGGCACCCAGGTTGCCGCCGAGGGCGCCGCCCCCGGCAGGCTCGCCACCAGGGACTCGAGCAACGCGGGCACGTCGGCCTGCATGAGGAGGGAAGCGGGGTAGTTGGCCCCCAGCACCTCGGCAGAGGCATCTACGTGAACCAGCCTGTCGGGCGGGAGGCGGAGCCGGAAGCCACCGGTGCCGTTGTGGGAGAATTTGCAGCCGAGCGCCAGCACGAGATCCGCCGTGGCGATCAGGTCATTCACGCTCGCCAGGCCCGGCCCTCCGAGATCAATGCCTACCGCGAGCGGGTGATCTTCGGGCAGCACACCACGCCCCGACAGCGTCGTCACCACTGGGGCGTTGAGCCACTCGGCCAGCCGTCTCAACGCGTAGGCGCCGGCGACGGCACCCTGCCCCACGAAGAGCAGCGGACGCCGGGCCGTGCGAAGGCGAGCCAGGATCGCGGCGGCCGCGTCGGGGGCGAGGAATTGAGGCAGCGGCCGGATTGGCGACGCGTTCAGCGAAGGCGACGTGAGTACCGCCGGGTTCACCTCGACCAGGACCGGCCCGGGCTCGCCGGACGTCGCGGCAACGTATGCCTCCCTCAGGACCGACTCGGTCTCGTCCTCGCGATCGATCCGGAAGTGGCGCTTGACGACCGGAGCGGCCATCGCGGCCTGGTCGATTGCCTGCAGCTGAAACTTCCGGCCGCCCTCCGGCGGCGGTGCGCCTGTGATGTGCAGGAGCGCCGCCGAATCGTGCCTGGCCTCGGCAAGTCCGGTCAGCGCATACGTGAAGCCGGGGCCAGGGATCGTGAAAAGCGCAGCCACCCGGCCCGAGGCGCGGTAGTACCCGGCGGCCATAAAGGCGGCGCCCAGCTCGTGCGTGGCCAGGATCGTCCGGAGGCGGCTGGTGCGGAGCGCCTCGAAAAGCGGAACGTTCTGCGTCCCGGGGAGCCCAAAGACCGTGTCGATCCCCAGCGCCCCGAGGGCAGCGCAGATCCGATCGGCGCCGGTGCTCATTCGGCCCCTCGCCCGAGGAGACGCTTCACAATCCGTTTCGCTTCCCCGCTTCCCCGCTTCCCCGCCTGCCACATTCTCCAGCGCACGGTTCTTGGACTCTCGATCACGTGGCACATCACTAGGTCCCCGCCGAGCTGGCTCTTGAAGTGAGTCACCGGGTTGAGCGCCGCATCGGTCAGGTCATTGGCCGTGAAACCTGCGGCAGACAGCGCCTCGGCCGCGCGCCAGCGAAGGAAGGCATTCACCCCGAGGTTGAGATACGCCGGGTCGGCGACAGCGCTCACGGTATGACTGAGCGGATGCGACCCGGTCAGCACGAGCTGCGACGCGATTACTTTCCCGTCCGGCATTCGCGCGTGGTACAGCCGGCAGAGTTCCGCCGCCCTGAGCCGCTCGAACCAGGCGCGGAACGGTTCGGCGGGCAGGTAGACGGCGGCCCCTTTCCGCCCCAGTGTCACCTCGTGCAGGCGATTGAACGCCGCGAAGTCGTCATCCTCCGACATCGTGATGCCCTGCTCAGTGCACCGGGTCACGAGGCGCCGCAGATTCTGCTCGACGCGCCCCCACGCGGCCTGCCGGTCCGTCAGGTCCAGCACATAGCTGTAGCTCGGATGGGCCGACCAGCCGCGCGCGAGGAATGGGCGCACGTCGCCGAGAGTATGCCGGCACTTGAGCGTGACGCTGCCGTATCCACGTACTGAAATCGCGTCGGCGAGGGCGCCGAGTACCTCGATTCCCCGCGCGGTACGTTGCGAGGGGTACTTGGTCTCGTGCGCGGCCAGGACGGGGCTCAGGTAGTAGAGCAACAACCGGGGCGAGACGTACCGCCCGGCCGGCGTGTCGCGCTCGTACACGCCGATGCCACCGGTCAGTTGCCCGCCCCGCTCGGCAGCGAGGATGCGAAAACTTCCGCCGGCGGCGCTACAGAGAGCGTCCAGGTACGCTGGCGCGCTGTAGGGGCTTCCCTGCGGCGAGGCGGCATTGAGCCGGTCCCAGGCGTCGAACTCGGACGCCTGCAGCTCACGGACGGCGAGTTGGGCGCTCATTTCAGGGTTGCTGCGCCCCGGCGACGCGCGGCGCTCTGCGGCGCTCTTCCATCAGGGGAGCCGCACGCCGGCCGACCCGGAACCGCGACAGATATCCGGACGACATCCGAAAGCGCGGGGAGCGGATCGGACCAGCGGAACACCGGCTGGTCCGCTCCGACCAGCGTGCGGAAGAAATCTCCCCACGTCGCCTTCCCTTCCCCGCGCAAGGCGCGCACGGCGTAGAAGTCGTAGTACGGATAGGTGCAGACTGCCCCGAGCTCGTAGGAGCGTGGGGTGGGCGGTGGCAATCCCAGGGCTGCACTGTACGCCCAGTCGCATACGTCCACGCCACACCGCGCCGCAAATTCCACATACCACCAGGGCCGGGCATTCAGCTCGAGCACCTTGAAGAGTCCGTCGCGGGCATCCCGCTTGAACTCCGCGCTGAACACGCCGCGGTAGCCGGTTTCCCGCACCAGCCGCTCAACCGACTCGAGGGCGGGACGCACCTCAGCCAGCGGCACCGAACGCATCACGGTGCTGTTGCCGAAGTCCCTCGGGTACATCCGCAGACGCTGCCGGGCGAATGCGACCCGCACCCGGCCGGTGTCGTCCGCGAAGCCGTCCACAAAGTAGTGCGCCGTGGGCGGACCCGGTACGTACTCCTGAAGCTCCACGCCCAGCCCGGTAGGCACGAGATCCGTCAACCGCTGCCGCGCCTCAGCGCGCGAGTGAACCCAGAATGCCTTGGTGCCGAACCGTTCGAAGAACGCCTGGGAATCGCGCGGTTTGAGGAAGGCCGCGTCGAGGACGCTCTCGGGCACGCCGGCGAGGTCCTCAGGCCCGGTGATTGGCCAGGTTCGCGGGTGCGGGACGCCGAGCGCAGTCGTGAGCTCGGCGAAGCGGGCCTTGTCGGTGACCAACTCGAGAACTTCCGGCGTCGCGACGAACGCGGGGAAACGGTCACGCAGCCCGGGATCGAGCGCGGCCACCCTCCGCACCCAGCTGTCCGAGCACGGCACCAGCACGGCGCGCTCGATCGGCAGCTGCCGCAGCCAGCCGTCCAGATCGATCCGGGCGGGTGCGGAGCCTGCGGGGCGCGGCAACGCGTGATACGCCCGGGACAGGTGGATGGAGCTCTTGCCCTCCGGCAGGTGGAACGCGCGCCGTCCGGCCGCGCGGAACGCCCGCAGGACACCCAGAGCGGTGATCGAGGTGCCGAGCACGATCGCGGGCGGCGAGTCCACTGATTGGCGCTTCCCTGGCAGCCGTCTCAGCGCCCGAACGAGATCCTGCAGCCAGTCCACGGTCTCGGCGACGAAGGGCATAGGGTCGTCCGAGCGCAGTGTTTCCGCGCGCTCCCGGCGATGGGGTGTGAGGAACTGCACCAGCGTCCGGAGGCGGCCCGGCGTACCGGCAGCGAGCTGGAGCTGGCCGCGCCCGCGCACGAGACGGCTTAGGAGATGATCCACGTCTCCCCAGACCGAGCGCAGCCGCACTCCCACTCGATAAACGGGTGGTACCTCGGGCAGCGGCTCGCCGAGGGCGGCGCGGACCATCAGCACGGGAAAGTCCACCCCGGCATCGACCGCGAGCTGCAGCGACCCCCAGAGGCGCCCGTTCACTTCCATCACTATCGGGCGCCCGGAGCGTCTGTCCCGCTTGTACTCGACCATCGCGGGGCCGTCCCAGCCCAGGCGCTCGAGCAGCGCGACAGACTTCGCGAGGAGATCGGGATCCTGTGCCGTGCTCTCGGCGCAGACACTGCGTCCGCCGGACGGCGGGAATTCCCTGATGCGCCGGTGCGAAAAGCTGGCGACGAGACGGCCGTGATGCAGCAGGACGAACACCCCTTCTCCCGGGCCGATGATCCGCTCCTGGACCAGGAGCGGGAAGCGATGCGCCGGCAGCGCACGGAGTATCGCCTCCAGCTCGTGCGCGTTCGTGGCGTACAGGGTCTGGGCCCGCTCTCCGGCGGCGACCGACACGGCAGACTTGATGGCCACCGGGTAGGGCGCCGCGTCCAGAATTCCACGCAGCTCTTCCCGGGGGGTGTTCATCACGACCTGGCGCGGGATGTCGAGGCCTACGTGAGCAGCCTCGGCCAGCACGAGCTGCTTGTTCGAGACCCGGAGGAACGCCTGCCGGTCGGGGCCGGCGATGGGGAACGATCCGGCATCTTCCGGTCCGGACGAGAGCGCCAGGGTGGATTGCTCGGTAGTCGGCAGCACCAGATCGGCGCGGAACCGGACGACTGCCTCGCGCACGTCGGCGAGAAACTGCGCTGGTTCGTGCAGCGGATCAGCGACTCGGGCAGTGCCAGTGGCGTACCGTGAGACTGCGGCCAGCGGGCGCGCGACCGCGCTCAGCACCACGGGAGCGTACCCCGCGCGGCCGAGCGAGCGCACCGCCGCGAGGGCGGTGCGCTGTTCCCCGTCGCAGACCAGAATCCGTCGCGTCACGCCCGTTGTCTCTCCCTTGTAGCCCCGCCCGTCGGCGGGTTAGCTTGCGCGCGTGCGAGCATCGGTGAAGCGCCTGCTGCCCGCCAGGGCCCTCCGGTTCGTCCAGACGTTTCGCCGGCTCGAGCCGGCGGAGCGCAGGGCGCTATTCCGCATGACATTCCTGCGTCATCTCGGATTCCGCCGCGACCGGCTTCCCTGGGAAGTCGGCCGCCCGCAGAGCGTCCTGTTTGTCTGCCGGGGCAACATCCTGCGGAGTCCGATGGCCGCGGCCCTCTACCGGCGCGAGCTGGCCCCGAATTGCCGGGGCGACGAGGACGTCTTTTCGGCCGGTCTCGTTCCGCCAGGGGGCCGGCCGGCCGATCCGCGCGGCCGCCGCCTCGCCCCGGCCTTCGGCGTATCCCTGGAAGATCACGCCTCACAGGTGGTGACCGAGGATCTCGTGGCCCGGGCCGACCTGATCGTCGCGATGGATCGCGACAACGAGGCTCGACTGGTGGCGCGCTTTCCGGACGCGGGGCGCAAGATGGTCCTGCTCGGAGTCTTCGCGCCGGAGCGCGGCGATCCGGTCATCCCCGATCCGTTCGCCGGCACCGAAGAAGTGGTGGCCGCCTGCTATGCCAGGATCGAGCGTGCCGTACAAGGTCTCGCCGAGGCGCTCCGGCGGCAACCGGCCGTACCGCCTTATGCTGCGGGAGCGATGAAGCACCTGGCGCGCTCCACGCTGACCCTCCCCTGGGTGATGGCGCGGGCGGAGTCGGCTTCCCGCGGGCACGCCGCCATCTTCCTGCTCCACCGTTTTTCGAAGTTCGAGCACGGAGCCGACGGATTCCCCGCCGCCGCGCTGCGCCGCCATCTCGAGTGGCTGCGCGGGCGCCGTTATCATCTCGCGCCGCTCGGTGAACTCGTCGCGGCATTCCGCGAAGGCCGGCCCACTCCGCCCCGGACCGTGGCATTCACCGTGGATGACGGCTACGCCGACTTCGCCCAGGTCGCCGCGCCCGTTTTCGCAGAATTCGATTGCCCGGTGACGGTCTTCCTGGTCACCGACTTTCTCGACGGCCGCTCCTGGCTCTGGTGGGACCGCATCCGCTTCGCCCTGGCGAACAGCGTTCACCACGAATGCACGGTACAACTGGGCGGGCAGCCCTTTACCGTGGCCTGGGACACTCCCCTTCGCAGGGCGCACGCGGGCGCCAAGCTGATCGAAGCGATCAAGTGGTTTCCGGTGCGACAGCGCGACGCGCTCATTCAGGAAGCCGCGACCCGGCTCGAAGTCGAATTCCCGGACCGGCCGCGCGAGGCCGACGCCCCGATGACGTGGGACACGGTACGACGTCTCGCCGGGGCCGGGGTCACCTTTGGACCCCACTCGTGCTCGCACCCGATCCATTCAGCGGAGGGTGCCGAGACCTCGCGCCGGGAAATCGCATCGTCCTGGCAGCGCGTCCGCGAAGAGGTTCCGGATGCGCTGCCCATTTACTGCTATCCTAACGGAGACGACCGCTCCTTCGGCGACCGGGAGATCGCCTTCCTTCCGGAGCTCGGGCTCCAGGCCGGGGTCTCCGCGAGACCCGACTACCTCTCGATCGGTAGCCAGCCCGCCGCCCCGCCGGCTCTCGGCGCGATTCCCCGCCTTCCCTTCGACGCCGATCCCGTCCGGTTCATGCAGGTGGCCAGCGGGATCGAGCGGCTCAAGCTGCTCTGGCGGCCGTGACCACCGACCGCCGCTCGATGTCCCGGCTGGGCCGGGACACGATGCTCTATGGAATCGGCACCGTCCTCACCCGGATGGTGTCGTTCATCATGCTGCCGGTGTACACCCGGTACCTGACACCGGCGGACTACGGCCTGCTCCAGATCCTCGACCTCGCCCTCGAGGTCGCCTCGATCCTCATCAGCGCCGGCGCCACCGCCGGCATCATGCGTTTCTACTTCAAGGCGGACACGGAACAGCAGCGGCGCAACGTGCTCTTCACCGGCTGGGTCACGCAAGTGGCCCTCAACCTGGCCGGCACTGCGCTCCTCCTGCTCGCCGCCCCGCTGATCTGGCATTACGGGCTCAGCGAGGCCGGTACGGTCGGCCTGGTGCGGATCGCCGCCTGCAACTTCACGCTCGGCGCGATCATGTTCGTCCCCACGCTGATGCTCCAGGCGGACCAGCGCCCCCTCGCCTACATCTCGACCTCGATCAGCAAGCTCATCCTGCAGCTCAGCCTCAACATCCTCTTCCTCGTCGGGTTCCAGTGGGGACCGCGAGGCGTCCTCCTGAGCACATTCACCGCCAACCTGGCCATCGGGCTCGTGATGAGCGCGATCCTGCTCCGGCGCACCGGCATCAGCTGGAGTTGGCCCACTTTCCGCGATCTCCGGCGCTTCGCGGTGCCGATGCAATTCTCCAGGGGGGGCGCCTTCATCCTCGCCTACGGCGACCGCTTCTTCCTCGAGAAGCTGCACGGCCTGGGATCGGTGGGCGTGTACGGCCTGGCGTACCAGTTCGGATTCCTCATCAGCGGCACGATCGCCGGCCCCTTCATGCAGGCCTGGACCCCCCAGCGGTGGCAGCTCGTCAACGAACCTCCGGCGGTGCGCGACGCGCGGATGAATCGCGGGTTCCTCTTCGGCGACCTCATCGTCATCACGGCCGCCTGCGGCATCGCGCTCTTCATCCGGCCCATAATTCGTGTGATGACCACGCCCGAGTTCCATTCCGCGGCGACCATCGTGCCGGTGATCCTGCTGGCCTACGTCTTTCAGGTATGGAACACCATCGTGGACTTCGGGATCTCGGTGAGCGAGCGCACCAGGTACACCTCGCTCTCGACCTGGATTTCCGTGGTCGTGGTGCTCGTCCTGTACAGCACGCTCATCCCCAGTTACGCGGGAATGGGCGCGGCGGTGGCGACGCTGGTCGCGGTGGTGGTGCGCTTCTTCTGCACGCTGTACTGGGCGCAGCGGCTCTGGCGCATCGAGTACCGCTGGGCGCTCCACGTGCGGATGCTCGTCGCCGGTACGGCCATCGCCTCGGCGAGTCTTCTGCTCACGCCGACCGGCCTGCTGCCGCTCGTGGGCATCGGGCTGGCCGGATTCGCGCTCTATGTCGGATTCGTCTGGAACGCGGTGCTGGAGCCCTCCGATCGCGCGCTCGCATTGAAGTTCATCCGAAACCCTCGCGCGCTCCCGGCGCTGATCCTCGGCGGGTGACTCAGCCCCAATAGAGCCGTTCGTAGGCGTCGGCCATTGCTGCCACGTCGAACTCGGCACGGGCCCGTCCTTCCGCGGCTCCGGCCAGGGCCTCCCGCCGAGCAGGATCGCGAAGCAGCTCGCCGAGCGCCTCGGCCAGGGCCTCAGGATCTTCCGGCGGCACGAGCAGCGCTTCCCTTCCCCCACTCACCACCTCCGGAATCCCCCCGACCTCGGAGGCGACGATGGCCTTGCCGGCGAACATCGCCTCGACCAGGGCGAGAGGCATCCCTTCCGACAGTGACGGCATCGCGTAGACATCCGCCGCGGCCAGCAGGTCCGGCACGTCCTCGCGGTAGCCGAGGAGCGTCACCCGATCCGTCAGCGCCGACGCGGAGAGGTATTCCCTGAGTGCGGATTCTTCACCACCCCGCCCCGCAATTACGGCGCGCCAGTCGAGCTCCGGATGCACATCCGCCATCCGGTGAAGTGCCCGCAACAGGTAGATGTGGCCCTTGACCGGATAGAGGTTGCCGACCGCCAGGATCAATGGCATTTCCGCAGCAAGCCCGAGGGCGGCACGCCCCCGCACCCGGTCGCCAGGAGTGAACCGTATGCCGTTCAGCACCACCCGCACCGATCCCGGCGCAAGCCGGAGCGAGTGTTCGAGCGCGTGGGCCGCGCTCCGGGAGACGCCGACGCTGGTGCTCCGGCGGCACGCCCAGCGGAGCGCCACCCGGCGGCGCCAGCTCGCCTGATACCCGCGACCGCCGTGCATCGTGATCACGTGGGGCACTCCGAGCATCCGGGCCACCGCGGTCCCGTACACGGCCATCGTGAACTCATGGCTGTGGATGACGGATACGCCCCGGCGTTCAAGGGTTCGCCTGAGGTCGAAAATGCAGGCGGGATCCACCGGGCGCCGCAGCCGGAACACCTCCGGATCGAATCCGCGGGACCGGAGCTGCTGCGGCAGCCAGCCCGAACCCTGCGCCGGCCCAACCGGGCAGACACCGAATCCGCGGCGCCGTAACTCTTCCGCCAGCTCGACGACCACCTGCTCCGCGCCGCCCGGGCCGTCCGACTCGATCATCAGGGCCACGCCGCGCCTCATGGGAGCGCCCGCCGGGCCCGGAGTGCGAGGCGAAGGACCGGCGCCGGCAACAGGCTCAACCCGGTGAGCGCGGCACGCCGGAGGGACAGGTGAGCATCCGGGAGGCCTGCCAGAGCCGTGCGTGCCTCCGCCGGGTCGCCGGCGGAAATCGCCGCCCGGGCCAGGCGGAATCGGAGGCGCGCCTCCCCCTCCCTCCGGGCCGCCAGGGTGGCCGGGTCGAGGCGAAGCGCGCAAGCGGCTCGCCTGCTCGAGGCTCCGCAAGGCGTTCCGGATGGCCGGCCGGGGATCGCCGGTGTTGATGAGCGACGGCCCGTGCGCCACCCGGTAGCGCACCAGCGGCGCCATCACGAGGGCCGCAGGCCAGCGCGCCGAGAGCCGGTGGAGGAATTCGGTCTCCTCCGCGACGCGAAAGGCCGGGTCGAATCCCCCGCTCTCCTGAAATACGTCCCGGCGGATCATCAGTGAGGAAGGCAGTCCCAGATTCCCGTGGAACAGGATCGGATAGAGATCTCCCGTGAACACCTCGACTCGATTGGTCTCCCACACCACCTCGCGCCGCTCGAGCTGCCGTGAAAAGAGGTCCCGCGCGGTGGTCCCCATTTCCCGCAGGCAGCCGAAAACCAGCGGCGACCACGGCGGGTCGCCGCGGGGCCGACCCGCGCCGTCCACCACGAGGAGGTCGGTGAGTGACCAGGCCGCATCAGGCGCGGCCCGGATCGCGGCGAGCTGCAGGGCGAGCTTGTCGCGCTCCCAGGCGTCGTCGGAATCGAGAAACGCCACCCACATGCCGGAGGCGCGGCCCGCGCCCGTGTTCCGCGCGACTCCCACCCCCGCATTGGGCTGGGAGATGTACCGCACGGCCGCACCGAAGCGGCGGACGACGGCCTCCGTGTCATCCTGGGAGCCGTCATCCACGACGATGATCTCGACGGGCGCGTACGATTGCCCGAGGGCCGATTCAATGGCCTCGGGCAGCAGCGCCGCGCGGTTGTAGGTGGGGATGACCACCGAGATCGTCGACATATCGAAGGCACCGGGTTAGTCAGACGCGTGCAGCCAAAGAAAGCGAGAGCCGTTTCGTTGCGCTACATTCCGGCCCTATGCCACCCCTCGTTTCCGTCATCATTCCGAGCCGGAACTACGCGCAGTTCCTTCCGGAGGCCATCGCCAGCGTCCTCTCCCAGGGCATCGAGGACGTCGAGGTGATCGTGGTGGACGATGGTTCCACCGACGACACGCCATCGGTGCTGCGCACCATCCAGGATCCCCGGGTCTGGAGCACCCGCCTGCCTGGCAACGGCATCTCGGTGGCCCGGAACACGGGGCTCGATCGCGCGACCGGCCGCTACATCGCCTTCCTCGACGCCGACGACCGCTGGCTGCCCGGCAAGCTCCAGCGCCAGGTGGCACTGCTCGAGGCGGAGCCCGAGGTCGCGTTCGTGTTCACCGACTTCTATCGCTTCGATGAGGAAGGGCGATTCCCGCTCACTCAGTTCGATTTCATTCCCGAGCTTATCTCCGTCCCGACCCGCCCATCCCACGCGGGGGAGGGCCGTGTGCTGGAGGCCGACCCCTTTGTCAGTCTGGTGACGCCCGGGCAGTTCCCGACCTGGGTGCAGACCTGCCTGCTCCGCCACGACGTGGTGCGCACCCTTCGCTATGACGAGCACGTCGGGCTCAACCAGGACCAGCACTACATGGTGAGGGTCTACCCACTCGGGGGCGCGGCGTACCTGCCGGAGCCAGCTGGTGGAGGTGCGGCGCCACGACCGGAACACCTACAGCCAGCCGCTGCCCAAGACCGAAGCGGACGCCCGTATCCTCACCCTGTTGCTCTCGGAGCCGCTCGCGCCGGCCCACCGCGCGGCGCTCCGCCGGCGGGTGGCCCGCGCCTGGGCGGCGGTGGGGTACCATTACTTCTGGCACCGCGCACCCCTCAAGGCCGCGATCGGATACTTCAAGTCGCTCCGCTATCCCGGAAGGCGGCTGGGCGCGCTCGCGCACCTGGCCGCTACGCCCCTGGTGCCCTTCCTCCGGAGGAAGGAATCCGGCTGGATCGACGAGACTCATCGCCTCCGGAGCCAGTCGAGCGTCTCGCGCACGAACGGTTGAGGATCGTCGCGCCGCAGGATCTCGTTCCGGTCCCCCGGGCGCCACAGCGTCAGGAAATCCCGCAACGACCGAAGGCGCCCGGGCTCCCCGGGCGGCAGGGCCAATCTCGCACGGGGGCGAATGAGCCGCGCGAGGAGCTGGTCCACGTCTCCCCACCACCAGCGGCTTCGTACCCCGCTCCGGTACGCCGGCACCGGTCCCGTATCCGTTCCCAGCGCCGACTCGGCGAGGAGCCGGGGAAAGTCCACGCCCGCGTCCACCGCGAGCTGGAGCGATCCCCAGAACCTCCCATTGATCTCCATCAGGTACGGCGTTCCGCTCGCCGCCTCGACCTTGTACTCGACCATCGCGACGCCCTCGAACCCCAGTGCGTCGAGCAGCGCGCGGGAGCGGTCCACCAGCGTGCGGTCGGCGGGAATGCTCTCACGATAGACGCTCACCCCGCCCGAAGGCGGCTTCTCACGCAGCCGCCGGTGGGCGAACACGGCCCGCGTGCGTCCGTTCCAGACCAGCAGGAAGATGCCGACGCCGGGGCCCACGATCCGCTGCTGGAGCAGCACCGGAAAAGCCTGCCGCGGTAGCTCCCGTAATGCCGCTCGGAGCGGTTCCGGGGCCTCGATGTGCCGCACACCGAACTTCTGCCGGTCGTGATCGGAGCCCGAGACCGAACGTGCCGGTTTGAGGACCAGCGGATACGACAACGAGCCGACTGACAGGCCGATCGCCTCTTCCCTCGTCGCGAGCACCCGTTGCTCCGGAATCGCGATACCAGCGCGCTGCGCGGTGGCCAATACCAGCTGCTTGTCGGCCGCGCGCCGGAACACCTCGAGACCCGGGAACGGCAGGGCAATCCCCGGAAACCGCTCCCTGGCGCCGAGCAGAGCCAGGAGCGACGCATCCGTCATCGGGAGCAGGAGCACGACGGATTCCGCGTAGGCCATCGCCGCCACGGCGTCCACGAAGGCCGCGGGTTCGCGGAGCGGATCGGGAACCTGGCGCTCCGACTCGGCCCACCGCGAGGCACCCGCGAGCGAGGGCGTGCGCGCGGCGGCCACGCTGACGTGGTAGCCGGCGCGGCCGAGCGAGCGCACGACGGCGAGCGCCGCGCGCTGCTCGCCGTCGGTGACGAGAACGCGGGGCTTCACCGGCAGAAGAGCCCCGCGAGGCGCAGGCGGAAGCCCGCGGCGGAGATCCCCGCCGGCACGTTGAAGCGCGGCAGCGAGTACCGGGATGGTGACGGGCCGAGCCAACCCCCGTCTACGCGGAGCGCGGCCTCGTACCCCGCTTGTTCGGTCGCACGCTCGACCCTGTCGTCGGAGAGGCCGTAGGGATAGGTCAGCCAGGGAATAACCCGGGAGAACCTCTCCCTGAGCCACGCGAGCGGCCGGGACAGCTCATCCGCCAGCTCGGCGTCGGTGAGTCGTGTCAGGTTCGGATGACTCCACGTGTGGGAACCGAGGGTCAGGCCCGGATACGCGAGTGCGCGCTGCAACTCCTCCTCCGACGCGGCCACCGCGTGGGCCGGGGGTGCCTGGAGGGGAAGCCCTGCGGCGGCAGCCCAGGCACGAACCAGGTCATCCTGACCGGCGCAGCTCTCGAGGGCGTGTGCGCGCGCGGCCTGGGAGAGGCCCGAGACCGGGTCTGCAACTGAGTCCCACCAGAACGAACGCCCGCCGACGAAGGCGGGCGGAACGAAGATCGTGGCCGGCAGCGAACGCGTGCGGAGCTCTTCGACCCCGGCTGTGACGGCGCCGCGGTAGGCGTCGTCGAAGGTGATGGCCACCCGGGGTCGTGAGCCCTCGGCGCCGGGCTCCAGCAGGTCGCTGAGCCGGACGACGTCCACCTCACGCTGAAGGATGTCGAGCTGGGCGGCGAAATCGCGCCGGGAGAGATGGAGTGAGCGGTCCCCGCCGGGTGGCTCGCCGTGAGGAACGATGTTGTGGTAGGCGAGGACGAGGCCGCCGCGAGGGGCCGAGCGCCCCAGAAGCCTCGCCGCTCCGGTCGCGAGGAGGGTGCGTTCCGCGACCCGCTTCAGGAAGGCTCGCAAGCGTTCAGCGGGAGCGGTGCGGGGGCACCTGCCGGGTTCGTGTCCCGCCGACGGTTCTGCCGCGCACCGGAACAACCACCGGTCCGGCAGCCGTGGCCGTGCCGAGCCGCCGGCTCGACGACGGAATACACACCCGCCATGAGCGCCGCCAGGTAGTACACCGGGTCCATCCACGCGAACGAGACGAAGAAGGAGGAGACGGCAAAGCCGACCATCGCGACCGCGAGGTAGAGCGGCGCCAGGTAGAGGAAGCGGTCCTCCGGGCTGCCCCTGGCCCACGCCGCGGGAGCCGTCGCCGAGCTTCAGCATTCCGCGGATCGCCCCCGATGATCAGAACGAGCCAGAGCACGAGGCCCGGGATGCCCAGCTCCGCGCCCGCCTGCAGGTACGAGTTGTGCGCCGCGCTGCACTTGATGCCGGTGCCCGCGATGTGGGTCCGCGCCTTGTCCGAGTCGAAGCACTCCGCACGCCAGAAGTTGTTGATGCCGATCCCGGTGATGTGGATGCTTCAGCATGTAGCCCATGCCACGCTTCGCGACCTGCTTGCGGCCGTCCCTCGCACTCCAGTTGTAGTCCTGGGTCGGGGTCTTGATGGTCTCCATCTGCTCCCAGTACCCCTCGGGCGCCCAGAGCATCAGGCCGAGCGCCGTCACCACGATGAAGGCGACCCGCTTCACGACCGACACCGACTTGAGCAGGAAGAGCAGCGCCAGCCCGACGGCGAGCAGCCCGACGAACGCCCCGCGCGAGCCGGTGCGCGCGATCGTGGCACCGATCCCGACCAGAATGACCGCGCTCGACGACCTTGCCGAGCTTTCCGGAGGTCTGCAGGGTGAGCAGCGTGAGCCCGAGCCCGACCAGGACGACCAGCCCGACGTCGTTGGCGTCATAGGTATAGAGATTGTTCAGGCGCATCGTCTCCACTGGTCGCCTTCGACAGCCCGAACACGAACAGCGACATCCAGGCGAGGATGCCGGTGCTGACGACGTACGCCCAGGTGAAGGTGTAGAGGTCGCGGACGCTCCGGATCGCGAGGATCACCAGGACCGCGAAGAGGAGCGTCTTGGAGTACTCCTCGATGATGAAGAGTCCCGACCCGCCCAGCGAGATGCCGAACGGCACCGAGATGCACGCGAGCACACCGAACGCGACGACTACCCGCGCCGGCCAGGTGCGCAGCATCGATTCCGCGGCGAGCTTCTTCGGATTCAGGAAGGCGTACAAGCCGGCCAGGGCAACCATCAGCAGAGCGCGGGCCGCAGGATGGCCACGGCATGCGGAAGTGCTGGTGAATCCGGCTGATCGTGATGATCGTCAACACGAACATGAAGAGGCGGTACCCATCGAGCTCCATGCGCAGCCGGGCGGCCACGGGCGCCAGGACGGGGTCCTGGTGCCTGCAAGCGGGGCGGTTGGCTGCGAGATCGAGGTCATGTCACTCCACAGGGGTGCAAATCCGGGGCCTGCCGTATCTTAATACCCGAACCTACGCGATCGGGCACAGGCGTGGAATTCCCCACCGTGGTGTGGCGTCGAGGCCACAGTTCCAACGGCCGTGGCACGCGGCGGGACGGCCAGGTGGACGGCACGGATAGTGCCCGACCAAGCCCAGCGCCAAAGTGGGCAACTCTCACTTTCTCAACCAGATAGGACCCGTGACGGATCATATCGGTCTCGCCCCTGCCCGCATGCTCCGGATCGCCCTGATCGGCGCGGGCCGGCACGCGCAGCACCACGCGAGGGCCATCCTGCGTTGTGAGTCAGTGGAGCTCGTCGCCGTGGCAGACCCGTCCGAGTCGGCCCGGCGCGCCATGGGCGACATCGCGCCCGGGGTCCGCGGCTACGCAACTCCGGAGGCGCTCCTGGAGAAGGAGCGACCGGATGTGGTCCACATCTGCACGCCACCCGCCTCGCATGCCGAGACTGGCCCGACTGGCCCTCGAGGCCGGTTGCCACATCTACGTCGAGAAGCCGTTCACCGAACGGACAGAGGAGGCGAGGGCCATCCTGGCGCTGGCCGAGGAACAGGGGCTCCAGGTATGCGCCGGACATCAATTGCTGCAGGAGCCTCCGACCCGCATCGTCGAGAAGTATCTCGCCTCCATCGGCCGAATCGCCCACGTCGAGAGCTACTTCTCCTTCCGAACGGTCCGGCATGCCCCGGGCGGCCGGGTTCCGCTTCGGGCGGATCAGCAGCTCCTCGACATCCTGCCGCACCCGGTCTACCTGCTCCTGCGCGTCCTCGAGCGGGCGGGCGACGGCCGGGTGGAGCTCTCGGCCCTCGAGCTGAGCGAGGCCGGCACGGTGCACGCGCTGGTCCGGAGCGGCGGCATCACCGGCACACTCGTCGTGACGCTGGAGGGAAGGCCCGTCGAGAGCTACCTGCGCATCGTCGGGACGAACGGCTCGCTCTTCGCCGATTACGTGCGCGGCACCGTACTGCGCGCCATCGGCCCCGGCACCTCGGGCATCGACAAGCTCCTCGCGCCGTACCGCCAGGCGTGGCAGGTCTTCGCGGGCAGCACGGCCGCGTTCGGCCGCAGGTTCCTCAAGCGGCAGCGGAGCTATCCCGGCCTGGTGGAACTGTTCGACGCGTTCTACCAGTCGATCAGGATGGGCACGGCGCCACCGCTTTCCCCGGAGAGCCTGGTTGATACCGTCCGCATCTGCGAGCGGGTAGCGGACGCACTGCGGACCTCGGAAGCCGCGCATCTCGCGGCGGCAACACCGCGGCCCATGGAGGGTCGGGGCGTGCTCCTCACGGGTGGGACCGGATTCCTGGGCAGGCAGGTGGTGCGGGCACTCCTGGATCGCGGCCGGCCGGTGCGCGTGCTGGCGCGGCGAGAGCCGCCGGCCTGGGAACGCGAGCCCGGAGCCGAGTACGTCGCCGCCGATCTCGCCGCGGGCGCCAACCCGGCGTGGTTCGCAGGCGTGGACACCGTCATTCACGCGGCGGCAGAGACGGCAGGCGGATGGGAGGAGCACCAGCGGAACTCGCTGGACGCCACCGAGCAGATGATCCGCGGCAGCGCTCTCGCCGGAGTCCGCCGCTTTCTCCACGTGAGCAGCCTGGCCGTGCTGGCCAAGGGCACGGGCGCTCCGATCGGCGACGACGATTCGCTCGAGCCCGACAGCAAGGGATCCGGCCCGTATGTCTGGGGGAAGCTCGAGTCGGAGCGGCTGGCGGAAACGCTCGGTCGTGAGCTCGGCGTGGATGTGAAGGTGGTCCGTCCGGGCGCCCTGGTGAACTACGCCGATTTCGACCCGCCGGGGCGGCTGGGCAAGCGCCTGGGGAACTTCTTCGTCGCCGTGGGAGCGCCAGGTCACCGACTCGGCGTGGCGGACGTGGGCTTCTGCGGCCGGGTGCTGGCGTGGATGGTGGATAATTGGAGTGGGGCGCCCGAACGGCTCAACCTGCTCGATCCGGTCCTCCCGACGAAGCGGGACCTGCTGCACCAGCTCAGGCTGGGAAATCCCGATCTCACCGTGATCTGGCTCCCCACGGTGCTCCTGGTGCCGCTCTCCTGGCTGGCGATCGGGCTGCAGAAGCTCCTGCGCCCGGGCCGGCCGGCGATCGATGTCGCAAAGGTCTTCTCGGTGCAGGAGTACGACACTTCGCAGGTTGCCGCGCTGGTCGCGCGGATGGAACGGGAGGGCGGTGCGGAGGGGATCCCTGCGGTCGGTGCCGGCTATGGAGCCTGACGCGCGGACCGGCGCCATTCCCCCACGCCGAATACCGTGGTCTTGACGGCGAGCAGGGCTCGCCAGACAAGGTACCCGGGGAGAACGACGAAGGCTCCGAGCGTCCGCCAGGGTTGCGGATGCCGCAGGATCACGAGGACCGTGCGCCGGACCAGGCCGAACAGCGGTACGAAGACTGAGGATCACCAGCCAGAGGCGGACTGCTCGGGGGGCCAGGAGCCAAGCACCCGCGGCGAGCAGCACCGTGACCGCGAGCTGGACGACGGGGCCGGGCCGGGCCAGCTCGAGCAGGGCGTCGGCCTTCTGACGCCAGCCGATCTTCTCGCTCCGAACAATTGGGCCGGCCCACTGCCCGGAGGACGGCCCAGCGCCCGGCAGACCAGCGCGCGCGCTGCGTGGAGCTCTGGCGGAGGGACCCGGCCTCGCGGGCTTCGACCCGCGCGCCCTGCGCGTATCCGATCGGGATGCCCTCGGCGGTCCAGCGGGCGTAAAGTTCGGCGTCCTCCGCCAGCGAGAAGGCCTTCCAGCCTTCCCGCCGGAGCACGCCGGTGCCGATACACATTCCATTACCGGTGAGTGGGACGTTGAGGCCGGCGCGCAGTTTCGCCGGGAATTCGATCTCGTAGCGTGCCCGGCCGAATACCCCGGCGAGCCTGGTGAGCCAGGTCTCGAATTCGTTGGAGCTGGCGTTGTAGGTTTGGATGACCTTGTCGGCGAGGGGCGAGTGTGCCTGGAGGGCGGCGACGAAGTCCGGATGCGCACGATCGAATCGGCGTCAATGATCACGATTGCGTCGGCCGAGTCGAGGTCCAGGCGCTCGAGAGCCCAGGCGATGGCGTGGGGCTTGCCGCGCCCCTCCATTTCGTGTCTTTCGAGGACCAACGCCCCGGCGCGCTGGCCAGGCTGGCGGTGTGATCGGAACAATTGTCGGCGATGACAACCACTTGACCAAGGCCGACACGGGAGATCGCCTCACCAGCCGATTGAACGCAGGGACCTATGAGCAATTCCTCGTTGTGCGCCGGGATCAGCACAAGCAGCTCACCCGTCATTGGCCCCGTGCGATAATCGAAGGTACGTCGCCGCCATTCGCTCTCCAATGGCATCCCAGCTGTACAGCGCTTCGACCGTAGCGCGGCCCTGCCTGCCCAGCTCGGTTCTTTCGCCCGGACTCTTCAAGAGTCGGGCGATTGCTTCCGCAAACGCATGGGGATCGTCCCGGACGAGGATGTTGACTCCATCGCTCGTCGCCAGCCCTTCGCAGCCGATGGTCGTGCTCACCACGGCCTTCCCCATGGCCCAGGCGTCCAGGATCTTGATGCGCGTGCCGCCTCCGACGCGAAGCGGCACGATGAAACAAGCCGCCTTCGCGAGGTAGGGCCGCACGTCCTCCACGTAGCCTACCATATCAATCCCAAACGCCTCACGGAACTCTTCGACTTCCTTCGGAGTGGCGCGACCGACCCACCGAACGGGTGCTCTGATCCCTCGTGATCGCAATTCAGGTAGCACCCGCTCACCGAAGAAGCGCATGCCGTCCAGATTCGGGAACCAGGTCGAGCCACCCACGAACAGGATTTCTCCGCCGACCCCCTCGTCACTGCGAGGTTGATAAAACTCGACGTCGACTCCGTTCGCCACAACCGCGACATGAGCGCCCGGCGCGAGTTTCTTAAGTCGCTCGGCGTCAAGGCCCGATACCGTGACGTTCAACGCCACGCGTGGCGCCCAGTATTTCTCTTCCTTTTCCATCAGGGATGCTTGCATTGATGCGTAAATGCGTTTCGCACTGGAGTGCTCGTGTTCGGCTCGCCGGCGAAGAAGCGCAGACTGCACGTCGTGATGGACGCAAACAATTGGCAGGCCGTGAAGCAGTTCGAAGTAGCCTGAAAGATCGAGACTGTCGGCATGGACAAGGTCGAATGAACCCCGGGAGAGAATCTGCTTAAGCCGATTGCGAAAGGTCGAGGACGCATAAGTCGCAACGGTATACACTCGCCGACCGAGGAGGCTCCTGGCATGGTCGCTAACCAGTCTCACTCGGCTGTACTCCTGCGGGATCGGGAACGCCTCAATCGTCGCGAAGGTCTCAAGAGCCTTCACGCTCCTCGGGACATCCGTCTTCAGGGCACCCTGCTTCCAGCGATAGAAACACAACGCCGTTACTTCGAAGTGTCGTGCCAGGAGACGGAGTATGTGATAGGTTCGAATCTTGACCCCGCCGTCAGGCGGGTACGGCAGGGTCTGGGACAGCACCAGGAGCTTAGGGCGAATCATGCGCCTGCCCCGGACTGGGACCACCGGTTCTCGATCACCCGCATCTTGCCCGACGGCGCCCGGGGCAGTTCATCCACTTCGACGATACGTGCGACAACTCCCGGGAGGCGTTCCTGAAGCAGGTGGAGGAGCCGGCGGGATCGATCAGCGCCTAGCCCTCCGGGGTGGAGCACCAAGACGCGGAGTTCGGTCGGCCCAACCTGCTCCACCTTGAATTGGTGCACGCCCAGTCCTTCTTTCCGGAGATCCTCGAACAGGTACATGAAGAACTCGCCGTGGTAGCGCCGGCCATCGGGCCCCAGCACGAAGTCGTAGGCCCGACCCCAGACCTGCCGGAGCGTTGGCAAGCCACGACCGCAGGGGCAGACCTCACCAGGTACGCCGAAATCTCCGAGGCGGTAGCGGATCAGGGGCATCGCCCGGTTGGTCAAGTCCGTGACGACAATCTCGCCGGGCTCGCCCGCGCCGGCGGCGGTCCCATCCTCCCGCAGGACCTCCACGTACAGATTTTCGGCCATCAGGTGCAGCGAGTCCCCGGGACATTCGTATGCGATCGGGCCGACCTCGCCACAGCCGTACTCGATCTGTACCGGGGCGCCGAACACGCGTTCCAGGAGCTCGCGCTGGGGCTGGCTCAGTGCCTCGGCGGTGGCGATCACGGATTTGAGAGGAAGCTCACGGCCATCGCGGCCAGTCGCCTCGAGGAAAGCCGCGAACTCGGTCAGCATCGACACGTATCCGTGCAGGTAGACAGGGCGGAACCGGCGGCACCGTTCCCAGTAGCTCCAGGTCCACGGCGCCGAACGCAAAGGCGGAGAATCGGATGCGGTGCATCGCGATGTCGGCGAGGCGGACGGCCCACCGCGTCTAGTGGCGAACGGGGCCCCCCAGAATCGAGCCGCCGGTCGCCGATCTCCACCCCGAACCAACTGTAGCCGAGCCACATCGCGGCCCGCTCCGCGGCGGTTGCTCGCGGTTCTTGAGGATTGTGACAGCCTCTCCGGTAGAGCCGCCAGTTACCTTCGTCGTTGTGCGACTCGGCAAGGGAGCGGCCATCAGCAGGGATGGCTGGGTGCGAATTGTTGTCTTTGAGATGGTGGGGAGAAGATTGAGATGGGCAATCGGATCTTCGGCCGCCTCGACGGCTCGAAATTCCGGCCGAGCTTGGTACCACGGGCAGTGCTGAATCGCTTGTCGGAGCAACGCCCGCAAGGCCTTCGATTGCCGCCTTTCAAGCTCCTCAGCAGTCAACCACTGGTTGACCCGCATTTCCCGCAGACTGCGGAAGAGTGCCTTCTCCCCCACCAGCCACACGGTTGCGGGGTAGATGAATTGGCCATGGATTCCTCGCGGGCCGAACATTCGAATCTGGAGCTCCTTCCGAATACAGGTTTGGCCATTCCCGAAAGCGCAGCAAGTTCTTGAAGCCCAAAATAGCATATCGTCTCGATGGAAGCTTCCATCGAGACGATATGCACTACTCAAAGCGGCACCGTTCTGGGACTGCACGCGCACTCCCGGCGGCTCCCTATTGACGACCAGAGACGTAGAAGTGATCCATGTCCAAAAAGTCGTCCCGGGTCTTCGTGCCCCCCACACCACCCCAAACGGGGCCCACTGCCCTCGTAGAATCCCTGGGTGAACTGTACCGGGAGTCTAGGAACTTCAGGTTCGTGTAGCTTGTGACGAGCGTCCCATCGACCCACATCTTGACAATTCCGTCGTACTGATCAACGGTCCCGACATTCGCGTAGAGCTCGATGCGGTGCCAAGCGCCCGCGGTGAACAGCTTGCGGTAGTCACGTTCTGGTACCGGGGCATTCCTGACCCTGACCAGTCGCGTCATCCGCTTGGCTGTTGTGAACACGATCTCCATCGCGGTCAGATCGAATTGGACCCATTGCCCTGAGTCCGAAGAAGTCTTCGTTCGGGATCCGGTCTGTATTCCCGTGGGCGAGGTAGAACAGCTTTGTGTTTACCGCCTGGTTCTCAAAATTCGCCGTCGGGATCTTCATCCACAGCCGACATGTAGATCTCACGATATGCAGTCGCGCATCCCATGGCGAAGTTGTCCCAGAACCACCATGCCCCAGGCGCCGTCCCGGAGGCCAGGCCCGTCGGCCATCTTGGTACGCAAGATGCCCGAGGCGCTCCGGTGCGAGACGTACCGTCGGAGAAGAGCGTCATCGTGCGTATCGCCTCCCCGGTACAGACCCCGACCACTTGCCGAACGAGCGTTCCGCCAGCCGTGCCGGGCAGCGAGTTGAAGGTCGTTTCGAAGATCGGCGTGAAACCAGTCGGGTTCGTTCGGTCCCTGAAGCGGAGCAGGCGTTACACTCACCGCCGCGACGTCCGACAGGTTTTCCGTCGACACCGCGGTCACCGAGAAAGCTGCCCTCGGTTCCGCCCGCGGAGTACACGCCACCCGAACGAGATGGTACCACCCGTGGCGCTCCAGGACACCGCCGGCGATGCGCTCGAGCCGTCGCTCCGGAGGCCTGATGCCGTGAACGTCTGTGACGAGCCCGGCGATCACACTGGCCGGGTCCGGGCTCACCGCGATGCTGACTATGGAATAGGTCGGCTCGATCACGACCACCGTCGTCGTGTCGACCGGCTTGTTCTTGTTCCGCCCCCTGCCGATCACCCTGAAGGAGCCGGCGCTGGTGGAGCTGAAATAGACCTCGTTGTTGGAGGTCTGGGTGATCGTGCCGCCGTCGGCGGTCCAGTCCATCGGCGGGGTCAGCTCATCACCGGTCGTCGGTTCGGCCGCGCACGCGGATCCGCACCATTTCATCGGTGCCGAGGGACGGCTTCTCTGGGGTGATAATGACTTCGGTGACGTCGTCGACGGTGGCAGGGCTCTCGGGTTCGAACCCTTCCTTGAGCTCGCCAGGTGCGCAGGCCAGGAGGAACAGCAACGGAGCGATCACACTGAAGGATCGCCCGGGGTATCGGGAGATGGCAAGGAGGTATCGGCAGATGGCAAGGCGCCGGGACAGCTTATGGCAGTACGTCACTGGCGAGAGTCCTGTCGTTCCTCCTGCATTCCGGCCCAACCGTGCCCGACCACACACCCACCCTTGGGTGTCTCTCAGTGACGCAATGATCGGGCCATTACTCAGATGTACTATTTGTTGACGCTCTTGAAGGGCGCATGAGAGATGCGTATTCAATGCCTTGTCTTTCAACGACATAGAGAGAGCAATAAATTGCATCTCTCGAAATGTGCGTATTATTGTTTTACAGATTCAGGCGGATTATTGCGCGGAAAACGCCCGAGCGAATGACAGAACCTGCGCGGTGAGATTCGCGGGGGAGCGAGACCGGCTGCAGATCGCGATGAAATTATGCGGGAAGAGGAATCGCTGCAGTGAGTTGCATCACCGGGTTACTACCCAAATTCGGACCTTGGATGTGTTGAGTCTGACCAGGCCGCCTTAACCTGTCTTGATACGCTCCAGAGTGAAAAATGCGGCCATCGGGTGCCCGCCGGGGGAATCGAGCTCCATTCGGCGCAAGAGCAGGCTGGCAAGTGGGGCTTCGATCGGAGAGAGCGGAGTCCTGAGCGGTCCGAGCCGAGACAGAAGGGCCTCGCCCCTCCACCGGCCCTCACCCCAAAACTCGAGGTCAGCCAGGCGCCCTCCAGCGGGGGTTATCAGGCGCCTCTCGAGCGTCTCCTGGTCGTAATGCCGCTCGAAGAACACGGGTCGTGTTCCATCGAAATCCCGCTCGTAGACTCGCATCTTGACGTAGGTGTCCCGATGCACGAGATCGAATGGGGTGGTCACCACGATCACTCCACCCGGCCGTACCACGCGCATCAGTTCGCGAATGGCAAGGGAATCTCCGTCGTCCGGAATGTGCTCCAATACGGAGACGGAATAGGCGGCATCAAACGATGCGTCTTCGTAGGTGAGCGATCGCCCATCCTGTATCTGGCTTGAAACCAGCCCTGGCCCGTCTCCGTTCCGGCCGTACGCTCGAGCATAACGGTCGGAGAGAGCGATGGCGCTGGGCAAGATGTCTGTCGCAACAACTTCGTATCCCCGCGCCCGCGCCAGAAAAAGGGCGAGGTCCTTAGGACTTCCCAAATCGAGGATGCGCGCGCCTGGCCGTAGCACGAGCCGCTTCCACACGTATGCAAACTCCACGCTCCGCCAATAACTCACGGGCAGCAAGAGTCGCCTAATCCCGAGCTTGGGCGCTCGGGGTGCGATGCTCGCCCCCAGACGCATGCCCTCCAGCCACATCCGACTGATCATGTAGCGCCTCCCCTGGATGCAAATTGAGGTGGCGGACTCGCTGGATTGACGAAATCGGTGGGTCGGAAACGTCACCAGCCGGTCAGCCAGCATTCTGGCCCCTTCGAGAGCCTCCTCGGGGTTGAGGCGCCTGACGCCGAAACCTTCCAGGTCTGCCAGGGCCCGTGGGTATCCCGGCATCACCCCAGCCGCCCGATGTCTCGGGCCCACGCCCTCCACCGCACGCCCCGGCAGTATCACGGGGTACCGGAGCCAGCCTGCCTCCCATTCCTCGGCGGGAGAGATATGGGTCACCCCGGTCACTCGGGAGCGGAGCCACCTCGCCGCCATCCGCCGGTGCGCGATTTCGTCGGGGACGAGCCGCAGCGTCCGGCTGACGACACCGGCCGCCAGGGCGCTGATCCCACCGATCGGGTGCGGCCGCCGGTATATGGTCTCTCCGAGCTCCGAGGAAGGGAGGAGCTGCGAAGGAATCCAGTAGAGCCAGGGACGGCCGAACAACCACTGCGCCTTGAGAAGGGCCACATCCTTGACTGAACCCAGAGCCGGACTCGGTACGACTGCCGCCGTCCACTGTTCCTGCACTGCCGCGACCAGCTGTGGGTCGTTGACGAGCAGCGCGCCTCCACGCCCGCCGGTCATTCCCTTGCCGCGCCCGAAGCTCAGGACGCCGAGCGTCCCGTGGGCGCCGGCTGGCCGGCCCTTCCACTCGCAGCCCGACCCCTGCGCCGCATCCTCGATGATGATCGCGCCGAACTCCCCGGCGACCTTCTGCACAGCCTTGATGTCCACTGGAACGCCATACAGGTGAGCGACCACGGCGCTCCTGGCGCCTGCCTCGAACGCCCGCCGCAAGGAATCCGATTCGGGTGAAAGCGTCTCCGGCACGAGGTCGTAGAGCACGAAGGGAACTCCCGCACCGTCGGCCGCCGTCGCGACATCGAAGCACGTATACGCGGGGAGCGCCACGGGCGCGCCGGTCTGCCGGTGCGCGGCCTGAAGCGCCAGCCGGAGCGCCGACGTCCCGCTGTCCGTCAGCAGCAAGTCGCTCGGCGCGTACCTGGCCCGGAGTTCATCCCCCAGCGCGTCGAGCGCTTCCCTGCCCCGGCCGAGCCACGCCGCCAGCGTGCTGTCGATAATCGCACCCAGCGTGAGCGGCGAGTAGGCGGGAAGTTGGCGCCCTATCCGAAGAATGGGGCACCCCCATCGCGTTGAACCTCTCGAAGCAACTTGATCATGATGGTCGCTCAAGAATCGCGATGATGTTCGACCGAGCAGCCCGAAATGCCTCGAACCGCAGGAGCCGGATCAGGTTTCCCTCGAGCCACATCAATCGTGGGTGCTCCTTCGAGAACGGGAAGGATGAGAACAGGTCCACCTGTCGTACGCACAGGCCTGCCTTCGAGGCGGTGGTCGCGATGTCCGATGGTGTATTGCACCGGTACCAGGTAGGGAAAATGTGCGCCGGATCCCGCCGCTCAACTGCCTGCGAAAGGGATCTCCGCGCTCGCGCAGAGAGGACCATCGCGCTCCCGCGCACCACCGGGTTGTTCCTGTTCGGCGTGGAGAAGATAAAGACACCACCCGGCCTGAGCAGTCGGGCGACCTCGGTGAACACTGCAGCGGGCAGTTCGAGGTGCTCCACCACCATGTTAGCGCTCACGATATCGAACGCTCCATCGCGAAACGGCAATCGCCCGGCGTCCGCCAACACCGCCGCCGTCAAGCACTTGTTTCGCCGAAGGTGGGGGCCGACGAGATCCGTTCCGACGAGCATTCGCGCGCGTCGTGAGAGCGCTTCGGCGCTCTCCCCCAGCCACCCGCGGTGCACCCGCGTGCCCGCCCCGAGATCAAGCCACGTTACGCCCGGTTTGATGAGGCCCTCGAGCGCGCTGGCGTACCTGTTCTCGTGATAGTCGGAATCGGGCACGAACCGGTTGATCGCCCTCTTTTCTTCAGCTTCCCGTGCGCGGTCCGTCTCCGGCGGGCTCATTGCGGAAACCCCACCCCTCGCCGCATTACCATCTGCTCCCCCCGCGAGAGCGTCGCGTCCTCTACGAATCCCAGCGCGGCCAGATCCGCCCTGGCCTGCGCCACGCCCTCCGGGCCGATCACCCGCTCGTGCAGCTCCACCACGATCCGGGTGACCGTCGGCAGCTCCGCCCCCCGGAACATCTCGCCCTCGGCGCCTTCCGCATCCACGATGAGTAGCGTGGGCCGGTGCTTCTCCGCCTCTCCGGTCAGTGACCGCATCGCCACCCGCACCGGCCGCATATCGGGCGACCTCAGCACGACCGACGATGACCAGAGGTGCTTGTCCCGGTAGAAGACCACCTCACCCTCCTCCGGGCCGATGGCGGCGGTTGTGAGCGTGGGGGCGACGGCGTTGAGCCGGTAGGTGTCGCGGATTGGGCTCTCGAGCCCGGGGTTGGCCTCATAGGTGAAAACCCGTTCCGAACCAAGCCGCCGCGCGCAGAAGGTGGAAATAAAGCCGAGGCCGGTGCCCACCTCGAGCACGACGTCGCCCGGCTCGAGCACGGCGTCCAGCAGGCGAAGCTCCGACTTCTCGTAGCTCCCATCCCGGAGCGCGGCTTCGACCCGGCGCGACAGGTGCCGTCCCAGCCGCACCCGGAGCCCGTGAATCTCGATCACGGGCCGGGTCAGGCAGCGCCACTCGTACTCGAGCCGCCACCCGAGCCGGGTGTACAGCGCGCGTACGCTCACGGAATGAACCTCACCACTCGAGGCCCGAGCGCGTTGGCTATCTGCACGGGGAGCTTCCGCCAGATGCGCGGGCCCCAGCTCCACGCGCCGCGCTCCGGCGAGGGCGTCGCCGCCTCCCCCTGACGCGCCGCGCGCTGATACCACCAGAGCGGCTCCTCGCTCCCGCCCCACTGCAGCTTGAACCGGTGAGTCCCCGTGCCCGGCGTGCAGCGGCCGAAGTTGAAGACCGAGAGCCTTCGCTGGATCGCGCGCTCCATGAACGCACCGTACAACCCCATGTTGGCGGAGGTCCGGTTGAATTCCGCCAGCGACGACGCCCAGGTCATCTCGACCTCGCCGCCCCATTCGAACCCCGCTCCCGCCGCGATCGCGCGGCCCCCAAGGTACGCGCAACCGAACCACGCCGACTCGCCGAACGCCTCCGAAATCGCCTCGAAGAGAGTTCGTCCCTGTGTCGGGGTGCCGAGCTCGTGCATGTGCCGGGAGAAGACCTCGAAGAAGGGCCCGACCTGGTCCGCGCCGAACCGGTACGTGATGCCATCCTTCGCCGGACGCCGCACCTGGCTGCGGAGCTTGGCCGGGAACCGGCCCATCAGTTCCTCGGTGGTGTCCGGCAGGCGCAGCACGACGGTGACCTTCCGATGCGACACCCGGAGGTCCAAAGGGAGCGCCCGCCGGCTCCGCAGTTCCAGCAGCCTCACGCGGCCCCGCTCCGCAAGCTTCACGGCGGCCGAGGCCAGGGCCGTGATCCCTGCATCGCTGCCGAGCGGCCCACCGTAGTTAACGAACGGCATGGACACGAGGTAATGCCCGAAGATCAGGCTCCGCACCCGCACGAGCGGCAGGATCCCTTCGATCGGACCGGTCTGCCTCCGCGCGCAGAGGTAGGTCGTCTCATGCCCGAGCGCCTCTTCCATCACCCGCTTCCAGCCGTGGAGGTGAAAGTGGGTGAATCCCGCCTGCTGGCGGGCAAACGCGTCCCACTCGGCGGGTGTGCCGTGAAATCGGGTGACTTCGATCATGCGGCGTAGCGATCCTGGACCGAAGTGAACCGGAACTCGCGCAGGAGGGCTTCCAGGCGCCCGAGAGTGCGATCCAGGCCGCGATAGTGGCGAATGCGTGTCAAAGATGAGCAGGGGAGCCGGGGCTGGCCCGGATCCACCTCCCAGGGGTGGATGTAGCACATCGCGGCCTCGCCGCGGGCCCCGTGCTCGCGGAGTGCGCGCTGAACCAGGCCCAGCGGAAGCTGGCGAAGGTAGGCGCCGCCGGCCGCAGGGAATCGCATCCCGAAGAAGGACGTGGTGGCCAGCGGGATCTCGCGCAATCGGCCGGCCGGTCGGTCGATCGTGTAGGGTGTGGTCGGGGCGCCGGGCCAGCCATAGCCCGGCCGCCGGATGGGAAAGACGCTCGAGTCCCAGGTGTGGCCGGTCTCGAGCAGCACGTCGAATGCCCACTCCATTCCCGGCAGGATGGAGAAGCTCGGTGCGCGGAATCCCGACACCTGGCCGGCCGGTGATCTCCTCGAGCCGCGCCCGCGTCCGCGCGACGTCGTCGCGGAATTCCTCCCTGGTGAGCGTCGGAATCCGGCGGTGCCACCAGCTGTGGGAGGCGATCTCGTGGCCTGCGGCGGCGATGCGCCGGACGAGGCCAGGGTTCCGGTCCGCGAGCCATCCGACGACGAAGAAGGTGCCCTTGGCCCCGTGCCGTGCGAGCAGCTCGAGCAGGAGGTCCGTGCTCGCATCCGCCCTCGGCGGCAGGGAGTCCCACGATGCCGGCGCCACGGTGCGCTCGAAGGCGCTCACGTGGAAATACTCTTCGACGTCGCAGGAGAAGATATGCATTGTCAGCGGGGCAGATGGGCAGATGGGCAGCTGGGCGGAAGTGCCCAGCGCCACAGGAAACAATCTAGTGCGTTTGGACCCTGCTGACTCGCCTCCGGTCCCTCATGGTGGGCAGCCATACGACTGGCTCTGCTTCCTGCGGCCTCACCCCTGGCTTCTCTGCCGCGTTCCCCTCTCCGTCATACGGAGAGGGGACAGGGGTGAGGCCAACCGGGGAGGGGGACGGTACCAAAGGAGCCTGGGGGCGGGGCCGCTCCCTCGACGCCGCCGACGGCAGCCACCGCTTGCGGAGCTCCAGAAACGGCCGCTCGATCAATCGGGAAACGAGGTAGCCGGTCGCGATCGACAGCACCCAGAACAGGGCGCGATCGACCCACGGCGAGTCGAGGACGTGCTGCCGGACGAACGCCGGAAGCCGCCCCGCCCCCGGCAGGCGGAAGATGACGCTGTGGGTCAGGTAGATCGTGTACGAATAGACCCCCAGCCAGGCGATCGCCCTCGCGACGCGGTGTCGTTCCCCGGCCGATGGGTACGCCCCGGCCACGACCACGAGACCGCCAAATCCGAGATACAACAGGGTGAATCCGAGAGTATAGGCGAACGAGATCCCGGGGCCGTCGAGCGGCAGGAGGTACGCGAGGGCGAGCACGGGGACCACGCCAAGGACGAGCGCCGGCCAGAACGCCGCGATCTTCGCGAACGTCTCGCGGTGATAATGGGCGACGAACCCGAGTACGACGCCGAACAACAGGCTGTCGGCGCGGAAGTGAGTCGGATAGTAGAAGTCGTCCCATGCGGCGCCGGGTTCTGCCGCGGCGAACCACCGGCCTGCCAGAGTGAGGACGCAGACCGCGGCCCCGATCCAGGGCAGCCATCGCAATCCGGCGCGCCCACGAGTCGTCAGCGCGATCATCAGGACCGGCAGGAAGATGTAGAAATGCTCCTCGATGGCCAGGCTCCACGAGTGCGGCCACCGGATTTCATACGGGAAGTAGTTCTGGATGAAGACGAGGTTGGGCCACACCTTCCCGACCGGGGAGTCGTACCCCCTCAACCACGCGGCTGCGAGTACCAGGAGAGTGAAGCCGCCGTACACGGCAAAATATGAGGGCCAGATCTTCATCCCGCGGCGCAGCCAGAAGCGGCGGAAGTCGATCGTGCCCGATGCGTCGACCTCCCGATAGAGCAGGCCCGAGATCAGGAACCCCGACAGCACGAAGAAGAGGTCCACTCCCGCCCAGCCGATGCCGAACAGGAACCGGAGGACGGGCTCCGAGCTGTCCGGCTCGATGGGGACGTGCCGGAACAGTACGAGGGCGATGGCGAACCCCCGCAGGACGTCGAGCGCGAACAGCCGTTGGGGGTCACGCTGCATGCGTCGGATCGCGGTTGAGAAACGAGGGACCCCGGGAAGCGACGGTCGGTTTCCCGCAGCCTCACCCCTGTCCCCTCTCCGTGTGACGGAGAGGGGAACGCCCTGACGGCCCTACGAGGGGGGTCCCCCTCTTCATAGGATGGAGCGGGGGAGCGTTTGGCGAAAGGGGTGAGGCCCCGGCTGTCGGAATTGACCGTCCTCCCGTAGCATTCTCTACCCTTCCCTGCCCGTGGAGCCGATGACGAACAGCGCCGCCTGCCGCTTCTGTGACGCCCCGCTCGTCCACACGCTCGTGGACCTGGGCATGTCGCCCCTCTGCGAGAGCTACGTAAGTGCGGACCGGCTCAACGCGATGGAGCCGTTCTATCCGCTGCACGCGTTCGTCTGCGATCGCTGCTGGCTGGTCCAGCTCCAGGAATACGTGAGCGGCGAAGCGATCTTCAGCGACTACGCCTACTTCAGTTCCTTCGCCGACAGCTGGGTGGCGCACGCGAAGCGCTACGTGGACGCGATGATCCCCCGGTTCGGGCTCGGCCCCGCGAGCAAGGTGTTCGAAGTCGCCAGCAATGACGGCTACCTGCTGCAGCACGTCGTAGCCGCCGGCATTCCCTGCCTCGGCATCGAGCCGGCCGCGAACGTCGCCAAAGTTGCGGTTGAGCGCGGCATTCCGACGGTGGTGCACTTCCTCGGCCGCCGCACCGCGGAGGAGATCACCCGCGAGCACGGGAAGGCGGACCTGGTCGCCGCCAACAATGTCATGGCCCACGTGCCCGACCTGAACGACTTCGTCGCGGGGCTGGCCGCCCTATTGAAGCCGACGGGCGTGCTCACTGTGGAGGTGCCGCACCTGGTGCGGCTCATCGCCGAGAACCAGTTCGACACGATTTACCACGAGCACTTCTGCTATTTCTCGCTGGTGGCGGCGGAGCGGGTGTTCGCGAAGCACGGACTGGTGCTGTTCGACGTGGAGGAGCTCACGACGCACGGAGGGTCGCTGCGGTACTACTGCCGGCCACTGGCGGACGAGTCGAGGCCCGTAGGGCCGAGCGTGACCGCGCTCAGGGCGCGCGAGCGAACGCTGGGGGTAGAATCACTCGAGTACTACCAGGGCTTCACCCGGCAGGTGGAGGAAACGAAGCGCCAGCTGCTGACCTTCCTGATCGGCGCACGGCGAGCCGGGAAGCGGGTCGTCGGATACGGCGCACCCGGCAAGGGGAATACGCTGCTCAATTTCTGCGGGATCCGGACCGACTTCCTGGAATACACGGTGGACCGGAGCCCGCACAAGCAGGGGATGTACCTGCCGGGGACGCACATCCCGATCCACCATCCGGACCGCCTTCAGCAGGACCGCCCGGACTATGTGCTGATCCTGCCGTGGAACCTCAAGGATGAGATCGTGAAGCAACTCGCGTTCATCCGCGAGTGGGGCGGGAAGTTCGTGGTGCCGATTCCGGGGACGCGGGTGCTGGAATAACCAATCACACCCTCCCCGCGATCTCCCGCCCGATCGAAAGCGACGCGGTCGCGGCCGGCGAGGGCGCATTGAGTACGTGGAGTGAGTGATCGCCCTCCTGCAGCACAAAATCATCCACGAGGTGACCGCCCGCATCCACGGCCTGCGCCCGGATGCCGGTGCCGCCCGGCACCAGGTGCTCCGCCCGCAGTGACGGCACTAGTCGCTGCAGGGCATGCAGGAACTGCGTTCGGCTCCAGCTGCGCGTCATCTCCCCCAGCCCGACCCGCCAGGTGCGAGCCACCAGGCGCCAGAATCCCGGGAAGCTCAGCATGTCTGCGGCATCGCGGGCCGAGAAGGCTCCGCGCTCGTACCCTTCGCGCCGCCAGGCCAGCACCGCGTTCGGTCCGGCTTCGACCCGGCCATCGATTCTCGGCGTCAGGTGCACGCCGAGAAACGGAAACGCGGGATTCGGCACGGGATAGACCGGATGCCGCACGAGGTCACGCGCCGCCGGGACCAGCTCCCAGTACTCGCCGCGGAACGGAATGATCCTGACGGAAGGCTCGACGCCACAGACCCGGGCGAGTCGGTCCGCCTGGAGTCCGCCGCAATTGACCAGGTGTCCGGCGACCAGCTGCCCGTGTGTCGCCCGGACGGTGACGCCCCCGGCATCGACCCGGACGCCAAGCACTCGACTCCCGAGCAGAATGGTGACGCCCTGGCGCTGGAGCCGGCGGGCGAGGGCCCCGGCCACCTCGGCAAAGTCCACCAAGCCCGGTCTCGGCAACCCAGAGCCCGGCGACCGCCGCCACAGCCGGTTCGAGCGCACGGACACCCCCGCGGTCGAGGCGCTCCGGAGGCGCGAGTCCATTCGCCTCCGCACGGCGGGCGAGTTCCTCGAGCGCCGGGAGTTCCCGCTCCGACGTCGCAACGATGAGCTTGCCGGAGCGCACCGCCGGCACGTCCTCGGCCTCACAGAACGCGTAGAGGGCCTCCCGGCCCTCCCGGCAGAGCCGGGCGCGGAGCGAGCCGGGGCGATAATAGAGGCCGGCGTGGATGACCCCGCTATTGCGCCCGCTCTGGTGTGCGGCGACGCGCGGTTCGGCCTCGATCAGGGCCACACGGCGCCCGGACTCGGAGAGCGCGAGCGCCGAGGCGAGGCCGACCAGTCCACCGCCGACGACGGCCACGTCGAACCGATCGGTTGGCACGTTCTGTCTCCGGGTTGTGGTACATCCGCCACAGCCGGAACGTATTCCGACGGGCCGGCAGTTGCAGAGCGCGGGCCGCCCTGCGTATGTATAACCCTGACAACAACATCTGGGAATCGGGGCGGAACAGGTCGCGCACGGCTCTTGCGCCCGGTATTCGATGGACGTGACCGGTTTCCGCTCGGCACACTCTGAAACGGAGCCCCAAGGCATGCGCGTACTGCTCACCGGCCACAATGGATACGCCGGCTCGGTGATGTCCCGGATACTGTCAGGCGCGGGCCACGATGTCACGGGGCTCGACAGCTTCCTCTTCGAGGGCTGCACGTTTGGCGCGGACGCGCCGGAGATTCCGGCGCTTCGGATGGACCTGCGGGATGTCGAAACGCGCCATCTGGACGGATTCGACGCCGTGATCCACCTCGCCGCCCTCTGCAACGACCCGCTCGGCGCGATGAATCCGGGCGTCACGTACGATGTGAATCTCCACGCGACTGTGCGCCTGGCAGAGCGTGCGCGGGAAGCGGGCGTGGGGCGATTCCTCTTCGCCAGCTCCTGCAGCCTCTACGGCGTCGCCGGAGAGGAGATGGTGACTGAATCGTCGCCGTTCCACCCCATCACGGCGTATGGCGAGTCGAAGGTGCGCGCCGAGCAGGCGATCGCCCCGCTGGCGTCCGGCGGGTTCAGCCCCACATTCCTGAGAAACGCCACGGCCTACGGCGTGAGTCCTCGCCTGCGGGCCGACGTGGTGGTCAACAACCTCGTCGGATACGCGATCACGACGGGCCGGATCGTCCTGCAGAGCGACGGCTCACCGTGGCGGCCGCTGCTCCACGTGGAGGACATGGCCGTGGCGTTCCTCAAGGTGCTCGAGGCGCCGCGCGAACAGGTCCACAACGAGGCCTTCAACGTCTGCGCCTCGAACGAGAACTACCAGGTCCGGACACTCGTGCAGATGGTGCAGGAGGCCGTGCCGGGAGTGGACGCCGTGCTGGGGGCCGGGGCCGGGGCGGATCCCCGGAGTTATCGGGTGGATGGCGGGAAGCTCGCGCGGATGCTGCCGGACGCGGCGCCCACCCGGACCGTCGCCCAGGGAATCGCCGAGCTCGTCGAGGCCTACCGGCGATTTGGGCTCACGGCGGACGAGTTCTTCGGACAGCGGTACACGCGAATCAAGCGGATCCGTGAGTTGCAGCAGGACGGGCGGCTCGATGACGACCTGCGCTGGCGCGAGCCGGCGGCGATGGGAGGGACGGCCGGATGAAGACGGTGCTCTTCTGTGGGGGGCTCGGAATGCGCCTCCGTGAACAGCCGGAGAATATGCCGAAGCCGCTGGTGCCCATCGGGTACCGGCCGATCATCTGGCACCTCATGAAGTACTACGCCCACTTCGGGCACAAGGACTTCATCCTCTGCCTCGGCTATCGGGCGGACCTCATCAAGCACTTCTTCCTCAATTACGAAGAGGCGGTGTCGAACGACCTGATCGTCACGCGGGGCGGCAAGCAGCGCAAGCTGCTCTCGAGCGACATGGACGACTGGCAGGTGGCGCTCATCGAGACCGGGCTCTCCACGAGCATCGGCCAGCGGCTCCGCGCGGTGCGGAAGCAATTGGCAGGCGAGGAAATGTTTCTCGCGAATTACGCCGACGGCCTCAGCGACCTCCCACTCCCGGCCCAGGTTGAGGCGTTCCGCCGGAGCGATGCGGTCGCCTGCTTCGTGTCGGTGGCGCCGAACCTGAGCTACCACTTCGTCGAGACCGACGGTAACGGGCGGGTGAAGGGGATGCACGACATCGCGCACTCGGGCATCCGGGTGAACGGCGGGTATTTCATCTTCCGGCAGGCGATCTTCGATTATATCCGGGAAGGCGAGGACCTGGTCGAGGAGCCGTTCCAGCGGCTGATCGCCGACGGAAAGCTCCTGGCGTATCCCTACGACGGGTTCTGGATGCCGATGGACACCGCAAAGGACCGCGCCCGTTACGACGAATTCTGGGCGTCCGGCCGGATGCCATGGCGGGTCTGGGAACCCAACGGCGGCGCCCCGGGCACCGGCTGAAGGCATGTTGACCGGACAGGTCGCCATCGTCACCGGAGGGGGACGCGGCCTGGGCCGGGCGTTTGCCGAGGGGCTGGCCGGCGCGGGAGCATCCGTCGCCGTGGTGGCACGCTCGGCGGAGCAGCTGAAGGCGACCGTCGCCGCGATCACCGACGCAGGCGGCCGGGCGCTCGCCGTACCGATGGATATTGCCGACCGGCCAGCCACTGAGCGCCTGGCCGAGCTGGTGGAGCGCGAGCTCGGACCGGTTGACCTCCTCGTCAATAACGCAGGCGTTCTCACGCCACTCGGCACGATCTGGGAGGTAGATCCGGACGAGTGGTGGAAGGCCCTCGAGACCAATGTCCGAGGGTCGTTTCTTTGCACCCGGGCCATCGTCACCCGAATGCTCGCCCGCAAGCGGGGCCGCGTCATCAACGTGGTGAGCAGCGCCGGATTGCGTCCGGTGGCCAGCCATTCGGCCTACGTGATCAGCAAGGCGGCCCTCATCCGGTTGACCGAGATCCTTGCCTTGGAGGGCCGGCCGCACGGTGTGACGGCCTTTTCCGTGCATCCAGGAATGGTTCGAACGGCGATGACCGAGTATCTGGCCGACTCGGAACTCGGGCGCGAGCGGATCCCGTGGGTCGGGGAGGTGCTGGACGCGGGCCGCGAGGACCTTCCGGCGCCTGCCGTGAAGCTCGTCCTCTTCCTGGCCGAGGGCCGCGGTGACGCCCTCACGGGGCGGTTCCTCAGGGCCACAGACGACGTCCAGGGAATGGTGGCTCGAGCCGCGGAGATCGAGAAGCAGGACCTCTACACCATGCGCCTCAGGCTACCCCTGCCCGAGGCGTGAGCCTGCGCTGCAGCGACCGATAGCTTCGTCCGGCAACACGCCTCAGGAAGGCGCGGGTCCGGCTGACCGGATCCGGTCGCATCCAATACGGAATCTCACTCCTTGGAAGGCGCACAGGCGCGTCGGGCCAGGTCGTGGCCCGCACCAGGAGCCGCGCATAGGCGTGATGCTGGGTGTGTGCGCGCGCCTCCGGGGCCCACGGCTTCGGCCGGCAGGCATAGTGCAGGAGCCGCACGGGCAAGCCGCGGCGGGCACACGAAAACGATCGCTCGTCGATCACCTCGACCTCGAGTCGATTCGCATCGTCCGAGATGGGCGCCTCATGGGCCGGAAGTGACTGCAGCACGCCAGCCGGAAACTCCGACATCATCAGCGCATTGAAGGCATCCTGGTCCGGCTGGGAGGTCGGAGCATCCCGGCCTCCCTGGTAGATCGCTGGATGTGTCCGGATCCTGCAGCAAAGCTCCCACCATCGCTCAACGAAACGCGGCCAGGCCCTTGTCGAAGCGACCACCACGCCGCTGTTCACGTATGGCTGCCGCCGCAGCGGCGGCAAGTCGTAGAGGCTGGACCATTCCCCGAACCAGCGCCCGTTGTCCGGATCCGGATAGGCGCAGATACCCCCGATTCGGGCAGCCTCAATGAGCGGCTCCAGTGACCCGGTGACCACAACGTCACTGTCGATCATGAGGACAACTTCGGCAGGCCGCGCTCGAGGCCCGGCCGCCTTCCAGAGCGCGGGCCTGGGGACCGCCACCGGCGGGGCAGGCACGAACTCGCACTGGCCGGCGAGCGCGGTGCGCTGGGCTGTGGTGAGCCCGGCGTCCAGGACGAAGATAGGTTGTGAGTGCCCGGTGAGTCTGAGCGAGTTGACCAGCCCGGTGAGGCCGAGAAAGTACTTCGAATCGGCCACAGTATAGAACGCGGCGTCCATACGAGCTTATGGTGAAGAAAAACCCCGGGCAACTTGCCCGGGGCTTTTCGGTGACCGTGTCGGCGTGGAGATCAGGCGACGGTCTTCTTGTTCCGGCGGCGAACGAACCCTGCACCGCCCATGCCGGCAAGGCCGGTGGCCAGGAGCGTCATCGTGATCGGCTCCGGAACCGTGGTCTCACTGCCGCAACGCTCGTACTCGGCCGGATCGACGTTGTTCACGGCGCCGCCAGCCAGGATGCCGAACTGTGTGGAGCAACCGTTCGGCCCGCTGATGGCGTGGATGCCGACGCCGAGCGCATCGATTTCCTGCTGGGTCAGCGCGCGGCTGAACGTGAAGACCCACTGGCCGGATTCGCCGTCCTCGAGACCGTTGTCGGTCGGCGGGGGAGCAGCACCCGAGCCGAAGTCATTGTACCCGACGATGTTGATGTCGGGATCCTCGGCGAACGGCGTGTACCCGGCCGGGGCCGCGGTGATCGTCACCGTGACGTCCGCGGGGATGTTGATGAGGCCGACGGTCTTGTAGACGTCGCCCTCACCCGCCAGGTTCGTCACGTCGAGCGTGGTGAACGTGCCGCTCGCGTCGGTCGCGAGCGTCACGGACGCACACGTCGCGAAGCTGTTACCGCCGCAGACGCTCACGAAGCTGAAGTCAGCCCGTGCCTCCGCCGCAGCCGCCAAGCTGATCGCCGTAGCGACCGCCAGGACTTTGGTGAGATTCTTCATAGTCTACCCTCGCCTGTTCAGGGGGCTTCCGTTGTGGAAGCTAGTGAATGCCGCCACGCCTTGACGGCCACGTACAACAACACCACCGGATACGCAGCTGACTGAATCAGCGTCTTGCTGATCGCCTTCTTGATCCCGGTCTTCAGGATCGGTTCCAGCTGCGCCTTCATCGCCATCGGCACGTTCGTCAGGAACAGCACCGCGGCGACCACGATCAGCAACGCCAGGATGATCAAGCTCGTGGCCCCGACCCGCACCACCCATTTCTGCCCCCGCGCCACGCCGCCCGCCACCCACATTGTCAGCCCCAGTGAGACCAGGGGCAGATTATTGAAGCTTGCCGCCACCGACCCGAACTCGAATTCGGGATTGCCGAAATTCGCCGGGTACCACACCAACGCGATGTCGAGCCCGCCCACGACTGCAAAGACCAGCCCGACTGCCCCGAGGAGATACCACCCCAAGTCCGGGGTCGGCATCAGCCTTCTCTTTTTGGCCTCTTCATCCTCGCGGACGAGGATCTTCGGTGCATTCATCGAGGATCCCTCGCCAAACGGATGTGTGAGCCCACGCACCGTAGTTGCACGGACCGGGCCAAAATGCGAGACGGATTCGCGGTTTGCAACATCTTGCCACATCGGGAGTTAGCCATTTGGTCTCTCCGGATTGCGTCCTGGGCGGTATCGAGTGTTGTGGCCGCTCCACAACAGGTTGTGATACCGTCACTTGGCCGATCTGGCGAGCCGGGCCATCTTCCCATGGGCGTTGCGTCCATCCCACGACAGAAAAGACCCCATGACCCGCCGCCAACGTCACATCGGTACCACACTCGTTACATGCGCATTGGCCTTCATTGGGGCCATGACGCTGATTCCCCACCCCGAAGAGGCGGCCCGCTCCGCCGCGACCCCGATCACCTGCCTCGTCTGCGGGGAGCTGGGGACAGTAGACGTTTTCCTGAACATGCTCCTATTCGTGCCCCTCGGCCTCGGCCTCCGGCTCGCCGGATTCTCCTGGCGTCGGGCCCTCGCCCTCGGGGCCGCATTGTCCCTCGGGATCGAGCTGCTACAGATGAAGGTCATTGCAGGCCGCGACGCCAGCCTGGGCGACCTCATCACCAATTCCCTCGGTACGGGCCTCGGCGCCTGGCTCGCGGCCAGCGGACCGGGGCTGCTCCGCCCAACCCCGCGCACCCGCCGGCGGCTTGCTCTCGGCTGGTCCGCGCTCCTCATCCTCGTCTACTCAGGGACGAGCTTCGCCCTTCGACCGTCCCTGCCAACCGGTGTGCCGTGGTGGGGCCAATGGGCACCCGACCTCGGCCATCTCGACCGCTTCCCGGGTCGAGTCCTCTCCGTGACGGCCGCCGGCGTTCCGCTCCCGCCTGGGCGCGCGATCGACCAGCGGCAACTCGAAGTCGCGCTCACGACAACGACGGAACTCACCACCACCGCCGTCCTTGGTACCGCTACGAACGGTCTGGCGCCGATCGCCTCGATCTTCGACGCCGACCGCCGGGAGGTCGTCCTGCTCGGACAGGACGGAACTGACCTCGTGTGGAGGGTGAGAATGTGGAGCGCGAAGTTGGGTTTGCGCAATCCCGGGGTCCGCCTGCCCGGAGTCCTCGCCTCCGGGGCGGGAGACACGGTGACGGCGACGGGCCGCCTTCGCGGCCCGGAGTTCCAGATCAGCACAGATCGCGGTGCAAGAACCCGGTCCTGGGCCCTTCCATTCTCACCGAGCTGGGGCTGGAGTCTGGTCCTGCCCTGGCCATACGCCTTCGGCCCGGAAGTCCGATTCCTGACGGCACTCTGGGTCGCCGGACTGCTGTTCCCGCTCGGGCTCTGGGGTGTCCGGGCGCAGCGCAGCGGGTGGGCCCTGATGGCTGCCATGCCCATCCTTCTTCTCGCCGTTATCCCCGCCAAGGCCGGATTCGCCCCGGTCCATTGGAGCGAGTGGCTGGCCGCGTTCATCGGACTCGGAGCGGGGGTCGCTGCGAGCCGATGGATCGGCGGGCCTGACGCGCGAGACTTCGAGGATCCGGTGTGAACGGGAGATCCAGTCCGCTCATTTCCAGGCGCCATCTGCTCCAGGCAGGCGTCGTGGCGGGCGCCGGCCTGTCCCTCGGGTTCTGCGTGCGCGGAGAACGGCACGAGGCCCCGTCCAGCGATGCACCATTTGCCCCCAACGCGTGGATCAGGGTTGGGCGCGACGGTACTGTGATCCTGCTGCTCGGGCAGTCGGAGATGGGTCAGGGCGTCGTCACGTCCCTTCCGCTCATTCTCGCGGAGGAAATGGACGCGGACTGGTCCACCGTGCGGGTCGAGCAGGCGCCGGCACATCCAGCCTATGAACAGCCGGGATGGGGGCGGCAGCGGACCACGGGCAGCGCCAGCGTCCGGAACTTCTGGCGTCCGCTCCGGGAGGCGGGCGCCGCCGCCAGGATGATGCTGGTCTCGGCCGCCGCGGCCAGGTGGGGGGTGACGGCAGCGGAATGCCGAGCCGAGCGGAGCGTGGTCATCCACGATGGGAGCGGACGGCGCCTGACCTTCGGCGATCTGGCGGAGGAGGCCGGCCGGCTGGCCCTCCCCCGGCGGGTTCGATTGAAGGACCCGAGGGAATTCCGACTGATCGGCACGGACCCCTCCCGGCCAGAGTTCGCGGAGGTCGTCACGGGCCAGCCGGTCTTCGCCTCGGACGTGCGCCGCGCAGGTCAGGTGAGTGCGGTAGTCCTCCGGCCACCACGACTTGGCGCTCGCGTCGCAACCGTTGAAGCTGACGCCGCCCAGCGGATGCCGGGCGTGGTGCTCGTGCGACAGGTGGCGACTGGTGTCGCGGTGGTGGCCCGCGACTTCTGGACCGCGCGCCGGGCTGGTGAATTGGTGCGAATTACCTGGGACGAGTCGAAGGCATCGAACGCAGATTCGGTTGCGATCCGGGAACAGTTCGCGAGGGCCGACGCGCTGTCCGGTACCGCAGTACGACGCGACGGGAACGTGTCCGAGGCACTCGCGGGTGCCGCGCGGAGGCACCAGGCGACTTACGAGGCGCCGTTCCTCGCGCACGCGACGATGGAACCGATGACCTGTACGGCCCTGGTAGAGGACGGTCGCTGTACGGTATGGGCGCCGACGCAGGATCAGACCGGCGCACGCGAGGCCGCGGTGCGAGGTGCCGGCGTGGCACCTGATCTGGTGACCGTGCTGACGCCCCGGCTCGGAGGCGGATTCGGCCGCCGGGCCCAACCGGATTTCGTGCAGGAAGCAGCCGAGGTCGCAGCGGCTCTTCCGGGGGTGCCCGTCCAGGTCATCTGGACCCGGGAGGACGACTTTCGCCACGATTTCTACCGGCCCGCCACCGTCCATCGGCTCGAAGGCGGGCTGGATGCGCGTGGGCAGGTTGTCGGCTGGAGCCATCACGTCGCCGGCGCATCGGCGGAGGGCGCCCGTGAGCTTCCCTATTCAATCCCTTCGGTGCTGGTCGCCGAATCCAGAATGGAAGTCGGCGTGCCGACCGGAATCTGGCGCGCCGTGGACCATTCACAGAACGCGTTCGCCGTGGAGAGCTTCATCGACGAGTTGGCAGCACTGGCGGCAGCGGACCCAGTCGACTACCGTCTTGGACTCCTGACCGCGGCACCGCGGGAGGCGGCGGTGCTCCGGGCGGTGGCCGCGGCAGCAGGATGGGGAAAGCCCCTGCCCCCGGGATATGGTCGAGGCGTGGCCCTGCACGCGATGGTCGGGAGCATTGCGGCACTGGTGGCGGAGGTGAGCGTCGACACAGACGGGCGGATCCGCGCGAATAGCATGGTGTGCGCGGTGGATTGCGGCGTGGCGGTGCACCCAGACGGGATCCGGGCCCAGATGGAGGGGGCGGTGACGATGGGGCTGAGCGCGACGCTCGGTGAGCGGATAACGGTGGCCGACGGGCAGGTGCGAGAGTCTAATTTCCACGACTATCCGATACTCGGATTCGCAGAGGCCCCAAGGGTGGAAGTGCACATTCTGCCGGGGACAGGCGATCCGGGTGGAATCGGGGAGGTCGGGTTGCCGCCTGTGGCGCCGGCGGTGGCCAACGCAGTGTATGCAGCGACGGGACAACGGCTACGGAGCTTGCCGCTGGGTGGGGTGGACAGCCGTGGGGTGAGGCGAACCGGCGGACAGGCAATATGATTGCGGGGTAGTTGATCGTGGACTTTCGATTCCTCGGCGGCCGGCGCTTCCGCGCGGTCGCATTGCTGCTGTTGGCCTCTGCCTGTGCCGAAGGCGACGCGTTCAACTCAGGTAATACCGCCCCGACGGCGGTGATTACGACGCCGACAGCCGGAACCAGCTTCAGTGGCGGACAACAAGTCTCGTACTCGGGCGCCGCGTCTGACGCCGAGGACGGGATGCTGCCGGCCACTCGGCTGGCGTGGTGGGTCGAGCTGCACCACGACACGCACATTCATCCGTTCGAGCCCCGGACGGAGGGCATGGCCTCCGGGAGCTTTGTGATCCCGACGCGCGGCCATACCGACACCAACATCTTCCTGCGCCTGTTTCTCGAGGCGCGGGATTCCCAGGGACTGGCGGACACGACCTGGGTCGACCTGCCGCCCCGCACGGTGACGCTTTCGTTCGCCACGGCGCCGTCAGGACTCGAGGTGACGGTCGATGGCCTGCCGCGGGCGGCGCCGTTCAGCATCCCCAGCACGGTCGGGATGGAGCGGGATCTTGGGGCGCCGTCTCCCCAGCTGTCTGGCGCCAAGGCCTACAAGTTCAAGTCCTGGTCGAACGCGAAGCCGTCCAAGCACACCCTCGTGACTCCGGCGGCGGACCTCGCGCTGGTCGCGACGTACGACGACACGACCCTCGCGAACTTCCCTCCCACGGTGAGCATCACCTCTCCGGAGTCGGGGGCTTCACTGGTGCAGGGAGTGGCCGCCACCGCTGACGGCGAACGCCGCGGATGTGGATGGGACCGTGGCGAGGGTCGATTTCTATGACGGCGCCACTTCGATCGGCACCGATCATTCCAGTCCCTGGTCCATCGGCTGGACCCCCACGACCACGGGCAGCCACAACCTGACGGCGAAGGCGACCGACAACGAGGGGGCCGTCGCGACATCGCCGGTGTTGGCAGTCACCGTCGTATCCTCCGGCGGGGGCGACGTCCAGCCCCCGACCATCCATCTCAGCACTCCAACCGACGGCACGACCGGGCTTTCCGGAGCCGTCGCCATCTCGGCCAGCGCTTCCGACAACGTGGGCGTCACGGCCGTTACCTTCCAGGTGGATGGTGTCACGCTGAGTGAGGACATGTCGGCCCCCTGGCAGGCCAGCCTGTCCTCGACCTCGCCGTACACCGACGGCGTTCACGTCATCCGGGCGCGGGCGCGCGACGCGGCCGGAAACGTCTCCGGCTGGTCTTCGGCCCGGGTCACTTTCAATGGCGAAGCGCTGCCGACGGGGTTCACGAAGACGACCTATGTGTCCGGACTCTCGGGGCTGGGCACGACGATGGCCTGGTCGCCCGATGGGAGGCTGTTCATCGCGGAGCAGACCGGCAAGCTCCGTGTCGTGAAGAACGGAGTGCTCCTGACCACGCCGTTCGTGACCGTGCCGACCACGGCGGAGGGCGAGCGGGGGCTCCTCGGCGTCACCTTCCATCCTCAATTCGCGTCGAATCACTGGGTGTACGTCTACTACACCACGACGTCGGGCGGGACTCACAACCGGATCGCGAGATATACGGCGAACGGGGACGTCGCGTCCGGTTCGGCGACGATCATCGCGGACCTGCCGGCGCTGTCGGCCACCAATCACAATGGCGGCGCGCTGCAATTCGGGCCCGATGGCAAGCTGTACGTTGCCACCGGCGACAATGCGGTCACGGATGCCCCGCAGAGCCTGACCAGCGCATTCGGCAAGATCCTGCGATTCAACCCTGACGGCACGATTCCGTCCGATAATCCGTTCTACGGCTCCACGACCGGGATCTACCGGGCCATCTGGGCCCGCGGCCTCCGGAATCCCTTCACCTTCGCGTTCCAGCCGGGCGGCTCGCGGATGTTCATCAATGACGTGGGAGCCGAGACCTGGGAGGAGATCAACGAGGGGCAGCGGGGCGGGAACTACGGCTGGCGGACGTACGAGGGACCGAGCAGCGCCCCCGGGTACATTTCGCCGTTATACTATTACGGGCATTCGGACAATCCATCGCTCGTGATCGGGTACTCCATCGTCGGGGCCGCGTTCTACCCCTCGACGGCGACGCTCTTCCCGGCCGCGTACCGCGGCAGTTACTACTTCGGGGACTACGTGAACGGCTTTGTGAATCGCCTGGATCTGGCCAACGGCAACGCGGTCTACGCCTTTGCCAAGATTTACGCGCCGCTCACGGACATCCGGATCGGCCCTGACGGCGCGCTTTACGTGCTGGCCCAGACCGGCAGCACCTGGGGCGTTTTCCGGATCGGCCATTGAGGCCGGGGGCACCCGGCCTGTCGCTCACCTTCCGCCAGCGCATCCTGCTCGTTCTCATCGCGCTGGGCGCCGTCCCCACCGCCGTCGTGATCCTCGGCTGGGCCCTGACCCTCCGGACCAACAATCCCGCCGTTGCCGCGCGCGCCGCGCTCGAAAACGTCGCGACCTCGGGCCGCACGCTGATCGAGACCGTCGATACGGTCCGGCTCCGGCCCGCGGAGCGGCGCGCGCTCGCCGAGCACACGGAAGAGTTGAACCGCGCCCTCGGGCGGACCCAGGCGGCGGAGGCCTACAGCCGCTACTACTCCGCCGGCCTCGCCGCGCTGCTGCTCTTGCTCGGCGCCCTGTATCTCTATGCCGCCGTGCGGCTCGGTGGCCATCTGTCGCGGCAACTGAGCCGCCCGATCGACGAGCTGATCGGCTGGACCGGCCACATCACCCGCCACGAACAGATCCCGGAAGGGTCGCCCAGCCGGGGCGCGCCCGAATTCGCCGCGCTCCGGACCGCCCTGCGCGAGATGGCCGGCGAGCTGGAGATGGGGCGGTCGCTCGAGCTCGAGACCGAACGCCTGCGTGCCTTTGGTGAGGTGGCGCGCCGCGTTGCGCACGAAATGAAGAACCCGCTCACGCCGATCGGGTTCGCCGTGAAATCCCTGGAGCGCCAGGCGCGGCCGGACCAGAAGGAAGCGATCGAGGTGCTGGCGGCGGAATCGGACCGCCTGCAGCGATTGGCGAGGGAGTTTGCAGAGCTGGGCCGGCTTCCGGAGGGTCCGGCCGCCGAGGTGGACCTCGCGGAATTGCTGCGGGAGCTGGTGCGGATCTCGCTGCCGGCCTCCATCCAGGCCGTGGTGCAGGTTCACCCGGAGACGCCGAGGATTCTCGGCTACTACGATCCGCTGCGCCGCGCGTTCAGCAACCTGCTCCGGAATGCAGGCGAGGCGATGCACGGATCCGGCCGAATTGACGTGAGGGTTGCGCCGGGCGCGGGCGGAGTCGTGGTGGTTGTCGCCGACCACGGGCCAGGAATCCCTGCAGAAGACCTGCCGCACGTCTTCGAGCCGTACTACACCACCAAGGTCGAAGGCACCGGACTGGGGCTCGCGCTGGTGAAGCAGACCGTCGTGGCCCATCGCGGGACTGTGGAAGTGCGGGACACCCCGGGCGGGGGAGCGACGTTCGTGGTGAGGATGGCGGGTCAGGCGATCCGAAGAGAAATAGACGGAAGGACGGAACGACGGAACGACGGCAGGTAGCCGGAGCCACGTTCCGTCGTGCCGTCGTGCCGTCGTGCCACCGTTCGCCTACGGCATCACGAACGAGAACGGCGCGAGGGCAATTCCCCGGCTGTTCTCCATCTGCACCGTCCCCGTGATGACGGTACCGGGTGGTGGGATGGGCGAAATGACGAACTTCGCGAGGATGGTACTCTCGGTAATGGTCGTGGCGAAGGCCTTGAAGATGCCGCTCAGCCGATCGGGCGTGGCGGCGCCGGCGTAGAGCCCACCGGTGGTGTTGGCGATGAGCTGCAACTCGTGCACGGCCACCGGGTCGGTATTTCCGCTCCGATCCGACCCCGGGCCGACACCGACCGTGTAGATGCGGGTGCCCGAAAGCGCCGCGGCATCGAACAGGGAATCACGCTTGACGGTGTCGGTCGCGAGACCATCCGTCAGGAGGAGCAGCGCCCGGCGCTCGCCGGCGGCGCTGGTCGTGGTATCCATCCAGCGGACGATCGCCGCGTTCGTCGAGTAGAGCGGCGTAAACCCGCCGGTCGGCGTCTCCATCGTGGCCAGGGCGGCCTCGAACGTGGAAATCGATGAAGTCCACTCCTGGAGCACCCGAACCCTCGTCCAGCCCGGAGTCACCGACGATTCGATCGCGGCGAACTCGAAGAGTGACAGACGGCTGGCGGGGTTATCAGCGAGGATCGTCTCGGCGAACAATTGCGCGGCGTCCTGCCGCTCGAACGCCGGATCACTGCTCTGCATGGATGACGAGGCATCGAGGCTGATCGCCGCCGCGAAGGGCCGCGTATCCGGAATGTCGAGGGTCTGCGACAGCAGTGTGGCCGTGTAGCCGCCCGAAAGCGTAATGGTCGTGGTCCATTCCTCACCCACGAGGGAGGTTCCACTTGGCGTGCTCGGGATGAGCTCGAGAGTGAACTCGCCGGACTCCTGCAGGGCCGTGGTGTCGATCCGCACACCGACCGCCAGCCCGAGCGCACCAGGATCTGTTGGATCGGAGGGGGTCATTCCGCCATCGTCGCTGCATGCAATCGGGGCGGCGAAGGCGAGTCCGACCAGCAAAAGGCGCCGAATGACAGTACGGCTCATCGTTACTCCTGGGGCTACGTTGTGATCCGCCAAGGGGTTGCGGTGAGTCGGCATTCAGATTCCGACAGGCCGATTCGACCAATGCGCGTGCACGTTTCGTGCCGCTGACCTTATCTTCCAGCCCAATGCCCTCCATCCTCCTCGTCGACGACGAAGCCAACATTCGCCGCATGCTCGGCGCCCTGCTCCGGGCGGAAGGTTATGAGGTTGAGGAGGCCGCCAACGGAAATGCGGCGCTGCTGGCCGTGGAGCGCCGCGAGCCCGATGCCCTGTTCCTCGACCTGATGATGCCGCCGGGCCCCGACGGCATCGCCACGCTCGAAACCCTTCGCGAGCGCGGGCTCGGGGCCCCGGTCATCATGATGAGCGGCAAGGCGCAGCTCGCGGACGCGATGCGCGCAGCCCGGCTCGGCGCCTTCCAGTTCCTCGAAAAGCCCCTCACCCCGGAATCGGTGCTGGTCACCCTGCAGGCGGCCCTGGAACTCTCACGGGCTCGCGCCGAGAATCGCGCGCTCCACGCGGCACTGGTGCGCCGGGATGAGATGGTCGGAGACTCCCCGGGCCTGCGCGCGGTGCGGGAGCTCATCGCCCAGGTGGCTCCGACCGAGACCCGGGTGCTCATCACCGGCGAATCCGGCACCGGCAAGGAACTGGTAGCGGCGGCAATCCATCGCGCCAGCCGCCGCGCGCAGCGCCCGTTCGTTCCGGTCAATTCGGCGGCGATACCACGGGAACTCGTGGAATCGGAGATGTTCGGCCACGAGCGCGGCGCATTCACGGGCGCCCACGACCGGCGGATCGGTCGGTTCGAGCTTGCGGACCACGGTACCCTCTTCCTGGACGAGGTCGGCGACCTCCACCTCGAGGCCCAGGCCAAGCTGCTCCGCGTTCTCGAGTCGGGGGAGGTTCAGCACGTCGGCGCCGAGCGAGCCATCCGGGTGGATGTGCGGGTGATCGCGGCGACGAACCGCCGGCTCGACCAGGCGGTGGCCCAGGGACAATTCCGCGAGGATCTCTATTTTCGACTGAATGTCTTCCCCATCCACCTGCCGCCCCTCCGGGAGCGGCTCGCGGACCTCCCAACGCTGGCCGCCCATTTCGCCGCCCGGGTCCGGCCGCGTGCCCCACTCGGCTTCACCGCGGAAGCCATCGCCGCGCTCGCGGGGTACACCTGGCCCGGCAACATCCGGGAACTGGCGAATGTGGTGGAACGATTGTCCATCCTCGGCGGCAATCAGGCCGGGGCCGAAGACGTCTCGCGTGTCCTTCCGAGCGCCGGACGGACGCAGCCGCCGGCCGCCGCGGCCTCTCCCGCCCCGGAGATGGCCCTCGCCGACGCCCTCGATGCGCACGAGCGTGCCCTCATCGCCGGCGCGCTGGCGCGGGCGGCGGGCAATGTGGCCGAAGCGGCGCGGATGCTGCAGACCGACCGGGCGAACCTGTATCGCAGGATGAAGCGACTGGGGTTGGGCGGATAAGCGGGACCGACGGACCGACGGAATCAGCCGAATTGAAGCGCCTCGACCCCGGAACAGCCAAGGACCGTCATCCCGAGCGCAGCGAGGGATCGTGCCCGATGCCAATTGAACACAGCAGCAGATTCCACGCGGGCGCCTGTGCGATGCTGCTGCTCCTCGCGGCGGTGCCCCTCCGCGCGCAGGACAGCGTCATCGTCATCGATCCCGACGCGCCATTCGCGGACTCCACCCCGGGCGGAGGCCTTCCGCGAGGTGTGATCGATGAGGTGCTCCGGGCCTGGAACGACTCGACGGCCGTCAGGCTCATCGGTCAGGCGGAGATACCGGCGGGGAACACGGTGACGGGCCACGTGACCGTTTTCCGGGGCATCCTCAGAGTGGCGGGTACGATCGACGGCGCCGTCACGGTGATCAACGGCAACGCCGTCCTTCTCCCCGGCGGCCGTATCACGGGTGACGTCCTCGTCGTCGGCGGGCGACTGGTGATCCAGGAGGGTGGCACCCACGAGGGGGCTGCCCGGGAATACTGGGATATCGCACCGGTGTACCGGGACCGCGACGGGCTGCTCGCTGTACGCGAACCTCACCAGCTTACGGATCTCGGCACGGCAGAGGCGAGTTTCAACCTCGGCGAGGTCCGCGCCACCCTGCACGCCTCGACCGGCGGAACCTACAACCGCGTCGAGGGGTTTCCGCTCTCGCTCGGACCGGAGTTCGCCTGGCGACCGGGTCCGAGCGATCGTTTGCGACTCGACCTCACCGGCATCGTCCGGACGACGACGGATCAGGCCGGCATCCGGAGCGATTTCGGTTATCGGGCGCGGCTCGACTGGCAGAATCTCGGGGAGATCGGCTTCGGCGCCGGCATCGAGGCATACAGCGTCGTCACGCCCTTCGAGGAACAGAACCTCTCCCTGGCGGAATCGGGCTGGTCCTCCATGCTGCTCCAGCGCGATTACCGCGACTATTACGACAACCAGGGATTCGGCGGCTACCTGTTCGTCGAACCCGCCCGCCAGTTCAAGGTCCAGCTTTCCCTCCGGCGCGACCGCGAGCGAACGGTCCGTGCGAATGACCCCTGGTCGCTCTTCCGGAATACCAGCTCCTGGCGCAGCAATCCCCTGATCGACGACGGCCACTTCGTGACGGGCGGGATCGATGTCACGCTCGACACCCGGGACAGCCGCTCGCTTCCGTCCCGCGGCTGGTATGTGCGGGCCCGGCTCGAGACCGGCTCGAGCGACGACGTGGCGCCCACTGAACTGCCGGCCGGTGTGCGTGGCACCATCCCCACGGACGGCACGTACGGGTATTCGCTGCTCAGCCTCGATGCCCGACGGAACATCCGGCTTTCTCCCGAAAGCCGGCTCGGCCTCCGGCTGTACGGCGCAGGCTGGATCGGGGGCGATCCGCTGCCGGTTCAGCGCCGCCAATCGGTCGGCGGCTTCGACATCCTGCCGGGCCACGACTTCCGCGCGGTGCGCTGTGCCGCCGAAGGCGATTCCGACCCTTCCAACACGAGCCTCTGCGACCGGATGGTCGCCGCCCAGGTCGAGTTCCGCACCCGGCTCTCGCTCGGATGGCGCTATCGGCTCCGTGAGGGCGAGCGGCCCGACCTCGACCGGGTCATCGGGATCGAGAGCGCCGACCTGGTCGTCTTCGCCAACACCGGCAATGCGTGGCTCACCGGTGAGGGGCCCGGGCGGGTGCCGACGAACAGGCTGCCTTCGCTGGATCTGTGGAAGGCCGATCTTGGCGTCGGGGTGGATGTGGGGTTCGTCGCCGCATACCTCGCCAAGTCGGTGACGAACGGCGAGCCGATCAAATTCTCCGTGCGCCTGCAGCGACGGTTCTAGCATGCTTCGCAGCGCGGCGATCGCGATTGTCCTGGCGCTACTTCTGCTCCCGGATGCCCTCCGGGCTCAGGGCGGCGATGCGGTCCGCCTGGAAGTGTCGCTCGTGACGGATGCGAGCCTGCAGACCGGCCGGATCCCCGACGTGAGGGTGCGCGGGCTCCTGGATGACGACCGCTGGACCTCATCCCTCCGCAGCGGATTGCCGCTCCGGCTGCACTACCGCCTCGAGCTCTGGCGCTCGCGCGGATCGTGGTTCGACGCCTTGAGCCGCACGGTGCAATGGGACGTCGTAGTTCGGCGGGAGCCGCTGCTGGATCAGTATTCGGTAACGACCGTGCTGCTCGGACGGACGCGCCATCGCCGCTATCCCGATCTCGGGTCGCTGGACGACGCGCTGTCGACGCCCTATCGCATCACGATCCGGCCCGAGGACAAGGGCGAGTTCTACTACGCGGTGACCCTCCAGGTCTCCACGTTGTCCGACGCGGACCTCGACGAGATGGACCGGTTCCTCCGCGGCGAGGCGGCGCCGGGGCCCGATGAGGATCCCGGGGTCGGCGACGCCGTGGGTCGCACGGCGCGCCGGCTGCTGCTGCGGGTGGCGGGGTTACCGCTGATGAGAATAGAGGGGAAGAGCCCGAAATTCAGGGTGCGCTAGAGGCCCCGAAGCGCCCGCAGCGCCGATTCACCGTAGAAGAGCTTGATGTACTTCGCCTGCGTGCTGGTGAGGCGCCGGACCGCCCAGGCCAGGTGCACGAAGTGCGGTTCCAGCGGCGGATGCAGCGGCGTCATGCCGCACTCTTCGGGCAGGTGATTCCCTTTCCGGGTGTTGCAGCTGCTGCACGCCGTGACCACGTTGGTCCATTCGTTTCCTCCGCCCCGCGACATCGGCACCAGGTGATCCCGAGTCAAGCACTCGCGATGCCGCAGGTCCGCCTGCGTCCGATGACAGTACTGGCAGCGGTAATCATCGCGGGCGAAGAGGAAGGTGTTGGTGACGTGGCGGCGGAAGCGGCGGGGAACGTGCACGAACCTGACGAGCCGGATGATGGCGGGCCTGGGCAAGGCCAGCCGTTCACTTCGGACGAGGTCCTGGCCTTCCGCCTCGACAATCTCCGCCTTCCCCTCGATGACCAGCCGAAGGGCCCGGCGCACGGGCACCATGGTCAGGGGTTCAAACGACGCATTCAGGGCGAGGCAGCGCACCACGAGTCACTCGAGGACGGCGGTTGCCACGAATCGTAACCGCCGCTCCCGGTCGGATCAAGGAGCCGCGTCCCGCCGGTAAACCGTCCGCCCTCCCACCAGGGTCTCCTGGACGTCGCTCACTTTCGAGCCGACCACCGCCTCATACACGAGATTCGGAGTCGCGGCGGTCGGAATTCCGATCGCCACCATGTCCGCCCAGGCTCCTCGGCGCAACACGCCAAGCTCTTCGTCCAGTCCCAGCGCCCGCGCGGCCTCCCGCGTGACCAGCGCGAGCGCCTGCTCGGCATCGAGCCCGGCGAGCGCGCTCGCGGCCCGCGCCTCCGCCAGGAGGTCGAGGCTCCCCACGCTGGCGACCGAGTCGGTCCCGATGCCGACCCGGATGCCGGCATTCAGGAAGGACCGGAGCGGAGCCTCGCCGTGGCCGTGCCGGCGGTTGGAGAGCGGGCAGTGAGCCACGGCGGCCCCGTGGAGTGCCAGTCGGGCGACGTCCGCGGCATCCACCTGAACGGCGTGAATCGCGAGCGTGGTCGGACCCAGCACGCCGTGGCTCTCCAGCCATGCCACCGGGGACCGCCCGGGCAGCGGGGGAAGGGGAATCCCTCTCGCGGTCCACGCCTCCGCAAATGCGCCGCTGGCCGACGTGAGCAACGCTGACTCGGCGAGGGACTCGGCCAGGTGGACGGCGATCGGCATGCCTTCCCGCTCGGCCCACCGCGCCACGGCCATATACAACGGTGCGCTGACCGTGTAGGGCGCGTGCGGCGAAACGCCGAGCCTGATGCGCCCGGAGGCGAACCGGCGCAATTCGTCCACCCGGCGTCGGAGGCCAGTCAGGCTCTCGAGGAGTTGATCGGGATGCGGTCCGAAGACCTCGTGATACGCGATCCCGCTGCCGCCGGCTTCATGAAGCGCCTCGATCACGGCGCCGGAGTCACCGGTGTCGGCCACGGTGGTCACGCCGGCGGAGTAGCAGGCCGCGAGCCCGCGGCGGGCGGCTTCCAGGAACTCGGTGGGCTTCCGCTCCTCCTTGAGGCTTCGCAGCCGGCGGATCCAGACGGAGAAATCGTCGTCCGGCACCAGGCCCTCGAACCCGGTCAGCTCGAGGTGAGTGTGCGTGTTGACGAGGCCGGGGAGGAGAACCGAGTCGAGATGGTCGGACTGGGGGATGCCTGGCGGAGCGGGGACTGCGGTGTCTGGTCCGATGGCCTCGATCCGCCCGTCGTCCCCGACGAGCACCGCCCCCCGCGGAATGGGCGGCCCCTCCATGGGCGCAACCCACGCGGCGGTCAGGCGCCGGCGGGGCATCTCAGGGTACGGGAGTGGGCCGGACCATTCCCGGCACGGCGGCTCCGCTGAATGGCGAGTGCACCGGGCAGGCCTCGTTCGGTTCGGTGCCGGGGAGGAACCACTCCATGACGCGGACCGTGGACGGGCAGTAGGGCGTCGCCCGGAAGCCTGTCGTCTGGTCAATCTCGGCGCTGACCAGGGAATCGGGCCGGCTCCATCCGCGCGGCGTCGGCCGCCGCTCGTATACGTCGCCCATCATCTCCCGCCACGCGGGCGCCACGAGCACGCCGCCCTGCGCGTTCGCCTTGATCTTCTCGGGCCGGTCGAGACCGATCCACATCCCCGTGACGAGGTTTGACGTGAACCCCACGAACCAGACGTCGAATCCGTCGTTCGTGGTGCCGGTCTTGCCCCCGACGGGAAAGCCGAGCCCGGCGCCGGCGGCATGGCCGGTCCCGCGCCGCACGACGTCCTGCAGGAGGTCGTTCATGAGCCAGGCAAGGGGCGGATCCATCACCCGCTCCCGCCGGGCGCGGGGCTCCCACAGGATGTTGCCGTCGCGGTCCTCGACCCGCAGGATCCCGATCGGCGACACGCGTTCACCGCCGTTGGCGAAGGCGGTGTAGGCACTGATGAGCTCGATGGGGCGCACCACCGCCGAGCCCAGGTGAATGGACGGATACGCCGGGATCCGTTCCGAGACGATGCCGAAGCGGGTGGCGGTGCTGATCACCGATTCCTCGCCGACCTCCATACCCAGCTTGACGGCGACGATGTTGACCGACTTGTAGAGCGCCTGCCGCAGCGTCATCGGTCCCTGGAACTCGTTGTCGTAGTTCTTCGGCTCCCAGGGCGGCTGCCCGCCGGGCATTTCGACGGTGATCGGCTCATCCACCATCACGGTGGAGAGCGGGATCCCGGCCTGCAGCGCGGCCGTGTACACGAAAGGCTTGAAGGTCGAGCCCGGCTGCCGGAGGGCCTGCGTCGCGCGGTTGAACTTGCTGTCCTCGAAATCCCGGCCGCCGACCATCGCCAGGATGTGCCCGTTGCGCGGGTCGATCGACACCGCGAGACCCTGCAGGTATGGCGTCGTCGTGTGTTCGACGTCCTCCTCGGACTCGGCCTTCTGCTCCAGGTAGGCGGAATAGGTCAGGTGCCGGTAGGTGCCGTAGGTGCCGGACTCGATCGCGGCGAGCTGCGCGTCGAGCGCCCGTTCGGCCGCCTGTTGCACATCGAGGTCGACCGTAGTGTAGATCCGGAGGCCGTCGGTATAGAGCCGTCCGCCGAAGCGGGCATCGAGCTGCTGGCGCACGTACTCGACGAAGTACTCGGCCACGCCGCTGTAATCGTCGCGACTCGACAGCAGGAGCGGGTAGGCACGCCAGCGTTCGGCCTCCTGATTCGTGAGGTAGCCCTGGTCGGCCAGCAGCCCGACGATCAGGTTGCGCCGCTGGATCGCGCGCCGCGGGTGGCGCCGGGGGTTGTATCTGCTCGGCGCCTTCGGCATCGCGGCGAGCGTCGCCGCCTCGGCGACGTTCAGATCCCGGGCGGACTTGCCGAAGTAGCGCTGCGACGCCGCCTCCACCCCGAACGCCCGGTTGCCCAGGTCGATCTGGTTGAGATACAGCTCGAGGATCTTCCGCTTGGGGTACCGGCGCTCGATCTCGAGCGCGACGTGCGCCTCACGGAGCTTCCGGCTGAGCGACCGCTCCTGCCGGTTGATGTCCTCGGGAAAGAGGTTGCCGGCCAGCTGCATGGTGATGGTCGAGAAGCCCTCACGGACCGCCCCGGCCAGCAAATTGGCCTTGAGGGCCCCGAAAAACCGGACCCAGTCGATGCCGTGATGCTCGAAGAACCGCTTGTCCTCGGTCGTCAGGAAGGCGGCGATCACGGCCGGGGACATTTCGTCCAGCGACACGACCGTCCGGCGTTCCTTGCCCAGGTCCGTGATGAGCCGCCCGTCGGCCGCGTACACTTTCGAGGCCTGGTCCGGGTCGTAGGAACCGAGGCCCTCGATCGACGGGCAGCGGGTCCCGGCGCAGACCCGCATCCAGATGGTCAGGACCGTGACGAATGTGAACGCCGCCACTCCCAGGACTGAAAGCAGAAAGCCCCGGCGGATGCGGGGCGTGTGCCACCAGCGGGACAGCGTCGAGCGAAGGGAAGCCAGCATTGGGGGAAGGTTAACGGGACCCCGGGGATGGGGAAAAGCCCACGCCCCATTTCGGCGGTCCCTTCGGGCCCTTAGCTTTCCCACCCATGCCGTCTCTCCTTGCCACACTCCGCTCCCGCGACCTGATCCACGACGCTACTCCCGGGCTGGACGCCCGGCTCGCCAGGGGACCGGTCACGGCGTACGTGGGCTTCGACCCGACCGCGGACTCGCTCCATGTCGGCAGCCTGCTCCCGGTAATGGCGCTCGCGTGGCTGCAGCGCGCCGGAGGGCGCCCGATCGCGCTCGTGGGCGGCGGCACCGGCATGGTCGGCGACCCGAGCGGCAAGCGGGCGGAGCGCCCGGTGCTTCCGGTCGAAACCATCGATGCCAACGTGGCCGGGCTGCGCCGCCAGCTCGAGCATTTCCTCGAGTTCGAGGGACCGGCAGCCGCGCGGGTGATGAACAACGGCGACTGGCTCCGGCCCCTCGGCCTGATGGATTTCCTGCGCGACACCGGCAAGCACTTCACGCTCGGCTACATGCTCCAGAAGGAATCGGTGAAGAGCCGCCTGGAGACGGGGATTTCCTTCACCGAATTCAGCTACATGCTGGTCCAGGCCTACGACTTCTGGCATCTGTACCGCACGGCGCACTGCGAACTGCAGATGGGCGGCAGCGACCAGTGGGGGAACATCACCGCGGGGATCGAACTGATCGGCCGCCGGGAACGCGGTGAGGCGCACGGCCTCGTGGTGCCGCTCTTCACGACCGCGGGCGGCGGCAAGTTCGGAAAGAGCGAGGACGGGAATGTCTGGCTCGATCCCGCGCGCACCAGCCCCTACAAGTTCTTCCAGTTCTGGCTCAACGCCGACGACCGCGACGTCGAGCGCCTCCTCAAGTTCTTCACCTTCCTGCCGCTCGACGGCATCAAGGCCGTCATGGGGGAACAGAGGGCCGATCCGGGGAGCCGTCCGGCGCAGCGCCTGCTGGCACGCGACATCACGACGCGCGTGCACGGCGAGGCGACAGTGGAGCGGGTGACCCGGGCGAGTGCCATCCTGTTCGGGGGGTCCGACCTGCGCGAAGCCAACGCCGGCGTTTTCCAGGTGCTGGCCGGCGAGGTGCCGACGGCGGACCTGCCGCGCGGCGCGCTGGACGGCGGCCTTCCGCTGGTCGACGCGCTCGTCACGGCGGGGCTTGCCCGCTCGAAGAGCGAGGCGCGGCGCGGGATCGAAGGCAAAGGCTTCGCGGTGAACGGAGAGAAGGTCGGAGACGTCGACCGCCGGCTGACCGATGCGGACCTTCTCGACGGCGGCCACGTGTTGCTGCAGAAGGGGAAGAAGAATTATGCGCTACTGAAGGCTGGGAAGTAACAAGGCGGGGAAGTTGGAAGCAGTTACTTTGCCGCTTCCCCGCTTCCCCGCTTCTCCGCCCCGCCGCCATTCACCACCCCCCAATACCGCTTCACCAACCGGTCGTTCAGCCGCTCGATATCGTAGTCCTGCTCCACCGCACGGCGAGCCGCGACCGCGATCGGCACGGAGGATTCCGGCGCCTCGGCGATGCGTTGCACCGCGGCCGCCAGCGCATCCGCATCGCGCTCCGGGACGAGCCATCCTGTGATTCCGTCCTGCACCAGCTCCGGGATGCCACTGTGAATCGTCGTGACGACCGGCAGCCCGACGGCCATCCCTTCCTTGATCGCGTTGGGAATCCCGTCCTGATCGCCGCTCTCCGCCACCCTGCTTGGAGCGAGCAGGACATGCGACCGGCTGAAGTGCTCGAGGACGGCGGGGTACGCCACCGCCCCGGGGAGATGCACGCGTCCTTCGAGCTCCAGCACCGACACCATGGCGAGGAGTTCGTCGCGCAGCGGGCCGTCACCCAGAATCGTGTATTCGACCCTCACTCCGGCCCGCGTCAGGATGCCCACGGCGCGGATCGCGACATCCAGGCCCTTCTTTTCCACGAGACGCGCCGCCGAGATCAACCGGAGGGGCTCATCCGGCCACGGCAGGTTCGGAGAGAAGGGGATCCGGCCGACGGCGATGCCCGTCCGGTGAACCGCGATCCGATCCGCCGGACAGCCCATCGCCTCCAACCGCGCCGCGAAGCCCTGGCTTACCGGCAGGAACAGCTCCCCCCGGGCAAACAGCGGGCGATACACGTCGATCCCATTCCGCTCCACGTACTGGGTGACATCGTGGCCCCGGAAGGACGTCACGATGCGACCCCGCACCGCCCCGACCGAACGCAGCCGCTCCGCCTTGATGCCGTCCGGCCCGAAACCGGCCTGGATGATGTCGTAGACCCGGCCCGGGAGGAACGGGACGCACGAGTAGAGGAGGCGGAGCGAAGAGGCCTGGCGGCCGAACTGGCGGACGTTGAGGGCGCGGCGCAGGATCTCGCCGCCATGATTGCGGTGCTGCCAGAGCAGCTCGAGGGCGCCGGCCCAGCGCGCGGCCACTCCGGCAGGCGGCGCGGGAGGATAGTACGTGCGGCGCAGCAGGCCCAGGCGGTCCACATCCGCGTGGTGTCGCCCGCCGCGCTCGGGATGCACGGCGAAGATATCCACGTGATGCCCGCGCTCGACGAGCCCGGTGATCTGGTTGAGGAACGGCGGGTCCGAGACGACCGGAAACGCCGTGACCAGGTAGGCGATACGGAGCGGCCTCATGGCCGGTCGAGGATCTCCGTCACCTTCACCATTTCATCAAGGGTGTTGAAGACGTGCGGGCTCAGCCGGATCGCACCCTCGCGCAGGCTCGCGACGACGCCGGCGGCCTGGAGCCGGCGAAACGCCTCACCCGGATCCGGCGGGACGACGCAGAGGATCTGGGAGCCGTGCGTGCCCACCGGCGAGGCCATCGGATAGCCCCGCCGCGCGGCCCAGTCGCGGACCGGCGCGTGCAGGGTGCGCAGGTACGCTTCGATCCGTCCGATGCCGAGCTCCAGCAGCAGTTCCAGGGAGGCATTCAGGCCCGCGAAATCCTGGAACGGCAGCGTGATCATCTCGAATCGGCGGGCATCCGCCCGGAGCGTGGGGTGGTAGGTCGTCAGATGCGTGAAGTCGTCCGTGCCCTCGAACGCCATCCAGCCGGTGACGACCGGATCAATCTTCGGAATGAGGTCGCGCCGCACGTAGGTGAAGCCGCTCCCCCAGGGGCCGAGCAGCCACTTCTGGGCCCCGCACGAGAGGATGTCCACGGGCGTCGCCCGCACATCCACCGGCACGGCCCCTAGCCCCTGAATCGCATCGACCACCAGGAAGGTGTCCGTCTCGCGGGCACGGGCGGACAACCGGGCAAGATCCACCTGGTAACCGTTGCTGAATTGCACAAGGGATACCGCGACGACGCGCACCGCCGGCTCGCTCATCCGCTCGAGGAGGCGGGCCTCGTCGGGCCACCCCTCCGCCGTGACCGGGACCAGCTCGAGCCGCACCCCTCTGTCCTGCAGCCGGAGCCACGGATAGACGTTGGCCGGGAATTCGCGGTCGCTGGCCACGATCACATCGCCCGCCTCCAGCGGCAGTCCCCGCGCGGCCAGGTTGAGCCCGTAGCTCGTATTGAATGCCAGGGCGATTTCCGTCGGACTCGCATTGAGCAGCCGCGCGATCAGCGCGCGCGAGGTGTCGAAGACCTCGAAGAACTCGTGGTCGCCGAGCTGGTACGGCGCCGCGCGCTTCCGGTTGTACGCGTCGAGCGCCAGCCGGGTGCGCTCCGGCAGCGGCCCGATCGAGGCGCTGTTGAGGTAGATCGCCTCGCCGGTCCAGGGGAACTCGTCCCGGCGAAGGCCGGCCACGTCGAGGACGGTGGTGGCGTCAGCGATCATAGCGGAGTCTGGGATCGTACACCTCCCTCAGGACGTCGCCAACCAGGTTGAAACCCATTACCGCGAGCCCGATGGCGATCCCGGGCGCGAATGACACCCAGGGCGCGACGCGGAGGAGGTCCCGTCCGTCCGACACCATCGCCCCCCAGCTGGGGGTCGGGGGCTGTGCGCCGAGCCCCACGAAGGAGAGGGCGGCTTCCGCCATGATGGCGCCGGCCATCCCGAGCGTCGCGGCAACAATGACCTGGGCACGCACGTTGGGGAGCAGGTGACGGAAGAGGATGCGACGGTCAGGTGCGCCGAGCGCGCGGGCAGCCTGCACGAACTCCGCACTCTTGAGCACGAGGACCTGTCCACGGACCAGGCGCGCCATCGCAGCCCACCCCACGATCCCGATCACCAGAAAGACGACCGGCATCGAAGGGCTGACCGCGGCGGCGACGGCGATGAGCAGCAGGAGCGTCGGGAAGGCGAGGGTGATGTCGGCCAGCCGCATCACGACCCCGTCCACCCAGCGCCCATAGTAGCCGGCGAGGAGACCAAGCGTTACACCGAGGAGCGAAGCGACGCACTGCGAGATGATCCCGACCGCGAGCGAGATCCGGGCCCCGTAGATCACGCGGCTCAGGACGTCGCGCCCCTGGGTGTCGGTGCCGAGGAGGAAGGTGCCGCCCGGAGGCGAGAGATAGTCGGTGCCCTGGTTCCCGCTGTACGGATCATGCGGGGCGACGAACGGGGCGAGGATCGCCGCCGCCACGACCAGGAGGACCAGGAGGAGCCCGAACTGAAAGAGGCGGTCCTGGCGAAGCCGGAGGGAGAGGGGCGACGGCATACCGGACAATATAAGAAGGACTGGGGACTGAGGACTGAGGGCAGGGATTCAGTCCCCAGTCCTCAGTCCTCGAACCTCGTTACTTTCTTGCCATGTCGGCTTCCCCAGCGTTTACCCTGGTCCTGAGTGGCGGCGGCCTGAAAGGGCTGGCGCACATCGGCGTGCTCCAGGCCCTCGAGGAGGAGGGCCTGGTGCCGGGCGGTGTGGTCGGCTCGAGCATGGGTTCTCTCATCGCCGCGGCCTGGGCCGCCGGGAGAACCACCGAGGAGCTCCGCACCCGGGCCCTGGGCCTCAAGCGCCGTGACGTGTTCCGGGTGGCGCACAGCGACATGGCGTTCAAACGCATGCAGGCCCCCGCTGTCTACCGCCGCGAGCCCCTCGACCTGCTCATCCAGGATCTGGTGGGTGAGCGGACCTTCGATGACCTGGTCCACACGCTCATCGTCAACACGGTGGATATCAACTCGGGAATGCAGGTGCTCTGGGGGCTGCCCGGGCTCCGCTACGCGGCAGTCGCGGATACCGTGTTCGCCTCGTGCGCCCTGCCGGGGATCTTCCCGCCGCGGGAGATCGCCGGCCGCTATTACGTGGACGGCGCGGTGGCCGACAACCTGCCCGTGAAAGCCGCGACCGCCTGCGGACCCGGGCCGGTCGTCGCGGTGGACTGCGGTGCGGCGCAGGCGCTCCGCTCTGAGGTCGAGCGCGGCGGCTTCGCGGCGACCTACATCCGCGGTCTCGAGATCGTGATGCAGACGATGCTCGAGCGCACGATCCGCCTGTGGCGGGAGCCGCCGCTCCTGCTGGTGCACCCGCGGGTCGAAGACTACTCCATGTTCACCTTCGACCGGCCCACTGAGCTGATGGCGGAGGGCTACCGGGCGATGCGCCAGGCGCTCCCCGAACTCCGCCGGCTGATGGCGGCGCCCGAACCGGGAATCTTCCCCAAGACCCCCGTCCGCCTCCACGTGGACCGCAACCGGTGCGTCGGGTGCGGAGTCTGCGCCCTCAGGGCCCCTGGAATCTTCAGGATGGACGGAATGGGCAAGGCGGAGGTGATCGCGCCAAATCAATGGTGGTCGCCGCTGGATGGGGTCTACGTGCGGAATTGCCCCACGTGGGCGATCAGCGCCCGCCCGGTTTCGGGAGAGTGGGTCGGGACGCCGCGTCCGCCAGTCGCCTGAGGTCCGCAACCACCCGGTCCCAATTGAAGTACGTCTCGGCCGCTCGCCGACCGGCGGCTCCGAGCCGGGCCGACATTTCCCGATCATCGAGCAGCGCCCGCACACCGTCCACCACGTCCGCCACCCGGTCGGGGTTTACGAGGATGCCGGTTTCCCCGTCCCGCACGGCGTCGGCCGTGCCACCGCTCCGTCCCGCCACCACGGGCAGCCCGCACGCCGAAGCCTCAGTGAACGAGATTCCGAACCCCTCAACCATGAGCGCGGAGCGGCGTGAGAGTCCGACATACACGCTGCCCATGCAATACAGGGACGGCAACTCCTGGTCGGCGGCGTTCGTGATGAAGTGCACCCGGTCGGAAAGGCCCAGCGAAAGCGCCATCGCGCGCAACGATTCCTCGCCGTCGCCGAACCCGACCACGAGATAGCGCACATCGGCGTAGGCCGGCCCCAGCGCCGCCAGAACCCGAAGGGCGGTATCGATTCCCTTGTGCGGCGTCAGGCGCGCCACCGTCACGATCCACCTCCCTGGCGGGAGGTTGTACCGGGCGCGCACCGCCGCCGTGTCGAGGCCCGGCCGGAAGCGTGACGGATCCGTCCCGAGCGGCACGGTGTGGAGGCGCCCTATCGAGTCTCCGAGATCCAGCTCGTCGAGCAGGTCGCGGCACAGCCCCGTGGTGAACTGACTGTTCGCCACCAGGACGGCCGCCGATCCGAGGAGCGTGCGCGCGGTCGTCCGCTTGATCCGGGATTGCCCGATCCGCTGGCGCGTGCTGAGCAGGTCGTGGCCGTGCAGGAGGACGCCATAGGGCAGCCCGAGCCGCGCAAGGGCCCACCGGGCAGGATAGGCTGCAGGACGAAGGTTGCCGCACCACGCGAATCCCACAGAAAGCTCGCTGGCGAGGCGAACGACACGTCGCGACCAGAGCACGAGACCCTGCACGGTACGGAGGTGGCGCGCCTCGATCGGCAGCCGGTCCACCCGATTCGGCAGGGTGGAGTCTGTGCCGTCGCTGCCGGACATTCGTCCAGTTGAGATGACCAGGGAGCCCGGCGGGTAGCGCCGCGCCAGCTCATCCATCCAGCGGGCGATTCCTCCGCCCATCGGCGGAAAGTCGTAGGTGAGCAGCAGGTGGGGGGGCGGCGTCATCGGCGAACCCCGATCAGCTCTTCGAAGAGGTCCGCGTAAGCATCCTCCATCCGCGCGAGCGGGAATTCCCGCACGATGCGTTCGCGGGCGGCAGCGCCCATCCTGGCGCGCAGGTTCGGATCGGCCAACAGCCCCGCGATCGCTTCGGCCATTCGGGTCGCGTCGTCCGGCGGCACCAGCACGCCCGTCGTGCCGTCGCGCCCGAGAACCTCCGGCAATCCGCCTGCGTCCGCACCCACCACCGCTCGCCCGCAAGCCATGGCTTCGCCGACGACGTTGGGGAAGATCTCGGTCGGCGCGGGATGCAGCACCACGTCGGCGGCGTTCATTGCCGCGGGCATTAGAGTGGGATCCAGCATTCCGGTAAAGACCGCTCGGACGCCGTACGCAGCGACCTTCTGCTCGAGTTCCTTCCGGGCGGGGCCATTGCCACAAACCACCCAGACCACCGGCTGCGGGTCGGCCGTCAACAGGGACATGGCCGCTGCCGCCACCCCATGGCCCTTGTTCCTCGACAACTTCGAGCCGGTCAGGACCACCCGGGCGTTGGGCGGGATATCGTAGCGCTCCCGGAACACGGCGCCTGCCGCGGGGTCCGGCACCAGCGCATCCACGTCGTAACCGTTTGGGATCTGGTACAGCGGGAGTCGGGCGAGCCACGGCATTGCCGCAAGCGCAGTTCGCCGGATGTAGTCGGACTGGAAGACCGTCGCCGCCGCCCAGCGATGGAAGATTCGATCCGCCAGATCGCTGCGCGGGGCGCGATGCCCGAGGTTGTATCGATAGACGATCGGGACGCGGCGCCCGAGCGTTGCGAGAACAGCAAGCCGGAGATCACGAGTCCCGTCGACCAGGACGATATCGCACCCGCGCAACGCCGCGCGCATGCCGAGCACTTGTCGCGGACCGGTGTTGGACAGATCCGCCTGGTGCACCGGGAAATCGTGTTCGCGGAATCGCTCCGTGGGCTGTGGGTGCCCGGTGATGATGAGGGCGCTGTGGCCCCGACGCCGGACGCCCATGCCGATTTTCGCCAGGCTCACGGCGGATCCGCGCCACCCCGGGGCGGATATCACAAGGGCGACCCGCAGCGAGGACACGGAGTGGGATCGCGAGTCGAAGCGCGGCGCGCCCGTCACGTCCTGGGCTTGGAGCGAAGTACCCACCCTCCTCGCCCGCCCTCGAGGTGCCGAAGGGCTGCGCCGGTCTCCTGCGCCCAGGTACGGGCGATCCACCTTTCGTCCTTCCGATCACCGTCGTCCAACAGAATCACCCAGTCTTCCGCCAGATACCGGCGCAGCAGCGGGAGGGCCGGAAATCGCGCGCGTGGCGCCGTACCGCCCGGCGGTCCGTCCACGAGAAGCACACCAACCGGTTCGGTCACCAAGGTTTCGTACCCGCTCTCGTACCAACGGTACTCCTTGCCCTCGTGTTGCCGCCGTGTCAATGTCGCCGTGACGACGGTGGCCAGGTCCGAGACACCGTGCTCCCGCAGGAGATTCCGGGTCCGCTCGGCAAAGTCAGGGTCATGCTCCAATGACAGGATCCGACCATGACCCAGCTGACGTAGGCATCGAGCTACGATGACCGTGGACGAACCGGATCCGCACTCAATGACCAGGTCAGGGCGCCGGCCAATAACCTGCTCGACCGCGTGTAACGCGAACAGAGGATCGGCCGCCCAGTCGCCGAGGGGAATGGGAAGCGGTCCGATGAGCGGGCGGATTTGCGTGAGTGCACGCGTCTGCCGCTCGACGTCGTCGATGTGTCGGCGGAGCGCCGATCGATCCAACTCGTGTACCGCCAGGTACGAGAGGAGGAACGCGCCCAGCCCTGCCATAGCAGCGGAAGGCAGGTCGAGCCATATTGCGGTCGCCGTCGCCCCGGCCCCGAGAACGGCAACCAGCACCATGATTCGGCGCAGCCGACGACTGCTACGCGGCGCGAGAGCGGGCAAGTGGGCCATCGGGTCGAGCTCCTCAGTGGGCCAAGGGGCGGGATCAGGCCGGTTCGGCGGACGCCCTCAAAATAGCGCGTGCACGTCGTCGACGTCACTGTGCACTCCGGGCAGGAGTTCGTTGGCTCAGGAGTACTTCGTCTGATCGCGGAGGAAGCCGGGTCTTGCGCCACCGATTCAGGCCCCATCGCACGATCCTCATCACGGGCATCACGGGCCTCCGCAACCGTGGAGTCGAGGCCCTTGCTGTTACGACGGCAAGCGAACTTTCGCGCAGACTTCCCCGCCACCGCATTCTCCTGTTGACCAGCACCCCCGATTACGACCAGTTGCGATTCGATGCGCAATCGGTCCTGACCCTCCAAAGTCCGACGCGGCGCGACAGGCGTGTACCACCGCGCCTGGTTCCCTGGCTGTGGCCGCTCGCACGACGGTTCCCCATCGGTCGTCTCGCCGACTGCCTCCGCTCGTGCTCGGCGGTCGTGGCATCCGGCGGTGACGTGTTCAGTTCCGATTACGGTGGGCTGGAGAATCATCTATATCCGCTGAATTGCGCCGTGGCCGCGGGCGTCCCGGTGATTTTCCTCGCGCAGTCGATCGGGCCGTTCCGCGCCCCCGCCGAGGCCCGTGCCTGGCTCCGGGTCGCCCGGCGGGCGCGGCTCACCACGGTGCGTGAGAGTTTCTCGTACCGCTACGTCACGGATGAGCTTGGGCTGGACAGCGCGCGCGTCCGGCAAACGGCCGACCCGGCGTTCCTGCTGGAGCCTCCTCCGCCACCGCGGGTGGCCGAGCTGCTCGCCCATCATGGCATCGATGCCGGCCGACCGGTGGTCGCGTTGGCCCCGAGCTGCGGCATCAGCCGCTACAGCCGGCTCGACCCGGCTGAGCACCTTCAGGCATGGCGGTCTGTCATCGACTTCTTCACCCGCGAACTCGGCACCCAGGTGGTGCTGATCCCCCATGTCCAGGAACGTCAGCCAGCGAATGACGACCGGATCCTGGTCCGGGAGCTGCTACAGCTGGCGGCCCATCCGGCGGTCAGGGCTGCGGACGGGGACTACTCGGCCTCGGAGCTCAAGGGGATCATCGGCGCCTGCGAGTTTGCCGTCGCAGAGCGCATGCATGCCGGCATCGCAGGACTCTCATCGGGAGTCTGCACCGTGCTGATCGGCTACTCGGTCAAGGCGCGCGGCATCATGTCTGACCTGCAGCAGCGAATCGGCGTTTCCGAGCCGCTTCAGCTGCCAATCGAGGACTTCCTTCGGGAGGAGCGCGCCATCCCCGCCCTACGCCGAACCTGGGAAGTTCGAAGGCAGGTCGCAGACGCGCTCGGCCCGGAGCGGGCACGCATGCGTTCCGCGGCGAGCGAGGGCTTCGATCACGTGGCACAGGCCATCGAGGCCGGTGGAGGGGCCCCATGACAGCCGTCGACCGCGTCGCCTGTGAGTCGTGGTTTCGTCGCATCAGTGAGGTCAACCGCCGGCAGCTCGCCCGGCCAGGAGCCACGATTCCGGAGCGCGACAGGAGCGGCACTGGTCTCCGGGGCCTGGGCGCCGGACTGCGACGCCTGGTCGGCTCAGCTCCGCGCGAGCAGGAACATGATTGGACTGTCGCGCTGAACGCCCTCGGCGCCGAGGTCGCACATCGTCACCACGGGCACGACGAAGACCTGCGCGCGCTCCGCGCGTTGTTCGACCGGACGCTCGATTCCGATGGGCGCTGGACGACGCCGCTCCGGACTGTCGCGCACAGCATGAAGGGCTATTCCCTGGCCTACCTGCTCGATCTCACCGGCGACCGGCGATATGAAAAGGGCCTCCGTCACCTTGGCGAATTCCTCCTCGCCAAGCACCCGCGTACTACGGACGATTGCCTGCCCTATGTGCCGCAGTCGGCGGAGTTGCTGGTGGACACCCTCGGGATGGCCTGCCCGCTGCTGGCACGCCTCGCCGGACGGATGGATCTCCCGGATGCCGGCAAGCTCGCGCTCCGCCAACTCGAGACCTTTGTGCGTGAGAACGTGGACACGGAGACGTACCTGCCGTATCACGGTTACTACGCGGGGGGCCCACGACACCTGGGCCTGCACGGGTGGGGACGGGGAACGGGATGGTACCTGCTTGGCCTTGCTGACACCCTGCTCGAAATCGAGCGAGGCGGCGAACCGTGGGAGGGACTGCGGGACGCCTTTCAACGCGCGGTGGAATCCCTCGCGCGCTACCAGCGGCCGGACGGCCACTGGAACTGGGCCATCCTCCACGAGCGCACCGACTACGACAGCTCCGCGACGGCGCTCATCGGTTACGCCGTCCTTCGCGGCATGCAGGGCGGGGTGCTCGACGGGTCGCATCGCCAGGTCGTTGACTCCGCCGTCCGGGCGCTCATGCAGTCAACCCGCCCCGACGGTGTCGTGGATCATTCGTCCGCGGAGTGTCGCGGGCTCGGGCGATATCCGTTGGGTTACGGACCCCGCCCCTGGCTCCAGGGTTCGGCGACGGCCTTCGCGGCGCTCTACCTCAGCCGGTCGGATGAAATGACCTGATCAGACGCCTCAAACGTGCCGCCATCCAGGAGAAGGCGCACCCGATGGGCGTAGGTATGATGAGCCAGTGCGTGGGCCCGCCCAGCCTCGGCAATGCGAGCGCGGCGTTCCGGGTCACCGAGGTATTCGTGCACCAGCTCGACCGCGTGGGCGGGACCGCGATACCACGCGCAATGCACCCCGCCCTGCGCCATCCGTTCGATCCCGTCGACAAACGGGCCCAGGTAGAATCCACCGCATCCCATGATCTTCCACATCCGGTTCGAGGCCGAGGCCAAGTCCTCGGTCTGCTCCGGGTGAGCGTCGGCACCCAGTGAAATCGCCGCCCCGCCGATGGCCTGTGCGAAGCGGCGGCCGTAGACGGCACCGCCCGCCACGGGCAGGTCGTGCGGTGCCTCCTCCCAGTCGGGGCCGCGAATCTGGAGCCGGCAACTGGCCGCAACAGCTCGCAGCACATCGTACCGGTGGGGGTACCGCCCGGAGCCGATGAACACGGCATCGCACCGAAACCGCACGGGGATCCGTCGCGCGGGCCGATCGAGTTCCGGATCCACCCCTTGAGGAAGGAATTCGACGTCAGGGATCCCGGCGGCCCGATAGGCGCCGAGCTGGGCGAGATAGGTCACCCGCATCGATCCGGCCACGCGCCCGAGCATCAGCGCATTCGGAGTCGGTTTAGGGTCGAAGTACCAGAATACGGCGCGGCGACCCCGTACCATCGCCCGGAGGGCCTCCTCGCCTGCTGAGGCTGCGTGATGGGTGAGGATGACGATGTCGGGCTCGAAGGAGTCCACCAGGCGACGAATCAGGGCCGGGGCGAACCGTCCCAGGCGGCGACGCCAACCAAGGGCGTCGACCAGTCGGGCCGGGTGGCCCAGCGCACGCGCGGCCCGCGCAATGGACGCCTCCGTCCGGCGTCGCTGGCCCGCCCCAACCACGACGACACGCATGCGATTCAGTCCCGGGTAACGGCAGGCCGTGACTCGACCGGCACGCCGAACGTTCGGTCCAGGGGATAACCACGGTCTTCCAGCATCAGGCGAATGCGGTGCGCATAGGTGTGATTCTCGAGCGCATGCGCCCGACCTGCTGCCGCGATGGCACGTCGCTCCTCGGGCGAAGCGAGGAAGCGTCTGATCTGCTCCAGACAGTGGGTCGGACCCCGGTAGTAGGCGCAGTGGACGCCGTCCTGTGCTATCTGGTTAATCCCCTCGACGAACGGGCCGAGGTAGAAACCGCCACAACCGAGAACTTTCCACATCCGATTGGACGCTGAGGCGTACTGGTTCTCCTGGTCGGTGGTGACGTTCATCCCCAGGCAGATAGCCGCGCCAGCGACCACTCGCGCAAATTCCATCCCGAATGCTTTCCCACCCACTACCGGCAGGCCTGACGGCGCTTTGTTCCAGCCCGTACCCCGGAGCTGGAGCCTGGCCGTCCCGGCGACGGCACGGAACAGCTCGTGGCGGTAGGCGTAGCTTCCGTTGCCCACAAACGAGACGTCGCAGCGGAACGATTCCGGAACACGTTCGATGGGCCTGTCGATCTCGGGGTCCACCCCCTGCGGGAGGAATCGCACCGTGGGAATGCCCGCCGCTTGATACGTTTCGATCTGTGGCGCATAGGTGACGAACATCGTGTTGACGAGGCGACCAAGCGTGAGCACGTCGGGAATGGGGGGGAGGCGGAAGTCATAGTACCAGAGCGCCGAGAAGCGGTGGCGGATCAGGCGCCGCAGGCGTTCCTCACCGAGGCCGATGGCGTGGCGTCCGAGTATCACGACGTCAGGCTTGAACGCCTCGGCGGCGGCGGCGAGAACCGGAGCTGTGACGCTCCCTACATTCCACAGCCAGCCGCGGGCATTTATGAGCAGGCAGGGATGCCCAAGCGAACGCACCGCACGAGCAATGGCGGCTTCGTTTTTGTATTTCCGGCCGTCTCCGATCACCACGACCCGCATCGGGCGCCCTCTGGCTGGGGAGGTTGCCGGATTGCCGGCGTGCTCATAGCCGGAGTCGGAGCCGGCGCGCCGCAAAGTTCGTGAGGCGCGGGTGCAGCGTCAAGCCGCGGCCCAAAACGCCCGGCGTCACTCGAAAAACTGCGCGAACTCCGGCCATCCGTGACGGGACACCGCTTCCCGGTTGCGAAGGCCCCGCGTCGCGAGACCGTCGCGCCCGAGGGCGAGCGCCCCCTCGAGAGCAGTTCGGAGGCCCCCGGCGGAGAAGAGCAGGTCGCGCTGCTCCCCAAGCCGCTCCGGCAATGCGCCAAGCATTGGAGCAATGACTGGCCGGGCGAACCCCATCGCGAGGATGGCCGATCCCGAGTTTTCAATCTTCTCGAACGGGAGCACCACAGCGTCACACGCCCTGAAGTAGACTTGCACGCGGCTCACGGGAACGTGCCCCAGCCGACACTGGATCCGGGAATCGGCCGCAGCCAGCCGCTCGATCCGTTCCGCGAGCCGCGGGTTTCTGCACTCTCCAGCGACCACGAGCCGCAAGTTGGGCGCCGGAATCGCCTGGAAAGTCTCGAGGAGGGCCTCGAGGCCCTTGTACGGCTTCACGCTTCCGAAGTGGAGCAGAACGAGGTCGCCGTTGGAAAGCCCAAGTTCGTTCCGGCAACTCTCGGTAGAAAGGTTGTCGGGGTAGAAGCCGACATAGGAGCCTTCGGGAAGCACTCGCACCTTCTCTTCGGGGATGCCGAGCGCAGCAATGGCCCGTCGTGCGGTCGAGGGCCACATCACCCGCACCCACTCGCACAGCCCAACGAATCGACGCTGGATGGCGGTCTGCAGCCCTGGGTGGGGAGCATCGTGCGCTTCGAGTTGGTGCAGGGTGAAGACGATCCGGCAGCGCAGCACTGTGCGGACGACCCAGAGCTCGGCCAGGAAGAGCACGCCGTACAGCGCGGACTTGGCCAGCGAAGGGCGAAGAAAGTACGGTGTGTTCCAGTCGTAGTGGATGTATGCGGGGCGCAGCCGCCACCAGGTCCGCAGGGCCGCGAAGTGCTTGCCACGCGCCCCGTGCCGCGCGTCGAACCGCGAATCCGATCGGAGCCCCTGCATGAGGAGGTCCTGATAGGGGTTGTCCGGCGTGGAGACGGGGAGGCAGGCGATGAGCCGGCGCGAGGCAGGGGTAGACACGACGACGGCGAATCCTTCGGCTTCAGACCAGCCGATAGTTCCTGAATTCGAAGACACGATGGCCGGTGGCCCGCTCGATCATGCCCGAGAGGTAGTAGCGGATGAACCGCCACTGGAATGTCGGCGGCGCGATCCGTCCGGCGACCTGGGCACGGCGGGCGTCGACCCACCCGATAGCGGCAGAAGGATGGGTACCCGGAAACTGGCGGAGGCCGGGGACCCACGGGAACAGTGGCTTCTCGGCACTGGCATCACGCCAGGGATACATCGTCTTGCCAAGCTCGCGTTTCGCGTGGAGCGCTTCGGTCGGGCGAGCCCACCCATAGTGGAACATCTCGGCCGGTGTGAGCCGCGCGCGGATCCTCCGATCGTCGGCGCCTACCCGGAACCCCTGCGCCCCCTGGTATGGATGGATCCCGAGCGCCGGATTGAGGCGCACAGCGCGCACTTCGCGCCGATACCAGCGGCGATGCGTCGCCACCGTATCGAAGCCGCCGTAAAAGTGAAGGTAGCGCACGAGCAGCCCTTCCACCCTTGGGTCGGCGTCGTTGGCCTGGATGGCCTCCTGGAGGACCCGTGCGCCGTTCTCGTGCAGCACCTCGTCGGCCTGGATGTAGATGCCCCAGGGGTGCCGGCAGGCCCGCATCGCGCGCATCGTCTCGTGCCCAAGTACGTAATTCCGCTTCGACATGTCCCACTCGCTCTCGATGATCCGAATCTTCGGGTCAGCGATCGAGCGGACCAGGTCGAGCGTTTCGTCGTCGGACTTCCCGACGTTCACCACGACCTCGTCGCACACGGGCAGGATCGAGCGGATGCTCGCCTCGACCGGGAAGTCGTACTGGAGGGCGTTGCGGATGATGGTGAAGCCGGAAATGGGGACCACAGGCTCGCCTTCCGTCCGTTCAAGGTGGGCAGGAAGATAGCGAGTCAGATGGGCAGATGGGCAGATGGGCAGATGGGCAGATGGGCAGATGGGCAGATGGGCAGATGGGCAGGTCGAATGTACTGATCGTTGGCCCTTCGCGCCGATGATCGAATCGGCGGGAGTGACCGCCCATCCGCCCATCGGCCCATCCGCCTAGCTTTCCCCAATGCATCTCGCCCTCTACTTCTGGGACCGTCTGCCGGTGGCCGGCTACGGCGGGACCCAACGTGCGGTCGTCTGGCTCGCGAAAGGCCTTGCCGAGCTGGGGCACGAGGTGACGCTCATCGCCGGCACCGGGACACGGGTGGCGGAAGCGAGAGTCGTCGAGGTCGACCTCCGCGGGGCCCAGCGCCCCGACTTCGACATCGGTCCGTTGCTCCCGCCGGGAGTCGAGGTGCTGTTCGGGTTCGCACCGGTCCCCGTGCCGCCACCGGTGCCGTACATCCGGCGGCTGGCCGGCAATTGGCGGCCGGGCAAGACCGCGCCACCGAACACCCTCTTTCTGAGCGCGAATCACGCGGCGCGCCACGGGAGCCGGAGTTGGGTCTACAACGGGGTCGATCCCTCCGAGTTCACCTACCGTTCCACCAAGGACGGATTCGATCTCTTCCTGGGGCGCCTCCACAGCGTGAAGGGGCACCGGATGGCGATCGAGGGCACCCGGCACCTGCACCGGAGGTTGGTGATCGCGGGCGGCTGGCGTCCTTCGTTTCCGTGGAGCCGGGTGCGGTACGTCCGATCGGTGGGAGGAACCCGCAAGGCGAACCTGCTGGCCGGGGCGCGCTGCCTCTGGATGCCGGCCCAGTGGCACGAGCCGTTTGGCCTGACGCTGATCGAGGCCCTCGTGAGCGGCACACCGGTGATCGGCACCCATTTCGGATCGCTGCCGGAGATCATCCGGCCTTCCGTCGGCGGACTGGGGGATTCGCTGGAGGAATTGGTGGAAGTGGCACGGGGCATCGAGGGGGTCGACCCTGCCGCCTGCCGCGCACGCGTCGAGCGGTATTTCTCGCACCGGACGATGGCCGAGGGGTATCTCCGCGTGGCCAGGCACTACCTCGAATCGGGTGCGTTGCCGCCGGGGGTTCAGGCGGGAGACTAGGCGCGGCGGACCATCTCCAGCATCTGGCGCATCCGATGCATGTAGGTGTGCTCGCCAAGCGCACGCCGCCGTGCCGCCTCGGCCACCTGCGCCGCGGCTGTGTGGTCTTCCAGCGCCATCTTCACCAGCGTCCGGAGCTCGGCCGCGTCCCGGTACACCAGCACTTCCTCCCGATCGCGAAAATGACGGGCGAGATCCTCGCGCGCGTCCACCACCTGCGGCACGCCGATCGCGGCCAGTTCGAACAGGCGCTGATTCACGCCGCGCCCGGCCGCCTGCCGGTCACCGTCACCGGTGCGGTGGATGTTGATGGCCACTGAGGCGCCGGCGTATGCACGCACGAAGTTCCCGGTCGTCAGCTGTTCTCCACGGCAGTAGTCCCGGAGCGATGTCCGCCGCCAGCCCGGCCCCCAGAGCGCGAGGCCGAATTCGACCAGCTCGGCGAGGAGGCGCTCCCTCCGCGGGGTTGCCGTTCCCGCGAACACCACATTGGCCCGGTACTGATCGCGGGAGCGCATTGGGCGGTGCACCGAGGGGTCGCAACCCGGCGGCAGGTAGTGCGCCGGCCGGCCGGCCTTCGCAGCCAGGTTTTCGGCGAGGTCGGTCCCGGTGGTGAAGACCTCGTCGTAGGCCGCGGCCAGATGCTCAACGGACTCCATGCCGCCAACGAGGTCCGGAACCAGGAGCACCCACGTCGGCGAGTCCGGCCCCCGGACCGCCGGGGTGAAGGCGGCGGAGAGATCCTCTTCAGGCACCACGACGACCAGTTCGGGGCCCGTGCGGTCGAGCAGCCGCGCGAACCTGTCGGCGGGATCCCCGCCGCGAAAGCGATCGAGCAGGCCGGGCGGGCCGCCGAAATCGAATCGGGTGACCTGGCAGCCGAGGCGCTCGAGCGCCCGCGCGCGAAGGCCCGCATGTGCGTGCAGCGCGTCATCGAAGGTCGCTACGAACAGGACCCGGGTCACGCTCGCTCCGGAGGGTCGCGGAACTGCAGGTCGTGCAGCCGCTGGTAGAGCCCGCCCTCCTTCAGCAGGGCATCGTGAGTCCCCTGCTCCACGATCCGCCCATCGTCGAGCACCAGGATCAGATCCGCATGACGCACGGTGGCCAGCCGGTGCGCGATGACCAGCACCGTGCGGTCCTGCATCAGCCGGTCGATCGCCTGCTGGACCAGCCGCTCCGACTCGGTATCGAGGGCGCTCGTCGCCTCGTCCAGAATGAGGATCGGGGGATCGCGCAGGAGCGCGCGGGCGATTGCAATCCGCTGCCGCTGGCCGCCGGAAAGGCGGGTGCCGCGCTCACCCAGCACCGTCTCGAATCCCTGCGGCAGGTGCGCGATGAACTCGGCGGCGTTCGCCGCGCGGGCGGCGGCCTCGATCTGCTCGCGCGACGCACCGGGCGACCCGAAGGCGATGTTGGCGAGGACGGTGTCGTTGAGCAGCACGGTCTCCTGGCTGACGACGCCAAGCAGGCGGCGGAGCGAGTGTCGCCGGAGGCCGGAGAGCGGGACGCCATCGAGCAGGATCCTCCCCGCCGTCGGCTCGTGGAACCGCGGCAACAGGTCGACGAGCGTGGTCTTTCCCGCACCGGACGGCCCCACGATCGCCAGGACCTGGCCCTTCGGCACCCGGAACGAGATGTCCCGAAGGACCGGCGCGTCGGTTCCATACGCAAAGTCGACGCCTTCAAACACGATGTCGCGCCCGAACCGGGCGTCCACCTCGCCGGGCCGGTCGACGTCCGTCTCCGGCTGGTCGAGGACCGCGTACACCCGGTCGGCGCTCGCCATCGCCACGGCCATCACGGCCGGATACTGCGCGATGTTCTTGATGGGCGACATGAGCTTGAGCGCGGCCACGAGGAAGGCGATGACCGCCTCGGGGGCCAGCGGCGTGCCGCCCAGCAGCGACGGCTGGGTGGCGGCGGTCACGATGAGGATGACGAGCAGGCCGCCGAAGATCTCGCTCAGCGGGCTCGTCAGCGAGGAGTAGCGCTGCGTCCGGATGACCCGCTTCCGGTATCGCGACAGCCGGTCGAGAAAGCGCTGAGATTCACGGGGCTCCTCGCCGTAGGCCCGGATCAGCTTGACCGCCCCGATGCGCTCCGCAACCGTTGCCGTGATCTCGGCCCGCTCACCGACGCGTGCCCGCGAGTGACGGCGCAGGCGGCGCAGGATGGTCCGCATGCCCAGCACCAGGAGCGGGGCGGCGGCCAGGGTCAGGAGGGTGAGCCGCCCGCTGATCTGACTGAGCACGACAAGGATGGTGATGATGAGAATCAGATTCTGGAACAGGCGCGCGAGGGCGGCGGTCACGACACCCTTCACGTTGTCCACCTCGCCCGTCATGATCGAGATGAGCTGTCCCTGCCGGGTTCGCTGGAAGAAACCGAGGTCGAGCCGGAGCAGGTGGTCGAAGAGTTCACTCCGCAGGTCCCGGACAAGCCCTTCCTGAAGGGCCACCTGGATCTGGCTCGTCGAGTAGCTGAGCACATTCTTCAGCACGAGTCCAACCACCAGCAGGCCCAGGAGGCGCGCCGCGGCCCCGGCCGGGGTCGCGCCTGCGAGCAGCGGGTTCAGGGCCCAATCGATGAATCGTTGCAGGTCACCGGCCCCGCCGGCGAGGGAGCCCGCGGTGCCGAACAGCAGCTTGAGCAGGGGGATGAGGATGACGACGGTGAATCCGTCCAACAGGGAAGCCAGAAACGAGGTGGCCATCCCCATCAGGAACAGTCCGCGGTAGGGACGGACCTGACGGAGGAGCCTGAGCTCCGTCTGCACGCCTACGACCGCCGGGGAGTCAGGAGGGCGATCGGCAGGATCACTTCCTCGGGCGAGACCCCGCCGTGGAGGAAGGCGCCGCGGTAACGGGCCTGATACTCCCGGAGCTTGGTCGGATAGACGAAGAACCGGTCGCCGGTGGCCAGCAGCAGCCGGGTGCCCGGAGTCCGCTTCGGCAGCCCGAACCGCTCGAGATCCTCCACGACGAGGGCCGCGTCGGCGTCTTGCGTCTTGAGGTCTTCTCCGAACTTGTAGCGCAAATGGGAGGTCGCATCGCGCTTGGCGAAGACCGTCGCCGGGGTATGGCAGTGGATGGAGCCGTGGTCGGTGGTGAGCAGGACGGGGACGTTGCGCCGCTCGGCCTCGCGGAGCGCGTTCCAGAGGGGCGAGCGCTCGAACCAGGTCCGGGTCAGGTTCCGGAGCGCCTGAGTGTCGCGGGCCACCTCGAAGAGCGTGGAATTCTCCGTTCGCCCGTGTGTCAGCTGGTCGATGAAGTTGAACACGAGCGCTGTCACGCCCTCCTGGGCGAGGTGCGCCGGCAGCCGCCGCAGCAGGCCGTCGCCATCGGCGGCCGTGAAGACCTTCTCATACCGGACGGGCACCGGCCGGCCGGCCAGCTCGCGCAGGTGCTCGACCAGCAGGCCCTCTTCATGCGCGTTCAGGCTGGTCTCGTCCTCGGTCCGCCACCAGGCGGGGTAGCGCGCGGCCAGCTCGTTGGGGAAGAGGCCGCTGAAGATGGCGTTGCGGGCGTAGGGCGTCGCGGTGGGGAGGATGGAGAAATAGTGCCCGGTCTCGATGTCGAACCGCGTCGCGATGAGGGGGCGGATCATCGCCCACTGGTCGAGGCGCAGGCAGTCCACCACGATCAGCAGCGCGCGACCGTGCGCGTCCAGGGTCGGGCGCACGAACTCCGCGACGATGTCGACGGAAAGCGGCGGCCGGTCCGCCGCGCTGCCATCGAGCCACGCGGCGTAGTGGCGGCCGAGGAAGCGCGCGAAGTCCTGCCGGAGCGAGGCCTGCAGCGTGCGGAGCGCGTCCTGCAGCCCCGGCTCCTCCGCCCGGCCGAGCCGGACTTCCCATTCGGCCAGCTCGACAACCAGTTCGATCCACTCGCGCCAGGCCATGCCCTCGCCGCGCCGGCCCTCGAGCTCCCGGAAGCGCGTGGCGAAGTCCCGCGAGAGCCGCTGCTGCCGGATGCGATCTCCCTCGAGCAGCCGCGTCACGACCGAGAGAATCTGCCGCGGGTTGACCGGCTTGACGAGGTAGTCGCTGATGTCCACGCCGATCGCGTCCTTGAGGGTCTCCGGCTCCTCGCTCTTGGTCACCATGACCACGGGCATGGAGTGATCGATCTCCCGGATCGCGTGAAACAACTCGAGGCCCCGCCGCCCGGGCATGTGCTCGTCGAGCAGCACGACGCCGTAGGGCCGGCGCTGCAGGAGTACCAGCGCGTCGTCGCCGTGCGCCGTCTTCTCCACGGTGAATCCCTGCTCCTCCAGGAAGAGGACGTGCGACGTCAGGCTCTCGACCTCATCGTCGACCCACAGGATGCTCTTTGGACGCGGCATGATACGAAAGCTATCGGCACGAAGAACCCCGAGCAACGCGCTGGCGGCGCCCTCCCGGGCGACCTACATTCCCGCCGTGCCTGACGCCACTGCCGCCGCTGTCGAACCCCGCATTCTGGCGGTGCGCTTCAGCTCGATCGGCGACATCCTTCTCACGACACCGCTGCTCCGCGCTCTCCGGACCCGCTTTCCGGCGGGCCGTATCGACGTGGTGACCCGTCGCTCGTTCCGCCCGCTGCTGTCCGACAATCCCCGGATCGATACAGTCTTCGACCTCGGTCCCGAGGAACGGCTCGCCACCCTCGCCGCGACGCTTCGCGCAACACAGTACACCCATCTGCTCGATCTGCACGGCAGCCTGCGGAGCCGGACCCTGCGGCTGCTCGTTCCCGGGCCATGGCGCGGGTATTCGAAGCACCGGGTGGCGCGCGCCCTGCTCATCCGCACCAAGGTGAACCGGTACCCACCCGGCACCCCGCCGGTTCCCGAGCGCTACTTTGCGGCCGCACGCGGACTCGGTCTCCGTCCGGATGGCGGCCCACCGGAATTCTTCCTCTCGGCCGCTGCGGAGGCGGAAGCGGAGGCGTGGCTGGCCTGGCGTGGCCTGGGAGGGCGCCCTCTCGTGGCGCTCGCGCCGGGCGCGGCGCACGCCACCAAGCGCTGGCCGTTGGAGTATTGGCGTGACCTCGCGCAGAGTCTGTCGGCCCAGGGGCGCGATCTCGTCGTCGTGGGGGGAGCCGAGGATTCCGCCGTAGCGCGCGAGGTAGCGGCGGCAGCGGGGTTGCGGGCCGCGAGCGCGACCGGCGACTTCGGGCTGCAGGGCACCGGCGCCCTCCTCCGCCGTGCGGGCGTGGCGATCTCGGGGGATACAGGCGTGATGCACATGGCGACCGGCGTGGGTACACCGGTGGTCGCGCTCTTCGGTCCGACCGTGCAGGCATTCGGATTCTTCCCGTATGCCGCGCGGGCGACGGTACTGGAGCGCGACCTGCCGTGCCGGCCCTGCACCCGCATGGGCGGGCCGGTCTGTCCGCTCGGCCACCATCACTGCCTCCGCACGATCCTCCCGACAGAGGTGGAAGCCGCCGCGCTCGCGCTGGCGGGCGCATGAGCGCGCCCCGCCCCGGTGCCCGAGCCTGGGATCCAAGCGCCGTCGCCCTGATCCGGCTCCTGACGACGATGGCCCGGGGCCCGAAACGGGACGGCGTGTTCGCCCTGTGGCTGACGCTCCGGGTGGCCCAGGACCTCCTTCTCGATCCGCCGATCGCTGAGCGGGCGCACCGTCGCCGCGTCGCGGCACTCGAGCGCCGCCTCTCGAGCCTCGCCCTACCCCCACCGCTTCGCCGCGCGCTCATGGCCGCCGTGGTGCAACTGCGTGAGGCGCGCCCGGATGCGGCGGCGATGGCGCTCAATCAACTCGCCGCGCCGGCCCGCGACACCCTGGGCGGCGAGGCAGGCGAGGCGATGGCACAGGCCGCACGAGCCGCACGGGGATTGACGCCATGAAGGCCATCATCACCGCCGCGGGCCAGAGCAGCCGGCTGTGGGAAACCACGGGACGCGAGCCGAAGACGCTGCTTCCCTTCGGGAACGGCTCGATCCTCTCAGCCATCCTCGGGAATTTCGGCGCGGCCGGCGTCCGTGAATTCCTCGTCGTCGTCGGCTTCCGTGGCGACCTGATCACCGATCATCTCAGGAGCCACGACGGCTTCGGGTTCGCGGTGGAGACGCTGGAGAACCCGGATTGGCACCGCGGGAACGGCCTCTCCGTCCTGCGGGCCCTGGCGCACCTCGCCCCTGAGGAACCGGTGCTGTTGTCGATGTCGGACCACCTCGTGAGCCCGGGTGCCCTGCGCGCGGTGCGGGACGGTCCCGCCGCAACGAATCTCCTGTTGATCGATTTTCGGGTCGGGGAGGTGTTCGATCTCGAGGACGCGACCAAGGTGCGGCTCGAAGGAGAGCGGATCGCCGACATCGGGAAGGACCTGCCCCGCTACGATGCGTTGGACTGTGGCGTCTTCCGCCTGGATCAGCGCTTCCGCCTCGCCATGGAGCGCGCCGTCACCCAGGGGCGTGAGGGCATCAGCGACGGCGTCCGGGAGTTGATTGGTTCGGATGGGTTCGGCACGGTCGCATTGCCCGATGGGAGCCAGTGGCTCGACATCGACACGCCGGACGCCTACCGGCACGCGCTCGCCCGCCGCGCCACCTTCGCCTGAGCGCGCCCGCCTCCGCATGGCTCCCATCCGCCTGCTGTTCAAGATCGGCTTCGTCTACCACAAGGCCGCCTTCGATCCGGTGATCGAGCTCTTCCGCGCGGACGACCGGTATGAGGTCCTGTTCGCGCTCGATGAGGAACGGATCCGCCGGTTCGGCATCCTCAATCTGCCGTATCGCCCGGCCATCGTGGACTCGTGGATTCGGGAGGGCTACCGGTTCACCAAGGAGAAGCGCGGGTTCGACGTGGTCATCGCGGGGGATACCATCCGCGATGCCGCCGCGTACGGGCGAACGCTGCTCTGCTTCCTGAATCACGGAACCGGGATCAAGACGATCCTCTATCGCAACCTCGCGAAGCACCGGGAAACGCGGTACCAGATCTTCGTCGAGGGCCGGTATCGCGTCGAGAAGATCCAGGCATCCGGACAGATCGGCAGGAGCGAGGTGCAGCTCGTGGGGCTGCCGAAGCTCGATCACTATTTCCAGGGGCGTTTCGCCGACCGGGAAGGACTGCTCCGGCGGTGGGGCCTCGATCCGTCGCGGCCGACCGTGCTCTTCGCGCCGACCTACAAGCCCACCTGCCTCTACGACGTGAAGGACGCCCTCTTCGAGGCGACGAAGGACCGCTGCAACCTGGTGATCAAGCTCCATCATTACAGCTGGATGGGAAAATACGCCCCGCACGAGCAGCACCGGATCTTCCAGCGCCGGGTGCGCCGGTACGACCACGCCGTCCTGCTGCCGATGGACGAGTACAATATCGTGCCCTGGATGGCGGCCGCCGACACGCTGATGAGCGAGGCCTCGAGCACGGTCTTCGATTTCCTGGCGCTGGGGAAAACGGGCATCATTTACGACCTGCCAGGCGACTTGCTGCGCCACAGCGATGGGATGCCGCTGCTCGACGAGGACAATCGAGCCTTCCTGCGGGAGGCCTTCGTGCATATCCAGCGGCCCGAAGAGCTGCGCGAGGGCATCGCTCGGGCGCTGGCGCCCACCCCATCGATGCGCGAATCCGCCGATCGCGAGCGCGATCATCTCTTCTACCGGCTCGACGGGCGGGCGGCCGTCCGCATGAAGGCACGAATCGAGGAGTTGCTCGCTGAGGGTGGGCATGAAAACGCCCCGGACGGGCCGGGGCGTTGAGACCGCGCAGGAACGCCGCGCTCAGGCCGGTGGTCGCGCCGTCGAATCCTTGACCGTGTCGCGAGGCGCGACCGTCTTGGGAACCGCGCCGCTGATTTCCACGATCGACCCCTCCGCACCCGTCGCCTTGTAGATCCGCACCCAGATCGGCGGCCCATCCCGCTCGGCGTAGAGCACCCGGGCTCCCTCGGTGTCCCGTTCATCGCTCACGAGATCCCATGCGCCGGTCGAAAGCACGCTGCGATAGAACTCGACCAGGTTCTCGGTCGGCAGCGCACTCCGGAAGGTGATCTGGAGCACCTCCGGGTTGCCGGAGCGCGACAGCACCTCCGCAGCGGGCGGAAGCGGGAGACCAGGAAGGGCCTGGGCGACACTGGCGGGCTTGGGAGCGTCTTGGCGGCAGCCGGCGACCGACACCAGCGCGGCCAGCAGGAGGAGGCGTAAGTTCTGATGGGGCATAGGGGAGGGAGACTAAAGGGGAGGGTGCCACCGGGTCAACCCATCGCGTTGCCCGGCCGTGCAGCGTGGGCTATTCTTCTCTCCTGCACCGTCGAGGGAACAGCACATGGCCGGCCACAGCAAATGGAAGCAGATCAAGCGCAAGAAGGCGGTCACCGATTCCCGCCGCGCGTCATCCTGGACCAAGGTGATCCGCGAAATCACCATTTCCGCCAAGGCGGGAGGCGGCGACCCGACCGGCAACCCGCGCCTGCGCACGGCGATCGACGCGGCCAAGGCCGTGAACATGCCCAATGAGAACATCGACCGCGCCATCAAGAAGGGCACCGGTGAGCTCGAGGGCGGCAACATCGAGGAAGTCACCTACGAGGGCTACGGGCCCGGTGGCGCCGCCGTCCTCATCGAGGCAACCACCGACAACCCCAATCGCACGGTCGCCGAGATCCGGCACGCCTTTACCCGCAACGGCGGCAATCTCGGCACGTCGAATTCGGTGGGATGGATGTTCGATCGGAAGGGGCAGATCTACCTGGACGCGAGCCGCCTGGACGAGGACCGCACCCTCGAGCTCGCGCTCGACGCCGGGGCGGAGGATTTTGCCCGCGACGGCGATCAATTCGTCGTCTCAACGACCGTCTCGGACTTCCATGCGGTCCAGGACAGTCTTCGCGCGAAAGGCATCCAGATCGATTCCTCGGAGCTGGCGATGGTCCCGAAGAACACCGTGAAGGTGGAGGGCAAGGACGCCGAGGCGCTGATCCGGCTCGTGGAAGCCCTCGAGGAACTCGACGACGTCTCCAAGGTTTTCTCCAATTTCGACATCGACAGCTCGGAGCTGGCCGAGGCGTCGAACTGACCTCCTCGTGAGGGTCATCGGCGTGGACCCCGGCACCGCGGTGACTGGGTACGGGGTGGTCGAGAGCGGAACCGGTCCCTCGGTCACGCTGGTGGAGTGCGGGATCATCCGGACCCGGGCCCGTGATCCCCTGCCCGCCCGGCTGCGCGCGATCCGTGAAGGGCTGGACGAGCTCCTTGCACGCCACCGGCCCGACGCCGTGGCGGTCGAAGACGTGTTCTACGCGCGGAATGTGCGGACCAGCCTCGTGCTGGCCCACGCGCGCGGCGTCATCCTGCTCACGGCCGAGGAGGCGGGCCTGCCGATCGGCGAATACTCCCCTGCGGCGGTCAAGAAGGCGGTGGTCGGCCGCGGAGGCGCGGCCAAGACGCAAGTGGCCTACATGGTCGCCCAGCTGCTCCGCCTGAAGGCGCCACCCGCCCCGGCCGACGCGGCCGACGGTGTGGCCGTCGCGCTCACGCACCTGCTCCTGGCCCGCCGGGCGCCGGGCCGGGCCTCGATGCTGGGGCGTCTCAGGTGATCGGGGCCGTGTCCGGCACCCTGGTGGCCGTCGCAGCGGATACGATCACCGTCGAGACGGCGGGCGGAGTGGGATACGAGATCACCGTGCCGCTCGGCGTGCACGGCCGGCTCCCGGCGCTCGGCACCACCGTCCGTCTCCACACCGAGCTCGTGGTTCGTGAAGATGCCTGGACCCTGTTCGGCTTCGATACCGCGGCCGAGCGGCTCATCTTCCGTCGGTTGCTGACCGCGAGCGGCTTTGGACCGAAACTGGCGCTCGCGGTGCTGTCGCACCTTGGTCCGGATCGGACCGTGCTGTCGATTCGCGAGCGCAACCTCGCCGCCCTGGCGACCGTGAGCGGCATCGGGCGAAAGAAGGCCGAGCGCCTCATCCTCGAGCTCCGGGACCGGTTCGAGGACGTTGCCGTGGAGGCGGGAGCCGCACCACCTCGGGCCGGCGAGGCGGCGGTGCAGGCGCTCACCGGGCTCGGGTACACGGCCGCCCTCGCGGAGGATGCGATCCGCGCGGTCCTCGCGCTCGGCGAGACCGACGACACGTCGCTCATCGTCCGGCGGGCGCTGCAACGCCTGACGGCGGGTAAGGGAGGAGTTCCATCATGACGGTGGGCGCGGTGACGGCCGAATGGGAGTGCACGCGGTGCGGGGCCACGAACCGCAAGCTCGTCCCGACGAATACACAGAAGGCCACCGATCGCTGCGTGACGTGTCACGCGCGGCACATGATCACGCCGGACGCGCGCCCGGTTCGCTGGCAGGCCGCGCTCAGCTGAGACCATGGTGAATCGCCTCGAGGTAACCACCCCCGATGTCCTGCCGGACGAGAGCGGCGCCGAAGCCGCACTCCGGCCGTCGCGGCTTGACGAGTTCGTGGGGCAGCTTCAGGTCAAGGCGTCGCTCCAGATCGCGATCGATGCCGCCCGCGGCAGGGGCGAAGCCCTCGACCATACGCTGTTCTTCGGACCGCCGGGTCTCGGGAAGACCACGCTCGCCGCCCTGATGGCGCGGGAGATGGGAGTGCAGATCCGCACGACGTCCGGGCCGGTGCTGGAAAAGCCGGGAGACCTGGTTGGTCTCCTCACCACCCTGGGCCAGGGCGACATTCTCTTCATCGACGAGATCCACCGCCTCCGGCCCGCGCTCGAGGAGTTCCTCTACTCCGCGATGGAAGACTACCGCGTGGATGTGCGGATCGCAGACGGGCCGAATGCCCAGACCATCCCCATGGCACTCGAGCGGTTCACGCTCATCGGCGCCACCACGCGGTTCGGCCTCCTGACGCCGCCGATGCGCGCCCGGTTCGGGCTGGTCGAGCGGCTCAACTTCTACCCCGCTGAGGACCTCCGCCTGATCGTCGAGCGCTCGGCCGGAATTCTCCGGGTGCCGACCGACCTGGAGGGCGCGGAAGAAATCGCCCGCCGCAGCCGGGGCACGCCCCGGGTCGCGAACCGGCTGCTCCGGCGAGTCCGCGACTTCGCACAGGTGCGCGCGGAAGGACATATCACCGGGTCGGTCGCCCGCGATGCCCTCGCTCGGCTTAACGTGGACGAGTTCGGCCTGGACGACATGGACGCCCGCATTCTCCGCACCCTGATCGAGAAGTTCGGCGGTGGCCCGGTCGGACTCACGACCCTCGCCGTTTCCGTCGGCGAAGACAGCGGCACGCTCGAGGAGGTGTACGAGCCCTATCTCATTCAGCAGGGATTCCTCGAGCGGACCCCGCGCGGCCGCTGCGCGACCGTTCACGCCTACCGCCGATTCGACATCACGCCCCCGGCCGGCCAGACCACCATCTTTGACGGCTGAGACCCCCCTCCGCACCGCAGATTTCGAGTACGATCTTCCTCCGGAGCTGATCGCACAGCACCCGCCCGCGCGTCGCGGAGAGAGCCGGTTGCTGATCGTACCGCGGGCCGGCGGGTCCGCGGGTCAGGGGGGAGGTGAAATCCGGGACGGCCGGTTCTCCGGCCTCCTGGAACTGATCCCGCCGGGAGACCTCGTAGTGCTCAACTCCACCCGCGTGCGACACGCCAGGTTGCTCGGGAGCCGGCCGACCGGCGCACCGGCGGAGGTGCTCCTGCTCCACCCCGTCATGCGCGACTGCTGGCTGGCGATCGGCAAGCCTGGCCACGCGATGCGGCCCGGGAGGCGAATCCGCCTCGGCGGCGACGTCGAGATCGAGACGGTCGAGGTGCTCGAGAGCGGCGAGCGCGTCGTGCGCGCGGTCGGGGCGACGATGGAGGACGCGATCGCACGTTTCGGCCGGCTGCCCCTCCCGCCCTACATCGAGCGTGAGCCCGACGCCGCCGATGAACTGCGCTACCAGACGGTCTACGCCGAGCGGGAGGGAAGCGTCGCGGCGCCCACGGCGGGGCTTCACCTGACCGGCGAGCTGCTGGACGCTCTCCGGACGAAAGGAGCAGGAATCGAGACGCTCGACCTGGAGGTGGGTCCCGGGACATTCCGGCCCGTGGAGGCGGAGCGGATCACCGAGCACTCGATGCACCCCGAACGCTTCGAGATTCCTGATCGCCTGTCCCGTGCGGTGGGCGAGACCCGGGACCAGGGCGGTGCGGTGTGGGCCGTGGGAACGACAGTCGTCCGGGCGCTTGAGAGCGCAGTCCGGCCGGACGGCAGCATCGCCGCCGGCGCGGCGGAAACCCGATTGCTCATCGCGCCCGGGTATCAGTTCCGCGCTGTGGATCGCCTGGTGACGAACTTCCACCTTCCGCGCTCGACGCTCCTGATGCTGGTCGCGGCCTTCGCGGGGTATGAGACGACGATGGCGGCCTACCGGCACGCCGTGGCCGCCCGGTACCGCTTCTACAGCTACGGCGACGCGATGTGCGTGATCTGATGCAGACGTTCTCGCTCGAGGCCACCCAGGGTCAGGCGCGCGCCGGGACCCTGCGCCTGCCCCGCGGGGAGGTGCGAACGCCGGCCTTCATGCCGGTTGGCACCTACGGCACCGTCCGCGGGCTGCACCCCCAGGAAGTGCGTCGCGCCGGGGCCCAGATCATCCTCGGCAACACCTATCACCTGCACTTGCGCCCCGGTGAGGACGTAGTGCGGGCCCTGGGCGGCCTGCACGCGTTCGCTCACTGGGACGGCCCGATGCTGACCGACAGCGGGGGCTTCCAGGTCTTCTCGCTCCAGAATCTTCGGCGGATCGATGAGGAGGGTGTGGAGTTTCAGAGCCACGTGGACGGCAGCACCCGGACGATCACACCCGAGCGGTCGATGGAGATCCAGCAGGCGCTTGGTGCCGACATTGTCATGCAATTCGATCACGTCGTGCCGGGCCAGGCCGATCACGCCCTGGCGCGGGAGGGAATGGAGCGGTCGCTCCGTTGGCTCGACCGGTGCAAGGCCCGCCACCTCGCGTTGGAGTCCGAACCGCCCATCCGCCCATCCGCCCATCCGCCGGTTCCGCAGGTCCTCTGGCCCATCGTCCAGGGCGGGAGCCACGACGACCTTCGGCGGGCCTCGCTCGATGGCATCCTGGCACGCGGTCCGTGGAGCGGCGTCGCGATCGGCGGGCTCTCGGTCGGGGAGCCGAAACCGGTGATGCATCGCGTCCTCGAGGGACTCGCGCCCGTGCTGCCCGCGACGGCGCCCCGTTATCTTATGGGGGTCGGATTCCCGGCGGATTTGCTTGAAGGGATCGCCCGGGGAATGGATCTTTTCGACTGCGTCGCGCCAACCCGCAACGGCCGGCACGGGACGGCGTGGGTCGCGACCGGCCGGGTGAACGTGCGCGGGGCCGGCAACCGGCTTTCGAGCGAGCCCCTGGATCCCGAGTGCGACTGCGAGACTTGCACCACGTTCAGCCGCGGCTATCTCCGCCATCTCTTCGTGGCGGAGGAGATGCTCGGGCTCCGGCTGGTGTCGATCCATAATGTCCGGTTCCTCATCCGGCTGGGGGAGCAGGCCCGGGCCCACATCCTGGATGGCACCTTCGACGGATGGAGCCGCGAGTGGCTCCGCCGATTTCACGCACGAGGCGAGACGTGATGCTTTCCCTGGTGAGTCTGATGGCTCCCGCTCCCGGTCAGAAGGGCGGAATGAGCCTGTTGCTGCTCCAGCTGCTGCTGATCGGCATGGTGTTCTACTTCCTCATCCTGCGCCCGCAGTCGCAGGCGCGGAAGAAGCACGCCGAGATGCTGACCGCGCTCAAGAAGGGTGACGACGTCATCACGACCGGCGGCCTGATGGGCAAGGTACGCGACATCAAGGACGACCGCGTCACCATCGAAAGCGGCACCAGCACGGTTGTGGTGCATCGCTCCCGCATCATCCAGGTGGGCGAGTCCGCTCCGCCCCAGCTCCCGGCCTGATGTCGCTGCTCCCCATCCACCTGCTGGGTTCCGAGATCCTCCGTCGGGCGAGCGCGCCGGTGACGGCGGTCGACGACGCGGTGCGGCGGCTCGTGGACGACATGTTCGAGACCATGGATGCGGCGGAGGGCGTCGGGCTCGCGGCGAACCAGGTCGGAATCGGCCAGCGGGTGGCGGTGGTCGATGCCGAGGGCGACCGGTTCGCGATGATCAACCCGCGCATCGTCGAGGTGTCGGGTCGCTCGACGGAGGAGGAAGGCTGCCTGTCAATTCCCGACATCTACGCCGAGGTCACGCGGCCCGAGCAGGTGGTGCTGGAGGCGCTCGATCGGAATGGACAGTCGTTCCGGATGGAGGCGACGGGCCTCAAGGCGAGGGCCATTCAGCACGAGATCGACCACCTTGACGGTATTCTCTTTCTCGATCGCCTGAGCCCGATGAAGCGCCGGCTGCTCGCCGCCAAGTACCGCCGGGAGCACAAGGACGATGCCGGCCACATCCGGGAGGTGGCGCGGCCGACCGGCCGCGAGCGCTGATGCGCGTCGTCTTCTTCGGCACCCCGGAGTTTGCGGTGCCGTCGCTCGAGGCGCTGATCCGCCATGGCCATCAGGTGGCCGCCGTCGTGACCCAGCCGGATCGCCCGCACGGCCGTTCCCGTTCCACCCTCGTCTTTCCCCCGGTCAAGAACACCGCACTCCGCGCCGGCCTTCGGCTGCTGCAGCCCGAGCGTCCAATCGGCGATTCCTTCACCGCAGCCGTGCGTGAGGCGGGGGCCGAGCTCGGGGTGGTCGTCGCGTACGGCCATATCCTCAGGCCGGACGTGCTCGCCACTCCCCCCCGCGGCATGATCAACATTCACGCCTCTCTCCTGCCGCGCTGGCGCGGGGCCGCCCCGGTGCAGGCGGCGATTCTCGCCGGGGATGCGACGACGGGCGTGAGTGTGATGCAGATGGAGGCGGGCCTCGACAGCGGGCCCGTCTTCCTGAGGCGGGAGACGCCGATCGGCCCCACGGAAACCGCGGGCGAGCTCACCACCCGGCTGGCCGCGCTCGGCGCGGACGCCCTTGTCGAGACCCTCGACCGGATCGCGCACCAGGACCTGGTCCCCACCCCGCAGGACGGCGGCCGCGCGACCTTCGCACCCAAGGTCTCGCGCGAGACCGCACGCGTGAACTGGAACTGCGATGCAGAGCAGCTGAGCCGCCACGTTCGCGCGTTCGATCCGTGGCCCGGCGCGTGGACGACCGCGCCGGGAGCCGAGCTGAAACTGTTCCACGCAACGGCCACGGATGGGAATGGAGCCGCCGGGACCGTGCTTCGCGCCGACCAGACTCTCGTGGTCGGGTGCGGGAGCGGGGCGCTGGCCATCGACGAGGTGCAACCTGCCGGGAAGCGGCGGCTCGCGACGGCCGAGTGGCTGCACGGCCGCCCGCTCTCGTTAGGCGACCGGCTCGGATGAGGCCACTGCCACGGCTCCACGCGGTCACGGATGCCGCTGTGCTCGCCGATCCCGACCTGGGCATCCGTGCCGCAGCGATCGCGGCGGCCGGAAGCGCGGTGGCGCTGCACGCCCGCGATCGGACGATGGAGACCGCGGGCCTCGCCCGGGTGGCGCAGCGCTTCATCGCGCTCGCCCGCCCGCCGGAGGCTGCCGTATTCGTGAGCGGCCGGCCGGACCTCGCACGCGCGGTCGGGGCGCAGGGCGTGCAACTCTCCGGCTCCGACCTGGCCGTGCCCGACGCCCGGCGGGTCTTCCCGGACGGGTGGATCGGTCGATCGGTCCATTCGGCCGCGGAGGCGAGGATCGCCGTCGGAGAGGGGGCGGACCTGCTGCTGCTCGGAAACATTTACGACACGCCGACCCATCCCGGCCGTCCGGGGATCGGACTCGAGCCCCTGCGCGAGTCCGCCGCGCTCGGCATCCCGGTAATCGCCATCGGCGGCGTGACGCCGAAGCGCGCGGTCGAGGTCCGCGACGCAGGCGCCTGGGGCATCGCGGCCTTACGTGCGCTGTGGGAAGCCGCGGATCCGTACGCCGCCGCGGTTGCCCTGCTCGAACCGTGGAGCGCTCTCGAATGAGCGAACTCGCCCTGACCATCAATGGCGAGGCCCGCCGCGTCCCAGGCCCCGCGACACTTGCCGACTTGCTATCGCACCTCGGCCTGGACCCGCGGACCGTGGTCGTCGAGCTGAACCGAGAAATCGTCCGCCGACCGCGGCTGGGGGAGGTCGATCTCAGGAGCGGAGACGTGATCGAACTGGTGCACTTCGTCGGTGGGGGTTAGGGAAAGGACGGGCCGATGCCCGCCCTTGACCGTGCACCGGACCCCGCCCGCCTCGCCCGCGGGTGGCCGCCTGAGAGGGGCCTCGTCAATCGCCAACCTTAAACTCCTGCGATTCCACCCAATTATCTTGCGTTTATGACCACCACCGTCGCTGCCCCTGCTGACACTGCGCTCGTCATCGGCGGCCGCGCCTTCCAGTCGCGGCTGCTGGTTGGCACCGGGAAGTACCGCAGCAATGCCGAGATGGTACAGGCCCTGGAGGCCTCGGGGGCCGAAGTGGTCACCGTGGCGGTCCGCCGGGTGGACCTCGACCGGTCGAAGGAAGAAGGCGTGCTGTACCACCTCTCGCCGGATCGCTACTTCCTCCTCGCGAATACCGCCGGCTGCTACTCCGCGGATGAGGCGATTCGATACGCACGCCTCGCCCGCGAGGCCGGCTTCAACGAGTTCGTGAAGCTCGAAGTGATCGGTGACAAGGAAACACTCCTGCCCGATACCGATGGGCTGCTCGCCGCCGCGCGGGTCCTGGTTCGCGAGGGGTTCAAGGTCCTGGCCTACACGAACGAGGACCTGATCACCGCGCTCCGGCTGGAGGAGGCCGGCTGCGCCGCCGTCATGCCGCTGGCCTCGCCGATCGGAAGCGGACTCGGCCTGCTCAACCCCTACGCCATCCGCATCATCAAGCGGCGCCTCTCGGTGCCCGTGATCGTGGACGCCGGAGTGGGCACCGCGTCCGACGCGTGCCTCACGATGGAGCAGGGCGTGGACGGCATCCTGATGAACACGGCCCTCGCCGAAGCGCAGGACCCGGTGCTCATGGCGCAGGCGATGCGGCAGGCGGTGGAGGCTGGACGCGCGGCGTTCCTGGCCGGCCGCATGCCGCGTCGGGAAGTCGCAATGCCTTCCAGCCCGTCCCGCGGCCTACTCGACTGAACGGGCCGCCGTGCCTGATGCACCCGGCATAGGCCTCGACGCTCGACGCGCGGCGCTCCTGATTCTCCGCGAGGTCCGCGCGGGGGCGCCGTTCGATGCCGCGCTGACCGCAGCGATTCCCCGGCTGCCGGACGCCGACCGGCGCCTCGCCCACGAGATCGCTGCCGGGATTCTCCGCCGGCAACACGCCCTCGACGACCAGTTGGCTCCGCTGACCCGGCTTGGCTGGGAGACCGTCAGCGAGCCGCTCCGTGATCTCCTCCGGCTCGGTGCCTATCAACTGCTCCAGCTCCAGCGAGTGCCTCCCCACGCGGCCGTGAGCACGACCGTCGAGTTGGCGCGCGAAGCGGCCGGCGGCGGGCCGGCCGGGTTTGTCAACGCGGTGCTCCGGCGCCTCGCCCGCGGCGGAGGTGCGCCGGCAATCGCGGAATCCGCCGACCCCGTCGCCCGGCTCGCGCGTGCGCACTCGCATCCCGAGTGGTTGGTGGCCGGGTGGGTAGGACGGTACGGCGCCGGGGGGACGGAAGCCCTGCTGCGCCACAATGACACACGGCCCCCGCTGGTCCTCGCGCCGGCCCGCGAGTCGACAGGTCGTCTCGCCGAGCGGCTTCGAGAAGCGGGAATCGCGGCGCGCCCCGCGCCGTTTGACTCCGGCCTGGTCATCGAGGGAGCCCGCCCGGCGGATCTGCCCGGCTATTCGGAGGGAGCGTTCATCGTACAGGACCCCGCCCAGGGTCTCGTGGTGCGCTTCGCGGACATCCCCGACGGCGGCGCCGTGCTCGATGCATGCGCGGCGCCAGGCGGGAAGACGATCGGGCTCGGCCGGCGGGCTCGACTGGTCGTGGCGGGCGAACGCCACCGTCGAAGGGTGCGACGGCTCAGGGAAAACCTGGCGCGCGCGGGCTCCGGCCGGGAATTCGCGGTGGTGGCGGATGCCGCGACTCCTCCCGTCAGGCCGATGGACGCGGTGCTGCTCGACGCCCCCTGTCTGGGCACCGGTAGCTTCGCCCGGCATCCCGACGCGCGGTGGCGTGTCACCGTCGAGGCGCTCCGGTCGCTGGTGGAGACCCAGGCCAGGCTGCTGCGCGGCGTCGCGGCGGCGGTGCGGGCGGGGGGCCTGTTAGTTTACGCCACCTGTTCGCTCGAGCCGGAAGAGAACGAAGACCAGGTGCAGCGGTTCCTGGAGGAGCACCACGCCTTCCGGCGCGACACACCGGCGACGGTCCCCGCGGAGTGCCTGAGTTCGGCGGGCGATCTCTCGTTGATGCCCCACGTGCACGGTACTGACGGCGCCTTCGCTGCCCGGCTCCGGAGGGATCCATGAAGGTGCGGCGGTTTTCAGTCGAGTCGAACCCCTTCCTTCACCGCCGGTTCCTCGTTGGGCTGGGTGTGGTGGCGGCAGCCTCGCTGCTGGGGTATCTGCTGGCGGTGCTGGTGATTTTCCCGGCGCCGACCGGCATGGGAGGAGGTTCGGTGCCACGCGTGCTGGATCAACCGCTCGCGGAGGCCCAGTCGAAACTTGTCGCGGGGGGGTTCCGCGCCCGCGTCGAAGGCGAGTCGGCGCATCCGACGGCACCGGCCGGCACCGTCATCTGGCAGGACCCACCCCCCGAGACCATCGTGCCCCAGGGGGGGCTTGTCCGGTTGACTGTAAGCGCCGGGCCGGAGGTGATTCCGGTCCCCGACCTCGTGGGGCTCGAGGTCGGGCTGGCGCGGACTGTGCTGGCGCAGGCGGGATTCCGGACCGTCGCCGCCGATACGGTTGCCGCGCCGTCCGATCCCGGTACGGTCGTGGCAAGCCGCCCGGCGGCAGGGGCCACGCGGCTGCCGGACGACCTGATCACACTGGTCGTCAGCCGCGGGCCCGCGGATATCGCCGTGCCGGATCTCGTGGGCCTCCAGCGCGAGGAGGCCCTCGAGCGGTTGACGCGCGCCGGGCTGTTCGTGGGCTTCGTCCGCCAGCGGGAGATGCCGGGCACGCGCGATGGCGTGGTCCTCGAGCAGCGTCCGTCGGCAGGCAGCCGGATGGCCCGAAATGGACGGGTAGACCTGACGCTTTCGAGGATGCCGTGAACCCGATCATCGCACCGAGTGTTTTGAGCGCGGACCTGGCTCGTCTCAGGGAACAAGTGGAGGCCGTGAGCGCGGGCGGCGCCGAATGGCTGCACGTGGACGTCATGGACGGCCAGTTCGTGCCCAACCTGACCTTCGGGGTTCCGATGATTCGGGCGCTCCGCGGTATCACGGACCGGCCGATCGATGTGCACCTGATGGTGGAGCGCCCGGAGCGGTATCTCGACGACTACGCCGCGGCCGGCGCGAGCGTCTTCACATTCCATCCCGAGGCGACGGTCCACGTGCAACGGCACCTGGCCGCGGCGAGGGAGCGAGGCATGCTCGCCGGGCTCGCGCTCAATCCGTCCACATCCCTGGCGGTCCTCGAGGAGGTCGTCGACGACCTCGACCTCGTCCTCGTGATGTCCGTGAACCCCGGTTTCGGGGGGCAGAGGTACATCCCCGCGGCAACGGACAAGATCCGCCGGGTCCGGGAATTCCTCGACCGCCGGGGCAGCCGTGCACGGCTCGAGGTGGATGGCGGCATCACCGCGGAGACGATCGGTGCGGCGCGCGCCGCTGGAGCGGATACGTTTGTGGCAGGGACCGCCGTCTTCGGCGCGCCGGACATCGCCGGTGCGGTTCGCGAGTTGTCCCGGCTGAGCCGGGCGCAGGCATAGGAGCACCATGCCGATTTCGAAACAGTGGTTAGTCGTCGGGACGATCGTAGCCGGGCTCGGTGTCGGGGCGGTGGCGCTCGTCACGCTGGGACCCCAGGTGCAGCGCGTGGAGGTCGGCGCGAGGGCGCCGAACTTCAAGGCGGTCAACCTGGCGACCAACGACTCCGTCTCCCTGCGCGACGAATACCGCGGCTCGGTGACTCTGGTGAACATCTGGGCCACGTGGTGCGGTCCGTGCGTGGAGGAGATGCCTGCCATTGAGCGACTCTATCAGTCGCTCGGCCCCCGGGGCTTCCGTGTCGCCGCCGTCAGCATCGACGAGGGCGACCCCGCCGATGTGCGCGCATTCGCCCGGAACCTCGGCATCACGTTCGACCTGCTCCAGGATCGGACCGGGGTCATTCAGCGGACCTACCAGACCACCGGTGTGCCCGAGAGTTTCCTCCTCGACCGGGAGGGCGTCATCGTCAAGCGGATCATCGGGGCGCACGACTGGGGCTCTCCGGTCAATCGAAACCTCGTCGAACGCCTGGTGACGGCCGGCGGCAGCTGACGTGAGGCCCGTCGGTCGTGTCCTCGGAATCGAGACTTCTTGCGACGAGACATCCGCCGCCGTGCTCTCGCTCTCGGGGGACAAGCCCCGGCTGGAGAGCCTCGTGGTCCTGTCGCAGGATGTCCACGCGGTCTTCGGGGGCGTGGTGCCGGAACTGGCGAGCCGGGCGCACGTCGTCGCCATCGGACAGGTCGTGGACCGCGCCCTCGCGGATGCGGGAACCGGCCTGGACGGGATCGGCGCGATCGCAGTGACGAGTGGGCCGGGACTCGTGGGCGCGCTCCTCGTCGGTGTCATGTACGGGAAGACCCTCGGCTACAGCCTCGGCGTTCCCGTGCTGGGCGTGAACCACCTCGAGGGCCATCTGTTCGCGCCGACGCTCGAGGACGGGAACTTCTCGCCGCCGTTCGTGGCGCTGCTCGTGAGCGGCGGACACACCATGCTGCTCGACGTGCCCGAATGGGGCAGCTACCGCCTGATGGGGCAGACGCTCGATGACGCGGCGGGTGAGGCCTTCGACAAGGTCGCCGCGCTCCTGGGCCTCGGTTACCCGGGCGGGCCGCCCGTGGAGCGGCTCGCGAGCGCCGGCCGCCCCGGCGCCTTTGCCTTCCCGCGCCCTCTGCTTCGGGATCTCAGCCAGGAGGAGAGCGCCAACCGCTGGCAGTTTTCGTTCAGCGGCCTCAAGACCGCGGTGCTGCGCGCCGTGCGCGCCAGCACCGACCTCGAGCGCGACCGGGCCGACCTCGCGCGGGGCTTCCAGGACGCCATGCTCGATGTGCTGGTTGAGAAGACCGCGCGCGCGGTGGAGGAGCTGGGCTATCCGACCGTGATGATCGGCGGGGGCGTCGCGTGCAATCGCACGCTCGCGGACCGGCTGCGCGAGCGCCTCACTGGCATTGCAACGGTTGCGGTGGCGTCGCCCCGGCTCAATACCGACAATGCCGCCATGATCGCGGCCGCCGGCGCGTGGCGGCTCGCGCGCGGAGCCCAGAGTGGTCTCGACCTCCAGCCGCGGGACGACCTACCCCTCCCCGGCCTCATCCCCCTCCCCGCCTGACCCGGACGTCACCATGACCGTCTACCCGTTCAACATCCACCTCGGGCCGATCGAGATCACCGGTTACGGCATCATGATGATGGTCGGCTTCCTCGTCGGGGGCTGGCTGATCGGGCTCGAGGTGAAGCGCCGCGGGTTCAACCAGGAATACGCCGCCGACATCGTCATCGCCGCGCTCATTGGCGGCATCCTGGGGGCGAAGTTGTGGTATGTCGCCCTGACGAGGGACCCCGGGGCATTGCTCTCGCGGGGCGGGCTCGTCTGGTACGGTGGATTCATCGGTGGCGCGGCCGCAGTGCTGTTCAATGGGTGGCGGCTCAAGGTCCCGGCCCGGTGGACCATGCAGGTCACCGCGCCGGCGCTCGCGGCCGCCTATGCCCTCGGCCGGGTGGGATGTTTCCTGGTCGGCGACGACTACGGCCGGCCCACCGATCTCCCATGGGGCGTCGCGTTCCCCCGGGGGCTGCCACCCAGCACCGCCGCCAACCTGGCCGGTTTTCGCGTCGCAATCCCCGAGGGCACGGATCCCTCGGCCGTGCTCGCCGTGCACCCGACGCAACTCTACGAAGTGACCCTGATGCTGCTCGTGTTCGCCCTGTTGTGGACCCTTCGGACCCGGGAGCGCGGGACCGGTTGGCTCTTCGGCGTCTACCTGATCCTGGCCGGCCTGGAGCGCTTCTTCGTGGAGATCTTTCGCGCGAAGGACGATCGCTTTCTTGCCGGCTTCACCATTGCCCAATTGACGAGCGTCGCAATCATCGGGATCGGTTCGTACCTCTACCTTCGGTGGCGGCATGATCCACAGCTGCCGCCGGGGGCCTACCTGGCGACTGTCAAGAAATCACACGCTGCCTAAATACTAAACAGTTAGCTAAGATGTTAATTGTCAACGAGTTATGCGTTTTCTGTCAAACAACTTGACAATTCGACCTCCATTCCCGGACTTGGCACATCACGATAAGTCATTACGTGACAGTGACTTATATCACGCGCTGACGTGGCATGAATGGTGCTTCAGTAGAGGCCCGGAAGGGGGCGAACGTTGCCCCTTGGAAAAGTGGTAGGTCGAAGAAGGGTGGAGCGGGCACATCCGTCCGTCTCCGTATACTCAGGGGGCGATCTACCACCTCTCAAAGCGAACGGCCCACCGATTCGGTGGGCCGTTTGCATTTCCAGGCGCTGCCCCGCTCAGAACGGATTGCTCGCGGGCGCCGAATCGCGCTTGGCCTTCCCGCCACTCGAATTGCTCGAAGTGTTCCCCGTCCGGCGATCGGATTCCCGCGGCCAGTACTTCGACTCGTAGGCCACGCGGACCGCCAGCTTGTCCGTGACCTCGAGCATCATGAAGCCCTCCTCCTCATCGCCCCAGAAGGCCGCCATCGTGCCCTTGCCTTCCTGGATGGCCTGTTCCGCCTTGCCGTCGCCCTTCTTGTACGGCGCCTTGAAGGTCTCGAACAGGTGGGCCGGCTCGCCGTACTTCTTGGTCATGGTCGTCAGCATGGTCCGCCAGGCCGGGATGGCTTCCTCATCCGGCGTCGCCATCAGCACGGTCACCTTCATGAGCTTGCCGTCCGGCGTCAGCATCGCGTACACCCGGCTGCTGTAGCCCATCGCTTCGCCATCGAAATTCAGGTCCCCATCCTCATCCTTCTGCGTGAATTCAAAGCCGGCGGCGGAGATCTTCGCCTTGGTGTCATCCTCGCCGGCACCCCATGTGGTGCCGGCGAAGGTTCGATGGTTGTCCTGCGCCAGCATCGCGTACGGGATGACGGCGAGCGCGAGCGCAAGCGCCGCGGCACTGGCGGTTCTCATGGGCAGGATCTCCTGAATCGGGGAGTTGCGATAAACCTGTCGGCGCGGGCGCGAGGGCCCCACTCTTAAGAAATTGCCGAGTTACACCCCGGCCGCAAGTGTCCTGGGGCGCGAGGCTGACCGAGCCCGCTAGCGCCGCGCCAGGAGCCGCGCCTTCAGGCGCTCCACCTCGGCGCGCAACTCGGCGAGGTCCGCGTCCATGCGCTCGAGGGAGCGGAGGATGTCCGTGTCGAGCGGCCTGGAGGCGGCCGCCTCGGCGGACGGGGGCTCGGGCGTGCGCGGCGAAGGCTCGGGCACCAGCTGCTGGGTCACCCGGAGCCGGCGGGGCTCGAGATAGAAGGTCCAGAACAGTGCGACCAGCAGCAGCACCGCGAGGAGCCCCTGGACGGCGAGCGACTCGACGGTGCGGTACATGCCGAACCGCTCGATTTGCGGCGCCCACGAGACCACCGTAACCGGCAGCACCCCACCGCCCTGCAGTTCCGCCACGCCCTTCCCGGCGAAGACGAATGCCATGTAATAGAGGAACGCACTCGTCACCCCGAAGAACGCCTTGAGGGGGAGCTTCACGCCGAACCGGTTGATCAGCAGGTAGATGACGGCGAGCACGAGCGCGGCACACGCGATGCCTCCGAACACTGGCAGCAGGCTCCGCCCGGGTTCGCCCGTCAGCAGCAACGCCTTGTAGAAGAGCACCGTCTCGACGCCCTCGCGGTACACCGCGAGGAATGCGACTGATGGCAGCGCCAGCGCCGAACCGGACGTCAGCGCGTCCTGCACCTTCCCCTTCACGAACCGGTTCCACTTCGCCACTTCGAGCTTCGAGAGGAGCCAGTAGCTCACATAGAACAGCACGGCGGTCGCCACCAGCATCGTGACCCCCTCGAGCACTTCCTGGCTCGCGGGAGAGAGCTGGAACACCGTTTCGATCGCGACGAGCGTGAGGAGAGTTACCACCACGCCGGCCCCGACGCCCAGGTGGATATCCCGTCGGCGCCGGCCGTTTCCGGTGCGCACCAGGAACGCCACGAGAGCCCCGATGATGAGGATCGCCTCGAGGCCTTCCCGCAGGAGGATGACGAACGACTGAACAAAGAGCTCGGCCGGACCGAGCGGCTTGGCCAGGATCCGCTCCGCCCGGGCAAGATCGATGTCGAGCTCTGCCCGGATGGCCTGGAGCTCGGCGGGCGTCGCGCCGCCCTGCGCCCGGCCGCGGAGCGTTGTGAACCCGGCCTCGAGGTTGCCGGCGAGCGACGGAGCCTTGGCGCGCACACCCGCCTCAACCTGCTCGAAGCTCATGTACGCGTCGAAGACGAGGGTGCCAGCCGCCTCGCGCTGGCCCGTGGAGAGGGCCGCCGCGGCCGAATCGAGCTGCGCGCGCACCAGGGCGAAGACCGGGGCCGCGTCGGCCTGATGGGCCTGCATCTCGAACGCCCTGGCCGCGGCGACGCGCGCCCCGGCCAGCGTCGGGGTAACGCCCAAAATGTCCGCGATCTGGCGATCGCTCATCCTGGCGGTCGCCGCGAAGGACCGCAGGCTGGCGGGGACCTCGCCCGCGGGTGCCGGATAGCGGAGGAAAGTGGCGTAGACCGCCGCGGCCCAGCGGTCGTCGGCGGTGAGCCGCGTCTCGTACGCCGGCATGGCGGTCCCTGCGACACCGATTGTGACGCGGCGGTAGTAATCGAGGGGAGTCGCGTCGCCGCGCGCGGTCGCATCTGAGAGCACGGCGGGAGGCGGGGTGAGCCCGCGACCGGCGGGGCCGTCACCGCGCCCGGTGGAACCGTGGCAACTCGCGCACTGCTGTCGGTACACCTCGGATCCGCGGGCGAGTGTAGGCGCCACCGTCGGAAACTGCTCGAGGTCGACGGCGAAGCGGGCGGCAAGTCCACTGGTGAGCGCACGAACGCGGGCGGCTACGGTGTCCGGCGGGGCCGTCGCATGAACCAGCGCGATGATCGCGTCGATGTCGCGGGTGGCGCCGGGGGCGACGTCCGGAGGGAGGCGGCTGGCGCTGACGCGGGCTTCCCGGAGGAAGAGCTCCGCTTCTTCGACCTCCGCGGCCGCGATCACCTTTCCGTTCACCACGCCGATGCGGTATTCCTGGGCGGCGAGTTGAGTGGTCGCCGCCAGACGGCGGACGACGGCCGGGAGATCCGCCCGTTGCACGATAGGGTCGGTATCCGGCGCAGGACCCCCGAGCAGGGTCAGCGCGAGTGGCAGCGAGAGCGGGAGGATGTTGAGAATCATTATCAAGTAGTTTTGTCGGCGACCGACAAAACTAGAGTCCTGCGTTCGGATTAGCTAGTCGAGATGACGACGACGGCGCCCGCCACCCCACGGGTGTGGGTCAGGGAGAGATGGAGGACGTGCCCCGCGGGAAGCAGGGCCGCGGCCCCCCGCAGGGTCAGAAGCGGTCGTCCGTCCGACTGGCGCGCCACTTCGAGGTCCTGCCACCCCACGGCCCGCATGTCCGGCAAGCTTTGCAGCGCTTTGTATGCCGCCTCCTTCGCGGCGACCCGCACGGCGAAGTGCGGCGCAGGATCGGGCTGGTGTGTCACGTAGGCTCGCTCCGCGTCGGTCAGGAATCGTGCCAGCGCCCGCGCGCCGTGCCGAGCCAGGATCGCCCGGGCTCGCTTCACCTCGACGACGTCGATACCAACCCCGACGACGCTCACCAGCGGGTCCACCAGAATTCGACGAGGGAGCGGAGCGGACCCGGCACCGGCAGATACCCGCCCAGCAGCAGCCCCACCCATGTCGCGACCGCTACGAGCACGAACGTAAGGACCCAGGGCGGCCAGGTCGGCCGGCGCCACGAGCGTGCGGCGGCGATTTCCGGCGCCCACTCCGCCTGCTCGTGCGCGGCCGCCGCTTCCAGCGCCAGCCAGGCGCTTTCCACGCGGCGGGCCGCGGCGCCCACTCGCTCGATCCACTCGGCATCCGTGGCTTCAGGGAGCAGCTCCGCTTCGCGCAGCATCGCCGTGCCGCCGGCTCCCATCCTGGCGTGAATCGCCCGCCGTTCCTGCTCGGTGATCCGGAGCCGCTCGCGCAGCCGCACCGGCATCCGCGACTCCACCGCGGCCGCGTTGAGGCGGGATTCGAGCGTATTCGCCACCACCGAGGTGGCGTCCTCGACCGCCCGGTCCCACAGGCCGGACCAGACTGACGGTGCAAGGCAGCCACGGGCCTCCGCCACCGACCCTGCCTCCAGGGCAGCCCGCGCATGGCCCGCCGCATCGAAGAGCCCCGTGACGAGCGCCAGTCGAATCGGCGCCAGCGGCTCCGCCGCCGGCGAGATCGGCGGCAGCACGAGGCGCCCGAGCGAGGGACCGAGTTCGGGCAGCGCGGGTGCGGTCATCGGCGGGTCCAAGCGGGCGGGTCTCCTCGCAAGTCCGCCACGGAAAGCGCGGCGCGCTCGCCGGTTCGCCCCTCGAACCGCTGGACGAATTCCGGCAGCGATTCGGGCAGGAACGCCCCACGCGGGAGGGCAGTCGCGGCGACAGCACCGTCGATGGCGTCAGCAGTTCCCTCGACCTCGACGAGCACATCCATCCGCGGATACCACTCGAGCCGGATCACCGCGGCCCCCAGCTCGAATACCTCGACGAAGCGGTCGATGCCCTGGGCCACACGATAGCCGAGTGCCTCGAAGAGCCGCCCCACTGCGCTGCCATCGCCGGCGACGTCCGATTCGAGTTCCTCCCGGAGCTTGTGCCCTTCGGAGGAGCGTCGGGTCAGCCCTTTCCAGGCGAGTTGGGTTGTCGGCACTCCGCCCTCGGGACGCCAGGTACGAACTCTCAGCACCTCGCCGCGACCCGCGAGCTCGCCGTCGCGATCAAACAGGCGGTCCTCCATGAACCCCCGGAACGTGCTCAGGCCTCCCGACTCGAGCACGTGGCGCCGGAGCAGCGCCGGATCCGGCACCACCGCTTTTACCTCTCGTTCCTCGTGCTGGGGCCGCATCGCCGTTCAGTCGAGCAGGGCGCGGAGGACCGCGTCGGTGTCGGCCAGGTCGGGAAACGCAGCGTGGGCGCCGGCGGCTTGAAGGTCCTCGACCCGATAGGCGCCGGTGGCGACCGCCACCGCACGTGCGCCGATCCCCACACCACACGTCACGTCGGCCGGGGTGTCCCCGACGATCACCACTTCGCGACCACCTGGCGTACGACCGAACAATGGTTCCGCGCGTCGAACCGCGATGGGCGGAAGGTCGGGCCGGTAGGCGGAATCCGAGCCGAAGGCGCCCACCCGGAATCGTCCGGGGTCGAGTCCGCCGGAACGGAGCTTGAGCGCCGCCCCAGCAGCCACATTGCCGGTCAGCAGGCCCAGCACGACCTCCGCGCTTGCTTCGAGCCGATCGAGCAGGGCGGCGACCCCCGGCAGCAGGCGGGTCGCCCCCGGCGTCCGGGCAAGTTCGGCCTCGAGCAGTGTCACGTAGCGCTCGCAGACCTCCGCGATGAGTTCCGGATCCTCGGCGCGGTCGTGCCCCGATTCGATCAGAAGCTCCCGAACAATCTGGGGATCGGTCTTTCCGTCGAAGCGGACCCGGTGCCAGGCTGCGGAGTCGTCCACGAGGTCGGTGAGGGCGGCCGTGATGGCGCGACGCCCTGCGCCGGCCGTGAGGAGGAGGGTCCCGTCAATGTCGAACAGCACCAGCGTGCGCGTCATGCCGGGGGCGGGGTGTCGATGCGGCGCGCGGCGACGAATTGAGGCCGAAGCACGGCGGCCCGATCATTCGGGCCCCACGGCTCCACCACAACGCCCCCGCAGGCGATCGTCGAGTGCACCAGAGTTCCGCCGGTGCCGGCAAATGCGACGTGGGTGATGCTGGCGCCGGTTTCGCTGAAGAAAAGGAGATCGCCGGGCACGGCGTGCTCGAGCGGAATTGCGGTGCCGAGTCGCGCCTGGTCGGAAGAGTCCCGCGGCACGGCGACGCCTCGCGCCGCGAACGTGGTTTGCACGAGGCCCGAGCAGTCCACACCAAACTCGGTTACGCCCCCCCACTCATAGGGGGCTCCGGCGAATGCGCGCGCGGCCCAGCAGTCCGGAGACTCAAGCACCGCGGCCCGACGCACGACGGCTATCGGCCGCACCACCCCTTGCAGGAGGGTCGCGGCGGTGCCATCCGGAAGACGTACCCGACCGTCCTCGACGACCACGCGGGAACGGAGCGGCAGTCGGCGTGAAGCGCCCGCTGCCTCGAGCTCGGCGCCCTCGGACCAGCCGGTGGCCTCGCGCGACCAGGCCCGGGCCGCCTCGGCAGCGCAGGGCACCACGTAGCCGCGATGTAACCAGCCCTCATACGCATCCGCCGCGGTCCGCACCCGGAGCCACGGGCCCTCCTCAGCGAGGACCGCGGCGGTCTCGCCCAGCACCATCTGCGATACCTGTTCCGTTCGGACACCCGGGGTCGCGTGGAGGGGAGCGATGGTGGACCGGCAGATCGCCGCATTCACGCGAGATTCGCCCCGCTCCGCTTCTGCTCGCACGACTGGCACCGCTCGACGCCGCGGAAGAAGCAGATCAGGCAGATGAACGTGCCGCAATCGGCGCAGGGATAGCCTTCGGAGGCCCGCTCCTCGCGTCCACAGGCGCGGCACCGCATGCCGTCGTGCTCGTGTGTCTCGGCCATGGGGCCTCCCTCAGATGTCCAGTTCGTAGCGCTTGATTTTGCTGATCAGCGTCGCCCGCGAGATGCCGAGCTCCTCCGAGGCACGCGTACGGTTCCCCGCATGGTGCCGGACGGTCCGCTCGATGTGCTGCCGTTCGAGGTCCTCGAGCGTTTGCGGCGTGTGCCGACGGTCTCCGAGGCCTACGCGGGCACGAAATTCGGCCGGGAGGTGCTCCACGCCGATGGTTGGTTGCCCACGCCCCAGGATCAGCGCCCGCTCCAGGACATTCCGCATTTCGCGGACGTTACCGGGCCAGGCGTACATCAGCAGCCGCTCAAACGCTTCCGGGGCCACCTGGGACGGGCCGTCGGGCAGCTCGACCCGGAGATCATTAAAGATACGTGTCACGAGCGCGATCCGGTCGTCGCGCGAACGCTCCCGGACCGCCGGCAGCCGGAGCGGCATCACGCTCAGGCGGTAGTACAGGTCCTCCCGGAACCGCCCCTGCTCCACCTCCTGTGCCAGCTCCTTGTTCGTGGCCGCGATGAGGCGGACGTCCACGGTGATCTCCCGGGTCCCGCCGAGGCGTCGGAAGGTCTTGGTCTCGAGCACCTTGAGCAGCTTGGGCTGGAGCTCGGGAGCGAGGTCGCCGATTTCGTCGAGAAATATCGTGCCGTGATCGGCAATCTCGAAGAGGCCCTGCTTCCGGTCCTTCGCGTCGGTGAACGCGCCCTTTTCGTGGCCGAAAAGCTCGGAATCAAGAAACGTCGCGCTCAGGCCCGCGCAGTTCACCTCGACGAACGGCAGTTTCGCCCGGGGCCCCAGGTTGTGGATCATCCTGGCGACCCATCCCTTGCCCGAGCCGCTCTCGCCCTGAAGGAGGACCGTCGTCCGCTCGCTCTGGGCCAGCAGTCCGACCTGGTGCCCGAAATCCTTCATCGCGGCCGAGCCACCCAGCGAGTCGAGGCCGCGTCCCGGGCCGGCCTGCGTCAGCAGCGCCTCATTGACGCGGCGAAGTCGCGCCTTGTCGGCCACGCGCGCCGTGGCGGCTGCCAGGTGCGCCATGTCCACCGGTTTCGTCAGGAAGTTCTCGGCCCCGAGCTGCATCGCCCGCACGGCCGTGGCGATGTCGCTGTTGCCGGTGAGAAGGATGACCGAGGCGTCACGGGCGCGGAGCTTCTCCAGCACCTCCATCCCATCCATACCGGGCAGCCGCAGATCGAGGATGACCACCTCCGGCCGCAGGCGGTCGTAGGTGGCCAGCCCGGCCTCACCGGTCAGCTCCCGGGTGACTTCGTAGCCGAGTTGCTCGAAGTAGTTCCCGATCGCGCGGAGGACGTCCGCGTCGTCATCGATCAGGAGAACGGAACCGGCCATGATCTCACCTCGATGCGCGGCCGGGATGCCGCGGCAGTTCGAACCAGAAGCGCGCGCCCCCGCCCGGGCGGTTCTCCGCGCGAATGTCACCGCCATGCGCGCGGATAATTCCATGGGAGATGGACAGTCCAAGCCCCGTGCCTTCGCCCACCGCCTTCGTGGTGAAGAACGGCTCGAAAATGCGGGCCATTGTCGCCGGGGCGATGCCGGAGCCGATATCGCAGACCTCGCACCCGATCAGCGAATCGGTGAACCACGTGCGCACCACGCCGGCAGGGGCGGGCACTTCGCGCATCGCGTGCTCCGCGTTCGTGACGAGATTGACGATGACCTGGCGGACCTGATCGGCGTCCGCGCTCACCAGGGGCAGGCCCTCGGCCGGCTTGAACGACCACAGCCCGTCCTGTTCGGCCGCCACCTTCAGCGCACCCTGCACCACTGCATTGAGGTCCATATCGGCGCGGTGCAGGGGCCGCTGCCGGGCGAACGTCAGCAGATCGCTCACGATCCGCGCAGAGCGCGTCGCTTCGAACCGGATTGTCTCCAGCACCCGTCGGGTGCCCTCGTCCAGCGGCTCCTCCAGAATCAGGGCCTGAGCCAGCGCCGTGATGCCGGCGAGCGGATTGTTCAGCTCGTGTGCGACACCGCTGACGAGCTGGCCGAGGGCTGCCATCTTCTCCGAATGGCCAAGTTGCTCGCGCAGCCGCTGTTCATCGGTCACGTCGCGTGCCAGGGCGAGCACCTGCGCCGGCGATTCCCTGCCCTCGACCGCCGGAACGGCCACGACGACCGCCTCGCGGACAGAACCGTCGGGGCGGCGGAAGTGCATCTGGAATTCGCGGGGCATTCCCGCGCCCGCGGCCGCGAACTGCGCCTCGACGAAGTCCCGCTCCGCCGGCATGAGGAAGCTCGCGAGCGCTTCCCCGCCGGTACCCTCCCCAAGTCCTGCCAGGTCCCTCGCCGCCGGGTTGACGGACTGGAAGGCGCCATCGGTGCCGAGCGTGAAGATGGCGACCGGCGCCGCTGCGAACAATGCCCGATACCGCGCCTCGGAGCGGCGAAGCTTCTCCACCGCTTCGCGCTCGGGCGTCACGTCGCGAATCAGGACGACCGAGCCGGCGGGCGCCGACGCCGTGCCGAGCGATGCCAGCGAGACGGCCAGGTCGCGGAGTTGCCCGTCCGGGCGGAGCAGGCGCGACTCGAACCGCCTGGATCCGATGGCCCCGGCGCCTGGATCGCCCGGCACCAGGCCGGCCAGCGCGCGGCCCCAGAGATCCGCCTCCGACAGGCCGAACAGCTCCGCCGCCGCCGCGTTGGCGAAGCGGACGATGCTGTCGGGGCCGGCCAGAATGATTGCATCATGCGCGCTCTGTACGATCATCCGGAACCGATTCTCCAACCGGATGAGGTCGCTCACATCGTCCAGCGCGACCACGTGACCGCCCTCGGGAAGCGGGGTCGCCGTCAGGACCAGCGCCCTGCCGGAATCGAGTTCCAGCAGCTCGGTCACCGGCGCGCCCGTCCGTCTCGCGACCGCCAGCGGGTCCTGAGCCTCGCCCGAAGTCGAGCCGAGTGCCGCGCGGAAGCTGGTCCCCGGAATCCCCGTCACCGGAAGGCCGGCCAGGTCCGCCACGAAGCGGTTGGCGCGGACGATTTGCCCCTCGGCATCCAGAATGGCGAGCCCGCTCCCCGTGGCGTCGAATGCCGTCTGCCACTCACGCTTGATCCGGGTAACGAGGTCGAGCAGGCGTGACTTGCCGATGGCGAGGGCCGCCTGATCGGCGAAGGCCACCGCCAGTCGCCGCTCATCCGGCGTGTGCTCGCGAGCGCGGTCGTGATAGAAACAGAGCGCGCCGATCGTCTCGCCCGCGAAGACCAGCGGGAGAAGTGCCGCCGAGGCGTAACCCTCGGCACGCACCGCAGCGGCAATGGGGGAGCCGAGATCACCGCGCGCCGTCTCGAGAAATACGGGATGCCCTTCCAGCAGCGTCCGCGTGGTCTTGAGTGCCATGAAGTGGCGTTCGACCGCGCGGAGATAGTCGTGCGAGAGGCCGATGGGGCAAAGGCATTCCACGCCGCCGGAGGCGCGATCAAGCAGGAACACGCCGGCGCGCTGCGCGCTGAAGACCCGCATCCCTTCCTCCGCCAGGAACTGCATGGTGTGGAAGGCGTCCTCCACGCCGGTCAGCGCGTGCGCCACCCGGCCGAGCGCGTCGATCTGATCGAGCCGGGTGAGCAGCTCACCCCGGAGCCGGAGGCCGCTGACCGCGGCGGCAACCTGGTCGGCCACCGCCTCCAGGAGGAGGACGGCATCCTCGGAAGGAGGCGCCCATTGGCGGTCGGGCCCGGACACCGTCAGCACCCCGATCGCGATTTCCCCGAACCGCATCGGCACCACCGCACCGGGCCGGTGCGGATGCGGACGGCGGGGATCCAGGCTCACTTCCGGCTCGGCCTCGAGGTCGGGGCTGATCCGGCGCCGGCCCGTGCGCGCCACCGCGCCCTGCAGGCTCTGCTCGGGCAGGATATCGCCCGCGCGAAAGACGCGGGCCTCGCGCCCCACCGATCCCAGGACCACGAGTCCCGGGGTCTGCTCACCGAACCGCCCGGCAATCGTCGCGCCGTCCGCATCCACGACCACCATCGCCGCGTGAAGCCCGCGCTCGATCACGGCGTCGAGGGTGCCGAGGCCGGGGAGGTCGTGCGCGAGCTCGCGCAGCGCCCGGGTGCCGGCCAGTGTCGCCTGGGCCGCCACCTCGGCTTCACGCGTCGTCCGGGCGATGCGCGCCGCCTCGACTGCGATCGCGGCGTGGGTCGCCAGCGCCTCGAGCAGTTGGATGGACGAGGGAGAGTATGCACTGCCCTCGTAGGACTGCGCCGACAGCACACCGACCAGCCGGTCGCCGAGAACCAGCGGCACGTGGACGGCGGATCCGCTGGGCTCGCCGCTGCCGAACCGCGCGCCGCGCTGCTGGACGGGATCGTCCACGCCGGTGCTGAGATACGTTTTCCCATTCCGGATGACCCAGCTCGTCGGGCCCTCGCCGACGGGTCGCACCTGCGGCGGCAACCGCTTCCCGCGGTCGGTGTGAGCCACGAAGTGGATCGTCTCCCGAGCGGAATCCCAGAGGGCGAGGTAGAACGCGTCACACTTCACGAGCCGGCTGGTCTGCTCGTACAGGACGTCGTACAGGGCCTCGGGCGCGAGCAGCTGCCCCGTGGCGCGAGCGATCGCAGCCAGCACCTCCGCCGGGAGGGTGTCGGGCTGACGGTTCACGGGATTCATGTGGCGGGTGGACACAGGACCCGAATGGCGGCCGGTACCACGGTGGCCGTGAAGGGGGTGGTGCCGCCGGCATCGCCGTCGAGCTGGACCGGCTCCGGACGGTCCGTCTCCACCCGGATCTCGCGACCCCGCACGTGACCCACGCGGGACCCGGGCCCGCCACGGAGGAATTGCCACACCGCGTGCACCCCCTCGGCCAGGCTGTCGGCCCGCAGGACGACGACGTCCAGGAGCCCATCCTCCGGCGACACGCCGTCGCCGAAGCGGATGAGGGGCGGGATGACTTCGGCGCAGTTGGCCACCAGCACCAGCGCCGCGTGCGCCTCGTACTCCACCCCGTCCACGGTGATCAGGTGCCGGATGCTCCGGACCTGATCGATGAGTCTGAGCGTGGTGGCCACGTATGCTCCGATCCCCCATTTCTGCTTGAGCGCGCTCGGCGTCTCAACCATCACCCGGGCATCGTACCCGGTCCCACAGGCCACGGCGAAGTAGTGCTCTTCTGCGCCGGCCACCAACCGTCCCAGGTCGAGGCGGCGTACGACCCCGCGAACCAGGACCTCTGCGGCACGGGCCGGTGAGGCCGGGATGCGGAGGTTTCCTGCCAGGAGGTTGCCCGTCCCTCCCGGAATCAGGCCCAGCGCCACGTCGGTCCCCACGAGCGCCGAGGCGGCCTGCATCGTGGTGCCGTCACCGCCGAAGACGGCCACGATGTCGACGCCGGCCGCGACCCCCTCTTCAGCGAGGCGGCGCGCGTCGCCGGGGCCGCTCGTGGCGGCGACCTCGGCTTGCCACCCTGCGGCTCGCAGCACGTCGCGGACGGCTCGGACCGTCGTCGATCGCGTCCGGGCCGCCGCCGGGTTGGTGATGAGGAGCACGCGAGCCACGCTCAGAATTCCCGGTCCCAGAGGAAATCGAGACCCACCTGATAGCGTTCGTTGTTCGTCAGCGGATTGCTGGCCTGGTTCGCCTGGCAGGTGCTCGTCGGCTCGAAGCTGGTCTGGAAGCGCCACTGCTGGCTCAGGCGGTACTCGAAGCTGGCACCCACGTTGTTGTAGGCCAACTGGCCTTCGGTGCAGAACCCCGCGCTGAACGTCAGGAAGCTCCGGTTCCCGATCTGCCAACCCGCCGCGAACTCGGTCGCGCTCGATCCACCATATATCGAGCTCTGGGCGCCGGGCCGAATCTCGATGAAATCCACGGGCACGCCGAGATCCGACACGAGCGCCCGTTCGAGCTCACTCGACAACGCCCCGCCGAGGTACGCCAGCCCCGCGTTGAGCGCTTGCTGTTCGTCTCCGGCGCCCCCCGAGCTGGAGAGACCCGCGGCCGGCCGACCGAACATCAGGTACGACACGAGGTTGGTCTCTGACAGCGGCGGAAGGACGTCGCTTTCCAACGCCAGCTTGGGCTCGTTCAGGGATCCGGTGATCTTCGCGATCACCGGGATGTCCGCCGAGCCATCTGTCGGTCGGACGACGTGCTCCGCCTGGATATCCAGGTCCGCGTTGAGGTCGGGTGTTCCAAGGTAGCGGACTCGCCCCCGTTGCACTTGAAAGTCACGGGTCACGAACCCGATCTTGAGGGTGTAGGTGCCCCGCACCGCGTCGAGCGTGCCGTCCACCCGATAGACCCGGCGGATCTTGTCGACCCTCACCTGCCCGGTGAGCTGGATGTTGGCCTCGTGGGACCGCAGCCAGAAAGCGTCGCCGACCCGCACCGTGAGCCCGGTGATCTGCAGAGAATCGAGGAACCGGCTGGTAGCGGTGCGGCCCAGGCGCTGCATGCGGAGGAACCGCTGGTCGATCAGGTCCGCATACGCAGGATCCTCGAGATCGATGACGTTCTTCGTCAGCAGGTCTGCGAAGTACAGAACGCCGCTGTTCGCCGTGACGGTGCCGGTCAGGAGCGGGTGGGTGATCGGCCCGCTGAGCCGCATCCGTCCGGTGGCATCGAGCGTCAGGAATGCGCGCACATCCGTGGCGCGGAAGCGATTCGTGTTAAGGACCAGGTCCAGGACCGGATTCGTGAGGGTCGTGAAACGCACCGACCCGGTGGCGCGAAGTTCCCCTCCCGCCGGATCACTGACCAGCAGGAGGGAATCCAGAACCAGAGAATCCCCGGCAAACCGCGCGTAGCCCGCGATGGTCGAGTATCGAACCCCGAGGCCCGGGAGCGTGGCACGCCCGCCGGCCACATCCACAAACCCGACCAGGCGCGGCTGCTCCCACGTCCCCTCGACGCGCGCGTCCATTCGGAGCGTGCCGCCGACGCGCCGCACGGAGGTGGTGAATGCCTCCAGGCTGCCGAGGTCCAAGCTGTCCGCGAGCGCCCGGATCACCAGCGGCCCATCGACCTGCCGCCGGGCCACGTTGGTGAACGCCAGGTCGAGCGGGAGGCTCGCCTCGACGCCCAGAACCTGCTTCCCCGTCTTCCACACACTGAGGTTTCCGTCCAGCCGCCGTTCCTGGTACCGGAGGACGCTCTGCACGAACGGAGCGCGGAATTCGCCGAAGATCGCATCGCCCAGCGAGGCCGTCCCCTGGATGACCGGCGCGACCCGGGTGCCCGTGATCTCGAGATCTGCGCCGACCGTTCCCGACACGCCGGTCGTGTCGCGCTGGAGCAGCCCATAGAGGTCGTGCAGCTCCAGACCGTAAACCTCCACACGGAGCCGGCCGGGGCCGGTTCCCGGCAGGGACCCCTCGAGCCCGATTGCACCCGAGCCGTCATCGGCTTCGAGCCGCAGCGGAGTGATCGCGATGGAGGAATCACCCAGCGTGGCCGTGACCGGCTCGCGCAGGCGCCAGGTGTGGCCCGTCAGGCGGGCGACCAGCTCGTCGAACGAGAAGGTCCGGGTGCCTCCCTGCCTCGCATAGCGGCCCGCCGCGTCGATGCCGACACTGCCGCCCCCGTCGAATCCTCCGGACCATGAGAGGGAGTCGGTCCATCCTTCGACATTCGCGTGCAGCGAGGAAATGGCCGCCTCGCCGATCGCCAGGGTATCGGCGAGGAGCTCGAGGTTGAGCTGGGGCCGCGTGCCGCCGATCCAGCCGATGGTCGCGGAGGCGCTCGGAAGGCGATAGCCCCGATAGGCGAGGTGGCGCACGTCGGCCAGGCCGGCTGCGTCGAGGGAGTCGAGCGAGCCCGAGAGCGTGAAGTCGGCCCGGAGCCGCCCGGAGAGGGGAGTCGGGGCTGCAGAAGTGTCCGGCGGCAGGCCGAGACCATTGGTCACAAGCGAATCGAAGGCGGTGAGGCTGTCGACGCGGATCTCGATCTCCATCTCGCCATCACCCGGCCGCGCCCAGCCCAGCGTACCGCGCCCACTCGCGTGGCCGCCGCGCCAGTCAACCCCCAGCGTATCGATCGTAAGCAGGTTCTCGCGCACCGAGAGCCGGGTCTCGACGGTGTCCACCACAAATTCCGCCAGCCGGCCCCGGCCGAGCCGGAGGTCGAGGGTGCCCTCGGGCGGTTGAAGAGTGTCGATCACTCCGTTGACCAGCGCCGAGCCGGTCAACGCGGTCCTCGGACCGGTCCCGCGCAACGCCGCCAGGTCAAGGCCCTGGAAATCGAGCCGGAGCGAGTCGCCGCCCCAGCGAGGCGCGAGGACGATGGCGATGCCGTGCGCCTGAAGCGCGCCGAGCTCGCCCGCCACATCCGCATCAATGCGAAGCCGCGCCAGCGTCCCCTCAAGTCGCACCTTTCCGGAGAGGGTGCCGCGGGATTTCAGCGTGGGGAACGCCGGTCGAATGCCCTCGAACGCCAGCGGATCGAGCGTCAGGTCGCCCTCGAAGGCCACGTCCGCCCGCCGGGTGTCGAGTCGCAGCATGCCGACCATCCGACTCGGGGGGCGATCCCCATCCTGATGCACGGCGGTGCCGCGAAACGTCACATTGGTCCACGGGCCATTGAGGGTGCCGGCGAGAGCGAGACGGCCCTCGAGGATCATCGCAGGCGTCACCAGCCGCACCGTCCGGAGGTCCACGTCGCTGGAGGCCAGATCGAAGCCGCGGAAGATGAATCCTTCCGGCCCACCCATCACGACCCGGCCGCCACCCGCGAACGAGCTGACCGGCTGACCCGGTACTCGGGCGTCTGCGAAATCCCAATCGAGCCGGACCACCATGTCATCGAAGAAGCCGTCGCCTGCCAGCCGCCCACTCAGGTTGCCGGCGAGCGGCAGGGTATCGAGATACGGACGGACGGCTTCGAGGTCGAGCTTCCGGAACGCGAGATCCATCCCGCGGACCCCAAGGCCGCGGCGGGCATCGGTGAGGGCGACCACCCGGCCGTCGACGCGGGTGGAGTCGCTCTCCAGATGCAGGTTTCGCAGGTCGTAGGCCGTCCGGGTCGCCGATTCCGACTTCGCGATGACGTCGGTTCGTCCGTGCAGGTCGGGAAAGTCCGGCGAAACCCAGCGCAGGTCGGCGAGGTCGAGCTCGGACATCCGCAACGCGAAGTCGAAGAGAATCGGGCCGTCCGGCCAGGTAATGGCGCCGGCCCCGGTGAATCGCGAACGCGGAAGCGCGCCCCGGGTGATGTCGAAGACCAGGCTGTCGTGCGGTGCCCGGATCTGGCCACGGGCCTGCACGAGCTCCACACCCGGGTCACTAACCCGAGTGGCGAGGGTGTCGATCCCCGCGGAGATGGGCCGATGATCCGGCGTGCTCACGGTGAGCGGGCTGAATTGCACCGTGAGGCGCTCGAGGCGAATCACGCGCTGCAGGCCGTCCCGGCCCGCCTCGATCACCCGGCCCGGCTTGGCTCGCTCGGCCGTGAGGGCCGAATCGCGCCGGGCCTGTGTCGTGAGCGAGTCGGGCGGCTTCCAGGGAACCCGAATCGTCACGTCGCCGTGGTCGATCCGAAACAGGCGGAATTCCACCAGGGGCGAGGGCCCGCCACCGGCGCCCTCTCCGAGCCGCAGGACCTCCTCGTAATTCATCCGGCCGGAGCGATACTTGATCAACTGAATCGTGGGTTCGACCAGGCGCAGGTGCGCGAAGACGAACCGCCGGGCGAGTAGATTGGCCAGACCGTAGCGGACCTCGAGGCGCGGAATGTCGGCCAGCAGCACGCCGCCGGTGTCCCGCACCACCAGCCGCTGGATATCCAGCCCCCTGATAAAAGAGCCGCCGATCGCGCCCACCTCGACGTCGCCGCGAAACATCCGGTCGAGGGCCGCGGACACATTTCGGGCGAGCAGAGCCCGCCCCGGACTCGAAAGCGTGAGCGCCAGCACGATGCCGGCGATCATTGCCCCGGTTCCGAGGACCGTTACGAAGAGGAAATGCGCGGCGCGATGGCGCATCAGAACGGCTGCCCGACGGCGAAGTGGACGGTGTACCGGTTGGGGGCGCCCCCGGGGTTATAGTCGTCCGTGATTTTGAACAACTCGCCCTGGCGGGAAAGGTACAGGGTACCCGACTGGCGTCCGTACGGATTGTAGCCAACATCCACCCTGGCCGGGCCGAGCGGCGTCACAAACCGAAGTCCCACGCCCGGCGTCACGCGGAGCGCCGCCTCCGTCTCGCCGCGCTCATAGAGCATTCCGGCGTCGACAAAGCCCACGATTCGCATGAAGCTGGACCAGATTGGCGAGGGGATCCTCAGTTCAACATTGCCAAGGAGCAGCATGTTTCCGCCCGTCGGCGAGAAGCGAACGTCGCCATCCGGGATGAGTCCGGTGCCGATGGAGTCGAGCGGGAACGAGTCGTTCACCACGACATAATTGATCGGTCCGAGCTCGTTCAGTTCATACCCGCGGACGTCGTTGGGCCCGCCCGCATAGAAACGATGCTCGGGCGGAATGTAGTGCACCGATTGATCACCGATCTGCGAGAGCGGCGCATAGGAGACCCCGCCCCGAAGCCGGAAACTCAGCACCGAGTGCCGCGTCACCTCCCGGTACCAGCTCCGCTCGGCCACCAGCCGGCCGAAGGTCTGGCCGCTCGAGGAGCCGAGATACTTGGAGCTGACGGTGGCTTCGACTCTCGTTCGCTTGCCGCGGGAAGGGTCCACCGGATTATTCACACGCGGCCAGACCGCGGTTCCCGTCACTGTCCCCAGCCATAGCTTCTCGGTCAGGCGCGCGATGTCCTCGGCAGTGCACGCGTCGAGCGAGGCGCAGAAGCTCGCAGGACTCGCCTCGGTGAAGCCGTAGGTGAGGCGATACGTCAGCCCGAGCGGAACGCGGGACAGCGTTTCCCGGCTGAGGCCGACGCTGCCACCGACTTCTTCCCTGCGGTACACTTCGAACTCGGAGCGCCGCTCGGCGAACAGCGCGCCGGTGAGTGTGTTGTGCGGCGAGAGGAAGGCGGGGCGGCGGAGCGAGGTGGTGATATTGTAGTTGATCTTGCCCGAACCGAGGGTGTCTTCCGCAAGCCTGGAGCAGATACTCTGATCGAGCCCCCAGTTGGTCGGCGTCCCCACGCCGACCTTGGACACGTGGCCGGAGACGTCGAAGATGCGGCCGCCTCCGAGAAAATTCCGGAAGGTGATTCCCGCCCCGAACCGCAGGCAATCCTCGGTCGCATATCCAAAACTCCCGCGCGCGCGGTGGAACCGCCCCTCCGTCACCCGGACCGCGAGCGGCACCGCTCCGCTGCCCGCCTGATACGCGGCGGTGTCCACGCCCACCGAGGCGAAGCCGAACAGCTCGGAGCGGTAGAGGTTCCGCTGGCTTCGGAAGAGGTCTTCCTGCGAGAAACGCTGGCCGGGACGGGTGGCCAGGAGCGAGCGCACGACGCTCGTATCCACACGGTTGGTGCCGGTCACCGCCACCGGGCCGATCACGGCGGTGGATCCGGGCTCCAGTTCGATGGTGGCTTCCGCCCGGCGCGCCTCCTTGTCCACTTCGAAGCTCTGGAACGCCACGGCGTCAGGATAGCCGCGATCGCGCAGTCGACGAACCAGTGTGTCTGCGCTGACCTCGAGCAGGATGCGGTTGAACGGATCTCCGACCAGTAGCGGAAGCGAGCGGACAAGGCGCCGACGCCATCCCAGCGAGTCGATGCCGGCCACGTTGAGCGAGTCCAGGATGACCGGCTCGTTCTCGGTGATCGCGAAGGTGATGTACACGTTCTCCGGCTCCCGCCGGACGACCGTATCCACTTCGACCTCGAGGAAACCGACCTTGCGGTAGAGCAGCGTGATGCGGAGGACGTCCCGCTGGAACTCGGTTTCGTCGAAATACCGCTTCTCGCCAAGGCCTATCCACCGCACCAGCCTGCTGCGCGCGAACCAGCTCGAATTGGTCGTCGCGATGGCTGCGGCGAGGATTTCATCCTCCAGCGCGTGGTTGCCGGTGAAGGAGAGTTCCCGCACCACTCGTCCCGGTTCCTGCCCGTGAATCGGGGTCGCCAAGAGCAGCGGGAGCATCGCGAGGAGCGCCCAACGGGGCGCGCTCACGCGGCGACCCCCGCTCTGAACGGGAAACGCGCGATTGACGGCATCCTGTAAGATGCCTAGCTTCAGCACCTTACGCCACATCGTCGGCCCCTTGGCCACCCAGGCTTCAATCGCCCGGCCCCCATTCCCGCGCCGATACTCGCCATGAAGCGATCTCTCCTGCCGGCCCTCCTGGTGCTCGCCGCATGCAACGGCGGGCGCGGTGGGGACACGTTGGACTACTATCTCTCGTCCGACCCCCGCTCCCTCGACCCGGCCTTCTCGACCGACGTCCAGACCGGCGAAATGGTGCCCCTCGTCTTCGACAATCTGACCCAGTTCGACGTCGATGGGCGGCTCCTGCCGGGACTCGCCAGCCGCTGGGAAACGGATTCGAGCGGTCGGACCTACACCTTCCATCTGCGCCCCGGCATCACCTTCCACGACGGCTCCCCGCTGACGGCGCGCACGGTGCGGGCGTCGTTCCTCCGGGTGCTCTCCCTCGCCGGCAAGGGCTCCCGGACGTGGATGCTGACGCCGATGGCCGGCGCCCAGCAGTTCATGCAGGGCAAGGCCGACGACGTGGCCGGGCTCCGCGTGACGGATGATTCCACCCTGGTGGTCACGCTCGAGGAGCCGTTGAACGTGTTTCCCAAGTACCTGGCGATGCCGGCCGCGGCCATCGTGCCGGAGCAGATTTCGCCGGACTTCGCCGAGCGCCCGGTCGGGAGCGGACCCTGGAAGCTCGTCGCGTGGTCACACGATGATGCCCTCGTGTTCGCGCGGCACGAGACCTACTGGGACGGTCCGCCCCTGGCCGACACGCTCCGGGTGCGCATCATTCCGGAGGCGATGACCCAGGCGGCGGAATACGAGGCCGGCCAGCTCGATGTCGTGGAAGTGCCCTTCAGCGAGACCGCCCGCTGGACGGAGCAGCACGCCGACGAGCTCAAGCGACGGCCGGCGCTGCGCGCCGTTTACGTCGCGATCAACACCACCCGGGGGCCGCTGTCGGACGTCCGGGTGCGACGGGCGCTGAATCTCGCGGTGGACGTGCCGACCATGCTGCGGACGGTGATGGGCGGCCGCGGCGTGCGGGCCGCCGGGGCCATCCCACCCGGCCTTCAGGGCTATGACAGTACGCGCGCGCCCTACCCGCACGATCCCGCGCAGGCGCGCGCCCTGCTGGCGGAAGCAGGATTGAGCAAGGGACTGACCCTTACCCTCTGGCGCACCCAGCGCGCCGAGCTCGCCCGGATCGCCCAGAGCCTGCAGCAGAGCTTCGGCGAGGTCGGGGTCACGGTGAACATCGTGGAGCGCGATCCGGCCAGCGCCCGCGCGGCCTCCACCAAGGGAGAGGCGGACCTCTTCCTGACCGACTGGTACGCCGATTATCCGGATCCCGAGAGCTTCAATTACTCGACCTTCCATTCACGAAACCGGGGCGGCGGCGGCAATCGCGCCTTTCTGTCGGATCCCGGCCTCGATTCGCTCATCATCCTCGCCCGGCGCACCACGGACGACGCGGAGAAGACGCGGCTCTCCCGCGAAATCGACCAGCGTGTCTTCGACGCGGCGCCCTGGATCTTCCTCTGGTTCCCGATGGACCTCTGGGCGGCCCGCCCCGAGATCGAAGGCTGGAATGTCTCGGCCATCTTCAGCGGCCAGCGGTGGCGCGAGGTCCGGCGAATCCGGTGAGGCGGTTCCTCGCGCTGCGCGCGCTCCTGCTGGTTCCGACCCTTCTGGGCGTGCTCGTCGTGGCGTTCCTGCTCCTGCACGTGGCTCCGGGCGATCCGGTCCTGGCGATGGTCGGCGAGCGCGCGGATCCCGAGACCCTCGCACGCCTCCGCGAGGAATTGCATCTCGACGATCCCCTGCCCGCCCGGTTCGCGCAGTATGCGGGCGGGGTCCTGCGAGGGGATCTGGGCAACTCGTACATCACCGGGCGGCCGATTCTCAGCGACTTGATGCAACGCTTTCCCGCCACGCTGCGGCTCGCGCTCGCGGCGATGGGACTCGCCGTCACGCTCGGGATTCTGGTCGGAGTCGCTGGCGCCTGGCGCCCAGGCACCTGGTTCGACCGGATGATGACCATCGGTGCCTACCTGGGCGTCTCGTTTCCCGTCTACTGGGTCGGCCTGCTGCTGATCCTCTTCTTTGCCGTTTGGCTCCGCTGGCTTCCTCCCTCGGGATCGGGCGGACTCGCCTTCCTCGTGCTGCCGGCCCTCGCCCTCGGCATGCGGTCCATCGCGGTGATCGCACGGATGACCCGCGCGGCCATGCAGGAAGTGCTGCAGGCCGACTACATCCGGACGGCCCGCGCCATCGGAGTCGGCGAAGTCCGCGTCGTGCTCCATCACGGACTCCGGAATGCGCTCCTCCCGGTGCTCACGGTGATCGGCCTCGACTTCGGGAGCTATCTGACCGGCTCGATCCTGACGGAGACCATCTTCTCCTGGCCCGGTGTCGGCCGGTACGTCCTGAACGCGATCGACAAGCGCGACCTGCCCGCAATCCAGGGCAGCATTCTTTTTCTCAGCGTGGTCTTCGTGCTGGTCAACCTCCTCACAGATCTCCTCTATGCGAAGGCGGATCCCAGGGTGGCTTATGACTGAGGCGGGAAAGCGATCTACCGGGTCAGCGCGGAGGTGGATCGCCGCCTGCGCCGCGCTCCTATCCCTGAGCATGGTCTCGGGCGCCGGGGCGCAGAGCCTCACCAAGCGGCTGGACACCAGACTCGACCGGCCGCCGTTCAACCGGCAGATCTGGGGCGTGGCGCTGCTCGATGAGAAGGGCAAGCTGCTCTATGGTCGGAACGCCGACCGCATGTTCATGCCGGCGAGCAACACGAAGATCATCGTGAGCACGGTGGCCGCGGCGCTGCTGCCGCCCGACGGCACGGTTCGCACCAGCCTCTACGCCGCCGGCCCCGTGGTCGACGGCGTGCTGCACGGGGACCTGGTCCTTTACGGCCGGGGGGACCCGACGATGGGCCGGCGCTGTTACGCCGTGGACACGACCGCGGCCGGCGCCTGCGATACCGACCCGTTCGCACGGCTGCGAGTCCTCGCCGACACCCTGCGAGCGCGCGGCGTCCGCACCGTCGCCGGCGACGTGGTCGGCGACGGCAGCTATTTCGAGGCGATGCTCGTCCATCCGGAATGGGAGGGCTACGACCTCAACTGGTGGTACGCCGCTCCGGTGGCGGCACTCGGATTCAACGACAACAGCGTGGACATCGCGTATGCACCCGGCGTGGCCGAGGGCGCCCCGGTCCGGCTCTCGATGACGCCCGACTTCGGCAATCTCTTCCTGGAGAACCGCACGCGGACCAGCGCGGCCGGGAGCCGGACGACCATTGACTTCTTCCGCGTGATCGGCACCGAGCGGCTGTGGGCCGAGGGAGAAGTGCCGGCCTCGTCCAAGGGCGGCACGGAGTACTTCGCTGTATCCGATCCAAATCTGTTCACCGCAGTGGCCCTGCGGAACGTCCTTGCCGAGGCCGGGATCGCCGTCCTGGGGACCACGCGGTCCACGACCGATTCGCTGCTCTTCGCCGGTGCACGACTGGCGGCGCCGCTGGCCGAGGTCGAATCGCGCCCCTTTCGCGACTGGATCTTCCCGGTGCTCAACACCAGCCAGAACTGGTTCGCCGAAATGCTGCTGAAACAGCTCGGCAGGCGCTTCGGAAAGGCCGGCTCGTGGGAGGAAGGACGCCTCGTCGAGCGGCGGTTCCTGATCGACTCGGTCGGGATCGATTCGACCCAATTCGCCATCAGCGACGGCTCGGGGCTGTCGAGCAGCAACCTGGTTTCGCCCGCCGCGTTTGCGAAGCTCCTGCAGTTCATCCACCGCCACCCGCGCTACGCGACGTTCGCCGCCGGGCTTCCCCAGTCCGGACAGACCGGTTCCCTACGCACCCGCTTCGTCGGCACCGCTCTCGAGGGTCGAGTGCGGGCCAAGACCGGGAGCATCAATCGGGTGAACACCCTCTCCGGCTACATCGAACAGCCGTCGCGGATTCTCACATTCTCGATTCAGGCGAACCACCACGTGCTGGGCAGCCGCGGGATGATTCCACAGATCGACAGCCTGGTTCTCGAGATGGGCCGCAAGTGACGGCCGGCCCGCTCCGCGTCGCGATCGTCGGCGCGGGTCCGTCGGGATTCTATGCGGCCGAGTACATCCAGCGGCACGGCGACCCGGTCGAAATCGATCTCATCGACCGGCTCCCGACGCCGTTCGGGCTGGTCCGAGGGGGAGTCGCCCCCGATCATCCGAAGATCAAGGCCGTGACCCGGGTATACGAGAAGTCCGCCGCGCATCCCTCGTTTCGCTTCCTCGGCAATGTGATGGTGGGTCGCGATCTGACCGTCGAGGAATTGCGCCGGCACTATCACGCCGTGATCTGGGCCGTGGGAGCCGAGACCGACCGGCAGCTGGGCATTCCGGGGGAAGGCCTGTCGGGGAGCCACGCCGCGACGGAATTCGTCGGCTGGTATAACGGCCACCCGGATTACCGCAATCGCGTATTCGATCTGACGCAGGAATCCGCTGCCGTCATCGGGCTCGGCAATGTCGCAATGGACGTCACCCGGATCCTCGCCAGCTCGCCTGAGGAGCTCGCGAGCACTGACATCGCGCCGTACGCCCTGGAAGCGCTGCGGGCCAGCCGCGTACGGACGATCTACCTGCTGGGGAGGCGGGGACCCGTGCAGGCGGCGTTCACCAATCCCGAGCTCAAGGAACTCGGTGAGCTTGGTGTCACGGACATCCAGGTCGATCCGGCGGAGCTGGAGCTGGATCCTGCGAGTGCCGCGGAGCTTGTGGATGGGGAGCATCGGGAGGCGGAGAAGAATCTCCATACGATGCGGGAATTCGCCGCGCGGCCGCTTGGCGGGAAGCCGCGCCGCATCATCCTTCGCTTCCTGGTCTCACCCACGGCGCTCGAGGGTGCCGGGCGCGTCCAGCGTATCGCCCTGGGCCGAAATCGGTTGGAGCGCGACGCCAGGGGGACGATTCAGGCGCGACCGACGGGTGAAACAGAATCGGTCCCCGTCGGCCTCGTGTTCCGTTCGGTGGGCTATCGCGGTGTGGCGATTCCCGGGCTGCCGTTCGACGAGAGCCGTGGAATCATTCCCAATGAGGCAGGCCGGGTGCTCGACGCCCCGGGCGGAGTGGTCCTCCCGGGCGTCTACGCGGTCGGCTGGATCAAGCGGGGACCGACCGGCGTAATCGGGACCAACAAGCCGGATGCCGGGGAGACCGCCGAGCAGCTGCTCGAAGACTGGAAGGCGGGCAACCTGCCCGCCACCGAGGCCGATCGCGATGCCATTCTCCGGCTGCTGGTCGACCGCGGGATCGAGGTTGTCAGCTGGGCCGACTGGCGCGCGCTCGACGCGCACGAGGTGGCGGCTGGCGCCTCCTATGGCGCCCCGAGATGCAAGGTGACCGATGTCGGAGAAATGCTGGCGATCGTGCGAAAGGCGAGGACCGGATGAAGATCTACACCAGGACCGGAGACGAAGGAGAGACTGGACTCTTCGGGGGCGGCCGGGTCGGCAAGGATCACGTGCGGGTCGCGGCCTATGGGGATGTGGACGAGTTGAACTCCGTGCTCGGGCTGGTGCGGGCGACCACGCCGGAAGACTTCCAGGCGGAGCTGCTCGAGTCGATCCAGCGCGATCTCTTCAGTATCGGCGGCCAGCTCGCGACTCCCGACCCGTCCAAGGTTGCAGCAGCGCTCGAGAAGGCGGCACTTTCCGAACGTCGCGTGGCGATCCTCGAGCAAGCCATCGACGACGCGACCCGCGAGCTCCCGCCGCTCCGGGCCTTCGTGCTGCCCGGAGGGACCCCCAAGGCCGCGGCCCTTCACCTGGCGCGGACGACCTGCCGGAGAGCGGAACGGGGCGTGGTGCGTCTGGCGCGTGAGCAGGCGGTCCATCCGCTCTTCGTCGTGTATCTCAACCGCCTCTCCGACTTGCTCTTCACGCTCGCGCGGCTCGCCAACCACCGCGCGGGATTGCCGGACGTCACCTGGTAGCCGATATGCCGCAGGTCCTGGTTCGCCACGCCCTCGGCAGTTATCCGGTCATGGTGGCGCCGGGCGCCCTCGGGGAGCTCGCCGGGACCGTCCGCCGGCTTTGGCCGGACGGTCGCGTCGCGATCATCACCGACGAAACGGTGCAAGGGCTGCTCGCCGGCCGCCTGGCCGGCGGCCCCTGGCACCCGGTGCTTGCCATCCCGCCCGGCGAGGAATCCAAGACCCGCGACAGCTGGCTCGAGCTCACCGATGCGCTCCTGTCCGCGGGATTCTCCCGCGACTCGGCGCTCGTCGCGATCGGCGGCGGAGTGGTCGGAGACCTGGCAGGCTTCGTGGCGGCGACCCTGGCGCGCGGTATTCCCTACCTGCAGGTGCCGACGACCCTGCTCGCGATGGTGGATTCCTCGGTCGGGGGCAAGACCGGTGTGGACACGCCGCACGGCAAGAACCTCGTGGGCGCCTTCCACCCACCCGAGGCGGTCCTGGCCGATCCCGCCGTCCTGAAGACCCTCCCAGCGGAGGTGTTTCGCGGCGGGCTGGCGGAGATGGTCAAGCATGCACTGGTCGGGGACCGGGAATACTGGACTCGGCTGGAGTCGGGCGTCCCGGTGCTGCTCGGGCGGGACCCAGCGGCGCTGACCCCGCTGATCGTGCGCAGCATCGAGATCAAGGCGGAGGTGGTCGCGAAGGATGAACGTGAGACGGGCCCGCGGTCGATCCTCAACGCCGGCCACACAGTCGCGCACGCCATCGAGTTGCTCAGTGGGTTCCAGGTCCCGCACGGTGACGCGGTGGCCATCGGCCTCGTGACGGAAACGCGCATCGCGGAGACGCTTGGCGTCGCTGAATCCGGACTCACCGAACGCCTGAGGCTGTTGCTCGCCGCGTTGGGTCTCCCCGTGACGATTTCTCCGGCGCTGGATGCGCCCTCATTGCTCGACGCGATGGCTTCGGACAAGAAACGGCGTGGCGGGCAGCTCCGATTTGCCTTGCCTCAGGCGATCGGCGCGATGGCGCGCGATGGGGATGCATGGACGATCGCGGTTGCTGATGGCCATGCGATTCAGAACGCATTGCGCGAATGCGGCGCCGGATGAATCCACACTTCGTCCACATGTTGCCCAAATGTCTCCACGATGTAAGTCATTCTATATCAACCGATTAGGATACTTGTTCCGCCGGCGTGGAAAACGGATCTATGGCGGCCGTGGACCGAATCCGCAATCGAATGTGATTGAATAGTTTGTGATGTGGATAATATTTTTCGCTTGACCGACCTCCCGGCGTGTCCTATACTTGCCCACCTGACGGCCCGCCCCCGGTGCCGCGCGTTTCCCTCCGACAACTCAGCGTAACGCTCCTCATCAGTGGGGATGGCAATGGCTCACGGCAGCGTGCCCAAGGCGAAGGCCCTCTTTCGCGCCGCACCCTCGGGTGCCTTCGACCAGTACCTGCACGACATCCAGAAGCTGCCGATGATCACGGATCCGGACGAGGAGAAGCGCCTCGCCCGACGGGCCCAGGCCGGCGACGAACGGGCGGCCGACCGCCTCGTCACCGCCAATCTCCGATTCGTCATCTCGTACGTGAAAAAGTACCAGGGCCACGGACTCGACCTGTCCGAGCTCGTCGCCATCGGGAATGAGGGCCTGCTCAAGGCCGTCCGCAAGTTCGACCCCGACCACGGTGTGAAGTTCATTTCGTACGCCGTGTGGTGGGTGCGCCAGGCGGTGCTGAAGGCACTCGCCGAGCAGACCCGCAGCGTTCGCATCCCGCTGAACCAGAATTCGGCGCTCATACGCATGTCGCGCGCCGAGAGCTTCCTCGCCCAGGAACTGGGACGTGAGCCCACGGACGAGGAGATTGCGACCGCCCTGGCCGACTCCGTGGAGAACATCCGGGCGGCGCGCCGGATGACCTCCGGCGAGCTTTCCCTCGATGCCCCGGTTGAGCGGAGCGACAAGGGCTCGAGCACCTATGGTGAACGGTTCCCAGGAACCCAGGGTGGCGAGATCGAGGAGCATACCGACGCTCACCTCATGCGCGAGTTCATCGACCGGATCTTCGACCGGTACCTCACGCCCCGGGAACGGAAGATTCTGTACCTCTATTACGGCCTCGAGGAGGGCTCCGATGCCCTCACGCTCGAGAAGATCGGCGAGCTCCTCGGGGTGACGCGGGAGCGGATCAGGCAGATCCGCGAGCGTGCGTTCGAGAAACTCCGCGAATCGCCGGACGTGAAATCGCTCAGGGGATTCTGGGGCGCGGCCTAGGCAGGCGGCTGCCCCCGGCCCGATTGCGACCCTCCCGGCCCCTGGCTGGGAGGGTCGCTGCGTTCCAGGGCCCGAGGCCCAGCCGCCCCGCTAGATTGATCACATGGCTTCCCGGCTTCCGATCTTCCCGCTCGATGCCGTTCTCTTCCCCGGCACGCCGATGCCGTTGCACATCTTCGAGCCGCGTTATCGCCGGATGCTCGTGGATTGCCTCGCGGCCGACGAGCGATTCGGCCTGGTGCCGCCCGGGCGCGCTTCGGAGGCGCCGCCGCCGGGCGCGGTCGGCTGTGTCGCGCGGGTCCGGGCCACGCACGAGTTGCCGGACGGCCGATCCAATATCGTCGTCGTTGGAGAGACCCGTTTCCTGATTCGCCGGTACCTCGATGAGGGAACACCCTACCTGGTCGCCATGGTGGACGAATTCGGTGATCGTCCCGGGCCAAATGTGCCGGCGAGCTTCGTGGAAGACCTGCGCCGCGCCTTCATCAGCTATGTGGAATCGCTTCGGGTCATTACCGATGCACCGAATGATGACATGAAATGGGCGGAGGATCCGGAAGCGCTGACGTTCCAGATCGGCGCCACCGCGGACCTGGATCCCACCGCCAAGCGGCGCCTGCTCGAGCTTCGCACGGCGTCCGAGCGGGTCGGACTCCTGCTCGAGCTCCTCCCGCCGCTGGTGGAGGAAGCCGGCGCCCGGGCGCGCGTGCACGCGCGGGCGCGGGGCAACGGGAAGGGCGGACCCAGCCCCGACATCGTTCCCGCCTCATGAGTACGGAACTCGCCGCCGCCCTGGCCCGCGTGGTCGGGACGCGCTGGGTACGCTCGCGCCCCGTGGAGCTCGCCACCTTCGAGGCGGACGGCCTGCCGACCCACTCCTCTCCGCCGCGCCTGGCCGTGCTGCCCGGATCCCGCCGCGAGGTCATTGAGGTCGTGCGTCTGCTCCATCTCGCCGGCATTCCATTCGTGGCGCGGGGAGCCGGCACCGGTCTCTCCGGCGGGGCGCTCGCCGGGGGAGACTCGGTGCTCATCGTGCTCACGCGGCTCGACCGGATCATCAGGGTGGACGCCGCGCGGCGGCGCGCCGTCGTCGAGCCGGGCGTCGTCAACGCCCGACTCTCCGACGCGGCGGAGCCTTTCGGCCTCCATTACGCGCCCGATCCTTCGAGCCAGACCGCGTGCACGCTCGGTGGCAATGTGGCCGAGAACGCGGGCGGCCCGCACTGCCTGAAGTACGGAGTCACCACGAACCACATCGTGGAGCTCGAGGTGCTGCTCCCCGACGGGCGCCTGGTGCGCCTCGGATCGCCCCAGGGAGAGTGCTGGGGCCCCGACCTTGTCGGATTATTCGTCGGCAGCGAAGGCATGTTTGGCATCGCGCTCGAGATCACGGTGCACCTGGCGCCAATCGCGCCGGCCGTGCGGACCCTGCTTGCGGCCTTCCCAACCGTGCGGCGCGCCAGCGAGGCCGTGAGCGGCATCATCGCGGCCGGGATCGTTCCGGCTGCGATGGAGATGATGGATCAGTCGTGCGTCCGGGCCGTGGAAGCGTCAATTTACGCGGCAGGCTACCCGACGGACGCCGGCGCCGTGCTTCTCGTCGAGGTGGACGGGTCGCCAGAGGCGGTCGACGCCGAAGTGGCCCTGGTCGAGGAGCTGCTGCGAGGGCACGGCGCGGTGGAGATCCGGTGCGCCGCGACGCCCGCAGAGCGGGCCCGGCTGTGGCAAGGGCGCAAGAAGGCGTTCGGCGCGATGGGCAGGATCGCGCCGGACCTCGCGGTGCAGGACGCGGTCGTGCCGCGGAGTGCGTTGCCCGCCGTGCTCGATGAAGTCAGCGCCATCGGGGTGCGGTACGGCCTCACCATCTCCAACGTCTTCCACGCCGGCGACGGCAACCTGCATCCCAACATCAGCTTCGACCGGCGCGACGCCGCGTTGCTTGCGCGCGTGCACGCCGCCAACCGGGAGATCATGGCCGCCTGCCTGGCCGTGGGTGGCAGCATAACCGGCGAGCACGGGGTCGGGAGCGACAAGCTGGAGTACATGCCCGATGCCTTCGACGCGGAGACGCTGGGTGCGATGCGCGCGGTGCGCCGGGTGTTCGATCCGGACGAGCGGGCGAATCCCGGCAAGGTGATTCCGCTCCGCGCCTGCCGCGAGTGGCGGCGGGGAGCGGCGTGATGCGGCCGCCAGTGCTCGAGCGCCTGCGGGCCCTTCTCGGGCCCGACGCCGTGACGCGCGATCCGGACGGAATGCCCCGCGCCACGCCCGACAGTGCCGACGGGGTCGCGTTGACGTGCCGGCTGGCGCACGATGAGGGATGGCGGGTGCGCGTCGAGGGCCACGGCAGCTGGATCCCGGGCGATGCGCCGGCCGACCTCGTGTTGTGTACCCGTGGCCTCGACCGCATCCCGTCCGTGAGCCCCGCCGACCTGGTAGCCACCGTGGAAGCCGGGGTCCCGATGGACGCCCTTGCACGACGCCTCGCAGAGGACGGGATGTGGCTGGCGCTCGACGCGCCGGGCCGGCCGGAGCGCACCATCGGCTCCGTGGTGGCCACCGCGACGGCCGGCCCGCTCCGCGCAGGCTTCGGCCCGGTGCGCGACCACGTACTCGGCTGCGCCGTCGTCACCGGCGACGGCCGGATCGTCAAGCCGGGGGGGCGCGTCGTCAAGAACGTCGCCGGATACGACCTCACCAAGCTTCAGGTTGGGGGCTTCGGCGGGTTCGGTGTCCTGACCGAGGTCCACGTACGCCTCCGCGCCGTTCCGCGGCGTGACGTGACCCTCCTCGCCCGCGGGTCGCGCGACGCGCTCACGCTCGCCGGCCGCGACCTCCTCGTGACCGGCGTGAACCTCGCCGCGCTCGAACTGCTCTCGCCGACGGTCGCTGCAGAGCCGGACTGGGTTCTCGCGGCCCGCGCCCTGGGCACCGACGCCGGCGTGCATGCCGACCTGGATCGCATCGCGGCCGTCACCGGCCTCGTGTGGGCGACCGTCCCGCCCGAGCGCTCCCATGCGTTCTGGGACCTGGTCGCCCGCGCGGGAGCCGGCGCGACCGCGACCGTGCGACTCGGCGTGCTGCAGGACGGGCTCGACGAGGCGCTCGACCTGGTGACGCACGAGCTCGATGAAGGGCTCGTCTGGGCCGGGGCACTCCACGGCGGCATCCGCTGGGCCGGTTCGGCGGAGGCCTCGCAGTTCCGGGCGCTTCGCCGGCTCGCCGCGACGCGCGAGATCCCGCTGACGCTCGAGCGCGCACCCTGGGAGCTCCGGCAGGCCGTGGGACACTTCGGCGCTTACCGTGAGGGCGTCGGCCAGCTGGTGGGCAAACTGCGCGAGACCTTCGACCCGGCCCACCGGCTCGTCGTGGCGCTGGAGGGAGTGGAGTGACGTCGGGGATCAGCGAGGCGCTCGCGCCCTGCGTGCATTGCGGCTTCTGCCTGCCAGCCTGTCCCACCTACCTCGCCACGGGAGACGAAAGCGACAGCCCGCGCGGACGGATCCTCCTGATGAGGGGCCTCGCGACCGGGGAGATCGATCCCCGCGATGCGGCGCTGAATCAGCACCTGGATGCCTGCCTCGGATGCCGGGGCTGCGAGCCGGCCTGCCCCTCCGGTGTCGCCTACGGGCGGGGCCTCGAAGGTGCCCGGGAAGTGCTCACGAACGCACGCGGCCTGCCGCCGGCCGCGCGCGCGGTGTTGGCTGTGTTTCGCCGGCAGGCACTCTGGAGGCCGTTCCTCGCCGTGGCGCGATGGTTCCGCGCGACCGGACTCCCGAGGCGCTGGGCCGGTAGCGGACCCGCCGGCTTCCTGATGGGGATGCTCGCCGCTTCCCGGATGAGCGGACGGGACAAGGAGCCGTCGGTCCGACCGTCCGATGGTCCGCCGGTCCGACGGACCGTCGCGCTCTTCCGCGGGTGCGTGATGGACGCGCTCTTCCCGCACGTACATGCCGCGACCCGCCGCACGCTCGAGGCGAACGGTTACCAGGTGATCGAGGTGGCGGGTCAGGCCTGCTGTGGCGCCCTCCACGACCACGCCGGCGCAACCGGCGACGCGCGGGAGCTGGCGCGGCTCAATGTTGCAGCCTTTGTGACAGTCGCGGATCATGTCGCCGTCAACAGCGCGGGATGCGGGGCGATCCTGAAGGACTACGGGCATCTGCTCGGGACACCGGAAGCGGTGCAATTCGCCGGCCGGGTGCGTGACGTCACCGAGCTGCTCGCGGACGCAGGCCCCCGCCCCGGAGGGCCCCTGCCGCTCGAAGTCGCCTACGATGCCCCGTGCCACCTGCAGCACGCACAACGCGTCCACGAGGCGCCGATCGCCGTCCTGCGCGCGATCCAGGGACTCCGGGTGCGGATGCTGCCCGGAGCCGATCGCTGCTGCGGCAGCGCGGGAATCTTCTCTCTGGTGCAGCCGGCGATGTCGCGCGCCGTGCTTGCGGACAAGATCGACGGGCTTCGCGCGGCGGATCCACCGCCACAGGTGGTGGCGACCGGGAATCCCGGCTGCGTGATGCAGATCGGCGCGGGGGTCCTCGCCGCCGGGCTGCCCATTCGCGTCATGCACCCCGTCGAGCTCCTCGACGAAGCCTACCGGGCCGCCGGTCTCTACTAGGTTTCCCCGATGCCACGCCACATCCAGCTGGACGCCGCCGGCCTCCGCCGGCTCATCCGAGGCGCCGTCCTCGCGACCGATGACCGCGCCATCTTCGAAATCACCGGGCCGGGCGCGGTCACCTGCCTGCAGGGCCTCTGGACCAATGACATCGTCGCGCCCGGCGAAGACACGATCACCTATGGCGCGCTGCTGACGCCGAAGGGCATGATCGTGACGGATGGCTGGCTGCTTCGGGAACGGGATCGCCTGTTGCTGGTGTCGCCGGCAGCGGCGCGGGAATCGGTCGCGACGATCTTCTCCCGCGCCCTGCCCCCCCGCCTGGCTCAGGCGCGGGACGTAAGCGAGGAGCAGCGGGCGGCATGGCTGCTCGGAGTGGACAGCGCCGCACGGTGGCGGGCGTCGGGACTCTGGCCGCTTCCCGGCGAGGCCGGCAGGATCGTGCGCCGCGACCTGGATGGGGCGCCGGTCGCGCTGGCCAACGCCCCGCATCCGGCGCCGTTCGTTGCGCTGCTCGTCGGCCCGGCGCCGGCGCTCGAGGCGGCGCAGAGCCGGCTCGCGCAAGCCATCGTCCACGTGGGCAATCCCGATGACGTGGAGGCCGCGCGCATCCTCGCGGGGTGGCCGGCGCTGGGCGCCGAAATCGACGAGCGGACGCTGCCCCAGGAGGTCCGCTTCGACGAGCTTGGAGGCGTGTCCTACACGAAGGGGTGCTATACCGGCCAGGAGACCGTCGCCCGGTTGCACTTCCGCGGCCACGCGAACCGTGAGTTGCGGGGCCTGGTGTGGCAGCATCCGGCCCCACTCGACGGAGCGACCGTAATGCAGGGCCATCGCGAGGTCGGCCGCGTGCGGTCCGTGCTGACACTGCCGGCGCGGCGACTCGGCCTCGCGGTGATCCGCCGTGACGTCGAGCCCGGCGCGGTCGTCTCGGCAGGCGGGCGGGAGGCCGAGGTGAGCGCGATCCCATTCGACCATTCCAGGGTGGGTGGGTGAACGTCTTTCTCACCGGCGGGACCGGACTCCTCGGACGTCATGTCATCGAACAGCTTGGCGCCGGTGGAGGGCGGGTGGTGGCGCTGGCGCGCGATGAAGCCGGAGAGTCCGCGCTCAGGGCAATGGGCGCAAGCCCGCTTCGCGGCCGGGTCGAAGACTCGCGCACGTGGGACCGCGTGCTTCCGTGCCAGGCCATCGTCCACGCCGCCGCCCTCATCGCCGCGAGGGTCCCGTGGCCAGTCTTCTACCAGTCAAACGTCGAAGGCACTCGCCTCGCCGCCACGACGGCCCGCCGAATCGGTGCGCGACTGGTGCATATCTCTTCAGTCGCTGTGTACGGGCGCCGCGCCTACGACGTCGAGCCGCTCAGCATCGGCGAGCGGTTCCCGTTCGGACCGCTGGAGGAGCATGACTTCTACGCCCGCAGCAAGCGGCTGGCCGAGGAGGTCGTGCGCGAGGAAGTCGACCGGGGACTGGAGGCCGTCATCCTCAGGCCCTGTGTCATATATGGACCAGGGGACCGACTCTTCCTCCCCAAACTCGCTGCAGTGGCTCGGCGCGGCTGGCTTCCGATTTTCGGGAAGGGCGAGGCGCCGCTGGCTCTCGTCCACGCGCGCAACGTCGCCGTGGGTGTCGCGGCGGCGGCGAGCGTGCCGCTCGCGGCGGGTCGAGTCTACAACCTCGCGAACGACGACGAGATCTCGCCCCGTGCATTTGTCGCCGCGATTGGCGAAGCCATCGGGCGCCGGGTGAGGACGGTCACAGTGCCCGAGGCGGCGGCGCTCGCCGCCGCGCAGCTCGTGGAGGCCGGACTCCGACTGGTGGGGCCTGGGCTCTACCCCGGCACGATGACCGGTGCGGTCCGATTCTGGCGCGGCGGGAATCCGTATCGCTCCCACGCGGCGCGCGCGGATCTCGGCTGGCGCCCCGTGATCCGCCACGCCGAAGGGGTCCGCGAGGCCGCGCGCGCGGCGCTCCGCTCGATCGACTGACTCCTAAATGCGAGGGGCCCCGCGCGAGTGATCGCGCGGGGCCCCAGGCGGCATCCAACACGCCGGAGTTACATCTTCTGCGCGGTATCGCGCGGCATCGTCGTGTCGGCCGGCGCCATGCTGTCCATCGCCGGGGGAGCCATCTCGGCCGGAGCGCTGTCCATCTTCGGCATCTCTTCCTTGTTCTCGGCCTTTGCGCACGCAACGAGCGCCAACAGGGCAGCCGCAGCCAGAACCTTCTTCATGCTTCTCTCCTTGAGATTGTGGAGCCAGTGAGTGATCCTGCCCGCCGCTCGTGCCGCCGGCTTACGGCGGACGAAGCTAACTTAAGTCGCTATTTTGTCAAGACTTGCGATGAGAGTCGTCACAATCTCCACTCGATGGTAGTCTCGGCGACTCGTCGATTCCTTTAAGCGATTCTTCAATTTCAGTTCACGTATCAGTTTACCACGCTTACGCTTAGGGGTCCGCATCGGCTCGATCCCATCCGAGGCGGCGCGCCTGCGACACAATTACAGCCGCGGCCCCCTCCATTCCCAGCAGGGCCGTGTTCAGGACCATGTGAAAGTGAACCGGGTCACTCCAATCCCGCTGGTAATACTCCCGGTGGTACCTGGCGCGGTTGCGGTCCATCTCCTCCAGAGTCTTCTCGGCGAGCCGGGCATCCCCGCCAAGGCGTTCGGCCGCGATGGTCAGTCGGTATTCTTTCGGGGCCACGACGCGGACGTGGAGCGCGTCGCGGTACCGGCCGAGGACCGCGGGCGCGGCGCGCCCCACCAGCACGACGCGACCCTGCGCGGCCACCTCGGCGACCACACTCTCCGTAATCTTGACCAGCCGTGATTCCTCCAGTTCCTCGACTTCGGGTGCAGGCGGGGAGAACAATTCCGGCGTGGAGGTAGCCAGGGCACGGGCCAGCCGTTCCACAAAGCCGGGCGCCCGCTCGTCACGGCGGGCCACTTCCTCGGTCGACCGGCCGGCTCGGAGCGCCACCCGCTCGACCACCTCGTTGTCGACCACCGACCACCCGAGGGCATCGGCCACCCGCCGGGCGACCGCCGAGCCGCCGGCACCGTATTCCCGAGAGATCGTGATCAGCATCCGGCACCTCCTCGGCACCACCGGGTCACTGCGGCACAGGGGTCTGGATCCGGCGGGCCAATCTCGCCACAACCACGGCGGTGAGGAAGCAGACCAGCCCTCCCACCGCTACGGCAAATCCCACCCCCCAATGCTCGGCTACCCAGCCCGCCTGCAGGGAGCCGAACGGCGCCATCCCAACCACCATGAACGAGTAGAAGCCCATCACTCGTCCGCGGAGGTGGTCCGGTGAAGTAGTCTGAAGCAGCGTGTTCGTGAGAATGGCATTCATGGCCCACGCGCATCCCGCCAGGGTAAGCAGCGTGAAGGCCAGAGCAAAGTGACTGGCGAGCCCTGCGGCGATGAGCGAGAGCCCGAAAAGCGCTCCCGTCACGTACACCGCGCGGTCCCGGTCCAGCCGGTGTCCGAATCCCGCCAGGAACAATGCGCTTGCTGCCGCTCCGATCCCGACACCCGACATGAGGGCGCCGTAGCCGCCGGCGCCCGCCCTAAGCACCCGATCCGCGTAGACCGGGAGCATCGTCGCGAAGCTGAACCCGAAGATGGAGAAGGTCGTCGTCAGGATCGCGAGCGCCCTGGGCTGGGCACGGCCGAGAATGTACCGCAGGCCCTCACGGAAACCCGCCGCGCCGACGCTCGGAGCCCGGGCGCCCGCGTACGGCGGTCGCATGCTCGCGAGCATCACCAGCACGGCCACATAGCTCACTGCGTTCAGGAAGAAGCACGCGGCGATTCCGACGGTCGCGATCAGGGCTCCTGCGACGGCGGGTCCGATCACTCGAGTCACGTTGAACACGCTCGAGTTCAGCGCGATCGCGTTCATCAGGTCGTCCCTGCCGACCATTTCCGAGAGGAAGGCCTGCCGGGCGGGGATCTCGAAGGCGCTGAGGGTGCCGAGCAGGCTTGCGAGGGCCATGACCCACACGGCTGTCACGCGCCCGGTGGAGGTCAACAGGGCGAGGGCCAGGGCCTGGACCAGCATGCAGGCCTGCAACGCGAGGATGAACCTCCGCTTGTTGACCCGGTCGGCGACGACCCCGCCGTAGAGCGTAAACAGCAGCACCGGGAGCGTGCCAAGGGTGGTGACCAGGCCGACCTGGAAGGCGGATTCCGTGAGCTTGAGCACCAGCCAGCCCTGCGCCACCGCCTGCATCCACGTGCCGGTGAGCGAGACGAACTGGCCCGTCAGAAAGAGCCGGAAATTTCGGTGGCGCAGGGCGCCGAGGGTTGCTCGTGTGAGCGGTACGGTCACCTACTTGACCACGCGCTTGGCCAGCGTTCCGGCCTCCAGTCTTCCGTCCGCACCGACACCGTTGAGCAGGGCCAACCGCTCGATCGGAATCACAGAGGGATACCGCTGGTTGAACTCCGCGAGCGTCATCGCCGAAGGGAGCTTCACGATCCGCACTCGCGCCGGTTGCACATTCAGGCGATTCGCGTCGGTGAGCGAGCGGAAACTGCCCATCCACTGCCGGAATGCCTCGTCATAGCCCGCGGCCTGCGCCGCTGGCGCGTAGGCGATGAGGGAGTAGGTGCGCCCCCCGAGCTGGATGAACCCGACCCGGCCCTGAACCTGGCCCTGCTCCGTGTTCGCCGAGAACCGGGCCGTGGCGGCCGGCAGGCCGTTGATGGAGGCGTTGGAGGTCTGGCCGGCCTGGACGCCTTCCTGGGCGAGGAACTTCCGGAGCAGGTCCTGTGGCGGCTCGGATCCCGCCAGCCCGAGCTGGACGATGGCATCTTCTTTCGGGCTGATGCCGGTGACCGCCGACACGCCATTGCGCGTGGACCAGCCCTGAGGGAACACCAGTTGGAACTTCAGTTCTGGATGGTAGAACGCCTGGCCATCGAAATACCCGTGGCGGGGATCGTCACCGTAGACGATTCCATCGAGGTGCTGCCGGAAGGCGTCGCGATTGGTGACCATGGTGCTGTAGTCCACCTGCGTGCTCGCGAGGCGATTCTCGGTCTGGCTGAGACGGTCCTCGGGAAACGGGTGCGTCGTCAACCAGCCCGGCACCCGCCCCTGCCCCGCCAGCACCTCCACACCCTGGAGCATGTGGAACAGGTCCAGCATCGCGTGGGGATCGTAATTCGTGCGAACGGAATACCTGAACCCGAGCATGTCGGCCTCGGACTCGTCGTCGCGGCCGTACTTCAGAAAGAGAACCTGAAGTCCCGAACTCGCGAGGCCGGCGAACTGTGCCAGGTCAGGGCGCAGGACCGTCCCGAGGCCGAGGCCGATCTGAGCCAGCTGCGCGCGGCTCATCTGGGAGGCGGAATGCCGGGCAGTCACGTGTCCGATCTCGTGGCCGAGTACACCGGCGAGTTCCGCCTCCGATCCCATGTGTGCGAGGATGCCGCGGGTGATGAAAATGGGGCCGCCCGGCAAAGCGAAGGCGTTGACCTGGGGATCGTCCACGATGGTGAACGACCACGGAAGCTGGGGCCGCTCCGAGGCGGCCGCCAGCTTCATGCCGATGTCGGAGACGTAGCTCTGGAGCCCGGCCTCGTCATACGCGCCCAGCTGGGAAATCGTCCGCTTCGCCTCGGCCTGACCCATCTGGATTTCCTGGTCCTCCGAGACCAGGATCAACTCCTTCTTGCCGGTCGCCGGATTGGTGGCGCAGGCGGCCGCCATCGCCGCCGCCAGCAGGGCGGCGACGAAGGGGCGGTGATAGGCCCTACTCAGGGGGAATGGCACGGCGCACCTCCTTAGCTCCTGGCCTCCAGTTCGTCCGCGAGCGCACCGGCGTCGTACACCTTCCGCAAGGCTTCGAGGATCGCGCGGCTGTCGATCCACACCGACCGCGCGACCCGCTCGGTGAAGAGGAACCGATTAGGCAGCATCTCAATGTTACCGTCAAAAATAAGACCCACCACTTCCCCATTACGGTTAATCACCGGGCTTCCGGAGTTCCCCCCGATGATGTCGAGGGTGCCCGCCACATTGAACGGGGTGCTCAGGTCCAGGGAATCGCGCCGCTCCGTCCAACGCCGGGTCAGGTTCCAGGGATCCTGCCCGCCGAAGCCGAAGTGCCGATCGTACAGGCCGTAGAATGTCGTGTAAGCCTGCGCGACCGTCCCGTTCAACGGGTAGCGCTTGATCTCGCCATCGGAAATGCGAAGGCTGAAGGTGGCATCCGGAGCCACCGCGCTGCCGTACACGGCGAGCAGGGCACGGGCCACCTGCTCATCCTGCGTCGCCTCCCGGTTGACGAGATCCGTCCAGCGCTTCGAAACGTCCCGCTCCTTCGGGTCGATCATGACGGCGAGTTTGATGAAGGGGTCGGAAGACGCCGTGACGGCCGCGACCCCTCCCTCCATGAGCGCTTGCCGCTCCGCCGCCGTCTTGATCCGGGACTCCGCGATCATGCTCTGGGCGGCCTCCGCCGGCGTCTTCCCGCGAAGCACCGTGATCAGCACCGGGTCCGAAGCGGGCAGGTCCTTCTGCATGGCGGTGAACCAGGCCGTGAGCAACCGCGTCTCCTGCTCGACGTCGATCGGCGTGGTGGACCCCAGGGTGCGCTCGAGGGCCGCCTTGTTGGCTTCCTTGTAGGCCGGAAGGCGGTCCGCGTCAGGCTTCGCGGTTTCCGTCGGCCGCCGAAGCAGGATGGCCGCGAGCGGGAGCAGCCGGGAACCGTACGCATTGAAGCCGTAGTACTGCCGCTTGGTGGCAAGTGTCCGCATCTCGGTGCGAATGCGCTCGATCTCGCTCCACGGGTCGCCGAAACGGGAGCGCAGGCCGGCGTCGGTTCGCACGGAGGTCCGGAAGCCGGCCTCCCAGGTCTTCTTCTGCTGCATCAGCGCAGGATCCAGCAGGCCCGTCTGATAGCCGCCGATCGCCTTCTGGGTGTTCTGCAAGCCAAACACCGTGTTCCGGAGGGCCTTGGCCCGGGCAGTGTCCATCGCCGACAGTTCCAGATAGACGGCGGTTTGGCGCCCCAGGGCATCGAGCGTCATCGGATACTGGATGTCCCGCAGGTACTCGAGTTGCGCCATCGTATTCAGCCGCCCCGTCGAGCCCGGATTGCCGACGACAAACACCAGGTCGCCTTCCTTCGACCCGGTCGGGGCCCAGCGAAGGTAGTCCGTCACCGCCGGCTTGCCGTCGACGTATGCCCGCACCATCGCGACGTCCAGGTCGTGGCGCGGATAGGTGAAGTTGTCGGGGTCGCCGCCAAAGAAGGCGGTCTGGCTCTCCACGGCGAACACCAGGCGGATGTCGGAGAAGCGCCGGAACCGGTAGAGCATGTATTTCCCGCCGCGGTACATCGCGACCACCTGGCACGCCGCGTCGGCCGACGCCTCCTTGCACCGGTCTTCAAGCCGCTTGATCACTTCGGCGCGCTTTTCCGCGGCCATCGCGGCCGTTGCGCCCGAGGGAATGGCCCGGGCCACGCTGTCAGTGACTTCGGTGATCGCCTGCAGCTGATCGAGGAACAGACCCTGGCAGGCGCGTTCGTCCTCGCGCCGGCCGGCGTAGAAGCCGTCGCCCAGCAGATCCTCGCCCGGCTTCGTGGCCGATTCCACACAGGAGCGGGCACAGTGATGGTTCGTCATCACCAACCCGTTGCCGGAGACGAAGGATGCCGAGCAGCCACCGCCGTAACGCACCGCGCTTTGGCGCACGTGGTCGAGCCACTGCTGGCTCGGCCGGAAGTTGTACCGCTTGGCCCAGTAGCCGAGCGGCGCCTGGTCGAAGGTCCACATCTTGCCGGTTTCGAGACCGGGATATTCGCCGGAAGCGGGGGCCTGCGCGGCGAGCGGCATGGCCAGAGCCAGGGACACAGCAGCCAGGAACAGGATGCGACGGGGTGACATGCGCGTCTCCACTGCGGGATTGGACGGACTATTACGGCCAGAGCCAGCCGAAGACTCCGGCAGTGAGCAAGCCATAGACGAGACCATCGAACATTTCCCTGCGAATGCTGCCCCACGTGCGGTTGAACCAGATCGAGGCGGGCGGAAGCGCCCCGACGTACGCGAGCGTGGCGGCCACACCCACCACCCGGAACACGGCGAGGTACTCGGCCCCCGACTCAAGGGTGCGGCTGGCCAGATATCCCACCGAGAAGCTGATCGCGAGCGTGTACAGGAAATACCGCACGAGCTGGCGATTCATGTTCCACTTGCCCGGGGCGGCCATGATCAGGTGTCCCATCGGCCCGGCCTCGCACTTGGCGATGAACGCCGGATCCTTCATCGCCTCCCGGGTCGGAGGGTGCGGGAAGTCGTACTGGCCCGCACCGACCCCCGCGCCTCGGAGGGCACCGAGGATTCCGTCCTCGTTCGGGAGTCTGCTCCAGTCGCTCCGGTGATGCGGCATCGCCATCCACATCACGAATCCCGCGACGTGCACGATGACCGCGGCGAGGAGGATCGGCAGCCAGAGCTGGGACAGCTGGACCACGGGAGTCCTCCGGATTGCGCAGGATGGTTTCGCGAACCGACCCTAAGGTTCACCTGGCGCCCGGGTCCGCAAGGGGCTGGGCGGGCCCCTGGACGGCCACCAACTCAACCTCGAAAACGAGGGTAGCGTTCGGCGGAATCGTCCCCCCCGCGCCGGCCGCGCCATATCCAAGCTCCGGCGGGATCACCAGTTGGCGGCGGCCGCCGGCTCGCATGCCGGCCACCCCTTCATCCCAGCCGGCGATGACCATTCCGACCCCGAGCGTAAACGTGAGCGGGTCCCCCCGGTCCCGGCTGCTGTCGACCTTGCGACCGTTCGGCAGCCATCCGGTGTAGTGAACGACGGCCACGCTTCCCGGCGTTGCCTCATCCCCCTCCCCCGCGACGAGATCCCGCCAGTACAGCCCGCTCGCGGTTCGGGTCATCGCCTTGAGGTTGACGCCGAGCCCCGGGAGGAAGGTCACCTCCTCCGGCCGGCCGCTGACGCCCGGGCCGCTGCCGTGCGGAGCCTGGAGCGGCTTGCTGCGGAATGCATCGAGGGAGCAGCCGGCAAGCAGGCACACGAATCCGAGGAGGGCGATCGAGCGCATCAAAGACTCCGCGTCGTATGGGTGCGGGCGAGGGCCATGGCTTCCTCGACGGAATCGGCGAACGCCACCAGTCCCGGCTCGGGCTCCATGCCGGCGCGGGACATGAATTTGGCGGGCTGGTCCTGCACTCGCGTCAGAATGACCAGCGTGTGATCGCGATGCAGCCGGTCCATCGCCGATTCCAGGTTGACCATGCCGGTCGCATCCATCACCGGCACGGCGCCGATGTCGAGAATGACGACGCGCGCCTCGCCCGCGATGTCGTGCAGCGACTCCATCGCCTTTTCCGCTGCGCCGAAGAAGAGTGGTCCGGCAATCTCGTACAGGACCACGCCGGGCGGCAACGGCTCCCGAAGCGCCGGATGCCCCTCTTCGATCAGCCGGGCCCCGGACAGCTCTGCCATCCGTCGCATGAACAGCACGGCGGCGAGCAGCACGCCCGCGGTCACCGCGACGACCATGTCGAACAGCACGGTCAGTGCGAAGCAGGAGATCAGCACCAACGCGTCGCTTCGCGGTGCGACCCGAATCACGCGGATGCAGTGCTGCACGTCGCTCATGTTCCAGGCCACGACCAGCAGCAGCGCCGCAAGCGCGGCCATCGGGAGGAGACCCAGGAGCGGCGCAATCGCGAGCACCGCGGCTAGCACCACGACACTGTGGGTGATCGCGGCGACCGGGGAACGCGCCCCAGCGCGGAAGTTTGTCGCAGTGCGCGCGATCGCGCCGGTCGCCGCGAACCCGCCGAAGAACGGGGCAATCAGGTTGCCAGCACCCTGTGCGATGAGCTCGGTGTCCGGATCGTGCTTGGTACCCGCCATGCCGTCGGCCACGACCGCGGAGAGCAGCGACTCGATCGCGCCCAGCATTGCGATCGCGAAGGCGCTCGGCAGGAGGTCGCTGACAAGCCGGAAGGAAAGGCCGAGCTGCTGGCCGTCCGGACTGGTCAAATGCCACGGCAGGAGCGGCATCGGGGGCAGGCGTGGGATCCCGGGATGGACCACCCCGTCGGCCAGGTAGCTGAACCGGCTCGCGATGGTCGCGACCTCGAAGCCGGGGAGCACCCGCCGCGCGAGCATCGCCCCGATCGCCGCGACGGCCAGTGCGACCAGCGGCGCCGGAATCCTGGTGCGAAGCCGCGGCCAGCCGAGCAGCACTCCGAGTGCGACGACGCCGACGAGGAGGTCGGGCCAGTGCAGCGTCGGCAGGGAGCCGATGAGCGCCGCCACGCGCTCGACGTAATGCTCGGGAGCGCCGGCGACGCTGAGTCCGAGGAAGTCCTTGAGCTGGAGGGTCGCGATCACCACGGCGATCCCGGCGGTGAACCCGGCCGTCACCGGCAGCGGGACAAACTGGATCAGCCGGCCGGTCCGCGTCAGCCCCATCAGGATGAGGATGAGACCTGCCATCAGGGTCGCCATCAGCAACCCGCCCACCCCGAAGCGCTGCACCACCGGCACGAGGATGACCACGAACGCGGCGGTGGGACCCGAAACCTGAACCCGGGAGCCACCGAGCGCGGCAATGACTGCCCCACCCACGATCGCGGTATAGAGACCGTACTGCGGCGGCACGCCGCTGGCAATGGCAAGTGCCATCGAGAGCGGCAGGGCCACGATGCCAACCACCACGCCGGCAAGCAGGTCGTTCCGCAGCATCCGGCGGCCGTATCCCTCTGCGAACACCTCCCGCAGCGCCAGGGCCGGCGTCAGCTGGATCTCCGGCAGCGCCTGTCGCGCGGCGCGATACCTCCGGTGGACACGCTTCCAGAGTGGACGGCGCCGGGGTGGAGCGGATGAATCGCGATCGGGCGTCATGCGGATGGGAATCCCGGGGAACGGCGGATGCGGTCGATTTGCCGCCGGTGGTGAGTCAGGTGAGTCACGAGGAACGCGAACCCGCTCACCGGCGGCAGCCAGCCGGCGATGGGATGACGGAACTTCGGCGCGCGGAGTTCAGCATGATCGAAGCCGTCCACGCGATCCCGGAGCGCCGCGCCGACAGTTGCCCATCGGCGTTCCAGCTCCGCCAGGCTCAGGCCGCCCTGGGGTATCAGTCTCTGGGCCGGCACTCGAGCCCGGAACCCCGCCGAGAGGTAGAGGCGGATCAGCACGACGACCACGCGATTGCGGACGGTGACCCGCGCGCCGGGTCTCGGCCCCTGCACCAACGAGAGCAGCGCACCTTCCTCGGCAAGCACGAGGTGCTCCACGACATCCAACATCGCCCAGGAGTGTGCGGTGGGGCGGAACGCACGCTGGGCCGGGGAAGCGGCCCGCACCCTCGCGAGCAGATCCGCCCGGTTGCCGTCGAGTGCGTCGAGATGGCGTGCCAATCCGGAATCCACCAGCCGCTCCTTACGCTGCCCGAGCCCGCGCGCCGATCCCCGCCGCGCGCCCCGTCGCCCATGCCCAGAGAAAATTGAAGCCCCCGATCGGGCCGAATGCGTCCAGCATTTCGCCACACAGGAACAGGCCGGGGCATCGCCGGCTCTCCAATGTCACCGGATGCACTTCGTCGAGGGTCACGCCACCGCCGGTGACCTCGGCCTTGCGATACCCTTCGTCCCCGGTCCACGGCAGGGTGAAGGCCGTGAGGGTGCGTAACAGGTCCTGCCGCTCCTCCCGGCGGAGCTGTGCCAGGGTCCGTTCCGATGGAAGTCCCGCCTCCTCGGCCAGCGCATCGGCCAGCCGGGATGGCAGGTGGCGACGGATCACGGTGCGTACCGCGGTCGTGCTCTGCGATCCCAGCTCCGCTTCCCAGGCCGCCCGGTCGAGGGGGCCCCAGCGCGCCAGGATCGGCTGCCCTGGACCGCCATGCATGCGCGATCGCACGGCGATGTGCGAGATGTTCAGCACGGCCGGCCCGCTGAATCCGCGGTGTGTGAAGAGGAATCCCTGGGGCCGATTGTAGCGCGGCGTCACCGGCGGCGAGGTAAGCGCAACTTCCAAGGACACTCCGGCAAGCGCGGTGAATCGTGGGGCGTCGGTCGTGAGCGGCGTGAGTGCCGGATAGGTCTGGCTCACCCGGTGCCCCAATCTCGCGGCGATGCCGAGTCCCGTCCCGTCACTCCCCGTCGTCGGCACCGACAATCCGCCGGTCGCGAGAACGACCGTGTGCGACCTCAGCTCCTCGCCGCCGGCAAGGAGCACCACCCACGCTCCGGCGTCGGGACGGACATCCTCGAGCGTCGCCTCGAACCGGATGCTCGCCCCTCGCCCGCGGGCGAAGGCCAGGAGCCGATCGCGGACATCCCGGGCGCGCTGCGACGCAGGGAAGAGTTTGCCGGTTTCCTCCTCCAGCACGAGCGGAATCCCGACCTCGGCGTCGAAGAACCGCCGCTGAGCCGCGAGCGGCCATGACCGGAGAATCTTCCGGAGCGAATGCGGAGAGGAATCGCTCACGAACCAGGCAGGATCCACCTCGGAGGGCAGGATGTTGCACCTTCCGCCGCCGCTGATGAGGATCTTCCGCCCGCCGTCGCGGGTCCGCTCGAGGAGCAACACCCGGCGGCCCTCGCCGGCGGCAAACGCGGCCGCAAGGACTCCCGCCGCACCGGCGCCCACCACGATGATGTCGGCGCTCAGCGCCCGCACTGGTCCGTGATCGCCTTCGCTGCCGCGAGCGCCTCCGGGCTTGGCTTCCGGGCATCACGCGTGAACCCCGCCTGGCTGATGATCTCCTGGAACCCGACCGCACGGACCTCGAGGCGATCGCCACTGCCGTCCTGCAGGATCCGAATGTCGAGCTGATCGCCCCGTCGCGATTCGTTGACCGTGGCGCTCACCACGCCCTTCTCGGAACGGTCCGCGATGACAAAGAGATCGTGCTCGTCCGTTCTCAGGACGCGGAATTTCTGGGCCTTCACCTCGGCCATCACGCAGGTGTACACCTCGGAGGACGCGGCGGATGGTGTGGCGGTGAATCGCTGTTCGACGGACGGGGCACAGGCGGGAAGCAGCAGGATCAGGAGGGCGGCGCGAGCCGTGCGCATCGGGTTGTGCCTCGGGAAGCGGGTGAGGGAATCTACGCGATGATGGCGTAAACGACGAGGTCTTCGTAACGCCCCCATTTGAGCGCGTGCTCCCGAAGCAGCCCCTCGCGGGTCATTCCGATCTTCTGCATCACCCGTCCTGACGCGAGGTTGTGTGCCATGTGGCGAGCCATGATCCGGTGCAGTCCGAGCTCACGAATGCCGTACTGCACCATCGCTTGCGCTGCCTCCGTGGCGTATCCGCGACCCCAGTACGGCACGCCGATCCAGAATCCGAGCTCGGCGCGGTGGTCCCCGGGCGTGAGCGCGAGCCCCACGGCACCGACCAGCGCGCCGGAGCCGATTTCGGTCACGGCGAGAGTCAGCGACTTCCCTTCCGTAAACGCCGGACCGTGCGTCGCGATCCATTGCTCGGCGAAACCGGCTTCGTACGGGTGGGGAACGGTAAGCGTCGTGGCGGCGATTTCGCGCGCGCCCGCGAGTCGCTGCACGTCCGGCGCATCGGCCGCTGAGAACGGCCTGAGGCGAAGCCGGACGGTTTCCACCGTGGGAAGCGCGGGTCCGGTCACGCGTGGGCCACCGGCGTGTCCGCCCGGCCACCCCACTCCGACCAGGAGCCGTCGTATAGCACGTGGCCTTCCGTTCCCAACGAGGCGAGCGCCAGCAGGAGCGCGCAGGCCGACACACCGGAGCCGCAGGTCGCCACCACGGGCCGGCGCGGATCAACGCCGGACCGCGCGAGGCGAGCCCGGAGCAATTCCGGCGCGAGCAGCGTTCCGTCCCTGGCAACCAGCTCGGCGTACGGCATGCTGGCGCTGCCCGGAATGTGGCCGCCACGGAGGCCGGGGCGGGGCTCCGGCTCCAGACCGGTGAAGCGCCCGCCAGAACGCATGTCGACGACCTGGGCGTCGCCGGAAAGCAGTCGATCCTGCAGTGTGACGAGATCGATGACCTGGCGGGGATCGAGACGGGCGATGAAATCCCCGGCGAGCGCGGCTTCGGGCACGCCTGTCTCGAGCGGACGGCCTTCGTGCCGCCACTTCGCAAGGCCGCCATCGAGCACCACGACGTCCGCGTGCCCGAATGTCCGGAACATCCACCACGCGCGCGCGGCGCTCAGGTTCGCGCCGGAGCCGTCGTAGACGACCACGCTACTGTCCCGCCGCACCCCGAGCACCCGAGCCCCGGTCTCGAAGTCGGCGGCGGCCGGCAGCATGTGCGGCAGCGCCGAGGACGCATCGCTGAAGGCATCGATATCAAAGAACCGCGCACCCGGAATGTGCCCGGCAACGAACTCCACTCGGCCATCACGCCCGCTCGTCGGGAGGTACCACGAGGCATCGATTACGATGAGGCCCGGGTCGTTCAGGCGAAGTCCGAGCTCCTGCGTCGTAATGAGCGGATGCGGAGGCATGGACAATTCTAGTTTCCCGGCGGGCCCGGCGACAATACTATTCCCGCTTCCAATCCCTCGATTCCGGAGCCTTCCCTGTGGAGCCCAGCCGCGCCGAGCGTCTCGCGGTCGTCGTAATCATCGCTGGCGCGTTCGCCGCTGTCCTGGCGGTTCTCCCGTTCCGACTGTTCGAGCTCGATCGCTTCCTCGTCCCGAAGGAAGTGGTGCTGCACGTGACGGCCGCGCTTACCGCCCTGCTGCTGTTGCCCGGGCGATCCCGGCTCGACGGCTCGCCGGCGGACGTGCTGCTGCTGGCGTATTTCGGACTTTCGATAGTTTCTGCCGTGGTGGCGCCGAATCCGTGGCTCGCGATTCGCGCGGTCGGGATCACCTGGTCCGGTCTGGTCCTCTTCTGGAGCGCGAGGGAGCTCGCGCGCGCGGGTCTGCAGCGGGCATTGCTCGTGGGACTGTGCGTCGCAGCGGTCACCGGCATCACCACTGCCCTCCTCCAGGCCTATGGCCTGGCCGATACCGTGTACTTCAGCCGGAACCGGGCGCCCGGCGGGACCTTCGGCAATCGCAATTTCGCCGCGCATCTCGCAGCCCTCGGGCTTCCGAGCCTGCTCATGGTGGTCATCCAGGCGCGGCAACGGAGTGGCTACTGGCTTGGCGTGCTCGGGATCCTGCTGAGCAGCACGTTCCTGGTGCTCTCGCGCTCCCGGGCGGCATGGCTCGCCGTGCTTGCCTCACTCACCGTCGGGGGCGGCCTGGCGATCGCGGGCGGCCTGTGGCGGGACGCCGTCGCCAGGCGGCGGCTGCGCGGCCCGCTCTTGGCAACTGCCTTTGGCTGCGCGCTGGCGCTGGGGCTCCCGAACGCACTCAACTGGCGATCGGACTCGCCGTATGCGGACACGCTCAGGGATATCGCGAACTTCCAGGAGGGAAGCGGCCGTGGGCGGTTGATCCAGTGGACTCGCAGTCTCGTCATGGCAGCGCATGATCCGATACTCGGCGTCGGGCCCGGGAATTGGCCGGTCCGTTATCCCGGATTCGCCCAGCCTGATGATCCATCGCTTGATGGGGAAGCGATGACCGCCAACCCGTGGCCCAGCAGTGACTGGGTGGCCTTCCTGTCCGAACGTGGCCTCCCTGCATTCCTGTGCCTGATCCTGGTCGGGCTCTCACTGCTAATCGCCGGAGTCCAGGCGTGGCTGGGAGGACGGCGGGATGCGACCGACCTCGCTGGACTGGCGCTCGCCATGACTCTTGTGGCGACGGTCGTCGTCGGTGCCTTCGATGCCGTGCTCCTGCTGCCGGTGCCCACGCTATTCGCCTGGCTCCTGCTCGGCGTGCTGTTGCCGGTGGACGAGCCGTATCTCACCCGAACCCTCCGCCTCCCCGGACGTCTCGCGCTCGCCGCCGCAGTGGTGATCGTCGGAACCGGCCTCACCGTCCGAAGCGCATCACAGGGTGCGGCGATGGGAGTCTTCTCGTCCTGGGGCCGCCTTGCAGCACGGGCGGAAGCCGCCCGGCTCGACCCGGGCAGCTACCGGATTCGGCTTCTCCTCGCGGAGTCTTATCGACGGCGAGGCCGATGCAGGGAGGCGATCCCGCAGGCACGCGCAGCGGGACGGCTGTTTCCTGAGGCCCCGGCACCGAAACGGATCCTGCGGGCGTGCGGAGATCGCTGAAACCGGGCGGGAAACCGCTGCTCGTTCACCATCGTAGAGGTCGAGATGTCGCCCAAACTCCGCTGGCCCGGCGCCGTACTCCTCGCCGCCATGCTCCTGGTCCCGGCCGGGCTTCCCGCCCAGCAATCCGAGACCACCCTCGAGTCGGCCCGGCGTGCACGGCGCGTGCTGGACAACGCGCTCGCTGCGACGGGTGGGGACCGGCTCCGCTCGGCCCGCACGATTCTCGTCCGGCACGATGGCGTCAACCTGAACCGGAATCAGAGCCGGCGAGTCGCCGCCCCATACGACACCACGCCCAATCGGGGAAGGCTCGCGCTCGACCTGGAGGGCGGGCGCCTCGCGTGGGACCTTGAGACCGGCTTCCCGGGTGGTTTTCACAACTGGAACCGGACCGTCGTGACCGGCTCCCAGGGCTGGAGCGCCAGTCCCCTCGAGCGAAGGTGGTTCACGCTCCAGGCGAACATCCCGGTGCTCCGCCAGAATCTGTCCCGGCGGCTGCCGCACGCGATCCTGCTCGAGGCGGCGAGCCGTGCACAGACGCTTCGCTGGCTGGGCACCGGCGTCCACGACGGCCGGCCGCAGGACGTCCTCGCCTACGCCACCGCCGACGGGCAGCAGCTTTCGATTTATCTCGACCGGTCCACGCACCTCCTGACGAAATTCGAGCAGGCCTATACCGATCCGTTGACCGGGGACGCCCTGTTCGAGATGATCGTCTCGGACTATAGGAACGTCGGCGGCGTGCAGATCCCCGCCCACCGGGTGCTGCGCCGCGCCGGGGAGGTGGTCGAGGACGTTCGGTTCACCGACATGAGGGTGGACGAACCGCTCGCGGACTCACTGTTCACAAGGCCGCCGGAATACGTGGACGGAACGGGCGGACCGGATACAGACACTACCGTGATGACGCTGGGCGAAGGGGTTCACCTTGTCCGTGGCGTCGCCGGCGGGAACAACACGCTGGTTGTGGTCTTCAAGGAGTACGTGTTCGCCATGGAGCCGTACGGCGGCGAGGCGGACAGTCGCCGCACGATTGCCAGGATACTAGACCTCGCTCCCGGCAAGCCGATACGGTACATCGCCGTCACCCATCACCACGACGACCACTCGGGTGGACTCCGCACCTGGATCGCGGAGGGGGCGGCTGTGGTGACCACGGCCGGCAATCGCGGGTACTTTTCGCGGATGGCGCAGGCCCCGTACACCCTGTTCCCGGACCGCCAGCAGGATGTGAAGGCCCCGCTCCGGCTCGAGCTGGTTGAAGGGGCGAAGCGCGTGTTTACCGACGGCCAGCGCACCGTTGAGTTGTACAACATTGGACCGTCGCCGCACGCCGATGAAATGCTGATCGCCTACCTTCCGGCGGAGCGCGCGGTCTTTCAGGGCGACCTGCTCAACCGGCCGGCTGATGGCCGGGCCCGCGCCGGCAATCTCACGACCGCCCACTTCCTGGAGTGGCTGGAGCGGTCCGGCCTCGCGGTAGACCGGGTGCTGGGTGTCCACGGACCACCCGCGACACTCGAAGAGCTTCGCACGGCGGTTCGGATGTTCCGGGAAGGCAATTGACCCTGCAGGAGAATCCCATGCCGACACTTCGCCACCTGGCCGCAGCACTGACATTCGTGGGACTCGCCCCTGAGCTTGCTGCCCAGGCCCGCCCCATCGAAATCGTGGAGTATGTGATTCCTCGATCCGGCAACTTTCCTCACGACCCTGCGGTGGGCGCCGACGGCATCGTCTGGTATACCGACCAGCGCAACAGCTATATCGGGCGGCTCGATCCCGGGAGCGGGGCGATCATCGACTATCCGACGCCTACCCCGGCCTCCGGTCCGCACGGACTCGAGGTGGCACCGGACGGCTTCATCTGGTACACCGGGCAGCGTGCCGGCGTGCTCGGGCGCATGAATCCGAAGTCCGGGGCCGTCGAGGAGTTCGCCCTGCCTGACAATGCGAACCATCCGCACACGCCGATTGTTCACCAGGCAAAAATCTGGTTCACCGATGCGAACAACAACACGTACGGGCGGCTGGATCCGTCGACGGGCAAGGTGGATGTCTGGACCGTACCGGTCTCCGAGTCGGTACCCTACGGGATCGTGCCGGCCCCGGACGGATTCATCTGGATCGCGCACCTCGGGTCGAACATGCTGGGGCGGGTCGATCCCGCGACGGGCGCCTTCACGAGGTATCCGCTGCCCGATCCGGGCGCGCGGCCGCGCCGGCTGACCGTCGCGAAGGACGGCACCGTCTATTATACGGACTACGCGCGCGGGTACCTGGGCGCGCTCGATCCGAAGACCGGCAAGGTCCGGGAGTGGAAGTCGCCGTCGGAGCGGTCCGGCCCATATGGCATCGCCATCGGAGCCGACGGGCGGGTGTGGTACTGCGAGAGCGGCGCGGGGACGATGGTCGCGTTCGATCCGCGTACAGAGAAGATGGAAGTCGTGAGGATCCCGACGCCGGGCGCCATCGTCCGCCACATGGTGTCGGATCCCGGGCGTGGCCGGCTCTGGCTCGCGTTGAGCGGGACGGGCAGGATCGGCAAGATCGAGGTCGGCACCGCGCACTGACACGGAGGGATCAGGCGCGAAGCAGTACCCGGCCATCGACCGCGACGGCGCCATCGGGGAATGCCAGCAGCGGATTGATGTCGAGCTCGCTGATCTGGGGAAAGTCGGCCGCCAGACGGGCCAGCCTGAGAAGGACAGACTCGAGGGCCGCCCGGTCCGCCGGTGGCGACCCGCGGACTGCATCGAGCAGGCGGGCGCCGCGGAGGCCGCGGACCATTTCTGCCGCATCGCCCCGGTGGATGGGCGCAACGCGGAAGACCACATCCCGCAGTACCTCCACAAACACCCCGCCCAGCCCAAACATCACGAGCGCGCCGAATGAGGGGTCGCGCGTCACGCCCGCGATCGTCTCCCGGCCTCCGATCAACATGCGCTGCACCAGAACGCCATGAACCGTGGCGTCCGGCACCGCCGCCGTCGCGGACCGAACGATCTCCGCGTAGGCCGCCCGGACGGCCGCCGCATCCTTGAGCCCCACGATCACGCCCCCTACGTCCGTCTTATGGACGATTTCCGGGGACACGATCTTCAGCACCACCGGCCACCCCATTTCAGCTGACATGGCGGCCGCTTCGTCGGCGGATCGTGCCAGGCGTCCCGCGGCCGTCCGGATCCCGTAGGCCTCGAGCAACTGCAGCGCCTCGAATTCGTCCAGGCGACCGTCGCCATTCGTCTGCGCCACTTCGAGGATCCGCGCGGCGCGATCGCGATCAACTGATAATGCCTCGGCCGGCGGCACCGGGCGCTCGACCCATTCCCGGTACCGGCACATCGCGCCGAGCGCGCGCGCCGCAGACTCCGGAAAGATGTACGCGGGAACCCCGACCTCGTGGAGTTCCGCCTTCCCCTGTGGAAGGCCCTCCCGCCCCATCAGCACGGCCAGAACCGGCTTGTCGGGGTGCTCGGCCGCGACCCCGGCAATGGCCTCCGCGACGTCAGCCTGCTTGATGCCGAGAGGCGGGACGAAGATGGCCAGCGTGGCATCGATGTTGGGGTCGTCGAGGAGTGCATCGAGGGCGGTGCGATAGCCGGCTGGCGTGGCGCTCGCGATCATGTCGAGCGGATTGCGCAGCGATGCCTCTTCCGGGAACAGCGGCCGGAGGCGGTCGACGGTAGCGGAGTCGAGCTCAGGCACTTGCAGCGCGTGCGTTTCGAGCGCGTCTGCCGCCAGGATTCCCGGGCCACCTGAATTCGTGAGCACCGCCACGCGCCGGGATCGGGGAAGTGCCCGCCCCGAGAACGCCATCGCCAGGTCGAACAGCCCCTCCACTGTGTCCGCGCGGAGCACACCCGCCTGGGCCAGCATCGCGTCCACAAGCGTGTCGCTGGCAGCGAGCGCGCCCGTATGGGAAGACGCCGCCCGGGCGCCCACGACGGAGCGCCCTGACTTAACGACGATGATCGGTTTCTTTCGGGTGATTCGTGAGGCGATTTCGAGGAACCGGCGGGGATTGCCGAAATTCTCGACGTACATGAGAATGACGCCGACGGCTGGGTCGTGCTCCCATTGAATCAGCAGGTCGTTGCCACTGACGTCGGGCTTGTTGCCCATCGAGACAAACTGGCTGATGCCGATGCCGTACTCGTTCGCGTAATCGAGCACACTGAGGCCCATGGCCCCGGATTGGGAGACGAACGCGGCGTGCCCGAAGGGTGGCATGGACGGCGCAAACGTCGCGTTCATCGAGCATGCCGGGTCGGCGTTCAGCACGCCCATGCAGTTCGGGCCGACCATCCTCATGCCGTGCCGGCGCACGATCTCCATCAACGCCTGCTCGCGGGCGGTGCCCTCGCCACCTACCTCCCGGAAGCCGGCCGATATCACGACCAGCCCTTTCACACCGGCGGCGCCGCATTCTTCCGCGACTTCGAGCACCAGCTGCTTCGGAACCGTGATCACCGCCAGGTCCACGGGATCCGGCACATCCCCGATGCGCGCATACACCTTCAAGCCGCGGATTGCCTCGGCCTTCGGGTTCACCGGAAACACCGTTCCGGTGTACCCATATCCGACCAGATTGGAGACGATCTCGTGACCGATCGTGTGGGGCGTCCGGGATGCTCCGATGACGGCTATGCGCCGCGGTCGGAGGATCGCATCGAGGGCGCCCACCATTTCAGCCCCGTCGGCCCGGACCACCCCTGCCGCGGCCTTCTTCCTTCGGGCGAGTGCGCGCCCGCTCGGCGGCTTGCTGCGTGGCCTGCCGGAGCATCTTCTCCGGCGGAAGGGGATTCGCGCCCGGGCGGGGGGCGCCGGCCTTGAGCGTCACCTGGCCTTCGGCCCGGCCGATGGTCATCGGGCGCCCGCCGCGCACCTCGTAGACTCCCACGACTTCCTCACCCATGAACGCCGCCGTCTTGATGCGCTCGAGGAGGGCCTCCCGGTTCGGAAGCCCTTCACAGGAATTGAAGGCCACACCGCTCGCCGCATTGACCTTGATCACCACCGCGTACTTGCTGCCAGGCATTCCCTTCGTCGAACGCAATTCAGTGCCCGCCGTCTCACGCGCCCAACGCAGCGCTTCCCGCTCCTGCACGGTCAGACTCGCCTCGGTGGCGGCACTCGTCTGTCCAGGGTGGAGTTGCTGCTCGCGATGCTTGCGCAACCGCTGGAGATAAACCGGCTCGTCGCTCATTGGTCCCTCCCTGCCTGAAGACACGTCGTGATGTCGGCGCGCAGGATAAGCTGTTACCTCAAGAGATACAAGGAGTTGCGGCTCTGTGCCGGAGCCGGGCGACAGCGGCTGTTGTGGCATCTCGGAGGCAACCGTCACCGCGTCAAACCTTGCACATCGCAGAAGTCTTCTCATGCGGAGTTTTTGAAGTCATTGCCCGGTAAGGCGTTACAACTGGCCTTGTTGTTGCTGTTCATACCGGGGCAGGCCCAGCGCGGTGGCGCCCGCGCACGGAATTCTGGGGGCAGCCATGTACCGCATCCGACTCGCCTCGGGCGAGGAACAGACTTACCGGTCGATTCAGGAGCTCACCGCCGGCGTGCAGCGCGGCGAAGTGGCCTCCAGCGCCAGCATTTATCACCAGCGGACTGATCGCTGGCTGCCGATCGAATCCCACCCGCATTACCGGATGGTGCGCGAAGGGGCTGCTCCATCGGTTCCCGCAGCTGGCGCAGATGCCTCCCCGGTCGCGGCGGCTTCAACACGGCTCCGATTCCAGCGGCCAGCCAATCCGGTTTCGCCGTCCGCAGTTCGCCCCACGCCTCCGCCGGCCCAGAAGCCGGACTCGGGCGACCTCGAAGAGTTGAATCGGCTCCTGCTCCTGATCGACCCGGCCTCGAACGGCGACCAGCCCCCCGCACTGCCCGCAGGCGAGCCCATCGTGGATGCCACCAGCGCCGAAGCCGTTGAGGAATCGGCGCCTGAGCCTGAGACGGAAGTGCCGAGGGAGTTCGAGCCGCTCAAGCCGCTCGACGAGCTCACGCCGGTCGCTGCCAGCGATCCCGATGCCCCGGGCCAACCGGAGGAACCGGCCCCAGCCGAACCAGACCTCCCGGTTCCGGTGCGTCTCGAGCCGATGCCTCCCATGCCCTCAGCTCAGACCATCGAAGTGATGCACGACATCATGCCTCCTGCGGCGGTGGAGCCGGTGGAGCAGCTGTTCCGTATCCCGCCTCCGGCGCCTGTGGTGGAGGCGGCGACGGTCCCCGCGGCCCCGCGGGAGGCGTTCGCTGCCCCGCCGCCGGTCACCGCTTCGGCCCCGTCTCCCGCTCCGATCGAGCGACGTCGGATGCCCCGGCAGCTCAAGCCGGCGCTTCTGGTTGCTGTCGGCGTCGCGGTCATCGTCGGTCCGCTGGCGTACCGCGCGAGGGCTCCACGAACCAACGATGGGGTGGTGGATGTTGCCTCGGCAACCGCGTCCACCGGACAGCAGCCGACCGTGGGGTTCCCGCTGCCTCCCGCCCCGGAGAGCGTTGCAATTCAGTCCGCGCGTCAGGCGAGCCTGGATTCCGCCGCCGCCGCGGACTCCACGGCCGCAGCACAGGTATTGCCGAGCGCACCCCAGGTCTCCTTCAATGGCACCGGCTCGGTGAGCGTTGCCTCGAGCCCGAACGCGGCCCGCCGCGGCGCGTTGGTCGATGGCACCGCCCTGGCCCGCGGCTACGCGCAGGCATATCAGGCGGCGCGCCAGGAACTCAACGCGCGGATGGATGAGAGTGGGCTGGTCCGGCTTTTCGGCCAGACTCAGCTCAGCACGGCCGACGGTCTTGCCGGTGCACGGCGCGGGCTTGATGTCGCCGAGGGCGCGATCCGGCAGTATCGCACGCGCGAGGCTGGGATCGAGCGCGCCTACCAGGACAGCGCAAGGGCGCTCGAGCGCAGCGGCGCCTCCCAGGCCGAAATCCGGGGCTGGATGACTCGCCCGAACCTGCGCGAGACGCAGGAAGCGGCCAGCGAGAGCGGCCTCTTCCTCAAGCAGGTCGATGGGGTGCTGGCCCTGCTCCAGGCACAGCGCGGACACTACCAGATCACCGGCGAGACGATTCGGTTCGACGATCCCGCGGCCCGAGCGAGCTACGGCGAGCTGCGCGGCTGGATCACCCGTCGCACGGAATACTGGGCCGACCAATCGCCCTCCGCCGTGCCGCCCACCGTGAAGCCGATCCTCGACGGCATCGGACTGACCCGGCTCCCGCGCGAGCGCTGAGCCACCTGGCCGGCCGGCAATCCCTGGGGGCGGATCAGACGATCCGCCCTCGTTCGTTTTGACTCTGTATCGCTCCCAGTGCACCTTCCTACGCCACCCGACGTGTCGGGCGCGCCCTGTGACCGTCCTCACCACGCCCGGAAGGCCGGCCTGATAGGTTGATGCCTTGCGACCGTCCAGTTCACCGGATTGAACACGGCGCGTTGAATCACCCGACCCCTACGGAGGAGACTGTGATGCCAAACACATTGCATCGCTCCGGCTTCGCGGCCCTCGCGCTTGCCGTTCTTGCGTTCAGCGGATGCAACCCTGCGGCCAAGCAGCAGGAGCAACAGGAGTTGCAGGCCCAACTCGACCAGATGACGGCCGTCGCCGCTGAAAAGGACACGCTCCTTCAGGCGGTCGCCGAGAACGCGCGCCTGATGAACGAGATCAATGCCGAAATGGCGAAAGTAAAGGATCTCAAGGCGGGCGTGGAGCCGGTCGTCAGCGGTGAAGGTGGGCCGCAGCCGGCGGCCGATCAGCGCGCCATCGTGCTTGCCCGCGTGCGCGAGATCACCGAGCGGCTGAACACGGCCGAGCAGAGCCTGAACCGGAGCCAGTCCAGGTTGCGGAGTCTGTCGCGGCAGTCCGACAGCCTGCGCTCCGGCCTCGCCTCAGTCGAGACGGTCGTGACGGAGTATCAGACGATGATCGCGAGCCAGCGGGTCCAGATCGCCGAGATCAGCAATGAACTCGCAGCCGCGAAGGAAGAAAACGTCCGCCTCGCCACGGAGAACCAGGTCCTCACCGACACGGTCACCGCCGTTGTGGACCGCGCGAATACTTCCTACTACGTGATCGGCACCAAGGATGCGCTGAAGCAGCGCGGTATCGTGGTGGAGGAGGGGGGCACCAAGTTCCTCTTCTTCGGAAGCCGGGCCCTGCAGCCGGCACGCGTGCTCAATGAAGCCGATTTCACCGCCATCGATCGCCGGGTGGTGATGGAAATCCCGTCTCCGCTCACGACCAAGCGGTACAAGATCGTCTCGCGGCAGAACGTGGCCAACCTGGAGAACAAGCCGGATGACGATGGCTGGCTGACGGGTGGAGTGAAGATCGGCTCGCCCGATGGGTTCTGGGCCCCGTCGAAGTTCCTGATCCTGGTCGAAGAGGACTAGGCTGGCAGCACTTCCTCGACAGGTCGTAATGCAAAGGGGCGCGGAGAAATCCGCGCCCCTTTGCACGTCTATCGCTCGAGCAGCACACGGCGCCTGCGCGGGCCGGGCCACGGCCGGGGAATCTCGGCGGACCCCCGCCGGATCGCGCTGATGGCGTCGTCGGGGGAATCAGTCACGGTCAGCAGGTTGAGGTCGCCCGGGTCGATCATCCGCCGGTTGGCGAGGGTCTCGCGCAGGAAATCGAGCAACGGCTGCCAGTATCCCACCCCCATCAGCACGATGGGGAACATCGCAATCTTCCCGGTCTGCACCAGCGTGAGCGCTTCGAAGAGCTCATCGAGCGTCCCGTAGCCCCCGGGCAAGACGACGAACGCCACGCTGTACTTGACCAGCATCACCTTGCGGACAAAGAAATACCGGAACGTGATAAACCGGTCGAGATACGGGTTGGGCTGCTGCTCGTGAGGCAACTGGATATTGCACCCGATCGAGCGCCCCCCGGCCTCGCGGGCCCCGCGATTGGCGGCCTCCATGACGCCGGGCCCGCCCCCGGTCATGACCGTCAGGCCCTCCTGCGCGAGCAGCCGCCCCATCGCCCTGGCGAGCTCGTAGGTGTCCGCGCCGGGCGGAATCCGGGCCGAGCCGAACACCGTGACGCAGGGTCCAACGAAATGGAGGGCCCGGAAGCCCCGGAGGAACTCCGCCGCGATCCTCGCGAGGCGAGCCAGTTCGGACAGCCGCGAGCGGGGACCCGCCAGCCAGTCCCGGATGTCCGGCGGACTTGGTCCGTCGTTCCAGGCGAGATTTCGAGGGGGCACCGGTGGGAGTCGAGGTTCCGTCATGGGCCGTAAGTTCCGCCGCGAGGGCCATCGGCGCAAACCCGGCGCCCCCTCGTTCCCGGCAGCCTTTCCGTGTATCTTCCGGCCCGGTTTTCCGGCGCCTCGTGCCGGGCGACACCCCGACTTTCAGCAGGAATGCGAGTCTCATGAAGGCATCTGATATCCGGCGCGGCCATGTGATCATGATCGAAGGTAAGCCGTGTCGCGTGATGGATTTCACCCATCGGACCCCCGGGAATCTCCGGGCGTTTGTCCAGGTGCGGTTCCGCAACCTCGTCTCCGGCAACACCTTCGACACGCGCCTCAGCTCGACGGAAAACGTCGATCAGGCCCGCCTGGACACCAAGGAGATGCAGGTTCTTTACCGGGACGCGAATGGCACCCACGTGATGGACCAGTCCACGTACGAACAGTTCACCCTGGACGACGAGATCACCGGCGATCAGGCCGAGTGGCTCGGTCCCGGAATGACCTTCATGGCGGAGTGGCTGAACGGCCGCCCGATCGCGATCGACTTGCCGAGCGTCGTCGAGCTCGAGGTCGTGGACACGGCCCCCATCATGAAGACCGCAACGAAAACCGCCAGCAGCAAGCCGGCGACGTTGAGCAACGGCGTTACGGTGCAGGTGCCGGAATTCGTCGGCACGGGTGAACGAGTGCGCGTCAATCCGAACACCGGCGAGTATCTCGAGCGCGCGAAATAAGCCCAACCCGGCGGTCGACTACCCGAAGGCCTCGCACCGTGGTGCGGGGCCTTCTATTTTGGCGGTACCCTCCCACTCGCGCGTCCCGGCATCCGGAGCCCACGCATGCATTTGACGACCCTGGATTGGCTCATCGTCGTGCTGTCGATCGTCGTGTCCTTCGTGCCGGCGATTCTGCTCATGCGGCGGGCGGGCTCCAGCACCGCGGAGTTCTTCACGTCGGGGCGGGCCGCCCCCTGGTGGCTCATCGGCGTCTCGATGGTCGCCACCACGTTCAGCACTGACACCCCGAACCTGGTCACCAATCTCGTGCGCGAGCACGGGGTGGCCAACAACTGGGCCTGGTGGTCGTTCCTGCTGACCGGGATGCTCACGGTGTTCTTCTACGCGCGGTTGTGGCGGCGATCCGGCGTGCTGACCGACCTGGAATTCTACGAACTGCGGTACGCCGGACGCCCGGCCAGGGTGGTGCGGGGATTTCGCGCGGCGTACCTCGGGCTCTTTTTCAATTGCGTGATCATGGCCTCGGTGAACCTCGCCGCCGCCAAGATCGCCAACGTCATGCTGGGCTGGCCGATGGGCAAGACACTGCTCATCTGCGCCCTGCTGAACGTCGCCTTCGCCGCCACCTCGGGGCTTTGGGGCGTCCTCGTCACCGACTTCATCCAGTTCGGCGTCGCGATGACGGGGTCGTTCGCGGCGGCCTGGTTCGCCCTCAAGCAGCCGGAGGTGGGCGGCCTGTCAGGCCTCCTGAGCCGGCTGGATCCGGCCACCCTCAACCTGCTGCCGGACTTCAGCGACTGGGGACTCACGCTGTCCGTCCTCATCATCCCACTCACGGTGCAATGGTGGTCGGTCTGGTACCCCGGCGCGGAACCAGGGGGAGGGAGCTACATCGCCCAGCGCATGCTGGCAGCCAAGAGCGAGCGGGACGCGATGGCCGGCACGCTCCTGTTCAATGTCGCCCACTACGCCCTGCGCTCCTGGCCATGGATCATCGTGGCGCTGGCGTCGCTCCTGGTGTATCCGGATCTCGCCGATATCGCCACGACCTTCCCGCACGTGGACCGCACGCTGATCGGCCACGACATGGCCTACCCGGCCATGCTCAAGTTCCTGCCGGTCGGCTGGCTCGGCCTCATGGTGGCGGGGCTGCTCGCGGCGTATGTCTCCACGATCTCGACCCACCTCAACTGGGGCACGTCCTACCTCGTGCACGACCTCTACCGGCGGTTCATCCGGGAGGGCGCCAGCGAAGCCCATTATGTCCTGGTCGGACGCCTCGTCACCGCCTTGCTGATGGCGGCGGCCGCGGCCATCACCTATGTGCTCGATTCGGCACGGGAAAGCTTCCAGCTCCTGCTCTCCATCGGAGCCGGTACCGGGTTGCTTTACCTGTTGCGCTGGTTCTGGTGGCGGGTGAACGCCTGGAGTGAAATCTCCGCGATGCTGAGCTCATTCCTGCTCGCGGTCGGCTTCCTCATCCTCCAGAAATCCGGGACGTCGATCCCCGGCCACGTCCAGCTCCTGGTCAGTGTCGGCATCACGACCGTGGTGTGGGTCGCGGTGACCCTTGCGACGCCCCCGATCGATCAGCCGACACTCGTGCGTTTCTACCGCCTGGTGCGACCCGCCGGTCCTGGCTGGGCCCCGGTGCAACGCGATGCCGGCGGCGAGGGATCTCCGGACAGCCTTCCGATGGCGCTCCTCGGATGGGTGTTGGGTTGTGCCTTCGTCTACAGCGCCCTGTTCGGCGCCGGCAGCTTCCTGTACGGCAGGACACCACAGGGCCTCGTGTTCCTCGGCGTCACGCTCGCCAGCGGCTGGGGCCTGTGGAAGCTGCTCCCCGCGCTCTGGAGCGGCGCGGGCCGGGCGGCGTGACGAAAGCGGTCATCCTCGCGCGGGGGCTCGGCACCCGGATGCGCCGGGCGGATGCTCGCGTCCCCCTCGACGCGGAGCAGGCGGCCGCCGCGGATCGCGGGATCAAGGGAATGATCCCGGTCGGTCGTCCGTTCCTGGACTACGCCTTGAGCGCGCTGGCCGATGCCGGGTTCACGGATGTCTGCCTGGTCATCGGCCCGGAGCATCAGGCCGTCCGTGACTACTACGAGGGACCAGGACGACCGGCTCGGACGCGCGTCCAGTTCGCAGTGCAATCGCGCCCCCTGGGCACGGCAGATGCGGTCCTGGCCGCCGAGAGTTTCACTGGCGGCGACCGGTTCCTGGTCTGCAATGCCGACAACTTCTACCCCGTGCAGGTGCTCACCGCCCTCCAGCAATTGAACGAGCCCGGCCTGGCCGGATTCGACCGCGATGCGCTCGTGCGACGCGGCAACATCACCGCCGACCGCATCAGCCGGTTTGCGTTGCTCACCACATCGCCGGATGGCCTCCTGGTCGACATCGTCGAGAAGCCGGACGCGACGGCCGCATCCGCGCTCGGCCCTCACGCCCGCGTCTCCATGAACTGCTGGGTCTTCGGTCCCGGGATTTTCCCCGCCTGCCGCCTCGTCGCTCAGTCGCCGCGGGGCGAGCTTGAAATTCAGGACGCGGTCCGGCTGTCGATGACGAGGCTGGGGGAGCGGTACCGGGTCGTGCCGGTGGACGAAGGGGTGCTCGATCTCTCCAGTCGCAGCGACATCGCCCAGGTGGCGGAGCGGCTTGCCGCCGTGGAGCCCCGGCCCTGACTGACCGCGTCAGCTCCCTGCGTGCAGCCCTCCGTGTCGCGACGGTTTCGGGACGCGGAATCCCGGCGGCCGAATGGCACGTGCCCGGGCGAGTGGAGATCCTGGGAAAGCACACCGATTATGCCGGCGGCCGGAGTGTGCTCGGTGCGCTCGATCGCGGGATCGTCATGGCGGCAACGCCACGCCCTGACGGCCAGGTGAGCCTGACGGACGTGGCCCGGGGATTTCACACCGAGTTCGCGCTTGATCCGGCTCTGGCGCCGGATTCCGGTCGCTGGGCCACTTACCCGATGACGGTTGCCCGGCGGATGGCCCGCAACTTCTCCGAGGCGCGGCGTGGCGCCGACCTCACCTTCGCGAGCGACCTGCCCTCGGCAGCGGGGATGAGCAGTTCGAGCGCTCTCGTCGTGGCGGTCTTCCTGGCGCTGGCGGATGTCAATCGACTGGGAGAGACCTCTGCCTGGCAGCAGCACCTGGCCACTCCGGAGTCGCTTGCCGGCTACCTCGGCTGCATCGAGAACGGGCAGAGCTTCGCATCGTTCGAGGGCGATCGAGGGGTCGGGACATTCGGCGGCAGCGAAGATCACACCGCGATCCTCTGCTGCCGGGCGGGCGTCCTGAGCCAGTTCGCATTCTGCCCGGTTCGCCTGGAGGGTGAAGTCGCGTGGCCGCCGGACATGCGTTTGATCATCGCGGTGAGCGGGATCCGAGCGCTCAAGACCGGAGGAGCGCGCGAGCGCTACAATCGCGCCGCGCTCGCGGCCGGCCAGGTCCTGACCCGTTGGAATTCGATGAGTGGTCGCAACGAACCGACACTCGCGGCAGTGGCGCGCGTGCCTGGCGCAATCGAGGAGCTGCGTGAGAATCTGCGCGCGGGCAGTGAGGCCGATCTCCCCTCCGGCCATCTCCTCGCCCGATTCGAGCAGTTCCTCGAGGAGAGCGAAGTGATCATCCCCGCGGCCATGAAGGCGCTTGGTCGGGGTGACATGAGCGTCTTTGGCGAGCTCGTCGACCGCTCCCAGGCCGCGGCGGAATGGGGCCTGGGAAACCAGGTGTCCGAGACGGTCATGCTCACGCGGTCGGCTCGCGAGCTGGGAGCCGTGGCTGCCTCGGCCTTCGGCGCCGGATTCGGCGGGAGCGTGTGGGCCATGGTGGCAGACAGCCACGCCGCGGACTTCACCCGCAGGTGGGCGGCGCGGTACCGGCAGGACTTCCCCATTGCGTCGCTGCGATCCGAGTTCATCGTGACGTCACCCGGACCCGGGGCGCGGCGACTGGACTGAAGGTGGGCCGTGCGGCGGACAGTCGGTCGGACTACCCTTCACAGCCGATCAGGCCATCAACCGATTCACGAGCTGGCGCACCTGATCCGCGGCCTCCGGCGTGCGCGAATGCACTTCGGTGACTCCGGTTCGTCGCACAACTTCCTCAACATTGTGCGCTCGCACCCCGCCACCGGCGACGATGCCAATCCGGCCCGCCGCCTGGTGGACGAGCGCGGCGATCAACTCGGCTCCTTCGACCGCAGCGGACGCCTGTCCCGACGTCAGCACCCGGCGGACGCCGAGCGCGATCAGCCGCTCCAGGGCGACCTCCGGCTCCCGCGCCGCATCGAAGGCCCGATGAAAAGTCACGGGGAGTGGTCTCGCGGCGTGGAGCAGCTCCCTGACCAGGATCTCATCGACGTCGCCGGCCGCGGTCAGTCCGCCGACCACGACTCCGCCCGCTCCCAGGGCCCGCGCGACGGCCACCTCGTGCCGCATCAGCTCCCGCTCGGCTTCGCTGAAAACGAAATCACGGGCGCGGGCACGGATAAGCACGAACACCGGGATTCGAAGGCCGGACGCGGCGGCGTGAATGAGCCCGGCCGAGGGGGTGACACCACCGGCATCAAGGTCGCTGCACAGCTCGACGCGGCCGGCCCCGCCCGCCTCGGCGGCGAGGGCGGCCTCGACGGTTTCCACGCAGGCTTCCAGCAGGCGATAACCCATCGGCACAATCTCGCCGGGGACCAGCTGGTTCGTGAGGGGAGGGGTTCCCGAAGGGCGACCGGGGCTCCATCTTCCAGTCGGGCGCCCTCAGCCCACGGCCTTACCCGTTCGGAGGAGATTGCATGTACAGCGTTGCCCTGTTGGCCCTCGTCGGCGGGCTCGCCACGGCCCCTGCGGACACGACATATAACGGTGTCACGCTGCCCGGCAGCGTGGCCGCCAGTGGACATACCCTCGTGCTGAACGGAGTGGCGCTCCGGAAGAAGGCCATCTTCAAGGTTTATGTGGCGGGGCTCTACCTGCCCGAGAAGGCTTCGAACGCGAACGCCGTCCTCGCGGCAGACGCACCGCGACATCTCGTGATGCAGTTCCTGCGAGACGTCGAGAAGGACAAGATGTGCGAGGCGTGGGATGAGAGCCTCAAGAACAACACTCCGAATGCGGGCCAGGATCTCAAGGCCCAGTTCGCGACGCTCTGCAATTGGATGGACGACATCAAGAAGGGCGAACAGTTCGTCTTTACGTACCTGCCCGGCACGGGCACCGAAGTGAGCGTCGCGGGCAAGAGCAAGGGGACCCTGCCCGGCAAGGAGTTCGCCGACGCCCTGTTCAAGAGCTGGATCGGGCCCAAGCCAGGCCCGGGTGAGGGATTCAAGAAGAACCTGCTGGGAATCAAGTAAGCAGAAAGCAGATGACGGAAGCGAGAAGTGGGAAGTGAGAGGATTGATCCCCTCCTCACTTCCCACTTCTCGCTTCTCACTTCTCACTTCTCACATCGTTCCTTCACCGCCGGGTCAGACTCGACCCGGCCAGTGCCTGCGGTCAATCATGGGCTTTCAGGACTCCCAGGATCGACCTGGACGATGTGTCCCACGTCACGACTTTGCCCGCGATATATCCGCGCTTCGAGCTGGCGCCGAGCGGCGTGAGCTGCGACTCGAGGTCGCGCGGGAGGGGCTGGATGTCCTTCTCCAAGCCCGGCGGCAGCTGGGCGCTCGCGAGCAGCTGCTTGTCGAGTCCCGGCGGAAGGTTTTCCTTCTTCGCCAGCCCCGGGGGCAGGCCATCCGGATAATTACTGAAGAATTTCTTCACGACTTCCTGGTCGTGAGTCGGCTTGGCCTGGTCTGGCTTCTGCATCTCGTATGCCGGCTTATTCTCGGGGGGCTTCCCCTTGCCCTCCGGCTGCCCTTCCTGCGCGACCAGTGGAGCAGTCGCGAAGAGCGCGGCGACGAGAATAAAGGGGATGTGGGGACGCATCAAAACCTCCTCATGGTGGGGGTACCCCTGATTCACTGCAGTGGGTGATTGATGACACCCACTCAACGGGTAGCGGGTCACACCCCACATTCGCGGTGCGGTACGTCACTTTCTCCGCGCGTCAGGTCCTTTCACCTGCCAGTCGGGCCATCCGCTGCTTGACCTCCCTCATCTGGGGCTGCAGCTGGGGGTCCGCGTCTCGCCAGAGCGTGGCAAGGCGCCCATAATAGACGAGGGCCTTCTCGCGGTCCCCCCTCGCCTCGTAGAGCTCGCCCAGGCGCCTGTAGGCGAACGCGAGATTGAACATTTCCTCCATGGGAGCGTCCGTCGTGGGGACCGACGTGACTACCCGCTCCCATCGGACGATCGCCGAGTCGGCATCTCCGACGCGATCCCATGCCTCGGCCGCGTCGTAGAGGCCACAGGGGAGGCACTTCCCTTCGACTTGAGAAGCGTCGAACGACTGGGCGGCATCGCGCCACCGGTGCTCCGATAGCGCAAGGATCCCCTCCCACGTGAGTACCCCGAACCTCGGCCGCCGACTCTCCGGATTGACCTGTTTCCACTCCGCATAGAGCTGGCGAACATCGGCTGCCCGCCCGGCGGCAGCGTAGATCCAGGCGATTTGTTGAAAGGGCCGGTCGGGTGCGGGCAAGCTCGCCAGGGGTGTGCGGCGCAGAATCGAATCAGTGGCGGCGGCGCCCTCCGCCGGCCGGTCCAGGTGCCTGGCCCGCAGGGCCTTCGGGATCAGCTCGAGACCAAGCGCGCTGCCGGGACTCGCGGCCGCCAGCGTGCTGCGGAGCGCACCGGCTTCCTCCGACATCCGGTCGAGTTGGCCGAGCGTCCCCGCCACCGCCAATCTGTCCCCCGCATACTGCAGCCGGGCCGACGGATCGGGCCGCGGGTCCCGCGCGTGCGCCTTCAGGACGGAGTCGGCAGCATGGTAGTCCCGGTGGGATACCTCGCGAAGGACCTCGAGTCGAAGTGCCGTTACGCCGTCCGGCCACCGGCGCTTGACGTCTCGAAGCACCGAATCCGCCGCGGCATCCTTCCCCTGGGCGATCAGCGCACCAAAGAGATTGGTGAACCCCGTCTGAAAGGGCCGAACATCCGCGAGGTGACGCAGGAGGATCTCTGCCTCGTCGGCTCGCCCTGTCCTGGTCAGGTGGATCGCCAGGTTGTTGAGCGCGGTCGGCTCATCCGGGTCCACATCAAGCACCGCGCGGTAAGCCGCCGCGGAGCGCTCCTCGTCGCCGGTGATCGCGTTGTGGTAGTACGCCTCGGCGAGGTAGCGCTCGACCGGGGGAAGGCGGTCCCGAAGCCCGAATGCCCGGGTCACCGCGTCCTCGATCTCAGCCTGGGAAGCCTGTCCGGTGCGATTCAGGATGACGCCGAGCTTGCGCCATGCCATCGCGAATGTCGAGTCCTCCTCGACGGCCCGGCGCAGCAGTCGGGCGCCCTCCTCGTTCCGGCCCAGGTCCGAGGCCTCCACCCCCTCGGTATAGAGGCGCAGTGCCGAGAGCGATGCCGTGGTCACCCGCTCGAGCGGCTGCGCGGCGCGAATCGAGCGCAGTGACTCGCCCACCTTCTCCCGCAGCGCCTTGCTCAGTCGGTCGACCGCCGCAATCAGCCCCGAGGCATCCGCCGCCGTTTCGCGAAGCGGAATCAGCGTCTCCCCGGTCGCGGCCGACAGGACGCGGGCGGACAACACATATCCCGCACCCAGCGTCGTGATCTCACCCGCCACGATCGCCTTGATTCCCTCGCGCTGGCCCAGGTCCCGCGCCAGGGCGAGGTCCATCTCCGTATCCGGAGCTCTTCCCATCCGTTGCAGCGCGGCGGCGAGATCGCTCGCATCGACCAATCGCATCACTCTCGACTGGGCGAGATCGATCCGGAGCGCCTCGGTCACCGACCGACCGAGTGCCGAGTCGGTGGTCCGGTTCTCGAAGTCGAGCAGCAGGATCCGGTCCTCGGCCGCGAGTACCCCCGCCGTGAGCAGCGTCCGTCCCGGGCCGATCCCCGTCAGGCGAGAGAGGATGAAGCCCGTGGTGAGGAGGACCAGCACTCCGAGAGCCGCCCACCCGCCAAGAATGGCGCGGCGCCACGTGAACCAGCCGTGGTGCGCAGGCTCCGCCTCGAAGCGCAGGGTGCCCATCGTCAGGGCGACTGCCCGCTTCCGCTCGACCCGACCGGTGTAGAGGATGATCGGCAGGCCCGCCGCCATCAGCACCGCCGCGCCGATCCAGATCCAGTCTGGAAGCCCGAGGAACCGCGTGATCGCGAAGGCACCGCCCACCACAAAGACGGCGGCAAGCGCAAACAGCGCGCCAATGCGAAGCGGCTGCGCCTTCCGAAGCGCCGCCTCCGCCTCGGCACGAACCTCGTTCACCGGCGTGGTGGAGACGGGTGTCATCCCGCCGCTCGGCGTCGCGAGCGCCTCCAGCCTGCCGAGCACCTCCTCCGCCGACTGCCATCTGTCGGCCGGATTCTTCTCGAGGCTCCGCAGGACGAGCTCGTTCATCATCGGCGGCACCGCGCTCCGGTACTTGGACGGCGGGTCGGGGCGTTCCGAGATGTGCGCTGCGAGCATCGCCTGCGGCGTAGGGGCGGCGAACGGAGGCCGGCCGCAGATCATTTCGTAGGCGAGGGCGCCTATGGCGTAGAGGTCCGCCCGGTGATCGACGCGCGGATCGGCCGCGGCCTGTTCCGGCGCCATGTAGGCGGGTGTGCCCAGGGCAATGCCAAGGGACGTGAGACTCGTGTGGCTGCCACCGCTCGAGGCACTGACCGCCTTGGCCACCCCGAAATCGGTGACCAGAGCGTGCTTGCCGGCGAGCATCACATTGTCGGGCTTGATATCACGATGCACAACGCCGTGGCGGTGCGAATAGGCGAGGGCGTCCACGACATCCCGCAGGATCCGCAGCACCTCGCCCATCGGGAGTGCGCCCTCCCGCGCGAGCTTCGCACGGAGAGATTCCCCCTCGATGAACGGCATCACGTAATACAGGAGATCGTCGCTGGCGCCGGCGGTGAGCAGCTGGACGATGTGCGGATGCTGGAGCGACGCCGCCAGCTGGATCTCCCGCTCGAATCGATCGGCGTTGACTCCGGCGGCCATGTCCGGTGGCAGCACTTTCACCACCACCTTCCGGCCGAGCCGGGTCTCCTCCGCCAGGAACACTCGGCTCATCCCGCCGCCGCCGAGCTCGCGCTGTACGCGGTACGCACCGCCGAGGGTGGACTGCAGGCGGTCGATGAATTCGTTCACGGTGGTCCGGGGTGAGTGGAAGGCTAAATAATGCCCTTTCCCCGGTGTTCCGGATAGGCCCTGGCTGAGTTCGCGCGCTCGATCCCAGTGCTCGGGCAACTGGGCCCCTAGCGGGAACGCCCGCGAGGACGGAAGTTCAGGGCTGAGGAGAGCTCAAATGGACATTGCCCCGGACACCCCACGCCCGACCCGCGCCGACGTCGACGTCTTCGGCCTGAGCCACGTCGGTCGGGTCCGGACCGAGAACCAGGATCACTTCCTTGTCGCGAGCCTGCATAAGGCCATGCAGGTGCATCAGTCGAGCCTCGATCACGGCGGGCTCGGCACCCTGGTCAGCGGTTCGCGCGGATATGTCTTCCTGGTCGCCGATGGGGTGGGTGGCAATCCCTGGGGCCAGCAGGCCAGCGGCACGGCGCTCAAGGCCATCGCGGACTATGTGATCCACGGGATGGATCTCCTCGCCCACCCGGAAGCCGACCAGGAAACCCGGCTCGTGGCCAAACTGCGCCGCTCGCTCGAGAAGGGGCACCAGGCGCTCAAGGCGGAGGGCGAAGCCGAGGGGAAGCGAGGAATGGCCACGACGCTCACCATGGTGACGATCCACTGGCCACGGGCATACGTGATCCATGTCGGCGACAGCCGGGCCTATCGCATGCGCGACGGGCACCTGGAGCAGATCACGAAGGATCAAACCATGGCGCAGGCGATGGTGGATGCCGGCGCGCTCACTTCGGAGGCGGCGGAGCACTCCCGCCTCAAGCACGTGCTCTGGAGCGCGCTTGGCGGGAAGGAAGCCCTGCCCGAGGTGATCGCACTCGACTGCGAGTGGGAGGATGTGATGCTCCTGTGCAGCGACGGCCTGACCAAGCACGTCACGGACGAGGAGATTCAGGACTACCTCACCCGCATGAGTTCGGCCGAACAGGTGTGCCGGGACCTGATCGTCAAGAGCCTCGAGCGCGGGGGCAGCGATAACGTCACCGTCGTCGTCGGCCGGCTCCGGAAGCGGTAAGATGCGCCACGGCGCTATCGCAGCTCTGCTCCTGGCCTCCGTCGCCGGCCCGCTTTCGGGACAGGACCCCCCGCCGGTCCGGCCCGATTCGGCAACGGTGCTCCGCCTGGGGCGCCAGTACACCGAATGGTTCTACGCCGACCTCGGCGACTCGGTCATGGCGCACGCGTCGGATCGGGTGCGGGAGCGCATCACGGCGGCGCAATTATCCGAACTCCTCGGACAGCTGGTCGCACAGGTCGGAATGGAGCAGGAGGTCCTGAGTGAGCAGATCGTGCCCCGCGATTCCCTCTCGGGATACCTCCGCGAGGCACGATTCGAGCTACTGGCGGAACCACTCGTCCTGGCGTGGACCCTCGATGCCAGGGGCGTGATCCACGGCTTCTTCATCCGGCCCAAGAGCGCCGTCGCCGAGCCTCAGAATTGAGCTGAGGTGCGCTCCACCTTCACCTTCGGAGCGGGACTCGTCTGGACCTTCATCCGGCGCATCGGCGCGTCCTCGCGAACCCGCCACTTCACATCCGCGTCCTTCGGCGTCGTCCAGGTGACCGTGATCTTCTTCTTCTGCCGCATTACCTCGGCCTTCACGCTCTCCCCACCCTCGTAAGACCCGAGAATCCGTCGGGCGTGCTCGGAGGACTTTGGTGCCCGCCCATCGATGGAAAGAATGACGTCACCCGCCTTCAGCGGAATCGTCGAGTCTGCCGGGGCGTCGAGCACCAAGGCGCCTTCCGAGGTGCCGAAGTACTGGCCCAGTCCCGCGTTCATGTCGGCGAGCTCAAGGTCCCCGGCGCCTCCACCCATGAAGAACCTGAAGTGGTCGCCCATCCCTTCGATCGACGGCGCCATCATCCTCGGCAGCTCCCTCATCCGCCGCATCTCGTCGGGGCCGCGAGTCCACACGCGGAATCCGAGGTCCTCGGCGACGAGGGTCACCGACCGGTTGGTCGACTCCCTGCGATACTCGAGCTTCACGGTGTCTCCCGGCTCAAGCTTTCCGGCGAGCTCGACGAGCCGCTGGCCCGGGCCGGAAGCCTCGCCACCACCAGCCGTACCTCCCAGCGCGGTCCCGTTGAACCGGGTGATGATGTCGCCCTCGCGGAGCCCGGCCTTGTCGGCGGGTCCGTCAGGGGTCACCGCGAGAATGCGGGCCCCGACCTTGTCCTTGTCGGCGTCCGCGCGCATATCCACCGAGACGCCGATGCGCGGTCGCCCGCTCATGGCGAAGGTGAACGCGTGGGGAGGCTCCGGCGGACGGGTGGGTTCCTGGGCCCCGGCGGGGCCAGGAACGACGGCGAGGGCGGCGAAAGCCGCCGTAATCCAGTGGCGTGTCATCGGACGCGTGCTCCCTGGGGAGAATGGGTTCGCAGGTGGGATGCGGGGGGGTGCGGAAGGGTCGCGCGGCAGGATCGGACGGGCAGCGGGGACGACTGTGCCGCGGATGCCATACCACCTCATGTTATTGTACAAATTGTACGTTTTGTACTATATTGGAGCTCCGTCTTCACGGAGGCACATTGAACCGAAGCCAGCTTCCCGTCAGTGTCGCGAGAGGGAGTTTTGCCGACCTCGTCAACGAGGTCTTCGCCTTCGGGGAGCGGATCGTGCTGGTGCGGCACGGCAAGCCGGTCGCCGCGCTGGTATCGGTCGCCGACCTCGAGCGGCTGGAGGCGCTCGAGCCAGTCTCCCCGGCCCACCCCTTTGGTGACATGTCCTCTGGTGGTATCCATCGCAGCGGTGGCGGCGAGACCCGGCCTGCAGCCGGCTAGTCTTGTGATCAGGGTTGGGAGCGGAGAACCGGGAGGCGTCCGGCCGTGAGGCCCAGTTAGGGAGGATCCGATGCCAGACGACAAAGTGGCAGCCGACCAGGCTCGCCGCGAAGCGCAGCATGGATTTGTGAAATCGCGGGTCGAGGGCGAGGTGAACGCCGAAATCGCCGGGCGGGCTGCACACCCGTCGGAGGGGGAGGCAGAGCGCATCGACCAGGTCGCCGGAGAGTTTCGCGGCAGGGCGGTCCGCGAAACGGTGGCGGAGGAGCGTGAAGTGAGCCGCGCCCGGGTCGCCGCTCGTACGTCCCAAGTCATCGATTACGTGTTCTACGTCATCTACGCGCTACTCGCGACCCGACTGGTGCTCGGCATGATCGCCGCGCGATCCAGCGCCGGATTCGTGCGATTCATCCGGGCCGTGACCGACCCGCTATACGGGCCGTTTCGTGGGATCGTGCCGAGTCCGAGCGCGGAAGGCGGCTTCACATTGGCCCTGCCGATCGTCATCGCGATCGGAGGCTACATGCTCCTGCATGCGGGCATCCGCGGATTGCTGAGGGTGATCGCCCACCGGAAAACCCGGATCTAGCGGTGTCGGTCTGACGCGATGCACTGTTGAGAGAATGGGCCGCTCCCGCTGGGAGCGACCCAAATCGGTCCGAAGCAAAGCGCCCACCATGGTTCACGGTGGGCCTTGCCTCGCCTGGGGTCGGACGAAGTCTCACCCGACCCGAACGGACCGAGCGCTGAATCCCAGCACCTTGGCAGCCATTGATTCGAGGAGGACCCGGACTCCTGCACCGCGACCTCCAGCGACACGCTGCGGGCCGGCCGTTCGTGAAGACATTCTAACGCGCCGTTCTCATCCCTTTCGATACCTCCCACGCAATATCCCAGTCCGCCCTTGCAACTGACGTGCTCCAGTCAGGTCCGCAGCCTGGCAGTCGCCTCGCTCTGTGGGCACCGAGGGGAATGCAATTGTGTCATTCAGACAACCGTCGGCTGCACGGCGTTTGTCTCAAAGAGGATCACACCATGCTCGATCACGCCCTTCCTGCCCGGAGCCCTGGGAAATCACCCCAGCGATCATCCGCGATCAAGAGTGGTGGCTTCTCGAGGGCGAGGGTAGCGCGAATGCACGCCGCCCTACAGCGCCACGTCGAAAGCGGCAGCATTCCCGGGCTCGTCGCGCTCGTGTACCAGCGCGGGCGAGGGCACGTGGATGCGATTGGCAGCATGGCCTTCGACGGCAATCTGCCAGTGCGGCGTGACACGATCTTCCGGCTCGCCTCCACGACTAAGCCGATCACGGCGGTCGGCGCCATGATCCTCGTGGAGGAATGCCTTGTCAGGCTCGACGATCCGGTGGACGAATGGCTGCCGGAGCTCGCGGGCCGCCGAGTTTTGCGGACGATCGAGAGCCCGCTCGACGACACCGTGCCCGCGAAGCGCCCGATCACGCTGCGCGACCTCCTGACGTTTCGATCGGGCTACGGCGAGGTGGCCTTCCTCTCGCCGACGTGCCCGATCCAGAAGGCGCTGGCGGAGGCACGCCTCCCCCTGAGCGAATGGCCCTTCGCCGGCACGCCGGACGAATTCATGAAGCGCTTGGGCAGCCTCCCCCTCGTGCATCAACCCGGCGAGCGGTGGCTGTACCACATGGGCAGCGAGATCCTCGGCGTGCTGATCGCCCGCGTCTCCGGCAAGTCGCTGGGCGCGTTCCTTCAGGAGCGCATCTTCGAGCCCCTCGGGATGACGGACACCGGATTCCGAGTCCCCGAGGCGAAGCTCGATCGGCTCCCAACCTGCTACGGGACGGATATGGTCACCGGCAAGCTCGTGGTCCTGCAGGAGGCGGGTGGCGGTTACGCCGCGCGGCCGTCTGTCTTCGAGTCCGGTGCCGGAGGGCTCGTCTCGACGGTCGACGATCTGCTCGCCTTCGGTCGGATGATGCTGGTGAACGGCCCGTACAGCGGTGAGCGCGTTCTCTCGCGGTCATCGATCGAGCTGATGACCATGGACCACCTTACGCCCGAGCAGAAGGCGGCCTCGCCGTTCTTCGAGAACTTCTGGGATTCGCGCGGCTGGGGCCTCGGCCTGGGGATCATCACCGCGCGCCACGATCTTGCCGACGTGCCCGGGCGCTTCGGTTGGGACGGCGCCTTCGGCACGTCGTGGTACGTCGATCCGAAGGAGGAGCTGGTTGGCGTCCTCATGACCCAACGCCGACCGGATCGGCTCGCGCTTCCCCCCGTCACCTTCGACTTCTGGACTTCGGCGTACCAGTTGATCGACGATTAAGGAGAGTCGACCGCCAGCAACGGGAACCGCCCGGCCACGATATGCCAAGCCCGGCACGACCGAGGTCGTAGCCGGGCTTCATTGCCCCGCCTGGGATCGAACCAGGACTCTCCTGATCTAGAGGGGCATCATAACTCATTTATCCCAGGCAACTTGCAACCGCTTCCGCGAAGTCTTGCCAGCCTTACCGGCTGGTCGCGGTCCCATCCCGCCTCTCGCCATCGGCTGGTCAGGCACCCCGCTGGATCTCCTGCGTCGGTGGATTTCTTGCCCGGTGCTGGCACATGAATTGATATTCGAACAGCCATGGCCTACATCGAGTGCCCGAAGTGCGGCTACAGAGCGCTGAGCGTCGCAACCCGATGCCCTCGCTGCGGTCACGACTTCCCGACCCAGCTTATCCGGCACCCTGTTTCGGAACCGCAGATTCGCAGGCTTTGGCCGGTGCTGATAATCGCTGGCGTGCTGGCAGTTGTGGTTGTGATGGATGCGGTATTCCGACCCCGCGCCATTCCCAGGGCACTTACTGAGTCCCTTGTGGCGCCGCCCCTCGATTCGGCCGGGTACATCCCAATCCAGCCGGTGGGCGAAACACCGGCCCCTGCCGCCGACAGCTCCCGCCCGGTCGAGCCGCTCTTATCAGAGGCCCCACCTCCTGGCCGGCAACAGTTTTCGCGCTTTGCCACGACGTGGGTCAACGTTCGGGAGAATCGGAGTGGCGGTACCGCTGCCGTTCGGATTCTGAATCCCGGTGAAGCGGTCCTGGTCGACTCGCTAATCGGGGGGTGGTATCGCGTAGTGATCGACGGGCGTACGCTGGGCTATGTCGACCGCCTGTACCTCGACACCATACCGCCACTTCCTCTTCCCTGAGATCAGCCTACCGAAAAGAGACGCCCACGGTTGTTCACCGTGGGCATTGCCCCGCCTGGGATCGAACCAGGACTCTCCTGATCCAGAGTCAGGCGTGTTGCCAGTTACACCACGGGGCAAAGTAAATGGAGCTGAGGGGGATCGAACCCCTGACCTCTGCAGTGCGATTGCAGCGCTCTCCCAGCTGAGCTACAGCCCCGACTTCAGGCGGGGGTAAGCTAAGCGCACGGGCAGGATGCGTCAACGGATCAACGGGTCGATACACCGCCGGCGCGATCGCCAGAACCGATTGCCGGACAACATCTTGCGGCAGTCAGCCCCAGTATGCCCAACGCGCCGCCCCCATCGTCCGGTCGCCGCTCAGTCCTCCCCCGCATCCCGAAACGGCACCTCGATCGTCAGCCCATCCCTCGCGATCACCGTATTCGGAAATATCGCCTGCGCTTCCGCGAGAAGCTCCGGCGCTTCCCTGCTGTAGCGCGCGGAGATGTGGGTCAGCACCAGCTGCCTCGCGCCTGCCTCGCGTGCGATTTCCGCCGCCTCTGCCGCCGTGGAGTGTCCCGTCTCGCGGGCCCGTTCCGACTCTTCCGCGGCGAACGTCGCCTCGTGGACGAGAAGGTCCGCGTCGCGGGCCGCATGGAGTAGCGCATCGCACGGCCTGGTGTCCCCCGAGAGCACGATGGTTCGCCCGGGCCGTGTCGGCCCGACAAGGTCCTCGGCCGTGACCCGCCGCCCGTCCGGCAGCGTGACCGATTCCCCACGATGGAGCTTCCCCCAGAGGGGCCCCTCGGGAATGCCAAGCTCGCGCGCGCGGTCGGGATGGAACCGCCCGAGCCGGAGGTGCTCCACCAGGGCATAGCCGACGGAATCGGCTCGATGATCCGTCTCGAAGAGGACAAGATCGTACCCGCCGCGATGGAGACGATCGCCGGCCTGGAGCTCGGTGATCTCCACCGGAAACTTCGTCCGCTCGATGCCCACTGCCAGCGCATGACCAAGCACGCGCTCGGCGCCCTTCGGTCCATACAGCCGGAGCGGCTCCTGGCGTTCCTGCATCCCGAGCGTGCGCACCAGGCCGGTCAGCCCGAGGAGGTGGTCCGAATGAAAATGCGTGAAGAACAACTCGCGGAAGGTGAAGCTCGCACCGTACCGCATCATCTGGCGCTGGGTCCCTTCCCCGCAATCGAACAGCAGCGTCTCGCCCTCGCGCGCGAGGGCGAGCGCACTCACGTTGCGCTCGGGCGAGGGCACGGCGGCGCCGGTGCCGAGGAAAGTGACAGAAAGGCTCATGGTGGGAGGCAAGATACTGCCCATCTGCCCGGCTTAGAACATCTTCACCTGTACGGTGAGCTTCCCCGGCTTGGCCTGCAGGGAATCGATGAGCGCCCGCATGGACTGCATGGTCGAGCGCAAATCGTCATAGAGCCCCGGATCGGTCGCGAGCCGGCCGAGGGTGCCGTGGCCCCGGTTCACGTTGCCGAGCAGGGTGTCGAGCCGCGCTGTCGTCGAAGTCAACTGGACGGCCAACCGGCCGAAGTTGGCGGAGGCGGTGTCCAGGTTTTCGAAGGTCCTGGCCACGGCAGGATTCGCCAGGGTCGAATCGAGGCGGTCGCTTAACCCGCGGAGTGATGTCAGCGTGGCCGACAGCTCGGCGCTGGGGCCCTGTCTGGGGTTCGCGTAGAGCGCCATCACCCGTTCCATCGCCACGAGGGTCCGGTGCAGGTCGTCGGCCGTTCGCTGATTCAGAATCGTCTGCGCCCCGCCGAGTGCCGCTGACGCCTGGCCGCTGATCTCCTCAAAGAGCCCCGGGCTCAGGCGCCCCTCCAGCTCCTGGCCCTTGGGAAGCGGCTGCCCATCCTTGCCTGGGTTCAGGACAATCTCGACATCGCCCAGTGCGCCGACGCCCTGAATGACCGCCTCGGCATCGGTCCGGACAACGATGTCCTTCGGCAGACCCGCCAGCACCACGACGTTTCCGACCCCTTCGAAGTTGATCTTCTCCACCCTGCCGACCTGGACGCCGGAGATCTTGACCGGCGAGCTGACCTTCAGGTTGCCGACATCGGTGAATCGGATCGCCAGCAGGTCGCGCCGGCCGAACGACCGCCCCCCGAGCCACATCGTCCCGGCCAGGAACACCGCGAGACCGACGAGCACCAGGGCCCCGACCGTGACTTCGCGCTTGTAATGGAGATCCATGAGGGACTCAGGCCGCGAAAGGGTGATGGTGGAAGTCGCGCTCGAGAAACGCCCTCACCCGCGGATCGGAGGAGGCGAGGAACTCTTTGGGCGTACCTTCCAGCACGATCTGGCCGTCGCTCAGCAGGGCGACACGATCAGAGACGCGGAAGGCGCCGCGCACATCATGCGTCACCATCACGCTGGTCACGCCGAGCGTCTCGGCGAGGTGCTTGACCAGATCGTCGATGATGTCGGCGTTCACGGGATCCAGACCCGACGTCGGTTCATCGTATAGCAGGTATTTGGGCTGCCCCGCGATCGCGCGGGCGATACCGACCCGCTTGCGCATTCCGCCTGAAAGTTGCGCCGGAAACTTCTCCGCGGCTTCGGGTTCCAGGTTTACGAGCTTCAGGCACTCCGGAATGCGTTCGGCACAATACGCACGGTCGTTGTACAGCTTTTCATCCGTGATGCCGAGGCGGATGTTCTCGAAGACGGACATCGAATCGAACAGCGCGCCGTTCTGGAATACGTAGCCGATCGTCGTCCGGAGCTCGGACAGCTCCTTCCGTCTGAGGCGCGCCACTTCTCTTCCGTCCACGATCACGGCACCGGCATCGGGGCGAATGAGTCCGATGATGTGCTTGAGCAGCACGCTCTTTCCGGTGCCGGAGGGTCCGAGCAGGGCGACGGTCTCCCCGTCTCCGACGGTGAAATCCACCCCGTCCAGAACCATCTGGTCGCCAAACTGCTTGCGGACGCCGCGGAGCTCGATCATGTGTGCAGGAGAATTCGGGCCAACACTGTGTCGAGCAGCAGGATGATGACGGAGCTTGCCACCACCGCCGTCGTCACCGATTTGCCGACGCCCTCGGCGCCTTGCTTGGTGTTGAATCCCATGTAGCACGGGATGAGGGTGATCGAGGCGGCGAAAAAGAAGGCCTTGATCAGCGAGTACCAGGCATCGAAGGGCCGCCAGTAATACTGTGCGCCGTAGGCGAAGTCCGTGTTGCTGATGGGAAGGACCTGCTTGGCGGACCACCATCCGGCGAAGACGCCGATCGCGTTCGCGAAAACGGTCAGAACCGGCACCATCACGAGGCCGGCCAGGACCCGCGGGATGATGAGATGCGACGCCGGCGAGCGGCCGAGACTCTCGAGCGCGTCGATCTGCTCGGTGACGCGCATGGTGCCGAGCTCCGCCGCGTAGCGGGCGCCGATCCGCCCCGCGAGGATCAACCCGGTGAGCACCGGCCCCAGCTCGAGGACGATGGATTCCACGATCAGGGTGCCCACGACGTACAACGGGAGGCTGCCGGTAAACTGGTAGCCGGTCTGCAGCGCAGTCACCGCGCCGGCGAACCCCGAGATAAGCAGCACGATGAACAGGCTGCCGAAGCCGATATTCTGCGCCTCGTCCAAAGTGCGCGGCAGCCAGATGCGCCACTCGCCGATCGCCCGGAACAGCTCCGCCGTGAGCAGGCTGAAGCGGCCCACGTGGGCAAGCGAGCGGAGCACGGCGCGGCCGATGGCATGTGGCAGGCGGAGGAAGGTCTCAAACATCGGTATTATCTTGCCCCGCCATGGCTGCGAAGTCCACCCCACGCCTTCCCGCGAACCACGCGGCTTTCCGCCGGCGACTCCTGCGCTGGTTCCGCCGGCACGGCCGCGATCTGCCGTGGCGCCGTACGCGCGACCCGTGGGCGATCCTGGTCTCCGAGTTCATGCTGCAGCAGACGCAGGTGGCGCGAGTCGAGGAATACTGGCCCCGCTTTCTCGCGCGCTTTCCCACCGTGGATGCGCTCGCCGGGGCAACGGCCGGAGTGGTGCGGGAGAGCTGGGAAGGGCTGGGGTATTATCGGCGGGTCGCTCATCTGCACCAGTTGGCGCGGGTCGTGGTGTCCGAACACGACGGGCGAATCCCCGAGCAGCCTGAAGAGCTTCGACGACTGCCAGGGGTCGGCCCCTATACCGCCGGTGCGGTGGCCAGTTTCGCGTACGAGCACGCGGCGCCGGCAATCGACACCAATGTGGCCCGGGTGCTCCGCCGCGCGTTTCACCCGCGGGCGCGCGGTGCGGCCGGCCAGCGCTCGCTGTTTCGCACCGCCCAGACCCTGCTCCCCCGCCGCGGACCGTCTGCCTGGTCGTTCAATCAGGCGATCATGGAGCTCGGCGCGTTGGTGTGCACGGCGAGAGTGGCGCGGTGCGCGGAATGCCCGGTTCGGAGCGCATGCTGGACAGGAACGAGAACAAGGGATTGAATCGACCCTGGCGGCCGTCTTCAGTCCGCAGTCCTCGACACTAGCGATTCGCGATCTCCCCGATCATCCCCACCACCCGATCGACCTCTCCCGGCGTGTTGTAGATGTGGGTTGATAGCCGGACGTAATCGAGCCCGTTCTCGGAAACGTGCCGGACCCGGACGGGCCCTTGCTCCCACAGTCGGCGAATGACTTCCGTCGCCGGGACACCCTCGACCTCGAAGGAGACCATCGCGCTCCGCATCGCAGGCGATGACGGCGAGCGGAGGCTGACCCCTCGAAGCGTCCGGAGGCCCGCGTCGAGACGTGTGGCGAGGCCGCGGATGCGGCGTTCGACCCGCTCCGTCCCGATGGCCCGATGAAAGGTGACTGCGGCCTGAAATCCCACCAGCAGGCTGTCGTTCCGGGTACCGACGTGATCGAATCGGTCGGCCTTGAGGGCCAAGTCGTCCCAGCCGCCCGAGGCCACCAGCGGCCACAAGCGGTCGAGCCAGCGCTCGCTGATGTAGAGAAGGCCGGAGCCTTTCGGCGCCAGCAGCCATTTGTGCGGGCTCGATGCGTAGAAGTCGCAGTCGATCGACTGGAGGTTCGTGGCCAGCATGCCCGGTGGATGCGCTCCGTCCAGCACCGTGATCAGGCCACGCTGGCGGGCCCACGCGCACAGGCGTGCCACCGGTTGGATCGCCCCGGTCGTGAAAAACACGTGGGAAATGCTGAGCACACGGGTTCGCGGAGTGACAGCGCCCTGCCATGCGCCCAGGAGCGCCTCCTCGCTCTCCGCAGGCACCGGCGGCGCGAATGTCACCAGGCCGAGCTCCTGGCGCCGGGCAACGGACTCCCAGCAGCAGCGCCCGCCGACGTGCTCGTGCGTGGTCGTCAGGATTTCATCGCCTGCCGCGAGGTCGAGCCCCTGCGCCACGACGTTCATCCCCTCCGTCGTGTTGCGGGTGAATACCAGCGTGTGAGAAGGTGCTCCGACCAGCGCAGACAGTTCGTTCCGCAGCGCAGCGAGGTCGAGGGGCTGCTGGTGGAACACGGTCTCAAACGCGGTGAGGTTCCGGACCAGCGCATCCAGCACGGGCCTGGGGCAGGCGCCGAAGGTGCCGGTGTTGAAGAAGATTCCGTCGGCGATGAGGAACTGGCGTCGGATCTCGTTCCAGTAGGCCTCGTCGTCCCCTGGGAGTGCCGGGTCGAAGGCCACGGGAGCAACCGGCCGCCCGATCTGCGGCAGCCAGGCCGCGGCGGGAAAGAGCCCGGCCGCGCGCAGGAGGTCCCGGCGCCGCATCAGTACCTGAGGAAGGCGGCCGACACGAGGCCCAGGAGCCCAAGCGTGCCGGACAGGGTGGCGATGGCCGCATGGCGGCGGCGGAGCTGCTCGAATAGCACGTCGTCGGCGCCGGGACCCAGCCGCGCCAGCCGGGACATCGAGGGAAGTGCAAAGAAAAGGACGATGAGCGCGCCGACGATTCCCGTCGCTTGCATGACCATCAGCCACACGCTGGGGCCGCCGGCGGATGTCTCGCCACCGTACGTCCGAAGCGAGAGGAACACGCCCGAAAACGCAATGAAAAAAGCTCCGGGGCCGATCAGCATCTTGTGCACCGCGAGCTGGCCGCGTAGCGTCGCGGTGCGGGACGCCCCCGTCTCTTTCTTACCTACGATGCCGTACACCATCGCCGCCATGCCGGCACCGAGCCACATCACCTGCCCGAGGTAGTGTAGAAACAGCCAGATCCGGATCATGGCGTCGTTCCTGAGAGAAGGTGTGAGTCGATGGGTTGGCGGCCGGCGAACCCCGCCTCCAGCTCGTGCCAGTGCGTGATGCGGTCCTCTCCCTCGCGCCAACAGAGGAACACGAGGCGGTCAGCCCGCAACGAGTAGAAATCCACCAATCCCGCCTCAAAGCCCTTGAACAGGCAGCCGATGGTCTCGAGCTCGGCGAGATACCGCTCGATCGCCCCGGCATGAGCGGCCACCTGCCGCTGCAGCGCGTCCGCCTCGGCCACGGATCCCCGTTCCACGCCGACCCCCGCCGAAACCAGCTCGAACCGGGCGAGGCACTCGCGCCACGCCCGGTGCTCCGTCGTCAGGTCGTGGACGATGCGGCGGACCAGCGGCAACGCGCGGTTGGCTTCGTCGACGGTGAAGATCCGAGGGTTCTCAGACATGGCCGATGGCCTGGTAGCCTGACAGGCTGAGTGCATCACGGGCCGCCGAATGGCCGGCCGCCTCGAATTCCGCAAATCGCTCCACGGCGAACGTGACGTGCCGCGGAAGTGGCGGACGCACGTGCAGCAGGGGCGGCAGCCCGGGAGTCAGTGCCCACCGTTGAAGGGCATCCCGCGCCTGTTGCCCCATCAGGACGGCCTCGCTCTGGTCGTGTGCGAGCACGAGCGCCGGCCCGCCCGGCGGCTCCGCCGGCTCCGGGTCGTCAAGCCCGGGGCCGACATCAATGGCGATCACGAGGCTCGCGGCGAATCCCGCCGCGACGTCGAGCGGCAGCACGGCGCGGAGCCCGCCGTCAGCGTAGCGCCGTCCCTCGATGACGTGCGGCGGATAGTAGACGGGGAGCGCCGTGCTCGCGGCGAGGGCGTCCAGGAGGGGAACATCCCGTCCCCCGGCCCCAAACAGCACCAGCTCCCGGCTGTCCAGATCGACCGAAGTGAGCGTCAATGGCACCCGAAGCTCCGAGAAACGCCTAGCCGGGATGAGACGCGCGAAAGTTGCGGCGAGCGGCTCAGGCCGGAGCATCGACGGCAGCCATATCCCCGCCACCGGCAGGAGCGCCCGTGGACGGGCCACGTCGGGCCGGCGCACCGAAGAAAACCGTGCCGACATCTCCGCGGGGGAGAGGCCGGCCGCCGCCGCCGCCGCGACGACGCCGCCCATCGACGTGCCGATGTATCGCGCCGGCGCGAGCCCGGATTCGGCCAGCGCACGAAGGGCACCGATCTGGGCTGCAGCCTTGGCGCCGCCTCCTCCGAGGACCGCCGTGACCTGGGTCGTGTTCACGGGCGCCGGAATTGCTCTCGGTGGCGCCGGGCGCGCTCATAACGCTCGTGCTCCTCCGGCGAGTCGGGGACGAGCCGAGGCACCCGCTTGGGCTTCCCCTTTTCGTCGATCGCCACGAATACCACGTGGGCCGTGTGGGTGTGTCGCCGATCTCCGGTCGTCAACCTCTCGGCGTACACTTGTACCTCAATGTGCATCGAGCTGTTCCCCACGAAGTCCACGGTGGCACAGCAGGTGACGAGCGCCCCGATCGGGATCCGCTCCCGGAAGTCCACTCGGTCGATCGACGCCGTCACGGCTGGGCCCCCCGCGTGCCGGATGGCGGCGATGGCGGCGGCCTGGTCCACCATCGCCATGAGATTCCCGCCGAAGAGATCGCCGAGGAGGTTCTGCATGTGCGGCATCACGAGCGAAGACAGCTCGGAGCGGGAGTACGACATGGGGCGCGATTCCGGGGCCATCATCGTCCTCAGTAGTCCACAGGCCGGAGGTAGTACTCGCCGATGGCGGTCTGGCTGAGCATCGCCACCGTGGGGAGCCTGCGTTTCCAGTGGGTGCTCTCCAGCCTGGCCCGCACCAGCTTCACCTCCGCCTCCGTGAACCCCAGCGTGAGGATCTGTTCGGGTCGGAAGCCGGACAGGAGGTAGTGCAGGATTTGGTCGGCCCGACTGTACGAGATGCCGAAATCGCCTTCATCCGTCTGGCCCTGGATGAGGTCCGCCGTCGCGGGCTTGTCCACGATCACGTCGGGCACGCCCAGGTGGCGCGCCAGCGCCCAGACCTGCGTCTTGAACAGGTCACCGATCGCGTTCACGGGCGGTGAGTCGTCGGCGTGCCAGGTGAAGTACCCGAACAGCCGCTCCGTCTTGTTCCCCGTCCCGAGCGGTAACGCATTCAGCTCGGCGGAGAGGTCGAAGAGCACGATCATCCGGGCCCGCGCCATGATGTTACCCCGCCGGGCTGGCGTGCTCCCGTCACCGATCGCGCCCACGAGACCGTCGACTCCCGCAGTGATTTCCACGGTGCGGCTCGGGAGGCCCAGGTGGTCGATCACCAGTTGGGCGTGCGCGAGGCTCTCCGGGCTGGAGGTGCGGTAGGGCATCCGGACAGCGGTGACGTTCTCCGGTCCGAAGGCCTCGGAGGCCAGGTAGGCGACGAGCGCGCTGTCGACCCCCCCGGACACCCCGAGCAGGACGCGTTCGAATCCGCGGCGGCGACGGACCTCGTCGCGCAGAAACTCCACCAGCCAACGCCGGGTCAGGTCGGGATTGATGCCGAGCGGATCCCCGGCGGGCGGCGCCATCGGGGGCCGCGGTCGGCCCGCGGGCCTGCCGACCCGGGATGCGGCCACGGGCCGAACTTCCCAGGTCGATTCCTTCCCCGCGTCTCCATCACTCCGCCCGAGCCCGTCCAATAGTCGCGGCAGCCGGATCTCGAGGTCGGCGAGCAGCGGAAGCTCCGCCCGTGCACGGGTGATTTCGTCGAAGTCGAGCGTGACCGGCACAACCGCGGGCTGGAAGAGCGGTCCCCTCGCCAGCACCTGCCCGGTCGGGCCCGCGAGGACCGAGCCGCCGGCAAACGCCTTGCCCCCTTCGAACCCGACCAGCTGCGTGACCACGACAAAGATCCCGTGCTCCGCCGCGGCATCGGCGGCAAGGTGTTCCCACCGCTGCAGATTCGCAGGCGCATCCTCACCCTGTATCCCGCGCGCCGGGGTGGCACTTGGAATGATCAGAAGCTCTGCCCCGTCCAGAGCCGCCAGCGTCGGCATGATCGAATGCCATGCGTCTTCGCAGACCAGCATTGCCGCGCGGCCCCAGCGGGTGTCGAACGCGCGCACCTCCGTGCCGGACTCGACAAACCGCTCCTCGTCGAAGACCCCGTACGTCGGGAGGAACACCTTGCGGTGGACGTGCCGAATGCCGGGGGCTGTCCCACCCAGCGAAGCGTAGAGGGCGGCGTTGTAATGGCGGTTCCGCCAGACCTCATAGAACCCTAGAGCGATGTCCACGGGGGGAGCACCTGACGAGCGATGCAGTGCTTCCAGGTCGGCGTAAAGCTGCTCGGCACTCAGAGCCTGTTCCCGGACTCCGCCCTCGAGGAAGTAACCGGAGAGTGCAGTTTCGGGGAGAACGAGAAGGTCGGGTGGTTCGGAGGAGCCGGCCATCTCCCGGAGGATCACGCCGAGCTGAGCGAGATTGTCCTGGTACGCGCCCTTGTGCGGGCGGAGCTGGACTATCGCCAGGTGGAGCATGGCGGTAATCTAAAGGGTGCAGGGGAGCAGGTAAGAGCACTGAGGATGGAACCGCCGCCATGAGGGAGGGACATGGTCGTTTGGATCGCCATCGGCAGCGCGCTGGGCGGGGTGAGCCGTTACCTCTTCGGCGGACTGATTCAGCGGCTGTTCGACACTCCGTTCCCGAGCGGCACCCTCGCGATCAATGTGGTAGGATCGCTCCTCCTCGGATTCATCATTCGCTACTCTCTCGAGACACCCGCCGTGAGCCCTGAGCTTCGCGGGTTTCTCACGATCGGCTTCTGCGGCGGCTTCACGACGTTCTCGACGTTCAGCTATGAAAGCGCCGTCATGTTGGAGGAGGGTCAGTGGACGCGCCTGGCCGCGTATGTCGGCCTGAGCGTCCTCCTGACCGTGGCAGGGACGCTCGCGGGCTTCACCGTGGCCCGCGAGGTTCTCACCCTGCGGCGATCGGCGTAGGAGGCGCGTCGTGCACGGACTGAGCGGAGACGGGACGCTGATGCGGATCCACCTCGGCGAGCGTGACAAGCACGATGGCACCCCGCTGCACGAGGCGATCGTCACCCTGCTCCGCCGCCGCGGCCTGGCAGGCGCCACCGTCACGCGCGCGATCATGGGCTTCGGCGCCACGGCCCGCCTGCACACCGACAAGGTGTTGCGCCTCTCGATGGATCTTCCGATCGTGATCGAGTGCGTGGACACCGAGGCGAAGATCCAGGCAGTGCTTCCGGAGATCGATGCCCTTATGGGCGGCGGGTTGATCACCCTCGAGAAGGTGCACATCATCGCCTACCGCCCCGAACAGGCCTGACCACCCACACGAACGGTTCATGGCCCCACAACTTCCTTCCCTGCTCGGCGCCATCGCGGGCGTCGCCAACGCCAGCGAGCCGCTCCCCGGCCTGGCCACCGGCGGTCAGCCGGCAGAGATCCATCTCCGGGCCCTGCACGAGGCCGGTGTCGCCGTGGTGCTCGACATCCGCGATCCGATGGAAGCTCGCCCCTTCGACGAGGGCGCCACTGTTGGCGGTATCGGCATGCGCTACGTCAACGTGCCCATCACGTCCGGTGCGCTCAGCGATGAATCCATGGAGCGCATCCTCGCCGTGCTCAGGAATCGGTCCGAGGCGGCCGTGTTCCTCCATTGTGCCAGTGGGAACCGGGTGGGGGGACCGCTGATCGCCCACCTCGTGCTCGACAACGACATGGAGGAAGATGACGCTGTCGAAGTCGCGATGCGGGCGGGACTCCGCAGCGCAGAAATCATGGAGTGGGGATTGGATTACGCCCGCCGAAAGGCAGGCTGAACCGCGCGGGCACCCGATGCTCGAGGCCCCCGGGAGATACTCTCCCGGGGGCCTGATCACTTCAGATCATCTTCCTCGCCCGCCGCCGCCACCGGAGAAGCCGCCCCGGGAGGACGGGGCCGAACTCGGAGCGCGGGCCGCCGGTGCGGAATAGCCCGGGCTCCTCCCCGATGGTGCGGAATATCCCGGGCCTCTACCCGACGGGGCGGAATAGCCCGGTCCGTGACTCGGTGCCGGCGAACGCGCGGAGGGGCGGTCGCTTCCGCTGGGCGTGCCGCTGGACGTGCCGCCGCCGCGAGACGGACGCACGTACTCTGGAAGGCCTCGACTGCCGCCCTTGCTCCCACCGCTCCGGGCGTTGTCGGATGGGCGCTCGAGCCGGATGTACTCGGGCATCGGCGCCTCGCGAGTCGAGCTGGTTGCCCGGCGGCTGGTGCGGGGTTCACCGCGCGCCGTCGTCGAGGATCGCGGGGACGACGTCGATCGGTTCGACGGATCTGCGGGTCGCGCCTCAGTGGTACGGCGCGGCTCAGTGGACCGGCCCGTGGTGGTCCCGGATCGCGACTGAGGACGAACGTAAGTCGGCGTCGGCGCCGGCTTCGCGGTCGCTGGCTTCCGCCCGGCCTCGACGTGGCCGCCCGCCACCGGCTGCCGTTCAGTGGAACGCGCGGACGGCGCGGGGCGCCGCTCAGACGAGGGGCGGGTTGTCGCCGCCGCGCCGGTCGCCGGGGCTGTCGTGCCACGCTGGCGATAGGACGTAGTGGACGAGGGCCGCCGCCCCGGTTCGAACACGGACGCCTTGTTCACGAACTCGGTCCGCGGCCTGTAGGTTGTCGGCTGCCCGAATACGGTGCCACCCGGCTTGAAGGTGTAGGGCCCCCGGTTGTTGCCGTATGGATAGCCGTAGCCCGGATACCCCGGGTATCCCGGCCGGTAGCCGTAATACGGGTAGTAGGGGTTGTAGGGGTAGTAGCCACCCCCATAGTACGGGTAATACGGATAGCCGTACCAGGAGTAATGCGCCGGGTAGTAGAAACCACAGCAATATGGGTACGGATCATACCAGTAGGAGGGATAGCCCCACCCGAACGAGAGGCCGACGTAGGTGGTCCCCCCGTAAGACTCGCTGGAGTAGTCGGCACGAGCGTAGATGGTATATCGCGCGACCGCGAAGTCGAATTCACGGTCGGTCATCCGCAGCACGAGGTCTGTCAATTCGCTTTCGGGATCGGTCTGTATCCGGTACTGCTCGAACACCCGATAATCCCAATGGTCGGCGCGGACGAAGTCACCAAACTTGAAGGGGTCGCGGGACCAGGCCGCATAGACCATCCCGCTTCCGTCCGCGTAGTCAATGTAGAAGGTGCCCTGAGACTCGCGCCCGCCGATCTCGAAGGTTTTCTGGCCTCTCACGAAGTTGTCGTCGGCGGGATCGAGCGGGAACAGCACCCGGATCCGCCCGTCGGCGTCCGCGTGCAGCAGAAGGACGTACCCATCCTCCGCAGTCCGGAATTTGACCTGGGAGTAGTCACCCCGGACATACTCGCCGTCATTACTCAGCCAGACCTTGATGGGCGGGTCGGCCGGCGGCGCGGCGACCAGGAGGGAACTTGCCGTGAGGGCAATTACGAGCGAGGCGAGCATTGGACCTCCGGGCGAGCCGGTGCGCCATTCGGCGTCACTGGGTATCTCCCGCCAGAATCTGCGAGGGTTGTGCCATATCGCAGATCAATACGCTGCAACGACTTACGAATCTTCAACCGGCTTCGGTCGTCCCCAGACACGGACGGGAATCAGACTTCCCGTCCTCCCACCCATCGATGCCAGTACATTCGCATTTCCGAGATCAGGTCCCCGGAAGTTTCGCAGAAGATGGCGCCCCGGGCCTCGACCGGATCCCCCGTCCGCCGGCGCCGGAACGTCACCTTGAATTCCGTCGAGAACCAGGGGCCGGCGGCGTAGATCTCTCCGCTGGTGAAGACGATCTCGGCCTGGTGAACCGGCACATCGCGCCAATACACGAGGATCGCGTCCCTGCCACGCCGAGGCTCGCTGAACGGGGTCTCGACGAACACCGCATCCTCCGCGAAGACCGATATCAGGAGCGGGATGTCGGCCTTTGCCCATCCCTTGCCAAAGGTATCCACCAGCGTTCGGCCCAAATCACGGGTTCCGGCTTGCACGCTTGGCTCAGCCCCCGGCCGCTCCGATATTCCGGGAATCTCCATGCCTTCCAACTTACACTGCTTTCATCCCTGGCGAGCGTTGGCCGCCTTCGCGGTCTGCGCCTGGCCACGGGCCTTGGCGGCACAGCAACCCTGTCCCGCGGAATCAGTGGCCGCGATCGAAACCGGCTGGGCGGCCTATCGACGCGACTCTCTGGATCGGGCCGAGGGACAGTTCCTGCGCGGGATGGCGGGCTGCGCCGGGCGGGGTGACGCCGTCGTCGGGCTGGGATTCGTTGCGCTCCGCCGGGGCGCGCTCGATCGCGCCGACTCGCTCTTCTCGGTGGCGCTGGAGCGTGATCCGAAGCAGGTGGATGCGTGGGAGGGCCGGGCCCGCACGGCATGGCGGCGCGGGAATGCTGCTGCGACCGCCCGCGCCGCACGCGAAGCACTGGCCCTGGCACCGGACCGGACCGACCTCCGCGAGCTGCTCGACAGGTCCTCGCCCGACTGGGAACGGCCTCCGCTCCCGCCGCGCCGTCGTCCCGACACGCTCGCTGTTCCCGCGCGGACAGCCGGCGAACGATTCGAGGTGCTGGGCGCGGAAGGCGGCTGGCACCCGTTCTACATCAAGGGCGTGAACTTCGGCGTTGCGCTGCCGGGGAAGTTTCCCTCGGAGTTCCCCACCGATTCCTCCCTGTATGCAGGCTGGCTCGACACCCTCGACGCGATGCACGCGAACACGATCCGGACCTACACCATTCTGCCCCCGCAGTTCTATCGCGCGCTCAGGGCCTGGAACCTGGCGCACCCCGGGAATCCACTCTGGCTGGTGCACGGCGTCTGGACCGAACTTCCCCCCGAACACGACTTCGATGACGCGGGCTGGAAGCCGGAATTCCGAGACGAAATGCGGCGCGTGGTGGACCTGGTCCACGGTTCGGCCGAAATCCCTCCCCGACCCGGGCACGCCGCGGGGCGCTACGACGCGGATGTCTCGCGCTGGACGCTTGCCTACATCATCGGCCGGGAATGGGAGCCGTTCGCTGTCAAGGAATTCGATCAACGGCATCCGGGGGCGCGAAACTATCGGGGCCGCTATCTCGAGGTTACGAGCGGGCCCGCCATGGACGTGTGGATGGCGGAGCAGTGCGATTACCTGCTGGCGTACGAGGCCGATACCTGGAACAGTTTGCGGCCGATCGCCTACACGAACTGGCCGACGCTCGATCCGCTGACACATGCCACGGAAGCGAATACCGACCAGGAGCGGCAATGGCGGCGACAGGCGGGGCGGGAGGCGCCGGGCAGGCGACTCGAATACGAGAATGACGCCATCGGGCTCGACGCCAATCTCGTGCGGCCGACCGCGCAGAATCCCGCCGGTTGGTTTGCCAGCTACCACGCCTATCCATACTACCCGGATTTCCTCCTCTTCGACCCCGATTACAGCCGAGCAACCTCCAGCGAGGGGCGGTCGAACTACTTCGGCTACCTGACCGCGCTCCACCGCCACCATCGCGGGCTCCCCTTCATCGTCTCGGAGTATGGCGTGCCGTCGAGCCGGGGGCTGGCACACCTTCAGCCGCAGGGCTGGCACCACGGAGGCCTGGACGAGCGGCAAATGGCGAAGGTCGATGCGCGGCTAACGCGGGAGATCAAGGAGAGCGGAGCGGCCGGCGCGATCATCTTCGCGTGGATGGATGAGTGGTTCAAGAAGAACTGGATCGTCATCGACCTCGAGATACCCGGCGAACACACGCGGCGCTGGCACAACGTCATGGACGCGGAGCAGCACTACGGAATCCTCGGACAATACGCCGGCGATGAATCGGGGCGTCCGGTCCTCGGTGGTGAGCCCGAGCCATGGCGCCGCCTGGATTCGCTCGCAGGCGGAGGTCCGGAGCTCCACCTGCTCCGGGCCGGAAGCGACCCGAGCTACCTGTATCTCTCCCTCCAAGTGCCGGCGGGTCCCCTCGACTGGCAAACCGTCGGTGTCCAGATCGCCCTCGACACATATCGGGCCGACCTCGGCCAGCGCGCCCTGCCCGATGCGCTCGTGCGCGGGGATATCGGCTGGGAGTTCCTGATCGACCTCCGCGCGCCCGACAGCGCTACCATCCGGGTCACGCCGTCATACAACCCGTATGTCGGCCGGGGCGGAATCGTGGGGGGTGACGACTTCGGCCGGTTCTACCGGCGACCTGTCACCCCGGGCTCTGCGAGTGACGGACGATTCGATTCGCTCTTCGTAATCACGAACCGGGCGCGGTTCGGCCGCGACGGCACGTTTTATCCTGCGCAGGGATACGATCGCGGCGCGCTGCGACACGCCACGGAGACCGCGACCACGCTCGCGGACTGGTATCACGATACATCCGCGGGACTGATCGAACTTCGCATTCCCTGGGGGCTGCTCAATGTGACCGACCCTTCCACCCGCACCGTGCTGTTCGACGATCCTGCCCGGGCTCGTGAGAATCCCGATGCGGGGGATTTCGGGACCGCCACGACGGATGGAGTCCGGGTCGGAGCCGTCCTGTACCGCAAAGGCGACCGCCCGCGAGCCATCGCAACCCTCCCGGCGCGGAGCGGGCGTGCCTGGAGCCGGGCCGCGTTCCGGACCTACGCCTGGACGCCCTGGGAGGAGCCCCGCTCCCACTCGCGCCTCAAGCCGGTGTACGATTCCCTGCGAACCCTCTGGCGCGAGCCGTGACCTTGCGCCGTCCATCACCTGTCAGAGGATCCGGCGCGATGGGCCGACCGCTCATGATGGGATTCCTTGTGCTGTGCGCGCTGGCGACGAACGCCGGCGCGCAGGTGGTCGCAGGCGACGCCGCCTGGAACCAGGGCCGGTACGCCGAGGCCCGGGAAGCCTATCTCCGCGCGCTGGCGCAGGACCCGGCATCGGTCCGCGCCAATTATCGGCTGGCGGTCCTTGCCTCATGGGAAGACAACCTCGACTCGGCGCTGGCGCTGCTCGGCCGCGCCCGCGCGAGCGACCCTGCCGATCCCGATCTCCGTGCCACCGAGGCGCAGATTCTCGGATGGGCCGGCCGGTACGACGAGTCCCTGATTCGCTGGGACAGCCTGATTGCGCTGTACCCTGCTCGACGCGAGGGGCTTGTAGGGAAGGCTCGCACGCTCTCCTGGCACGATCGCCTGCGGGAGGCGGATTCCGTCTACTCGCTTGTGCTCGATCGCGACCCGACCGATCCCGATGGACTGAACGGCCGGGCGCAGGTGGCGTTCTGGCAGGGCAAGCTCGAGACGGCGATCGCAGGGTACGAGCGCACGCTGGGCTATCATCCGGGCAATGTGGATGCGATGGTCGGCCTGGGGCAGGTCTATCACGCCCAGAGTCGGGATTTCTCCGCGCTTGCACAGGCCGATCGCGCGGTGACGGCCGCACCCTCGCATCGGGAGGCCCGGCTGCTCCGCGAGGACGCGTTGCGCGGCTCCCGCCCGATCGTGGAGGTCGGCGTCGCCTGGACCGACGATTCCGACCATAACACTTCCTGGTGGGAAAGCGTCGGGGCCTCGACTCTGCTGGTCGACGGCCTTCGGGGTTTCGCTTCGATACACGCGCTGCAAGCCACCGATCCCACCCGAGACGCGGGGCGAGGAGGCGGCGAAGTCGGCATCACGTACGGCCAGGGCACCTGGCAGATCACCGTCGCCGCCGGGGCGCAGGCGTTGTGGCCGGACTCGGGGCTCTCCCGCACGACACCGACCGCCCGACTCGGCGCGGTCTACCGCGTGATTCCGGCCATTGGTGTGGGCGCGAGTTACGCGCACTTCCCGTTCGCCGAAACCGCCTTCCTGATCGGCGCAGATCTCGACGTGGATGCCGTCGACGGTACGCTGGATGTGACGCTTGCACCCGGCCTCTCCCTGGGAGCTGGGGGGGGGACCGCCTGGTTCTCGGACGGGAACCAGCGTGCCTCGGCCGTGATCGCGCTTATCAAGGACCTTCCACAACACTTCTTCGTCGGAGCGGTTGGAAGGATGGTGTGGTTCGAGGAGCCGGGGACCGGATACTTCTCGCCGGACCAGTTCACGACGGCCGAGTTACGGGCCGGGTACGCGCGTCCCGGACGCATCTGGGAGACCCGGCTGAGTGGCGGGCTGGGTGGGCAACAGATCGGGACGAGGGGCGAGTGGCAGGTTGCGTGGCACGCCGAAGGCCGGGCGGCGAAGCGTTTCGCGGCCCGGCATCAGCTCGAGCTGTTCGCCGGAGTGTCCAACAGCGCGCTCAGCTCCACCACGGGCGCCTACCGGTGGGGGACGGTGGGGGCGGTGGTGAGGCTGGGGTTCTAGAGCTCCACTGCGATGCCGAGACGGATGAACCGCCCTGGCCCTGAAAGAAGCTGACTTCCATTGAGGGCGTGATAGAGCGCGCTGGATGCCCGCCGCTGCTCGGCGACGTTGAAGACGCCGTCCCCATCGCCGAACCGTTGCTCCGCCCGCACCAGGTATACGCAGTTGGGCGCGGCGGGATCGGTACCTTGACCGACCCAGTTTCCACAACCGCTCCCACCCGTGCCTGCGAACCGCAAGTCAATCGACCCGTCGGAGCCCAACGCGCTGTTCTGTGAGGCTTCGAGCGTGTATGCCGCGCTGTCGCCCTGCCACGTCTGTGCCTCCAACACCGGCGAATCCTTATCGCCGGTCATCGCATAGACCGCGGTCGTGTTGTCGAAATTGAAGAGGTTGCGTGCGTCGAGATATCCGGTGATCCGGGTGCTGCCGAGGGCGAAGCTTCGCGCGAGTTTGAGATCGAATTGCTTCGTCATCGGCAGCCGCTCCCCGTTGATTCCGCCTTCAAATCCGCGGACGCACGCCTGGCCGGACAGCACGCCTTCGTTCCCCGCCTCGCTCGGGCAAGCTGTATAGGCGGTGCCGCTCGCAAATCGGAACGTCCCCCAGGCTGCGCCGTTCTCGAGAATCGCACCCAACAAGGACCCATCATGCCATCCCTCCGGCAGAGTCGCGCCGAACGCCCCGGCCAGCGTATGCGGGCGGCTCCAGGTCGCCGGCACGCTGTCCGAGACGGTGGCGTCCTGAAAGGCGTACCCCACGAACGCCTTTATGTACGGACCGATCTGCTGTTCCAATCGAATGTCGGCTCCGAGGACGTCACCCTCCCCGTCGCCCTGGACGCGACGAATGTCCTGATTCCTGCCGGTCAGAGGATCAAACAAGCTCACCTGGCGTACCACGGGTTGCCCGGTGAGCTGCTTGGCGTACAGCGAAACGTCCAAGGCAATCGAGGGTGAAAAGCGGTGGGTCGCGCCGAGTTCGGTCAGGAGGGTGCTGGCGTAACCCAGGTCTGACCCCCAGACGTGGGACGTGTTCGTGACCGAGAGATCGGTGGTGATGCCAGCCAGTGTGACCCCGAAATCGGGCATCTGAACCTGGCGCCCGATGCCGAACCGCAGATCGGTCGCGGGATTCAGGCGATACCCCATTTGAAGGCGAGGGCTCAGCGCGGAATGCGAGTCGTCCGGTGTCATGATCGCTTCGAGGTCAGGATCATTGGGATCAAAGGCCGGATTGGATGAGATGCGCGGCGCGCCTTCCACGCGGGAAGCACCCGTGCCGAATCGGTCATAGCGCAGCCCCACGGCGACCACTGCATCGCCAAACCGGATGCGGTCCTCGACAAACGCCGCCTGGCGGGTGGGGGTTTCGATGTACACATCACTAAATGCCTGGCTGGTCAATGCATGTGAGTAATTCGCGAGATCATATTGAACAAACTCTCCACCGACGCGAAGGACATGTCGGTCATTGAGCGCCCAATCGAACGCAATTCGTCCGACAAGCCGATTCTCCTCCATAAGGGCGAGTCTACCCGTCGGCCCGCCGCCTTCCGCGAAACCCAACAGGCCGTATGCATTGTTGCGCCACTCATCGATCAGGGTGTATTGCGCCGTGTTCTCCAGATCGTAGGGAGATCGCCGGCTTCCGGACGTGTTCAGCAGGACGTTGTTGACAAGCTCCTGGTTCACCGGGAAGTCGTCGAGGCCAAAACGGAAATCCAGCGGTGCAATCAGGAATCCGCCGGCGGGGTCTCGGGAATCCAATTCGCCCTGGGCGGTGAGGGGTCCGGACTCGAACTCGTCGCCCTGGAAGGAGAAGGCGACCTCGAGCGCGCGCCTTGGATCGGTGGCTTCACCGAACGCGTGATTCAGCGAGAGTGTGTAGGCGTGGCTGGCGGCGCGCTGTGCCGCCAGCTGTGCCGGATTGTACAGGTTCACGTAGTCAAACCGGCGCTCCTGGTCCTGCGAGGCGGCGGCTGTCAGACTGGCCCCGGTGCGCGCTGAGATGGCCACGTCGAGGCGACCGAGGAGTTGGTAGTCCGACTCCGCCGACGAGGGCACCTGCAGCCCGGCGTTCTGCTTGAACGCGAGGATGTCCACATAGGTTGTATCGGACAGCGGATCGCCGAACACGTTGGGAACCGAAACTGTGGTGTCGATCCCAGAGGAGAGGTAGACGGGCACGTCGCGCTGTCCTGGGCCGTAGGCTGTGCTGTACTGCCCGGTGAGGGTGCCCGAGATGGCAATTCCGATGCGGGAGCCCAGGCCCCCTGCGAGCGAGGCCTCAAGTCGGTTCAGGCCGAGGCTGTTCCCCGCGCCCCAGAGCTCGTCCGTGGCGTACTCCAGTCCTCCGACCAGGCCGCCCGAACCTCGCGCTGTACTGAAGGCGAGCACACCAGACTGTCCTTCACCAACGCCCGCACCGAGGACGCCGGTCGTCACCCCGGCTCCGCTCACCCCGACGACAGGCAATTGGAGACGGGATCCCGTCGCTCCCAAGAAGGAAGAGATTCCTCCCCCCTGCCCGGCGCCTCGGTACCCGGCGTCCATCGGCACGCCGTCGATATAGGTGGCGAAACTGTAGGGCTGGCTGCCCCGAATGGAAAAGCCGCCCCGCGCAGGTCCGATACCCGGCTCGAGGACGAAGTAATCCTCGATGAAATCGATTGGGAGATTCCGGAGCCACTCCGGTGAAGCGTTACGCGCGGTAGTTGCCACAGGAAGCGAATCCTGCCCGCGCAGTGTGGAGGCAGCCAGCATGAGCACCGCGAGCACTCGGAGTTGACGAGGCATCGAGCAAACCGGAGGCGAGGAAAGGAACGCAGGAGTCGGGAGGGTACCGCGAATTTAACACCCGTGGGGCGATACCGAAACAGGGCCGTATAGCCGCTCAGTACGGATGCTCGAAGCTCAAGTAGAAGAACACCGCATCGGTTTCCTCGCGCCCGGTCAGGTCGATTGGGAATGAGATGCCAGGCACGACCTGTAATGTGCCGGCATTGATGGCGAATCTCGCACCTGGATTCAGGATGTAGACGGGCCGTGTCCCGGTCTGCCCCGCCCACACTCCCTCGACCAGCAGGTTCGCGGTCGGCGAGAGCAGCCAGACGGCACTCGCGCCGGCATTCGCAATCGGCCGGAGCGGACCGACGGTCAACCCGGCATTCCAGTGAGTCACGAGCGAGGGAGCAAGCACGAATGTGACCGGCAGGCCGACATTACCGCCGACTCCCTCCCGGTGTCCGTCGGGACCGCTCTCAGCCTGGAGCCAGAGCAGCGACACCCGAGGAGCAACGAGCACCTTTGATTCGGACTCGCCAACGAGCTGCCGGCGATACCCGAGCTCGATGTCACCGAAACGCGCGTCCTTCCCCGTGTTGAGCAGGCCGAGGCCGATGTTCAGCTGGTCGCGCATGCCGCCGAGCGGCCACTCCTGGTCGAATCCGAGTGCCCAGCCGTCTACCCGCCCGACGGCGAACGTGCCCACGTGCTGCACGATTCCCGGCTCCTGGTTATAGGCCTCCTCGACGAGGAAACTATTGTCCCGGAGCGGCGCCGAAGACTCGGGCGCCTGGCCGGGTGCCTCGGCGGCTGCCGCCAGCAGCAGCAGTGCGACACGGACCGGCGTGCGAGCTGCCCCGACCCGCGCCGAGCCCACTAGGCGAACCACTGACGGAAAGTGCCGATGAGCAACCAGGCATTCAGCACGATGATGGCGGCCGCCACGAACCAGGCGAGCCCTCCCAGCCACCTCGAGTTGGTGAACTCACCCATCTTCCGGCGCTCGCCGGTAAAGAGCACCAGCGGCACCACCGCGAACGAGAGCTGCAGGCTCAGGATGACCTGGCTCAGGATGAGCAATTGCCCCGTCCCGCGCTCGCCGTACAGCGCCGTGACGATGATCGCCGGAATGATCGCAATCAGCCGGGTGATGAGCCGGCGAAGCCATGCCGGCAACCGAATGTTGAGAAACCCCTCCATCACGATCTGCCCCGCGAGAGTGCCGGTGATGGTGGAGTTCTGGCCCGACGCGAGGAGCGCGATGGCGAAGAGGCCGCTCGCCAGCGTGGTACCGAGGAGGGGCGAAAGCAGCTGGTGGGCGTCCCCGATGTCGGCGACGTTCTGGTGCCCGGTCTGGTGGAAGGTCGCGGCCGCCAGCACGAGGATCGCGCCGTTGATGAAGAAGGCAATCAGGAGCGCCAGTGTCGAGTCGATTGTCGCGTACTTGATCGCCTCGCGCTTGCCGGCGCTGTCCTGCCCGAAGTTCCGGGTCTGCACGATGGACGAGTGCAGATAGAGATTGTGCGGCATGACGGTGGCGCCAAGAATTCCGATCGCGATGTAGAGCCTGGCGGGATCGGTCACGATCTGCGCGGTCGGAATGAGGCCGCGGGCCATCTCTGCGACCGCAGGCTGCGCGAGCACCAGTTCGATCCCGAAGCAGACTCCGATCGTCAGGACAAGCGTGACGACAAAGGCCTCGAGCCAGCGGAAGCCGCGGTGTTGCAGGAGGAGGATGATCAGAACGTCGGCCGCTGTGATGCACACGCCTGCCAGCAGCGGGATGCCGAACAGGAGGTTGAGCGCAATGGCCGAGCCGATCACCTCGGCGAGGTCGCACGCGGCGATCGCGATCTCGCACAATACCCAGAGGGCAAAACTTACGGGCTTCGAGAAGTGATCCCGGCAGGCCTGTGCCAGGTCCCGCCCCGTCGCGATGCCCAGCCGAACCGCGAGTGCCTGAAGCAGGATCGCCATGAGATTCGACAGCAGGATCACGCTCAGCAGCGTGTAGCCGAACCGCGCCCCGCCGGCGAGGTCGGTCGCCCAATTGCCGGGATCCATGTACCCCACGGCCACGAGGTATCCGGGCCCGGCGAACGCCAGCATCTTCCGCCACCAGGTGGCGCCCGAGGGAACCGAGACCGTACGGAATGATTCCGGCAGGCTCGGCATCGGCCGGTGGTGCCGCCAGCCCGGTGGCGACTCGCCGGCCGGAGGAGCAATCGGGGTGGTGATCGGCGATGTACCGACGCTCATCGTGCCTCCGGTCGGGCGCAGAGCAGCAGCGCGGCAAGCTCGTAGCCCAGCACCTGACCAGTGCCGTCAACATCGAGCGAAAGCGGTCCGTGAAACGGCTCCCGCGCCGCGATCGTTACCCGCGCGCCGGGACGCAGGCCGTGCTCAGCGAGGTAGCGGAGCCGGTCCGCGTGGGACGTGTCCACCCTCCGAAGCTCGACCGATTCGCCCTCGGGCACGTCGGTCAGGGGCGTGTACAGCAGCTCGGCGATCGAGCCGTCGGCGTCGGGTATCGGGTCGCCGTGAGGGTCCACTCGTGGGTTTCCCAGCGCCAGCGCCATCCGCTCGATCAGCGTGTCCGAGACCGCATGCTCGAGTCGCTCCGCCTCCTCGTGAACCGTGTCCCAGGTGAAATGGAGGTAGGCGACGAGGTAGGTCTCGAGAATCCGATGGCGCCGGACCATGCGCAACGCCGCACGGCGTCCCTGTGTCGTGAGCTGCACACCCTTGTACGGGACGTGCTCCAGCAGCCCTTGCTCCGAGAGCCGCTTCACCATGCCGGTCACTGACGGGGGGGCCAGCTCCAGGAAATTCGCGATCTCGGTGGTGCCCGCAGCGTGGCCATCCAGCGACAAGTGATAAATCGCCTTGAGGTAGTCTTCGACCGAACGGGTGAGCGTCTCGGGGTGGGTTGCCGTCATCTTGAGCCCAAAGGAATTAGTGTGGGCTAATTTTAGAATACTCACACACAAAATGCAATACCTTCGAGAGACAAAACCTCAAAAATACCGGATGCTCGTTTGTAAGGCTTTGTTATGAAAGGAGTTGGAGCAGCGGCGTCAGAATGCGCTCGGTCATCCCCCAGATTGGAATCGGACCGATGTGGTAGGCGGGGAATTCGCGGGACAGACCAGGGATCTCGATTCGCGTGCTGCGGTAGGTGTCGGGGTGCAGCAACTGCTCGACGGATACCCACGAGTGGTCGGCGACTTCGTTGTTCACGGCGACGTGCGGACGCTCCGGCAGGGCGAAGACATACGGTCGCACCATGAGCGGTGGCAGGTGTGGCGAACGTGGGGCGACGTCGTCGAGCGGCCCGACGAGCTGGTGACGTTCCAGGCGGATTCCCACCTCTTCGGTCGCCTCACGAATCGCCGTCACCAGCAGGTCGGTATCGCCCGCGCCGAATCGCCCGCCGGGCAGGCCCATCTGCCCGGACCAGGGGTCACCGGTGCGCTCCGCGCGGCGGATGAGAAGGATGGCGTCGGGATCGGGAACGAGAATAACTGCCACGGCGGCACGGGAGAGAGTGGGATCGTCTTCGGTGCGCGCCGGCCGTGAAGCGAGGGCCCGGGCCAGCCGCTGCTGCAGGGGGCTCAGTGGTTGTGACACGCCCCGCCACCGCAACAGCCGCCGGGCGGCGGGCCGAGCTGGCTGAAATCGCCCGTGGTTCGGCCGGCGGCCGGGCGGGCGGTGAGCGAGAGCTTCCGATCGAGCCGCGTGCCCTGGCACGCCGGACAGGCCAGCACGGTATCGGAACGGACCAGCAAATCAAACTCGGCACCACACGAGCCGCAGCGGTATTCGTAGATCGGCATGCCCGCAGGATGCCGATACCATGGCACCCGGTCAAGGGGAGGCGTCGGGATTGCCGCCGTCGAACACGACTTTCCATCCGCCGTCGGACTGCTTCCGCCAGATCGTGACGTATTTCCCTGTCCCGGAGCGTTCCTGGCCGATCGAATCGCGCCGCACGCTCCGATACGTCCCGAGCGTATAGCCGAGGTCAGCGGATGCGCCGACGAATGCCAGCGCGGCTCCCACGACAGGTGCCAGCTCGTGTCGGCGAAGGCCGGTGTCATCAGGCGGCGGATTTCATCGTGACCCGGCGTGAATGGCAGGTTCGGCCGCATCTGGATGCCGGCGGTGTCGAAGGCCTCGACCCAGGCCTCGAGCCGGCGGTCGGCGACCGACCGCGCGAAGGCGCGATCCGCCTCCATCAGGGAGAGCCGAGCCGCCTCGAGATCCGGCGCCGGCTGGCAGGAGATCACGAGCAGGAGCAACGACGAGGCGGCGAACCCGGTCCCGCGGAGTTGCACGGAGCCTCCAGTGGATTGGGTGTCCTTCCGATACGGCGGGCGTGGTGCCGGAGATTCGAGTCAGGCGAGCGCTCGGCGGAACCAATTGAGCGTCAGCCGCGCAGCCTCATCGAACTCGGGAGTCGGGCCGCGCCAGGGATGCACCGCCCCGAAGGTGTGCCCGCCTCCCTTGATGGACGCAAACTGCGCGCGACCGCCGCTCGCGCGGGCCAGGGACTGGCCTTCCGTTTCGGAGACGGACTCGTCCTTCGTTCCGTGAATGATGAGCCACGGGCACTGGACCGCCGCGGCGGCGCCCCGGATGTCGAGCGACGTGCCACCGTGCCGCTCGATGTCATCCAGCACGTCGGTGGCGATGGGCAGCACCTGTCCCGTCCGGGCATTCAGGATCTCGTGCTCGCCCCGAGCCCGCCAATCCACAATTTCCTCCGGAGTCCACCGAAAGACGTGGCTGATCGACGCCCAGGTCACGAGGGCCCGAAGCCGGGCGTCCCTCGCCGCGGCGAGCACGCCGAGCCCGCCGCCACGGGAATGTCCCAGCAGCCCGATCGCGGCCGGGACGGGGAACCCCAGCCGACCGCCCGCAACGGCCTCGATCACCCGGAAAAGGTCTTCGAGGTCCCCCGTGAATGTCGCACGGGCGAACCGGTCGAGGTGGGAGAAATCACCTGCCTCGTCCACGCCGCTGCCGCTCAGGTTGAAGCTCACCGCCGTGAAGCCCGCGCGCGCCAGCCGCTCGGCGAGCGGAGGGAACATCCCCCAGTCCTTGAAGCCCTTGAAGCCGTGCACCACGAGCACGGCCGGGCGCGCCGCCCCGGCATCGGCGGTGCGGACGTCAATCAGAATGTCGCCGAGGTAGCCCGGGAGGCGATGTCTCGTAAGCCGGGGTGTGGCCATTCGGCTATCGCACGGAGGGCTCGAGGAGTTCGACCTCTCCCGCGCCGGCATCCAGTCGCACCCGAATGCCGATCGGCAGGGTCCACTGGTCGTCGACGTGGCCGATGGGCAAGCCATACGCCACCGGAATCCGGAGCGGCGCAAGGTAGGTCGCGAGCACCTCGTCGAATCCGAGCGCCCCGTCATCCGTGCTCCGCTTCATCTCGGTGAACTGTCCGATGATCACCCCGGCCAGTTTCCTGAGGGCGCCGGTCATCCGGAGGTGGGCGAGCATCCGGTCGATCGCGTAGAGATCCTCGTCCACGTCCTCGAGGAAGAGGATGGCCCCGTCGAGGTCCGGGAAGTACCGGGTCCCGATGAGGCATTGCAGCAGGGTCAGGTTACCGCCGAATAGCCGCCCTTCTGCCGTACCGGGGACCAGGCCCACGATCCGGCCCTGTTTCGGAACCAGCACATCCGCCGGCGGGGCGACGCGTCCGAGTCTGCCAGGCGGATTCACCGCCGTCAGGACCCGGTCGAAGTGATACCGGCTGAACGGCGTCAGCGGGGTGCGGGCCATCGGCCCGTGGAAGGTGACGACTCCGCTCTCCCGGTGCAGCGCAAGCAGGAGGGCCGTCACATCCGAGAATCCGATGACGGCCTTTGGTCGCTGCCGGAGCGCGCCGAAATCCACCCGGTCGAGGATGCGGGTGAGTCCGTATCCACCGCGAAGGCACCACACCGCGTCGATTCTGGGGTCGGCGAGCGCGGCGTTCAAGTCCGCCAGGCGTTCGTCATCGGTGCCGGCGAGATAGCCGTAGCGGCGGCCCGCATTGGCCCCGAGGACGGGCTCGAATCCGAGCGCTCGGCAGAGCTCCTGCCCGCGAGAAAGGTCATCGCGCTCGAGCAGCGGCCCCGCGGGGGCCACGAGTGCAACACGGTGACCGGGTTTCAGGGCGGGCGGCAGGGTTCCGTTCTTTGACGGCATTCCGGCTCCAATGTAGATTGCTCCCGCCACTCAACCGGGAGACGATCGTGCGTGCTTCTCACCCGGCCTTGATGGCCGCCGGGCGCGTGATCGCCGAACTACGGGACTCCATGGTCACCCAGTGGGCCGACTGGCTCGGTGACCGCATGCATACTTCCACTACGATACCCCGCCCCACGATCGAGCGGGAGCTTCGCCTCATCATCGACCTGCTGGGCGAGATGGTCGGCCCGGTGCGCCGGGAGGCGACGCCCATCTGGTTTCGCGCCTGCGAGCACTTCGGGCGCGTCGCCGCAATGCGCGGGCTGGCGTCGGGTGAAGTCGTCGAGGAGATGCAGTTCCTGCGCGAGCTGCTCATCCGGAATCTCGCGGCGGTGCTCGCCGCCATGAGAGCCCGGCAGGGCATGGCCATCATGCTGCAGCTGAACCGGGTGCTCGACAAGGGCATCGCCGTCGCGGTCGTCGGGTACACTGATGCGCTGGTGGCCACGCTGTTCGCCCAGAATGGCGTGCCGGCCCCGGGCGGCGAAATCGACGCCGAGGAAGTCGACCGGCAGCTCGAGGCCATCGAGGGCGAGCTCGCGGCCATCACGCGAATCAAGTAGGCCCCGTGGCAGTGATCGGCGAAGCCTTCCTCCCGGCCGTGCCCTGGCTGACGCCCTTCCTGGCATTCATCCGCCTGTCCCGACGGACCCCGGCCCTGCACGACGCACCCGTGGCCCGGGGCCGCCTCGTTTCGGTCATCGTGCCCGCCAGGAACGAGGCGGCGAACCTCCCGACCCTGCTGGACTCCCTCCTCGCGTCCGACTATGACCCGCTGGAGATCCTCGTCGTCGACGACCGATCCACCGACACGACGGCCGCGATCGCCGGCGCGTACGCGCAACGGGATTCGCGGGTCCGCGTGATTCCAGGCGAGATCCTGCCGGCTGGCTGGTATGGAAAGCCGTGGGCCTGCCTTCAGGGGTACCGCGCCGCCGCCGGAGAGCTGCTGCTGTTCACGGACGCCGACACCCGGCATGCGCCGGGGCTGCTCGGTCACGCGGTCGGGGCGCTCCAGCAGCAGCGCGCCGAGCTCGTGACCGTGCTCCCACATCTCGCCTGCCGGAGTTTCTGGGAGCGCGCCGTGATGCCGCTGATGCTGGCTCCGCTCAGCTTCCGATTTCATCCCCGCACGGTGAACCGCGCCCGCCACCCCCGGGATATGATCGCCAACGGCCAGTTCATTCTCGTTACCCGGGAGGGATATGAGGCGGCGGGAACGCATGCCGTGGTGCGGCACGAGGTCGCAGAAGACCTCGCGCTCGCACAGGCCTTCTTCCGGGCGGGGCGGCGCTGGTACCTCGCCTTCGCCGTGGAGCTGCTCGAAACCCGGATGTACACCGGCCTGCGCGATCTGATCTCGGGGTGGACGAAGAACGTCTATGCGGGCGGGCGCCGGTCGTACCCGGATGAGCCGATTCGTCGCGCGCTGGTGCCCGGAGTGTTCCTGATGAATTCGATCTTCTGGCTGCTCCCGCCGGTGCTGGTCCTCCTGGCAGCCGTGGGAGCGGCTCCGGCGGCGTGGCTCGCGCGGGCGGTGGTGGCGACCGGATTCTCTGTGGCTTTCTGGGCGCTCTTCAATGCCGGCTTCGGCGTGTCCCCGCTCTACGCGCTCACGTATCCGCTCGGGCAGGCCGTGATCGCCTGGATCTTCCTTCGATCCACTATCCGCGGAGAGCGGCGCATCGAATGGCGCGGCCGGACGTATCGCTCGCCATGATGGTGGTTGCGCCAGGCGCTACGGCGGGAAATGTTTCTCCGACCACCCTCCTCGGAGATCTGATGCGGCTCACGCTGACGCCCGCGATGCTCGATGCCTTGGAGCGCGCGACGGACAAGCCCGACTGGCTGATCGCGGAGGTCGCGCGCATGCGGAGCGGCGGGCAGCCCTTCGTCCTTCCCCTCAGCGCCGAGCAGAGCACGGCGCTGGAAGAGCTCTGCGCGATGAACATCCGGTTCAACGCCGATGGGAGCATCAAGCCGGAGCACGTTCCGCTGGACGAGCTGGCGACCCTCGTCATGCAGAACTACTGACGGGTGCGTCGAGAATCTCCCGGACCCTGAGTGCCAGCGCCTCGACCGTCCACGGCTTCTGGATGAAGTGCTCCGGCCCATGCGGACGGCTGGTTTCCCGCAGTTCGGTGGGTGCGTAGCCGCTCGCGAACAGGAACCGCACGTGCATGCCCGCCCTCCGCGCCGCCTCGAACAGCGCACGTCCGCCCATCTTCGGCATCACCAGGTCTGTGACCACCAGGGCGATCGACGGCTCGAGCGTCGCCAGGACGCGCAGCGCCTCCCTGCCATCCGCGGCCGTCAGGACGGTGTAGCCGTACCGCTCGAGCACGCGCTGCGTGGCCCGGCGGACCGGTTCTTCGTCTTCGACCAACAGGAGAGTCTCCGTTCCGCCGCGGGCGGTCAGGTCCGGCCCGGACCCAGTAGCAGGCACTTCGGCCGGATCCCCTGAGTCCGCCGCGGGCAAATAGACAGCGACCCGAGTGCCGGCCCCGGGTGCGCTCTCGAGTTGCACCGCGCCCCGGTGCTGCTGCACCAGTCCGTACACCATCGACAACCCCAAACCGCTGCCCTGTCCTGACGGCTTGGTCGTGAAGAACGGCTCGAAGACCCTCGCCCGTGTGTCCTCATCCATCCCCACGCCCGTGTCGGTGACGCGGAGGCCGGCATAACGTCGTGCCGGGTCAATGCCCGGGCCCGAGATCCGTCCGGCGGGTTCGACCTCGATCCACAGCCGGCCGCCGTCAGGCATCGCATCCCGCGCGTTGGTCGCGAGGTTGAGCAGAATCTGTTCGATCGATCCGGCATCCGCCCGGACCCAAACGGTTCGTTGCGGCAGCCCCGTCTCCACGGCGATGGTCGCCGGCAACAGGCGGCGAAGCGTCGGCAGGAGCTCGGCCACCAGCCGACCGAGGTCAAGCGTCGCGATCGACAGCGGGGCATGACGGCTGAATCCAAGAAGCTTCTGGATCATCGCCGCCCCGCGCCGCGCCGCACTGCGGAGGTCTTCGAGATCGGTCCGGAGCTCGGGCTGATCCGCTGGCAGCCCCTTGGCGAGCAGCTCCGCGTTGGCCAGCACGACCGTCAGGATGTTGTTGAGGTCGTGAGCGATCCCGCCGGTCAGCTGGCCCACGGCTTCCATCTTCTGCGCCTGACGCAGCCGCTCCTCGAGTGCCTTGCGGCCTGAGACGTCGCGCGCGACCCCCAGCAGGCGCCCATCGGCAAGGACCTGGGCGTTGACCTCGGCGGCAAAGGCAGATCCGTCCTTCCGCTGGAGGACCCGTTCGATGAGCAGCGTACCCTTCGAGCGAAGCTCCTCCATCCGGAGGGGCCGCTGGCGGAGATCGGTGGCGAGAATGATATCGGTCAGAGTCCGCCCGACCAGCTCTGCATTGGTGTAGCCGAGCATTTCACAGGCGCGCGCATTCACCTCGAGAATGACCGTCTCGGGGCTCGTGATGAACACCCCATCGTTCGCCTGGTGCAGGAGACTGCGGTAGTTCCGCTCCGAGGATTCGAGTGCGCGTTCCGCCCGCCGGCGTTCGGTCACATCGAGCACCAGCATGTAGGTCATCCGCCGCCCCGCCGAACTGAACTCCGTCGAGAGCACTTCTACCTCCCGGAGCTCTCCCGACTTCAGGCGGTGCTCGAGGACAACGATTCGCTGCTCGCCGGCCTGCACGCGCCGCGTGGTCGCCTCCATTCCAGCTGAGGAGTCCATGGCGAGTTCCGCCGCGTGCATCGCCAGCAGCTCCTCGCGCGTCCAGCCGTAATAGGCCGAGGCGGCCGGATTTGCATCGACGATCCGCTGGGTCTCCCCATCGATGACCAGACAGACTGCACCAATCCGCTCGAAGACCTGTCGACGAATGGTCTCGGACTCTTCCCGCCTGGCTTCGGCGGCCGCGAGCGCCCGGCGCCGGCGCTCGAGGAGCAGCCATATGATGAGCGAAGTCGCCGCGACGTAGGCGAGCCCCTTGACGGTTTGGAGATGGGTCAGGCGGTCGAACCGTGCGTCCCTGAAACTGGCCAGAAGGGCGAAATCAGAGTAGATGATCCAGCCGCCGCCGAGGACGGCATAAAGCACCGCCAGCGCCAGCGGAGAGAGCAGGAAGGCTCGTCGGGTCGAATCGGTCGATGGCCGCATCGTGCTCAGGGGAGGAAGGGCCGATGAATCTCGGAGACAACAGTACGCGCCCCGATGGCGAGGCGGAAGGCGGCCTTCCCACCCTGCCTGCGTCATCGTGATACCGGGCCCGGCCCGCCGAGCGTGCATGCTGGAGCGACTCTGCCCGCGGCCGGCCGATGCTACTCGAGCGCGCTCTCTCCGCGATTCACGCCTTACACGACCTGCCACAGCTTGTGGCCGAGCTCGGCCATGAGCCGATCTGGGCGCCTTTGGATCCAGCCGGGCTCCAGTTGCCTGAGAGTTGCGCCATCACCGCTGCGGCGGTCGTTGGGCAGGCGGGCGAATTCACGTGGCTCGGTCTCGCCTGCACGGACCCCGCGCGAACCGCGCGCCGCGCGGCCCGGCGGCTTGCCGATCGGGGCCGGATCGGAGCGGTACTCGGGCTGGACTCGGCTTCCAGGCGGTTGGCCGTCTCCGCCGCCTTCGATCAGACGCCGGTGCTGGAGGTCGATCTCGTCAAGCCTAGCCGCCACGCAACGAGCTGTCTCATGCGCCTTGGCGGAACGGGGCCTGGCGGCGCCCTGGAGCTTGCCGCGCGCGCCGTTGAGGCGCTCTCAGGCGAGGGGATCGGGCGCCACTTCTTCCTGGCCTTCCGGGCGACGCTCGATCGAATGACCTCGGCCCTTCCCGCCTCAGTTCCGGGGCGGGAGCGACGCGCGCTCGCGCTGCTCCAGCTTACACGCGTGCTCTTCCTCTACTTCGTACAGGCCAAGGGATGGCTCAACGGCTCCGACCGCTTCCTGAGAGAACGGTTGGACGACTGTCTGATGCGCCAGCGCAGCGTCCACCGGTACCTGCTGGCACCGTTGTTCTTCGGAACCCTCAACCAGCCACCGGCCCTCAGGGGACGTGCCGCCCGAACATTCGGGCGCATTCCATTCCTGAACGGCGGCCTGTTCGAGCCCCACCCACTGGAGCGGTTGCATCGCGTTGTGATCCCCAGCGACGCATGGCGCGACGCCTTCGACATCCTGTTCGAGCGGTACCATTTCACTGTCCTCGAGGACGCCGCCGGCAGCGCAATCGCACCCGACATGCTGGGCAGAGTATTCGAGGGGGTGATGGAACCGGAGGCGCGCCGGGCAAGCGGGACGTACTACACACCGCCGGCCATGGTCCACGGCCTCCTGGAAGCCGGTCTGGCCGCATTCGTCGCCGGGAGGATCGGCGACTCCGAAGCGAACGCGCTCCGGCGCCTCGATCAGGGCGATCCGGAGGCGCTCGGCCAACTGGAAGACATCGCGATTCTCGATCCGGCCGCGGGCTCGGGCGCCTTTCTGCTCGGCGCCCTCGAGCGACTGGCAACCCTGCGTAAGCCCGCCGGGACGCCCGCGATCCGGCGCCGAATCCTTACTCGAAACCTGTACGGGGTGGATCTCAACCCGGCCGCCGTGCGCTTGACCGAACTGCGGCTCTGGCTGGCCGTGATCGCGGGAGAGGCCGACGGGAATCCTGAGGCTGTTGCGCCGCTACCCAACCTCGATGCGTTCGTGCGGCAAGGGGACAGTTTGCGGGACCCGCTGTGGCTGATCCTCCGGCACCCGGTCAGGGCGAGCGGTCTTGGAGTGACCTTAGGCCGCGCGCGACTCGCAGCCGCCATGGCCAGCGGGCCGGCCAAACGCGAGGCGTCGCGTCATCTTCGCCTGCTCGAGCTTGCGGCTGCCGCGGAGCGACTGGACCAGGCCATCGGAGTCCTGGAGCGACGGGCGCACGCGTGTCTCAGGGCCGGTCGCCAGCGGACCCTGCTCGGCGACCGGCGCGGACTCGACCGGGCGATGCGAGCCGAGCTTGCGGCCTGCCGCGACGGGTTGCGTGAAGTTCGCGCATTGCGTCGCCGGCTTTCTCTCGATGGAGCGCTTCCCGCATTCGACTATGACACCGCCTTTGCCGACGTGATGGCGCGCGGTGGATTCGACCTGGTGATCGGCAACCCGCCGTGGGTGCGGGCGGAGGCGCTCGCGCCCACGGTTCGACACGAGCTTCGGGATCGATTCCGGTGGTGGCGTGCCGGCAGCGGGCGCGGGTTCGGTCACCAACCCGATCTCGCGCTCGCATTCCTCGAGCGCGGCTGGGAGTTGACCGCTTCTGGAGGGGTACTGGCCTTCCTGGTCCCCGCCAAGCTCGCGACGGCGGCGTACGGCGCGGTGGCACGTGCGGCGCTGACTCAGCAGGGCACGTTGCTCGCCGCGGCCGATCTCGCTGACGCGGAGGAGCACTTCCAGGCGACCGTGTATCCGCTTGCGCTCGTGGCACGCCGGACCGCCGCTCCGGCGGGTCACCGGCCCCGGACCACACTGGCCCCGGGCAACCGGGCTACCTTCGCGATTCCATCTCCGCCCGAAGGGCCGTGGATCATCGTCAGGGATCCGATTCAGGAGGCGATCGGCACTTTCCAAGGCTTCCCTTCCCTCTCGGCCCGATTCACACCCCGCCTCGGCGTCAAGACGGGCGCGAATCACCTCTTCCTGAACCCCCCGTCACAGGTGGAACCGGACATGCTCCGGCCGGCCATCAGGGGGCGAGACATCCGGGCATTCGCGGTTTCGCCGTCGGCGCGAATCATCTGGACTCACGACTCGACCGGCCGCGTGATGATGCAACTCCCACCTGGAGCTGCGGCACACTTTGGTCCGCACGCCAGGGCGCTCGCGAGGCGGAAGGACGCGGACGGCGGCCCACCGTGGCAGCTCTTCCGGGTGGCGGCCGGCCAGCCGAAGCCTCGCGTCGTCTGGGCCGACCTCGCCGTTCGGCTCGAAGCGGCGGCGCTGACGGAGGGAGATTCGATTACCTGGATTCCCCTCAACAGTTGTTATGTGATGTGCTGCAACACCTCGGACGAGGCGCTTGCCCTTAGCGCATGGCTCAACACGACGTGGATGCGGTCCGCCGCCCGTGCGGTCGCCGATCCGGCGAGCGGGGGATATGCCCGCTTCAATACCCGTGCGGTCTCGTCCCTACCGCTTCCCGCTCCAGTGACGGCGCATCCCGAGTTCCTCGCCCTGGCCCGTAAGGCAATCGAGGGCTCAACGGTCCAGGCTGAACTCGATGACCTTGGCGCGACGCTTCTCGGATTGAGCGGGAGCGCCCGCCAGGCGCTGGCCAATGTGGTGGGAGTCGGCACCGCGCGTGGTCGCTGAAGTTCTGGCGCCGCTTCCGGACCCGCTGGAGGCACTGCTCGTTCCGGGTCCACGGGCTGCCGCCCGGGCTGTCGCACGCGCGATGGCACAATTGGTCGCGCCGCCCGAAGCGCAGGATGCGGCGCCACGCTGGCTCAGGCCCGAGCAGGTTCGGGCCTTCCGGCACGCGCTCGCCGCGCTCCGCCGCCATCGCGCCTGCCTCTGCTCCGCTCCGGTCGGGACCGGCAAGACCTACATCGCGCTGGCCGTGGCTGGAGCGGCGGGTTTCAAGTCAACCTGCATCGTGCCAGCCGCGCTGATGGATCAATGGCGGCGCACCGCCGGGCGACTCAACATCGAGCTCGATCTCTGGTCGCATGAGCGGGTGAGCCGGGGGGCTGTTCCGCCGGGCGAACCCCGCCTGGTAATCGTGGATGAAAGTCACCAGTTCCGGAATCCGGCCACGCAGCGCTATCGCACGCTCGCGCCGTGGTTGCTGGGCCGGGTGTTGCTTCTCCTGAGCGGCACGCCGGTCGTGAATCGCCCGGAGGATCTCTTTCACCAGCTGCATCTGGGGTTGCGAGACGATGCACTTTCGCTCGAGGGAGTGCCTTCTCTCCGGCTCGCGCTGGGCGCCGCCACCGCACCCTCCGCCCTGGCCTCGGTCATGGTGACTTCCGGCGGGACGCGGGCGAAGCCGGCAGGACGACAGACCACCGAGAGCCCCAGGTGCGGTACTTCGCCCCTGCTTCCTGCGCTCGACATGCTTGACCTCTCCTCCGATCCCGCCATCGCCGCGTTGATTCGAGTCGTCCTGCTCCGCTCGGCGGCATCGAGCCCTGCCGCCCTCCTCGCGACGCTGCGTCGCTACCAGGCACTTCTGGCGCACGCGAGGGATGCCCGGACGGCCGGGCGCCCCCTCGGCCGCCGGGCGCTTCACCAGTTCACCCGCGGTGCCGAGGCCCAATTGGTGTTCTGGGAACTGCTGGCGCCGCTGCCGGACGGATGTGAGCTGGTTGCGGGGGATCTCGCACGGCTCGACCTGTTGCTGCCAAGGGCTGCTCGCCTCTGCGGGAGAAGAGACGGCAAGGCCTCGCGCCTGATGGCGCTGCTAGAACATCGGGCCACGACCATCGTCTTCACCGGGGCCCGCGAAACGATCGGATACCTGCGCCGACATCTGGGTGACCCCTGGCTGGCGTGGTGCACCGGCTCCCGAGCCGGCATCGGGAGGACGGAAATGGCACGCGCCGATGTGTTGCGCTGGTTCAGGCCCGGGCGCCTCGCGGATCAGCGGCACACGCGACCCGGCGCGCCCCGGACGCTGGTGACGACCGATGTCGCCTCGGAAGGGCTCGACCTGCAAGCGGCCGCTCGTGTCGTGCACTACGATCTCCCGTGGACCGCCATCCGCCTCGATCAGCGGGATGGGCGGGCCGTCCGGCTTGGCTCACCGCATGCCGAGGTGGAGATCATCCGATTCGAGCCGACGCGCGCCATCGAGAGGCGGCTCAGGATCCTGGAACGCCTGGGCACCAAGGCTCTGCTTCCCTCCCGCCTCGGCCTTGAAACCGGAGTCCGTGATGCCTGGCGCTGGCGGAGCGAGTTGACCGGGATCATCGGCGAGGGTCCGGCCTCCGGCGGTGCGGCGCGGGTACGATCATCCTCGCGTGGCAGCCTCGTGGGAATTGCTCTGGTTGGAGCTGAAGACCGGAGCAGCGGCTTCGTGATGTGGCGGGATGCCTCGGGACGGTGGACCGACGAGCCGCAGGTGATCGAGGGGCGGCTCGCGGAGGCCTCACTGGCCACCGAAGTGGCAGCGACCGGTAGCGACACGCCAATCCGTCCGCCGGCCGGTCTCGCCGAACTGGTTCGCGCGCGGCTCCGCGTGGCCCTGCAACCCGGATTCCTCGGCACCCCGACCAGCGAAGCCGGCCGACGACTCACTGCGCGGCTACGCCGCCTTGCGGGGCATGGCGTCCGAGAGCGGAATGCCGCCCTCGTCTCCAGAATCCAGGCGGCGCTTCGATTCGCCGCGGGAGGTCACACGGCCGGCGAGGCGATGCTGGTCGAGAGTCTGCTCGCGCTGGATGACGCCGGGCTCCTGTCGCGGATCTGCAGGCTGCCGGCACCGACTCCGTCACCAACCCTGCTCGTGCCGCGTCTCGTGGGCATCATCCTCTTCGAGGCAGACTGCCCCGCACGCAGTGGAGTGGCTACGTTACCCGGATGCCGCTCATCCGGACCGTGCTGTTCGATCTCGACGGAACGCTGATCGACTCGATCGGCCTCATCATCGATTCCTATCACCATACGCTGAGCGTCCATGGGCTGCCGCCGCGGAGTGATGAGGAGTGGCTGCGCGGCATCGGCACGCCGCTCCGGACACAGTTCGCCGAACTGGTCGAAGACGCGGCGATGATGGAGGCGCTGATCACCACGTACCGCACCTACAACCTCGCCCACCACGACAGCCGGGTGTCGGTCTACGCAGGGATCGTGGATGTCGTGCGGGCCGTGAAGGAAGCCGGATGTGCGACCGGGCTCGTCACGAGCAAGAACCGTCCCGGGGCCCTCCGCGGCCTGGGCGTCGCCGGGTTGGCTGACGCGATCGACGTTCTGGTCTGCGCTGATGACGTGACGAATCCCAAGCCGCACCGGGAACCCGTGGACCAGGCCGTCGCCTTGCTGCGCGCGGACCGGTCGACGACGGTGTATGTCGGCGACAGTGTCCATGACATGCAGTCAGGCCGGAGTGCGGGTGTCCTGACTGCCGCCGTGTTGTGGGGGCCGTTCTCCCGTGAGGAACTCGCGCCGTCCGCCCCGGACTACTGGCTCTCCCGCCCGGAGGAGCTGATAACTCTCATCAGCGATTGAACTTCCGCATTCCGATGTGGCCGCGGGGACGGGATTGCCTTGCGACCCCGTCCCCTGCCCTTATCTTCCCGCCCGGCGTGACCCAAGCGTGTCTTTCCTGAGGATGAGTTCATGCGACTGCTGCCGCGGGATGAGCGATTCTTCGACCTGTTCGACGAGGTGGCCAAGCGCAACGTCGAAGCCGCGAAGCAGCTCCGTGACGTCCTCGCGGCCGACGTGGATCACCGGCTGCCGCTGGTCGAGTCGATCAAGCGCCTTGAGCATGAAGCCGACGACCTGACCCACGAAGTCGTCACCCGCCTCGACCGGACGTTTATCACGCCGCTCGACCGCGAGGACATCCACATGCTCGCCTCGCGGCTCGACGATGTGATGGACCTGATCGACGGCTGCGCCCGGAAGGTCCAGATGTTCCATGCCGGAGATGCCCCCCAGGGGGCGCACCTTCTGGCGGAAGTCATCCATCGGACGACCGAGCAACTGCTCGTCGCGGTGTCCGGCCTCAAGAAGACGAAGAACAACCACGTCATGCAGGCCTGCATTGCCGTGAAGGGGCTTGAGGAGGACGGGGATGCGATCTACCACGAGTGGCTGGGCCGTCTGTTCGAGGGCACTCCGGATCCCCTGATGGTCATCCGCTGGAAGGAGATCTACGACACGCTGGAGAAGACCCTCGACTACGCAGAGGACGTGGCGAACGTGCTCGAGTCTGTCTTCATCAAACACGCCTGAGCATGAGTGCCTCGATCAGCCTCGTCCTCGTCATCATCCTGGTTGCGCTGGTCTTCGATTTCATCAACGGCTTTCACGACAGCGCCAACTCCATCGCCACCGTGGTTTCGACGCGGGTCCTTTCACCGGCCGTCGCAGTCATGTGGGCGGCATTCTTCAATTTCATCGCGGCGTTCACCGTCGGGACCGCGGTGGCGAAGACGATCGGCAAGGGGCTCATCGAGCCGTCCGTTGTGGACCCGAGCGTGGTCCTCGGCGCGTTGATTGGCGCGATCGTCTGGAACCTGATAACGTGGTACTTCGGACTGCCGAGTTCCTCCTCGCACGCCCTGATGGGAGGGTTTGGAGGCGCGGCCGTGGCCAAGGCCGGCGCCGTCGCCCTCATCACGTCGGGCTGGGTGAAGCCGATCCTGTTCATCGTGATCAGCCCGCTCCTCGGCATGACGCTGGCGCTGTTGCTGACCGTCGCCCTGTCGTGGGCGCTCCGCCGCCAGCACCCCGGTCCCCTCGATGCGGTGTTCCGGCGGTTGCAGCTGCTCTCGGCCGGCCTGTACTCACTGAGTCACGGCGCCAACGACGCCCAGAAGACGATGGGCATCATCGTCAGCCTCCTCGTGGCCAGCCAGGCGCTCTTTGTGGACCAGACCGGATGGCTACGCCACCTGCACCTGGCGTCTGCAGACCACATTCCGATGTGGATCGTCCTGGCGGCTCACGCCGCCATCGCACTCGGCACCGCCCTGGGCGGCTGGCGCATCGTCAAGACGATGGGCAGCCGGATCACGAAGCTCCGTCCGTTCGGCGGCTTCTGCGCGGAGACGGCGGGGGGCATCACGATCCTCATCGCGTCGGCGCTGGGTGTGCCCGTCAGCACCACGCACACGATCACGGGCGCGATCGTGGGCGTGGGCGCGACGCGCCGGATCTCGGCGGTTCGCTGGGGCGTGGCCGGAACGATCGTCTGGGCGTGGGTCCTCACGATTCCGATGAGCGCGGCCATCGCTGGCCTGACCTACTTCATCCTGCGCTGAGCCCATTCACGTCCCGGCGACAGCCCGGCAAGCCCGCTATTCTTCGCTGCGTATGCCCGCGCACGCCCTCCTGCTCGCCGCCGGCTCGGGAAGCCGTTTCGGCAGCCACAAGCTGCTCGCCGTCTGGCGCGGCCGTCCCATGATCGCCCACGTCATCACGACCATCAATGCCCTGCGCGACCGCGGCGCCATCGCCGGCGCGCTGGCGGTGGTCCGCTCCGGGGACGATCGGGTCACCGACCTGGCCCGGCAGGCGGGATTCCGGCTTGTGCTGAATTCTGATCCGGCGGAAGGGCTGTCGCATTCGCTCAGGCTCGGGCTCGGCGCCCTTGCGATGCTCGACCCGGCTCCGGACGGAGCCCTGGTGTTCCTCGCGGATCAGCCGGCGGTGCCGATTGCGGCCGCCGAAGATGTGCTCGCCGCGTGGAATCTCGCGGGCGGTCCGGTCGTCCGCCCTCGGTATGAGGCGAACCCGGCGGAGCCGGGCCACCCGATCCTGCTCGACCGGGACGTGTGGGGCCTCGCCGACGGTTTGACTGGCGATCACGGGCTCGGCGCCGCCCTGGCGCAGGCGCCGGAGCTCGTGACGTACGTCGACGTGGACGGTGCCAATCCCGACGTGGATACTCCTGCCGACCTGACCCGCCTGCCGCGGTCCTCCTGATGCAACTCGAGTTCTCCGGCACGCCGACCCTGGCGCTGCCGCGCGAGACGGTCTGGCGGCACCTCGTCGACCCCCAGACACTCGCGACCTGCACCCCGGACGCCCGTGACTTCCGCATCGTCGCGCCCGGCCGGTATGCGGCCACCTGCGCGATCGGCGCAGGGGTCTTCCGGATTCACGTCGCGCTGGACATCGAGCTGCACGACCTCGCGCCTCCCGCGTCCGTGCGGTGGCGAGCGCACGGCACCGCGCCTGGATCCACCCTCGAGGTCAACACCACCGTGCACCTGGACGCACTTGACGGCGGGCAGACGCGCCTCGCGTGGCGGTCTGCCGTCACGACCCACGGGGTGATCGCGAGGCTGGGTCGCGGCCTCGTCGAGGAAACCCTGCGCCATTTCACCAGCCGCTTCTGGGACAACGTCGCCGACCGTTTCGCGACGCTCGGGCCCTCCGGCGCCGTTCGCCTGCTCCCGGATCAGCTGCTTGAGCTGACCGCGGCGCGGCTGGACGGCGCGGTGCTGCTCGGCGCTGTGAGCCTGCCGTCCGGTCTCTTGCCGAAGGGCACGCGTCTCGACTTTTCCGCTTCGGAGGCGCTGCTCGCCGCCGTCCGGGAGCGTCTCATCACCGCTCCGGTGTCCATCGTCTGGATCGGCTCCGACGAGCTGCACGAGGACGATGCCGCGCGGCGCCTCGCCGCGGCGGTGGCGGGCAGAGGGGTCGCCGTGCGCGACGCGCGACAGAGCCGCGTGGACATGGTTGCAGCTCAACGAGGCGTGCTCCGCGTGGCCGTGGAGCCGCTGGCACGGATCAACTCCCTCGATCCGCTGGAGCTGTTCTCCCGTCTCGACGGGCAGGCAGTCGAGGCGGGTGAGGTCGTGGCGAGCGCCAAGGTCGCGCCCCACGTGGTGGAGGCGCGAACCGTCGAGGAAGCGGAGTTCCTGGCCCGGGAGGGCGGGCCCGTCATCGAGGTGCGGGGCTACGCGCAAGTGGGGGTCGCGGCTGTCGCGGCTGAGCCCCTCACGCCGGAAGCGCGGACACGGTTCGAGGCCGCGGCCCGGCTGCGGGCCGAGGCGCTCGACGGCCCGTTCGTCGGATTCGCCGACTGTGCCGCGCCGGATCCGGCTGCCGCGCAGGCGCTCGCCTACACCGCCCTCACTGAGTTGAGCCTCGGTCGGAAGGTGCCGGTCCTGCTGATCGGGGGCGTATCGGCGGGCAATCCGCTCGCGCCGTTCTTCGCGGCACTCAGTGCACTCGGCGGCGAGGTCTTCCGCCGCGGCGTGCCGGCACACCCTGGCTCGATGGTCTGGCTCGGCCGCCTGGGAGAGTCGCAGCTGCTGGGGATCCCGCAGTGCGGCGTGCTCGGCATGGCCACGGCGGTCGACCTGATTCTGCCCCGACTCATGACCGGAGAGCGACTCACGGCCGAAGCGCTGGCGGGCCTCGGACACGGGGGGCTCCTCGGCCCCGAAATGCGATTTCGCTTTCCGGCATACGCCCGTACGCTCCCGGACGCGCACTCCCCTTGACCCCGCGTGCTTCGGGCCGGTTATTACCCCGTGATGCCCCGCCCCAGCGCGACTTCCCCTGAGACCGGCGCCCCCGCGCGCTCCTCGCCCCAGCCCGAATCGGTTTCGGCATTCGGGGTGTACCATTCGCTTCCCCGGCAGGGGCTCTTCCGCCGCTTCCTGACGACCCACCGACACCTGTTCGGCCTGATCTTCGGGGCACTCTCCGCCGATGTCGAAATCAAACGGCGCGATGGAACCGGTCGCGGCGCCCTCTTCTTCCTCGAGCGCCTGCTCAACGCATGCACCCGACCGTTCCTCGACCGCGGGCTCCGGGACCAGCCGTTTCCCGTGCAGCTCCGCCGACGCCTCGAGCGGCTCGGCCCCACTTATATCAAGCTGGGGCAGATCCTGAGCCTCCGGGAGGACATCCTCCCCAAATCGGTGACCGAGGAGTTGAAGCATCTGCTCAGCACGTTACCTGCCGTCCCGTACCCTGTCTTTTGCGAGCTCATCGCCCGCGACCTGGGGCGCCCGCTGGAGGAGATGTTCGCCGAGATCGACGAGGTGCCGCTCGGGTCCGCTTCGATCGGGCAGGCCCATCGTGCCACCACCGTTAGCGGCGACAAGGTCATCGTGAAGGCGGTGAAGCCCGGGATCCCGGCGGTTTTGCGGCGGGATGCGAAACTCCTGGGCCTGGCAGGTTCGCTGCTGGAAATCGCGTTCCCGCGGTACGGCCCCAAGCGAATCATCCGGGAATTCACCGAGTACACGCTCCGTGAGGTCGACCTCCGCCGCGAGGCAGACAACGCGGAGACTTTCGCAGCCAATTTCCGGGATGAGCCCGGCATCGTCTTCCCGAAGATTTACCGGGAATACAGCGGGCCGCGCGTGCTGACGATGGAGTTCTTCGACGGGCATCGCCCCGACACGCCTCGCGTGCAGGCCATGCCGCTCGCCGAGCGTGAGCGACTCGTGGACCTCGGCGCGGAGGCCATCATCCGGATGATCTACCGGGACGGATTCTTCCACGCGGACCTCCACCCCGGCAACCTGCTTGTGCTCCCCGGCCCGAAGGCCGGGTTCATCGATCTCGGCATGGTCGGCCGCCTCCACGACGAGCTGCGACGCACGCTGCTCTACTACTACTACTCGCTCGTGATGGGCGACTCCGAGAACGCGGCACGCTACCTGTCTGCCGCCGCCGATCCGGGACGCGGTGGCGATCCGTCCGGCTTCCGGCGCGACGTCGCGGAGATCTCGAGCCGGTGGCGCCGGAGCGCCAACTTCGACACGTTCTCGCTCGGCCAACTGATCATGGAGTCGGTGACTCGCGGAGCCGAGTACCGCATGTTCTTTCCGGTGGAGATGGTGCTGATGGTCAAGGCGCTGATCACGTTCGAAGGGGTTGGCCAGCTCCTGCTGCCGGGATTCGATGTGGCAGAGGTCTCCAAACGCCACGTGCGGCGGGTTTTCATTCAGCAGTTCAGCCCGGTGCGGCTGGTGCAGGAGGGACTGCGAGGGGCGCCCGACCTGGTCGACGCGATGGTGAAGATGCCGCTGCTCGTCACCGAGGGCCTCCGGGTGCTCGAAAAGACCACCAAGCGGAGCACCGAGAACCCGTTCGCAGGGCTCCGCGGCACGCTCATCGCGGGCTTCTCCCTCGTGGCCGGCGCCATCATCATGGCCTTCGCCGGTACTCATGCATGGCCGCTCTGGGTGCCGTTCTTCGTGATCGCGCTGGTCCTGGCCGTCCGCCGCGGAGCCTGAACGTGCGCGAACCCGCGCCGCTTACGCCTGCCGACATCCCGGAGACCTACGAGCCGTTCGATCCAAAGTTCTCGCGCGCCATGCTCGAGGACGTCCTCGAGCCGATTCTGCACCATTATTTCCGCCCCGTCATCTTCGGCCTGGAGCACCTGCCGGCGGCCGGCCCCGTCATTCTCGCCGCCAACCACAGCGGCAACGCTTTCCCCTACGACGCAATCATCTTCGACGCCGAGCTCTGGCGCCTCGACGGTTACGACCCCGCGCGCAAGCTCCGGACGGTCTATGAGAAGGAGTTGTCCTACACCTGGTGGATGCGGCCGTTCGGGATCGACAATTTCTGGCGGCGCGGCGGCGGCGTCGACATGCTCTTCGACAACTTCGACCGGCTGCTCGCCCGCGGGGACCGGATCCTGTATTTCCCCGAGGGCGTGCCGGGGATCGGCAAGGGTTTCAACCGGCGCTACCAGCTGCAGCGCTTCAGCACGAGCTTCGTGGTGCTCGCCGCGAGGCACGGCATTCCGGTCTATCCGCTGTACATGGTCAATGCGGAGTGGATCAATCCGTATGGCTACGTTTTCCCGCCGCTCGACCGGCTAATGCAGCGCGCCTTCGCCGTGCCATTTCTCCCCCTCCCGGCCGGTATCCTGGCCATCATCTTTCCCTGGATCTGGTACCTGGCGTTCCCGGCGCGGACGATATTTGTCATCGGAGCGCCGCTGGACATTGCGGCGCGGATGCGGGCGAGCGGGCTCGACGACCTCGCGCAGCCGGATCGGGAAGTCCTTCAGCGGGTGGCGGAGCATATCCGGCAGGACATGCAGCAGGAGCTGGACGAGCTGGTGGCGATCCACGGCCGGCACCCGTACGACGGGGCGGGTCTGTGGAAGTCACTCAAGGCCGGCTGGGGGAGGTTGCGCTGGATTCTGCCGACGGGCTGGCCAGTGGCCTTCCTGCGGAAGGAGCGGGATTTCTATCGGCCGCCGGCGCGCAACGCGCTCCACCGGGTGCTTCGCGACTGGGATCTCATCGGCTTCTACTTGCCGCTGGGATGGCCGCTCCTCTCACTGGCTCGGCGCTTCCGGAAACCGCCCTACGGCGTGCGGGGGGTCCCTCGGAAGCAGTGGAATGAACGCCAGGGTGCCTTCCTCTGGCGGCTGGCGGAGCGCCCGCTACCGCCGCGGTAAGCTGGGCAGTGGCAGCGGGTACTCGCCGGTAACCGCCACCTCCAGCCGGCCCAGCGCGGCCTCGAACTCGCTGGTGACCGGATCGCGCTCGCTGTAATGGTCCAATCCCACGCTCATCCAGACGTCGCGCGGCGCCGAGAGGAGATCCTCGCGGAGCGTGATGCCGTGCCGCGCAAGCTGCGGCTTCAGCTCATGACGCCGGGCCCACAGATCGCGCCGGGTCGCCTGATAGGCCTGCTCGACCACCCGGCGACGCGACCGGAAGCTGAAGATGTTGCTGAAGAAGAGGTCGAACTCGTCCCGCTCAGGCTGGAAGAGCAGCACCTCGGAATCCGGATACCGCGTGCGATAGGCCGCCATCCCGACCTCGAGACGCGAGTGTATCAGAGTGCGGATGGTCTGACTGAGCACCGTCGGGAGCCCTTTCCGAAGGAGCGCCCCTTCGCGCAGCCGGCCATCGCTCACCGCGCCGCGGATATCGGCCGGCACCATCGGGTTGACGCAGATGAGCAGGTCCAGGCCCGTATCCAGGGCCACGGAGGCGTGCAACGTCTTCAGCAGGATGCCATCCACGCAGCTGCGCCCTTCGACTTCCACCGGCGGGTAGAACCCGGGCACCGCGGTGCTGGCCTGCACCGCGACCGAGATGGGGACCTGATCCCATCCTTCGCCACCGAACAGGATGGGACGGCCACTGTCCAGATCGGCTGCGACGACAATGAGCTTGTGCCGCAGCTTCCGGAAATCGTCCGTGCGACCCTTGATGGTGAAGGTGCGCTCGAGATAGCGCTGGATCGGCTTGTTATCGAAGAGGCCGATGGGTAGCGCCCGGGTGAGGCGGGTCAGCGACTCGAAGAGCGTCTGTTCCTCAGGGCCCCGGCGGAATTCCAGCATTGCGTCGGCGAACAGCCTCGGCAGCATGAGGCTGCGGCGGGCCCATTCGCGGTAATTGGGTGTAAAGAACGTCTGCGGGACAAACGGATGCTCGCCGGGCTCGTGCTTCACGAGCGCCCGGACGAGCTGCACCGTCGTGATGTCGTTGGCGAGCGAGGCCGCGATGAACGCGCCAGCGCTGACCCCGACGTAGATGTCGGCGTCCTGCAGATTGAGCCCGTCCAGTGCTTCATCCAGGGCCCGGAGCGCGCCGATCTCGTAGACGGCGCCCTCCGGGCCACCGCCGGCCAGCGCGAGGCCGATCCGGCGGCGGGGCTTCAGTTTCTGCCGTGCCCGGGGAGGCATGGCAACTCTTCCGGCGAGCCGGGCTACTTCGCGACGCGCCGGGCGCGGGTCCGCGCCTTGGCCTTCTTCTGCTCCACCGTGCGAGTCAACTCCTCGACCCGACGGGTGAGGGCCATGATCTCCTTGCGCGTCGGCACGCCGAGCTTGTTGAGGGCCGTCGAGACCCCGCGATCGATGGGGGCGGCGAGCCGCTCAACCGCCGTCTCGGCATCACCGCGTAGCGCGCGCGCCCTGCCCTGAGCCTTCTCCAGCACGTTCGCCAGGCGCGCCTTGTTCATCTTCTCGACGTGCGAGCCCTTCTTCACGAGCTGCTCGAAGAGCCGCCCGCCCTCTTCGCCCGCCGTGGCCAGCGCGCCGAGACCGGCGAGCCAGATGTGCTGGGCATTCTCCCTCACGGTGAGCACCGGGGCCTTCCTGGTAGTGCGTGGCATAACTTCCTCCTTAGTACGGACCGCCGCGCGGCCCGGGGTGACCTACTGTGCGCTGCGGCCGGCCTGGCCGCTGGCGCCTATCCGCGGCGGCGGTGGGCCGTCCGCTTGCCCTTCACCTGCCGGGCACCTCTCGATGCCCGCTTCCGGCCGACCGTCGTCCGTTCGAGCTCGGCCAGAGACCGCTCGAGACTGGCAATGCCGTCCCGCAGGGCGTCGACCTCCGACCGGGCTTCACGCACCGGCCCGATGTGTTCGATCGAGCTGCGCACGAGCCGGTCCACGCCGTGCTGCAACTGCTCGACCCGCGCCACCACAGCGGCCTCGCCGCGGCGGATTACCGCGTGCAGCAAGTCGGCGGAAAGGAAGGCGACCCCACGTTTCTCTCCCTCGAGGATCACCTGGGCAAGGACCTGCCGCGTGACGTCCTCTCCACCGGCGCTTTCGACGACGCGCACCTCCTGCCCGCCGCGGACCCACCCGGCAAGCTCGTCAAGCGAGACATACCGGCTCTCCTCCGTGTCGTAGAGCTTGCGGCTGCCGCCGCCATACCGCTTGACCAGCCGGGCCATCCCTGCCTCCTGGGTCATGGCGGGAAAATACCGCATTGCGGCAAAAAGTCAAGGCCGGATGCCGCATTGCGGCAATCCGGCGTGCGTCGCGGGCCGCCGCACGGTTCCGGTTCCGCTGGCGGCTGCCGCAATTCCGTGGTAGATAACTACATACGCGATCACCGTTCCCCGCTCCTGCGCGCCGTGGAGACCGCCCGATGTTCATCCCGACCCTCCTGCTCAAGAAGCTCTACACCCTCGGCAGCCTGACCAATGTCGAGCATGGGGTGAGGTTCGCCATCAAGAACCGGTTGAGCAACGCCGAAGTCACCGAGCTCCTTAGCGTCACAATCGACAACACCTCAATCCCGCGCGACGCAGTCGCGATTCATCTGGGCGACAGCCGGATCATCCAGAGCAGCGCCGTCCAGCCGGACGCACCGATCGAGTTTCCCCTCGGTGCGATCCTGACGCTGGTCGTCCAGTCCCCGCACCTCGCCCCGGGCAAGCACACGGTCGACATCGCGGTTCGCACCCGGCCGTTCGGGAAGCTGAGCTTCGATGTGGAGGATTCGATCCAGGAGGAGACCGAACAGCTGCTCCGGATCCCCCGGGATGCCAAGGACGATTACGGGGAGGCCGCGATCCGGGCGCGACAGGATTTTATCCGGAGCCAGACCGGCGCGACGCTCGACCACGTGACCCGGTATTCCTTCGATGCCCACAAGGTCCAGGGCAACTGCGAGCACTTCACGGGTGTCGCCCAGATTCCGCTCGGCATCGCGGGGCCGCTCACCATTCACGGCGAACACGCGCAGGGGGACTTCTTCGTGCCGCTGGCCACGTCGGAGGGAACGCTGGTCGCGTCCTACAACCGGGGCATGAAGGTGGTGAACCTGTCGGGTGGGGCCCGGTGCACGATCGTGGGCGATGCGATGCAGCGGGCGCCCGTGTTCGTATTCGAAGACGCGCGCGCGTGCCGGGAATTTGTTCGCTGGGTCGGGGAGAACACGACGAAGATCCGGGAAGAGGCGGAAGCCACCTCGAGTGTCGCTCGGCTGCAGTATATCGACCCTTACCTAGCCAACAAGTTCGTCTTCCTTCGGTTCAACTACACGACCGGGGATGCGGCGGGCCAGAACATGGTCGGCCGCGCGACATTCGCCGCGTGCAGCTGGATCCTGGACAACTACGCCGGCATCAAGCACTTCTACCTCGAATCGAACTTCGCCACCGACAAGAAGGCGTCCCAGATCAACATCATGCGGACGAGGGGCAAACGCGTCACGGCTGAAGTGACGGTCCCGCGCGACGTGCTGATCCAGCAGATGCGGGTGGAGCCCGAGAGCCTCGTGTATCATCACGGCGTGGCGAATGTCGGCGCCTTCCTGAGCGGCGCCAACAACAACGGCGCCCACTCCGCCAACGGTATCACCGCGATGTTCATTGCCACGGGCCAGGACGTCGCCAATGTGGCGGAGTCGTCGGCGGCCATCCTCTACGCCGAGCTCACCCCGGACCGCGACATGTACCTGTCCATCACCATTCCCTCGCTCATCGTCGCAACCCACGGCGGCGGAACCGGCCTTCCCACCCAGAGCGAGTGCCTCGAGATGCTGGGCTGCCGCGGCAAGGGGAAGGTCAACAAGCTCGCCGAGATCATCGCCGGTGTCGTGCTCGCGGGCGAAATCTCCCTCGCCTCGGCGATCTCTTCCTCCGACTGGGTCTCCAGCCACGAGCGCTACGGACGCAACCGCTGACCGCCGCCGATGCGTGACCTGCTCGCCGATTTCGACCGCCTTCGCGCCCGCGGGCCCGTCGGGCGCGGCGTGGTCACGTCAGTGTGGGGATCGGCTCCGAGACCGGAGGGGGCTTGCCTGCTAGCCACAGCGGATGGGAGCGTCGCAGGTTCGGTCTCCGGTGGCTGCGTGGAGGCGGCCGTGGCGGAGGAAATCGTTGCCGCCCTGACCCGGGGCACGCCGCGATTGGTCCGGTACGGCGTGACCGACGAGCGCGCCTGGGAGGTAGGACTCGCGTGCGGGGGTACCCTCGAGGTGCTCGTCCAGCCTGCTGTTCCCGACGCGGTGGTCGCGGCAGCGAGCGGTCCCGGCGGGGTCGTGGTGGCGTCCCCGCTGGAAGGCGCGGATCTCGGCAGGCCGAGTGTCGTCCGTGAAGACGCGGGCAGTCCGGAGTCCCCGCTCGTTGCCGCCGCACTGGAAGCGCTCCGCCAGCAGCGTTCACGTACGGTGCGGGTCCCGTTCCCCGCCGGCGAGGTTCCGGTCTTTCTCGAGGTGTTCCCCCGTCCGCCGCGACTGGTCATCGTCGGCGGTGTGCACCTCGCCGCGGCGCTGGTTCCGATGGCCCGCACGCTGGGATATCAGACCCTCGTGGTCGACGGGCGGCCTGCCTTCCTCACCCGGGAACGCTTCCCGGATGCCGATGACCTCGTGCACGGATGGCCGGCGGAGGCGTTCGCTCGAATCGGGCTTGATTCCGCCACGTATGTCTGCGTGCTGACGCACGACCCCAAGTTCGATGATCCGGCACTGCTGCTGGCACTTCGCTCGCCCGCGGCGTACGTCGGTGCGCTGGGCTCCCGGAAGACGCAGGATGCACGCCGACAGCGCCTCCGTGAGGCCGGCCTCACGGACGCGGAGCTCGCGCGCCTCCACGGGCCGATCGGTCTCGACCTGGGCGGCAGGGGGCCGGCGGAAACAGCGCTTGAAATCCTGGCGGAGATGACGGCGGTGCGGTACGGAAAGGAACCGGAGAAATGAGAAAGGAAGACGGAGAGCAGCAGTAAGACGAACGGGGGAAGCTCACCTCACCCGAGGCACCTCATCGAAGCGCCGCCAGTTTCCGCAGCTCGCGCATCACCGAGCGCTGGGCCACCGCGTCCCGCACGGCAATGAAGATCGTATCGTCGCCGGCAAGCGTCCCCACCACTTCCGCCCAGGCCAGGCGATCCAGCGCCGCACCAACCCGGTTCGCTTCGCCAGGTGGCGTCCGGAGCACGATAAGCGAATCTCCCGCAGGCTCCACGCCGATCAGCCCTTCCGCGATCCGCCGCTGGTCGGGATCGTCACTCGGCAGGCCGACCACCACCGGGCGGCGATAGGCGCCGTCCACTTTCACGAGGTGCAGCGCGGAAATGTCGCGGCTGACGGAGGACTGGGTCACCTCCCAACCTTCCTGTGCCAGCGCGTCGGCCAGCTCCTCCTGGGTCCGGATGGAGCGAGTGCTGATCAGCTCCAGAATCTTGAGGTGCCGCTGGCGCCGATCGCCGGTCACGGCTTCTTCCCGGGGGGCGGGCCCGCGAGACGACGGAGGGCGGATTCGAACCGGCGGCGCTCCCTGATTGCCCAGGCCCGGGAGGCCCGCAGACGGCCCCGGAGATGCGCCAGGCCAAGATTGCCGAGCCCGCCTGTCGACCGGCGTCTGGCCAGGATCTCCTGCTTCGAGGGAGGCGGGAATACCGCACCTCGCGCCAGCTCATCGGCGACTTCGCGGTAGGCGCGGCGGAACGGTGTGCCGCCTTCGACGCGCCGCATCACCTCATCCGTGGCGAGGGTCCCGTTGTGGATCGCGGCGGCGCACCGCTCACGATTGATGCCGATCGACGGCACGGCCACCACCATCATCTCGAGCATCTCCAGCGTTCGCGTGGTCCCGCGGATGAGCGGCTCCTTGAGGAGCTGGAAATCCCGGTGGTAGCCTCCTGGCAGCCCACCCGCCAAATGCATCACGGCCGCGTGATCGCCCGCGACTGCGGCCGACCGCGCCCGCGTCAGCTCAAACAGGTCGGGATTCCGCTTGTGGGGCATGATGCTGGACCCCGTGGAGAGCGCCGCCGGCAGGGTCAAATAACCGTACTCCTCCGCGCTGAACAGGATGACGTCCGCGCTCAGTCGGCCGAGATCATGGCCCAGCTCCCTGCACCAAGCAAGGACGGCAGCTTCGAGCTTTCCCCTTCCGAGCTGCACGGCGGCCACGTTGTGCTCGACGGCGCCGAAGCCAAGCGCCCGAGCCGTGGCCTCCCGGTTCAGGGCGAGCGGCACACCGTACCCGGCCGCGCTTCCCAGCGGGCAGCGGTCCACCCGCACCCACAGCGCAGGCAGGGATTCGAGCGTGTCCAGCAGGCTTTCCCCGTAAGCGGCAGCCCACAGCCCGACGCTCGAGGGCATGGCGCGGCGGGTGTGGGTGTAGCCGGGCCAGAGCACGGTGGCGTGCTGGGCAGCGAGGCGACCGAGCGCCTCGATCAGGTCCGCGCCGATCGCGTGCAGCTCGAGCAGCATCTCCTTGAGGTACAGGCGGATGTCCACGGCGACCTGATCGTTCCGGGATCGGCCGGTGTGCACTTGTTCCCCGGATATCCCGTGGCGGCGCGTGAGCCAGTCCTCGACAGCGGTATGCGCGTCCTCGTGGACGAGGTCGATGGTGAGTTTGCCGTCCTCGATCGCACGGAGGGCGGCGCGCAGTCCGGCCCGCAGGCGCAGGTGCGCGCGGGTGGAAAGCAGCCGCGAGGCCCGGAGCCCTTCGACGTGCCCGAGACTTCCGTACACGTCCCACGGCAGCAGACGCAGGTCCCATCCCCGGTCCTCGCCGATCGTGTATGTCAGCATTCGCGGGTCGATTTCCCCGGACGACCAGAGCGTCCTCGGGCGGCGGCGGCGGCGGCTCATTGCAGGTACGTCCGGGCGAGATCCGCGTAGAAGCGGCGCGCGGCCGTCACCTCGCGCAGGTCCACGCATTCATCCGGCGTGTGCGAGCGGCTGCTCGTCCCCGGACCGCACTTTAACCCGTCGAGCTCGCGGAGGAATACCCAGTCGGAGCAGGTCGGGCTGCCGTAGTGCCGGGCCTGGGGCCGGACCCGGCTGGCGGCCGTGAGAAGCCGGGAGTCCGCCCTCGTCTCACAGGGCACGAGCCGATCCGACGTCACGAGCACCTCGCATTCCAGCGCCTGGGTGAGTGCCTCGGCAAGCTCGGCATGCGTCCACGCCGGCGTGCTTCGGACGTCGAGAATCGCCCGGGCGCGCGGTGGCGTGACATTGCGGCTCACCCCTGCTTCGACCATCGTCGGGGTGACGGTCGGATGGCCCAGCAGGAGGTGTGGCCGGTCGCGGAAGAGCCCCTCGAGTTTCACCAGATCCCGGCTCAGCAGTACGAGCGCATTGGTGAACGGACCGTCTTCGCTCACCCTGCCGGCGTGGCGCTGGTCCCCGTGCGCGACGAGATCAACCATCATCAATCCCCGCTGGGCGACGGCGAAGTCGAGATTCGTCGGCTCCCCGACCACGGCCGCGTCCACCGGCCCGGCGCGGGCGACGAGGTCCGGCATGCTTGTGTTGCGCGTCTCCTCGCCGAATCCGAGGAGCAGGAGAAGGTCGCCGCGTGCCGGCCCGCCCTCCCGCGCCACGTCCATCGCGGAGACGAGCATGGCGGCGACCGACGCCTTGGCATCGCCCGCGCCACGCCCATGGAGCGTGGTGCCCTCGATGACCGGCGTGAACGGGTCGCGCGTCCACCCCGCACCGGGCGGGACGACGTCGAGGTGTGACACGAACGCCAGCGTCGGGCCGGCCTTCTGCCCCGCGATTCGCAGGCGCACGCCGGTCTCGTCGCGGGTGACAGGGAGCCCCCATCCCCGCACGGTCTCCTCCACGAGCCGTGCCACGCGCTCCTCATCCCCGCTGACCGAAGGGATCGCGACCAGGTCCCGCAGCAGCAGGATTTCAGTCGGCCAGGTCGACGCCAAGGTAGGTCGCCTTTTCCTTTCGTCCCACAATCATCGTGCCGCAGCCGGCACCGGTGAAGACTTCGAGGAGGATCGCGTCGGGAGCACGACCGTCGATGATGTGGGTGCGCTCGACGCCGCCCGTCGCCGCCCGAATGCAGGCCTCGACCTTGGGCCGCATCCCGCCGGCAATCGCCCCGTTGGACATCAGGCCGGCCAGGTCATCGGGGTCGGCGAATGCGACGAGACTCGTGGGATCGTTCCGATCCCGCAACACTCCGGGCGCCCCGGTGAGGAAGATGAGCTTCTGCGCCCGAAGCGCCACCGCCAGCGCCTCGGCAACGGTGTCCGCGTTCACGTTATAGACGCGCCCGTCGTCGTCGCCCGCCAAGCTGGCCACGACCGGGACGAACCGTGCATCGAGAAGGGTGACCAGCACGCGAGGATCCACGCGGTCGATGTCGCCGACGTGCCCGAAATCGAGCGTGATCGAAGCGCCCGAGTCGTCCACCGTCTGGACCGGAGGACGGCGGTGCGCCGTGAGCAGGTCGGCATCTACTCCGCTCAATCCGACCCCCTGCACATGGTGCTCGCGCAACGCGGCGAGGAGATCCACGTTGAGCTGCCCGGCGTAGACCATCTTGGCGACGCCCAGCGCCTCGTCGTCAGTCACCCGGCGCCCGGCGATCATCCGCGGCTCATGCCCCAGCCGCCGGCTCAGGGCGGTCGCCTGCGGCCCCCCGCCATGGACCACCACGAGACGGATGCCGAGACTGGAGAGCAGCGAAACCTGGGCGGCCACTCCATCCAGTGCCTCGAGGTCCGCAAGCACTTCGCCGCCCAGTTTCACCACGAAGACCTGGTCGCGATAGGCGCGGACGTACCGCAAGGCCCCCTTGAGGCCGGCGATGCCCTTCGAAGTGTCGATCGACAATGTTGAACTCCTCAGAGACTCACGCCCCGTTGCCGAGCAATGCGAGCAGAAGCGCCCGCTGCACGTGCAGGCGATTCTCCGCTTCATCCACCACGACGGCATTGGGCCCATCGAGGACCGCGTCGTCGATCTCCACGTTGCGGCGGACCGGCAGGCAGTGCATGACGATCGCCCTGCCGTTCCGCGTCGCACGAACCCGGTCCGCGGTGAGGCGCCAGCCCCGGTGCCGGGCGAAGTAGGAGCGCTGCTGTTCCGGCCGCCCATACAGCGGCACCGGCCCCCACGACTTGGCATACACGGCATCCGCCCCCGACATCGCCGCGTCCTGATCGTGCTCGATGGTCACAGGGCGGCCACCGGCGTCCCGTGCCATGGCCTGGATCATCTGCAGGTCTTCCGGGTCCAGATCGCACCCCTCGGGCGCCGCGATGGTGACATCCATCCCCATCCGGGCGGCGGCGAGGGCGGCGCTCACCGGCACCGCCGTAGGCAGCGCCTTCGGGTGCCACGCCCAAGTGAGCACGAAGCGCTTCCGGTGAGTCTCCCCGAGCCGTTCGCGCAGAGTGAACGCGTCGGCAAGTTCCTGGCACGGATGGCGCCGGGATGATTCCAGGTTGATCACCGGCCGCTCGCAGTGCTGCGCAAACTTCCGGATCACCGCGTCCTTTCTGGCAGTGGCCCATTCCGCGCCGCGGGGAAAGGCGCGGACCGCGATGGCATCGGCGTAGCGCCCGAGCACCCGCGCGGCCTCTGTCACGTGCTCGACCGAATCCTGGTCCATGACCACGCCGTCCTCGGTCTCGAGCGCCCAGCTGCCCTTCCCAGGTTCCAGCACCACGGCGTGCCCGCCGTGAAGAAACATCGCGGCCTCGAAACTGGTGCGGGTGCGGAGGCTCGGATCGAGGAACACCATCGCCAGGATCTTCCGCTCCAGACCTCCCTTTACCTCACCCCGTTTCACGCGGGCCGCCAGCTGGAAGAGTGCCTCGATTTCGCCGGGCGACCAATCCTCCACTGCGAGAAAATCGCGCTTGGTCACGCCAGCACCTCGCGCAATCCGCCCAGGAGGCGATCGGCCTCCGTGATCGAGAACGAGAGCGGTGGCAGCAGGCGCAGGACGTTCGGATCGGCAGAGGTGCCGGTCAGGATCCGGTGGGCGAAGAGCGCCGATTGGATCTCCCTGGCGCTCCGGCCGAAATCGAATCCCAACAGCAGCCCACGGCCCCAGACCCTCCGGGCACCGAGGGCGAGCGCACCCGCCGTGAGGTGGGCGCCGACCCGGCGGGCATTGGCCGGCAGCTGCTCGTCGGCGAGAACATCGAGTGTTGCCAATGCCGCGGCACAGGGGACCGGTCCGCCGCCGAACGTGCTGCCAAGATCGCCCACCGCGATGCCTTCAGTCACGGCCTGTGTCGCGAGGACAGCGCCGATCGGAATTCCCGAGGCGAGACCCTTCGCCAGGGTCAGGAGATCAGGCGTGACCCCGAAGGACTCGGCGGCGGTGAAGGAGCCGGTCCGGCCGACTCCGCACTGGATTTCGTCGAAGATGAGGGCGATGCCGCGCTCGGCGCAGATCCGCCGGGCGGCGTGGAGGAACTCAGCGCTGCAATCCCTCGCGCCAGCCATGCCCTGCACTGGCTCCACGATCAGCGCCGCGATGGACTCATCGAGCACGCCATCGAGAGACGTCAGATCGTTGAACGCCACGCGGCGCGAGAGCTCGATGCCGGCCCGACGGGCGGTTGCCTCATAGCCGGGGCCATCGCAGCACGCGAGGGTGGCGGCCGTCCGCCCGTGCCATCCTCCGGTCACCGAGGCGACCGCGATCCGCCCGGTCCTGCGGCGTGCCAGGTGCAGGGCGTTTTCATTGGCCTCCGCCCCCGAATTGCAGAAAAACACCCGGTCGAGTGGGTCGGGACACAGCTCCGCCAGCCGGACGGCCAGCCGTTCCCGGTTGGGATGTGGGACAGCGGTGGAGTAGAAGAGCAGGCGCGCGGCCTGATCCGCGATCGCCTGCACGACGCGCGGATGGCTGTGGCCGGTCGCGGCGACGGCATGCCCGCCGTAGGCGTCCAGCCATTCAAGCCCGTCCTCGTCGACCAGCCAGGAGCCGCGGCCCGACACCGGTCGCACCGGCATCTGGGCATAGACCGGCAGCAGGGCCGACCCGCCAGCGTTTTTCGATGCCCGCTGCTCGGCCTTCAGCATGGGAATGCGCCCGTCAGCCGGAGCCCCGCCCGCTCGTCGAGCCCGAGTGCGAGGTTCATCGCCTGGACCGCCTGGCCGCCGGCGCCCTTGATGAGATTGTCGAGCACGACCATGACCTGCACCTCTCCAGTGGTGGCGTCGCCCGCGGCGTGGAGATGCGCCTCATTGGTGCCCACGACGTGGGTGAGTTCAGGGGGCTGGGCGAGCACGCGGACGAACGGCCGGCCGCGGTAGGTCGCGGCGTACCGATCGGCCACCTCGCCGGCCGCGGCGGCGGATACCGTGGCGTGCAACGTGAGGTGGATTCCGCGCACAAATGGACCGGAGTGCGTCATGAGGCGGGCGACCGCATCGGTCCGACCGGTCCACTCCCGCCAGGCTTGCAGGACTTCGGCCTCGTGACGATGGCCCAGGACTGAGTAGGCGAAGAGATTATGCGCTCTGGTCGGGTGGTGGGTCGTGGCCTTCGGGTGAACGCCCGCACCGCTCGACCCGGTCACCGCGAAGAGCGCCGGGATTCCGGTCACGCCAAGGGTCGCCAGCGGATGGAGCGCCAGTTGCGCGGCGGTTGCGAAGCAGCCCGGCGCCGCGAGCGCAGTCGCACCGGCGAGCCTTTGCCCCATCACGTCCGCGAGCGCGTAGGTGAAGCGGGCCACGAACTCCGGTGCGGCATGCGCCCCATAGAACCGCTCGTAGAGCCGGAGGTCGCGCACCCTGAAGTCGGCGGCCAGGTCCACGACCAATCCGGGCGCGGCCTCGAATACCTCAGACGCCACCCTGGCGGATTCCCCATGCTCGAGCGCGAGAAATACGACATCCCGGTGCCGGGTGGCCTCTCCGGCCCCGAGCCCGCTGAACCGCGCGTCGGTGAGGCTCGCGAGTGCCGGATGGATGTCGGCGATTGGCTCACCGGCCTGGCTTCGGCTCGTCGCGACGAGCTCGCTCACCTCCGGATGCTGCAACAGGATGCGGAGCAGCTCACCGCCGACGTAACCGGCCGCCCCGATGACGGCCACTCTCACCTCGCCTCCAGGGCAGCCCGCACGACGCCGAGCAGGCCATCGGGGTCGCGCAGCGCATTGTGGGCCGGTATGCCGAGGGAGGCCCGGATGTAGTCGCGGCCGACCTCATTGTCCGTCGCCGGACCAGTGAGCGCGGTAATGGAGAGGCCGAAGGTGTGACGCATGAGCTGGTCGGCTCCCCAACACCCGACCGGATCGGGCGCCGCCATCACCCACGCAGCACCGAGCCGCGACAGGTCCGGATCGCGGAGAATATCCTGCACGCCGTACTCGCCCAGGATGCCATCTCCCAGCTCGGCGACAATGACGTCCGGGCGCGCGGATTTCATGAGCCGGTTGAATATCCCCTTCGCTACGGGCACGGTCATGCCGGCCCGCGTGCTCGCCGCGCCGGCATCGTTGAACGTCAACGCCACGGCCGCTCCGGCGTCCTGCATCGCCAGGGTGTCCCGCATCAGGGACACGCCGGTCAGCTTGGCGGCGGCGACCTTCACGCCGCTCCGTGCGAGCCCGCGCACCAGCTCGGTCGCGGCCACGGTCTTGCCAGCGTTCATGCACGTCCCTGCCACATAGACAACCGGCACCGAGCCTTCAAGGACTTCCGCCGTGGGCACCGCGCTGTCCCGAATGTGCGCCGGGCGCCCGATCCGATCCCCCAGGGCGGGAAACGCCAGGACCGCTCCGAGCACCTCGGCCTTGAATGGCGGTCCGATCTCGGGGTTCATCGACGTGCAGCGGCCGAGAATCCCGCCCAGGTTCAGGACTTCGATGGTGTCCCCGACGGCAAGGTGGGAGGGCACCTCACCGGCGTAGCCGCGGAGCGCCCGGCGACTGCCGAGCGTCCCGGCAAGGACGTCGCCCTTGCGGAGCGAGACCATCCGGCCCGACAGGTCCTCCACCGTGTTGTACGTGGACTTGTCCTCGAGAATCCGGACCGCGAGGACATACCCCTCGGCGGCCAGGATGTCGTTTCCCACGATCACCTCGGGCGAGAGGTGCGCGTTCCGGGTCGACGAGGCGATCCGGTCGAGACGGACACGGGTCGTGGTGACCATCAGCCGCCCCGCCCTGCCCGGCGGGCCAGCAGCGAGGGGATGGCCGCCACCCGGGCAAAATCCCGGGCCTCCTCCCCGGTCCAGAGCAGGTTCTCCTCGCCGTACGTGGCGACGGAACGATCCATCATCGAGTGGGGGCTCCGGGCGCCAACCACCTGGAACCTGCCGGGGGCCAATCGCACCCGCGTCTCGCCGGTGACGCGGCTCTGGGAACTCGTGATGAGCGCCTCGATATCGCGGAGCGCCGGGTCAAAGTACTGACCCTCGTGCAGGCGGTCACCGTAAAAGCGGGCAAGCTGGTCCTTCCAGAACGCCTGCCACTTGGTGAGCACGAGCTTCTCCAGCTCGCGATGGGCGCCGATCAGGACCAGCGCGGCACCGGCCTCGAAGCCGATCCGGCCCTTGATGCCCAGCGCGGTTTCGCCGACGTGGATCCCGCGCCCGAAACCGTAGGCGGCTGCGAGGGTACTAAGCGACTCGACCAGCTCCGGACCAGCCAGGGCAGTTCCATCGAGGCCAACCGGCAGCCCCTGCTCCCACTGCAGCACGACTTCGCGAGGTGCCGGGGGCTCGGCGGGAGGATCAAGCAGTTCCGGCGGCGGGCCGGCCCACGAATCGTGGGTCCACCCTCCGCCCCATGTCGTGCCCCACAGCCCGGCGTTGACGGAATAGGAGCCGGCCCGGGCCGGAACCGGGAGCTTCCGTTCGTTGAGATACGCGATCGCCTGGTCGCGGGTGAGCCCTTCCTCGCGGATGGGCGTCACAATCTCCAACTCGGGCGCGAGGACGCGAAGCGCGACATCGAAGCGCACCTGGTCGTTGCCGGCGCCCGTGGATCCGTGCGCCACGGCGCGCGCGCCAATGGCCCGGGCCACACCCACGACAGAAATCGCCTGCTGTGTGCGCTCGGCGGCGACGCTCAGCGGATAGACCTCCCCGCGGAGAACATTGCCCTGAATCAGGTAGCGAACGAATTCGTCGAAGACCTGCTGGCGGGCATCCACGTCGTGGTGGTCGACTGCTCCCACCGCGGTGGCCTGGCGGCGGATCGCGTCGCGCTCCGCCGGGCCGGCGCCGCCCGTATTGACGTACACGGTGTGGACCGCCCAGCCCTGTTCGCGCAGGCGGGGGACGCAGTAGGAGGTATCGAGCCCGCCGGAGAACGCGAGGGCGATGGAGCCACGCTGAGTATGCATAATGCATAATCATGCATGCGCGGCGTGATTCAGGCAAGGGGCCTCAGCCACCCAGCGCCATTACCACCACCGAGGTCAGCAACGGGACGTATCCCCGCCAGAAGAACGCTTCTCCAGCGTCGAGCGACCACGCCGGGCGCAGTCGGTAGAAGTCTCCGCCCCACCGAAGACCCGTCCACCCCGGGACCCTCGGCACGCTCGCGAAATCTCCGGCCAGGTAGTAGGCGGGGGCCGCGCCGTCCCGCTGCAGGACGGCGGGGAATTGCATCCGGAGCCCGGCAGCGCGGAGTTCCAGCTCCGCTTGGGCGGACAAATTCAGACGATACAGCGCGAGCGGGGTGCTGCCCTCCGCCTCAACCACGTCGAACCAGGTCTCCGGCGCAGGGGCCCGGCGCATGCCGAGGGTCTTGCCGGCGCGGGTCGGCACAATGTCGAGCACGCTCCCGCGGATCGCATCCTTCCCCAGCACGATGATGCGTCCGTCGGAATGAGCCAGCAGGAGTCCGGGCCCGCGAAACGGCCATCGCGCCTGATGCTGCTGTTCCCATCCCGCCACTGCCCAGCGCGGGGTTTCCTCCTCAAGGGAGTGCAGACGGCGGCCGGTCCAGCCGGACCAGCGAAAGCCGAGCAACCGCTCCACTCGCTGCCGGACTTCGGGAGGCGTCGGCTCTCCGATCGTATTGAATTCCGCCACGATGGTCGCCCCGGCCCGCGCCGCGGATTCCAGGAGGTCCGCCTCGGCTGTCGTGAGGCCGCCGTAGAGCAGCCGGCCCGCCTCGGCGGGTGCCGGTGGCTCGAGATCGGCTTGCCGCACGCCATAGGTATCCGCGATGTAGATGATCCGCCGCGTAAGGAAATCGGCCGGGAGCGGGCGCACGGACCACGCCCGCGCGGTGAGCGGCACGAACCCGGAGTAGTCCATCGCCGCATCGTAGGGCTCATGCGATGCCGGATGAACAACCTTCAGATGATTGAGCAACCAGATGACGGCGCGATGCCCGCGGTAGGTCGTGTCCGGTACGGTCTTGTCCACGATGAGCACGCCGAGCGGGCGGAGGGGGACCAGCCGCCAGGCGATGCCCGGCGTGAGCGCCGCCAACAGCACCACGGTCGACAGGATGAGGAGGCCGATCGGCCGCATGTCACGGCCGTTCATCACCATCCCCCGGCGGCCGCAGCCTGTACGAAAGCGTTTCCAGAGTGCGTTCGAGCGCCGCTTCGTACTCCGGACCTTCCACGAGCGCTCGAAGCCGGTCGCTGACCGGGACAACCATCGGCGTTGGTTCCCAGAGGATCGTGGCTCCGCTCACAGCGTCCACGACCAGCCCCTCCTCCACGGCTCGGCTCGCATCCACGAGCCGGAGGCCGATGAGGGCCCGCCGCATGGCCTCGAAGCGCGCCTGGCGGGCGGGATCGATGAATCGGGTTCCGAAGGTGGCCACAAAGTATCCCGCGGGAGTGTACATCAGGCCGTCCAGCCCCAACTCCTGGCAAAGGACGAGGAGCCACGCGGAGATCTCGCGCAACAATCCGAGTCCCGGGTGTTTCTGGCCGGGAAGTGAGCGCTTCCCCGGCAGGAAGGAGCGCCTCGGGTTCTGGAGCAGGAGCCACTCCAGGTACAACACTTCCATGCCTGGCAGCCGCGACGCGTCGCGCCGGAACCGGACTTCCACCAGCAGCTCCCGGCGATTCGGGTCACCGAAGAGTCGCACGGTGTCCCAGTCTTCCTGCCGCAGGTCGAGCTGCAGCGCGGGCTGCGCGAATCCAAGCGCACGGATGTGGGCGAGGAGGCCCACGCGCTCGAGCAACAATTCCAGGCCTTGCGCCGTGTATCGCCCGAGCATGCGGTGCCGGCGTCCGCCTCCCGGCGAGAGCGCCGCCACATCCTCGGCGGTGAGGCCCCAGTCCGGGCCGATGCCCGCTGGAGTCGCCGCGCCGTCAAGCGTGTGGTGAAGCTGCTCCGCCCGGCGCACGAGCATCTGGGCATTGGTCGGCGGCTCCACCACCGTTCCTGCTGCGAGCCATCCCAGGAACCGTGCCGAGTATCGCCAGGCATTCTGCCCGTAGCCCCCCGCCAGGACGATCACGAGCGGAATCTCCGCACCGGGGCGGCGAACCTGCTCTACTACGAACCGGTCCCTGCTGAGCATGCCTTCCGCGGTGATGTTCCAGTCGCCGACCAGGTCGTCGGCCGCCGGGTCTACGCCAGCCACGTAGAAGACGAGGCCGGGCGCGTGCTGCTTAACAATGGGCGGCAGGGTTTCGCGGAGGACCGAGAGATACCGAGCATCGTCGACGCCGGCACCGAGGGCGAGCACCGTAGCGGCGACGGCCTCGCGCGGCCCCCAGTCCGCGTTGTGGATGCTGTACGTATAGACACTGGGGTCATCGGCGAAGATGGCGCGGGTGCCATTCCCGTCATGCACGTCGAGGTCGACCACGAGGATCGGCTGGGCGAATCCGCGGGCGCGAAGCCGGGCGATCGTGATGGCGACATCATTGATGGCGCAGTAACCAACGCCCCGGTCCGCCGACGCGTGATGCAAGCCACCACCCAGGTTGGCGGCCGGGACGCCGCTTCTGAGTGCAATGGCGGTCGCGACAATCGTGCCACCGGTCATCAGCCGCTGCACCTCGAGGATCTGTTGCGCCCGGGCGTCATCCACCGGCAGGCCGACCACCGGCTCCATGCCCTCGGGATGTTGCAGTGACTCGAGGTAGCGGTCAGTGTGGACGCGCCGGAGATTTTTCAACGAGGCGGGCAGAGGACGGACGACATGGCGGGAACGGACGAGGCCCTCGTCGGTCAGGAAGGCAAGGATCATCTCCGCACGCAGGTGATCGATGGGCGCTTCGGGCGCGGGGAGCGCGTATCCGGGATCGTACACCAGGGCGAGTGCGGAGTGCCCACCACCGCGAAGGCCCCGCCACATCCGTCTTCCGAGCCGGCGCGCGGCCGGAAAGAGCCCGCCCTCTTCCACGGGTGACGCCTCCTCCTGGCCGACGGTTCGCCTGCCACGACGGACGGTAGCGATGCCCGTTCGGCGGTTCAAGGGCCGGTTATTATTGTCCCACCCGCATGGCTGCCCATCCGACGCCCCCTGATGTGGAACGCCGGCGCCCGTTCTTGACGGCGCGCTGGTCGAATATCATCACATTGACGTTCCCGGTGGCGCCTCGGCTCGTCGCCTCCCACCTGCCGCCGGGGGTGGAACCGGACCTTCGGGACGGCGTTGCCCATGTCAGCCTGGCAGCATTCGACTTCCTGGATACCCGTATCCGTGGCAGGCGAATCCCCGGCTTCGTCAACTTCCCCGAGGTGAATCTTCGTGCGTACGCCCGCCAGGGCGCCCGCCGCGGCATCGTGCTGCTCCGGGAACTCGTGCCCAGCCGGATCGCGGCTGTCATCGCGCGGCTTCGGTTCAACGAACCGTTCCGGTCGACACCGATGGAGAGCCGGACCGCGGGCATCGGAAGCGACCTGGTCGTGGAGCACCGCTGGCGATGGGATAACCGTCGATTCCATGTGAGAGTCACGGCGTCGCAGGGTTCCGAGCTCCCGGTACAGGGCGGTATCGAGGAGTACGTCCTGGGACGCTGGTGGGCCTTCGGACGGACGCGGACAGGTGATCCCAGGGCGGTGCGGGTGCAGCACCCGGTCTGGTCCCTCCGACGCATCAAGGACGTGGACTACGACATCGGGTTCGGCGCGCTGTATGGTCCGGATTGGGCCGAGCTCGACCACACGCCCCCTGTCGCCACGCTCCTCGCGGTCGGCTCGGCCGTGTCGGTCTTTCCGCCGGGACGCTAGGGCTCAGCCGGCCCTTCGCCGGCCCCGGTGCGGGCAATCGCACCGGCAATCTCGTCCAGATCCTCCTTCGTCAACTGAAGCCGTGCCGCCCCGATCCACCCATCGACTTGCACGGCCGATCGGGCACCCACGATCGCGGCCGTGACGCCGGGCCAGGCAAGTGTCCACGCGATCGCAAGCTCCCCGACACTCGTGTGATGCCGCGCCGCGACGGGTCGCATCGCATCCCGGAGCGCGAGGTTGCGGGCGAGCCGCGGTTGCTGGAACTCGGTCCCGCGGTGGCGGAAGTCATCGCCTGGAAGGCCGGCGAGCCGCTCCGCGGAGAAGCGTTCGGTCAACAGTCCGGATTGCATGGGACTGTATACGATGGTCCCTACCTCGTGCCCCCGGCACCACGGGAGCTCCGCCGCCGCGAACTTCCGTCGCACCGCCGAAAACGGCGGCTGCAGGGACGCCACCCCTCCGAGTGGCTGGCAACGCTCGAGCAGCGCCACGTCGAAATTACAGACGCCGGGCCAGCGGACCTTTCCCTCATCCACCAACGTGAGCATTGCGGCCCAGGAATCCTCGACTGCCACGCCGCTCTCGTCGGGCCAATGGAACTGGTAGAGATCGATCCGCTCGACGCCGAGCCGCCGCAGCGAGGCTTCGCATTCGCGCCGAATGGTGTCGGGCCGGAGCACACGGCGCGGCTCAATCGTCCGATCCCGCTCATCCCAGACGAGGCCGCATTTCGTAAAGAGATAGGGCCGCTCGGAAGGAGGCAGCGCGCGGACCGCGCGTCCGACGAGCTCTTCGGAATGACCGAGTCCGTATACGGCGGCGGTGTCGATCCAGTTGATGCCGAGCGCAACGGCGCGCTGGACGGCCGCCTGCGATTCGCCGTCATCCTGAGGCCCCCACCCGAACGCCCACGGTCCCCCGATCGCCCACGTGCCGAGCCCGACCCGGGTGATCTCGAGATCTGTCCGTCCGAGCCGTCTCATCGGGAGCCGGGTCGAGGGAGGTTGCATCAGTAAATCACGCCGCCAGCCGCGCGGTAGGCCTCGAGCACGGCGCGCGCCTCGGCTCGCCGCACTCCCCGCACCACTTGAACACCCGCATGCTCGAGGTACTCGTACGAGGAAGGGAACACCGGCCCCTCGTCATATCCGATCGCTTCCGCATCCTTCCGATCGGCTCCGGAGACCAGTCTCGACACGCCACTCCACAGCGCGGCGCCCAGGCACATCGCGCAGGGATCGCATGAGCAGACCAGCTCGTGCAGGGGCATGCCGTCCGCCCCCAGGTCGTGGCTGTGCAGCAGCGCCTCGGCCATCATCAGCGCCATCGTCTCCGCATGCAGCACGCTGTTGTGACTCGGGACGGCCAGATTGACGCCGACCGCAACGAGTCGCCCTGCATCCCGCTCGAAGACCGCCGCGGCAAAGGGCCCGCCGGACCCGCGATTCACATGTTCCGAAGCCAGCGCGAGAACCAGGTTCATCCGGTCGTCGAGCGACAGGTATCGGCGGCGCCAGTCGATGAAGGGGTCAACCCACGGCGGCAGGGACACGGCGAGCGTCGGAGAGGTCACGGCAGCATCCTCTTGATCAGGCCGATTTGTCCGGCGTGGTAGAGGTCGTGGGCGGCAACACCCTCAATCGTCTGTGCCACGGTCCAGGTTCGCCCGATACGTTGTGAAAGCCGCCGGCGGTGGAGTGCCGCCACAATGCTCCTGAGCCGCCGATGTTCGTCCTCGAGGAGTGCCACGTCCTCCTTCCATCGCGAAGCATCAGGTTTCGCCGGTGCGCCCGGCCAATTGCTGGGCTTCCGCGGGAAACTCCCAACCGAGGCACCGGTCAACCGCCGCGTGACGGCGTACTTCCAGTAGGCGGTGTGCAGCACCAGCTCCCAGATGCTGTGGCGGCCGGCGGCAGGTCGCCAAAGCGCCTGGCGCGGGGTGAGGCCCCGGATCAGGCCGCGCAGACCCGGTCCGTGCCAGGAGCGGGTGTCGTAGGCGCGGTCGAGGGAGTCGAGCAGGATGGCGAGGTCGGGGGCCAGTCGGGGCACGGGGATCTCCGGTGCGGGCGCAGGTAGAAGGGTGCATCGGCGCGCCGACCGCGCAAGTGCACCTAGCCGCGCGCCCGGGCGGGAAGGCCGGTGATGAGTACTACGCTGAGCAGGATGACCGCGGCGGCGACCGCGGTGCGGGCGGTCACAGGCTCGTCGCCGGACGCCCAGCCGAGCATGACCGCGACGAGAGGATTTACATACGAGATGGTCGAGAGGCGCGCCGGAGTCGTGGCGCGCAGCAGCCAGAAGTAGGCGCTGTATGCCACGAGCGACCCGAACACCGTCAGGTACAGGAAGGCCGCAAGCGAGCGGAGTGACACGGCTCCGGCAAGCATCCGTCCGCCGTCACCTGTCAGGAGCGCGATCGTCACGAGCACGGCCCCGGCAGTCAGCATCTGCATGCCGACGGCCAGCGAGGGAGAGCGGGGCCGGGGAAGCCGTATCGCGTGCAAAGAGCCTACGGCCCAACTGAGCGCCGACACGGTGAGGGCGGTCGCGCCCACCAGGTTGACGTGCTCGCCGCCGGCGAGCCGTCCGGGGACGACGAGGAATGCCACGCCGAGGAACCCGGCGAGCAGCCCCGTGACGACTCGCCCGCTCGGACGATCCCCGCCGAGCCAGAGCCAGTTGAGGATCACCAGCCAGAGGGCCGAGGTGCAGACGATGAGGGCGGTAAGTCCCGATGGAACGAACTGCTCGGCCCAGGTCGTGGACCCGTTGGCGAGCACCAGCATCATCATCCCGAGCACTGCCGCGCTCCGCCACTCCTCCCCCGTGGGCGGAGCGGCGCGAAGTCTCGCCCGGGCCCACACATATAGGACGGTGCCCGCCAGCAGATGGCGGACGCCGGCCATCAGGATCGGCGGCAGGGTTTCGATCCCGATCCGTATGGCCAGGTACGTGGAGCCCCAGATGACGTAAACCGCGAAGAAGATCGCGACGATCCGGAGGGTGCTCGGCCGGGAGACGTCGCTCACGTGACGGGCGGCGGCCGGTCCGGGACGTCCCCGGAGAGACTCACATATTCCTCATTGTAGAGTCGGACCAGTTCGAAGAAGTACGATACTGCGAGGGGTCCGATCAGAATCCCGATGAGCCCAAGGTACCTGATGCCGGCGAAGGCGCCGATGACTGTGATGAGCGGGTGAATCTGGGCCCAGCGGCGGAAGACCGTCGGCCGGATGATGTTGTCGATGTTTCCGACGAGGAGTAGCCCCCACAGCACCATGAACACCGCCTGGCCGGTATGGCCCTGCAGCGCGAGGGCCACGGCTCCCGGGCCCCAGACGAGTCCACTCCCCACAACCGGAAGCACCGAGAACACCGCGGTCACCACGCCCCAGAAGGCGGCATTCGGGAGGCCGGTGATGACGAACGCGAGGCCGACCAGGGCTCCCTGAACAACCGCGGTGAGGCCGGTGCCCACCACCGTGGAGATGGTGACGGCCTCGAATCGCTCCCGCAGCTTCTCGGCGCTGCCCGCGGAGAACGGGATGTATGGCCGCACCACGTGCCAGGCCGATCCTTCGGTGACCAGCATGTAGTAGAGGCCGAAGAAGCCCACTGTGAGATTCAGCACCCCGAGCGTCACCGAACCCACCGCTCGGAAGGCGCCCCGACCCAGGGCGCCGATGACGCCCTGCCCCATCTTCACCAGTTCCGGCCCGATGGCAAAGCGCCCGATCTTCAGGGTATCCAGGCGGGCGAGGACCTCACTGCTCAACAGGCTTGCCAGCACGTCCTGGGCCTGCCCTACGATGAGTGTCAGGAGCCAGAGCCCCGGCAGCAGGATCAGGAGGAGCGCGAGGACAACCGTGAGCCCGGCTGAAGCCCCGCGGCCGAGCCGGCGGCGGAGCCACCGGTAGACCGGGGCGAAGATGACGAACAGAACCGGCGCACTCAGGAGTCCGGTCGCGAACGGCGTGAGGGCGATGATCAGAGCGGCGCCGAGGATGACGATCAGCACGGCAGCACGGCGTTGGCGCGAGTCTTTGATCTCCATCGGGCGGCTCCGCGGCTGGGAAAGCAAGTGATACAATCTAGTGCCGCCCCCCCGTGGCCCGCGCATCCCGGCAGGCATATCTTCCCGCCATGGTTCGATTCCACTGCCGCCGCGCCCTCGTGGCGGCCTTCCTGTTTCTCGTCATCGCGATGCCCGCCAGCGCCCAGCGGGGCGGAACCATCGAGATCATGCCGCTCGCCCGATACACATTCTTCTACGATTCCCTGGCCCTCAAGAACACCCTGGGGGTCGGACTGGGATTCGGGATCTACTTCATCCCGACGCTGGCGCTCGAGGTTACGGGATCCTATGCGGAGACCAATCTCAAGGACTCGTCCCGCGTCACGGTGCTGCCGGTGCACGCGCGTCTCGTCGCGCACTTGCCGATCCGGCCCCGGACCTCGGCGCTGCTCGGGCTCGGTTATGGCCGCTACTCGTACGGAGACGGGCTGGACGCACACGAGGATGCGCTGGCCGCCCTCGCGGGGCTTCGATTCTCGCTCGCAGAGCGGCTGGGGTTCCGGCTCGAGGGAACGGCGGACTACATCCCGACCCCGAGCTCGAGCACGGTTCGGGTGTGGACGTTTGGATTACAGGCGGGTATCTCCATTCTCGCCGGGCCGCTCGGTCCTGGTGATGCGGACCACGACGGTATCCTGAACCAGCTCGACCGGTGCCCCGGGACACCAGTCGGCGAGCGGGTCGATCCCACGGGCTGCCCCCTGCCACGTGATGCCGATGGCGACGGGGTGCTGGACACGGCCGATCGCTGTCCCGAGAGTCCCGCGGGCCAGCGGGTGGATCTGAGCGGCTGCAGCGCGGATCTCGACGGTGACGGGGTGGGAAACACCCGCGATCGCTGCCCCGCGACCCCTGCCGGCGTCGCCGTCGACGACACCGGATGTCCGCCGGCACCGCCGCCCGCTGACACCGACGGCGATGGCGTGCCGGACGCTGCCGATCGGTGTCCCGCCACGCCGCGCGGAGGCAGGGTCGATGCGGTGGGGTGCAGTACGCTGTTCGAGCCCTCCCAGGTAACCCTCGTCCTGCACGGCGTGACCTTCGCCAGCGGAGCTGCCACGCTGAGTCGGGAAGCCGAAGTGACGTTGCGGGAGACCGCGATGGCGTTGATCCAGAACCCGGGTGCCCGCGTGGAAATCGCAGGCCACACCGATTCGACCGGCTCGCGGAGCGTCAATCTGCGGCTTTCGCGGGACCGGGCCCGCTCGGTGCGCGCGTTTCTCGTCGCTGCCGGCGTTCCCGCCGATCGGCTGACCACGGCCGGCTATGGGCCCGACGAGCCAATCGCCTCCAACGCGACGGTAGAAGGGCGGGCGGCGAACCGGCGCGTGGAACTGCGGCGGCGCGACTGACTGACCGACCTGAACTACCCAGGCAGCCTGGATACAAACCCCCGAACCCTCGGCGGCATCCCACCTTACGGTGACCGACCTGATCGCACGCGCCCGCGAGGGCGACCAGGCTGCGTTCCGCGAGCTGTACGAGACCCACGTGGGCAGGGTCTATGCCCTCTGTCTCCGGCTCACGGCCGACCCGGCGCACGCTGAAGAGCTCACTCAGGATGCTTTTGTGCGCGCCTGGGAACGGCTCGGCTCGTTCCGGGGAGAGAGTGCGTTCAGCACCTGGCTCCACCGGCTCACGGTCAACGTCGTCCTGGCGGAGCGCCGTACGGCGGGGAGGCGGGACCGTCGCGTGACGCTCACTGATGATCCGGACGCACTCGGCGGCTTCAGCCGATCCACTTCGCAGACCGACCGGATTGATCTCGACGGGGCGATCGCTCTGCTCCCGCCCGGTGCGCGGGCGGTTTTCGTCCTTCATGACGTCGAGGGGTACAAGCACGAGGAAATCGCAGCCATGACGGGCATTGCAGAAGGCACCTCCAAGACCCAGTTATTTCGCGCCCGCCGCCTATTGCGCGAGGCACTCAACCGATGACCTGCTCCGAGCTCGATGAAGTCCTGGACGCCTACCTCGACGGGTCAGTCGTCCCTGCGCAGCGCGAGATCGTGGAAGCGCACCTCGCCGGGTGTCCCGAGTGCCGCGCGCAAGCCGACGCCCTGCGGAGCCTGCTCGCGGACGCGCGGGCCTTGCCGCCGGAGATCCGGCCCGCGAGGGAGCTCTGGCCGGAGATCGCGTCCCGGCTGGACGCTTCCGTAGTGCGGGACTTCAAGACCCGGCCGCAACCCAAGCGGCGCTGGGCTCCGCTCGCCGCGGCCGCCGTCCTGTTGGTAGCGGCCTCCGTCCTGCTCACGCTGCAGTTCGCGACGTCACGCACCGCGACTCCGGCGCTCCCGCCTGCCGCGGGAGTGATCCCCGCAAGCACGCAATCGATGGACGCGGATTTCGTGCGGGCGGCACGCGACCTGGAGCAGGCGTTGGCCGAGCAGCGCGATCGCCTGGCACCATCCACGATCGCGACCCTCGAACGCAACCTCGCCGTGATCGACCGGGCCATCGAGGAATCGCGCGCGGCGCTTGCTGCCGACCCCGCCAATCGAGACCTGCGCGCGCTGCTGCTGGGCGCGCACCGCCAGAAACTTGACCTGCTGGAGCGGGCTACCCGCTCGACCCGGAGCTGACCATGCGGCTTCGCCTTCCGTTGCTCCTCATCCTGTTCGCGGCCATCCCCGGGCCCACGGCGGCGCAGGGTCGGATCGAGCGCGGCCTGGCGATCTCGCCCGAGGCGGCGGTGAGGGTGTTCAACCTGGCCGGCACCGTTCGGGTAACCGCATGGGATCGCGACAGCATCGCAGTCACTGCCAGCGTCCCGAAGGGAGGAGGCTCCTTCTACTTCGGCGGGAGCGCGGCCGCCGTCAAAATGTCGGTCGAACCGCCGCCGGGCATTGCGACGGTGCCAGGCTCGGTCATCGAGGTCAAGGTTCCGCTTCGCACGCGAGTGTGGGTCAAGACCGAGAGCGCAGAGATCCTGGTCAGCGGCCTGGCCGGGTCGGTGGACCTCTCCACCGTCAGTGGGCGAATCTGGGTGGAGGGAAGCCTCCGCCAGCTTGCTGCCGAGTCGATGGATGGAAGCGTCCAGGTTGACGGCCAGAATGGGCTGGTCCGGCTCCGGAGCGCGAGTGGGACGCTCGTGCTCCGGGGTACGGCGGAGGACGCCACCCTGACCACCGTCAGCGGCACGGTGGCCGTGGGTGCGCACCTGCTGGGGCGGGGTCGCTTCGAGTCGGTGAGCGGAGGGATTTCTTTCAAGAGCGGTCTCGCGGCGGGCGGTTCCTTCACCTTCGAGAGTCATAGCGGCGATATCGAGCTGCGGATATCCCCGTCCGCGGACGCCGCGCTCGACCTCACCGCAGTCGAGGGCCGCATCGTCAATGAGTATAGCAAGCAGCAGCCCCGGACTGGCCGGAGCGGCAAGGGGCAGGTCCTGACGCTCTTCCGTGGGCAGGGAGCCGCCGACGTCGTGGCCCGGACCTTCAAGGGCACGATCTCCGTGCAGCCCCAAACGATTCCGTGACCGCCGGCATCCAAGGGAACGAACCCGGCAGTCATCGAACCCTGTCCCGGAGGATGCCGTTATGCGTCATCGAATCTTGTCCCCGGCCCTGGCCCTCGCCGGCCTGCTGGCCGCAACGCCCGCCCACGCCGGCCCGCCGTGGATCTCAATCGAGCTCCCGGCGAACCCGCTCGACGCGACGACCCGCGGGGCGTACCTACTCGTTCACACCTTTCACCACGAAACCGTCGTGCGACAGTACCTCGAGGGCCGCGCGGAGGGAATGGTGAACGGCAAGCGAGTGACCGTGCCACTCAGTTTCACTCTGACCTCTCGTGACAATGTGAGGGCCCTGAAGAAGAACTGGGCTTCCGAAGGCACCTGGGTGCTCGTCCTGACCGCAGGGGGGCCGGAGGGCGCCACCGCGCTGGTTGGTATCGGTGCGGACGGCGAGGTCCGCTCGATCAAGGTCCCTTCGCGGAATGAGCGTGGCTACACCGTGCCGACCAAGGTCACCCCGGCCGATGTGGACGCCGCCCTGCGGCAGATGGTGGCACTGGACGCCACAAGCCGGGCCCCGGGCGGCCATGATCTTGCGATCGGACTGCTGCTCGCGGTGCCGGCCGGCGCGTTGATCCTACGCCGCCGCGGTTGATCGTTCCAGTTTCCGCATGCGCGCGCCCCACCGCTTCCGCGGTGGGGCGCGTTTGCGTCACGCCAGCTTGACGTAACCCCATTGACGGCACAAGTTTGGCTCCTTCCCCCGACGAGAATCCGCCACGGCAGGCCCGCCGGCACATCGAGGTGTCATGAACGACGCGCTGCTGACGCGAGTCAAGCAAGCGCTCGCTCCGACGTACGCTGTCGAGCGGGAGTTGGCGAGTGGCGGGATGGGTGTCGTCTACCTCGCGCGCGACCGCGTGCTTGATCGCCAGGTCGCGATCAAGGTACTTCGACCCGAACTCGCCACCGCACTCGCCGCCGAGCGATTCCAGCTCGAAGCCCGGCTCCTGGCCAAGCTCCGGCATCCTCACGTGGTGCCGGTTTTCGTGGCGAGCGAGGCCGACGGCCTTTCTCATTATGTGATGGAATACATCGAGGGCGGGACCCTCGAGGACCGGCTCGCATCCGGGCCGCTACCGGCCGCTGAAGCACTCACCCTCGCAAACCAGCTGCTCGACGCGCTCGAAGCCGTGCATGGCCACGGCATCGTCCATCGCGACATCAAGCCCTCCAACATCTTCCTGGTCCACGGTCGCGCCATCCTGACGGATTTCGGGATCGCGCGCAGCGAGGGCGCACCGGCATCAACCCTCAGCATTCCCGGATCGCTGGTGGGAACTCCCGCCTACATGGCCCCGGAGCAGCTGGCGATGCAGCCGGCGACTGCCCGATCGGATCTGTATTCGCTCGGGATGGTGCTGTTCGAGGCGGCAACGGGACGGCGATGGGAGCCCCTCGGCGACCCGGATCGCGCGGACTGGACAGGGATGCCGGCGGCGCTGGCCGGTCCGCTGCGTCGGGCACTGGCGGTCGATCCGGCCGGTCGATGGCCGAGCGCGAGAGATTTCCGTTTGGCCGTGGCTGGAGCCGCATCCCGGACGCGACGCCGTCGCGCCCGGTTCGCGGGGATCGCCGCAGGCGCCGCGGTGATCCTCTGGTGGGCCTACTGTCCGGGGCCGAATCGTGTGGTGTCCGAACGCCACCTGGCGATCCTGCCATTCGAGGTGCTGGGCTCATCGAACGACTCCCTCGGGCAATTGGTGGCCGACTACACCGATACGAACCTCGAGTGGTTCCCGACGCTCACGCGCGTCCCGGTGCGGCGGGCCGCCCGTTGGTGGAGGGAGACGGGCGAGGAGGTCGGTGCCGATCCGGCCCAGGCTGCGCGGGACCTGCACGCGGACTACGCCGTGTCCGGGCGACTCGCCCGGAAGGGAAGCTCGCTCGAGCTCCAGATCTCGGTGTCGGATGGCAGCGGCACGGCACCCGTGCCTCCATTCAGCATCCCTGGAGACAGCGCACATCCGGAGGAATTGGGACGACTGGCAGCCTACGAAATCGGGACCCGGGTCTTTCGAATGCGCTCCGTGGCAAAGACGGAGTTCACGAATCTCGCGAGCGGCAACCCCGAGGCGGCCGGCTCCTTCGTCCAGGGCGAGGCGCTGTTCGAGCGGGACGCCTGGCAGGCGGCGGCGGAGTATTACGCCCGGGCCGCTCAGGCCGACAGCAACTTCGCGCTGGCGCGCTGGCGGCACGTCATCACCCTCCTCTGGGCGAGGAAGCCCTTCGAGGACGAGCTGCGTTCCCTCTACGCGTGCTGCAACGATCGGCTGCCGGTCCATGACCGCGAGACGATCGCGGCGATGCTGGAGCCGAACCTGCGTGCCCGGCTGGCCGATTACGCGGCACTCTCCCGGCGCTACGAGGGAGAGGGGTATGCCCCCCTGCTTTACGCGAGCGAGCTCTTCCACCGCGGGCCGCTGGTCGGCATCGGGCTCGAGGAATCGGTCCGGAGGTTCGAGGACGCCGTGACGGCCAATCCGAGCGCCACGCCGGCGCCCGCCTATGACCACCTGGTGTGGGCCAACATCCGCCTCGGCAATCGTGCCGAAGCGAGGCGTTGGCTTCGGCGGCGTGCCGAGCTTGGAAATGCCCCTGGTGCACCACCCATCGACCAGTTTCTCGGACTGGGGTACGACTCGCGGTGGGCCCCACTGCGGGCACGGCTCAAGCTCTGGTGGATGGGATGGATGCTGCCCACCGAGGATTTCGAGACCCTCTCAAGGTGGTTTCGCTTCGCGGCAACATTCGACCTGCCGGAAACGCTGCTCGGAGTGAGTGATGCCATTCTGGCGCGGGAACCCCCTGCAACGATCCGCGCGGTCGCGCATCAGGGCCGGGCCATCGGCCTGTTGATGCGGGGTCAAGTCACGGACGGCTGGGCGAGCCTGGATTCCGTCGCGCAGCTCTTCGCGACCCCTGAGGCGTGGCTCCAGCACGAAGAATGGCCGTTGCTGTTACCCCTCATCGGGATTCCGGTCACCGATTCCGAGCGAGTCGCGCGCGCACGCACGGCCCTCGGGATCCTCGCCAAGGCACCCGGTGGAGACTCGCGGGCCCGGGCCGCCTGGTCGCTTGCGGTGGACGCGGTTGCCCGGGGGGACTCACTCCGCGCCCGCGCTCTCGCCGATACCTTACTGGCAGCGGGTGCTCAGGATTCCGCTGCAGCCCGCCTGAGCCAGTTGCTCGAGGCCATCATGCTCTCTCAGGCGGATCCAGGAGCCGCCATCTCGGCGACGGATGATCTGATCGCCTTCGACCGGCCCGATCCGGGGGAGGACGTGTTCGCGCGCAGCCTAACCCATCTGGAGCGGGCAAGGTGGTTCATGCGGCTGGACCGGGATTCGCTGGCCGAGCGGGAGCTGCTCTGGTACGAGAACTCCGACACCTACCGGCTTCCCATCGGGGAGGCGCAAAAGACCGAGGTGGATGCCGTGGCGAGCGTGCCGGCCCGCATTGAGCGCGCGCGCCTTCTGGCGCGGCGGGGAGAGCGCGACACCGCCTGCCGCCATCTGACCCGGGTCCGCCAACTCTGGACCGGCGCGGACAGCTCGATGAGTCCGGTGCGCCGCCGAGCGGACTCCCTGCACGCGGAGGTGTGCCGGTGATCCGGTGCAGAGTGCTCGGCCCACCCGACCTCACAGTCGAAGGTGGCGCGCCGCCGGCCGAACTTCTCTGGCGGAAGAACCTGGCCCTGCTGGTCTACCTTGCCCTTTCGCCGAGGCGGACCCGCGCGCGGGACCACCTGATTGGGCTCCTGTGGAGCGACAAGCCCGAATCCGCGGCGCGGCACTCGCTGAACGAAGCGCTCCGCGTGCTGCGCAGGGCCGTCGGGGACGACGGCATCATCAGTGATCCGACGACGGTCCGGCTCGTAGATGGCGCGATTGAACTGGACACCGAAGCCTTCGCGACCCACGAGTCCGCGGGCCGGTGGGCCGAGGCTGCGATCCTGGCCGGCGGCGAGTTTCTGGAGGGATTCGCCGTGCCGGGCGCGTCGGGATTCGAGGACTGGATGGCCGCCGAACGATCGGCGTGGCGCCGTCGCGCGGTGTCTGCCCTGGCCCGGGCCGCCGAAGGTGCCCTCGGCAAGGCCCGGACCGGTGAGGCCTGCGGACTCGCTGAGCGCGCCGTTGCCCTGGATCCGGCGTCGAGTGCCGGGCAGCTGGCGCTGCTCCGTGCGCTTGCCGTCGCCGGCGACCGGGCTGGGGCGCTCCGGCGATTCGCGGAGTACACCAGTCTCGTTCGCGACCAGATCGACGCCGCGCCGGATCCCGATGTCGCCGCGCTGGCCGAGCGAATCCGCCGGGAACGCATTCCTCCGCCGATTGATTCCCAGCGGTCCGAGGCTCCAAGCCGCCGGCTTCCACTCGTGGATCGAGATGGCCCGATGACCATCGGGCTCGAGGCGTGGCGAAGTGCCCGTCTCGAGCATCGCACCGCCATCCTCCTGCTCACCGCTGGCGCAGGGCTCGGGAAGACGAGACTGGCCGAAGAGTTAATGGCCCGGGCGCGCCTCGACGGTGCGGCCACGCTCGCCGTCCGCGGGGTGGCGGCGGACCGGGAAGCGCCGTGGAACGGGATCTTCGGACTCGTCCGCGGGGGGCTCCTTTCGACGCCTGGCATCGCCGCCGCGACACCCGCCGCCCATGCCGCCTTCGCGGAACGTATTCCTGAATGGGCGGATCGCTTTCCCGGCAGCCGGGGGGCACAACCTGCGCCTCTCGGGAGCGCGTTCGTGGAGGTCATCAGGGCCGTGGCCGAAGAACAGCCGCTGGTAATTCTCGCAGATGATGCGCACCTGATTGACCGGGAGTCGGTCCTCGCGCTGGAGCAGTTGTCGCGGGACCTGCCGGCCGCTCCGTTGCTGATCCTGCTCGCGGCCGAACCGACCCCACCCCGCGAGGAAATCGATGAGCTGAGTGCCCGGCTCGGTCGCGACGCGCACGGGGCGAGCATCGTGCTTGAGCCGCTGGGGCAGTCCGGCATTCGTGCGCTCGCGGCGGCCGCCTTTCCCAGGTACGCCGATGCCGAGCTCGATCGCCTCACCCGCCGTGTCGCGACGGATTCCGCAGGGCTCCCGTTGCTCGCGGTCGAAATCCTCAACGCCGTCGCATCCGGGCTGGACCTCAGGGGCACGACCGGCGCGTGGCCTGAGCCTTTTCACACGCTCACGCAGACCACGCCTGGTGGACTGCCGGACACGGTGGTCGCGGCCATCCGCGTGGGCTTCCGGCGCCTGCCCGCCGAGGCGCAGACGGTCCTGGGCGCAGCAGCGGCGCTTGGTGGGCGGGTGACGGCGCACACGCTCGCATCGGCGACCGGCCTTTCTCCGGCAGTGATAAACGGGGCGCTCGACGAGCTCGAATGGCAGCGGTGGCTGGTCGCCGACGTGCAGGGCTACAGCTTCGTCGCCGCGATCGTGGCACAGGTCGTCGAGATGGACATGATCACCCCGGGTCAGCGGCGCCGGTTCCGTGACGCGGTCACGGCCGGGGAGGGTGCTTGACGCTGGCTTGATGCCCCGGGCCGAGGCTCTGGCCGTTCCCAGCCATGCCGGTTGGGGCGCCACAACCAGCCCGGAGGCAGCATGTCGTCATCCCTATCGATCATCTTCGTACGCGGTCTCTCCGCGGGTGTCCTCACCATTTCGGCGGTCGCGTGCGACTCTTCGACGCTCCTGGACGGGCAGGGCGACTCCACCGCCGACATCGCACAGGCCCAGGCCTCCGCCCCAGCGCCATCCCCGATCGCAGCGGTCCCTGTCGGGAGCACGACCGTACACCTCTGGCCGTATGTCAGCTCGAACCTGCAGGTGCCGGAGGATCCGGTGAGCCTGATCTTCGTTGGAGCAGCGGATCCGCGCGCGCTTCGAGCCGCGTTGCTCGCCCTGGACGGTGACCGCACCGCCTTCGGCTTCCCACCGGTGTTCCCGTTCAACTGCACGTGGGACGACGCGATCGGCGGGGTCCAGGGCGGGTACACTGACGACGCCGGTTGGAGCGGCAGCGCCATCCAGTTGCAATGCGGCACGTACCAGCCGATCCGGTTCCACCTCCGGTTCTTCGCCGCGGGCGGCGTGACACTCGGCGGGGCACACTTCGAGGTTCTGATCCCCGGGACGGCCGACCATCAGGTGCTCAGCTGGGAACTGGCCGAGCAGCTCGTGACGGCTGACTTCGTGCGGAGCGGCCTGCTCGGTGCCGCGCCGGCCCAGACCGCGGCCATCAGCGGCTCTCCCTGGCGCGAGATTCCTCCGGTCATCTACAACAGCCTGCCTGCCGAGTTGCAGCAGCTTGCCGGCGGTCCCATCGGCAGCACTGCCATCCCGGTGCCCATCCAGAACGACGGCCATGCCACCATTCTCACCCTGGCGGAACGCGCCGCCCCGGTTCCGAACCGGCCGCCTCAGGACTTCGTGATCCAGTACGACCAGGTCGTCCCCAAGCCATTCTGCGCCGGCGGCGCGTTTCAGTACGTGTACGTCGACGGACCCGTCCGGCTGCGACAGTGGGCCGAGGAGACACCGTCCGGCAGTTTCCTAAGCCACTTCCACGCCGAGGGCACGCTGGCAGTGACGCCAGTCGACCCGAGCACGTCACCACCGACCCCGATCGGCGATACCTATCTCGCGCAGGTGAACGAGATGCACCGTGGCCGGGTGACCGATCAGGGTTCCTTCGCCCAGAGCACGATCATTCAGATGGAGCTGCCGCCGATCGGTGAGTTCCGGGGCCGGTTGGTCGCCGTCCTTGGCGTCGAGTCCGGCGGCGAGGGCACGTTCGGCTTGACCATCGAGTGCGCACCCTGACTGTCCGGGTGGAGCAACCCCGGAGCCCGGCGGCGTCATGCTGGCGGGCTCCGTGGGCCCGGGATATCCTACATCACTGCGTCAGGCTTCCCATCCGGCGACAACCCCGGGCCCATAATGAGCGGATCGCTCCGCATTCTGATTCTCGACGACCAGGCTGAAGAACGCACTCTGCTCGGGGCATCCCTTCAGGAAGCCGGTGGGTTTGAGATCGCCGCCCCGGCGGATTTGGCTGGGTTTCGCGCGCTGCTCGCCGGGCCCGGTTTCGATGCAGTGCTGACCTCCGCCCGATTCGACTCTATCACGTGGGCAGACGCCCTCCGCGAGGTGCGGGTCGTGTGGCCGGATGCAGCACTCGTGATCATTGCGGACCGTGCCGACGACCGGATCGTCAATGAGGCGCTGCAGGGCGGGGTGGACAATTATCTGCTCCGTACCGCCGATCCGAAACGCCGCGTCCCCCTCGTCCTCCATTCCGCGCTGGTGTGGGCAAAGCAGCGTGCCAGGTCCGCCGGGGTGATGGAGCGGCTCCAGCGACTCCTCGACCAGATCAACGTCGGGGTCTTCCGCAGCACGCTGGACGGCAAGTGCCTGGAGGCCAATCCCGCCCTCCTCCGCATCCTGCAGCTTCCCGACCTGGCCAGCCTGCAGCGGATCAACACGAGGGCGTTTTACAGCAATCCCGCCGATCGGGACCTGTTCGTCGGGCGCATGACCCGGGAGGGTCAGGTTCGCGATTTCGAATTCGACGCCCAACGGCCCGACGGCGAACCGCTCCGGCTCTCGATCAGTGCGACCCTGGACCGCACCGGGGCGGAGCCGGTGATCGACGGCCTGATTGACGACATCACGGAACGCCGGCGCGACCGCGAGGCGCTGCGGCGCTCCGAGACTGAACTTCGCGCGCTCTTCGCGGCGCTGCCCGAAACGGTCATCGTCTTCAATCGGGACGGTCGCTACATCAAGATCCTGTCCACCGATCCGCACCTCCTGTACATGCCGACCGAGGAGCGCATCGGGCGCACGGTGCACGACGTATGGCCCGAAATGGCCGAGTTCTTTCAGCTGCATATCCTTCGCGCACTTGCGCTGGGTGGCTCGGTCACGACGGAGTACCGCGTCGTGATGCGAGGCGAGGAGAAATGGTACGAAGCCGTGGTGTCACCGCTGGGAAACGACCAGGTGATCTGGGTGGCCCGCGACACGACGGAGCGGCGGCAGGCCCGGGAGGCCCTTCAGTCATCGGAGGAGCGGTTGCGCGCGCTTCTGGCCGCGCTCCCCGACCTCGTGATGGTGTTCGACCGGGAGGGGCGGTACGTCCAGATCGCCCCGACGAACCCGCGGCTGCTGGTCCGCCCTGCCGAGGAGCTGCTCGGACGGTCCGTCCACGAGATTCTCCCCGCGGCGCAGGCGGACGAGTTCCTCGGTCACATCCGGAGGGCACTCGACGGAGTGCAGCCGGTGGTGCACGGCTACGATCTCGACATTCGTGGCGAACGGATTCGCTTCCAGACCACCTTCGCCCGCCTCACAGCCGACACCGTCATCGCCGTCGCCAGGGATGTGACCGAGGCCTATGACGCCGAGCAGCGCCTCCAGGCCAGCGAAGAGCGGTTTCGCGCGCTGGTCCAGAACAGTCGCGACGCGATCGCCCTGCTCGACGCGCGCGGCGTCCTCCTCTACAACAGCCATTCGGTGGAACGGATCACCGGCTACAGTGTGACCGAGAACCTCGGCCGGAGCGTGTTCGAGTTCGCCGATCCCGCCGAACTGCCCCGGGCTCAGCGGATGTTCGCCGACGTCCTCGCGGATCCGGGGAAGGCAAAGGAGGCGGTGCTCCGCATCCGCATCAAGAGCGGCGAGCTGCGCGACTTCGAGATCACCGCCGTCAACCGGCTCGACGACCCCGCGATCGGCGCAATCGTCCTCAACTTCCGGGACGTAACCAAGCGCATCGAAGCAGAGCGGGAAGTACGCGAGAGCTCAGAGCGGCTGGATCTGGCGCTCGAGGCAGCGAGCGGCGCCGTCTGGGACTGGGATCTCCAGACCGGACACGTGTACTGGGACCCGCGCTGGGCCCGCCTGCTCGGCTACGAGCCCGGGGAGCTCGGCCCGGACATCGATGAATGGGACCGCCGGATTCACCCCGACGATGTACCGAGCGTCCGGCGCGCCCTCGCCGCGCACGTCGAAGGGCGCCGGCCGGTGTACGAGTGCGAGCACCGGCTCCGCGCCAAGGACGGCACCTGGAAGTGGATGCTCGACCGCGGCAAGGTGGTCGCGTGGGACGCGGAAGGGCGGGCACGCCGCCTGGTCGGCACACTCACCGACCTCTCCGATCGGAGGCGGCTCGAGGAGCAACTGGCTCAGGCGCAGAAGATGGAGGCCGTGGGTCAGTTGGCGGGGGGCATCGCGCATGATTTCAACAATGTCCTCACCGCCATCCTCGGCACCAGCGAGCTGATCCTGGCCGAGCTCGACGCGAGCGATCCCCACCGCGAGGATCTCGAGGAGATCAAGCGGTCGGCCAACCGGGCCGCGACGCTCACCCGGCAGCTCCTCGCCTTCAGCCGCCGGCAGGTGCTTCAGCCCAGAGTGGTGGACCTGAACGCCGTCGTCACGAACATCGACCGGATGCTGCATCGCCTCATCGGCGAGAACATTACCCTGGAGCTCAACCTGGCGCGGGATCTCGGGCGGGTGCGTGCGGACCCCGGTCAGATCGAGCAGATCATCGTGAACCTGGCGGTCAATGCGAGAGACGCGATGCCTGGGGGCGGCCGTCTGATGATCGATACGCTGAACGTGCGCGATGAACGCGGGGATGGCGATGCCGCTGCCGAGGGCGGGTACGTGATGCTCGCCGTCCGGGACAGCGGCGTGGGCATGGATGCGCAGACCAAGGCCCATCTCTTCGAGCCGTTCTTCACCACCAAGGAGCGTGGGCGCGGCACCGGCCTGGGCCTCGCGACCGTCTATGGTATCGTCCGGCAGAGCGGAGGCTTCATTCGGGTTGCGAGCGAGCTGGGCCAGGGTGCGCTGTTCCGGATCTACCTGCCGCGGGTGGAGCCGGCTCCGTCGGACGAAACGGAGATCGCCGCCGCGGCTCGGCTCTCGACCGACCGCGGCGTCGGCACGATTCTCTTCGTCGAGGACGAGGAGCCGGTCCGCAAGCTGGGCCAGCGGATCCTCGAGCGGGAAGGATACACCGTGCTCGCCGCAGAAGATGGGGACGAGGCGCTCCGCATCGCCGAAGTGCATCCGGGCCCGATTCACATGCTGCTCACCGACGTCGTGATGCCAGGGATGAACGGCGTGGACTTGGCCCGCCGTGTGGAGCCGCTCCGCCCCGGGCTCCGCGTGATGTTCACCAGCGGTTATCCCGAGACGGAGCGCGACCAGCACGGCACGCTGGAGCGCGGCGGTGCATTCCTGCAGAAGCCGTTCACTCCCGAAGAGCTGACCCGGCGCATCCGCGAGATCTTCGCCGTCCGTGGATAATCTCTGCCACACCCTCACGGGAGCCGCCCTGGCCCAGGCCGGGCTCAAGCGCCGGGCCGCCCTTGGCGCCGCCACGCTCATCATCGCGGCCAATCTGCCGGACGTGGACATCCTCTCCTATTTCCGCGGGGAGACATTCGCGCTCAGCTTCCGCCGGGGGTGGACACACGGGATCCTCGCCCTGCTCGTCTGGCCCTGGATCCTGGCCGGCGTGATGCTCGCGTTCGACCGGACCTTCACCCGGCGCGGCGCCCGATTCGGACCACTCCTGCTGCTCGCGGCCGTCGGGATTCTCAGTCACCCGCTGCTCGATTCACTGAACACCTACGGCGTCCGCTGGCTGATGCCATTCTCCGGTCGCTGGTTCTACGGCGACACGCTCTTCATCGTGGACGTGTGGGTGTGGCTGCTGCTCGCGGTTGGTGTCGTGTGGAGCACGAGGCGGGAGCGGAAGGGGCGCGCCGATTGGACGCAACCCGCGAAGGCGGCACTCGTCACAGCCACGGTCTATGTCGCCATCATGGCGACGCTCAGCCGGCTGGCGGAAGGCCAGGTGCGCTTTGAGCTGCGCGGCCAGGGCGGGTCGCCCCGCGACGTCCTTGCCTCGCCGTTGCCGGTCACCCCGCTCGAGCGAGAGGTTGTCGTTGCGGAGCCGGACGAGTTTCGGGTCGGGGCCATCCGGGTTGGCGGCAGCTTTCAGGAGCAAGGTCGATGGCCGCATCTTGGGGACGGCGGACCGGTTGTTGCCGCCGCGGCCGACATGCCGGACGCGAGGGCGTTCCTCGCCTGGGCGCGTTACCCGACTTTCATGGTCGACCGCCGGGGAGGGATGACGATCGTTCACTTCATAGACCTGCGCTACGCGCGGGCCCCGGGACCGGGATTCGGTACCCTCGCCGTGCCGCTCACCGTCGGCCAGTTGGCACGGACCGAGGCTCGCGAGCCGAGGGACTCTGCCCGCCGCGAGTGACCCCGGTCCTCAGGAGCGGCTCGAGGGCCGGCCAGATGTTCTCCGCCATCCTGCGATGCCCCTCGGGCGTTGGATGAATCCCGTCGGCCTGGTTCAGTGAATCAACCCCAGCCACGCCCGCCAGCAGAAATGGAACCAGCGGGAGACCATTTGCGGCGGCGACCTCGCGGTACGCTCCGCGGAACCGGGATGTGTACGATGCCCCCAGGTTGGGCGGCGCTTCCATCCCCAGCAACAGGATCTCCGGTGCCGGATTCCGGCTGCGCGCCAGGTCAATCACCGCCTGGATGTTGGCCCGCAGCTCACCCGGATCGAGGCCACGGAGTCCGTCGTTCCCACCGGTCTCCAGCACGAGCACCGCGACTGGCTGCTGGAACAGCCAGGCGGCCCGCTTGGCAGCGCCCGCCGAAGTTTCGCCGCTCACACCGCGGTTGAGCACCCGGTACTCGTAGCCCGCCGAATCGATCATGCGCTGGAGCACGGCGGGGTATGCCTGATCGGGGTCGATTCCCTGCCCCGCGGCGAGGCTGGTCCCAAGCACCAGCACGGTCGGCAGGTCGGCGGCGCCTGGGGCCTCTGCGGCCGGACGCACGGCGTCCGAGCGCGAGCACGCGAGGAGACCGGCGGCCAGGAGCGAAAGGCTGGATCGAAGTATCATTCGGCAAACCACGCCGTGTCTGGGAGCGATCATGCTGCGATGTGAGGGGCTGACCCAATCCTATCCGTCGGGCAATCAGCCCCTGACGGTCCTGCAAGATATCAGCTTCGAGGTGTCCGCCGGGGAGTTCGTGGCGGTGATCGGGCCATCGGGAAGCGGGAAGACCACGCTGCTGGGCCTCCTCGCGGGCCTCGACAGGCCCGAATCCGGTCAGGTCTGGCTCGATGGCGCCGAACTCACCACGCTGGGAGAAGATGCGCGAGCCAGGCTCAGGGGCGCGAAGGTAGGATTCGTGTTTCAGTCGTTCCACCTCATCCCCACGCTCACGGCCCGGGAGAATGTTCAGGTGCCGCTCGAGCTGCGCGGGGAACCGGGTGGTGAACGGGCCGAGGAGCTTCTCGCTCGCGTGGGTCTCGCCGACCGAGCTCACCACTACCCGGCACAGCTCTCCGGCGGCGAGCAGCAGCGCGTTGCGCTGGCCCGGGCCTTCAGTACTCGCCCGAAGGTCCTCTTCGCGGATGAGCCCACCGGCAATCTCGATCAGCGAACCGGGGCCCGCATCATCGAGCTCATGACCGAGCTGAATCGCGAAGCCGGCACGACGCTCATTCTCGTCACGCACGACCCCGAGCTGGCCGGCCGCGCGCGTCGCATCCTCCGGCTGGCGGACGGCCGCCTCGTCGCCGACACCGCGGCGTGACAGGCACGTCTGCCGTGCTCGGTCTCGCGTGGCGCGAGGCGCGCGCCGCCCGGCGCCGACTCGCGCTGCTCGTCGGCGCGATTGCCGTCGGCACGGCGGCGCTGGTGGCGATCAATGCTTTCACCGCCAACCTGCGCCGGAGCGTGGCCGGGGAGGCGCGGGCTCTCCTCGGCGCGGACCTCTCGTTCGCCTCACGCGCCCGCCTCACGCCACGGGTGGATTCGCTTGCAGACTCCCTGGCGTGTGGCGGCCGCTCCGGCTGCGATCGTCGCGCGACCGTCACCAGCTTCGCCGCGATGGCCTACGTCCCGGCGAGAGCCGGGGTCCGGCTGGTCCGGGTGACGGCGGTCGAGGGCGGCTGGCCGTTCTACGGCCGGATCGCGACAACGCCGGCCGGTGCGTGGGGCACGCTGCAGGGAGCGCGCATCGCCCTCGTCGATCCGGCGCTGCTCACCGCGCTCGGGGCGGTGCCGGGCGACACTCTCGCGCTCGGCCGGCTGCGCCTCCCGATCGCCGGCACGGTGGATCGAGTCCCGGGGGACATCGGCATCTCGGCGGCCTTCGGACCCCGCGTGGTGATTCCGGGAGCCCTGCTCGGGGAAACCGGTTTGCTCCAGTTCGGGGCGCGCGCCGAATACGAAACCTTTCTCCGGCTCGGCCCCGAGCAGGACCCCGACGCCATCGCGAAGCAGCTTCGCCCCACACTCCGTCCGGAGCGGGTCCGGGTGCGCACGGTTCAGGACGAACAGCAGAACCTCGGCAACGCCCTGGAGCGGCTCGGCCGGTTCCTGGGCCTTGTGGCGCTGGTCGCGCTGCTGCTGGGCGGTCTCGGTGTCGCGAGCGCGGTGCATGTCTTCATCCGGCAGCGCATGGAGACCATCGCCGTCCTGCGCTGCATCGGGGCCACGACGCGCCAGGTGTTCAGCGTGTACCTGATCCAGGCCGCGGGGATCGGCCTCCTCGGCAGCGTCGTGGGCGCGGCGCTCGGACTCGCCGTGCAGCTGGCGCTACCCTCCGTGCTCGGCGACTTCCTGCCCGTGAAAGTCGAGGCACGGGTTCCCTGGTCGGTGGTAGCGCTGGGGCTCGGACTGGGACTCTGGACCGCATTGGCGTTCGCAATCCTGCCGCTCCTCGGCGTGCGGCAGATCTCCCCGCTTGCCACGCTCCGCCGGCCGTATGACGCAAGCGTCCGGCTGACGCGCGACCGCTGGTTCTGGCTCGCGGCGGGCGGGCTCGGGCTCAGCGTGATCGCGATGGCGGTGCTGGAAGCGCATCATGCGCTGCGCGGACTGGCGTTCGCCGCGGGCATCGGCGCCACGTTGGTGGGTCTTGCCATCGCGGCGCTGGCGCTGGTCCGCGGACTCCGGCGCTGGTTCCCCCATCGCCTGCCGTATGTCTGGCGGCAGGGACTCGCCAACCTCTACCGGCCGGCCAACCAGACGGTCGCGGTCGTGCTCGCGCTCGGCTTCGGCGTGTTCCTGCTCGCGACGCTGATCCTCGTGCAGCACAACCTGCTGCGCGACCTCCGCGTCGGCGACGGAGGGGCGCGGCCCAACCTGGTGCTGTTTGACATTCAGGCCGACCAGGCGCGAGGGGTGGACTCCCTGCTCCGGGCCGCCGGGCACGACCCTCCCGCAACAATCCCGATCGTCCCGATGCGGATCCAGGCCCTCGATGGAGTTCCGGTGGGACCGGCCCTCGCGGACACGACCGAGCGACCGGACCAGCCGGCAGGCTGGGCGGTGCGGCGCGAGTATCGCTCGACCTACCGCGACACGCTGGTGGGCTCGGAGCGTCTCGTGGCGGGAAAGTGGTGGAAGACCGGCGGGCGGGATCCTGCCGGGGAGCCGGTTTCGGTATCGGTGGAGGTGGAGGTCGCGGCCGAGCTGGGTGTGGACATCGGTGACGAAATCACATGGGACGTCCAGGGCGTGCCCGTTCGGAGCCGGGTGATGAGCTTGCGCGAGGTGGAATGGGCCCGCTTCGAGCCGAACTTCTTCGTCATCTTCCGCCCCGGGGCGCTCGAGTCGGCTCCGCAGACGTACGTGACACTGATCCGCGTGGACGACGCCGCCGCGCGCGGCCGCCTGCAGCGCGCGATGGTTGAGCGCTTCCCCAATGTCTCAACTCTGGATCTCTCCACCGTCCAGCGCGCGGTCGATGATATTCTGCGCACCGTGTCGGCCGCCATCCGGTTCATGGCCGGTTTCACCCTCATCGCCGGGCTGGTCGTGCTGCTCGGTGCGATTGCGACGACTCGGCTGCAGCGGATGCGGGAGACGGTCCTCCTCAAGACGCTCGGCGCGACACGGCGCCAGGTGGTCCGGATCGTGCTCGCGGAGTACCTCGCATTGGGTCTTCTGGCGTCGGCGGCGGGACTGTGCCTGGCCACGGGCGCCGGCTGGGCGCTCGTGCACTGGCTGTTCGAGACGCGGTTCGCACTTCCAGCCGGCCCACTAGCCGGGCTAGGTGCCATGGTGATCGGCCTGACCGTAGCCATCGGCTTCTGGACGTCGCTCGAGGCGTTTCGCCGGACGCCGGTGGAGATGTTGCGCGAAGAGTAGGCGCGCTATGTTTGACGGGTCTCCAACCCGGCGGATTCCCTCGATGCTCCCGATCGACCTCCGTGGCAAGCGTGCGTTCGTTGCCGGTGTCGCCGACGATGGCGGGTTCGGGTTCGCCATCGCCAAGTCCCTGGCCGAGGCCGGCGCCACCATCTGCCTCGGCTCGTGGCCGCCGGCGCTCGGAATCTTTCAGAAGCTGCTCGAGCGCGGCAAGATGGACGAGTCGATGAGACTGTCCGACGGCGGGAAGCTCACGTTCGAGCGCATCTATCCGCTGGACGCCGCATTCGACACGATGGCCGACGTTCCCACGGACATCCGCGAGAACAAGCGCTACATGGAGCAGGGCGATTTCACCATCCAGGGAGTGGTGGAGCGGGTGCAGCAGGACTTCGGACGGCAGCCGCTCGACATCGTGGTTCATTCCCTCGCGAACGGCCCCGAAGTGAAGAATCCGCTTATCGACACATCGCGATCGGGGTACCTCGCGGCCCTGAGCGTGAGCGCCTACAGCAACGTCTCCTTCGTCCGCAACTTCGGACCGCTGATGCGGTCCGGCGGCTCGTTCCTGTCGCTCACCTACATGGCCGGGGAACGGGTGATCCCGGGCTACGGCGGCGGAATGTCATCCGCCAAGGCGGCCCTCGAGGCAGACACCCGCACGCTGGCTTATGAGGCGGGGCGACGGTTCGGCGTAAGGGTCAACGCCATCAGCGCGGGACCGTGGGCCTCGCGCGCCGCGTCCGCCATCGGCTTCATCGACATGATGATCGAGTATTGTGCACGCAATGCCGCGCTGCCCAAGAAGCTCGAGGCCTCTGAGGTCGGAGGCACCGCGGCGTTCCTTGCGAGCCCGCTGGCCTCCGCCATCACCGGCACCGTGGTGTACGTGGACAACGGGTATCACGCGATGGGGATGGCGGTGTCACCGGAAGCGCTCTCCACTCCACAGGGCTGAGCGCCACCCGTGTTCCTGGGCCATTACGGGCTGGCATTTGCGCTCAAGCGAGCGGAGCCCAAGGTCTCGCTCGGCACGCTCTTCCTCGCGACACAGCTCGTGGATCTTGCGTGGGGTGTCACCATCCTCCTCGGATGGGAAGTCGTCGCCATCTCGCCCGGCGTGACGCCCGCAACGCCGCTCAGGTTCATCTCCTATCCGATTACCCACAGCCTCGTGGCAGCGGTGCTCTGGGCCGCAGCCGCCTCGGCTGTCTGGTACACGCTGCCCACACGAGATACCAGTCACCACGCGCGTGCCGCGATGGTCGTGGCCCTCGCGGTCGCCTCGCACTGGGTGCTCGACCTCGTCGTCCACGTGCCGGACCTGCCGCTCGCCGGCGACTCGTCACCGAAGCTCGGCCTGGGGCTCTGGAACAACCTCTCTGCGACGCTCACTGTGGAGTTCGCCTTGCTGACCGCCGGCGTCGGGCTCTATCTGGGGAGCGGTACTCGGCGCCATCCCGTGCGGCGGGCCTGGACCCTCGCCTTCGCGGCCGTGCTGGGCGCCGTGTACCTCTTCGCCACGCTCGGTCCGCCGCCGCCGAGTGTGAAAGCCATTGGCGTCGGGGCGATCGCGAGCATCGCAGGGATTGCCGGCCTGGCCGGCTGGCTCGACTCCTCCCGGTGAACCGCGTCTTGTTCCGACTCGGCGCGGTCTCGGCGTTCCTGGCCGTCGCCGCCGGCGCGTTCGGCGCGCACGCGTTGCGATCCCGCCTTGCTCCCGACCTGCTTGCCGTCTTCGAGACCGGCGCCCGATACCAGATGTATCATGCCGTAGGCCTGTTCGTCGCCGCTTGGGTGGGGTCGTGCCGACCTGGCCGCATCGCGGGGTGGTGCTTCGCGGCGGGGACATTGCTCTTTTCCGGCAGCCTCTACGCCCTCGCCCTGACGGGCATCCGCCCGCTCGGAGCGATCACCCCGTTCGGCGGAATCGCCTTCCTTGCCGGCTGGATCAGCCTGCTGTTCGCCGTCGGCCGCGATGACGCGTGAGTGAGCTCGCCGCAAGGTACCGCGCGCTCCTCGAGCGACTCGATGATTGGACTCGACAGGCGCGGGACCGCAACCCTGGTGTGATCCCCTGTGCGCTCGGATGCACCGCCTGCTGCCATGGGCCGTTCGATGTGTCGGCCGCCGACGTCGTACTCCTTCTCGCGGGCTTCGCCGCCCTGCCGGCCGACCAGAAGCGCCAGGTGCTCGCGCAGGCCAAGCACATCACAGCCCGCATCGCAATCGTCGAGCCCGCCTGGCGGGCGCCGTACGACGTGGGTGAGCTCGGGGAGTCCCGGTTCGACGCATTGACCATGGCACTCGCGGACGAACCCTGTCCCTTCCTGCAGCAGGGCTCGTGCAGCATCTACGCGGACCGGCCGCTCGTCTGCCGCGTGATGGGCCTGGGACTCCTCACCCCGGATGACCAGTGCCTGCCGAATGCCTGCCCTATCCAGGCCGAATTCCCAGAGTACCTTGCCCTGCCGCCCCAGCGATTCGACCTGGCCGGGCTCGAACGCGAAGAGGAGCCATGCCTGGCGGAGGCAAGGCGAGAGCTGTTCGGACATGAGTCGGCGGAATGGTACGAAACGACCATCGCGACCGCCCTGGTGCAATTCGCACACCCCGTCACGGAGGCCGGACCATGCTGAGCACCGCGACCACGCACAACAGGACCGGTTTCGGGCGAAACCGGCTGCTCCAGGCGCTCGTCGCGTGGTATGCCGTGATCTGGGTGGTCACCGCCATCCACCCGGTGTTTCCCGCGGACTGGCTGCTGGAGAACATTCTCGCCCTGATCGCGATCACCGGCCTCGTCGCGACCTACCGCATTTTCCGATTGTCGGATCTTTCCTATCTGCTCATCACCGCCTTCATGACGCTCCATGCGGTGGGCGCGCACTACACCTATGCGGAGGTGCCGCTCGGTGAGTGGATGCAGTCGGCGTTCGGCCTCTCCCGCAATCACTACGACCGGCTGGTCCATTTCTCGTTCGGATTGCTGCTGGCCTATCCGGTTCGGGAGGTGTTCCTCCGGGTAGCAAGCACGCGGGGCATCTGGGCGTACTACCTGCCGCTCGACGTCACGCTCGCCTTCAGCGCCCTGTACGAAATTGTGGAATGGCTCGTGGCAGCGATCGTGGCGCCCCAGGCCGGTGACGCCTACCTCGGGACGCAGGGAGACATCTGGGATGCCCAGAAGGACATGCTTGCCGCGGGCATCGGGGCGCTGTTGTGCATGAGCATCACGGTCATCGTGCGGAGACAGCGGGGGCAGAGGCCGGTCTTGTTGGCCGGGGAATCACGATAGAAGACTGGGGGGTCCTCGCGTCTCAGTCCTCGCTACCGCGCCAGTTTCTCCACCAGCCTGAAGTAGAATTCCACTCCGAATCGCACGTTCGCCAAGCTCACGCGTTCATCGTTGCCGTGGGCACGGTACCCCTCCGCCTCCGGCGTCCGGAACGGATCCACCCCGTAAGCGGCGATGCCGAGGCGCCGGTAGTCGTAACTGTCGGTGTACCCGGCGAGCAGGCGCGGGAGAATAAGCGCGCCCGGGTCCATTCGATCGACCGTCGCGCGGAGGGCGTCGAGCACCTCGCCTTCCACCGGCGAGGCGACGGCTTGCCGCGGAGTGGACAACTGGGTCACCTGGATCCCCGAGTCCTGCATCACCCGACGGAACTCGGCAAGGAAGGCGGTCGTATCCTGTCCGGGCAGGAGACGGATATCGAGCTCGGCCGTCGCTTCCGGCGGAATGACGTTCGTCTTGTTCGAGCCGGTCATCCCGGTGAGGGTGACGGTGTTGCGCAGGATCGCGTTATGGTAGGGATCGCCGGTCAGGAAGGCCCGGCCGGCGGAGTCGCGGAGTGCGGCGACAGGATCCGCGTACCATGCACGGCGCTGCGTGTCGTGCTCCCGAGTTGCCCTGGCCTGGAAGTACGCGAGGGCAGGCGGGGTCACGGTCAACGGTGTCTCCCACGCCGCGATCCGGCCGAGCACCCGCGCGAGGCGGGCGACCGGGTTGTCCGGCGTCGGCTGGGAGCCGTGCCCCGGACGTCCCCGCGCCGTGAGCCGAAGCCAGAACGGAATCTTCTCCCCGGTGTCCAGGCCGTAGTAGACGGTCCTTCCCTGCCCGTCCGTCTGGTTCTCCCCGCCCTCGTTCAGCAGGAGTTCGGCGTCCCGGATCAATCCGGCCTTGCGGCTCGTGAACCACTGCGAGCCGCTCGACCCGGTTTCTTCGTCGGCATTGGCCACGAGGATGATGTCTCGCGAAAGCGGCACTCCCCGACGCTTCAGGGCAATCATGGTGGCCAGTTCGATGATGGCGTGCCCCTTCATATCCACCGCGCCGCGGCCCCAGACGTGCCCATCGCGCACAGCGCCGCTGAAGGGGTCCACCTGCCATTCGCTCGCGACGGCCGGCACGACATCGATATGACTCAGGAGAATCAGCGGGCGCCTGGCGCCGGAGCCGGGGAGACGCGCGTACAGGTTCCCCCGCCCGGGGGCCGACTCGAAGATCTCCGCGGCGATGCCTTCCCGGGCCAGCACCTGCTGCAGCCAGCGGGCACCCTCGGTTTCATTGCCGGGCGGGTTGACCGTGTTGAGCCGGATGTACTCCTGCAGCCAGGCACCGGCTTCGCGCGCGAGGGCGTCGTAATCCGGCGCCTTGGCCGGCTCCCGCTGGGCGCTCGCGTCGGCCACCAGCAGGAAGGAGGCGGTGACCAAGGTGACGAGGGCACGACGCATGGCGCCTCCGGCGGTGATACTCGCCAAAAAGGACCGAGGACTGGCAGGCCGCATGGGGCCCTCAGTCCTCAGTCCTCGATCCTGGGTCCGGGGGTGCGTCAGCCGTATACCAGCTTGAGGTACGCGAAGAGGGCGATGAGCGCCGCGATGAGGACGCCTGCGATGATGAGCGGGAAGACGAACAGCCCGCTGTAGATCCGGCTGTCCTGCTTCAGGTGCATATAGAACATCGCGACCAGCGCGAACTTGGCCGCCGACAGGATGAGGAGGATCGGCACCATGAGCTGCTGCACCACTGCGTGCAGCGGAGCGCCGGGGCGCCGGGCAATCTCATAGCAGCCCACCTCGAGCGCGGTCAGCGTGAACAGCACCAGGGCCACCCGCAGGTACAGCGCGGGCGTCGGGTGCACGTGCTCGCGGGCGGCGGAAGGATGCGGCTCCATGCGGCTCACCTCATCAGATAGACGACGGGGAAGATCACGATCCACACCACGTCGACAAAGTGCCAGTACAGGGCGGCGAGCTCGAGGTTCAGCGCCTTCTCCGGCGGCACCTTCCCCCGGATCGCCAGGACGAGCATCGTCGCCAGCCAGATCACTCCGACGGACACGTGGGTGCCGTGAAAGCCGGTCAGCGTGTAGAACGTGGAGCCGAACAGGTTCGTCGTGAACCCGAGCCCCTTGTGGTAGAAGTGCGTGAACTCATACACCTGCATGCCCACGAAGAACATGCCGCCGAGCACGGTCGCGGAGAGCCAGGTGATCAGCTGCTTCCGGTTGCCGCGTTGGGCACCGTTCAGCGCCATCACGACGAAAAACGAGCTGAACAGGAGGACGGCGGTGCCGAAGGTCACCAGCGGAATCTCAAAGATCCCCTCGCAGGTGGTCATCTGCCCGTGCAGCATGCACTGGGATTCCGCGTGCGGCAGCGGACCGACCAGGCTCTTGCCCTTGTAGACCAGGTAATTCGAGATCAGGGTCGCGAAGAACAGGCACTCGGACCCGATAAAGGTCCAGATCGCCAGCTTCCGAGTGTCGAGGCCGGTGGAGGTCTCGACGGGCATCGCGTGTGCGGTGTCGTGCGCCAAGGTGTGATCCGTATCGGTCGGAAGTGGTCAGTGCCCCGTGGGCTCGAACGCCCACGAAAGGATGCTGAAGAGCGTCAGTGCCCCACCGGCGAGGACCGTCGGAATGTGCACGTGCAGCAGCAGGCCGACGAAGAACACCAGAATCCCCAGCGCGGTGACGATCGGCCAGTAGGACGGATTGGGCAGATGAATCCCCTGCCCGCTCACGTGCGGGGGCTCGGGCATCGCCCCGCCGTGGACCCGCTTCATTTCCCAGAACGCGTCACGCGAGTCCACCCGCGGCTCCTCGGCGAAGTTCCACTCCTGGGGCGGCGAGGGGATGGACCATTCGAGCGTCGCGCCATTCCACGGATCCGCGGGTGCGACCGCCCCGCTGCGAAGCGACCTCACCAGGTTGAAAGCGAAGATCAGGAACGAGAAGCCGAGGATGAGAGAGCCGGCGGTTTCGATCTGGTTCCAGAAGGTGAAGCCGCTCTCCGCCGAGTACGTGTACACCCGGCGGGGCATGCCGTTCAGGCCAAGGATGTGCATCGGCGCGAAGGTCAGGTTGAATCCGATGAACATCAGCCAGAAATGGACCTTGCCCAGCGTTTCGTCGAGCATCCGACCGGACATCTTCGGGAACCAGTAGTAAGCACCCGCGGTCAGCGCGAAGATGCTGCCACCGAAGAGGACGTAGTGGAAGTGCGCGACGATGAAATAGGAGTCGGTCTGCTGGAGGTCGGCCGGCGGCGAGGCGTGCATCACGCCGGAGAGCCCGCCGATGATGAACATCGCGATGAAGCCGAGTGCGAAATACATCGGCGTCTTCATCTGGAGCGAGCCGCCCCACACCGTGCCGATCCAGTTGAAGATCTTCACGCCCGTCGGGATGGCGATCAGCATCGTCGCGAGCGAGAAGACGGTGTCGGCGATCGGGCCCATCCCGGTCGAGAACATGTGGTGGCTCCACACGCCGAAGCCGAGGAAGGCAATGAACGCGCCCGAAAAGACCATCGCCGCGTAGCCGAACAGCGGCTTCCGCGAGAAGACCGGGAGCACCTCCGACACGATGCCGAACGCCGGCAGGATCAGGATGTAGACCTCGGGGTGGCCGAAGATCCAGAACAGATGCTGCCAGAGCACGGGATCGCCGCCGCCGGAGGGAACGAAGAAGTGCGACCCGAACTGGCGGTCGAACATCAGCAGCACCAGGGCCACCGTGATGACCGGGAACGCGAGCAGCAGCAGGACCTGGGTGATGAAGCTCATCCATACGAACATCGGCATCCGCATGAGCTTCATTCCGGGCGCGCGGAGGTTCACCACCGTGGTGAAGAAGTTCACCGCCGCCGCGAGGGACGCGATGCCGAGGATCTGGAGGCCGATAATCCAGAAGTCGACGTTCAGTCCCGGGCTGAACTGCCTGGACGTCAGGTTGGCGTAGCCGAACCAGCCGGCGTTGGGCGCGGCGTTAATCAGAAAGCTGGAATTGAGCAGCAGCCCGCCGAACAGGAATACCCAATAGCTGAAGGCGTTGAGCCGCGGGAATGCGACGTCCCGTGCCCCGATCTGAAGCGGGATGAAGTAGTTGAAGAACATCGCCGACAGCGGCATCACCCCGAGGAAGATCATGGTGGTGCCGTGCATGGTGAACAGCTGGTTGTACACCTCCGGCGAAAGGAAGGTCCGGTCCGGGGCGCCCAGCTGCCAGCGGAGCAGCAACGCCTCGAGACCTCCCAGGAGGAAGAAGAGGAAGGCGGTGACGCCGTAGAGGATCCCGATCCGCTTGTGATCCACGGTGGTGATCCAGCTCCAGAGGCCTGTCTTCTGGGCCTCCGCGTGCGCGCCCGCGTGCCCCATTGCAGTCGTCGCCATTCCGTTCATCTCCTCATTGCGCCGCGGCGACCGAAGGCGTCGCCGCGACCGCGCGGTGCGACCGGAGGTACGCCACCAGCGCCTTGATCTCGTCCTCGTTCAACCCGAGCTTCGGCATCAGGACCCCGACCTTCACCGCCTGGGGATCACGGAGCCAGCGGGCGAGGTTCTCATCGGTATTGGGGAGCCAGCCTGCGGCGATGTGGGTGCGGTCGCCGATCCCGGCGAGGTTCGGGCCCGTCATCGTCGGCGCCCCGACCGCGCTCAACGCGTGGCAGCCGAGGCACCCCTTGGTGTTGAACAACTGCCGCCCCTGGGCAACCAGCGGATCCTCCGCCGGGGACGCCGCCTTCGCCGTGTCCGCGCGCGCCGTGTCGGGAGCCGGCGGCGCGGCCGCCAGCGCGGCCAGCCCGGTCCGCCAGGTGTCGAAGGCCGCCGGCTCCTCCGCCACCACGCGGAAGGCCATCCGGCCGTGCTGCAACCCGCAGAACTCGGCGCACTGCCCGGGGTAGTCCCCGGCCAGCTCAGCCTTGAACCACAGCCGGTTCTCGCGGCCCGGGAACACGTCCCGCTTGCCGGCGAGCTGCGGCGTCCAGAAGCTGTGCAGGACGTCCCCGGTGGTCATCCTGAGGTCGACCGTGCGCCCGACCGGCACGTGCAGCTCGTTCGCGGTGACGAGGTTGTACTCCGGGTACTTGAACTCCCACCACCACTGGTGCCCAATCACCTCCACGACCATCGGATCGTCGTCGGGTACGGAGGCTGTCTTGAAGATGGTCTTGATGGTGGGAATGGCGATGAGAACCAGAATGACGGCGGGGATGACGGTCCAGACGACTTCGAGCATGGCGTTGCCGTGAGTCTGCTCGGGCTCGGCGTCGGTTGGCTTGCCTCGGAAGCGGAACAGCGCATACACAAGGGCGCCTTCCACCAGGAAGAAGACTACGGTCGCCCATCGCAGGGTGGTCCGGAACAGCGCGTCCACCAGGTGCGCGAAGTCACCCTTCGGATGCAGCGTAGATTGTGGGTAGTCGATTTGTGCGCAACCCGCGAGCCAGAGCATGGCGAGCGAGAGACAGAGCGCAGGCACCCACCGGCGCAATCGCCGGAGGACCGAGTTCCGAAAGGCCATTCCTATCGTCCTGTTCGGCGAAGAAACTGGGGGCAAGACCGGAAAAACAGCCCGCATTTTACCGGATGGACGCCCGGAGGTCAATGCGAACGCGGGAATGTGGGGACGCGGGAAAGCGGGGAAGCTGGCCGGAAGGCAAGCGGATCGGAGTCGGCCCCGGACGTCGGCGTTCGACGGGGTGGTGCCTGGGGGTGGTCGGGGCGTCCGACGGGAGGGGCCGACCCCGGGCCGCGCGCCTCGGTGTCGGCGGGTCGGCGAGTCGGCGACTCGGCAAACTCATGAGGGCGAGAGCATTTTCGGATGGAGTGTGAATATCGCGCTGGACCGACGAGAGGAGCGAGAGGATGATAGGAGCAGAACGTGAAGCGATGATCCGGCGGTACGAGGCGGGGCCCGCGCTGCTCCGCGAGGCCTTCCTGGCGACCCCTGCCGCGGCGATGCAATGGCGCCCGGCGCCGGGGAAATGGTCGGTCCATGAGGTGATCGTACATTGTGCGGACAGCGAGACCAACAGCCACATGCGTCTACGGTACCTGTTGGGTGAGGAGGCGCCGACCATCGTCGGCTACGATCAGGACCGCTGGGCGCGGGTCATGGACTATCACGCCCATCCGGTCGAACCCGCCCTCGCGACGGTGGCGGCGGTGCGGGCCAACACCGTCCCCCTGCTCCGCCGCCTCCCCGAAAGCGCGTGGGGGAGACGGGGCACGCACACCGAATCCGGGGCCTACGGTGTCGAGGATTGGATGCGGATCTACGCGGAGCACCTCGAGATTCACGACCGGCAGATCCGGCGGAACCTGGCGGCCTGGGCGAAGCGCTAGCGCATCGCCCGCTCGACGTCCTCTGCCTTCCGCGGCGCGCCGGAGGACAGCAGCTCGTGCCCGGTCGCGGTGACCAGGATGTCGTCCTCGATGCGGACACCGAGTTTGTCCTCGGGAATGTAGATCCCAGGCTCGATGGTCAGCACCATGCCTGGCGCCAGAGGCTGGGCGTAGTCTCCCACGTCGTGGACGTCCATCCCGATCCAGTGGCCAAGCCCGTGGATGAAGAAGCGGTCACAGGTGCCCGGCTGGCAGAGATCACCGGAATTCGCGCGCATGAACTCGCGCGCGATCTGGCCGAGACGCGTCATCGTGGTCCCTGGCCGGACGGAATCGATCGCAGCCTGCTGGGTGGCGAGGACCAGGTTGTAGATCGCGCGCTGGCGCGCGGTGAACTTGCCGGTGGCCGGGATCGTCCGCGTGACATCCGCGGTGTAGTAGCCGAATTCCGCCCCCATGTCCATCACGACCAGGTCGCCGTCCGCGAGCTGGCTCCTGCTCTTGTCGTAGTGCAGCGTTGTTCCGTTGATGCCCGTCCCGACGATACTCGGATAGCCGAGACGCTCCGCGCCCAGCCGCCGGAAGGTGCCTTCCGCCGCCGCCTCGAGCTCGTACTCCCACGCGCCAGGCCTCGCGATGCGCATCGCCGCCAGGTGCCCCTCCGTCGAGACGTTGATCGCACGGCGAAGCCGCCGCATCTCGTCGTCATCCTTCACGACTCGGAGCGCCGCGAGCTCGGGCCGGAGGTCCACCGCGCCAGCACCCGAGCCGAGCGCCAGCTCACGGAGGAATGAGTCGGAGACCGCCCGCTCGCCGAGCTTGAGGAACAGTCGCCCGCTCCGCCGGCGCGCCATGTTCACCATTCTCCGGATGTCCGCTTCGGCCCCGTCGCTGCTCCGGACCTCCGCGATCCCGGTCAGGGCCGTGGCCTCCGGGCCCGGACCAAGCTTGGCGCCGGTCCACCGCTCCTGCACCGTATCCCGCGCCGGGAGGTAAAGAATCACCTCGGGTGGCGCGGTGTCCCGGGTGGCGAGGACCAGCCATCCGCCCTGGGCCTCGAGCCCCGTCAGGTAGAAGAAGTCGTTGTCCTCGCGGTAGTCGCTGTCCTGCGGGTAGTCCCCTTCGATGCTCCGCTCATCGGCCGATCGGAGAACGGCGATCCCCGTCCCGATGCGGTTGAGGAGAGCGGCCCGGCGCGCCTGGAGGCGCTCAACCGGCACCGGCCCTGCTGGTGACCCCACCTGGCCAAGGACGAGTGACGGCGCGAGCGCGAGGCCGGCGAGGATGAGGGGGAGTCGGCGCATGGAGAACCCTTCAGGCGTCAGCAAGGAGGAGGACGGTCAGCGGATAGGAAGGTCGAATGGCATCGGGTCCCGGACCGCGAAGAAGAAATGCCACCACTCCTGGTCGTAGTTGGTGAACCCCTCGGATTGCATCACCCGTACGAACATCTCGCGGTTCCGTTTCACCTCCCCGGTCGCATTCGCCGTGTGCGCGGCCTCGGAGAAAGTGTCGAACGGCGTCCCCATCGGCAGCTCCGCGCCCGTCGTCAGGTCGATGATCGTGAGGTCGATCGCCACGCCCTGATTGTGCCGGCTCCGCCGCGCGATGTACCCGTCATCGAGCAGGTGCTGCTGGCCGGTCCGCTCGGCCCACTCGACCATCGCGAGCGTCGCGCGGACCGGCCGGTAGCCGTCGAAGACCTTGAGGCCGAGCCCGTCCCCGGCGAGCCGCCGCTGCACCCGTGCGAGCGCCGTGGCGGCTTCGCGGCGAAGCAAGGCGCGATTGGCCTGATATCCCGGGAGCGGGGCGCCGGTGAAGTTATTTGCGCTGTAATAGCGGGCGTCCACGACGATCGTGCTGTCGAGCGAGCGCACGTCGACCAGCAGCGCGGCAGCGGCGCTGTCTGGGGCGACGGGCTGCGGCTCGGCGTTGACCGGTACCTGGCCTCGAAGCGCGACGGGCAGCGCGAGGCACGCTAGCAACAGGTGCAGTGGAAGTTTCATGGTGGTGAAGTGTATTCTCATACCATCCTCCCGCCAGGCGCCTCCGATGACCGATCGCCGCTCGTTCCTCACGCTGCTCTCCCTGCCGCTCGCCGGCCGGTTGCTTCCGGCCACCCCAGCGGCCGCCACGTCCCGGGGCCGGATGCCCGCGGAAATCCTCGCCGCCGACGACGAACAGTTCTGGCGCGAGCTCCGGAAAGAGTTCTCGATCCCGAAGGATGAGGTCTTCTTCAACACCGGGACCCTGGGCTCGAGCCCGCGCGTGGTGCAGCAGGCCGTCATCGCCCACATGCAGCACGTGGACCGGGACATCGCCCACTGGGACTACAAGGCGGGCCACGAGAACTACTTCACCGGCTACTACGACGAGATGGCGCTCAGGGACAAGCTTGGGCGGACCATCAACGCACCGGGCCGCGACATCTCCCTCAGCCAGAACGCCACTTTCGGCATGAACTTCATCGCGAACGGGCTCGACCTCGCCCCGGGAGATGAAGTGCTAGTGACCGACCAGGCCCATCCGGGCGGGCGCAAGGGCTACGACCTCCGCGTCCGCCGGGACGGCATCGTGGTTCGCGAGATCAAGGTCCCCGAGCCGCCGGCCTCCCCGGACCAGCTGGTCCAGCTGTATCTCGACGCGACGACCCCCCGGACGCGCGTCTGGGCGATTCCCCACATATCCAGCGCACGGGCCATTCGCTATCCGGTCGAGCGGCTCTGCGCGCTCGCGCGGGAGCGCGGCATCTGGGGCGTCGTGGACGGCGCGCAGTCGCTCGGCCACGTGGCGATAGATGTTCAGGCGATGGGCTGTGACGCCTTCTTCGCGTCGCCGCACAAGTGGTTCCTCGCTCCCAAGGGGACGGGGTTTCTGTACGTCCGGCCCGAGCGCCAGCACGAGCTCTGGGCGACGCTTGCCTCCAGTGAGTGGGACAATCAGAAGGACCCGATGCTCCGGCTGATGCAGTATGGCACCGGTAACCTGAGCCTGCTCGTCGGCCTCGGCGCGGCCGTCGACTTTCACCTCCAGATCGGATCCGCGCGGATCGAGCAGCGGATTCGAAGTCTCGCCGACCGGCTTCGCGCGGGGTTGGCGGAGATCCCGGGGTCCACCACGGTTTCCCCCACCCATCCCGACCTCGCCTGTGCGACGACCGTCTATCGCCTCGCAGGGTGGACCGGCGCCCAGATGCAGGATGCCCTCTGGGACCGGGCCCGGATCAGGGTCCGGAACGTGGGGGACCAGGTCGGCGTTCGCCACGGCTGCCACATTTACAACTCCCCGGCCGAGGTGGATCGGACGCTCGAGCTGCTCCGGGAGATGGCCCGTCACACACCGGCCCCCGCGACAGGGTGAAGCAGGCGGCACAGCTCGGCACGACGGAGGCCGTCTCTCCCGACTGCTGTCGCCTGCCAATAACCTCTTACGCACCAACGCGTTATCGTTCCATCTGTCGGAATCACCAGGCCCGATACATCTTTAGGCAGGTGTAAACATGTGCCCGGAGCGAGGTCACCTCTCTCGGGGCACGTCTCTTTTTGTCGGATGAAGACATGATCATCGAGATGCGCGAGAAGCTCGGCCGTGAGATCGAGGACCTCACCCGGGAGTTGACCATCACGCTTCCCCAGGCCATCGCCCACGCGGTGGCGATGGGGGACCTGCGGGAGAATTCCGAGTACAAGGCCGCCCTTGAACGGCAGCAGTTCGTTCAGGCGCGGCTGGGCCAACTCCATCACCGGCTGAACCAACTGACCCAACTGGCCAACAGCGAAACGCCGACGGGCCGGGTGGGCCTGGGCTCGCGCGTGACGGTCGTGGATCTCGACACCGAGGAAACCGATACGTACACTCTCGTCCTGGCGGAGATGATGGACTTCGATGCCGGGCATATCTCGCTCGCCTCCCCGCTTGGGCGCGCGCTGGCCAACCGGAAGGTCGGGGACGAGGTCGAGTTCCGGCTGCCCCGGGCCGTTCGGCGCATCAAGGTCGTCGAATTAGTGACCATCCACGAGATGTAGGCCGCCGCCTGCCGGCGCGCGGAGCCGAGGCACCCATGGACTTCCCGAAGAAGCAGCTGCTCGTGGTCGGCGATCGCGTGCTCATCACGCCCGAAGAGGGCGAGGATCGCACCCGGGTGGGACTGTACCTCCCCGCATCCGCTCTGGACACGCAGCAGGTCCAGAGCGGCCTCATCGTGGCGACCGGGCCAGGCGAGCCGATGCCCGATTTCAGCGTGATCGACGAGGAGCCCTGGAAGCTCTCCGCGCGGCGGGAGACCAGGCACCGGCCGATGCAGACGAAGGTCGGCGACCACGCCATCTTCTTCCGGAAGGCCGCGGTCGAGATCACCTTCGAGGATCGCAAGTACCTGGTAGTCCCGCAGGTTGCCATCCTGGTGCTGGTGCGCGAAGAGCTCCCGATCTAGGACCGCGCGGCGACCATCGTGTCCCGTTCCCGCGATCGCGTGCTGATCTGGCTTGTGGCGAGCGCCGGCGCCATCGCGCTCGCGGTGGCCTTCGCCGGCGTCAAGGGCTGGGTGCCGCAGTCGCTCGGCCTGGTTTCGGCGGGACTCTTCGTCGCCTGCCTGCTCCTGATCGCCGTGATTGGATGGCAACGGCACCGGCAGACGCTGGCCGATCGCGAAACCGCGGCGCGAGGGCAGATGATCGTCATGCTCGCGGCGCGCCTCAAGACGCAGGATGACAAGGCGCTCGAGGCGATGGCCGTGCGCGGAGGCCCCGCCGGGGAGGCCGCGAAGCTGGTGCTCGAGGGTCGTGCGGAACGAGCCCGGCGCCGGTCACCCGGCTGATCCGCCGGTCCCCGGACCCGCCTCAGGTCATGTGCTACTTCCTCTATCTCGCGAGCCCGCTCACGCTGAGCGAGGTGCGTTCCATGCTCCCCGCCGGCCTCAGCGCAGATCTCCTCTCGCAGCCGGAATTGCGCGCCCTGCAGCGCCTGCATCGTGATGCGCAGACCGGCGCCCGGGTCCTGCATGGAGGCTGCTCCTGCGATCTCGTGACCCAGCGGCATCCCGTGACGCGGGAGGATGAGGTGGGGTTGCGGCGCCGGTATCGCGAGATGGGCTACAGCCGCGAGCGGATCATACAGGCGCTGGAGATCCATCGCCGGGCGCTCGAGCGCCGGGCCGAGCCCGCGGGGCACTGGCCCAAAGCCTTCGCGGAATTTGTGGCCGAGCATGCCCGGAACGCCGGGCCCACGCTCTACTACCTTCACTTCAGTCATGACGGGTTGCTCGGATCACCGCCACCGGCCGACCCTCCCGCACGCATCACGACGGCGACAGCGCGGGCCAATCCCGGCGCCTGGCTCCCCGAGGATACCGCGATCATCATCGAGAGGCAGGAGGCCTGATGGGAACGCGCTCCGGTGGGATTGGTTCAGCAGTCGCCGCGGCCCTTGTGCTCTCCGGCATGGCGTGTTCCTCCGGACTGCCTCCCGCTCCGGCAGTCACCGGCCTCCTGCCGGGGCTCGTCGAGCTCGACGCCGGCACCACGGCCCTGCTTCAGGCCGTGAGCCCGGTGAGCGACCGCGTTGTCTGGATCAGCGGGCATTCGGGTACCTGGGCGCGCAGCGAGGACGGCGGAGAGACCTGGACGTCCGGAGTGGTCCGGGGAGCGGACACCCTGCAGTTTCGCGACCTCTACGCGCTGGATGCGCGACGGGCCTGGCTCCTGAGCGCCGGAACCGGTGACGTCTCCCGCATTTATTACACGGAAGACGGCGGCGAAACCTGGACCGAACAGTTTCGGAACGGCAATTCGCGGGCGTTCTACGATTGCGTCGCGTTCTGGGACGAGAAGAACGGCCTGGCGCTGAGTGATGGCACCGATGGGAGATTCCCGCTCCTCGCGACGCGGGACGGTAAGACCTGGACATTGCTGCCGGAACCGGCGCGGCCCGCGGCCCGTCCCGGCGAGGGCGCCTTCGCCGCGAGCGGGACCTGCCTCGTGACCATCGGCGAGAATCACGCCTGGTTCGGAACCGGGGCGGCTGCCGAGGGTCGGGCGCGGGTGATTCGGACGAACGATCGTGGCCGCTCGTGGCTGGCCATCGAGACGCCGATCGCCTCAGGCCCCGCGGCCGGGATCGCCACGGTCGCCTTCCGGGATCGCCACCATGGCGTGGCCCTGGGCGGGGACCTGGCACGCCCGGATTCCTTCACCGACAACGTGGCCGTGACGGAGGACGGCGGGTCAACCTGGACCGCTGGAGCCAGACCCCCCTTCCCCGGAGCGGTCTACGGCGCCGCCTACGAGCCGGGCACCGACCGCCCCGCGCTCCTGGTCGTGGGTCCCCGGGGGGCGGCGGTGTCGTGGGACGATGCCCGGTCCTGGTCGCTCATCGACACACGGGCGTACTGGAGCGTCGGCATCGCTCGGGGCGGCAGAGCGTGGCTGGTCGGCGCCGGCGGAAGAATCCACCGGTTCGACATCCCCCCCGGCCCGCGCTAGTCGTCATCCACCTCGTCATCGTCGTCATCGCCGCCACCGCCGCCGCCAGGCGGCGCGGTGCCTGTGATCTGAAGCATGCCGGTGGCCGGATCATAAACCGCCGGCATCTCGAACAGGTTCGAGGTCTGCTGCCCGCCGGTCCAGACGCCCGTGGCGTTGAATGTCGCGCCATGATTGGGGCACTTGAAGCCCCCGGCATTGATGTTCACCGTCGTCCCGTTGTGCGGGCACACCATCGAAAACGCCCGATAGGTGTCGGTACCCGTGTGAACCACAGCCACCGGGGAGGTCTGCCCCCCATCCACGCGGGCGATGCCACCGAGCGTAGCCAGCGCCGGGAAGTCATTCACATTCACGCTCAACGTGCCGCTGAACGCCGGACCGGTGATCCCCGTTCCGCCGATGACGCCGTCGCCGCATGCGCTCGTCAGGGCGGCGGTGAGTGCGGCCATCGTGGTCTCGGCGAGGAACGCCCGCCGGCTCAGTTGCCGGCCGCCGCAGCTTCCATCACACATCTGGCCCTCCCTCTTCATTCGAGGACGATCTTCGCCGCGGCCCATCCGGCGGCATCCTTATCCTGCTCGTAGAGTTGATCGAGGTTCACTACGACGGTCTCCCCTGCCCGGCGAAGGGCGTGGCGGTCCATCCCGCGGGTCGCGCGACCGGAGATGAACGTGCCGTCCGGCTGGTACTTGGACTTGTGCTTCGGGCACTGGAACCGCGCATCGCCCTCCAGCCACTTGAGCGCCGTGTTCTGGTGGGGACACGAAAGGGCAAACGCGTAGATGGCGTGCTGGTACCGCACCAGGATGACCTGCTGGTCCTTGTCGATCTCCACCCCGTCGGCGGCCGGAAGCGGATAGGTGATTTCGTCCCGCCGGCCCCGCCGGCCGCGCGCCGCGCGCACCGGCAGCGACTCGGCGAGCGCGGGAGATCCCCCCAGTCCGGCCAGCGTCGCGAACAGGAGGGCGGCAACCCGAAGGAAGTCCCGGCGGCCGGTCGCACCGCACGCCGCGCAGTCGGGGCCGCTCACAGGTTCACCAGCATGACGCCCGTCAGCACCGCGACGAGCCAGAGGATGGAGCTGGCCTGCGCCGATCGCCGGAGCGCCTGCCAGGCCCGCCCGGGCTCGGCGCTCGACGCCATGCGCTGTGCGGTGCGGCGCAACGCGGCGCCATTACCCAGGAGGAGGGCAAGCAAGCCCATCTTGCTCCAGAAGACCGGAGAGGTGGCAAAGGTCTGGACATCGGAGAGGAACAGCAGCACGCCGCTCAGGATGGTGACGCCGAGCCCGAGGAGAATCGGCGCGTGCACGGACTCGAAGGCGGCAGGATCGAAGGCCGGGGCGCCGGGGCCACCATTCCGGAGCACGGCCCGATCCGCCGAGAGGGCAAGGCCCCCGGCGACGAGAAAGCCGGCCACGTGCGTGAACGTGACTCCGTTCATGAGCAGTGTCGAATCGCCGTAGGCGCGGGCCCAAGGCTCGGCCACACGGGCGATCGTTTCGAGGATTGTCATCGGATCAGTCCTTCCATATGAGCATCATCAGCCAACTCGCCGTGGAGACGCCGATCGAGGCGAGGGCCACGGTCCGGTGTTTGTCGCGCATTTCGGCCGAGGACTCTGCCTCATCGGCCAGGCTGCCTGCGTAGACGAACCCGGCGCTGGCGGTCAGCATGAGCAACGAGTGGACGTATCGCCGCGCCCGGCCGTTCGGGTCCTTCCGGCTGTCCCAGAGATTCCACAGCCCCGTTACCGCGTTGACGGTGAACACGCCGGCCACCGCGGCCGCGGTCGGGCCATGAAGCTCCTGGGCCCATTCGGGCGCGGCGCTGCCGTGCTCGAGCAGCTGGCTGCCACTGGCGTACTGCACCGCGAACAGCGGGAGGATGGTCCAGCTCAGCACGCGGTGAATCGTGAGGCGGGTGCCGTAGAAGTCACTGTACTCGATCGCCTCCGCCCGGCGGCGCTTCTTCACGGTGTCCTGCAGGAACGGTTCGGGAATCAGCGCCGGCATCACGACCCCTGGAGCCCGCGAGACGGAGTCCGGATCCTGCGTTGGCTGTGGCGAGGCGGTCGTCAGTGGAAGGGACAGCAGAACCAGCGACAGCACTTCCTGCATCGCGTAGGACTCCGGGGGAGGTCGTGGGAGGAACCGGCAACCTGCATGCCCCTCCTACGGTAACGCGTATCAGCTTGTGGCAACACAACTTGCGTCGTGAAATCCGACTAATTCTGTCGGGAGGCCCTGGATCGTTATGATGCAGGCGAACCGGCGTGATACAGTCCGGCGAGCCGCGTGAGCCGAAGATCGGGGTACTGGCGGGAGCCGCCCGGAAGGGTAAATCACGTGGCGCGCGCAACCGCTTGACTTCGGCCTGACCCCCTCGGGCTTCATTTGTGACGAATCCCCAACGGGGGTGCCGTGTCCGATCGCTGCTGGATCCGCGGTTGGTTGTCAGGGCTGGTCGCTGGCTGGGTGTTCGCGGCGCCCGCGGGCGCCCAAGGGTTCATTGCCGGGGTGGTCATGGACTCGGCCACGGGGGCTGCCGTCGATTTGGTACGCCTCCAGGCGGTGGACTCCGCTGGTCGGATAGGGGCCCGGGCGAATTCGGACGAGCATGGGCGCTTCCGGCTGGGGCCGCTCGCGGCGCGCGCGTGGACTGTATCGGCCTATCAGGTCGGTTACGACACCATCCGGCTGGCCGCTGTCCCTGTCGCCGACGGGCAGACCACCGAGATCCAGATCGCGCTCCATCACCACCCGCCGCTTGTGGACCCGATTGTCGTGACCGCCAGACGGAACGCGGAGGCCTCCCTCGACGCGCCCGCCTCGATCAGCGTGGTCGATCGCGAGCAAATCGAAGAGCGCATCGTCGCCACCGCATTCGACCACCTGACCGGGCAACCCGGGATGGACTGCGCCAGCAAGGGCCTCATGCAGCGTACCTGCGCCGCCCGCGGCTCGCGCTCGGCGTCATCCGGCGCCTTGTTGACCCTCATCGACGGACGCTACGCCGCACTCCCCGCCATCGGATTCAACATTCCGTACCTCATGCCGAGCTCGATGGACGATGTGGAGCGAATCGAAATCGTCCGGGGGCCGGCCGGAGCGGTGTACGGCCCGAACACCGAGCGGGGCGTCGTGCAGGTCATCACCCGTTCGGCGTTCGACGCACCGGGAACGACGGTGGACATCGCTGGTGGCGAGCGGGACCTGGTACAGGGCTCCGTGCGCCACGCCGGCTTCAGCGGCCCCGTCGGATATAAGATCTCCGCGGACTATCTTGGCGGGCGTGACTGGGTCTACACAGACACCAATGACTCGCTGAGCCGCGACGATCGGGTTGAACGCATCGCTGCCGCCGGTGAAATCGAGTGGTGGGCGGGCCGGAAGACCATCATCAAGACCGGGGGCGGGTTCGCCCAGGCCGGCAGTGCCGTGGATCTCGAGCCGACGATCGGCGCCGTCCAGCTCAGGAACTGGAGCTTCGGCAACGCGTTCACCCAGTTCGAACGGGGCAGCGTGCTCGGCCGCCTGTTCTTCAACTGGAATGATTCCGGCGAGTCCTTTTCGCTCTGGACCGGAATGCCGCTGGAGGATCACTCGAACGTGCTGGCCGGTCAGATTCAGCACGCCGTCGCCGTAGGCCGAGGCTCCACGCTCCAGTACGGGGCCGACTTCCGCCGGACCGATCCCCGCACCAACGGGACGATTCACGGCCGGAACGAGGACCGGGACATCGTGAGCGAGATGGGCGCCTACGTGCTCGGAACCATCCCGCTGAGCCGGCAACTCGAACTGAGCGCGGCGCTCCGCGGGGACTACCACGACCGGATCGACGGAGTCGGCGTCTCTCCGCGGCTTGGACTCGTCTTCAAACCGGGCGAGACGCAGGCGCTGCGCGTGACGTACGGACGCGGCTTCGCCACGCCGGATGCGAACGACCTGTTCGCGGACCTTCTGGTACCGAACGAAGACCTGAATTCCCTGGGATACGAGCTGCGGGTCAGCGGAATGCCTGCGGCCGGTTACCAGTTCGGGCGGAATTGTGGCGGGCTCTGCATGCGATCGCCGCTGGCTTCCGATGGAGATACGCTGCGCGCCTCGGACGTGAGCGGACTCTGGCCGGTGGCGGTTGAATTCCTCCTGAGCCAGGGCGGGCCGGACCTTTCGGGCATCCCCGTGCCCACCGCCGCCGAGGTTGGCTCCTTCCTGGCCACGCCCGACGGCCTGGTGGATCCCGCGAAGATCGAGGATTACGATCCCGAGAGACGGAGCACCACTGATGCACTCGAACTGGGATACAAGGCGCTTCTCGGCGGCCGCTTCCGGGTCGGAGTCGACTTCGCCGTGTCCTTCGTGCACGATTTCTTCGGACCGGGACTGGTCGGCACCCCAAACGCCTTTCTCGACTCCTCGAGCCTCGAGGCTTACCTGGGCCAGTTCATGTCACCGACGGACGCTGCGGCACTCGCCACGACGCTCTCCAGTGTTCCGCTGGGTGTCGTCAATCCGCTGAATTCGCCGGACCCGAACGACATCCTGATCGTGCGCCACCAGGGCGGGGAGTTCACGCGGCTCGGCGTGGATATCGACCTCGAGTATGCACTCTCGGATCGGCTGACGATCGGCGGCGGCTATTCGTGGGTCAACCGGGACTCGATCGGCTCGGCCGGCGGATCGGACGAAGCCGTGCTGAGCGCGCCGCGGAACAAGGGGGCACTGAGAGCCGCCTATCGCGACCGGACCGCGGGCTGGTCGATGTGGGGACAGGGAGTGGCTGTGGAGTCCTACCCGGTACAGTCCGGACAATTCTCCGGGCGGATCCCGTCCTACGCGGTGTTTGACCTGGGTGGAGAGGTGCGCGTCGCCCGGCGGCCGGAATTGGGGCTCGCCCTCTCGGTGACGAACGTGTTCGACAACAGACACCAGGAATACATCGGGGCACCGGAGATCGGACGTCTGCTGATGGTGCGGCTCCGCGCGCGGATTTGAGCGGCGAGACCCTCCCCCGGATTGACGGGTCTCGATGGACAGGGTATCTCATAAGTAGATGAGGTATCCAATCTTCAGCAGGGAACACGATGCGCCGACTGTCTTCCGCCCCCACGGCACCGGTCATCCTGGTCCCGCCTCCCGGTCCGGACCATTATCCCGGCCCGGTGCGACGGCGGCGTCTGGGGAGAACCGTGCTGGTCATGGTACTCGTGGGCGCCGGGCTGGCTATCTTCGGGCGTTCGCAGCTCAGCCTCTCTTCCGATAGTGAGTCCTCGCTTCCCAGCAGACGGGAAGGCCTCGAGCCACCGCAGCCAGCCCCAGCCAACCCACCGGTCGCCGTTCCGGATTCAATCGCCGTAACCGACAGCGCCAGAATAGCTTCGCGCCTCGACTCAGTGCAGGAACCTGCACCGCCACCTCGGGAAGTGAGCGTTGACTCACGCCCGACGGAGAAGCCCAGAGTGAATCGGGAGGAGCCCAGCCCGACGCAATCCGAGGGCCCCCCCCAGAGTGAGCCGGTCGTGCCGGCGCCCGTCGTTCAGCAGCTTCAAACCGCCGCGATCAATCCGGCCCCGGTGCTTACGCAGCCCAGTGGAGGCGGCACCGCGGCCGGCGGGGCGCCGGGAACTGCCGCCGCCGCGTCCCCCCCTGCCGCCCAACCTGTGATGGACGAGGCCAAGATCGCCGCGGCGCGCCTGGCCGCGGCGGACGGTGCACTGAACAACCTGCTCGGAGCCTTCGTCACCAGCGCGAACACGGGTGGGGAAAACGGAGTTGCCAGCCTTCGCACCCTGCTGGCGGCGCCGTCGGATCCGCTCAGCGCCGATTTCCTTAGCCTCATCAAGAATGGGAAGCCGACGGCAGCCCCGATCTCGTCTGCAGCGACCCAGCTGCGCGACGAATATGCCGAGCGCGATGTCACGCTCGCGCTCCGGTGGCGAGGTGATTTCGGCGTGTCACGAGTCGGCCAGGTCCGGGTACGGGTGATTGCCCGGCACTCCGACGCGACCTGGTACCCAGTGGGAGTGCGACTGCTCTCCAAGCCACCGCGCTGACGGACCGCAACCATCCACTCCCACCGGCTATGCGCATGACGCCTCGAGTTGTGGTCGCAATGGCGGTGCTCGTGCTGGTCGCCCGTCCGGCCGCCGGGCAATCGCGCCAGTATTTCTCGATCCAGGGCTCCGGGGCGTGGATCCTGCCGGCCGAGGAACCCGCCGGATTTCAATCGGATGTTCGTCTCGGATACGACGTACAGGTCCGCTACACGCCTTCACGGTTCAGTGTGGGCATCGGGTACCAGCGGAGCACGATCCTGACGTCGTCGGACCTGGATGTCTCGGCCGCGCTCGAGGTCCTGTTCATAGAGCCGCGGTACGTCTACTGGGCGAGTGGCGCCACGGCGATGTACGTCGCCGGGCGGGGAGGCGCGGGGCGCTACGTCTGCGATCCGGACCGCTGTTCCGACGCGAAGAATGCGGTGGCGGGCGGCGGCCTGGGCATCCTCTTCAAGCTGGGGGGCCCGTTTGCGCTGGATCTGGGAGGGCAGTATTTCGCGGTCTTCGAGGAAGATGTTCGCTCCGACTACTTCACGGTCCGGCTCGGGCTCGGGGTTGGTCTTTAGCCGGCGGTTGCTCCTCCGGACGCTTACGGCGCTGCTCCCGGCGGCAGGCATCGCCTGCGGCGGGGGAGAGGACTCGTGCAATTCCCCCACCGAGCCGCTCATCGTCGCCTCGGTCGAGGTGGCGCCCGAGAGCGGCGAGGTGCTGGTCGGGCGGACCATCCAGATGCAGGCCATGCCGCGGACTGCGTGCGGCAACCTCGTGGCCGACGCCCACATCAACTGGTCCTCCGCCGCCCAGTCCATCGCTTCCGTCAGCGCATCCGGACTCGTCACCGGGAACGCGCCGGGAACGGTCACGATTGCGGCGATCTCCGAGGGGAAGGTCGGCACCTCTCAGGTGACGGTGAACGGCATCCCCGTTGCGAGCGTCGAAGTCACCCCGGACGAGGCGACATTGCAGGTCGGCGGCACCATCCAGCTGCAGGCCACGTTGCGCGACGGGGACGGCAACGTGCTCGAGGGTCAGTTCGTGACCTGGCTCAGCGCCGACACCAGCAGGGTCCAGGTCTCCTCTACCGGCCAGGTGACGGCGCGGCGAGTCGGCGGGCCGGTGGCCATCACCGCCACCTCCCAGGGCAAGAGCGACGCCTCGGCGATCACGGTCGAGCCCGGCCCGGCGCAGCAGATCCTCTTCAGCCGCCAGCCGACGGATGGCGTGGCCGGGGAGGTGCTGAACCCCGCGATCGAGCTGACGGTCGTGGACCAGAACGGCGATCTGGTGACCACCGCCGGATCGGTGACGATTGCCCTGGGCGACAACCCCGGCGGCGCCACACTTGGCGGGACCACGAGCGTGGCGCTCAGCAACGGCGTCGCGACGTTCTCCGACCTCTCGCTGGACCGTTCCGGCACCGGCTACACGCTGGTCGCAAGCCATGCCTCGCTGTCCGACGCGACGAGTGCGGCCTTCAACATCGTCGCGGGTCCCACGACGCACCTTGAATGGGAGGTCCAGCCGGGAGCCGCGCAGGCCGGTCTGCCCATCACTCCGGCGATCCAGGTGAGCCTGCGCGACGCCCTCGGCAACCTGGCCGAAAACGACGACCGCACGGTGACGCTGGACATCGAGACCGGGCCGGCCGGCGCCCATCTGCTCGGCCTCCCCTCCGTATCCGCAGCGGGCGGCATCGCGGTCTTCTCGGGGGTGGCCCTCGACTCGACCGGCACGTACACGCTCCGCGCCACAGCCACCGGCCTGCCGGTGATCGTCAGCGACGCCTTCCAGGTCGGGATCGGTCCGCCGGCCGTGCTCACGTTCGTCACGCAACCCACGGCGACGGTGGCGTCCGAGCCCATCACCCCGGCGCCGCAGGTCCGGGTGACCGATGCGTTCGGGAATCTCGTCGTCGAGCCCTCGATCGTGATCACGCTGGCCCTCGGGAACAACCCGTCCGACGCTTCGATGAGCGGAGACAAGACGCGAAGCACCGTTGAAGGCGTCGCGACCTTCCCGGGGCTCACGCTCAACCGCGCCGGAACCGGGTACACGCTCGTGGCCAGCTACGGGGACCTCCCCCCGGCGACGAGCGCGGCCTTCGATGTCACCGGCCGGCCCGCCACTTCCCTGCATGTGGAGACGCAGCCCTCCGATGTAGTGGCCGGCCAGCCGATCACCCCGGCGGTCCGGATCAGCGCCCGGGACGATCAGGGAAACATTGTGGAGACCGACACGCGCGACATCACGATCGCGATCAGTACCGGCGCCTCAGGAGGCACGCTGGGAGGGACGAAGACCGTCACAGCAGTGGACGGGGTAGCCACGTTTGCGGACCTCACGCTCGACAAGATCGGCGCGTACACACTGATCGCCACGTCATCCGGCCTCTCCTCCACCACCACCCATTCCTTCGACGTGACACCGGCCCAGGCGGCGAAGCTTGCCTTCGTGGTTCAGCCCACAACCACGGACGTCTTCTTCCCGATCCAACCCTCTCCACAGGTGCGGTTGCTCGACGCCTTCAACAATCCCGTTCCACAGAGCGGGGTCGTGGTCACCGTGAAGATCGGGGTGAATCCAGGCGGCGGGAGTCTGCAGGGGGACACAACCGATGCGACGAACAGCAGCGGGGTGGCCGTCTTCTCCGGACTGAGCATCACGAAAAAGGGGATGGGCTACACCCTGATCGCGACGTCGCCGGGCCTGACGCAGGCGGAAAGCAACGCATTCAGGATCAAGTAGCGACGGAACGCGGGGAAGTGGGGACGCGGGGCAGCCCAGGGACGCCCTATGGGCCGGGCGTCGCCTGTCGTTGAAGCACCACTCTTGTATCTCCCATCCGAAACGTCAGTCCGCGCGGCATCCCGCCGCTACCGAGGTCGAAGGTGAGCGTCGCGGCGGTGGCGGTGAGCGCGAACTCCGTCGCGCTGAGCGCCACCAGCGGCTGGTTCCGGCCCTCCGAGAGGCCGAGCCGCAGGCCGGCGCCGTCCCTCGAAATCACCAGATCCATTCCGGACGCGGAGGCGTACGCGCCGGCGAGCCTGTCGAGAGCGCCCCCCGAAAGCTTCACGGCGGCAGGGAGCGCCGGCGCGGATGACTCCAGGCCCACCGGCAGTTCCCGCACCCAGATATTCCTGTAGCGGACTGGATTGCCGTGATCCTGCAGCCCGATCGAACCGCGCTCGGGCCCGGCCGCATAGGGCTCCGCCTGGAGCCAGTTGGTCGGCCCCCATAGTGCCACATCGTCCTGTACCAGGATGCCGTTGTGAAGCACCGTCATTCGAGCGGGAGCAATCAGCTCACCGGCCGAATCGAAGCGCGGGCGGCGGAACACGATGTCGTACGACTGCCATTCGCCCGGCGGCAGGGACGCGTTCACCAGCGGCGGATACTGGCCGTAGACTGCCGCCGCCTGACCATCGGCATAGGTCTCGTTCCGATACGAGTCGAGCACCTGCACCTCGTACTGCTCCATCAGGAAGACGCCGCTGTTCCCCCTCCCCTGCCCCGAATCCTTCGGCGGCACCGGTGCCGCCCACTCTACGTGGAGCTGCACATCCCCGAACGTCCGCCGCGTGAAGACATAGCCCGAACCAGGTACCGCCTCCATCGCACCATTCCGGATCACCCAGCCGGCCGGACCGCCCGACCGGTTGCGCCACCCGTCGAGCGACGAGCCGTCGAAGAGCACGAGCGCGTCCGCGGGAGGTGCAGCCGCGCGCTCCAGCTTCGGCGGGGTCACCACTGGAGGAGGCGGGCGAGTGGCATCGTGTGCGCGCCAGCGGCCCGGGCCATCCTCCACCTCGACCACCATCTCGATTTCCACGGCGAGATTGACGGGAAGCGATGCCACACCCACGGCGGATCGGGCGTGCCGGCCCCGCTCGCCGAACACCGCAACCAGCAGGTCGGATGCGCCGTTGATCACGCGCGGGTGCTGGGTGAAATCGTCCGTAGCGTTCACCATACCCAGCACCTTCACCACCCGCTTCACCCGGCTCAGCTCGCCCAGCTCGGCCTTGAGGGTCGCGAGCAGGCAGAGCGCGGTGAGGCGCGCGGCCGTGGCGCCCTGCTCGACGGTGAGATCGCGGCCGACCTTTCCCGTCGCGCCAGGCGCGGTGAAGTCGCAAGGCCCGTGGCCGGCCAGAAATAGCAGGCTCCCCGCTCTCGTCACCTCGACATAGTTGGCGACGGGCTTGGGTGGCGCCGGTAGGGTCAGCCCCAGCGCCGCGAGCCGCGCCTCGGGCGTGTCCGGAGTCTGCGCCTTGAGCGAGGAGGCGTGCACAGCGAGGCACACGAGCACCAGCGCGATCGGTTTCATGGCCTGAAGGTACCGCCCCAGCGTCCACCGTCCAGATGTCAATCGGCGCTCCGGCTGAGGCGGCGGCCGGCGTGCGCCGCATCGCCCGGCCGGGTTGATGCGAGAGCCAACGCGAAGTGTTTCATGGTCTGAAGGTATCGCCTCACTGCCCGGCGTCCATGCCGCCCCCCGGCCCCGATATGAGCGCGTCACGGTTGGCCGACGACCTTCACGGGCACGGGTCTATCCGTCGTCGTACCGTCGCCGAGGTTGCCGTTGGCGTTTCCGCCCCAGCAATAGGCGGCGCCCGCGAACGTGATCCCGCAGGTGTGGGAGTAACCGGCTGTCACCGCGGCGAAACTCAACCCACCCGCCACAAGCACCGGGCTCAGCCGGCCGCTCCAGGTCCCGTCGCCATCGCCAAGCTGGCCGTTGGCTATTCCCGCCCCAGCAATAGGCGGCGCCGATTGCCGTGATCCGCACAGGTGTGGGTTCCGCCGCTGGTCAGCGCGATGAAGCTCACGCCGCCTGACACGAGCACCGGGCTCGATCGGGAGGTCGTGGTCCCGTCGCCGAGCTGGCCGTCGCCGTTTTCTCCCCAGCAATAGGCGGCTCCGGTGGAAGTGACCCCACAGGTGTACGGTCGGCTCCGGCAAACAGCGACGTGAAGGTGAGCCTCCGGCGACGGCCGCGGGGGTCACGGTAGCCGTCGTCCAGGTCGCTGTACCATTTCCGAGCTGGCCGGCCGAGTTGCCGCCCCAGCAATAAGCGACGCTCGCGACCGTGATCCCACAGGTGTGGTTCCAGCCGACGGTTATCGCGGCGAAGCGCATGCCGCCCGTGACGGGCACGGGGGTCAGCCGGTCAATCGTGGTCCCGTCGCCGAGCTCGCCGTCCGCCGTTAGACCCCCAGCAATAGGCGGCGCCCGCAGCGTGATCCCGCATGTGTGCCCGCCGTAGTCGGTCACTGTGTTGAAGCTCAATCCGCCCGCCACGAGCACCGGGCTCGAGCGGTCGGTGGTGGTCCCGTCGCCAAGCTCGCCTTGCGTGTTGTCACCCCAGCAATACGCTGCGCCCGCTATCGTGACTCCGCACGTGTGGCGTCCGGCGGTCACTGCAGCGAAGCTCAACCCACCCGCCACTCGCACCGGGATCAGTCGCTGACCGGTGGTCCCGGGCTCCACGGCGACTCCGGCGCTTGGGCGACCTGGCCGCCAAGCTACGGGTCGTCGAAGAGCGTGTCAAACACGGGCTCCATGGCTCACGGAGTACTGACGCTGGTCAACTCCTCCGGCATGTCCTCCGCACCCACGTCCACCGGAAGGGTCAGGCCCAGCGCGGCGAGTCGCGCCTCGGGCGTCTCCACGGCCTGTGCTCGGAGTGGTGCGGCGAGCGCGGTCATGCACACGAGTACAAGCGAGAGTCGAATCACGAGGTCTGCCGTCCGTTCACGCAAGGTTGAGTCTCTTGAGCAGCGCGATGAATCGCGGATGCTTCTGAAGTGGGGCGAACAGGAACGACCCCTTGAGGCCATAAACTCCGCCGGACCGTTCGGAGACGGCCTGCTCGAGGCAGTCAATCGCCTTGTCCAGCTCGCCCAGCCCGGTGTACACGTAGGCGAAATAGTACGGAGTGACGGGCCATTCGAGCGACCGTTTCTCCAGCCGCCGCAGGACATCACGCGCCTCCTTGGCCCGTCCGAGCATGCCGTAGGCCTCGCCGAGCTGGGCCAGGAACATCGCGTCACCAGGAGAAAGCGCCCGGCCTCCTGAGATCGGCGAGGCCGTCTTCGCCCCTGCCGAGCAGAACGTACGCCCACCCGAGGGTGGCGCGACCTCTCGCGTACTGCGGATCGAGCTCGACGCCGCGCTGCGCCGCCGCCAGCGCCTCGTCGTAGCGCCCGGCCCGGAGCAGTTCCGAAGCCAGGTCCGATCGATGCGACAGCGGATCGAGTTCCTGAGCGCGGGCGACCATCGCGATCGCCTCGTCATGACGACCCAGCGCCGAGTGCAAGCGGCCGTAGAGATCGTACGCATCCGCGTTTCCGGGATTCAGCTCGAGGGCACGACGGAACTCCGCCTCGGCGCCGGTCCAGTCGAAATCGCGCACGTACCTGAGGAAACCGAGCACGCAATGCGCCTCGCCCAGGGCGCTGTCCAGGGCGAGCGCCGTAGAGACCGAATCCCGAGCTAAGGCAAACCCCTCCTCGGGGCGGAGGAGGCCGTAGCCTGAGGCGAGCGCGATTTCCGTGTATGCCTGGGCGAGGTCGGCGTGGACCAGGGCGTAACCCGGGTCCCGCTGAATGGCCCGCTTGAAATACTCGATCGCATTCCGGAGGCCTTCTGCCGTGTGGCGGACGAACCAATGCCGGCCCTGCAGGTACAGCTGGTAGGCCTGAAGGTCCGCGGTCGGCTCACGATTAATCCGGGTCTCCTCGTCCGCCGAGAGCTCCGCGCGGAGCGCCGCGGCGATCTGCAAGGCCACGTCGGACTGGATCGCGAATATATCGGTCAGTTCCCGGTCGTACGTGTCCGCCCAGAGGTGCTGGTCCGTTTCGGCGTCGATGAGCTGGGCGACGATCCGCACGCGGCCCGACGCCCGCCGCACACTTCCCTCCAGGAGGGTCGCCGCGCCCAACCGGGCGCCGATCTCCCGCAGACTCTGTTCGCGCTTCTTGAACATCATCACCGAGGTGCGCGAAATCACCTTGAGCGCCTTGATCTTCGACAGCTGGGCGATGACGTCCTCGGTAACTCCGTCCGCGAAGTACTCGTTCTCCGGGTCGGCGCTCAGGTTGAGGAAGGGGAGCACGGCGACGGATCTTTCTGATGCGCGGACCACTGCGGAATTGGGTCAGTGCACGGGCGAACGCGGCGGCCGACGGAAACCGGTCGGCGGGAACCTTGGCGAGTGCGGTCCTGATCGCCTGTTCGACGGCCTCCGGCACATTCTCCCGCACCGTGCGCACTCGCGGCACCGTATCGATCGCCTTGCGGGCCTGGATCGCCAGCGCCGTCGCCCCGGTAAACGGCGGATTCCCCGCCAACATTTCGTACAGCACGCAGCCCAACGAGTAGACGTCGCTGCGGGCGTCGACCACTTCGCCGGCCGCCTGTTCCGGGCTCATGTAGGTCGGCGTGCCCACGGCGAAACCGGGTTCGGTGAGCTTGTCGTCCGCGGCCGCCTCGAGGGCCCAGGCAATGCCGAAATCGCTCACCACCGGATGTCCCGCCTGCAGCAGGATATTTTCCGGCTTGATGTCCCGATGCACGATCCCCAGCCCGTGGGCGTACGCAAGGGCATCAGCCACCTCCCGGATGATTCTCAGCGCATCATCGAGTGGGAGCTGTTTCTCTGCGGTCAGGCGATCGCGGAGGGATTCGCCGCTCACGTACGGCATGACGAAGTACAGGAAGCCCGGCCCCTGGCTCCCCTCGAGGCGGGCCTCACCCGAGTCGTACAGCGGCAGGATATGGGGATGGCTGAGCTGGGCGGCGATTTCGATTTCACGGAGGAATCGGGCCGATCCGATCGCCTGCGCCACTTCCGGACGAAGCACCTTGACCGCGACCCGCCGGCGGTGCTTCACGTCCTCCGCGAGGAAGACCACGGCCATGCCGCCGTGCCCGAGTTCACGCTCGAGCCGGTACCGGCTGGCGAGGGCCGCACGGAGGAGTTCCACTTCTTCGGGTCGCATAGGCGTGCAGCATCTCCCCGCGGGTCGAGGCCAACGCCATACACGATACGCCGGTCAGTCCCGAATCGCGAGCGCCCAGTCACGCGATGCCGCACCGGCTGCGCCGACAGTTAGCTGACGATCATCCCAGCCTCCGTGCGCACGCGGTGGCGCGCTCGATGAGGAGCGCGCGCTCGCGGGCATTCCGCGTGAGCGAAGCCGCCCGCTTGAATTCCTCCTGCGCCTCCTCGAATCGCCCGAGCTTCATGAGGAAGTCTCCGAGCACGCTCGGCAGCAGGTGATACCCCCGGAGCGACGGTTCGGACATCAGCGCTTCCACGAGCTCGAGACCTGCGGCCGGCCCGAAGGCCATCCCGACCGCCACCGCCCGATTCAACTCCACGACGGGAGACGGCGTGAGCTGCGCCAGGGCGTCGTACAGGGCCGCGATACGCACCCAGTCGGTTTCCCCGGCGGTGCGCGCCCGGGCATGGCAGGCGGCGATGACGGCCTGGACGTGCGCACGCGGTGGCGCGCTCAATCAGCAGGGTGCGCTCGCGTGAATTTCGGGTGAGCGACGCCGCCCGCTTGAACTCCTCGTGCGCCTCCTCGAATCGCCCGAGTTTCGCCAGGAAGTCGCCGCGCACGCTCGGCAGCAGATGATAGCCCTTGAGCGACGGTTCCGCCGTCAGCGGCTCGACGAGTTCCAGGCCCGCGGCCGGCCCGAAGGCCATCCCGACGGCGACCGCCCGGTTCAGCTCCACGACGGGAGACGGTGTCAGCTGCGCCAGCGCGTCGTACAACGCCGCGATGCGCACCCAGTCCGTGTCCTCCGCCGCGGGTGCCCGGGCGTGGCACGCCGCAATCGCGGCCTGGAGGGCGAAGGGACCGAGTGCGCCGCCAAGCATCTCGGCGCGCTCCAGCGCCGCGAGCCCGCGCCGGATGAGCAATCGGTCCCATCGCGTGCGGTCCTGGTCGAGCAGCAGCACGGGCTCTCCCGCGGGGCCGATGCGGGCGGCCGAGCGCGAGGCCTGGATCTCCATCAGCGCCACGAGGCCGTGAACCTCGGGCTCCTCGGGAGCGAGCTCCGCCAGGATCCGGCCGAGGCGGAGCGCCTCCTCGCACAGCGCCGGGCGCATCCAGTCGTCGCCGGCCGTTGCTGAATACCCTTCGTTGAAGATGAGGTAAATGACGCCGAGCACCGACGAGAGGCGGGCGGAGAGCCCGGCTCCGCGCGGCACCTCGAAGGGCACGCGCGCCTCGGCGAGGGTCCGCTTTGCGCGGACGATCCGCTGGGCGATGGTCGGCTCCGGGACGAGGAAGGCCCGCGCGATTTCCACGGTGGTGAGCCCGCCGAGCAGGCGGAGCGTGAGCGCGACGCGCGCCTCGGTGGAGAGCACGGGATGGCAGGCGATGAAGATCAGGCGAAGCAGGTCGTCGCCCACTTCATCGTCGATGGCCGCGTCGAGGTCCGGCGCGGCGGCCGCGAGCCGGGCCTCGATTTCATAACCGATCTGGGATTCCTTGCGTTCAACGAGCGCCCGGCGGCGCAGCAGGTCGATCGCCCGCCGCTTCGCCACGGCCATCAGCCATGCACCGGGTTTGTCGGGCACACCCGACGCCGGCCACTGTTCGAGGGCGGCGACCAGCGCGTCCTGGGCAAGATCCTCCGCGAGCCCGACGTCCCGCACGAACCGGGTGAGCCCGGCGATCAGCCTCGGCGACTCGATGCGCCAGACGGCATCGATCGCCCGGTGCGTATCGGGCCTGGTCACGGCCTCAGCGCTGTCCGGACTTCGCCTGCATCTCCGGGAAGTGAGCCGCGGCCTCCTGGACATCGGGAGGGAAGTCCGCGAACTCCTGGACCTGGCGAATCTCGATCACCTCGTTGTCCGAGCCCGGGCAGCGCGATGCCCACTGGATCGCCTCTTCCCTCGACTTGACCTGGATCATCCAGTAACCGCCGAGCACTTCCTTGGCCTCCGCGAAGGGGCCGTCGGTCACCTTTGGCTTGCCGCCCGCAAAGGACACGCGCGCACCCATCGACGGCGGGTGGAGGCCGTCGAGGGCGAGCAGAATGCCGGCCTTCTGCAGGGATTCGTTGTACTTCATCATGGCGGCCACCGCCTTGGCGTCGGGCATGGTGCCTGGCGCGGCGCTCTCGTACCCTTTCGGGATCATCAGCATCATGAATCGCATGGTTGTTTCTCCGTCCGGCTCGGCCAAGGGTCAGCGTTGAGCGGCCTGGGTCGACGCACCTTCGCGCACCGACTTGTGTTGCGCGGCATCAGCCGGCGGCGCGTCGTGCATGAGGCGAATTTCACTCTCCCCTTCGCCCATCACCTTGAGGAAGCGCTTGGTCAGCTCGATGGCCTCGGCCTTCGATTTCGCATTGATGATCGCGTAGCCCGCGACCAGCTCCTTCGTCTCGGTGAAGGGTCCGTCGGTGACGGTGAACTTGCCATCATGGATCCGGACGCGCGCGCCCTTCGCGCTTGACTGGAGTCCGTCCGTCGCGAGGAGCACGCCGGACTTCGCCAGCTCCTCAATGAATCTTCCCATCTCCGCAATGTGTTCCGGGCTCGGGGGGGCGTCCGCCTCGTGCCCGGGCTTGTAAAGCGTCATGAAGCGCATCGGTGTGTCTCCGCGTTGGGGGTTGGAGCTGGGCTTCCGGAGGGAATCGGCCGGGGACGGCCCCTCGCTCTACTGCATGCGTCGAACGAGGGGCCGCGAATTCGACACGGCTAGTGCTTCCCGGCGAGCTGCGCGCGCAGCCGCTCCTCCTGCTCCCTGAGCTCGGGTGTGAGGACGGGGCCGAAGTCCTCCGCCTCGAAGACCTGGCGGATCTCGACCTCACCCTCCTGGAACGGGGCGCGCTTGAGCCAGTTGATCGCCTCGTCCTTCGACTTGACCTGGATCAGCCAGAACCCGGCGACCAGCTCCTTCGTTTCGGCGAAGGGCCCGTCGATCACCGACCGCTTCGTTCCGGCGTACCGGATTCGGGCGCCCTTGGAGCTCGGCTGCAGCCCTTCGCCCGCGAGCATCGCGCCGGCCTTCACCAACTCTTCGTTGAACTTGCCCATTTCTGTAAGAATCCGCTCATCGGGGAGGATGCCGGCCTCCGAGTCCTTCGTAGCCTTCACCAGGATCATGAATCGCATTGGAGTATCCTCGCTGGTGTCTGTTCTGGAATCCCGTCTCCGGCGGGTCGAACCCGCTTCTACCTGTACGTCGAACGGGGAGTGGTCAAATCGACACGCAGCCGGGACACCCCGAGACGGCGGGATCCGTCACACCCGGTGACCGATCCCGGGAATCCCTGGTTCGGATGGCTAACGATAAGTCCTGGCAACACTTACGCCACGGTGTCGGCTCAGCGCGCGACGACCTTGCCATCCTTCATGACGAAGCTGACCTGCTTGAGCGTCTGAATGTTGGTCAGTGGATTGTCCGGCGTAGCAATCAGGTCCGCGTACTGGCCCACTTTGAGCGTGCCGCGCACGTCCTCCACCCCCAACAGCCGCGTGGCACTGGTAGTCATCGCTTTCAGGATGACCGGGGCCGGAATCCCGGCTTCCACCCACGGATCGATCCCGCTGATCGCATCCTCACCGCGGGTCGTGCCCGGCTTCAAGTCGGTGGCATCGGTACCATAGACCAGCAACACGCCCACCTTGTACGCCCGACGCAGCCGGTCCACCCACTGCCGGTGGTAGGCGGTCGTGTCTCCGTTGGCGAGGTATTCCGTGCCGACCAGGGCCACCCCGTTCTTCTTGGCGAGTTGCAGGTCGGCGTCGGTCATGTCGAAACCGTGCTCGATCGATGCGACTCCGGCCGCCGCCGCGTTGTGCGCCCCCGGCTCGGTCCACGCGTGCGCGGCGAGCTTCATTCCCGCGCCTGCCGCCTGGGCCTTGATGAATTCGATGTCCTCGACCGAGTAGATGTAGCGCTGGTCGTCCACCACGATCTTGATCACCGTCGCGCCGTAGTGCGCGTTCTCGCGCACGGCCTTGATCATCTCGTCCCGTGTGTCGGCGAAGTAGTACTCCGGTTCAGCCAGATCGGGCTTGTCCGGCTGCAGGTGGAACTGCCCGCCGTAGGGCGCGATGATCCGCCCCGCCGTGATCAGGGTCGGCCCGACGATCCACCCCCGTTGAATCGCCCGCCGCACCTGGACACAGGCGTATCGTCCTTCGTTCCCAACGTCGCGCACGGTGGTGAAGCCCGCCTGCAGCATCGTGCGGGCGTTGATCACTCCCTCGATCGCACGCAGCGCGTCCGGGTCCCTCAGCGTCGTGTAGTAATAGCTGCCGGCGTCCCGTTCGGCCTGGACCGCCATGCACAAGTGCGTGTGGGCGTCGACCAGGCCTGGAGAAATGGTCGCGCGGGAAAGATCGATGACCTCGGCGCCGGCGGGAATCGCCACGTTGCCGCCGATCGCCGTGATCTTTCCCTGCTCGATGAGGATCACCTGATTCTCGACGGACGTGCCGGCATCCGGGTCCACCACCCGTCCGGCGCGAATCGCGGTGACCTGAGCGGCGGCGGTGGTCGCCTGCACCGCGAGGGTGAACAGCAGCGTGAGGACGGCACGAAGGCGCATGAAGGGCTCCACGGGTGTGATGGGTAGGGGCGCATATTAACCGCATCTTGACCGCTCCACCTCTTTCGATATATTCGGTTCAGAACCCGAACAAACACCGAAAGAGGCGCCATGCCGCCTGCTGCCCCCCCACCGCCTCCGCGGCCTCCATACCAGTCCCAACGAGCCAACCCATTGGTCTACCAGCACATCCGGGTCTGCCCCGAGTGCGCCGGACCAGTCACCCATAACTCCGGCTGCGTCACCTGCGCGTCGTGCGGATGGGGGAAATGCGGATGAGGACGGCAACAGCGGCGGGGACGCTGGGAAGCGGGGAGGGAGGGGCGCGCTCACGCACCCTCCAGCTCCCGCTCCTGGCTGACTTCCCCACCTCCCCGCCCCCTCCCTTGGGCGCCGCGCCCAGCCGCGCCACGACGTTCTACGCCATCCAGTCCCGGTCGGTACTCAACAACCCCGCGGCCACGCACATGCCGTTCTGGTCGGTCAACCCGTACATCGGCTGCGAGTTCGGCTGCACCTATTGCTATGCGAGGGATACGCATCGCTATGCGGTGGAGCGGCGGGGAGGCGGGTGAGGCGGGGCAGCGAACTTCCCCGCGTCCCCGCGTCCCCGCTTCCCCGCCCTGACCCCTTCGAGACCGACATCCTCGTCAAGGTCAACGCCGCCGCCCTGCTCCCGCGCACCCTCAACCCTGAGCGCGTCGGCAGCACGCCCATCGTCATCGGCACCGCCACCGATCCCTACCAGCCGGCGGAGCGGCGCTATCGCATCACCCGCGGGCTGCTCGAGTCGCTGCTGCCGTTCCGGGGGCTCCATCTCGGCATCATCACCAAGTCGCCGCTCATCACGCGAGATGTCGACGTCCTCACCCGGCTCGCGGAACGGCACCTGGTGCGGATCTACATCTCCCTCGCCGCGCTCGACGGCCGGCTGGTCCGCCGGCTCGAGGCCCGCTCCCCCGCCCCGCACGCGCGGCTGCGTGCGCTCGCGCGCCTGGCCCGGGCGGGGCTCGACGTCGGGCTGCTCGCGGCCCCCATCATCCCCGGCATTACCGACGGCCGGGACCAACTGACCGCGCTCTTTCGCGCGGCGAAGGAAGCTGGCGCCCGTCGTGCGTCCGGGGAGGCGCTCCGACTCGGGCCCGCGGCGCGGCGCCACTTCCTTCCACTGCTCGCCCGCGAGTTTCCCGAACTCGCCGAGCGCTACGCCCGCCGTTACAGCCACCGACACACCGCCGGCCCCGACTACATCGCGGCACTGCAGCGACGCATCGAGAGAATCCGGAGGGAGGTAGGATTCGAAAACGGACAGTGAGGACTGGGGACAGAGGACTGTCAGGCAGAAGGACTACCGACCGTCAGTCCTCAGTCCTGCTGGCCCTCAGATCCGTCGGCTTCTTATGCTCCGCTCCGTCCTCTGCATCGACCCGCCCGCCTTCTGCACCACCGTGGAGGCCCTCGTGGCGCCCGCGCTCCGCGGCCGGCCGCTGGCCGTCGCCCCACCCGGCGCCGATCGCGCCACGGTGCTGGCGCTCTCCGCCGAGGCGCAGGCCGCGGGCATTACGCGGGGGATGCCGGTGCGGCAGGCGCGGAAGCGCTGCCCCGACCTGGTACTGCTGCCGCCGAATCCCGTCCTCTACGCGCGCGCGTCCCGCGCGCTGCACGAGATCCTCCGGCGCTACGCCCCGATCATCGAGCCCCGCGGCTACGGCCACGCCTTCCTCGACGTCACCGGCACGGGAGCGCTCTTCGGCCCGGCCGTGGACGTCGCGGCCCGCATCCATCGCGAGGCGCGCACGGGAATCCGCCTGCCGGTCGCCGTGGGCGTGGGGACGAACAAACTGGTGACGGAAGTCGCAGCGGGTCAGAGGGACAGATGGGCGGATGGGCGGATGGGCGGATGGGCAGGACACGATCACATCGTGCCGGTGCCGGCCGGCAACGAGGCCGCATTTCTGGCGCCGCGTCCCGTGACCGCGCTCCCGGATGTCCCGCCACGCATCCGCGAACGCCTCGACGACTACCAGCTCGAGCTGATCGGCGCCATCGCGGCCGTCGGCGCGCCCGCGCTCGGCGGCGTCTTCGGCCCCGCCGGACTCGAGCTCCACGCCCGCGCATGCGGGATCGACCCGCGGCCGGTGCTCCCTCCGGCGCTCAAGCGGGAATTCCGCGCCGCCCACACGTTCGCCAGCGACACCAACGACCTCGGCGTGCTGCACACCCTGCTCCGCCGGCTGGCCGAACGGATCGGCGCCCGGCTCCGCGAACGCCGGTTCGTGACGCACCGGCTCCGCGTGGACCTGGCCTACGCAGATTACTCGACGGCCGCGCGCACCGTGCCGCACGCCGGCTCGCCGCTCGACCTGGCCCTGGTGGATGCCGCGCGTCGCGTGTTCACCCTGGCCAACACGAAGCGCATCGCCATCCGCACGGTGGCCCTCACGGCCGACCGGCTGGCGGAGGAGGAGATGCAGCTGGAGCTCTGGATGGACGGATGGGCAGATGGACGGATGGGCGGAACGACGGACAGGCGGACAGGCGGACAGGCGGACAGGCAGACAAACAGGACAGGAAATCGCGTTACAGACGGCATTGGATCGTATTCGGACCCGATGGGGCACGAGGGGTGTTGTTCAGGGGAAATAGGCGGGGCAGATGGGCAGATGGGCAGATGGGCAGATGGGCAGATGGGCAGATGGGCAGATGGGCAGATGGGCAGATGGGCCGAAAGTGGTGCGAGCCGAGCGGCGGGTCCAGAGGGCACGTTAGTGAGCAATAGTGCATCTTGGGATCCGCACTTGGCACGCGAACTACAGTGCCCGGCGGACCCACCGCCGGCGAGCCTGAGAGACGAAAGGTGGCAAGTCAACCGTAGTGCCCGGCGGACCCACTGCCGGCGAGCGAAGACACGGAGACCTCTGATGGCCCAGACCTACTGCGATATCGCTTCCGGCCACGAGTGGCACGGGCCGTATCACGATACGGAATACGGCTTCCCGCTCCGGGAGGACGCCGAGCTGTTCGAACGCCTGGTGCTCGAAATCAACCAGGCCGGACTCAGCTGGCTCACCATTCTCAAGAAGCGCGAGGCCTTCCGCCGGGCGTACGACGGATTCGACCCCGCCGCGGTGGCACGGTACGGAGCCCGGGAACGGCGGCGGCTCCTGGCCGACGCCGGCATCATCCGCAACCGGCTCAAGATCGACGCCGCCATCGCCAATGCGCAGCGGCTGCTGGAACTGCGCGCATCACACGGCGGTTTTGCCGCCTGGCTCGACGCCCACCACCCACGCCCGAAGACGGAATGGGTCGCGCTGTTCCGGAAGACCTTCCGCTTCACCGGCGGCGAGATCGTGGGCGAGTTTCTGATCAGCACCGGCTACCTCCCCGGCGCGCACGGACCGGACTGCCCCGCATATAGACGGATTCTGACACTCAACCCGCCATGGAGTCAGGCTGGCGGACAGCCGGACAGGCGGACAGTCCACCCATCCACCCCTTGAGTTACTGCCCATCTGCCCATCTGCCCATCCGTGTTCACTCATCTGCACGTCCACAGCCATTTCTCCTTTGGCTTCGGCGCCTCGAGCCCGGAGGCGCTCGTCAGTGCTGCAATCGCCCGTGGATTCGACACCCTCGCCTGCACCGACACCAACGGGGTCTACGGCGCGATCGAGTTCCAGGAAGCCGCGGAATCCGCCGGCATCCGCCCGATCCTCGGCGCCCACCTGGCACTGGACGACCAGGAGGCAGTCGCGCTCGCGGCCGATGAGCGGGGCTGGGCGGCGATGTGCCGGATGATGACGGAGATTCACTGGAGAGATGGGCAGATGGGCGGATGGGCGGATGGGCCGAGCCGCGGCTTCAGCCGCGGATCGCTGGCGGAGATCGTCGCGCAGGACCGCGCAGGAATGATTCTGCTCTCGCGCTCAATCCCGTTCCTCGAGCAGGTCCGCGCGGCGAGCGGGCCGCGGGACCTTTACGCCGAGCTGGTCCCCGGCAAGGAACGCCACGCGGTGCTCGCGGCCGCGCGGCGGCTTGGCCTGCCCGCGGCCGTCACCAATGCCGTGGCTTTCGCGCATCCGGAGGACTGGGCCCGCCACCGGCTCCTGGTGGCGATCGGCCGGAACACGACGATCGCGGCGCTGGAATCCGGTGCGAGAATGGCGCCAGGAGTACGGGCGCACCACGGTGCGCCCGAGGTTCGCCCCTCCGACGCGTGGCTGCGGCCGGCATCGGATCTCGAACGGCACTTCCCCGATTGCCCCGAGGCGCTCCACGCCGCGGCGGAGATCGCGGACCGCTGCCGGTACCGGATCCCCGTGGGCCGGATCGTGGCGCCCCGATTCGCCGACACCGATGACGCCTTCCAGCGGCTTCGCGCCCTGGCCTATGAGGGCGCCGAGCGGCGCTACGGCACCGTCGCGCCGGTCACGCGGGACCGCCTCGAGCGCGAGCTCGGCATCATCGGCCTGAAGGGCTTCGCCGACTATTTCCTCGTGGTGCGCGACATCGTGCAGCACGGACCCACGCACTGCGGCCGCGGCTCCGTCGCCAATTCGGTGGTGAGCTACTGCCTCGGCATCACCCACGTCGAGCCGCTCGGCGCGGGGCTGCTCTTCGAGCGGTTCCTCAATCCCGAGCGGACCGATCCGCCGGACATCGACCTCGATTTCCCATGGGACGAGCGCGACCGGGTACTGGCGTACGTCTTCCAGCGCTATCCGCGGCCCCGGGCCGCGATGGTCGCCAACCACAACTGCTTCCGGCTGCGCGGCGCGCTGCGCGAGGTGGCCAAGGTGCACGGCCGCCCGGCCGGCGAGATCCGCGAGGTGACCCGCCGCATTCCGTGGTATCCCGACGAGCAGCCGCTCGACGACATGCTCATGAGTCATCCCAACTTCAGCGGCCTCGATCTGCCTGCAGCCTGGCGCGGCTTCGCTCGTGAGGCCGAGCCGCTGGTCGGGGTGCCGCGCCATCTCTCGCTGCATCCGGGGGGCGTCGTCATCGTGCCCACCGCGCTCACCGATTACGTCCCGCTCGAGCGCGCCGCGAAGCAGCTCGACGGCTTTCCCGACCTGCCCGTGCCCGTGATTCAGTTCGAAAAGGACGGCGCGGAAGACGCCGGCCTGATCAAGATCGACCTGCTCGGCAACCGCTCGCTCGCCGTCATCCGCGACGCCATCACCGCGGTGCACGGCAACACCGGCCGGCTGATCGACTACACGTCGCAGGACGCGGGCGACGATCCCGCCACCAAGGCGCTCTTCCGGACCGGCCAGACGATGGGCGTCTTCTACACCGAGAGCCCTGCCTCCCGCATGCTGTGCGCCAAGTCGCGCGCCGACAGCTTCGAGCTCCTGGTGCTCAATACCAGCATCATCCGGCCCGCCTCCAACCGCTTCATCCGCGAGTACCTCCAGCGGCTGCACGGCAAGCCCTACGCCCCCCTCCACCCCGTGCTCAGGGACACGCTCGCCGGCACGTTCGGCATCATGGTCTACCAGGAGGACGTGGTGAACGTCTGCGCGGTCTACGCGGGGATGCCGCTCGCCACGGCCGACGGCCTGCGGAAGTCGCTGCAGAAGAAGCGGCCGGTCAAGCAGCTCGCCGCCTACGCCGAGGAGTTCTTCCAGGGGGCGCTCGCCCTCGGCCGGGACGTCGAGACGACAAAGCAAGTGTGGGAGATGATCATGTCCTTCGCCGGCTACAGCTTCTGCAAGGGACACTCCGCATCGTACATCCAGGTCGCCCAGCACGCCTGCTACCTCCGCGCCAACTACCCGGCCGAATTCATGGCCGCGGTCCTGGCCAACGGCGGCGGGTTCTATCACCCGTTCGCCTACGTGGCGGAGGCCCGGCGGATGGGCCTCACCATCCTGCCACCGGACGTGAACGCGAGCGACTTCCGCAGCACGGGGCACGGCCGGGAGGTGCGGATCGGGCTCCAGTTCATCAAGGGGCTCTCGGCGGAGGGCGCGGAGCGGGTCGCGGGGAAGCGGGGAAGCGGGGACGCGGGGAAGGAACCCGGCGGGGAAGCGGGAATGCGGGGAAGCGCGGAAGCACGGTCGTACGTAGCACCTTATCGAGACCTAGCGGATCTCCAGGGGCGCGCGGGCCTTTCGATTGAAGATCTCCGGATCCTCATCAAGGCCGGTGCGTGCGACAGCATCGCGGGCGGGATGACGCGGCCGATGATGCTGTGGAAGGTGGATGGGCAGATGGGCAGAAGGGCAGATGGGCGGAATGACACACTGCCCATCGGCCCATCGGCCCATCCGCCCATCCTCCCCGAATACACCCTCGACCGCCAGCGGCGCGACCAATACTCCGCCCTCAGCTTCCTTACCGCCCAGCATCCGATGGAGCTCTACACGGAGCAGCTCCGCCGCTTCCGGCTGGTGCGCAGCACGGACCTGCCCCGCCACACCGGGCAGACCGTGGTTGCTGCCGGGATGCTCACCACTTCCAAGCCGGTCCACACGGCCAGGGACGAGCCGATGGAATTCGCCACCTTCGACGACGGACACGGCCTGATCGAGACGGTGCTCTTCCCCCGCATCTATCACGAGCGGGGTCACGTCCTGTTCGACCAAGGGCCGTTTCTCTTCCGGGGCAAGGTGGAGGAGGAATTCGGCGCGATCAGCGTGACGATCACGCAGTTGGAGCGCCTGGAACGGCTGCGGCAAGGAGCGAGGACTGAGGACTGAGGACTGAGGACTGAGGACTGAGGACTGGGAACCGGGGCAAGGTAGCGACGGCGTGGGGGTACGATATCTTGAGGTATGAACCTGTCCCTGACCAGCCTGCTGGCCCTCACGGTCTACTTCTCCTGCTCGACCGGCGGCGTGACCGGCCCGGAGCCGGGGGACGCGCCGGTCGAGCTGCAGCTCGTGGCCGCCGGCCTCTCCTTCCCGCTGTATGTCACGTCCCCGCCCCAGGACGCGAGCCGGCTCTACATCGTCGAGAAGCGCGGCACGATCCGCATCGTGCGGAACGGCGTGCTCCAGCCCGGATTCTTCCTCGACCTGCGCGGGCGGGTCACCACCGGCAGCGAGCAGGGGCTGCTGGGAATGGCATTTCACCCGCGGGATGGCCGCGTCGTGGTCGACTACACCACCACCGGGAGCGCGCCCGGCGGGCGTTCGCGGATCTCGACGTTCACGGTCTCGGCCAATCCGGATGCGCTCGACCCCGCGAGCGAGCGGGTGATCCTCGAAGTGGACCAGCCGTACTCGAACCACAACGGTGGACACGTCGCGTTTGGGCCCGATGGCTACCTGTACATCGGCTTGGGCGACGGCGGAAGCGGCGGCGATCCCCACGGAAACGGGCAGGACCAGACCGACCTCCTGGGTTCGATCCTCCGAATCGACATCGACCACGCGCCGCCATACACGATTCCGCCCTCGAACCCGCTCGCCGGCGATCCGGCGAAGCGGAAGGAGCTCTGGAACTGGGGCCTCCGGAACCCGTGGCGCTTCAGCTTCGACCGCACCCTCGGCGATCTCTACATCGCCGACGTGGGGCAGTCGGCGCGTGAGGAGGTGGACGTGCAGCCCGCTTCGAGCGGCGGCGGGGAGAATTACGGCTGGGCCATCATGGAGGGCCGGATGTGCTATCGGTCCGCCGGGTGTTCCACCGTCGGGCTGACGCTGCCGGTGCTGGAGTACACGCACGCGGACGGCTGCTCGATCACGGGCGGATACGTCTACCGCGGGAGCGCGATCCCCGATATCCAGGGGCTGTACTTCTACTCGGACTACTGTGAGGGCTGGGTGCGGAGCTTCGAATATTCGGCGGGCAGCGCGCGGAATTCCCGCAATTGGCCGGCGCTGGCGCCGGGAGGGAGAATATCGAGCTTCGGCGAGGACGCCTCGGGCGAGCTGTATATCGTCGAGGCCGAGGGCAGGGTGTTCAAGCTCGTCCCACGGAATTGAGCCGATGGCCTCCGACCCGCTCCCTACGCCGGAGGAGCTCGAATCTCTCCGGGCCGCGATGCCGCCATTTGTGCACCTGGGCACCTCGTCCTGGAATTACCCCGGCTGGCAGGGACTGGTCTACCACCAGAAGTATCCGAAGGCGGGCGCGAGCGGGAAGATGCTGGCCGAGTATGCGCGCTGGCCGCTGTTCTCGACGGTCGGTATTGATTCCAGCTTCTACAATCCACCCAGCGAGAAGGTGCTGCAGGAGTACGCGGCGGCGCTGCCGGCGGGGTTCAAGTGCGTGAGCAAGGTGTGGGACCGGATCACGGTGCACACGCACAGCAAGTTGCGGGAGAAAGCCAAGGCCGGCGAGGCCAACCCCGATTTCCTGAATCCCGAGCTGTTCGTCGAGGCGATGCTGACCCCGTATCTCCGCCATTTCGCGGACCACACGGGGCCGTTCGTTTTCGAGTTCCAGGCGATGACCCGCGGTGCCAAGCTGGCACCGCTCGAGTTCGCCGATACGCTCGACCGTTTCTTCGGCGCGCTCCCGCGCGAGGCGCCCTACGCGGTCGAGGTGCGCAACCCCGAGTTCCTGACGCCAGCGTATTTCGCCGTCCTGCGCGAGCACGGCGTCGGGCATTGCTTCAACTCGTGGACCCGCATGCCGCCCATCGGCGAGCAGCTCGACCTGCCCGGCGTCATCGGCGCGCCGTTCATCGTCGCGCGGGCGCTGCTTCGGCCGGGCCGGTACTACGCGGAGGCGGTGGACGCCTTCGCGCCCTATGACAGGATCCAGGACCGGAATCCCGAGCTCCGGGCCGACCTGGTGCGCCTCATCGAGGCCGCCGTCAACGCGCGCATCCCCGCCTATATCCTGGTCAACAATCGGGCGGAGGGGAGCGCGCCGCTTACGATCGCGGCCGTGGCGCGCCTGATCGCCAAGTACAACAAGGAAGCGGCCCATCCGTAGGGAGGGGCCGCGAGAGTATCACGCCTCGATTCGTCCCGACCGGCGCCGTCGCCGCCGGGGACCGTCCCGGTCAGGGCGCTTGGCCGCGGCGTACGCCGACTGCACCAGTTGGAGCGCCCGCTCGGCGGCATCTCCATCCACCGGTACCTCGACCCAGCGCCCGAAACTCGCCCGCTCGTCCACCAGGAATGGGCGCCCCGTCTTCGACTCGATCAGCTCCCGGCGTTCGGCCTCGGGCAGCTTGAGCACGACGAGGTCGCCGCGCAGGAACGCGAACATCCGCCGGCCGTTGAAGAACGCCTCGGCGCCGAACATCCGGCGGGAGGAGACGTTCGGCAGGCCACGGATGGCGGACTGCAGCAACCGGTGCGCGTCGGAGGTGGGTCGGGCCATTGCGCCAGCACTCCCCTGACTCGGGTACGGGGTCGGCTAAGTTGCAGCGCCAATGGCAGTTTCGCTAGTCCTCCTCGGACCAGAGACCGACCGTGACGCGCCACTGCCTGACCTCCCCGGGAAGCAAGGTCGGGGCCAGTTTCCACCCCTCGACCGCCTCCTCGAGCCGCCCGGGTGCCCCGATGGCAGGTTCAATGGCACAGTTGTAGTAGGGAGCCCCCCCGTCCGGCGCCCAGCCTCCGAGATTGAGCCAGACACCCACCTGCGGCACTTCGGCGGGTTCCACCAGCAGGTCGACCCACTCCCCCGCCTCCGGATCCTCGAGCAGCATCCTGCCCGAGGAGCCGATGTCGGCGTGGACCATCGCGGCCCATCCCGTCGACTCCGGCAATACGAACGCATCGTCCCCGCCGTCGAGCGGCCAGCGGTGCTCACTTCCGACCGACCCAGTCTGTCCGGCCATGCACCTGGCCGAAACGAACCTGATGGACCGAGGGCAGCACGACCCGCATTCCCGGCCGCACGGCAAAGACCGGATGCGCCGACCAGATCCACGGGAACGGGACTTCTCCCAGATGGCGGAGCCGGTAGCGGAAGACCGCCACCGGTTCTTCCGGATGCAGCGTGATTTCCCGGGTGAACTCATACGGGAGGGCGATGCCACGGACGGTGCCCGCGAAGGTCACCCCCTCCGCGTGCTCGTACACCCGAGATTCCCAGCGGGCCGACCAGAGCTCACCGTGATCCGGTAGCAGAGGCGAGTCCGGCGAGGCGCCAGGGAGTCTCGACGGCAGCACTGTCGGGAAGCACTCGTCCCAACCGCCGCTGTCGGCTGTTTCAACGAACGAACTCCCGGGAACCGGGAGCGTGAATGGAAGTCGGGGATTACGCCAGAGCCACTCGCGGCCTCGGAGCCGGCGCAGGTTCGTGATCTTCCCACCGAGCGTCGGCGCCACGATCAGTTCCAGCTCGGGATTGCGGAGCGCCACGGCTGGAATGCCGGAGACGGACACCTGGCGAATGGGCATCAGAAAAGGGCCTCCGCCCTCAGTCCTTCGTGCTCAAGCCTGAGTCCACAGTCCCCAGTCCTCAGTCCTTCCCTCTGAGCACTCCCTCCAGTGCTGCCATCACTCCGGCGCTCTCGCAGACCCTCGCGACCGTCTCGCCGATCTTGTTGTTCGGCGTCGAGGCGCCGGCCGTCAGGCCGAGACGGCGCACGCCGCTCAGCCAGTCGGCTGCCACGACCTCGACCTTGGTCCGGATCGGCTGGTGGCGCACGGTGCCGTCCGCGGGATCGATGCAGTGCGCGTCCTCGATATGGTAGGTCGGGATGCCGTGCGTGGCACAGAGTGCCGCGAGGTTGCAGGAGTTGCTCGAGTTGTAGCCCCCCACCACCACCATCGCGTCGAGCGGCTCCTCGAGGAGCTTGACGACTGCGTCCTGCCGCTCCTGAGTGGCGGAGCAGATGGTGTCGAAGCTCCGGAAGTGGTCCGCGACGGCGGCGGCGCCGTAGCGGCGGATGACGCTCAGGCGGAACTCGTCGGCGATCGCGAGGGATTCTCCCGCCAGCATCGTGGTCTGGTTGGCGATCCCCACGCGCACGAGGTCGCGCGAAAAGTCAAAGCCGTCGGACGTCTTGCCCTGGAAGTGCCGTGCCAGCTCCACCGCATCCCCACGCCCCTCGATCACTTCGCACACAAGTCGCGCCTCGGCCTTGTCGAACACCACGAGATAGCGACCGCCCGGATGGCGCGTCACCTGGCTCGCCGTCGCCTTGGTCTCTTCGTGATAATGCTTCCCGTGGATGATCGCGGTGAAGCCGTCCTTCGCGTAGCCCTCGACCCGCTTCCAGACGTTCAGGACGGAACCGCATGTGGTATCGACCAGCACGCAGCCGATGGCGCGGAGCCGCTCGAAGTCCTGGACTGTGACGCCGAATGCGGGGATGATCACGACATCATCCGCGCGAAGGGCGGTGTAATCGAATTCCTCACCCGGACGATGGGTGAGGAACTGAACCCCCATCTGCCTCAGCTTGTGATTGACGTGGGGGTTGTGAATGATCTCGCCGACGAGGTATAGCTGGCGGCCGGGAAACTTGGCGCGCGTTTCGTACGCATACTCGACGGCGCGGTCGACGCCATAGCAGAAACCGAATTCCCGGGCCAGCCGGAAGGTGAGTGCCCCGACGGACAGGGTGTAATCCCCGGCCTTCAGGGCGTCCACCACCGCGCTCGCATAGTCGGCGGTGAGCGTCCCCTCGATGTCCTTTTTCAGGCCGAAGCCGCGGCGGAAATACGTCTGGTCCATGGCCTAATCTATCTCCCGCGCGGCTGAATCGGGCACGAACGGGCCGGGCACAGTCGGACCGGGTGAAGGCACCGCTCCCGCGTTCGCACAAGAGGTGTCGGGCTCGATTGGAATCCCGTTGCCGGACCCAGTCAGGGCGAGGGTCGGTCCATCCAGTACGCTGGACACGAGCTTCGCGTCAATGTCAACGCCAAGCCGGCCACGTTTCTTCTGAGTGACGGTGATCGTGCCTTCCCGACCCCAGAACCCCACGACCGCAGTCTTCCCGAACCAGCGAATCGCGACACCCGCCCCCGGCCGGACCTGAATGGGGCCACCCGGCTCGGTCACGGTGTACGTCGCAGCGAGCTGCGCGCTGTCCACCGGGTAGAGGGCGAGCCCGATCCCGGAATCTCCCCGCATCGCGAACAGGTCGAGCCGCTTGTTCGCCTCGCACCACGACGCGGTGACCGGAGCCTGGAACGAGGCCGTGTCCTGCTCGCCGATCCAGCGGGCGGTGAGCTTACCGCCGCCGGCCTGGCAGGCGGCAAGGAGGAGCAGCACCGGCAGGATTCGCGTCACGCGCCGGCGCCCTGAATGCCCAGCTCGCGGCGTGCCTCGGCGACGGTCAGCGTAAACGGCGTCAGCGCCTTGAGCAGCCCGGACGGAAGCGGTTTCGGCGTCAGCGTCTGGCGATCGACGCAGACCAGCACCATATGGCCGTGCGCACAATGCGGTCCGGAGGGGCGCAGGACCACGTCGAAGTTGATGGTCATCGACGTGCGCCCCACCTGGCCGATGTAGGCGGCCACCGCGAGATGATTATCCAGGCGCGGGGGATAGTGGAATTCGGTGTGTACCTGTACCCGGGGCAGGAAGATGTCGTAGGTGTCGAACAGCGTACCGAAGGGCAGGCCGGCCGCACGGAACAGCTCCGTCTCCGCCAGTTCGAAGAACCGGACGTAGGAGCCGTAGAAGATGATGCCCGCAAAGTCGACATCGGACCAGCGGACATACTCCTCGATGACGAAGGGCTTGGGAGACATGAGAGGGGAATCTAGATGGGCTTATCGCGGTGCGCTGAACACCAGATCGAATCTGAGCCCGTTATCCGGGCCCTGCAGCGGCACGGAGAGGTCGAATCGAACCATCCCGTTCGCGATGGACACCCCGGCGCCCGCCCCGACAAGCGGCCGCTGGCTGAGGAGTGCGTCGGGGCTGCCCGCCTGTCCGACATCGGCGAAGACTACCGGACGGACCACGCCGCGGAACGGCGTCCAATCGGCCTGTACGGCCCAAAACGCCTGGCCGCCGTACGTGGCGTAGTCGAAGCCGCGCACGGTCTGGAGTCCGCCGAGCCGGAACTGCGCCTGGGGGAGCGCGTCCGACGTGGCAACGCCGGCGCGGCCGGTGAGCGTGACGCCCCGCCGGCCAAGGATCCGCTGCCGGAGCTCGCCAACCACGCGCCCCGTCGCGTCGGACTCGCCGGCGAGGCCGTCAATCGCAACGAGCCAGCTTCCCCGCCCCGTGAACCCCCGGAATGCCACGCCGAGCCCACCGAACCATCCCTCCGTGACCGCCGAATTCTCCGGGAATTCGCCGCTTCCGCCGAGGAAGTCATTCACGCCGGAGGTGGCCTCCGTCGTGACGCTCCCGTGATGCTCGACCCGTCCAGTGACCGAAAGCTCGAGCCCGCGCCCGATGGAAGTCTCGTAGCCAACCGAGCCGCCCTCGGCGAGGTAGTAATCGGCGTCATCGTGTGCGGCGAAGATGCCGTTGAGCGTGTTCCCGAAGATCGGCACACGGAAATAGGGATCCACCTGAGCCACGTCCCGGTAGCCGGCCAGGGTCCACCGGCCACTGGGAGCGTCCCGGACGAGCGCAAGCCGGGCGGTGACGCGCTCGTCGGACAAGCCGAACCGAGCCGTCCCGTTCAGGCGCGTGAAGTCCCAGCCCGGCACCTTGAGCCCATACCCTGCGCCGACCGAGAGCCCCTGTACCCGGTTGAACCGAAGGATGTCAGCGAACCGCTCATACTCGAATCCGGCCGGGCGGACGCCCGTCACATCGGACGGGAGCGTCTCGGCGAGATGCGCGAGCTCGGCCTGTGCCTCCCTGATCCGCTGATCGTCCTCCGTCGCCATGTCCAGTTGCAGGGTATCGCCCCAGCCCTGATAGGCCCGCAGTGAATCGGCCGCCGGCCGGTGGATTTCATATCGCCCGTTCTGCCACCTGCCCACGCGAATCGCGGCGCCCAGGGAATCCTGCTCCCCCAGCTCGTGGGAATCCTCTTCCTTGCCGCTGTCCGGCACTGCGAGCGCGAAGGTCACCGGCTCGCCAGTGTTGATCGCGTAGTCGCGGAAGGTGGTGATCGCCTCGAAGGGGATCACGATGTCGCTGATCAGCGGAATCTGCACCTTGCCCGAGAGTACCTGGCGGAAGGGCATCCAGTACTTCTCATCCTGGAGCCCGTACTCGAGATCCGAGTCGACCGTCAGAATCCGGTTGACGAGATTGTTGACGCGCCGCCGTTCCTTGGGATCGTCCTGCTCATCTTCATCCGCCCAAAGTTCGGTCCCGACGTAGCGGAACGTGAAGCGGACGACATCCGCATTGGCCCCGTCCAGCCAGAGTGTCCCGGCCACCAGCGAAGGACCCGGTCGCTGCGGGACGACCTCTACGGCGTACAGCCGGAGCAAGGTGCCGCGCGGGGTCGTGAGGCCCATCGAGTCGGTGAGGGTGTACCGGTACCACGCGGGGCCGTCGGCGGCGAGTGGATGGAGGGCCGCCTTCGATGGAAAATCGTTGCCGAAGATCCGCACCGAGTCGCCGAGGCCACGGGGCACGAACCACGGGCGGGTCATGTCGCTGCGGATCTGCACCTCGGTGGACCGCGACGCGCTCCGCCGCCCGGTGATGTCGAGCCGGAGATCGTTGGGCCGGTGCCATTGCACGATCCCTTCCTGCTCCTCGACCGCGTACGTGGGCGCCCAGGCCCACCGGCGTCTTCCGAGGGAAAACGAGACCCGGTATCGGATCCGGGCGGTGTAATCGGTGACGGAGGTGTCCTGCGACGCGTGCCGGGCCTGGGCCCGGGAGATGAGCGCCCGCGTGGCCTCGCCGGAGTAGGGGGTGGTGGTGTCGGGGTCCTGCGGGTGGAGCGCGAGGAGTGCGGCGAGCGCTACGACGCCGAGGCCCATCGGCTGCGCCCGTCACGGTGAAGCCCGTAGGCCTTGAGCCGCCGCCACAGAGTCGTGCGGCTGATACCGAGGCTCTTGGCAGTCTCGGCCAGCCGCCACGCGTGGGTATCGAGGGACTTCACGATTGCCTCCTTCTCCCGCTCGGCGAGCGTCGTCGGGCCCTCGATGGCGGGGAGGAACATCGCCTCGCCCAGCTCGAGCGCACCGACGCGCAGGGGCCGCAGGCGCCCCCCGATGGCCGCGAGGCGTGGTTCGAGGTCGTCCGCGGACTCGACGGCCAGGTCAATGACCCCTTCGAGCTGGTGCTTCGCCTGGCTGTTGGCGTAGACCACCTTGCCATGCGGATCGAAGACGACGACCCCCTCACTGAACCCATCGAGCAGGGCCTTCGCGAGAGGCGAGAAGACGGATGGAAGCGGAGTCGGGGAACCGGGGTTTGATGCATTCATGCTGAAAGCTACGGGAGGGCTGGGGGAAAGGTTTCAATAGGAGACGGAAGGACAGATGGACGGATGGGCAGATGGGCAGATGGGCAGATGGGCAGATGGGCAGGTGGGCAGGTGGGCAGGATGGGCAGGTGGGCAGGTGGGCAGGTGGGCAGGTGGGCAGGTGGGCAGGTGGGCAGGCCGTAAGGTAAGTGCCGCCGCGCCAACCTGACACTCCGCCTGGGTTGCGCGATCAGGAGCGCGCTCTCATATTCTGACTGGCCAGACAGTCAGTCAGCATGTCCCAATGGAGCAAGGACTTGAAAGACGAGATTGCAGAAGCGGCCGGCAGGGTGCTGGTGCGCGATGGACTGCGTGGTTGGACCGTCGATCGGGCGGCCCGTGAGGCCGGTTGTGCCAAGGGGCTGGTCCACTACCACCACGGGACGAAGCGGGCACTGCTTCAGGCGGTGGCTGCCCGACTCGAGTCTGCGCACTGGCAACGCCGGCTCGACGCCCTCTCGGGTTCCCAGGGCGCCGAGGCTCTCGATGTACTCTGGCAGTCCCTCGTGGTGGAGGTCGCGTCGGGTGAGTGGGAGGCCCTCCTGTCGCTTCGGAGCGAGCCGGGATTCACTCCCCCGACCACGGACGACACGCCCGCACTCGAGCGGTTCGCCGCGAGCCTCGCGACGGCGCTCGACCTGCCACGGCCGGCGTCTGACGAGATGCGACTCGTCGCGGCTGCGTTGGACGGGCTCCAGCTCGCGCTTCACCGGGGAGGTGACCCGGTCCTGCTGCGCGAGGCGTACCATCGCCTCTGGCTCGCGGTCCTGCCCTGACGAGCCTGTCTACCGCCGCCGGCCCCCCTTGCGTGGTCCGCGGAACTGCCGCCGCTCCTGCCGCCGTTCGCGCGGTTCGTTGCGCAGCAGTTCGCGCACGTCCTCGAGAGACATCCCCCGAAGCGCGGGCTTCTGGCCCCGCAACACCACGAACCGGACCGGCCTGTCGAGTGCCGGAAGATCCTTCTCCTGGAGCCGCCGAAGCTGGCCCTCGCGCAGTCGCAACTCCACCACGCCGGTGCCGTCCTCCACCTGGTAGTCGAGCGGGACCGCATCTCCCAGGAGGCGGACCATCGCAGGCAGGCGCATCAGGCGTTCGCGGTCCGCTTCAGGAGCCAGCGCGAGGGGATCGAGGCGCACGCGCCGCCCCAGGAACGCCTCCCAACTCGTGACTCCATCGAGTTGCCCACGGATCCGCTCGTGAAGCGCCGGAGTAGCGAGCTCCCGAAGCATCCCGCCGGATCGGCGCCACAACTCACCCAGTTCTTCCAGCGCCCGTCTGAGCTTCCCCTGATCGGGGTGTGATGTCTCTCCTGCGAGCAGCGCATCGGTGAGCGCGTCGCGTGCGAGGTCTCGAAGCTCGGGCGGAACCTCACCACGGATCTCTTCAGTCAGCGTCTCGAGGTCGAACCCGAAATAGCTCAGCCGGCGGGTCACGGCGAGGCCCTGGTGCTTGCGCGGCCCGCTCACCACCATGCGCGGCGGCCCCCTGCGCGCGTTGGCCCGGACCAGGTCGTAGGGTATCGTCGTCCCCTCGATCGCGGCGCGCGGAATCCCGAACCGGTCCCCGAAGAACCGGAGCGTTCCCGCGACCGCCCCCCAGCTCCCCGCCACGGAATTCCTGGACACCCGCGCCTCCATGCCGTCCGCCGTGTGCTCGTCGATCACCAGATCGAACGGCATTACCTTCGCGACAAGCTCCACGAACCGCTTGCGGAGCTCTTTCGACGCATAGGGAAGCGTCCTGGGCAGTGGCAGCTCGAGCGCCCGATAGACCGCAGCCACGCCGAGAGCGGTGTCTTCGATCGCCTTGATGAGCACACCGCGCCGCTCGGCCCACTCCTCGAGTCCATCCTCGAAGAGATGCCGCGGCAGGCCGTACACCTGCCCCAGGTACCCGTGCTGGTTCACGGCCTCGGTGAAGAGATTGGCCGCGGTGAGGTGGTCGCTGCCGTTGGCGATGAGTCCGTGCAGGTCGCGCTCCTCCCGCGTCATCCGGTGGAGCGAATCGATGTTCGAGGCCACTGCCACGAGCGGCACGAGTTCGGGGTCGGCCTGCACCAGCAGCTCGCCCCACGGGCGCTCCACCGGCATGGCCTCGACCTCGCGGCCGTAGGTCGTCAGCCGGCCGTTCTCGATGATGTGGCGATCGGTGAGGAGGGCCACCGCCCTCCGATAGGCGCCGCGGTCCAGCGGCACGGGCAGCTCGAGATCGCCGGCGTCCACCCCGATGGCGGCACACGTAATGGCCACCCGCTCCGCATCGCCGGCCAGCTGGAACTCCGGTGGGCCGGGCTTGAGCTCGTCGAACACCATCTTCCGGTCGCTCAGGATGAACACCTCGCCGTTCGGCACCCGGCCGTGGACCCGCCCCGCCATCTGCAGGATCTCGTTCGCGCCGAGGTACATCCGCTGGAGCACATTGCGGCCGCGCTGGACCACGTTGCCGTAGCGGGCGTCGTAGATCACCACGGTGTCGAGACCGCGCACGTTGAGCGCCGACTGGCCGGCGGCGGTCATCGCCAGCAGAAACGGCCGCTGGGCATCGCCCTCGAGGAAGGCGCGGATGACCCGGATCGGCTCGCCGCCGTGATAAAACGCGGCGGTGAGCTTGGGCCACCGGGCGCCGAGGCTAGCGGCGAGGTTCTCGACCTCGCGGCGGGTCGGCACGAACACCGCGACGCCGCGCTTCTGCTGAATCAGGTGCCGGACGAACCGGTCGTCGAAGAACTCCTCGGCCTGCTTCGATTCCACGGTCACCCGGGCCCGGAGCGCGGGATCGAACGCCTCGGTCACGAGTACGTCCGCGGCGCCGAGATAGCGCGCGTAGAAGGCAGGGTCCACGGTAGCGCTGAGCCAGATGAACCGGCAGCCGGCCCGCTTGCCGAGTGCCAGGCAGAGCTCCAGCTCGGCGGAGGTCTGGTGGATCTCGTCCACCACGATCGTGTCGCGAAGGGTGATCAGCTCGTCCTGGAACCAGCGCCGGGCGATGCCCGTGGTGACGATCACGACGTTCCAGGTGGGGGTCTCGGGCGTGGCCTCGCGCTCGCGGTTGACGACGCCGACCTTGAGCGGCTCCTGCAGGATCGACTCGGCGATCGGGCGGATGCCGAGGGTCTTGCCGGTGCCCGTCCCCGCCACGATCCCGAATCCCTTCCCGGCCCGGGCCAGGTCGCGCAGCTCCTGCCCGTGCTCCCGCTCGAGGACCGTCTCGACCGTGGTCAGGCCGAAAGCCAACTCGATCGTTTCACAGGCCGCCCGGGTGGGGGCGATGACGATGACGCGGCCGTGGGGCGGAACGGCCCGTTTGAAGGCCGCGGGATCGGGCGGGAGGAAGTGGTTCCGACTGGGATGCACGACGGAAGCTAGCGGGGAGGCGCGAAGGCGGGGAGGCTGCGGTATACGGAGAAGTTACCCTCCGTGGAATCGCGAGGTGTCGGCGTCAAACGCGAGGTTCTTCAGCTCTTGGGCGTCGAGAAGTTCCCGAAGCCCGGTCGCGCTGACTCGAAAGCCCCGCGCGGCAACCAGGACCGGCCTCGTCAAGCCACTGGAGGGGAGGATGATCGCCGCTCGAACGGCGATCTGAAGCTCGCCGTTCTCGAGGTGCGTCCGCAGGGTCTCGAACTCCACGTCCTGCTCGCCCAGCCTGCCGATTTCCACTGTCGATTCGGGGAACTTCTCCAGCTCGGACCGTGCAATGTGGGCAAGCGGCGCGAGTCGGGCCTCCAGCTCGTCAAGCAGGTCCGGACGGTCGGTCACGAGGACGGACTCGACCCGCAGGAACGAGGGAGGCCCCATGTTGATCACGAAGGAGATCAGCATGCCCGCAATCACGATCCCGGCGACAATCGTAAGGAACATCGCCCCTCCTACGAGCTGCCTGCCGACGGCACATCGGAGTCACCCTGGGACTCGCGCGGTTCGGTCGCAGGCGGCTCGGGTGTGGCGAGTTCGGCAACAATCCTGACGGCCATGAGGCCCCACAGAATGGCGAGGCCAAGGTGCTCAAACCTGCGATCCGCCAGGAAGTCGCCCACCCGCAGTGCGGCGGTCAGGGCAAAGAACGTCCACGCGAGGTACAGCCCGGTTCGGAACCCCAGGATGTTCCGGAGCGCGAGTCCCAGAAAGGCAATTCCCAGCGTGATGGCAGAGCCAGGGCCATGCGACGCACCGGTCACCACCAGGACAACTCCGATGATGAGGAACGCGAGGGCACGCAGCCAGGCGGTCATGATCGGTCGTGCCATCACACGAACTCCAATCTCGCGACGTCAGAACACATTGGCGCGGCTATAAGTGTCGAGAGGAGTTCGTCCCAGGCAGGGGGTTGGGGCGGCGGCTCCACCCTGCAGGCCGGTCCGGCGGCGCGCAAGCTATCAAGCTCGACAGGGGGCTAGGGCAGCCGGAGTGCCACGCCCGCCGTGATCCCCGTGAACGATTCGCCGATTCTCCAGAACTCGAATCCCACGTACGGCGCCACTACCGCGGAGCCAGAAACCGGCAGCTCGACTCCCAGCATGACGGAGCTGCCAAAGCCGCCGCCTGCGGCATCCTCGATGACCTCGCCAGCCACGCCAGCCAGCGCGCTGACGTAGACCGGGCTCGTCTTCCCGAAGTAGGCGGTCAGCACCGCGCCTCCGGTTCCGAGGACGGCTCCTCCGCCGATCCAGGCGCGCGCGCCGAAGCCGAGCTGGACGGTCGGGCTCAGCCAGCCGCCCACTTCGAACATGGGGGCAACCCCGCCCGTGCTGCTGCAATCGTCGCAGCTAACTGAGCCGTAACCCAGGCCGAGGGTGAAGAAAGTGCCCTTCCGGTTGGCTGGCGGTTCGGAATCCGCCTGGGCCTGGAGCGCTGCGGGCAGACCGGTGGCCAGGATCGCGAGGAACAGGACAGCAGGACGAATGAGTTTTTCGGCGGTCAGGTGTCTCATGGTAACCCTCCACGGTTGCTTGGGCCGAAGCTGGGAGGGAGTGGTCAAGTGGAGGTCAAGTGGACAGGGGACTCCTCTCCCCTGCCCTCTCACGCCGGGAGAGGGGCTACGGAGGCGCGGACACTGGGACAGGCGAGCGGCCTGGCGGCACGTTCAGTCATAGTCCGAATTGCCACAAGACGCGAGGCACATGACCAACAAGAACACACCGATCGTCGTGCCGACCAGAGCGATGACCGTCCCGCCGACTGTGACCTGGCGGGTTCGCAGGGAATCGACCGCCGCGACGGGAAACCCGATCTGGGATCCTTTGTTCTTTCCGGAGCCCTTGATCCCCGCCAGTGAGTCGCCGCGGATCGCGGGCTCATGCACGACGTACGATGTGTCGTGTACCCAGACCAGCACCTCCCACGGAAGTGGCCGCGCGAGAGCGGTGACGGGCGTCCGGGTCCAGACGGTGCATCCGGTGGTCGTCAGCCAGTAGCTCGCGAGCAGCACGAGTGCGAAACTGCGGCGGACCTCCCACCTCGCAGTCTGCTCCTCCTACCCCGCCGTCGGCAGCGCGGCGCTCAATTCCTGCAGCATTCGGAGCTGCTTGCGCGAGAACGGTGCCCTGACGCCTCCCACCTCCAGCGTTGCCGATCCGCAGCCTGCCATGGTCACGAACGTCTCGGTAGGGATTTTGAACGTGAGGTAGTGGCTCACCGTCATGGGGCCCTGGTCTACCCAGGAGGACGGAGTACCCCGGATCGTGCTCGTGGCTCCGTTGCAGGTCCAGGTGAGCCTGGTGTGGTGGACCACCTGTGGCGACTGGGTGCGGAAGACGAGGTAAACGACCGGAGGTGGTGTGACCGGGGTCCTGCCGGCGTAGGCGAAGAAGAACCGCACCTGCGGCTTCTGGATCCAGAGGAAGTACTTGCCGCGGTGGGTCGTCACGGAGATGCGGGTGACATCTTCGGTCGAGTCATATTCGGCGCGCAGGGGCGCGCGCACACCCGGAGTGGTGTCCGCCGCCGAGGCTTCTGTCCGAGCGCCGGGAGCATCAACCGGTGTCAGGTAATGGCTGGTGAGGGCTGGTGTGACCGGCCCAAGGGCAGAGACGGACCAGAGCCCGAGCCGGGCAAGCCCCGAGGTGGCACGCATGAGTTCTCCGGGAGATTCGACACCGTCCGGCTCGGCCGGCGAGGCGTGTAGGCAGGGGGTTGCCGGACGCGCCCGTTCGTCGAGCGCATTGGCGTGTGCAGAGTACGTGACAGGCGAGCGCGCGGCAAGCTATCAAGCTTGATAGTGTGACCTAACTGCTGAAATGGCCGTGGGTTCGACCGCGGGGCAGATGCGCGGATGGGCAGCCGGGCGGGATCATCCGCCCGACTGCCCATCATCTATCGAGAACGCTCCGGGTGGAGCGGGGGGCGGGGCCGGATCGCGGCGCGCGCCGCGGACCCCGGGCGAATTTCAATCGTCGTCGTAGTCCCTGCCGTGACGAGACTCACCGTAGTAGTACCCATCGTCGTACCGCGGGGTGCCGCGATCGTAGCTGCTGTAGTACCGATCATCATCCCACGGCCCGCCGGCCGGCGCGTAGAATCGCCCGTCGCGCTCGTACACCACGACCATCTGGAACCTGGGATCAGGCGCGTAGCCCCGATCGCACCACACGCGGTCGAAGAAGCGGCCATCGTAGTAATAGACCGTCACCGGGCGGTAACCGTGCCTGCGATACCAGCCGTGCGCCCGGCCATGAGGACGGTGACCCCGCTCCACCACGACCACCCGCGGCGCGTATCGTTCCACGACCATGACCCGGCGCGCCGGAAGCGGACGGTACACGACCACCTCGTGTGGGCGGGGATACGCGGGACCGACGATGACGCGGCCGGAGATCGGGCCGCTGTGAATGATGACGTCGCCGCGAACCTGGGCGGCGGAGGGAGCACCGAGCAGCGTGAAGCCTGTGAAGAGCGACAACACCTGCACTCGGTATCGATTCGGGGAACGCATACGACCTCCGGATTTCCTCGTTGAAGCCGGAATCGAAGGAGGCGAACCTCGTGCCAGTATTCCATCCTCTTTCAGGACTGTCACTTACGGAAAAGCCCGCATTCAACTCGTGTCCGCCCGAGGGGACAGGCTCGGCCCTCGACGCCCGCTTCCCGGCGACCTAGCTTTCCGGCGGCACTACTCACCACGAGGACGGGCGCGTGAACGGGACGTACCGGGTCACCGTCGCGAAGGACTATCTCTCCTTCTCGTCGGCCCACTTCATCACCTTCCGGGGCCACAAGTGCGAGTCCCTCCACGGCCACAACTACCGGGTCGGCGTGGTGGTCGAGGGCGGGGTGGATGCGGAGTGCCTCTTCGTGCTCGACTTTGCGGTGCTCAAGCAGATCATCAAGCCGATGGTCGATGCGGTGGACCACAAGGTCCTGCTGCCGACGAAGAACGAGAAGCTCCGGCTCCACGAGGAAGGCGAGAGTCTCACCGTGGACTACATCGGCGGACGGCGTTTCGTATTCCCCCGGTCGGACGTGGCGCTGGTGCCCGTGATGAACACGACGGTGGAAATGCTCGCCGAGTATTTTGCGCGGCAGGTGCGGGCGGAGCTGCTCGCGGCCGGCTATACCCATCTCAAGCGGCTGGACATCGAGGTGGAGGAGAGTCCCGGCCAGTCGGCGAGTTTCGATGTGTCGCTCGACGGGAAGGAGTAGGAAATGAGCACACGGGAACGCACGTACGGCCTAACGGACATCGGTGACCGGCTCCCCGCGGGCTGGGAGTTCGAGGAAAACAGCATCACCCGTGCCTTCGCGACCGACGGCTGGCCCACGACGCTGCAACTCGTGAACGCCATCGGCTTCCTGTGCGAGGCGGCGGACCATCACGCCGACCTGATTGTGAGCTGGGGACGGCTCGAGGTACATCTCAGCACGCACAGCGCCGGCGGCGTCACGGACAAGGATCTCGAACTCTCCAGGGAAATCGAGCGGCTGGCGTTGTGGCGCCCGCCCGCCGGCTCGGCCCTGCGCGGCACGCAACGCAAGTTCGTGCAAGGCGCCTGAGGCGGCGCTGACCCACTTTGTCGAGGAACTGGACGATCCGCCCGATCCGGCGGACGCGTGCGCCCAATTCCTCGATCTGCCCTTCCCCGTTCTCCTCGACAGCGCCGCGCCGCACCCCACGATCAGCCGCTTTTCGTATCTCACCGCGGATCCCATCCACCTGTTCCAGAGCCGGCCTGCGGACGCACGCGATTCCGTCGCGGAGGCCGACACCTGGCTCCAGCGGCACCGCGCGGATCCGATTCCCGACCTCCCGCCATTTCAGGGCGGAGTGGCCGGCTACGTCGGCTACGAGTACGGCCGCCGCCTCGAGCGCCTCCCTGCCCCGCGACATGATGATCTCCATCTCCCGGACGTGCAGCTCGGCGCGTACGACTGGGTAGTGGCATGGGACCACGAGCGGGGGAAGGGGTGGGTCGTGGTGCAAATAGGTGGGCAGATAGGCGGATGGGCGGATGGGCGGCGTCGAATGTCTTCGGTGATGCGGCGGTTGGCGGATGCCAAGCCCTTCCCAGGCCGATCCCAGCCCGGCGCCCCGCCGCAGATTCGCTCCGGGTTCACGCGGGACGAGTACCTCGCGGCCGTGGAGCGCGTCCGCCAGTACATTCTCGCCGGCGATGTGTTCCAGGCCAACCTCTCGCAGCGGTTCGAGGCACCGTGCGCGCTCGAACCGTTCGAATTCTACCGGCGGCTCCGCGACGTGAATCCCGCGCCGTTCGCGGCCTACCTCCAGGGCGAACAGTTCGCAGTTGCCAGCGCGTCACCGGAGCGGTTCCTCCACGTGACGCCGGAGGGCGCCGTCGAGACCCGGCCGATCAAAGGAACTCGCCCCCGTGGCCCCACCCCGGATGAAGATGAAGCGCAAATCGCCGAACTGATGGCGAGCGAGAAGGATCGCGCGGAGAATGTGATGATAGTGGACCTCCTCCGGAACGACCTCTCGAAGGTCTGCAGACCGGGGTCGGTCGAGGTCCCGGCGCTCTGCGCGCTCGAGAGCCATCCGACCGTGCACCATCTCGTCTCCACCGTCACCGGGGTGCTGGAGCCCGGACGCACCGCACTGGACCTCCTGCGCGCGGCGTTTCCCGGCGGGTCGGTCACAGGGGCCCCGAAGGTGCGGGCGATGGAGATCATCGCGGAGCTGGAACCGGTGGCCCGCGGCGTCTATTGCGGCGCGATGGGCTACGTGAGCGTAACGGGGGCGATGGACACCAGCATCCCGATTCGCACGGCGACGCTCCAGGGCGGCCGGGCCTGGTTCCACGCGGGCGGCGGGATCGTGGCGGACTCGGATCCCGCCCTCGAATTCGACGAGACGCTGGCCAAGGCGGCGGGTATCGTACGCGCGCTGGAGCCGGCGCCGTGATCCTGCTCCTCGACAACTACGATTCGTTCGTTCACAACCTCGCGCGGTATGTGCGCGAACTGGGCGGCGAGCCGCTGGTCCGGCGGAACGACGCCGTGACGCTCAACGAAATCCAGGCGCTGGCCCCGACCCACATCATCATCTCACCCGGCCCCTGCACCCCCAACGAGGCCGGCGTTTCGGTCGAGGTGGTCCGGCGGTTCGGTCCGGTGATTCCCACGCTTGGCGTGTGCCTCGGCCACCAGTGCATCGGCGCCGCGTACGGCGCCCGGATCGTCCGGGCGGGCCGGCCAATGCACGGCAAGACTTCGCGGATCTCACACGACAGCCGTGGCATCTTCCGCGACCTCCCCAACCCGATCGTCGCCACGCGATATCATTCGCTCGTGTTGGAGCGTTCCACGATTCCGGCGGAGCTGCTCGTGACCGCCTCCAGCGAGGACGGCGAGATCATGGCGATCCGGCACCGGGAGCATCCCGTCGTCGGCACCCAGTTCCACCCGGAATCCGTTCTGACCGAGCACGGCCACACCCTGCTTGGGCACTTCCTTGGAGGAGACCCCCATGCTTCGTGACCGGATGCCCATCGGGTTGCTGTCGCTGGCGATGCTCGCCGCCTGCGGAGGCGACCAACCGAGGCTCCCTGCGGCGGCCATGACCCCCGCTGAGCGTGCATACGTGACCAATGAGGATTCGCACGACATCACAATCGTCGACACGCGGACTGACTCCGTGATCGCGACGATCCCGGTCGGCCGCCGCCCGCGCGGCGTGAAGGTGAGCCCGGATGGGAAGACGGTCTTCGTGGCCCTGAGCGGCAGCCCGAAATGCCCGCCCACGATGCCCGACGAGGAATGCGCCAGGTTGGCATCGGACAAGGCAGCGGACGGCGTGGCCGTGCTCGATGCCGGCACGCGCCAGGTGAGCCGCGTCCTGCCGGCCGGCTCGGACCCGGAGACGTTCGACCTCGGGCCTGGCGCGGCGACCATCGTCGTGTCGAACGAAGACGTGGGCCAGGCCTCCATCGTCGAGGTCGCGACCGGCCAGGTGCTGGTCACGGTGCCGGTCGGCAAGGAACCTGAGGGGGTCACGATCCATCCGGACGGCACCAGCGCGTGGATCACCGGTGAAACGGACCACGACGTGACCGTCATCGACGCCCGGACGGGGATGCGGGTGACGCGGATCGAGGTGGGGAAGCGCCCGCGCGCCCTCGCGTTCCTGCCCGATGGGAGCCGAGCCTATGTCACCAACGAGGCCGGCGGCACGGTGAGCGTAATCGACGTGGCCTCGCGCACGGTCCTCCGAACGGTCCCCATGGGCGAGGGCGCCAGGCCGATGGGCGTGGTGGCCGCGCCCGACGGCAAGCGCGTCTACATCAGCACGGGCCGCGGCAGGAGGATCGTCGTGCTGGATCCGGCGACGGACTCGATCATCGGGAGCGTCGAGGCCGGCCAGCGCCCCTGGGGCATCGCCCTCACGCGGGACGGAACCAAGCTCTACGCCGCCAACGGCCCCTCAAACGACGTGAGCGTGGTCGACACCCGGACGATGACGGTGGTGAAGACGATTCCGGCGGGAACGACGCCGTGGGGGGTGGCGATCGGGGGGGGAATGGAGGACTGAGCGGATCAGTCTCCAAGGTTCATGCCGAGGTCGCGTGCCGTCTGCAGCGTGTCGGAGTCGAGCGGGACGGTTTTCGTGCGGCCGACCACATTGGCGAGCGGGACCCGGGAGAGGCCGGGCGGCGTGTAGGCCACCATGACGCCGAAATCGCCGTCCGCCACCGCTCGCACGGCTGCCGCGCCAAAGCGAAGCGCGATGAGGCGGTCGAACGTAGTCGGGCTCCCGCCGCGCTGAAGGTGGCCGAGCACGAGGCTGCGGGTCTCCTTCCCCGTCCGCTCGGCGATGGCCGCCGCCACCCGGCTTCCGATCCCACCGAGCCGGTCCACGGTGCCCGCGGCGCGGCGCTCCTGCAGCACCGCTTCCCCGCCCTTTGGCCTCGCGCCTTCCGCCACCACGACGATCGCGTAGTGCCGTCCGCTCGCGTCACGCGCGCGGATGGCCTCGCAGACGCGGTCGAGGTCGAACGGGATCTCGGGGATCAGGACCACATCCGCCGATGACGACACCGCGCTGTGAAGGGCGATCCACCCGGTGTCACGGCCCATCAGCTCCACGACCATCACCCGATCGTGGCTCTCGGCCGTGGAGTGGAGCTTGTCGATCGCCTCGGTCGCGGTGGTGACGGCGGTGTCGAAGCCGAACGTAGCAAGGGTTCCGGCCACGTCGTTGTCAATCGTTTTCGGTACCCCCACGACCGGCATGCCCTTCTTCCAGAGATCGTGGGCGATGCGGAGGCTGCCGTCGCCCCCGATCGAGATGAGCGCGTCGAATCCGCTCGCCCGGAAGGCGCCTACCAACTCATCGGACCGGTCCACTTCGACCTCGGTGCCGTCCGCCTGCCGGACCGCCCAACGAAACGGATTGCCGCGATTGGTCGTGCCAAGGATGGTGCCACCGAGGTGGGTGATGCCCCGCACGGTGGCCGGCGTCAGCGACATCACGCCGTCGTTACCAAGAAGGCCTCCAAATCCGCGGCGGATCCCATAGCAGCGCCACCCCCGCTGGTGGGCGGCGAGCACGACGGCGCGGACCACCGCGTTGAGCCCCGGCGCGTCGCCGCCGCCGGTCGTGAGCGCAATGCGCACGCGCGTTACCCGACGGCCTCGCGCGCAAGGCGCAGCACCTCGTCCGGTTCGGCGTGCCGGCCCTTCGCGCGCTTGGAAAAGAGCAGCTTTCCGTCCATCGACACCTCGAATACGCCGCCGGACGCCTCGACCAGCACGACTTCAGCGTCGGGGAATGCCGCCTTGAGCTCGGCCGCCAGACCGGCGGCCCGGGGACGATAGCTTCAAACCACGCAGAACTGGATCGTGAACTTCATCCAACGCCTCCTGATTCCAGATGCGGGGGCGACCGCTGTATCGTAGCCGCCTCCGACCCGGTTTGCCACGGTGGCACAACGCTTGTAGTGGTATCTGGCTACCCCTTATCTATCGGTCACCGATGCCGATCCCCGAGTTTCTGCCCATTCGCGCGCGCCGGCCCCTCCTCTCGTTGCTGAGCGTGGGCCTCCTGGTGCTTGCGAGGCCGGCTGGGGCACAGCGTCGCGACTTTCTCGTGGAGTTGAGCGCGGCCGCCGCCTACACCTCCTATGCCGATGTGACCGGCCTCGATCCGGGAGCCGGCGGCGTGGGCCGTCTCGGGCTGTGGCTTCCGGCGAATCTCGGCGTCGAAGTGGAGATCGGATTCGGCTCCCCGAAGACCGGACTCAGCGGGGCATCGGTCGACGTGGTCTCCGTCGGCGCCAGCGGGCTCTACAACCTTCGGTTTGGGGAGGCAAGCTCAGCGTACCTGCGCGCCGGTATCGGCTCGGTCACGTACGGGAGCACTTGCCCCACCGTCTCCGTGCCGGGATCGGGGCCCTGCGGCTCCACCGGCGCGTTTCTCGCCGCAGGCGGGGTTCGCGCCGCACTCTCGTCCGTGCTGATGCTGCGCGGCGAGCTCCTGTACCAGCGAAACAGCGATCCGGAACCGTTCGCGAACATCGGGGTGAACCTCGGGTTGAGTATGATGCTCGGGAGCAAGGTGCTCACCGACGAGGATGCGGACGGCGTCTACGACAAGCAGGATCGCTGCCTGGCGACCCCCCCCGGTGCGATCATCGGTCAGGACGGTTGCCCGTCGGATACCGATCTGGACGGCGCACTGGATGGGCTCGATCGCTGCCCGGAAACGCCCCGCGGGGCCACGATCAACGGGGCGGGCTGCCCCAGCGATGCCGATCGCGACGGGATTGTGGATGGCGTGGACCGCTGCGAGGCCACGCCGGCCGGGGCCCAAGTCGACGCGACCGGCTGCTCGAGCGACGGCGACGCGGACGGCGTCGTGGATGGCCTCGACCGCTGTGCGGATACGCCCGCAGGTGCCACAGTGGATCCTCTCGGGTGCCCGGGCGACCAGGACGGTGACCGGGTGCTCGATGGAATCGACCGCTGCCCCGACACTCCGCCGGGGATCGCCGTCAACACCTTCGGCTGCCCGCCGAGTCAGGATTCCGACCGGGACGGCGTGGTGGACGCCGTCGACCGGTGCCCGGGAACGCCCTTCGGCAATGCGGTCACCTCGATTGGCTGCCCCGTGGCCGCGGCTGGTGCGGTCGCGGAACTTCCCCGCTCCAGGGACGTCCCCTGGGTCCTCCCCGGCACGGCGTTTGCCTCCAAGAGTTCATCTCTCCGCAATTCGGCCCTGGCGGTCCTCGACACGGTTGCGACCGTGCTCCGAATCGATCCTGGCATGCGAGTGGAGATCGTCGGCCATGCCACGGATGGCGCGAGCCAGGCGGCGAATCTGCAGCTCTCGGCCGCACGGGCCGAAGCAGTCCGGGAAGCGCTGCAGCGTAAGGGTGTGCGTCCTCAGCAGTTGGCCGCACGCGGCGCGGGAGACACCGAACCGCTCACGCGCGACGCCAGCGCCGACGCGCTGGTCCGGAACCGGCGCACCGAGATCCGCATCGTTCGGCAGCAACCATGATCCCGCATAGCGTGCAAGACCGTCTCGCGTCCTGCAATGCCGCCTTCGGGCGCCGGAGTCCCGCGTGGCCCTTCCTCGCCTCACCCGACTGGTCGTCCTCCTCTCGATCGGGGCAACTTCCCTGGCGGCCCAGACCAGCGATTGGGGAGATGAACTCCCCGCTCCCGGCTCTCCCGCCGACCTGCGCTCCATCGCCCCCAGACTGAACGAATTGATGGCCGAGTGGCCCGCGCCGCCCCTGCTGGCGGCGCCGAAGGAAATCCGGGCGCTGTACGTGAACGCCTGGGCGTTCGGGGGGAGTCGGTTCCAGTCCCTGGTCCGGCTGGCGCAACGCACCGAGGTCAACGCGCTGGTCATCGATGTGAAGGACGACACGGGTTACCTCACCTACCGATCCGAGGTCGCCACCGCGCTGGAGATCGGCGCGAATCAGCAGCTTCGGGCGCGGGATGCGCGGGACCGCGTACAGACGCTGCTCGAGCGCGGGATCTATCCGATCGCGCGCATCGTCGTGGCCAAGGATCCGCTCCTGGCGGAGCGGAAGCCCGCGTGGGCCATTCGCGACCAGAGCGGCGGCCTGTGGCGGGACCGGCGCGGAACGCCCTGGGTGGACGCGTTCAATGATTCGGTCTGGGTGTACGCGGCCCAGCTCGCCGCCGAGGCAGTCCGGATGGGGTTCGCGGAGGTGCAGTTTGATTACGTGCGATTCCCCGACGAACCCCGGCAGCGGATGGCCTCGGCGGTGTATCCGGCGCGGAAGCAGGGAGAGCATACCCGCGACGGCGTGCGGCGGAACCTGCACCTCCTGCGCGACCGGATGCAGATCACCGGCGCTCCCTTTACGGTCGATGTGTTCGGCATGACCACGAACGTGACCAACGACATGGGGATCGGGCAGGTCTGGGAAGACCTGGTGGCTGTCGCGGACGTCGTGCTTCCGATGGTGTACCCAAGTCATTATGTCCGCGGCATGTACGGGGCGAGCAATCCCAATGCCGAGCCGTACCACGTGGTTCGCAGCGCGCTCGCCGACGGAATCCGGCGCAGCGCCAGTGTCGGTTCCCCCGCCGCGATCCGTCCCTATCTTCAGGCATTCACGCTGGGGCCCCCGCGCTACACGCCGTACTACGTCCGCGAGCAGATCAGGGCGGCGCACGATCTCGGCATCAGGAGCTGGGTCCTGTGGAACCCACGGAGCGCCTATGACGAAGGCATCTTCCTGCGGGAGCATGCCGACCAGGAGCTGGCCAGTACCGCGGCTGAGGCCGAGCCCGTTCCGTAGGATTCCGCGCCGCGGCGTCCGGGCCGCCTGCCTGCTTGCGGCTCTGGGGGTGGTCGTACCCGTAGCCGCGGCCGCGCAGGTTGACCGGCTTCCACTCGCCGCGGTGATGGACTCCTTCGCGGTGCCGGATTCGGTAAGCGCCGCCGTGCGGCCCTACATCGAGGGCGTGAATTTCGACCAGGCGGTGCGGTGCGAGCCGCACCCGGCCACCGGCCAGCGACCAGCCCAGCTGGATTGCCTCTCGCAGATCGACGCCTCAGAGGAACTGACCTGCCGGGCCTACGCCCTGTTCGTCGGACACGGGATGGCCGGGGTCCTCGCCCGCCAGAATGTGGGGGCGCTGCTGCGCATCGAGGTGCGGTGTCCCGACCAGCTCATCGTGATCTGGAGCGACGAGCAGGCGTTCGAGGTGATTCACGAACGCCCGCCTGGTACCAGCCTGTATCGCCACGCACTGAACTTTGGCTCCCCGCCCCAGGACCTGCCCAGACCGCAGAGCTCGATCGTTTCCGCCGAAGCTCCTGATACGCTCCCGGCCTGGGTCTACGCCGATTCAATCATCGTGTCCAACTCCCCGTATTCATCCGGACCGTACCTTCGCGACATCATCGTCGTGACCTTCCGGCCGTCCGCGGGTCAAGGCGAGCGACAGGCAGCGATCGACATGATTGGTGGCGTGGTTGTTGGTGGTACGCGGAATCCAGGTGCGGAAGGAGATTATTACGTCAAAGTAGCGACGGCAAACAGTGGCAAGAAACTGCTCGAAACAGCGAAGCGCCTCAACGCGCTTTCCCAGGTACTCACGGCGACGCTCGCGACGCCGATCTCCCGTCTCCCTACACCTCGACCGGCGCCCCCCGCGGCTCCCACGCCGTGATGTACCCCGCCAGCGCGCTCGCGGCCGTTGTGTAGGGGCTGGCGAGATACAGCTGGCCCGGCCCGGAGCGTCCCGGGAAGTTCCGATTGATGGCACTCACGGTCACCGTCTTCCGGTCGTAGCTCACGCCCGGGCCCGCGTTGATGCACGCCCCGCAGGACGGCTCGATGATCTCGGCGCCGACGGCGCGGAACACCTCGGTGTACCCGCGCTCCTCCGCGTAGCGCTTCACGTCCTGACTGCCGAACTGGATGTAGAAGCGCACCTCGGGATGAACGCGCTCGCCGGCGTCGGCCGCCTCCCGCAGCACGCGGGCGTACATGTCCATGTCTTCCTTCTTGCCCGCCGTGCAGCTTCCCGCGTACGCGATGTCTACCTTGATCCGCTCGCCGAGCTCACTGATGAACAGCCCGTTGCCCGGATCGCCGGGGAGCGCGAGCATGGGCCGAAGCGCCGCGGCGTCGATCTCGATGACCTCCTCGTACTCAGCGCCGGAGTCGGAGTAAAGGCCCTCGAGCATCCCCTCCACCTCGGCGCGCGCCATCCCGCGCTCCCGCACCAGGTACTCCACCGTGACCTGATCAGGCGCCACGATGCCGGTGAAGGCCCCCACCTCGGCCGCCATGTTCGTCATCGTCGCGCGCTCGTCGATCGACAATGCCTGCACCGCCTCTCCGCCGTACTCGACGATCTTGCCGATCGCCTTGCCGGATTTCACGTAGGGATGCCGCAGGATCTGCAGCATGAAATCCTTGGCGGTCACATTGTCCGGCTTCCGGCCGCTCACCCGCACCAGCACGGACGGCGGCACCTTGAGCCGGACGTCCTTCGTGAGCCAGGAGTTGAAGATGGCAGTCGTGCCGACGCCGAAGGCCACACAGCCCACGGCGCCGCTGTGCGGCGTATGGCTGTCGCTCCCGATGATGACCTGGCCGGGGAGCGCGTGCCGCTCCAGCATCTTCGAGTGACAGATGGCTTCCGAACCCTGCACCACCATGTTCCGGCCCAGGCGCGGCAGCTCGCCGTACAGCTTGATGCCCTGCTCCGCGGCGAACTCCTCCTGCTTCTTCTTCAGCTCGAGCGCAATGTCGAGCAGCCCCTCAGCCTTCCGCTCGTCCGTCATGGCGAGCTCGAGGAACGTGAGGTGGTCACGGAAGAAGAAGATGGACGCCGGGTCCACGACCTTTTCCTGCTCGCCCACAAGGTCGCGCCAGAAGATCGCGGCCATCGGCGTCACGTACTCGTGGCTGAACCGGATGTCGGTGCGGACGAACCCCTCGTCGCCCGGCTTCACGTACGGACACGCCCACCCTGTCGGCGGCGAGGTCCGTCACCCAGCGGCGGGCGATGATCTTCTCGGCGAGCGTCATCGGACGCGCGCCAGTGGCGATCGCCGGCACGCGGACCTTCCCCTGCATTCTCGCGACATTGTACTGGAAGAGCCCGCCGTGCTCGATGATGCCCCGTGTGATGCCGCCCTCACCGGCGGTGAACACGCTGAGCGGGATCGCTTCGCCGCGCCGGACCCGGTCGAGCAGCCCGAAGTCGGTGCTGGTGAAGATGCCGAGGTTCTGGCAGTTCTCGCGGTAAATCCGCTCGATGTTCTCGGCCACCACCAGCCGGATCCCCGCCATGAGCTCGGCGTAGGGCGATTGCTCCCGGCTCGACCCCTTGCCCCGCCGCTTGCCGCTCACCGCCGCGACGAAGCCCCCCCGCTTGACCGACCCGCGGGTGATGGGAAACTCCTCCCCGCACTTGAGGCCGAGGTAAGGGAATTCCCCGAGCGTCTCGTCGTAGTAGTAGCAGATGTAGGCCGGCGTGATCTCGTCCGTCGAGATGTCGTCGCGGAGCTTGATCGAAGGTGTCCAGTCGAGGTCCTCGCCCGACAACTGGCGCCGGACCAGCGCGGGGTCCTCGGCCAGATAGAGGATGCGGCCCGACAGCCGGATCTCTTCCGGCAACGTGGTGACAGCGCGGGACTTGAGGCTCTCGAGCATATGCGCGCGATTCTCCTTGACTGCTCGGAAAATGCCCCCGGTGGAGGGCAGGAGCAAGGATTGGAAGGCCAGCGAGTGGCGGCTACCATTCTGCCATGCGCCTCCGCTCCGTGGCCGTCCCGCTCGGGCTCCCCGGCGTGTCCGATGGGACGCGTGTGGCATTCCAGAGCTGCTCCGCCGTCCTCTTCTTCCGGGTGCGTGACGACGAATTCCTTGCCCCGGATATGACCGGTCCCCTGCACGTGGTGCCGTGCGGCCGGCGCTGATGAGCAGAACGGTGAGGCGCTGGCTGCTGGTGCTGGCACTCGCGGTCCTCGCCGCCGTGCTCGTGGATACGGTGCCGGGCACCACGCCGGCACACCACGCGGAGTACCTCCGGGCAGGCGATCTCCGGCTCCGGGCCGTGCGCGCGGGAGCGGGCGAGCCGACCCTGCTCCTGTTGCACGGCTACGGGGAAAGCCTGCTCGCATGGCAGCCGATGTTCGACCGCCTGGCCCGCCGGACCCGCGTCGTCGCGGTCGACCTTCCCGGCTTCGGCCTCAGCGACAAACCTGCGTCAGGGTACTCGCTGGCCCGGATGACCGATCGGCTGGCGGATTTTCTCGATCGATGGACCCGGGGCCCGGTGATCGTGGTGGGGCACTCGCTCGGGGGGGAGATTGCCGCCGCGCTCGCACTTCGCCGCCCCGATCGGATCAGCGGGCTCGTGCTCCTGGCACCTGCAGGTGCCGGCCTCACGCCGGCTGCGGACTCGGTCCAGAAGGCTGCCGACGTCATGGGATGGCTGCATGTCGCCAGCGGAATCCTCCTGCTGCCGATCCACGACCCGGCGTGGCTCGGCGAGTCGGATTCGGCGCTGGCCTATGAGCCCACGACCGAGGCAGCGTATCGGACCGCCGCCGCCGCCGTGCTGCGCGAGTTCGATTTCAAGGCGCTCGAGGACAGTTTCCCGCGGATCCATCAGCCGGTGCTGCTGTTGTGGGGGCGCCAGGATCCGACGGTGCCGTTCGCGACCGGTGAGCGCATCGCGGCGGCGCTCCCCTCGGTGACGTTCGTGCCGCTCGATCACACGCTGCACCGGCCACACCAGAGCGAGCCGGACCGGGTGGCGGCGGAAATCGAATCGTGGATGGCGCAACGCGCTCATTAGCTCCGACCACCCTCAACCCAACTCCAGACTCCCATGCGATGCTTCACCGCAGCCTTGTTCCTCGCGACCGCTCTCGGAATTCCGCGGCCTGCGTATGCCCAGACCATTGTGGACCACGCCGCGCAGACCGTCAGTGCCAGCATCATCCGGTCGCATGTCGAATTCCTCGCAGACGATGCGCTCGAAGGGCGCGCGCCCGCGACCCGTGGAGGCGAGCTCGCCGCGAAGTACATTGTGGCGCAATTCACGCGACTCGGCCTGGAGCCCGCGGGAGACAGCGGCACCTATTACCACCGGGTGCCGCTCGTGCGGTTCACACCGACTGCCTCTCTGCAAGTGGGCAGCGTGGAGCTCAAGCAGGGCGACGACTTCGTGCTCGAGCCGAGGCGCTGGGAGCCATCCATCAGCCTCGATGCTCCCCTGGTGTTCGTGGGCTACGGAATCGTTGCACCAGAATTCAACTGGAACGACTACGCCGGGGTGGACGTGAAGGGGAAGGTCGTCGCCGTGCTCGTGAACGATCCGGGATTGCGCGATTCGACGATCTTTGCGGGCCGCGCCTTCACCTATTACGGGCGATGGACGTACAAGTACGAAGAGGCCGCCCGTCAGGGCGCTGCCGGCGTCCTTCTGATTCATACGGACGAGAGCGCCACTTACCCGTGGGGGACGGTGCGCGGGAGTCTCGCTGGAACCCTGGTCCGACTTGAGACCCCGCCATCCTCACTGATGGCCGTCGGCTGGATTCAGCGGGATGCCGCGGCCCGGGCATTCACGGCGGCCGGCGAGGATCTCAAGGCCCTGATGGATCGCGCGTGGCGACGCGGCTTCACTGCCGTGCCGATCAAGGCGCCGATCCGGGCGACCCTGACCCAGCAGATCACCCGCACCAGCACATCGAATTTGCTCGGGCGCCTGCCGAGCGAGGGCCCGCTGGCCAAGGAGGCCGTGCTGGTCGGCGCCCACTACGACCACCTCGGAATCGGCCCCGCGGTGAACGGGGATTCGATCTACAACGGCGCGCGAGACAACGCGGCGGGCGTGGCCGAGGTCCTGGCGATCGCGGAGGCGCTCGTGCGGGGCGGGGTGAAGACCAAGCGCTCGATTGTCTTCGCAGCCTTCGGGGCCGAGGAGGCGGGGCTGGTGGGCTCCAACGCACTGGTCGAGCGGCCGTTCATGCCGCTCCGCGACCTGGCCGCCGTCATCAACCTCGACGGGGCGAACCTCTTCGGCCGCACGCGTGATGTATCCGCACTGGGCGCCGATCAATCCTCGCTCGGGGGTGCGCTGGAGGCGGCGGCCCGCGCGGAGCGCCTTCGCGTGAGCGAGAATCCGCAGGGGAGCGAGCGGGGGACGATCTACCGCAGCGACCACTTTCCGTTCATGCGGGCCGGCGTGCCCGCCCTGTCTTTCGAACCGGGAACCGAGTTCGTCGGCCGGTCGGACGACTGGTACGCGAAGACGATCGCGGAATGGACCGCTACTCGATACCATCGGCCTCAGGATGAGGTCGGATCGTGGTACGTGTACGACGGGGCGGTGCAGGAAACCCGGGTGGCGCTCCGGGTCGCTCAGCTGGCCGCGGATGCCTCGGCGCAACCGACCTGGAACCTGGACTCCGAGTTCCGCAAGGCGGGGGACGAGCGGGTGAAGTCGCGACAGTAGGTCGAATCAGGGCTTGGCGGCGATCAACCGTTCGAAGCGCGGATTGCCGCGCAGTGGCGTAAAGGCTGGGTCGATCCTCAGCAACGCGGGCGAGAGATAGTACGGGATCTTGAGCAGCGGCTCGAGCCGGTCCAGTGCCTTCTCGGGCTCACCACAGAGTAAGTAGATGCGCACGAGCTGGTGCTCGAGGTATGGCCCGGTGTACGCATCCCGACTGATCGGCAGCAGAGCGACCCCTCGCTCGCCTTCCTGGATCGCCTCCGCCTTGCGGCCCAGATAGGCGAGCGCGAGCCCCCGAAACACAAGTCGCTGCGGCTCATCGGGCGTCGCGGCGAGCTGCTCCTCGAGCGCCACGCGGGCCGAGTCGGCGTAGGCGCGAGCCCGCGCCGGGTCGCCCCGCAGGTGCCAGGTCTGGGCCAGCACGATTCCCCAGGCGCCCCGGTCATCATCGAACGCGCTCGGTGGGAGCCGGAGGAGGAGCTGCTGCTGGGCGTCGTCCAGCACCCAGAAGAGGTCAAAGTAGTTGCCGACGTAGGCGACGAGCGTGGTGGGGGCGACGTCGGCGGACGCCGCCCGCAGTGCGGCACGCGCGCCCGGGAGATCGCCCTGCATCAGGAATACCAGGGCTCTGCCCTCAATGACGGCGAGGTTCGTCGGTGCGAGGGCGAGCGCCCGGTCGTACGCTGCGAGCGCATCGGAAAGGCGGCGGAGCCGCATCAACGTGAGCGCGTGACGCCGCGCGGAGCGGACCGAGCGCGGATCGAGAGTCGCCGCCCGCTCGAGGTGGCCGAGCGCCGCCTCCCAGCGGCCCAGGCTCTGCTCCGCCAGCCCGGCGCTGGTGAGCAAGTCGGTGTTGTCCGGAGCGAGCGCGATCCCGACCTGGTACGCGGCCAGCGCCCGAGCGTAATCGGAGGAAACGTTCGCGTAGTAGTCGCCGAGGGCAAGCTGGCCCTCCGGACGACCGGGCGCGAGGGCGACGGCGCGCTCGGCGGCGCGACGGGCGGCCTCGGCCCCGACGGGCGTGGGGGTACCGTTGTAATAGAGACTTGCGTGCGCCCGTGCCAGCTGGGCCCAGGCCTCGACGAACGCCGAGTCGAGTGCCACCGCCTGCTCGTAGAAGCCGATCGCCCGTCGAAGGCTCGCCGGCTCGTTGGTCCCGACGCTCTGCGCCGCCGCCTCGCCCTTCAAGAAGGCGTCGTAGGCCGCGAGGCTCGCTGTGGGCCGCTGGGCGAGCACCTGCTGCTGCGGCGAGCCCAATGCGACGTCAAGCGCACTTGCCACCTGGCCGGCGATGTCGGCCTGCATCTGGAACACGTCGGTGAGCGGCGCCTCGAACGGCTGCTGCCAGCGGCTGCGTGGCGCCTCCCCGTCGGCCACCTCGATCAGCTCGGGGCTCACCTGCACCCGGCTCGTGCCGTCGGGTCGCTTCGCCCAGCGCACGGTGCCGGTGAGCAGGTACCGCACGCCGAGCTCGCGGCCGATCTCCCGGGGTGTCTTGGAAGTGCCGCGGTACGGCTCCGAGCTCGCTCGGGCGATGACAGCAAGCGTCGGCAGCGCGGTGAGCTTGCCGCGCACCGCGTCGGCCAGCCCGTCGGCGAAGTAGGCATCGGCCGAGTCGCCGAGATTCTCGAACGGGAGCACGGCGAGCGCCTTGGGCTCCGAGCCGCCCGTGCTGTCGCTGCCCGCGTGGCTCCGCCGCCAAGCAAACAACACGCCGAGGCCGAGGAGAAAGCCGACGCCGAGCGTGGTGGCCAATACTGGCACTCGCCGGCGCGGCCGAACCGGGGGAGGAGCCCCGATCGTCGGACTCGGCACCGTCGTGGCGGTGGGAGTGCCGGTGGGCGTAGCCACCTGCCCCTGCAAAGCCTGTCCGAATTGAGCGGCGCTCGCGAAGCGATCGGCGGCCACCGGCGCGAGCGCCCGCTGGATCGCCTGGTCCACCGCCGCGGGCACGCTCGGACGCACCGCCCGCACGCTCGGCGCGGGCTCGAGGAAACGGCGCGCGATGACCGCCTGCGCCGTCGCTCCCGTGAACGGTGGCTCGCCGGCCAGCATCTCGTAGAGCACCGTGCCCAGACTGTAGATGTCGGTGCGCGCATCGAGCGAGCGCTCGCCCGTCGCCTGCTCGGGACTCATATACGCTGGCGTGCCGATGGCCATGCCGGTCTCGGTGAGCCGCGCCGCGTCGCCGCCCGCCCCAAGTGCGCGGGCGATGCCGAAGTCAGACACCAGCGTCGTGCCATCCTCGGCCAGCAGAATGTTCTCCGGCTTGATGTCGCGGTGGATCACCCCGTGGCGATGGGCATAGTCCAGGGCCCGCGCCGCCTCGGCCGCGATGCGGAGGGCGTCCTCTACGGCGAGCTGCCGCTCGCGCTTGAGCCGATCGCGCAGCGATTCGCCCTCGACGAAGGGCATGGTAAACCAGAGCTGGCCGGCGCTCTCCCCGGAGTCGAGTACGGTGAGGATGTGGGGATGCTGGAGCCCGGCCGCGGTCTCGATTTCGCGCTGGAAGCGCTCGGGGCCCAGCGCGTGGGCGAGCTCCGGGTGCAGCACTTTGAGCGCGACCGAGCGCTTGTGCCTGAGGTCGCGGGCGAGATAGACCGTGGCCATGCCGCCGCGGCCGAGCTCGCGCTCGATCGTGTAGCGGTCCTGCAGGCCACTGATCAGCGCGGCGCGCGGGTCGGTCAGGAGTCCGCCGGGGTAGTGGGTCTGGGACTCGAGTCGGTGATGAGCGGGGGACTGCCTCATAGGATAGCGACCGTCGCCTTGCGGGGAAAGGTGCGACAGCGGCCGCGCGGCCGCGCCGTCCGCAGGGAATTCAAGTTGTGATTCGGGTCGACGAGCTCGCCGCGGACGCTTCGGCACAGCCGACATGAAACCTGGACTTGGAATTCCGCTCGGCAGTGGGACAACCGCCTGAAGTCGCGACGGTGGCGCGATGGTGGCGGAATGGCGGATGGGCAGATGGGCGGATGGGCAGTCGGCCGGTTTGTTTTCGCAAACCATTGTGATCAAACGGATTACACCATCGTGAAGGCGAGCTCTCGGCCGGGGAAGTGGCCGTGGCCGTCTCGTCACCCTACCCCTCCGAACCGCGCCGGTGTATTTTCGCGCCCGTTCAGGCTCGGGTTCTCTCCGACCAGGAGTCCCTCTGGAACTGCCCAACCAGCACCGCGTTCCGCTCGGCTGGCTTCTGCAGCATGGCGGCGAGATCCTTCATTATCGCACCCTGACCGAACTCGCACCCGCGGGTCATGCCGATCCGATGGCGATCGAGGCTGCACAGGCCGCGCTGTCGGAGGCCAAGCCCGTCGTGGCCGTGATCCGGAAGCAGAAGGACACGGGCGTGTGGGGCGGCAATCTCCTCGGACTGGCGCCGTCCAGCTCGCTGGGCATCAAGGACGTCGGCACCATCCCGCAGTACCGGCGCCTGCTGCAGATGGGATACACGCGCCAGGGCCGTCCCTTCAAGCTGGCCGAACGGATCCTGTTCCGGCTCCTCTCCCGGGACGACGATCCCGCGCTGCTCTTCGAGTTCCAGAAGACGGCGAAGGGCGATCCCCACGCTGAATCCTGGGCGCGCTGGGTCATTCGGGAGGCGGCCTGCGCCGCGCTGGCGGAGGCCGGGCACGTCGAGGATCCCCGGCTCCGGGGATCGGCTCACAAGGTGGCAAGCGCGGTATCCCAGTTCCTCCGCAGCCCGCTTGCCGAGAAGCCGTTCATCAAGTCAGGCGGGCACGTCATCCTGCACCCGGAGGCGTACCCGCCGAGCTGGTACTCGGTCGCGATGGTGGCCGCCATGCCGAACCTCCAGCGGGAACGCGCGGGGTTCACTGAACGGTTGGGCAATTACCTCGCGCAGCCGGCGCCGAAGAAGGCCTACGTGCTGCACGTCGGGAAGAAGACGGTCAAGCCGCAGCACCTGCTGCTCGGCGATCCGATCCAGGCCGACTCGAAGGGCGTGCCAAAGGACCTTCCACTCGCGCTTCACTACATCGAGCTCCTCGCCGGGATCGGAGCCCTCCACACCGCGCCCGTGGCAACCAAGGTCCTCGGGCGGCTGTTGAAGGACTTCGACGAGCATGGCGTCTGGCATCCGAAGGGACTCCGCGGTCTCCCGAAGGCAACCAATCGGATGTCCTACCACGATTTCCCGCTCGTCACCGAGACGAAGAGTGCGGAATCCCGCCAGGCGGACGTGACATTCCGTGTCGCCCTGATCGCCCGGCGCCTTGGCTGGACGCTGGAGTACGCCTAGGCAGCGCGACTTGCCCGACAAGTAGTTCCTTCCCATACTACGGGCATGACACCCCTCAATCTCGTCCCTTTCGGCTTCACGCCGACGGAGGGACACGTCTATCAGGTCCTGCTGACGACGGGGCCCGGCACCGGCTACGCCATCGCGCGGGCCGCAGGGCTGGCACGGGCGAACGCCTACAGCGCGCTGGAGGGATTGGTATCGAAGGGGGCGGCTCGAGTGGAGGGCAGCCGGCCGAAGCGGTTTCGCCCGGAAGCTCCCACCGCGCTCGTGGCCCGGATTGCGAGCCGGCACGGCCAGGCGATGGACAAGCTGCGGGAAGATCTCGACGCGATCTCGGTGCCGGATTCTCCGACGCTGGTGGAGATCGAGTCAGCCCGTGGATCGCTTCAACTGATCGCGCATGATATCGGCCGGGCGACGGAATCGGTGCGACTGCTGGCGCCGGCCGATGCCTATCCGTTGCTCATTCCCGCCTTGCGAAAGGCCGTCGGGGCGGGCGTGTCGCTCGCGCTCCGGGCAACGGAGCCGGTCGACATCCCGTTTGCTGCGGTCGAGGTGATCCGGGACGGCCATGCCTGGCCGGGGCAACCGCTCGTCGCGGTGGTGGACGGTCGGAGCGCGGTGATGGCGGCCCGGGATGGAGCGGAGGTTCGCGGGCACTGGAGCACGTCGCCGGCATTCGTCGCGGCAGCCCGGCTCGCCTTCGAGCGGTTCGGAACCCCGCCATGAGCGATCCGGTCGCGGAGGCGTTGCGCTCGCTCCGGCGCGCGTACCTGGAGGAGGCCCCGGCGCGGGTCGCGGAACTGCACCGGGCGACGGTGGCACTTCGCGGCCGGGATGAGGCCGCGGAGACGACGCTGACGACGCTGCTGCACCGGCTGGCGGGCTCGGGCGGTGCCTACGGGTTTCCGGCGGTGAGCGTCACCGCCCGCGAACTGGAGCAAATGGTGCGGAGTGAGCCGGAATGGACCGATGCCCGCCTCGCAGAGCTCGAGGCGGGCATCGGTCGAATCGAAGCCGAGTTCGCTCGCGCCGTCAGTGAGTGAATCCCGCCGAGAGCGGGGTTACGTCACGCGGGTTTTCGTCGCCGAAGAGCAGCCGCCCTTCGCGGAACGAGGCGCCGCGAAGCGTCAGGGCCAGCACTTCGCCGAGCGACTCCACCGGAAATACATCGATCGAGGCGCGCACTTCCTCCGGCAGGTCCTCCAGATCGGGCTCGTTCTTCTTCGGCAGCACGATCCGCGTGATTCCCGCCCGCACTGCGCCGAGCACCTTTTCCTTCACGCCACCGATCGGCAGCACGTGTCCGCGGAGCGTGACCTCACCCGTCATCGCAATGTCGTTGCGCACGGGGCGCCCCGAGAGGGCGGAGACCAGCGCGGTGGCCATCGTCACTCCGGCGGACGGTCCGTCCTTCGGGATCGCCCCGGCGGGAACGTGGATGTGGACGTCGCGGTCAAACATCTCGTCCTTGATATGGAGGCCGGCCGCGTGAGAGCGGGCGTAGGTCCACGCCGCGCGGGCCGACTCCTTCATCACGTCTCCCAGCTGCCCGGTCAGCACGAGCTCACCCTTGCCGCGCATGGTCGACGCCTCGACGAACATGATGTCGCCACCCTGTGGCGTGTAGTACATCCCGGTCGCGACACCAGTCTGGTCCTCGTGCGCCGCACGCTCCGGATGCACCTTCGGCCGGCCCAGGAGATCGTCGACGACCTCGCGGTTGACCTCGAGGCGCTCGACCTCCTTCGCGGCAATCCGTCTCGCCACCTTCCGGGCGAGCTTGCCGAGCTCACGCTCCAGCTGGCGGACGCCCGCCTCCCGGGTATAGCCCGTGATGACCTCGCTCACGGCGTCGTCGGGAATGGTGATCTGCTCGGCCGTAAGCCCGTTCTCCTCGAGCTGGCGCGGGATCAGGTAGTTCCGCGCGATCATCAGCTTCTCGCGCTCGGTGTACCCGGTGAATTCCACGACCTCCATCCGGTCGAGCAACGGCGCGGGGATGTTCTGCAGGAAGTTGGCCGTGCAGATGAACAGCACCTCGCTCAGATCGAACGGCACGCCGAGATAATGATCCGTGAATGAATCGTTCTGGGCCGGATCGAGCACCTCGAGAAGCGCGGCCGCCGGGTCGCCCTGGAAGGAGACGCCCAGCTTGTCCACCTCATCGAGGAGGAACACCGGATTCCTGGTCCCGGCCTGCTTCATGCCCTGCAGGATGCGGCCGGGCATCGCGCCAACGTAGGTACGGCGGTGGCCGCGGATGTCCGCCTCGTCCCGCGCGCCGCCGAGCGAGATGCGCACATACCGGCGTCCCATGGCCCGGGCGATGGACTTGGCGACGGAGGTCTTGCCGACGCCTGGCGGGCCGACGAAGAGCAGGATGGGGCCTTTCGCGGCTTCGCCGGACTCAGGCGGGGAGGCGGGGGCGCGGGGAAGCGGTTCCGACAGCGATGCGGAGCCCGAAGCGTCGGGCGTGGGATCCGCGGGACGGCTTGCGCCATCCTGCCTCCCCGCTTCCCCGCCTTCCCGCTTTCCCGCTGCCCGCAATTGCCGCACGGCCAGGAACTCCAGCACCCGGTCCTTGACGTCTCCCAGGGCGTAGTGATCCTCGTCGAGCACCCGCTGCGCCTCGGTCAGGTCGAGGTGTTCCTCGCTCCGGGCGCTCCACGGCAACTCGAGCACGTTCTCGAGATATGTCCGGATGACCTGCGATTCCATGGATTCCCGGCCGATGCGGCTCAGGCGGCCGAGCTCCCGGTCGACCTCCTTCCGCGCCTCAGGCGGCAGCTCCAGCGCGGCCAGCTTGGTGCGCAGTTCCTCCAGGTCATCCGACTCATCGTCCTCGCCCAGCTCCCGGCGAATGGTCTTGAGCTGCTCCCGCAGGAACATCTCACGCTGCCGCTCGCCCAGCTCCTCCTGCACCTGTGACTTGATGTCCTCCTGGGCGTCGAGCAGCCCGATCTGGCGCTGCACGTGGACCAATACCCGGCGAAGGCGCTCCTCGACCGAGAGGGTCTCCAGCAGCGTCTGGCGCTGGGCGGGCGGGATGTCGATGTAGCCCGCCACGAGGTCGGCGAACCGGCCGGGATCATTCACCCCGGCGAGGACCTGCTGCACCACTTCCTCCGGCAGCCCCGACTTCTGGCCCAGCTCACCGGCCCGCGCACGGGCCTCCCGGTGCAGCGCCACGAATGCCGGATCCTCGGGATTGACCGGAGCCATCTCCTCCGCATCGCGGACGATGGACTGGAGGTAGCCGTCCCGCTCGACCACGTGCATGGCGATGCCACGGCGTTCGCCATGGAGGAGCAACTGCATCCCGGCGAGTCCGCGCTGCAGTTGTCCAATCCGGGCGATGGTGCCGATGGTGTACAGGTTTTCCGGGGTCACCTGCTCGAGGTTCTGCCGCTGGGACACGGCGAAGACCAGCTTGTCGGGCGTGGCGAGCGCCGCCTCGATCGCGCGGAGGGTTCCGGGACGGCCGGCGCCAATCGGAGCCGTGACGCCCGGGAAGAGCACCACTTCGCGGAGGGGCAGCACAGGAAGATTCAAACGGTCTGACATCGAATAGCCTCGCAATCCCTCCGAAGAGGGAGAAAATGGCAGCAATACCGAGTCGCGCCACTGGCTAACGCACCCGCTGTGCCATTCGCCGTGGCCGGAATCTACCGTAGTCGTCGCCTCGTAAGGCCCTCCGGGGTGCATTCGGGAACGTAAATACAGCCTGCAACGTCGATGGCCCTGCCAAATTGACGGGTGACGGCGCCTGGTGTCGTCTCGGCTGACCCTGATGTCAAGTTGTTGCCCTGACGGCAGAAGCAAGGCAGATTGTTGTGCTGCGCATGCCGACTTCATTCACCCGACATTTCACTCTGGGGCCGATCCCGCGATGACCGACCCGACCGACAAGCCGCTCGCCGCCCGGCTGGGCGAGGCGCTGGGCAGCGCCTACACGATCGAGGGTGAGATCGGCCGTGGCGGCATGGGCGTCGTATACCGGGCGCGGGACGAGCGTCTGCAGCGGCGGGTCGCGATCAAGGTGCTTCCGCCCGAGCTCGCATTCCAGAAGGACATCCGGGAGCGGTTCACCCGCGAGGCGCAGACGGCGGCGCGCCTCTCGCACCCGCACATCGTGCCGATTCACACGGTCGGTGAGGGCGCGGGGCTGGTCTATTTCGTCATGGGGTATGTCGACGGCGAGTCGCTGGGCGGACGCCTGAAGCGGCGCGGTCGGCTGCCGGTGGAGGAAGCCCGGCGCATCATGAAGGAAACGGCCGACGCCCTCAGCGCGGCCCACGCCTTCTCCGTCATTCACCGCGATATCAAGCCGGACAACGTGCTGCTCGAGGGAACGCGCGGCCGCGTCATGGTGACCGATTTCGGCATCGCGAAGGCGCTGTCGGGTTCCTCGACGGCGACCCTGACCGGGGCCGGCATCGCCATCGGCACGCCGTCCTACATGAGCCCCGAGCAGGCCGCCGGCGAACGCGAGATCGACGGGCGCTCGGACGTGTACAGCCTCGGCATCGTCTCGTATCAGATGCTGACCGGCGAGCTGCCCTTCCAGGCGCCCACGGTGGCGGGCATCCTGATGAAGCAGATCACCGAGCCGGCGCCGATGGTGTCGCTCCTGCGACCCGACATTCCGGAGGATCTGGCGCTCGCGATCAGTCGCTGCCTGGAAAAGGACCCCGAGAACCGCTGGCCAACCGCGGACGCCCTCCGCCGCGCCCTCGAGGCGCGGGTCGTCACCGGCTACCGCCCCACCGGCACCGGTTGGCGCGCGGGCCAGCCGAGCCGCGGGTCCAGGTCGGTCTCGACACGGCCTTCCTCCATCGAGCGCTCACCGCGGCCGCTGGCGGGTCCGCCGGTGCCACGGAGCCCGCGGGTTCCGGTCCGCGCGGGAGGGGTGCGTCCGCGATCCTGGGAACGAAAGCAGGACGAAGGGCTCCGTCCGCCGATTGACACCGGCGAGCCGGAGATCGTGCAGCGCACCCGCGCCCAATTCGCCCGATGGGCGGCGGTGTCCGGGGGCTGCCTCCTGATCAACATCGCGACCGGAATCGACTCGCCGTGGTTCCTGTTCGTGGCCGGTGGCATGGGCATCGGGCTCCTCCGGAGCTATGCGACGCTCTGGCAGTCGGGCTACAGCTGGCGCGACGTCCTGAGCCGCCCGCCCGCCCCGGAGTCCGCGGAGGCGAAGCTCACCGGCGGCAAGCTCCCGAAGCTGCTCCCGCCGCCGACCGCAGGCGACTACGGGATCATGCTCGCCCAGATGCAGCAGCTCCATCGCGACCGGGCCGCCATCCTGGGACTGGTGGAGCGGCTGCCGCCCGCCGACCAGAAGCTGCTGCCTGAGATCGTGCAGACGGTGGATGCGCTGTTCAACCGCGCGTCCGACCTCGGGAAGACGCTGCACGCGATGGACTCGAATCTCGATACCCAGGGAATCGGGAGGATCGAGGACCGCATTGCGGCGCTGCAGCGGGAGCCGGACGACGAGGAGCGGGCCCGGCGGCTGGGACTGCTCGAGAGGCAGAAAAATCAGATGCAGGAGCTCAGGAGCCGGCGGGATCAGGTGTCCGCCAACCTCGAGTCCTGCATCCTGGCGATGCAAAACGTCCGGTTTGACCTGCTCCGCCTCAAGTCCGCCGGCGTGGGTGCCGTGCTCGGCGACCTGACCCAGGCGACCCAGCAGGCGCGGGCGCTCTCACGGGACGTGGACGGCGCCATCGCGGCCGCGGGGGAGGTCCGCGAGGCGATGGAGTAGGTCGCCTACGGAACGAATACGATTCCGACCCGGGCGGTCGAGAAGTCGTACTTGATCTTGGCCGATCGATTGCCCGACTTAGACGTGAAATCGACCTGAACTCCGCTGTAGGACCATCCGAGCTCCGCCCCCCACTTCGGACTGAAGTAGTACTGTCCAGCGAGCCCGCCCTCGAACACGCTGATGTCGAAGCGGTCGATGGTTATGCCGATCGCGCGCGCGTCCGCATTGATCTGCCAGCGCTCCGCGAGGCGGAACCGTCCGTACAGGCCGAGGGAGGCGATCGGCGCGACCTGGTCGAAGGATTCGTCGACGTGCACCGAGTCCGGGCTGACGAAGCCGACGCCGTCGATCGACGCGCCGAGGAAAAGGGCGCCGAGGCCGAGCCCGACACCGACCTGGGTGTTCTCCTTCGCCATGAACGCGAAGCGATAGGTCAGGAACGCGTTGTCCGAATTGAATTTGGTCTTGACGTCGAAGCCGGCCGGGAACATGGTGTCGGCGAAGACGATGGTGGTGTCCAGCGTGCGGGAGTTGTTGCGCCGGATGAACTGGTATCCGAGTTCCAGCTCGTGCCGCCTGCCGGGACGCCAGCGCATGGCGAGCCGCCCCTGAAACTCGGACTTGTCGAGCCCGAGGTCGTCCTCAAGGTCCACGTCAGATGCCTTCGCCGCCGTCCTCCGGGTCCACCCGCGCCTCGGAGCCCAGGAACACCCAGGTGGCGGCCCCGGAGAACTGCCACTTGTCGTACAGGTGATTCGGCGGTGGGGCATCGGCCTGCGCGCGGAGCACGGCGGGCAGGGTGAGCAGGGCGAACGCCAGCATCGGGGTCAGCCAACCACGGACGCGCATGCGCTTCCTCCTTGGCGGGTCCCTCGGGCTCAGAACGCGACGATCGACTCGATGGCGCCGCGGATCGTCCCGACCTGCGGCAGGATGACATCTTCAAGCTCAGGCGCGTACGCGACGAATGTATCCGTCGCGGCGACGCGGCGCACGGGGGCGTCCAGCCAGGCGAAGGCCTCGTCCGCGATCCGCGCGGCGATCTCCGCCCCGTAGCCCCACGAGAGCGAATCTTCGTAGGCAACGATGACCCGGTTGGTTTTCCGGACGGAGGCGTAGATCGACTCCCAGTCCACCGGATTGAGCGACCGCAGGTCGATGACCTCGGCGCTCGGGCCGCCGGCCTCCTCCAGCTCCTTGGCGGCCACCACGGCGCGCTGGACCACGGCCCCGTAGGTCACGACCGTGACATCCCGCCCCTCACGCGCGATCCGCGCCTTGCCGAACGGGATCATGAAGTTCGGGCCTGGATTCGGGGCCTTATTGTAGGTCTGCCGGTAGAGGTGCTTGTGCTCGAGAAACAGCACCGGATCCTCACACCGGATGGCCGTGCGCAGGAGGCCGTTGGCGTCGAGCGCGGTCGAGGGACAGATCACCCGGAGCCCCGGGACGCCGGTGAAGATGGCCGCGCCGGTCTGGGAGTGATAGACCGCGCCGCCCTTGAGGTACCCGCCGTAGGTCACGCGGACAACGAGCGGCGCACTGAACGTGTTGTTGGAGCGCCACCGGATGAGGGCCAGCTCGTCCCGCAGCTGCATGTAGGCCGGCCAGATGTAATCGAAGAACTGGATCTCGACCACCGGCTTCAGGCCCCGCGTGGCGAGCCCGATGGCGCGGCCCACGATATTCGCTTCGGCCAGCGGCGAGTTGTACACCCGATGGCTGCCGAACAGCTTCTGCAGCCCCCAGGTGACCTTGAACACGCCGCCCTTCCCCTTCACCTCTCCAAGGTATTGCTCGCGGCTCACATCGGCGACGTCCTGGCCGAAGACGAGAATCCGCGGATCCCGCGTCATCTCGTCCTTCATGCAGACGTTCAGGAGGTCCACCATCGTCGTAGGGTCGCCCGAGAACTTCGGATCGTCTTCGGTGTCGAACTGCTCGGACGTCGGATCCACATCCGGCGAGTAGACGAACTGGTAGACTGTGTCGGTGGACGGCTGTGGCGCGGCGAGGGCCGTTGCGGTGGCCACCTCGACCTCCTCTTCCACCTGCGCCCGGATCCGCTCGATTTCCGCCTCGGTGGCGATGCCCTGCTCCACCAGGTAGCGTGGGAAGGTCCTCACCGGATCGCGCGCTGCGTCCTCCGACCGCTCCGCCGGCGGCCGATAGAGCACCTCGTCATCCGACAGCGAGTGGCTGTAGGGGCGGATGACGTGGGCGTGGACGAGCGCGGGGCCCTTCCGCTGCCTGCAGTACTCGACCGCACGGGTGAGCACGTCGTAGGACGCCAGCGGATCGCAGCCATCCACTTCCTGGATGAACAGATCCGGAAACCCGGTCAGCAGCTTCGAGATGGAGCCGCCCGCCGTATTGACCTCGACCGGGACGGAGATGGCGTACTTGTTGTCCTCGACGAGGTAGACGACCGGCAGCTTCAAGTTGCAGGCGGAATTCATCGACTCCCAGAACTCGCCCTCGCTGGTCGTGCCATCGCCGGTCGACACCAGCACGACCTCGTCTCCGTGGCAGACCGCATCCCGATCGGCGATCCGGTCGTTCTGGCTGTACCGGAGCCACGCTTCGGCGCAGCCTACCGCCTGCAGGAACTGGGTGCCGGTGGGGCTCGAAGCGGAGACGATATTGAGGTCCTTGTGACCCCAGTGCGAAGGCATCTGGCGACCGCCCGAATTCGGATCGTCCGCCGCCGCGACCGCGGACAGCAATTGTTCCGTGGCCGTCATGCCGAGGCCGAGGCACAAGGCGCGGTCGCGATAGTAGGTGTAGAACCAGTCGTAGCCGGGACGGAGGACCCGGGCCGCCGCCGCGAGCACCGCTTCGTGACCGGCACCGGAGATCTGGAAGAAGATGCGATTCTGCCGCTTCAGCTGGATTTCGCGGTCGTCGAGGCGACGCGAAAGGAGCATGATGCGGCAGAGCTCGAGCAGGTCGGACTTTTCAAGCCGCGAGGAGGGCGTGCTCCGGGCGCGGGCGGGAGATCGAGTCGCCATCTGGCCACCACAACTGGGGATTGAGGGGTTCGGCCGTCAGCGGATCAGGCCTTCTCAAAATAGCCCGGGAATGGCAGCGTGGTAAGCGGTAGGGTCAGTCTTCCCAGCCCATCGACTTGACGTCGGCGAGCACACCTTCCAGGTCGTTGAAGCGCACGCTCCTCGGTGCGGTGGGCAGCAGCACGGGTAGCTCCACCTCGGTGAGCGGCCCCTTGATCTTCACCCGTGCCCTTGCCCACGAATCCTTCCCCAACTCGACCGTTACGGGCACGTACATCTGGAATTCATCCGGCACCTGTTCCTGCCGCACGCGAAGGCGAACCCGGAACTTGCCGCCTTCGGCCGGAACGGCCTGCCAGGCGTACCGGTAGGTAGGGATCTCGGAGCGATACACCCACTGGTCGAAGAACCACCCCATGTCGGCGCCGGTGTGGCGCTCGACCACATGCCGGAAGTCTTCGGTTGAGGCGCGCTTCCCGCGATATGTCGTGTAGAAGTCACGCATCATCCCGGTGAAGCGATCCTCGTTCATCGTCTTCAAGTCGATCATCAGGGCCCGGAGCATGTGGAGCACCCAGGCGCCCTTCTGGTAGACGACGTACTGATAGTCGTTGGGAAAGTCCCGGCTCCACACCCGATAGCCGAGGTTGATCGGGCCCAAGTCGGCGCGGCGGACCATCAGGTCAGCCTTCCAGTGATCCAGTATGTCGAAATACTGCTTCGACTCACCGCGATTCGTCTGCAGGTACCAGAGCCCAGCGAAACTCGCGAATCCCTCACTCAGCCACTGGTCGCGATATGTAGTGAAATCAACTCCGATGCCCCACCACTGATGACCGACTTCGTGGGCGCGGAACCATTCGTCGAATCCCTTCTTGTCGGTCTCGACGAAGGTCGACAGCGCCAGGTGAATCATGCCGGGGAAAGCTTCGCCGTGACTGTACGGGATCTCCGTCGCATAGAACCGATCCACGGGAGCCGGCCCGAAAACGTGCTGAAAGAACTTCATGCTCTTGGCGACATCCTCACCCACCTCTTCCTTTGCATGTGCCTTCACGCCCGGGCCGGCTCGCCATAAGAGGCGGTGCCCTTGTTCAGAAACCAGGACCGTCACCGGCGGGCTGCCGGGCAAGTTGGTCTGGTAGTCCTCGAAGAGGCCCAGATTGAAAGACGCGTTCCGGATGGGCCCCGCCGTCACCCAACGGGACGTCGTGACGCGATTCGCGGTCGAGGTATCCATTCGCTCACCCACGCTCGCAAACAGGTAGTTCGCCGGAGTGTGGAAGTTGAGGTCGAAGGTCGCCAGGCTCCGGCCTTCGAGTGGCCGGGGATACCAGGCCGAAGACGCCTTGATGAAGAAGAAATCGCCGAAGCGGTCGACCAGGTCGCCGTGATAGTACACCTGGAGCTCCCGGACGGCTCCTGGCTCGAGCGCTTCCGCCATTCGGAGCCACAGGTAAGGACTGTCCTTCACCTTGTGGACGATGGCCGCGGTGCCATCGGGCCAGCGGGCCGAATCCACCACCAGTTTCTCGTAGAACCAGAACGCCACCCACGGGCCGACCGGCTCTCTCGCGGTGATGTACATCCTGGTCTCGGCGGAGAAATTGATGTCACCCGAGCCGGCGCGAGCGAGCGTTGCGTCGATGGCGTAGTGCTTGACGAGGGCATCACCCCGGCGATCTCCATCCGGCAGCTCCAGGCTGTCCGCGCGCGGGCGTTCCTGAGTAATCACCTCCAGCGGCATTCGGGACACCCCGAAACTCGGCATCCGGCGGAACAGATCCACGCTCTCAGACTGTCGCGGGTTGATCGTGAAGACCAACGGGTCCGCGTTCCTCCGCGGGATGTGAGCGTAGAACATGCCGCCAGACCGGGCATTAAGCAGGTCAAGCGCCAGATCCGGGTTCGGAGTCTCCGAATCCTTGTCCAGAATGTCGTCGAGCGCGTGGTCGACGGCAGCTTCGAACTCCTCCGCCGCACCGGTTCCGAAGGAGACTTGGCGCTCAAGTTCCGCCAAGGTGGTGTCGCTGAAGAGCACGACCAATTCGGTGAACGGCGTTTCCAGGTGGGGCTGCTTGAAGAAACGGGCGAGCTGTTCCCGTTCGACCCGCGAGTCTGGCGTCATGGAGAAACTTCCGCGCCCCTTGAACGCGACCCCGACCGTGCGCCCACTCACTGGGGTGAGCATGGCAAGCCGCCCCTCCAGGAGAGTGAGGCGGCCACCTTCGCGCTCCAGGACGAGATTCTGGATCGGAGCGACCCGGTCGCCGCGGGGGCGGAGGTGCCGGAGTTCGTCGCTGAACTGGGACCAGGTTGTCGCGGCGGAGGCGGTGGCCTCCTGGGCCGTGGCGGGCGCCGCGTCGAGCAGGAGCACAACCAGGGGCAGGAACGCCAGGGCCGTGTCCGGCAGGCGGTACAGGACTGAACGTCGACGCATGGGCGGAAATCGTGGATCGAGGTGGAGTCAGGGGGTGCCGAGACACCTGATATCGGCGCCCAAACGCTAATCAGTCCACCTTTCCTCCGTAAGCTATCAAGCTTGATAGTCGGGAGGGATTAACGGGTCCTTCACAACTGCGCTCCTACTGCCGATACACCACCTTTCCACCGACAATTGTTGTCCGGATTCTGGCCTGCTCGATCTCGACGGAGGGAATCCGGGTCAGGTCCCGGTCGATGAGGACCAGGTCCGCCTTGAGGCCTGGCGTCAGGCGGCCGCGGGTCCCTTCGGCGAACGACGCGAACGCGCCGGCGCTCGTGTAGGCCCGCAGCGCCTCTTCGACAGTGATCCGCTGTTCGGGAACCCACCCCTCGGGGTGCTTGCCGTCGAGCGTGCGGCGGGTGACCGCGGCGTAGATGCCGAGGAGCGGGTCGAGCGGCGCCACCGTCCAGTCGGAACCGAATGCGAGGACGACGCCCCGGTCGAGCAGGGAACGGAAGGCGTAGGTCGTCTTGATCCGCTCCGGACCGATCCGCTTCTCGGCCCAGCGGCCGTCGTCGACGGCGTGATAGGGCTGCATCGAGAGGATCACACCCATCCGGGCGATGCGGTCGAGATCGGCCGGGCGCAGATGCTGCGCATGCTCGATGCGCGGGCGGCGTTCCCGGAGGCGGCCGTCGAACACCCGATCGTAGATGTCGAGCAGCAGGCCGTTCGCGCGGTCCCCGATCGCGTGCACGACCACCTGGAGTCCGGCCGAATCCGCACTCCGCACGGCGGCTTCCATTTCATCCACCGGCGTTGTCAGCAGGCCGCTGGTCCGGGGCGCGTCGTCGTACGGCGCGTCGAAATACGCCGTCGTGGAGCCGAGCGAGCCGTCCATGTAGCCCTTCACGCCGTCGATTCGAAGCCAGTCGTCACCGGGCCCGATCCGCGCCACCGTGTCGGCCACCCAGCGCCAGTTCGCGATCGGGAAGAAGAGCTTGGCCCGCACGGTCAGCGTGCCGGCCGCCCGGGCGCGCTGCCAGGCGCCGAGCCACGTGCGAGGGACACTGACGTTGTCGACCGCCGTGACGCCCTTGCTGGCCGCATGGGCCAGCGCGCGGCCCAGGGCCGCGTCGAGCTGCGCCTCGCTCGGCGCCGGGATGGCCGCGTAAAGCAGCGCCTGGGCATTGTCCTTGAAGATGCCGGTCGGCTCTCCGGTGCGCAGATCGCGGACGATCTCGCCGCCGGGCACGTCCTTGGTCGCCCCGCTGATCCCCGCTGCCCGGAGCGCCGCGCTGTTGCCGAGCGACATGTGGCCGTCCAGCCGATCCACCACCACCGGGATCGAGGGCGTCACGGAATCGATCCACTCCTTGCGCGGCAGGACCGCACGGGGCCACCGCTCGTGGTCCCAGTTCCCGCCCAGGATCCACTCGCCCGGGCGGCGCTCCGCGGCGAACGCCTTGATGCGGGCGGTAAACTCCTCCGGGGTGGCCGCATCCCGCAGGTCGACACTCGCGAGCTGGAAGCCGCCGTCGATGAAGTGGGTGTGGGAGTCCTTGAGGCCGGGCGTGACGAGTCCGTCGCCATTCGACAGCACTTCCGTGTTCTTGCCGGCCAGCCGGGCCAGGTCTGCGCTGTCGCCGACTGCCAGGATCGAGTCGCCCGCGATCGCGACCGCCGTGGCCCACGGTCGCGCGGAATCGCCAGTCCATACGCGGCCGTAGACCAGGATTGACGCCTCGGGCGCTCTGGCGCAGGCGGCGAGAAGCGTCAGGAGGATGGGCAGATGGACGGATGCGCGGATGGGCAGGTTCCGGATGAACGGCATTTCGGCTCCAGGTTCAGCGGAGCTTGGTGAGCCGGCGCAGGGCCTCGAGCTTCTCGAGCGCGCTCGACTCCGGCGCGGGCGCCGCGGGGGCAACGGAGAAGAGATCGCGGATGTCGAGCAGAATCTCGAGCATCAGCTGATCCCGCATGTAGGCCGCGTCCAGCTCCTCCATCCGCCGGGTGTCATCATTCCCCCGGGCGCGGTCGTAGGCGTCGCGGTAGATGGTCTCGAGGTTGGTGAGGATCCGGTCGCGTGAGCGCATGATAGGCTGGGAAGATGATACATTGAAGCCGACTTGGCGAATTCCACTCCCACATCTCACATCCTACCGCCCATGTCCCTTCGTCAGAACCAGGACCGCGTCGATGGCTGGATCCGACAGTTCGAGGAAGGCTACTTCCATCCGCTCACCAACATGGCGCGGCTGACGGAGGAGGTGGGTGAACTCGCCCGGGAGATCAACCACCAATTCGGCCAGAAGACCAAGAAGCAGGAGGAGCCGGACGCCGATCTCGGCATGGAGATGGCCGACATCCTCTTCGTGCTGATCTGCATGGCCAACCGCGAGGGGATCGACCTGCAGCAGGCCTTCGACCGGATGATGGACAAGGTGGAAGCGCGGGACGCGAACCGCTGGACGCGAAAGTCCTAGCGGCGCCCCCGCCCCAGTACCCTACTCCCACTCCTCCGGCTCCCCCTCCGTCTCCTCGAGCAGCATGCGATAGCTCTCGAGCCGGTCCCCCGGGATGATGCCCTCATCCACCGCCTCCCGGATCCGGCAGCCGGGCTCGGACACGTGCCGGCAGTCGCCGAACCGGCACTCCCCAATGAAGGGCCGCATCTCGGGGAAGCAGCTCGCGAGCTCACGGGGTTCGAGGCCCCAAAGCCCGACCTCGCTGAAGCCGGGCGTGTCGACGATGTAGCTCGCGTCGTCCAGCGGAAGGAGGACGGCGGAGACGGTGGTGTTCCGGCCGCGACGCACCTTCATGCTGATCTCTCCGGTGCGGAGCCGGAGTCCGGGACGCAGTGTGTTCAGCAGGCTCGACTTCCCTGCCCCGGAGGGGCCGGTGAACACGGACACCCTGCCGTGGAGCGCCGTGCGGAGTTCTTCCATGCCAACTCCGGTCCGGGCGCAGGTACGAATGACCGGATACCCCGCTCGCTCGAACCGGGCAGCGATCCAGTCTCCCGGATCGAGATCGATCTTGTTCACCACCACGGTCGCGGGAAGCTCGTTGGCCTCCGCCACGACCAGCAACCGATCGATGAGCTGCGGGACCGAAACGGGGTCGCGGCTCGCGGTCACGACGAATACTGCGTCGATGTTGGCGGCGATCGGGCGGGTGCCACGGCCGAGCGGGACTCGCCGCTCGAGCAGGCTCCGTCTCGGCTCGACCTCGGCGATCGCAAACAGCCCGCCCGCCTGCTCGGCCTCGAGGCGCACCCGGTCGCCCACGACCACCCGCGGCGCGTCCCGCCGCGTCTTGCCGCGCAGGATGGCGCGGACCTCGCCGTTCGAGGTGGCCACACGATACGCCGCGCCATCGCGTTCGAGCACGGTTCCGGCGAGCGGCGCGCTCACCATTCGCCGGGCGAGCGGGCGATCGCTTCATCGAGCGCCGCCTTCACATCGTACAGCGAGAGTGCCTTCAGGCGTTCCTCCGCTTCCTCGACGGTGCGGCCCCAGGCCAGGTATTCCGTCTCGACGTGGCCCGCCGGCGCCGCGCCCGCCGCATCCCAGCGCACGAAGAGGAGCGCAGCGCCAAAACGCCCGCGGGCGTCGGGCGTTTCGTCCACGTACAGCCCAACCGAATAGGCGTGGCCGTCGCTTCCGCCGAACGCCGCGGCGCGACCGTGCTGCGCCATGTATCCGCCGAGCGTCGCCTCCATCACGGGCGCGGCGAGAAAGTTTCCCGGAACATGTTGCCGAGGATGAACGCGATGTTCGCCGGCCGTTCGGCGAGCCGTCGCATCAGGTAGGGATACCACTGAGTGCCGAACGGCACGTAGACCCGCATGTTGAAGCCATCCTTGCGCAGCCGTTCCTGCAGGTCGCGCCGCACCCCGTAGAGCATCTGGAACTCGAATCGATGGGCCGGGATTCCCTGGCGCGTGACGAATTCCCTGGCGTGCTGGAGAATCCGCTGGTCGTGCGTAGCGAGGCCGGGATAGTTGCCCTCCCGCAGGAGCCGCTCCATGAGCGTGCGATATGCGCGGTCCACGTCGGCCTTGTCGGGGAAGGCCACTTCGGCCGGCTCCAGATAGGCGCCCTTGCAGAGGCGGACCCGGGCGCCGATGGCGATGAGGTGCTCGATGTCGGCGGCGGAGCGCCGCAGGCAGGACTGGATCACGACGCCGGTGTGCGGCCCGAACTCGTTGAACAGACGATGCTCGAAGAAGTCGAGCGTCCGCTGGGTGTATGCGGAGCCCTCCATGTCGAGCCGGACGAACCCGCCCAGGGCGCGGGTTCTTTCGAGGATCTGCCGCATGTTGGCGGCGCACAGCTCCTCGTCGATGTCGAGGCCCATCTGCGTCAGTTTGACCGAGACATTGACGTCGGCTCCGGCCGCCGCCAGGTGATCGAGCATGGCGAGGTACGCGTCGCGCGCAGCCGTAGCTTCCATCTCCCGGGTGACGCTCTCCCCCAGGAGATCGAGGGACGTCATGATGTCGAGCTTCTTGAGCTCCAGCGCGGCCGCCGCCGCGGTTTCGATCCCCTCGCCGGCGACGAATCGGGCCGCGAACCGTCTGGCCAATCCGTTCCGCCGCAGGAGATTGAAGATGCCCTGTTGCTCGGAAAGCCACAGTAGGAAGGTGCGCAACATCAGCAGGTCATCCTGTCGGTTAGGCCGGGGAGGGCGGATTGCCCGGAGCAGGTGCGCCACGAAGGTAGCTAACCCGCGTCGGGACAACAAGTTCCGGCTGGGCTCCGGGCGCTAACCGTGGGCCGGGTCGACAGTTAGGACGGGGCCGGGAATCGGGGGTCTCGGCGGCCTCGGTTTTGCGTAATGAATGGCTACAACTTGGACCAACGACCCGCCCGATAAGAGCACACCCGGAGCGATCCGGGGCCGCAAAACTTGAGGTCTCAGGCAGACCACCGCCGGAGATAGCTCGGTGCCGAAGGCCGGATTGACGAGCGGAGCGTGATTCGTATGTCCCCATCCGGGGACCGCGGCATCACGCTTTGTGTTTGTCGGGCGTTGGAGATTCCATGCGCCCGACTCATGCGTTCCGCGGATTCCTGCCGCTCCTGGCGATCTGGCTGGGAGTCGCGTCCTGCGCCACCCTGGAGCCAGGCCCGCTCCCCGAGGGCGCCGTTCCCATGACCCCCGCTCCCGAGTACTCCGAGTGGTTCATGCGCACGGAGGCGTGTGCCGGTCTCTTCGGCAACTTCGAGTCGATCGAGTGGTATGTCGTGCCTGACGTCGCTACGTTCGAGACGGAGCTGGGCTACAAGGTAGGCCTCTGGGAGCAGACGGGCGGCGTGACCCGTATTACCATTGCGGGGGCCTATACCGAACATGAAATGGTGGTGCGCCACGAAATGCTGCACGAATTGCTCGGCCGTGAAGGCCATCCCCAGGAATACTTCGTGACGCGTTGCCACCTCACGTGGGACTCCTGGACCAGCACCCAACAGTGACCGACCTCACCCCGCTCGGGGTGCTCGAGCTGACCGACCGTGGCACCGGGTTCCTCCGCCGCCGCGAGGGCAGTTATGCGCCGGACTCCCGCGATCTGTTCGTCCCGGCGCAGGTCATCCGCCAGTTCGGGCTTCGGCCCGGCGACGCGATCGCCGGCGAGGCCGGGCGTCCCGGGCGCGGCCGCGGGCCGGCGCTCCAGCGGGTGACGGCGATCAACGGCCGCCCGCCGGCGGAAGCGGCCCGGCGCCCAGACTTCACGCGCCTCACGGCGACCCATCCCAAAGAGCAGCTCCGGCTCGAGGTGCCGCCCACGCCCTCCCGCACGGCCCACGAGATCACGCGACTGATCGACCTGCTCTGCCCGTTCGGCAAGGGACAGCGCGGGCTGATCGTGGCGCCGGCCAAGGCGGGGAAGACAACGGTGCTGCAGTCGGTGGCCACGGGAGTGGCGCGGAACTACCCCGAGGCCATGCTCCTCATCCTGCTGGTGGATGAGCGCCCGGAGGAAGTGACCGACATGGAGATGGCGGGCGCAGGGGAGGTGGTCGCGTCGAGCTTCGACAATCCGCCTGAGCGCCACGTCGAGCTGGCGGAACTGACGCTGGAGCGGGCCCGGCGCCGGGTCGAGGAGGGCGGCGATGCGGTGATCATCCTCGATTCCATCACCCGCCTGGCACGGGCCTACAACGCGATCGAGCGCGGCACGGGGCGCACCCTCTCAGGCGGCCTCGACGCCTCGACGCTCGAGAAGCCGAAGCGGTTCCTGGGGAGCGCCCGTGCGGTGGATCCGGCGCGGGGCGGAGGCTCGCTCACCATCATCGGCACGGCGCTGGTGGACACCGGATCCAAGATGGACCAGGTGATCTTCGAGGAGTTCAAGGGAACGGGGAACAGCGAACTGGTGCTGAGCCGCGACCTGGCCGAGCGGAGAGTCTATCCTGCGATCGACATCCCGGCGAGCTCGACCCGGCGCGAGGAGCTGCTGCTCGGCCCGGAGGCGCTCGCGGCCTCGCACGCACTCCGCCAGCGCACCGCGGGGATGCCGCCGATCGCGGCGATGCAGGAGTTGCTTTCCCTCTTTCGCGAGACTCCCACCAACGCCGAGCTGATCCTCAAGCTCAATTCCTGACGCGCCTCCGCTGCCTGCGGGCGCCGGCTGCCTGGAACGCGACGCCACTGCGCGAGTAGTGCCCTCCTACGCCGAACCAGAATACGGAACGCGGACCTATCGAGTGTACTCGGCCGAAGTCCGTGCCGGCTTCACGCAGTCCGGCCAGGTGCCCGGCTGCTGGGTGTTCTGGTTTACCGGCATCACGCGCCGTTCACGCGGCACGGTGTTGGGGTCCTCGCTGGCCTGATAGACGAGCATCGCCGTCAGCGTCGCGTTTCCCTGGAGCTCCTCGAGCACCACCTTGTCGAACGTGTCGCGGTTGGTATGCCAGGTGTAGCTGAAGTACTCCCATGGCAAGGAACCGAGTCCGAACCCGGGCGCGCCGTAACACGCGAAGGAGGCGTTGTCCGACCCGCCACCCGGCGGCGTGCCGGGAAGCGCGAAATTGTTGATGTGACGAGTCAGCTCCTGCGGGACACGCGAGAGCCACGCAGCAAGGAAAGGCGGCGCCCCCACCAGGCCGGCTGCTCCGATGTTCACCACCCGGCCCGTCCCGTTGTCCTGATTGAACAGCGCCTGAAGCCCGGCGACGACCTTCGGATTGTCCGCCGCCCACGCGCGGGATCCATTGAGCCCCTGCTCCTCGCCGCTCCAGTGCCCGACGATGATGGTCCGTTTAGGGTGTGGCAGGACGGCCTTCAGGATTCGCATTGCCTCCATCATCGTGACAGTGCCGGTCCCGTTGTCGGTCGCGCCGGAGGATCCATCCCAGCTGTCGAAGTGGGCCGAGAGCACGACGTACTCGTCGGGCTTCTCGGTGCCCGGGATTTCCGCGATGGTATTGAAGACCGGGACTTCTCCCTGCCACTCGGCCTCGGCCGCCACGCGGATGACGGGTCCCTGATTGTGCTCGGCCAGGCGGAACAGCAGGCCGTAGTCCTCGCAGCTCAGGCCGAGTGTCGGCACCTGCTCGGTCTTGGCATCGAAGATCCTGACGGCGCCCCAGCCGTTGGACCAGGTCGTCGTAATCACGCCTCGCGCACCGGCCCGCTCGAGCGCCTTGGGCAGGTTCCGGTTGTCGAGGCCGCTCCGCCTGGTCCGCGCGGTCCAGGCCTCTCGGGCCGCAGTCCGTTCCTTGACCATGCGGTCGAAGCCGTCCGGAGTGGCGGACTGCTTGTAGCTGGAGTCTGCACGGCAAGCCGGCTCGGCGAAGGAGGTGAGCACGTAGGCGCCCTTGACCTTCGCGAGAGCCGCGGCGAAGCTCACAGAGTCCGCGGCGTCGGGAAGGATCACCACGGGGCCCTCCACGGGCTTGCCCTTGGTGCCCGGGCTCCACGCGAGCATCATCCCCTCGAGGGTGCGGACCCGCGGGCTCAGCAGGTCGATGTGGGTGTATCCGCGCTTCCAGCCCTTCCAGGTTCCGTATTGTACGTTGTGGGCGGAAATCCCCCAGCGGGTGTACTGGGCAACGGCCCAGTCATTCGCGGACTTCTGGCCCGGGGAGCCGGTCAGGCGCGGTCCGACGGAATCCATCAGCGCCTGGGCCAGGGTGCCGGCCTGGGAGCTGTCCATCCCGAGGGTCCAGATGCGCTTGATGATGGGATCTGTCGTGGGGAAATTCTGAGCCCGGGCGGCGGCCGCGTGGAGGACAAGGATCATGGCCAGACCGACGGCGAACAGGCGGCGCATCATCGTGACTCCTGAACGAGGGGATACGGCGTGAGACGGCCTGCAGGATCTTTGGAGACCGGCCCGGATTCGTTGCGTTCGGCGGACGTATCTTGCCGCCTCGGGCGCCGGATCGCCAGAGGGCCCCGGCCATGATGCCTCCGGCGCTGCGCGCCTGGTTCCAGGTGCTCCTCCTGGCGGCCGCGTATGTGCTGGTCGGGCACCTGAGCCTCCTGCCTCCGTTTTCGGTCGGCCGGGTATCGGCCATCTGGCTTCCGGGCGGACTCGCCATCGCCGCCGTCACGGCGCTCGGGCAGCACGTGGCACTGGGGGTCCTGCTCGGTTCGTTCGTCCTCGGCCTCTCCATCGGCAACCCGTGGCCAATCGTGCTGATCATTGCGCTCGGCAACACGGCCGAGACCCTGACGGCTGCGGTTCTGCTCCGGCGCTACGTCCGTTTCCGCCCCACCCTCGAGCGGCTGCGCGACGTGGTGGCGCTCGTGATCGTTGGCGGCGTCGTGACCCCGATGATCAGCGCCGTGGCCGGCGTGGGCGCGCTGCTGATCGGCGGCCTCCTGCCGATGTCGAGCGTCGCGGCGGTATTCCGCTTCTGGGTGCTGGGAAACGCCGTGGGGGTGGCATCCTTCGCGCCGGCCGTGCTCGCCTTCCTCGCGCTGCCCCTGACCCGCCGCGCCAGGGGCAGCTGGTACGAAGCGGTCGGCATTGCCGCCGGGACCGCGGTGCTGAGCTACTACTTCCTGCTGCGGCCGGTCTCCTACGAGGCATCCCAGTACCCCATCAGCTTCGCGTTCTTCCCGTTCCTGATCTGGGCGGCCGCGCGCTTCGACGCGCGGGGCGCCGCGCTGGTGTCGCTCGGACTCACCATGGCGGCGGTTCTCGGGTTCGCATCGGGAGCCGGGCCGTTCGTCACGATCGCCTCGGCCAGCGCGCTCGAGCGCCTGCAGGTATTCGTCTTCATTCTGGCCATATCGGGGCAGGCAATCGCGGCCATCATCGGCGAGCGCACCCACGCGTACCAGCAGTTGCGGGAGGGCGAGGAGCGGCTGGAAGGCATCCTGGGCTCGCTCGAGGACGCGGTGTGGTCCACCACGCCCTCGCTCGACCGGGTTCTGTTCGTGAACCAGGCGGTGACGCGCATTTTCGGCCGGCCGCGCGAGGACTTCTACACCCACCGGGAGCTCCGGCGCGAGTGCGTCCACCCCGAGGATCGCGAGCAGTACTTCAACGCGCTCCGGGAATTGCGCCAGGAGGGCGAGAGCTGCGCCGAGTACCGGATCGTCCGCCCCGACGGCACGATCCGCTGGGTGCTCGACCACGGCCGCCTGGTACGGGACGAAGCCGGCCGCCCGATTCGCGCGGACGGCTTCATCAGCGATATCACGAGCCGGAAGCTCGCCGAGCTGGAACGGGAGCGCGCCGAGGTCGAGCTCGAGGGCTCCCGCCAGCGGATGGTGTCCCACCTGCAGCAGACGCCCCTTGCCGCGATCGACTGGTCGGTGGACCAGCGGATTCTGGAATGGAACCCGGCGGCGGAACGGATCTTCGGCTACCGCCGCGAGGAGGTCCTGAATCGTGCCGGGCTCGCCTTCCTGACCGCGGAAGCCGAACGCGCCCAGGTGGAGGAGGCCTGGAAGCAACTGCTCAACCGGGGCACGGGGTTCCGGACCACCAGCCGTAACCGGACCCGTGACGGCCGGTACATCATCTGCGACTGGTATAACTCGCCGATCCTCGACAGCAACCGCATGGTGGTCGGCGTGGCTTCCCTGGTGGATGACATCACCGAGAGCATGGCGCTGGAAGAACAGCTGCGACAGTCGCAGAAGCTGGAGGCTGTCGGCAAGCTGGCGGGCGGTGTCGCGCACGACTTCAACAACATCCTCACCGCCATCACGGGACACACCGGCCTGCTGCTGGGCGCGCTGGCCCCCGACACTCCGCTCCGGGCCGACGCGGAGGCGATCAAGCAGGCAGCCGACCGCGCGGCCGGCCTGACCAACCAGCTCCTCGCCTTCAGCCGCAAACAGGTGCGGGCCCCCCGGATTCTCGAGCTGCCCCAGGTGGTGCGCACGCTGGATCCGCTGCTGCGCCGGCTCATCGGCGAGCACATCTCACTCACCACCCGGACCGTCGGCCCGCCGGCGCACGTCCGCGCCGACCCGAGCCAGCTGGACCAGGTGGTGCTGAACCTCGCCATCAACGCGCGCGATGCGATGCCCAAGGGCGGGGCTGTGCTCATCGAGACGGCGCTGGTCGATTTGGACGCGGCGCGCGGCCGCTACCTCGGCGGGCTGGTACCGGGCCGGTATGGACTGCTGACGGTGTCCGACAATGGCCCTGGCATGGACGAGGAGACGCGGGCCAGGATCTTCGAACCGTTCTTCACCACGAAGGCGATGGGCCAGGGCACCGGGCTCGGGCTTTCGACGGTGTATGGCATCGTCCAGCAGAGCGGCGGCTACGTCCGGGTGTCCAGCGCCCCCGGCGCCGGAGCGAGCTTTCTCGTCTACCTGCCGCACGTCGACGCACCCGTGGATCAGCCCGCCGCAACGCCCTCCGTCACGGTGCCTCCCCGCGGCCATGAGACCGTGCTCCTCGCGGAAGATGAGGACGCGGTGCGCCGGCTGGTCTCGAAGACCCTCCGCGCCCAGGGGTACCGGGTCCTCGATGCACCGGACGGCCCCGCCGCGCTGGCCCTCGCGGCGGCGCATTCCGGCCCGGTGGACCTGCTGCTGACCGATGTGGTGATGCCGGGGATGAGCGGACGGGAGCTGGCGGAGCGGCTGGCGCAGGCGCGCCCCGGGACGCGGGTGCTCTTCATGTCAGGTTATGCTGCGGACACCATGGACCGGCACGGCGTGACCGAAGGCGGCCAGTCCTTCCTGCCGAAGCCATTCACGCTGGACGAGCTCGCGCGGAAGCTCCGCGACGTGCTCGATCACAACTAGGCTACCCGGGTCTCCACCGGGTAGTAGCGATCACCCGCGTCCGCCAGCGCCACGAGCGGGGCGGCGGGCGCGAAGCGGGGTCCGAATTCCGCCTCCAGCGCGCGCAGGGTGCCGACCACCTGGGCCGCGCCGAGATCATCGATCATGCGAAGCGGCCCGCCCCGGAATGGCGGGAACCCGATCCCGAAGATCGCCCCGATGTCCGCGTCGCGCGGACTCCGCACGACTCCCTCCCCCGCCGCCATCGCCGCCTCGTTCAGCATCGCGTAGATCAACCGCTGCTCGATGGTCTGCGGACTCACCCGGTCGGACGGGCGCAGGCCGAGGAGCTCGTACACTTTCTCGTCCACACCGACCTTGTGCCCCTCGTGGTACTGGTAGAATCCCCGCCCGTTCTTCCGGCCGAGCCGCTTGTCGGCGAGCATTCGGGAGATCGCCTCGGCCGGGCGGAGCCGTTCGCCGAACGCCTGGTGCATGACCGCCCCGCCCTTCCCCGCGACGTCGAGCCCCACCTCATCCAGCAGCGCGATCGGCCCGACCGGGAATCCGAACGCGGTCATCGTCCGGTCGATCGCCTCGACCGGCGTGCCCTCCATCAGGAGATGGCCAGCCTCGTTCAGGTAGGGCGCCAGGATCCGGTTGACCCAGAACCCGGGCCGATCGGCCACGACGATGACCGTCTTGCCCATCTTCCGCCCGAATTGCACCGCCGTGACGATCGCCTCGGGTGACGTCGCCTCCGACGGGATCACTTCGAGGAGCGGCATCCGGTCCACCGGACTGAAGAAGTGCATGCCCAGCATGCGGTCCGGATGGCGTGCCTTCGCCGCAATATCCCCGATCGGGATCGTGGACGTGTTGGTGGCAATGATCGCCGCCGGAGGCAGCACGCCCTCGAGCTCCGCGATGACCTGTCGCTTGACGCCCACGTCCTCGAAGACCGCCTCGATGACGAGATCCGCCCTGCCGAACCCGGAGTAATCCCCGCCGCCCGACAGGAGTGCCACGAGGCGCTGATGTTCGTGCCGCGTGATCCGGCGGCGGGCAAGCCGGCCGTCGAGAATCGCGGTCGCGGCCTTGAGTCCCTTTCCCACGCGGGCCAGTTCCGCGTCGCGCAGTCGCACCTCGACCTCGGCCTGGGCAACCGCGGTACCCGCGATGCCCGCGCCCATGAAGCCGGAACCCACCACACCGACCCGGGCCACCTGCCGGGCGCGGGCGGTGCCGGGGGGCACGCCGTCATCCTTCTTGAGCGCGGTCGTGGCGAAGAAGATCTGCACCAGCTTCCGGGAGACGTCGGTCACGGCCAGCTGACCGAAGCGCCGGTGTTCCTCGACCAGGCCCGCCTCCATTCCGTGCTCCATCCCAGTTCGCACCGCATCCAGCGCGGCGAGCGGGGCGGGATAGTGGCCGCCGGTCTTCTTGAGGACCGACTGCCTGGCCAGGCGATAGACGAGGCGCCGGCCGAGCGGGTTGCCGTCCAGCAGCCACCCTGCGAGTCCGCCCTTGCGCGGGCGCGCGGGAATGCCGTGCTCGGCCAGACGCTCCGCCGCGGCGACGGCCACCTTGCGGAGGATGGCCGGAGGCACCAGCTCGTCCACCATTCCGAGCCGGAACGCCTTCGCACTGCGCTCCGACTTGCCGGCGAGAATGATGTCGAGGGCCGCGCGCACACCGATCAGGCGGGGCAGGCGCTGACATCCGCCGGCGCCCGGCAGGATGCCGAGCTGGATCTCGGGCAGGCCCAGCTGGGTCTTCGGGTGGTCCGTTGCAACGCGCCAGTGGCAGGCAAGCGCTAGTTCGAGGCCGCCCCCGAGACACGCCCCGTGAATGGCGGCGACCACCGGTTTGGGGAGCGCGGCCACCCGATTGATCATCTGCTGGCCCTCCCGCGAGAGCGCCTCCGCTTCCGCGAGGCCCCGGAGCGCCACAAACTCCTCGATGTCGGCGCCGGCGATGAACGTGTCGGGTTTGCCGGAGATCAGCACGACGGCGCGGACTGCTGGATCGCCACCCAGTCGCTGGAGCAGCGTCTCGAACTCCGTCTTGACCGCCTCGTTCAGTTTGTTCACCGGCTCGCCGGGCAGGTCGAGCGTGACGACGGCGATGCCGTTCTCGGTGACGACGGAAAAGGCGCTCATGCTCGCTCCAGCACCATCGCGAAGCCCATCCCACCCTGGGCGCAGATCGAGATCAGGCCAAATTGGACGTCGCGCCGCCGCATCTCGTTGGCGAGCGTCGTGACGAGACGCGCTCCGGTGGCGCCGAAGGGGTGGCCGATCGCGATCGACCCGCCCATGACGTTCGTGATGTCCCAGTTGACCTCGCCGACCGGCGCGGAAAGGCCGAGCCGCCGGGCCCACTCGGGCGAGGCCCAGGCCTGGATGTTCGACAGGACCTGGGCCGCGAAGGCCTCGTGAATCTCGATCAGTCCGAGGTCCCCCCACGAGAGGCCGGCGCGTTCGAGGGCGCGGGGGACGGCGAATGCAGGCCCCATCAGCAGCTGCCATCCGGGGTCCACCGCCGCCACCGCGTAGCTTCTGATGCTCACGAGCGGAGTGTGACCGAGGGCGCGGGCCTTCTCCTCCGCCATGAGGATCACCGCGGCGGCGCCGTCGGTGAGGGGCGACGCGTTGCCGGCGGTGACCGAGCCGTAGCGGCGGTCGAACACCGGTCGCAGGCCGGCCAGGGCTTCCAGCGAGGTGTCCGCCCGGACGCCGTTGTCCGTGGTTGTCACCTCATCCATTCCGCGGCCGCCGAACCAGGGCACGATCTCGGCGGGAATCCGGCCGTCGGAGGTCGCCGCCGCCGCGCGCTGGTGACTCAGCAGGGCCACTCGATCCTGCTCCTCCCGGCTGATTCCGTTTTCCTTTGCCATCTTCTCGGCCGACTGGCCCATCGACTCGCCGGTGGAGGGCTCGGCGATCGCCGGAGTGACCGGGACGAGGTCGCGCGGCCGGGTGCGCGCGAGCACCGCCAGGCGGCCCCCAACGGATTTCGCGCGGCTGGCGTCGACGAGGATCTGGCTGAAGCGCCGGGAATGGAGAATCGGGATGTCGGAGAGGGATTCCGCGCCGCCCGCGAGCACGACGTCGGCGCGGTTCAGGACGATCTGATCGGCCGCGTTCACGATCGCCTGTGCGCCCGAGGCGCACGCGCGGTTGAGCGTGTAGGCCGGGATGGTGCGGGGGAACTGCGGGAGCAGGCTCACCTCGCGGGCCAGGTTGGGCGCGAGGACCGACGGCACCACCTGGCCGAAAATGACCTCGTCCACTTCCGCGCCGGCCAGGTCCGCCCGGTAGAGCAGCTCCTTCGCGGCGTGTCGCGCCAGCGCCATCGCGGAGACATCCTTGAAGATGGTCCCGCTCTTGACAAACGGCGTCCGCACTCCGGCCACGACGACGGGGCGCCGACCGGCAGGGATCGTCAGCATGTTATCGTTCGGGCAAAGGTTCGCGGACACGCCGCTCGGCGACGATGCTCGCCACCGCGCGCCAGCGCTCGACATCGACCGGCTCCAGCACCTCGCGTCCGTGCACCACGCGCATCGGGGCGACGAGGCGGGCCAGTTCGCCCGGCGCGAGCAGGTGGTCGTCCCGGGAGGGTCCCCAGCCGAGCTGTCGCTGGCTGACGAGGTACGTCTCCATCAGGAGCACGCCTCCCGGCGCCACCAGCTCGAGCACCTGCGGCATCCGCGCGCGGTCCAGGTAGTTGAACATCAGGACGGCATCGAAAGCCTCCAGCGCGGGCCACGGACCCTCGAGGTCCACCACGCGCCAGTCGATCGTCAGCCCGCGCGCCTCGGCCTGCTCCCGGCCGGTCTCCATCGCCGCCCCGTCGCGATCGACGGCGACGACCGCCGCGCCGCGCGCCGCGGCCGCGAGCCCGTGCCGGCCTTCGCCGCACGCGAAGTCGAGCACGCGGATGCCGGGGCGGATCAGATACTCGTGCCAGGTAAACCAGGTACTCGGCCGTGCGATCCGGCCGGCAGGAGCGATGGACACTAGGACCTCACCCTTCGTTCGCGCGTCGCTGGAACGGTTGGCGGCCACGCCGCACGACTTGCTCGTGATCGGCGGTGGGATCACCGGCGCCGGCATCGCGCGGGACGCGGCGATGCGGGGACTCTCCACCGTGCTGGTGGAGGCGGGCGACCTCGCGGCGGGCACCAGCTCGCGCTCGAGCCGTCTCATTCACGGCGGCCTGCGCTACCTGGAACAGGGCCGCCTGCGGCTGGTTCACGAAGCGAGTCGCGAACGCCGTGTCCTGCTCCGCATCGCCCCGCATCTGGTCCGGCCGCTGCCCTTCGTGTTTCCGGTCCACCGCGGCGACCGGGTGCCGCTCTGGAAGCTCGCCGCCGGACTCTGGTTGTACGACCTGCTCGCCGCGTTCCGGAATGTGCGGCACCACCGCATCCTCGGCAAGCGCGCGCTGCTGCGCGAGGAACCGATGTTGCGCGAGCGCGGCCTGATCGGCGGCGCGCGCTACTTCGACGCCCAATGCGACGATGCGCGACTTACCCTGGCGACGGCCCGCGCGGCCATGACGTCCGGTGCCGCCGTGGCCACCTACATGCCGGTCCGCACGCTCGAGCGGGCCGGAGGCGAGGTGCGAGGCGTGACGGTGGAGGATCTCCTCACCGGTGAGCGGGGATCCATCCGCGCCTCCGTCGTGGTGAACGCCGCCGGCCCCTGGGCGGATGACCTGCGCCGCCTCGAGGACCCTTCCGCACGACCGCTCCTCCACCGCACCACCGGATCCCACGCGCTGGTTCGACGCGCCCGCCTGGGTCACCGCGCCGCGATCACCATGACGAGCCCCATCGACGGCCGGGTGATGTTCGTGCTGCCCTGGGGCGAGTTCTCCTACATCGGAACCACCGAAACCGAACTGACCGGGCCGCCGGAGGCGGCGGCCACCTCGCAGGCCGACGTGCTGTATCTCCTCCGTTCGGCGAACGCCTGTTTTCCCCACGCCCACCTCACCGAGGAGGATGTGCTCGCGACATGGGCCGGGGTCCGGGCGCTGGTGGCAAGCGACGGGGCCACTCCCGCCTCGAACATCACGCGGGAGCACGTTATCGAGCGGGGGCCGGCGGGGATGTTCACCATCGCCGGGGGCAAGCTCACGACCTGCCGGGCGATGGCCGCCGAGATGGTCGACCTCGTCGAGGCCGAACTGGCGCGCCGTGAGCGGCGCCCTCGCACGCCGGCCCCGCCCACCGACAGCGTCCCGCTGCCCGGAGGTGAGGCGGGCGACCTCTCGCCGCTCCGGCAGGCTGCACTCGACCTCGGGCTGGCGGCCGGGACCGCGGATCACCTGCTCCGGCATTACGGCACCGAGACAGCCGCGATCTGCAATCTCGTCTCGACCGATCGGGCGCTGCTCGCGCCGCTGGACCCGGCCTACCCGGCGATCGAGGCGGAAGTGCTTCATCACGTCCGCCGGGAACTGGCCGTGCGCGTGGAAGACGTGATGCTTCGCCGGATTCATCTCGGGTACGAGACGCCCGATCGAGGGGCCGCCGCCGTGGAACGTGTGGCGGCGCTCATGGGCCGGGAGTTGGGTTGGGATGCGGGCCGGTGCGGAGAGGAGGTAGCCCGGTGGCGCAACCGGAGCGACGTCAGGACGCCCGGCTGGTCCAGTTCGCGACCTGCAGCAGCCGGTGCTCCACTTCTTCCAGGGCCACCGGCTTGAGCAGGACGCGGTCGGGCGACACCGCGTGATCCCCGCGCTCGGTGAGGTGTGAGACATCGCCGGAGAGGAACACCACGCGATCGGCCAGCTCCGGCCGCGTGGTCTGCAGCACCGCGTGCATCGCCAGACCGTCCATCCGCGGCATCCGCAGGTCCGCCAGGATGGCGTGCACGTCCCCCTGCGCTTCGTCCAGGCGGGAGAGCGCCTCGACCCCGTCTCCTGCCTCCAGGACTCGCGCGCCCCGGCGCGTCAGGAACCGCACCACGGGGCGGCGCAGCGCCTCTTCGTCGTCCACCACGAGCACCTGAATGCCGCGGAGCGGCATCACGCCGCGCCGTTCGGGCAGTTCCCGCAGCTTCTCGACCGCCGGCACCGTGCCTGAGGGCCGGAGCTGGATCAGGAACCGTGCGCCGCCTGCGGCGGGGGTGGACGCCGTGATCTCGCCGCCCGCGTCGCGCACGATCTGGCGCGAAATGTAGAGGCCGAGGCCGGTTCCCTGGCGGCCCTTCGTGGTGACGAAGGGGCGGAACAGGCGGCGGCGCAGGGGCGCCGGGATTCCGGGGCCATTGTCCTCGAGGGCGAGGTGGACGCCCTCGGCGTCCTGCCAGGTGCTGAGGTCCAGGCGGCGTGGCGGGCTCACCTGGCGTACGGCGTGGACCGCGTTGCTCAACAGATTCACCAGCACCTGCTCGAGGCGGGCCGGATCACCGTAGACAGTCGGAATCGCCGGGTCGAGCCGGGTCTCGAGCGTGATTTCCGCCACGCCGAACTGGTAGGAGACCAGGTCAATCGCCTCGCGAACGACCTGGTTCAGGTTGGCGGTGTTCCCGCGCGGCTCCCCACCGCTCCCGGCGAACCGGAGGAGGCCCGACAGCAGCTTGCCCGCGCGCCGCGCCTGGCGAAGCACCTGCAGCAGGTCCTGGCGATACTCCGGTGGCAGGTGCTCGTCGTCGAGCCGATGCTGGGCGACGGCCGAGATCGCCATCAGCGGATTGTTCACCTCGTGCGCGACTCCCGCGATCAGCTCGCCCGCCGCCGCGAACCGGCCCTGTTCTTCGGCGCGTTCCCGCAGGACCGAGGTCATCTGGTTGAAGTGCTCGGCGAGCCGCCCGATCTCGTCCGGATGGTGCACCGGCACCGCCACGTGCAGGTCGCCCTCGGCGACGCGGGCGAGTCCCGCCTCCAGCTGTTCGAGCGGCGTGCCGAGCCGGCGCCGGGCGATGAGCATCACGAGCGGGAGGAAGATCAGCCCCACCAGCAGCCACCAGAGGGCCGCGCCGAGCGCCTGGGCGGAGGCCCGCGCCAGCTCGCTTTCCCGTCCGACGAGGTCTTCCAATCCCCGCCGCTGCGCCTCGGCCAGGTAGCGATCGGTCTCGCCGCTCAGCGCCTCGACCGCCAGCATCCGGGCGCGACTCGCCTCATAGCGGCCGAGCTCGAGCAGGCTGATCACCTCGAGCACCCCGGATTCCAGGCGCGATATTGCCTCGTCGGCCCGGGCAATAGGCGCGCGCATCGCCTCCGGAAGGCCGAGATAGACCGGGGCGGTCGTCGGATCGGAGACTTCCGCGATTTGCTGTCGGAGACGCGATAGCGCGGCGGGGTAGCCCGGCGGCCCGAGCTCGACCAGCCCTTTCAAGTCGCGCATCGCGGCGTCGAGGCGTTGGGAGCGCTCGGTGAGGACCCCGAAGATCCGGAGGACCGGTTGCGTGTCGCTGCGGAGCACGATCGCGGCCGGGTGCATTCGAAAGGCCAGGAACAGGGACAGGAACAGCACGTAGACCCCGACTCCGCTCACGAGCAGGAGCAGGAGCGTCCGGAGGCTCAGCGAGCGGCGCCTGGGGCGCGCGGAGGCCGGCGGCGGCGTCACGGTCATGGACGGCCGGCAGCTTCGGCGGAATCATCGCCTATCCCGCGCAACGCGCGGAACGGAGGGCCGGAGCGACATGCACGACAGCGCGTCCGCGACCGGTCCGGCGAGTTCACGGATCGTACGAGGGGGGCCAGATTCGTCGCGAACAGGAGCCGGGAGCTGTGCATTCGGGAGCAGCGGGATCCGCGTTAAAGACGGGGGTGAACGGAGGTTACCGGGAGGGCAGAACGGAGGCAAGAGCGCGCCGCCACCGGGCGTTCCCGGGGGCGGCGCGACTGCGGGGCGGACGGACCCCTCACATCACGACGATGGTGCCGACCATGCCCGGCGGATGATTGGTGCAGTGATAATTGTACGTTCCCGCTGCCAAGAAGGTGAAATCGTACGTGAACGGCGTGTCTTGCGTGCCACTCGCCGTCGGCAAAGCCGCGTCGGGCGTGACGTTGTGACCGATGCCCACCCAGTTCCAGGTCACCGTTCCACCTACGGCGACCGTGTCCACCTGTGGCGTGAACATGTTGTTCTGCACCTGAATCGTGATAGCCGACGGGGGAGCGCTCGACGTGGCATTGAAATCCACCGCGGGCAGCCCGTTCTGGGGCTGGGCGTGGATGACGATGGCCCCGGCCGTGGCACCGTAGGTCGCGTTGATGGCGGCGACACCGGACGCATTGGTGGCGGAGGTCGCACCGGAGAGGTCGGCCTCGCCGGTCGTCACGCTCCAGTTGACGTTCTGCCCCGCGATGGGATTGTCGTACTGGTCCTGCATCCGGACCTGGAGCGGCTCACTGAACGGCGTGGTGATGATCCCGCTCTGATTGTTGCCCGCCACAATCGCGAACTGGCTCGCCACGTCCGGCTCCGCCGTTGCCGTGAAGCTCACCGGAGAGCCGCTGGCGCCGGCGAGGGTGGCGGTCGCAGTGAAGAGGCCCGACGTGGTGCCGAGGGTCCACTCCCCGAGCGCGATACCGTCCACGTCGGTCGTCGCGGTCACCGGCGCGATGGTCCCCCCGTTGGCGCCGACGGCCCAGGTGATGTCCTCACCCTCGACGGGTTGACCATCCAGCGTCACGATGATACGGAGGTCTTGCGGGAGCACTTCGGTCACGTCTCCGGTCTGCCCGTCACCGCTATTGGTCGCGGTCTTCGCGATGACTGGTTCGGGGTTGCCAGGATTCCCGCCACCGTCGTCGCCGCAAGCGGCGGCAAACGCGAATACCGCGGCAGCCAGCAGGTATCGAGAGATGGTTCGCATACTCACTCCTTTCACGGGTACCAAAGGTCTGGTTCGCTGGAACCAGCCTGAGGGAGATAGCGCTGGGGCGTAAACGCCGCAATAGGACGACGCCCCAGCCGCATCCTGCCGCACACACCGGTGCCCTGTCCGGGGTACCCGGCGCAGTTAGATTCCGGGCCGGCTGGGCAGGACCGGGAGGGCCTGCGAGCATTCCTTCCCCGCGGCACCGGAGAAGTCCGTGGATACCAACGTGTTCGAGACGGCCAACGCGGGATTCGCGCAGGCCATCTATGAGGAATATCTCCGCAATCCGGCCGCGGTCGCGCCGGAGTGGCAGCGGCTGTTCGAGAGCGGAGTGATCGGCGAGCGTCCCACGAACGGGAAGGCCGCGGAGCGGCCCGGCACGACCGAACCGGTCCCGACCGCCGCGCCGGTCGCCGCGCCACAGCCCTCCGCCGGTGCGGCGCCCCTCAAGGGACCGGCGGCCCGGCTCGTCGCCAACATGAACGAGAGCCTGACCGTCCCCACCGCCACGACGTTTCGCGAACTGTCGGTGGCGGCGCTGGAATCCCGCCGGCGCGACCTCAACGACGCGCTCCAGTCGGCGGGCCGCACCGAGAAGATCTCGTTCACCCACCTGATCGGCTACGCGATCGTCCAGGCCGTGAAGGTGCACCCGACCATGGTGCAGACCCTGGCGATGCTCGACGGCACGCCGCATCGGGTCGCGCCCGACCATGTGGGTCTCGGCATAGCCGTGGACATGGAGCGCAAGGATGGAACTCGAGGGCTGGTCGTCCCGGTCATCAAGGCCGCGGAAACCCTGGACTTCGCAGGATTCCACCAGATGTACGAGACGCTGGTCGAGAAGGCCCGCACCAGCAAGTTGATGCCGGATGATTTCACCGGCGGCACGATCCAGCTGACCAACCCGGGCGGACTCGGCACCGTGGCGTCGGTTCCCCGCCTGATGGCCGGCCAGGCCAGCATCATCGCCGTCGGCGCCATCGGCTACCCGCCCGAATTCGCCACCGTGCCTGTCGGACGAATCCGGGAGCTCGGCGTCAGCAAGGTGATGACCATCACGAGCACCTACGACCATCGCGTCATCCAGGGCGCGGAGTCGGGCAGCTTCCTCCGGACGATCGAGCAGCTCCTTTCCGGTGAGCGGGGATTCTTCGAGGGCATCGCCGCGAGCCTCGGGGTGACGCTGCCGGCTGCGGCAGCCGCCTCACCTCCCACCGCCCCCTCCCATGCGGTGCCCGCGACCGCGCCGCGGGCTGAGCTCGAGCACGTGGCGGCGGCGATGGGACTGGTGAAAGCCTTCCGGACCCACGGCCATCTCGCGGCCCGACTGGATCCACTGGGAAGCGAGCCGATCGGGGACCCGGCACTCGATCCCGCTCCCCTGGGCCTCACGCCCGACGTGATGGCCCGCATCCCCTCGAGTGTGCTCCGGATCGCGGTCCCGGGCGCGACGCTCGCCCAATCCCTGCCCCGGCTGCAGGACACCTATTGCGGCACGATGGCCTACGAGGTGGAGCACATCTCGAATCACGAGGAGCGGGTGTGGCTCCGGGAGGCGATCGAGTCGGGCGCGTATCGGCAGCCGATCACCGCCGCGGAGCGGCGGGCACTCCTGGCCCGGCTCACGGAAGTCGAGACCTTCGAGAGGTTCCTGCACAAGGCCTACCTGGGGCAGAAGCGATTCTCGATCGAGGGCGTGGACCTCCTGGTGCCGATGCTCGACACCATGATCGAGCTTTCCGCGGCGGAGGGCGCGCAGGAGCTGGTCATCGGCATGGCCCACCGCGGGCGGCTCAACGTGCTGGTGCACAACGTCGGCCGCCCCTACGAGACGATCCTGGCCGAATTCGAGGGTCACAAGCAGCACCCCGAGGAGCCCGACGCAGGCACGGGGGACGTGAAGTACCACCTCGGAGCGGAGGGGGAGCGGCGCACGCCGAGCGGGAAGACGATCAGCGTGAGCGTGCTGCCCAACCCGAGCCACCTCGAGTTCGTGGGGCCGGTGGTGGACGGCCGCGCTCGCGCCCGGCAGACCTCTCGAAAGGGCGCGGCACTGGTCCACGACCCGACGTCGGTCGTCCCGGTCGTCATTCACGGTGATGCGGCCTTCGCGGGCCAGGGCGTGGTGGCCGAAACGCTCAACCTCGGCAATCTCGCGGGGTACGGGGCGGGCGGAACGATCCACCTCATCACCAACAACCAGATCGGCTTCACGACCGATATGCGGGACTCGCGGTCCACGCGCTACGCGTCGGACCTGGCCAAGGGATTCGACATCCCGATCATCCACGTCAACGCGGACGATCCGGAGGCGTGCCTTTCGGCGGCCCGACTCGCGATGGCCTATCGCGCGCGGTTCTGCAGTGACCTGCTCATTGATCTGGTCGGCTATCGCCGCCACGGGCACAACGAGGCGGACGAGCCGGCGTACACGCAGCCGACCATGTACGCCCGGATCAAGGACCTGCCGACGGTCCGGGCCCAGTACGCCTCGGCGCTGGTCCAGGCCGGCGTAGTGAGCCAGGCCGACGCCGATGCCGGAGCGGAGCTGGCGTATCAGCGCCTGGTAGGCATCCAGCAGGCGCTGAAGGCCGCGCCAACCGCGCCGCAACAGGATCCCCCCGCGTCGACCCGCGTCTCAACTGGCGCCATCGAAACCGCCCTGGCAAAGGAATTTCTGGTCGCGCTCAACGAGCAGCTGTTCTCGTGGCCGGATGGATTCACGGTCAACCCGAAGCTGGCGAAGCAGCTCGAGCGGCGGCGTCAGGAGATCGCCGACGGCGGGATCGACTGGGGGCATGCGGAGGGGCTGGCCATCGGTTCGTTGCTGCTGGAAGGAATTCCGGTCCGGCTCACCGGCCAGGACACTGAACGCGGCACGTTCAGTCACCGGCATTTCGTCCTGCACGATACCGAAACGGGGGACGCATTCGCCCCGATCCAGCGGCTCGAGGGCGCGGCAGCGCCGCTCGAGATCCACAACAGCCCGCTCTCCGAGCTGGCGACGCTCGGATTCGAGTACGGCTACAGCGTGGCCGCACCGGAGGCGCTGGTGCTATGGGAGGCCCAGTTTGGCGACTTCGCGAACGGGGCTCAGGTGATCATCGACCAGTTCATCGCGGCGGGCCAGTCGAAGTGGGGGCAACGGACGCGTCTCACGCTCCTGCTACCGCACGGCTATGAGGGCCAGGGGCCGGAGCACTCAAGCGCCCGCCTGGAGCGGTTCCTCCAACTCGCGGCCGAAGGCAACCTGCGGGTCGCCAACTGCACCACCCCGGCGCAGTACTTTCACCTGCTCCGGCGGCAGGCGCGTGACGCCCGGATGCGGCCGCTCGTGGTAATGACGCCGAAGAGCCTGCTCCGGCTGCCCGCGGCGGCCTCCACACTGAGCGACCTCACGGCGGGACGATTCCAGCCGGTCCTCGACGATCCGGCCGACCGGAAGGGGGCGACCCGGATTGTACTCTGTTCGGGGAAGCTCTACTACGAGTTGGCGGCAGCCGCGGCGAAGGCGAGCAACCCGCCGGCGCTGATTCGGCTGGAAGGCTTGTATCCCTTCCCCCGCGAGGAGCTCAAGCCGATGCTGGCGGGGCACCCGGCCGCGAGGGAGATTGTCTGGGCGCAGGAGGAGCCACGCAACATGGGGGCGTGGAGCTTCGTGCACCCACAGCTCGAGGAGATCCTGCCGGCCGGTGCTTCGCTCAGTTATGTTGGCCGGCCGGACCGCGCGAGCCCGGCGGAAGGGTATCCCACGGCGCACGCAGCGGAGCAGGCCAGGATTGTGAAGGAGGCGGTGGGAGGGTAAGAAGGCGGACAGGCGGACAGGCGGACAGGCGAGAAGGAAAAAGGGGCGCGGTGATCCGCGCCCCTGCTTCATTCCGGTCTGCTGACCGTCTGACCGCCTGTCCGACTATTCCTTACGCCGGCAGGATTGGTCGCTCCGATGCCTTCCGGGCCAGTTCCTTGAGCGGCTCGGAGAGGTGATCACCATAGTGGAGGAGGAAGACACCGCGCGCACGGCGCTGCATCAGGAAGGCCACCAGCGGCGTGTCGGCCTTCGCGGCATTGCAGTCACGGCAGGCGAGCACGAGGTTGTCGGGCCGGTCGTAGGCCGTCTGACCCTTGCGGGGCCGCACGTGATCGAGCGTGATGGTGTCCTGGGGAGTCTCCGTGCCGCAATAGGCGCAGACCGAGCCGTGTTGCTGGAGCAGCCAATCACGATGCCCTGAATACGAGCGTCCTGTGGAGCGGCGGAAACTGGGGGCGGCAATGAGAGCCGCGGTGGAGGTGCTACTGTTCCTGCGTCGTCTGGAAGTTCGTGCCACAAACCCTGCCTAACAATGTTACCCTGAGACCGGCCAATCCGGGCTCCACGGGTCGAGAAAACTCAGTGTCAAAATATATGCCCCATGGAGCATAAATGACAGTCCCGCTCTCCGCCGCCGATCTGGCCGCCCTCGGCGCCCGTGTTTCCCAGCTGCCCGCGATGCTGCAAATGGGTGCCGCCGCTGACTTTACGGACCCGGACGCGGTCAGAGTCCGGATCGCACGCCTGGAGGCCTACCACCGTGGCGGCATGGGCACCGAGGCGGTGAATGGCGCGGTGATCGCCGCGCTCTGCGATGCCGCCGTGGGCTTCGCGGGAACGCTCCGGACCTTCGGCCGGCGGGCCGGAACGGCTCAGCTCAGCATCCAGTATCTTCGCCCGGTTCACGGGGGGAGTGTCGAGGCCATCGGCCGGGTGGTGCGGGCCGGGCCGAACCTGGTCTTCGCCACGGCAGAGGTGCGCGATGACCAGGGCGCGCTGTGCGCCCGCTGCGATGGGATCGTGGCGGTGAGTCAGGGAAAGCCCGGGGAGATGGCGTTCTAGAGGTTGGGCAGATGGGCAGATGGGCAGATGGGCAGATGGAATATCTTGACGACAGGTGCGAATCTCCAGAGATTCGCCTCCGCCAGGACCCCTCCCCGGGCCCTTCGCGGCGCGACGCCGCGCGATCGCGCGGACCGCCCTCCGCCGCACCCTCGTGCGGGAGACTCCCATGCGACGCGTTCACCTGACGCTGCCCTTCCTGGGCGGTGCCCTCCTTCTTCTCCCCGTTGCCTCCCTCAGCGCGCAGGCACCCGACAAGGACGTGCTCATCCAGAGCGCGCTCGCGGCCGCCCCGGCCAATATCGCCAAGGATGCCGCCGTGGTGGCGCCGGGTCCGGACGGCAAGATGATGGAGCTCAAACCGGGCACCAACGGCTTCACCTGCCTGCCCGATCATCCGACGACACCGGGTAAGGATCCGATGTGCCTGGATCAGCAGGCAATGTTATTCGCCCAGTCGCTCATGAACCACGACCCGAAGCCGAAGAACACCGCACCCGGCGTGGCGTACATGCTGCAGGGCGGGAGCGACATCAGCGCCACCGATCCTTGGGCCACCCCTGGACCCAATCACCAGTTCGTTGCGTCGCCGCCCCACTGGATGATCTTCTGGCCCTACGATGCGAAGGCCACCGGCTTCTCAACCACACCGAAGAAGGACGGTACGTGGATCATGTGGGCCGGAACACCGTACGCGCACCTGATGATCAATCAGGCTCCATAGCGCGGGTGACGGCGGCCGGTCGGGGGTGTTAGTTTTCTTCTGCGCCGCGCCCCCGCCGGCCTCGCCGTCACGCGCCTTCCCAGGAGCCGGGTTCTGACCCTGCACGCCCCAGCCTCCCGTCCGCCCGCAGCCGCGCCTCCTCCCGTCCAGCCCGACATCGCCTGGACCAGCATCAACACCCTCCGCACCCTCGCCATGGACGCGGTGGAGCGCGCCAATTCCGGGCACCCGGGCACGCCGATGGCCCTGGCCCCGGTGGCGTACCTGCTGTGGACGCGCCACCTGAAGCACAGTCCCCGGCATCCCGACTGGCCCGACCGCGACCGCTTCGTGCTTTCGTGCGGCCACGCGTCGATGCTCATCTACGGCCTGCTCCACCTGACCGGCTACGACCTTCCGCTGGAGGAGATCCGGCAGTTCCGCCAATGGGGCTCCCGCACACCGGGGCATCCGGAGCGGGGGCACACGCCCGGCGTCGAGACGACGACCGGTCCGCTGGGCCAGGGCGTCGGCAATGCGGTCGGAATGGCCATGGCCGAGCGGTTCCTGGCCTCGCGGTTCAACCGGCCGGACGCCACGATCGTGGATCACCGCACCTGGGCTCTGGTGAGCGACGGCGACCTGATGGAGGGGGTGGCGAGCGAGGCCGCCTCGCTCGCGGGGCACCTCCGGCTCGGGAAGCTCACGTTCATTTACGACGACAACCACATCACGATCGACGGCCGTACCGATCTGGCATTCTCGGAGGATGTGGGCCGCCGGTTCGAGGGATATGGCTGGCGGGTGCGGCGCCTTCCCGACGGCAATGATCTGACCGCCATCGATGCCGCGCTCGCCGAGGCGGAGGGCCAGGATGAACGGCCGACGCTGATCATCCTGCGCACGGTCATCGCGGATCCCGCGCCGACCAAGCGCGACACCGCCGAGGCCCACGGTTCGCCGCTCGGCACGGCGGAGGTCCAGAGGACCAAGGCGATTCTCGGATGGCCGGACGAGCCGTTTCACATTCCCGCCGGTGCCAAAGCCGACATGGGCCAGGCAGCGGAGCGCGGTGCGGAAGCGGAAGGCGCGTGGACGGACGCGGTGGCCCGTCATGCCGCGGCGCATCTCTCGGAGGCCGCCGAGTTCCGCCGCTGGATCGCAGGGGATCTCGCGGAGGGGTGGGACGCGGAACTGCCGTCGTTCCCGTCCGAGAAGGGAGCGGTCGAGACCCGGAAGGCGTCGGCCGCCGTGCTCAAGGTGCTGGCGAAGTCGGTGCCCAATCTCGTCGGCGGCTCCGCAGATCTGGCGGGGAGCACCGGCGTGGCGCACGGGGTGGGAGGTGAGTTCGGTCCGGGGACCTCCGGCCAGATCGTGCATTTCGGCATCCGCGAGCACGGCATGGCGGCCGTCCTCAACGGGATGGCGGCGCATGGTGGCGTGCGACCCTTCGGCAGTACCTTCCTGATCTTCACTGACTACATGAAGCCATCCATCCGGTTGGCGGCGCTGATGCGGCTCCCGGTCATCTACGTCGGGTCGCACGACAGCATCGGCTTGGGCGAGGATGGACCGACGCACCAACCGGTCGAACAGCTGGCAATGCTCCGTGCGATTCCGAACCTCGTGGTGCTCCGGCCGGGCGATGCGAACGAGACTGTGGAGGCCTGGCGCGTGGCACTGGAGCGCCGTGACGGCCCGACAGTGCTGGCCCTGACCCGGCAAAAGGTGCCGGTGCTCGACCGGACCGGACTGGGGCCGGCCAGCGGGGTTCGCCGCGGCGCGTATGTCCTGTATGATCCTCCCGGCGGGGCCGAGGCGGTGATACTCGCCACCGGGTCCGAGCTGAGCGTGGCGCTCGCCGCCGCGCGGGAGCTCGATGCCGAGGGAGTGCGGGCACGCGTGGTGTCGATGGCGTCGTGGGAACTTTTCGCGGCCGAGTCCGCCGAGTACCGCGAGTCGGTCCTGCCGAGCGATCTGCGCGCGCGGGTGAGCGTCGAGGCGGCGACGTCATTCGGCTGGAGCCGGTGGACGGGGGATGCGGGCGAATCGGTGAGTCTCGACCACTTCGGCGCCTCGGCCCCGGGCGAGCGGCTGTTCGAGGAGTTCGGCTTCACGCCGGCGCGCGTGGCCGAGACCGTACGGCGCGTCCTCGGGAGGAAGAGCTCATGAGTCCGATGCGGAGCGAGAACCCGCTGGTCCGGCTGGGCGAGCTGGGTCAGAGCCCGTGGTACGACTTCATCACCCGGGACCTGCTGGCCTCCGGCGAGCTCCGCGCGCTGATCGAGCGGGACGGACTCCTCGGCATGACGTCCAACCCCACGATCTTCGAGAAGGCCATTACGGGGAGCGCGGACTACGACCTCGACATCCGCCGGCTCGCCGGCGAGGGGAAGTCGACGCCGGAAATCTTCGAGGCGCTCGCCGTCGCCGATGTACAGGACGCCTGCGACGAGTTCCGGGACGTGCACGAGGCGACGGGCGGCGCGGATGGCCTGGTCTCGCTCGAGGTGTCCCCCACGCTCGCGCACGACGCGGCCGGCACCGAGGTGGAGGCGCGGCGGCTCTGGACGGCGGTGGGGCGGCCGAACGTGATGATCAAGATCCCGGGAACGATCGCGGGGCTCGGGGCCATCGAGCGGTGCATCGCGGCCGGCATCAACGTGAACGTGACGCTGCTCTTCAGCACGGCACGGCACGAGCAGGTCATGGACGCGTACCTGCGGGGACTCGAGCACCGGGCGGCGGGCGGCGAGTGCCTCTCACACATCGCTTCGGTCGCGAGCTTCTTCGTGAGCCGGGTGGACACCAAGGTAGACCCGATACTGGATCGCCTCGGCAAGACGGGCGTTCGGAGCCAGGTGGCGATCGCCAACGCGGCGCTGGCCTACGTGGCCTTCGAGCGCACGTTCCAGAGCCAGCGCTGGCAGGCGCTCGCGGCGCGCGGCGCCCGGCCGCAGCGGCCGCTCTGGGCATCCACCAGCACGAAGGACCCCCGGCTCCCCGACACCTACTACGTCGAGGCGCTGATCGCCCCCCTCACCGTCAACACCCTTCCACCCGACACGTTCGCGGCCTACCGTGATCACGGGCGGCCGGCGGTCCGAATCCGCGATGAGATCGCCGCGGCGCCGAAGTGCCTCGAGGTCGTCGGAGCCGCTGGCATCAGTCTCGACGCGGTGACGCAGGAGCTCGAAACCGAGGGTGTCGAAAAGTTTGCCTCCTCGTACCGCTCCCTCCTCACCGGCATCGACACGAAGGTCGGCGCACTGGTCGGCTGACCCACCCCCACCGAGGGACAATCCGATGTGGGCCTTCCTCCGCCGGACGACCCTGACGCAGTGGATCATCTTCGCCACGGTGCTGGGCGCGGTGGTCGGCTACGCCGATCACAACGTCTGGACGGCGACCGACGTCGGCGGGTTCCTCCAGCCGCTGTCGACGGTGTTCCTGCGGATGATCAAGTCGATCGTCGTGCCGCTCATCTTCGCGAGCCTGGTGGTCGGGATCGCGGGCCACGGCGACGACCTGAAGCGGGTCGGGCGGCTGGCGCTCAAGTCCCTCGTGTACTTCGAGGTGGTCACCACGGTGGCGCTCGCGGTGGGGCTCGCTGCGGTCAACTTGACGCGCCCCGGCGAGGGGGTTGTCCTGGCCGCTTCCGGGGAGGCCGGCAAGGACTTCGCGAGCACGCCGACGACGCTGGGCACCATCCTGGAGCACACCGTGCCGGCAAGCTTCTTCGAGGCGGCGGCAAGGAACGAAGTGCTGCAGGTCGTGTTCTTCACCATCCTGTTCGCCGTCGGGCTGGCGCAGGTCGGTGCGCGCAACAAGGAGCCGATGCTCCGGTTCTGCGAGTCGCTCAACGACGTGATGTTCAAGTTCACCAACATCGTCATGAAGTTCGCTCCCATCGGCATCTTCGCGGCGATGGCCGGCACCATCGGTCGCAGCGGAGTCGACGTGCTGTGGAGCCTGGGCAAGCTGGTTCTCACCCTGTACGGGGCCCTCATCGTCTTCGTGCTGGTGGCCTTCGTGCCGGTGGCGGTGGTGTTCCAGATTCCGATTCGCGCGTTCTGGCGCTGGGCCAGGGAGCCGTGGCTGATCGCCTTCTCCACGGCCTCTTCGGAGGCCGCGCTGCCGCTCGCGATGGAGAACATGGAGCAGTTCGGCGTGCCGCGGCGGATCGTCTCCTTCGTGATCCCGACCGGCTACTCGTTCAATCTCGACGGCTCCACGCTGTACCTCTCCGTCGCGGCGATCTTCGTGGCGCAGGCCGCGGGCGTCGACCTCCCGCTGGGTCAGCAGCTCATCATCCTCCTGACGCTTATGCTCACCAGCAAGGGCGTCGCCGGCGTCCCGCGCGCGTCGCTGGTGATTCTCTCCGGCACGCTGGCCACCTTCGGCCTGCCGCTCGAGGGGGTGGCCGTCATTCTCGGCGTGGACGCCTTCATGGACATGGCGCGGACCTCGGTCAACGTCCTGGGGAACTGCCTTGCCTCGGCGGCGATGGCGCGGTGGGAAGGAGAGCTCAGACCGTCGGCCAGTGGGACAGTATCAACTGATTAGGAACAACTCTCCCAGTTGGCCGACGGCGAGTGGCCCCGGCTCGGCCAGCAATCCGGTCGCATGCGCGGCGGCACCGAGGACCTCATCGGGCCGGGCCCCGCCGGCGCGAAGCTCCCTGAGGCCGGTGTCGCGGTTGGCCTTGCTCAGCTTGCCGCCCCCCGGATTCCGGATGAGCGGATGGTGCAGGAAGCACGGCGGCGATGTTCGGCCGAGCATACGGGCAAGCCGCAGCTGCCGTCCGGTCGAACTCAGCAGGTCTTCCCCGCGAACGATCAGATCCACCCCCTCCAGCCAGTCATCCACCGTCACCGCGAACTGGTAGCTCCATTGGCCGAGACGGTCCTGGATGAGCAGATCACCGCACTGCGCGAAGGGCTCCTGCACCTGGGCGCCGAGGCGGAGGTCATCGAATGATTCATCACCCGGCGCGAACCTGACGCGGAGGCCACGTCCAGGCGCTGGCCGGAGGCCGCGGCCGCGACACCGGCCATTATAGGGCGTCTCGACATCGCGAACGTCGCCGGCCTCCCTCGTGAGAGTCTTCCTCGAGCAGTCACAGGCGTAGACGAGGCCGGCCTGCTCCAGCGTGGCGAGTGCACGGGTATACAGCTCATCGCGGTCGCTCTGTCGCATTGCGCAGGGACCAGCGCGGTAGTCGGCCGTCGACGCGACGTCCGGCTCGAGTCCCAGCCAGTCGAGATCGTCCAGCAGCGCCGATTCGAATTCCGGCCGGCATCGCGAACGGTCGTGGTCTTCGACCCGGAGGAGCACCCGCCCGCCGAGCGCGCGCGCGATGCCCCAGACCCAGACCGCGTTCGCGGCGTGGCCCAGATGGAGATACCCGGTTGGCGCCGGCGCGAAACGAGTCAGCGGGGCGTGGGGGAGCGGGCCGGAGAGTGGGAAGGGCACGGGGAGAGAATAGCGGGGAAGCGGGGAAGCGGGGAAGCGGGGAAGCGGGGAAGCGGGGAAGCGAACCCGAATGTGAGCGTTGTGGCCATCGTCACAATCCCGTCAGCACGGAGTCGATCAGTTCGAATCCATCGAATTGCCGCGCGGCGGGGACCACGAGGCGTACCCTGCCCTGGCGATCGAGCAGGATGGACACCGGAGTGAGGGGCATGCCGAGTGCCTGAAGCCGTGGCAGGACATCGCGCGGCCGGGCGCGGCTGAGGGGGAAGCCGATCTGCTCGAGGCGGGCCAGGTCGTTCAGCGAGGGGCCGGCGGGCGGGTCGAGCACGACACCTCGCACCCGCACACCGCCCTGCCGGTGCAAGGCATTCCACCGCTCGATATCGCGGACCGCGAGCGCACAATCGGACGAGCGGAAGAGAAAGAGAATGGAGGGGCGGGCCGGGAGATGGGCCGCGCTTCCGCCGACTTCGGCCCAGGGACGGGTGGCTGCGTCGAGCCGGTCTGTCAGGCACCAGGCCAGTCCCGTGATCAGGAAGAGCGCTGCGTACCCGGCGAGGAGCGCCGGCGGGGAGCGTCCGGAGCGATCGAGGGAATAGACGGGTATCGGCACGCCCGGATGATCGCGCCCGTTCCGCAACCCCGGCTCAATCGGGTCCCAGGTTATTTCCTCGCGGGCACGGCACCTTTCGAAGCCGGTGCCATGCCCGCGTGCCCCTCCAGCGCGAGTTCGCGTTCGTAGGCCGCCGTAAGGTCGCTTCGGTGCACGATGCCAACCAGCCGGGTGCGGGTCCGGACATCGACCACTGGGAGGTAGTCCACGTCGCTCCCGCCCAGGCGGTGGAGCGCCACGAGGAGCGAATCCTCGGAGGTGACAGGCCGCACCCGTGCTGCGGCGAGATCGGCTGCACGAACGATCCCGGCATTCAGTGAGTCGACGGCGGAAGCCTGCCGAACCACCTCGAGGTCCAGCATGCCGAGCAGACCGCCATCGGCCTCCACAACCGGGAATTCCGTCTGCCGGCTCTCCTGGACGGCAGCGAGGACTTCGGCCATGTCGGCCGCGGCGGGCACGGTTACCGGACGGGAGTTGAGGCATTCCGCCACCGTCACCCGTGCCAGCACCGCGGCATCCGCGCCCTGGGTGAGCACGATGCCATGCCGCGTGAGCCACTCCGTGTAGATGGACTCCGGATGGAGGCGGCGGGCGAGCGTATAGGCGATCACACTCGTCAACATGAGCGGCATGATCAGCGCGTACTCGCCGGTCATCTCGAACACCATCATTATCGCCGTGAGCGGAGCATGGGTTGCCCCGGCGACGAGCCCGGCCATTCCGACCAGGGCGAGCGCCCCGGGTGCAATGCCGGCGTCGGGTGACACGGCCAGGATTGCCATGCCACTCGCTCCTCCCAGCGCGGCGCCGATGAAAAGCGCGGGCGTGAATACACCACCGGCGCCGCCGGCGGCGAGGGTGATGGCCGTTGCGAGCAGCTTCGCCAGCGCCAGCCCGGTCAGGAAGAGCGCGGTCCGTTGGGTCACGATCCCCAGGTCGACGCTCTGATGGCCGTGTCCCCACAGATCCTGGCGGAAGAGCAGGTCGAGTCCGCCAATCGCGAGGGCGGCCAGCACGATCTTCACCCAACCGTGACGCAGCCCGGCGAAGATCTCCTGAGTCCGCCACACGATCCGCGTGTACAGCACCGCAACGCCACCCGCCAGGAGGCCGAGACCCGCGTACAGCATCAGCTCCCATGGACTGCCGACGCTGTAAGTCGCGGGCAGCACCAGCACCGGGTGGTTGCCGAAGATGCCCCGGCCGACCGTAGCGGCGAGGATGCTTGCAACGACGTAGGGACCGAACGCTCCGCCGCCGGTGGTGCCTGCAATCTTCTCGAGCCCGAAGATGACCCCGGCGATCGGCGCGTTGAACGCGGCCGCGAGGCCCGCCGCGGCGCCACAGCCGGCCAGCGTCCGGAGCCGGTGCGGCGAGGAGCGCAGGAACCGCCCGACCTTCGACGCGGCGCCGGCACCGAGCACGACCACAGGCCCTTCCGCGCCGACTGAACCACCGGTTCCGATCAGGAGCGCGGCGGCCGCCGTCTTGCCGAGCACCGGCCCGAGGCGGATGACGCCACCCTTCACGCTCACCCGATACATGACATCGGGGATATTCTCGGCATCTGAGTCCCGGGCAATCCACCGAACCAGTGCACGCGCGCCCAGCAACCCCAGGGCGACGAATGCCGGGAGGAGAAGCACGGGTGGTACCGGCGCGCGCATGGCGCCCACCAGCACGAGATTCTGAACCACGTCGATGAGCCGGTAGAACAGTGCGACCGCCACGCCGACCGCGGCGCCGATGCAACCGGCCAGCACCAGCAGCAGGGCCTGCTCGTCGCTACCGAGTGAGAGGACGGTGTCGCGAACGCGTCGGGCGCTGGCGGTGAGAGTGCCGGCCACGTTGGCGAAGCGAGCTGGTGGTGTGGCGGCCGGCGGGAGGGTCATCAAATCGGGCGGCAGGGGGCAAGATCAGTCATCGGGACCATCTTAGCGACTGACTGGTTCGCGCGCCACCTGCCGATGGGGCGCGCGAAGCCGCTGACGGATGTGCCTTACATCTTCTCAAGGATGCACTGCATGAGTCTCGCCTTGGAGGCGATGGCATTCTGATCCGAGAGGCAGGACTCGGCTGTCCGGCCGAGCGGCCGGGCGTCACCGCGCTCCATCTCCGCCTGAGGTGGAGCGGTTTCCGCGACGGCCGTCTGAACCGCCGCGCTCGAGATCTCCCAGAGCATCGCATGGTTCGAACCGCTGTTGTCCAGGCTGAGCCACCCGACGGCCTGCCCCCGATCGTTCACCGCGGTAGCCACGCTCGCATTGGGAGAGGCCCCGGTGAGGCTGACCATGTCATCAACAGACGGCCACGCCACCGCCTGGATCGGCTCGCTCGAGATGCCCCCTCCCGCTGCCCCAACCGCAACGCCGTGCTTGTTGATCCCCGTGGCATACGCGAGCCCGCCGAAGCTGGGAAGGAGGGTGAATCCCTCCGCCTCCGACCACATATACGCCGAGTTGAAGCTCAGCGTGCTGATCCAGCCGACCACCCGACCGAAATCGTTCAGGGAGAGTCCGACCAGGATCGTGTTGGCGATGTCCTCGCCGACGATCCCCAGATCGGTGTAGCCCCTGCCCCATTGCCAGAGAAACGCATGCTGCCATCCGATCGTGGGCACGCAATACCCGCCGACAACCTGGCCGTGGATGTTGATCGCGCTTGGATAGTTCTCAAGACAACTCGGAATGTCCGCCTCGAGGTCCACCGTCCCGGACGCTTTGGACCAGAACCAGCCACGCTGCCCGGCTGGCGTGATGGCATAGCCGATGACCTGGCCCCGATCATTGAAGTCGGTCGGCACCATCCCTGCCTCGGCATCCGGGAGCGGTGGAATGTCGAGCCGCTGAATCCGGTCACCCCTGTCCCAGGTGACGGGCGTGCTGGTGCCGGTGGCGGACCGGCTCCAGCCAAGAATTCGACCCGTCGTCAGGATGCTCACGGCTCCGCTGGCGACATCGCCGGGCAGGGTGCCCAGATCAACCATGCCTTCGAAGGCGGTCCAGCGGAACGCATGGACGTCACCGGAGGCCGTGTTGGAATAGCCGACCACCGCTCCCCATTTGTTGATCGCCTGCGCGTAGCTGGCCTGCCCACCCAGGGTGCCGAGATCGGTACCCTCAATCCTGGTCATGAAGGTTACGGGGTGCGCTGGCGCCCAGAGCGAATTCTCCGGACTGAACGGCACCTGCTCGTCGCAGGAGGCCAGGAGCAGAACGCCGGGGAGCAGGATGCCTGAGAACGAACGGTGTGAAGGCACAGTCGCTTTCCGTGTTGCGCGATGTCACGACGAATACTACGCCAGCAGCGCGTCCGGCCGCCAGCTATCAAGCCTGTTAAGCGAAAGACCCTCCTTGCGGAGGGTCCGGATACCTGCAGAACCAGAGGCGCCGGGCGGATTTGAACCGCCGCATGGAGGTTTTGCAGTCCCTTCGTTCAATTGTGGCAGTTCAAGACCGATCCGCTAATGCGCGCGTCGGTAACCTCTTCGCCGCAACATCGTCCTCGCGCCACCCGCTCCAGGGTCCACTCGACTGCCAGGAGCTCGGGCTTGCTCCAGCCCAGCGTAAGTGGCTTGCGGCTGACGAGCTGTCTTCGTACCCCAGGTCATGCGTCGCTCAAGGGGTAACTGCCCAACGTTCATCTATCCTATCGTTCCGCCAGACAGCGAAGCATCCGCGACTTTGATTGCCAGTTCAGCTCGTCATCAAAACAATCGCTGGCGCGGCTGGTCTGCATTCTGCCCGCACGCGCTAGGACCGCGGTCGGCTGAACGCCCGCGGTGCCGCGCCATAGAGTTGCCTGCCAAAGCTCGGCACCAAAAAGATCAGGCGGGAAGATCCCGCTAGGCGCGACACCAACCATGTGGCCTGCATCGCTGATCGCATACGCGATTCCAGGGCCGAGATCGACCATGCCACGTGACTTGGTCCAGTAGAACGCCCGCATCTCTCCAGCCGCATTTGTGCTCGCGCCGACTACCTCGCCCTTGTTATTTATGTCGTAAGCCAAGCTGAACGTGCCGCCCAGCGTACCGAGCGGCTGCACGCCCCTCCCTTGAGTCCACATCGCCGCGGTGTCGTTCGGCCAGTTCCCCGAAGAGCCCACGATCTCGAGCTTGTCGTTCATGCTGGTCGGCCCGATACCGGAGATTTCCAGCAGGAGGCCAGAATGGCGTAGCAGGGCGGCGCCGGCGAGGATGTCGCCATGGGAATTGATGGCGGTTGGTACCCGCGCACCAAGAATGGGCAAGTGGACGAGACCCGTCGCAGCCGTCCATCGGTAAGCAAGGTCAATGTACGTTCCGGCCACAACCTCGTTGTCGTTGATGAGCGGACTGCTCGGAAAGCTGCTGCACGCGGGTTGCGGCGGGTCACATATGGTCGCCGCCACGAGGTCGATTCGAGTGTTGGTGACTGTCCAGAGGACGGGCCGTGGGGCTGGATTGGGAGCGGTGGCCCAACCGAGGTCGACCCCGGCAATAGTGCCGCGCTTGTTGATGCTCTGGGCTTGGTCTATTGGGTACCCGCCCGCGAAATTGGCCAGTTGCTCCATGCCCTGGAGCTCGGACCAACGGAAGGTGAGGGACTCCCCCGCGACGCACCCAGTATAGCCGACGGCTGTGCCATCCGCGTTTACGTCAAACGCTGCGGAATAGTAGAAGCCCGAGAGACCCTCACTACATCCGGACTCCCCCTCGAATGGGCCCATGCCCGTCGCAACTGTCGGACTCGCTTGCTTCTTTAGTGCCGCGAGCTCGTCATCCGTACCTGGGGCTTGGGGCAAGTCGCTGCACCCCGTGAGAGTGGCTGCCGTGAAACCCGCGACCAGTAGCAAGCTCCCATGCCGCATTTCGCCCTCCCACGAACGTCGGTTCGACCGACATGTACGACGGTGGCTACAGCTTATTTGCTGTGATTTGAAGTGGGTCGTCCAATCGTGATGAGCGTATGGTGAAGGGGTAACGGGAGGAATGTACTCGGCGGTGCAGGTGGGGGTAAGCTACCAAGCTTGATAGCCGCTATCATCAGTTCGCTTTTACGGCAAAACCTATGGCAGAAGACGAAAGGCCCTCCTCTTGGAGGGCCTAAGTCGTTACGGGACAAGAGGCGCCGGGCGGATTTGAACCGCCGCATGGAGGTTTTGCAGACCTCTGCCTTACCACTTGGCTACGGCGCCGGGTTGCGCACGAAGTTTATCACGGGGCAAGACCCTGCACCAGCGGGCCGCCCACGCGGCGCGGTGCCCGGCCGAGTAGTTTCCGGCCCATGACAGCGATCCGCCAAGGCCTCCGAGCACTACCGCAGACAGGAGCGGCCCACCCACCGCCGTTCGTCCTGCCCGCCGAGCACTTCGGCGCGGCGCTCGTGTGGCTCCTGCTCGGCACGGGAGGCCTCGTCGTGATCGCGCCCGATCTCGCCGCCGGGAGCTTCCTCACCCCGCACGTCCTCGCCGTGACCCACGCGCTGACCCTCGGCGTCGTCACCACGACGATCTTCGGCGCCCTCTACCAGTTCTTTCCCGGCGCGCTCGGCGTCGAGTTGCGCAGCGTGCGGGTCGCCCACCTGAGCTTCGCGGCACACGTGACGGGGACTGCTGCCCTCGTCGCCGGATTCTGGTTCTGGCGCCCCGCCCTGCTCGGCTTCGCGTGGCTGCTGCTCTTCGCCGGGGTGTTCGGCGTCTCATGGAACCTGCTGCCGCAGCGCCGCAAGGCGACGCGCGGCAGGATCGTCGGGCGTTACGTCGCGGCCGCGCACATCGCGCTCGGCACGGCGCTCCTCCTGGCTTTCGCGCGCATCGGGGAGGCGCTCGGCTGGTGGGCGGTGGACCGCATGGGGATCATCGTCGCCCATTTCCACCTGGCGGCTCTCGGCTTTGGCACGTTCACGGCGGTGGGCGTCGGCAGCTGGATGCTCGCGGCGTTTCTCAAGGCAACAACGGCGCCCACCTGGCCGTTGCGGTGGATCGGCCCGCTCGGGCTTGTCGGGCTGACGCTGCTCACGGCCGGCGCTTTCGTTCCGCTGGGCCCGGTGCGGCAGGGCGCCGGCGTCCTTCTGCTCCTCAGCGCGGCCCTCTGCATCGTCCAGCTCGGCACCTACTTCCGGCACGCCCAGTCGGGGCGCATCGATCCCGCGCTGGGCCACGTCGCGGCGGCGCTGGTGAGTCTGCTGGGGGCGATGGTCCTCGGCGGCGTGATCGTGGCGGGAAGAGGGAGCGTCCGCGTGGAGACGGCATACGCGCTGCTGGGAATCCTGTGGCTGGTCCTCTACATCGTCGGAGTGATGCTCAAGATTCTGCCGTTCCTGACCTGGATGAACTGGTTCGGCCCGAAGAAGGAACTGACGGGTGGGCCCACCCTGCAGGTGCTGACGCCGCCAGCCTTCGTGCGGGCGTCACTCACCTGCCTCACGCTGGGCACGGCAGGGATGGTGGCAGGAATCCTGGCCGGCAGCCCGGCTCTCACTCGAGTCGGCGCGATCGCCCTGGTGACCGGCGTCGCCTGTCTCCACGCCCAGTACGGACGGATGCTCCTCCGGGCGCGGCGGCTTCGCGCTAGCGGATGATCACACCGTCCACGAAGTAGCGGGTCTCGCCGAAGCACTTGGTCGGGACACCGCGGTGCTCGCGGTAATGGAGCGCCACCGGCTTGCCGATCGCCTTGCGGAGCCCATCGGCCACGGCTTCCTCCCGCACGCTGAATTCCCAGATGACCGGTGCCACCCCCGGCACCGTGGTCATTGCAAGCTCTCCTTCGTAGCTCTTACAGACCCAGCCTTTCCGCGAGAATTTCTGCAGGATGCCGGCGCGTTCCCCCTCGGAGTAATCGATCGAGAGCGCAGACACGGTGTACAGCGTGAAGACCAGGACCGGGGCGAGGAGAATGGCGAGCAGGATGAGCTTGGTCTTTCGCCGGAGGCCGCGCGGGGGCGGTGCGGGTGCCACCGATTGGGGGACAGGCTCGGACATCAGGACTCCGGAAATGATAGGGAGAACGAGAAGCTACATGGGTAGCGTCGCCCGCGACAGCGGACTCAGCGGCGGGGTCGGTTGGCGCTGAGCGAGAACGCGAATCCCTTGCCGATCGCGAGCACGACGCCATCGGGCTTGGCGTCGTTCGCGAACCGCCAGGCGACGTCAATCCGGGCCAGGTCGCCGATCGGAGACCGGAGAAATCCGAACCGGAGTCCGACGCCGACGTCGGTCCCGGTGCGACGGAGCTCGTCCCGCCACCACGCCCCGCCGTAGTCCACGAAGCCCGCGAGCCCCACCGCGAAGAGCCCCGCCACCCGCGGCAGCAGGAGGCGACGATACTCGGCCGTCGTGAAGAAGGCCTGGTCGCCGGTGAAACTGTGGATGCCGAACGCTCGCGGCCCGTTCCGGAGCCCGATGTCAAACTCCTCGCCAGGCAGCGGGTTCTTGAGGAAGCCGCCATCGGCGTGGAGCGTGAGCAGGGAATTCGAGTCGCTCCGCCAGGCCACCGTGCCGCTCAGCACGACCCCACCCGAATCCAGCCCGGCCGCCGTGTAGAGGCCATCGGCGATGGCGTCGAGAATCAGGAATCCGCCCGGGAACGCTGCCCCGGTCCTGAATTCGGCCACGGGACCGATGCCGGTGCGCTGATACCCCCAGGCTTCCGGCGCCACGTAGGCGCCGAGGCGGAAGGTGGTGCTGAGGTTGATGTCCTCGGTCCGGGAGAAGGTGACGAAGCCCTCGGTTTCCTGGTAGTGGGCCCAGGAGATTTCCGCATAGGGGCCGACGGTGGCGGTCACGGTACTAGCGAGGTCCGCGTTCACCTCCGCGGGCAAGTAATCATCCCGGCGGACCTGCCCGGCGACGCCTGCACGGAGGTACCCCTTCGCCGGCCGGCTCACTGCCCAGGCCGCCGTCCCGCGCACGGCGACATATCGCCTGTCGAGCGAGTCCACTGCGTCGGTGCTCCCACCCCGATACTGGTACACGGTCTCGTCGCGCGTCTCTCCGTCCACCCGGAAGCCGAAGGCGCTCGCGATCGAGTAGAACGGCTGCTCGAGCACGCCGAACGCCACCTGCCCGTCGGAGCGATCCTCGTAGTGCAGGCCGAGGCCGACCTTCCGGCTGAGTAGCCGGGGCTGGCGGAACTCGAACGCGAGGGTGCTCCGATCCGGGTCATTGGCGTATCCGACCCCGAGCTTGGTCGCGGTGCCCAGGAAGTTGTCCTCGACGAACTGGAAGCCGAGGATGACGTCGCCACCCACGCTGCGGAACCTCACTTCCGGCCTGGTGGTCCATCCGTCCTGGGTGGTCACCCGGACCACGAGACCGGAGTCGGTGCGCACGGAGTCGATCCGTACGTCGCGGAACAGGCCCAACGACCGGAGATTCCGGCCGGTTTCCGCGACGAGCACCGAATCGTAGGGTTGCCCCGGCGAGAAGAGGAATTCACGCTGGATGACGTACGGCTGGGTCTTGATGTGGAGGGAGTTGGCGAGCCGCGGGAACCACGAGACGGCTTCGGCTTCGTCGTAGACGTCGTGGCGCCGGAGTTCGATGCCGCGAATGACGGGGCCGATCGCGCTGTCCGCCCGTTCCTGAGCTGGGAGGCTGGTTGCAGCGACGGCGAGCAGCAGGGCGGATAGGATCGGGCGCGGCAGGACGAACCCCAGCGGTGCGACGCCCCTACGCGGGCGCCACAACCTCGGCGACGCTTTGCAGGATGCGGTCCGGACGGATGCCGCTGCTCTCGAGCACTTCCTGGCGAAACTTCCCGGTGCGCACCAGCCACCCCTGGAATCCCGCGCGCTGCGCGCCGTCGACATCGGACCAGAGGTCATCGCCGACCACCGCCATGGAGGATTGGGTTTCCTCGGCGAGGCCGAGACTCCGTGCCGCCGCCGCGAAGAACGCCGCGCTCGGCTTGCCCGCGACGGTGGCCTCCGCGCCGCTCGCATGCTCGAGCCCGACGACGAAAGGACCCGCATCGAGTGCCAGGCCGTCACCTCGCATCCAGTACCGGTCCCGGGAGAGGGCGATCAGGTCGGCGCCGGCCATCAGGTACCGGAACGCCTCATTCAGGAGCGCGTAGGTCCAGCGATCGCCCAGGTCGCCGACCAGCACGGCGTCCGGCCGGACGGTCCCGGCGACGCGGCGGGCGGTTCCGCCGACCAGGTCGAACTCGCCGAGATCCGGCAGCGTCGGCTCCGCCACGAAGGGCGCCACCGTGTGGAATCCCCGCCCCCGCATGATCTCGGCGCCGGCGAGCACAGCCGTGAACACATCTCCGGACTGGATGTTGAAGCCGTAATTCCGGAGCCGATCGACGATGGCGGCACGCGGGCGGCGGGTGGTATTAGTGATGCAGCGAAAGGGCACGCGACGCTGCTTGAGCGTCGCGAGAGCCTCGACCGCCCCGGTGACGGGACCGGTTTCGGTGTAGAGCGTGCCATCGAGATCGAGCAGGAAGGCGATCGGGGCCCCGGCGGCCCCGCGAGCAATGGTCACCCAAGACTCTCCACCAGTCTCCAGAGCTCGACGGCGCTGAACTCGTTGAACCGGTTGAGGACGTCTTGTTCACTCCACTCGAGGAGAATCCAGGCGGATGAGCGGCGGTCGGCATCGGCGACGAAGTGGATCCGGCCGGCGACGGTCTTGCCCTGCGGCCGCGTCTCAAGGTAGACGCTCCAGCGCTCATCCCCCCTGGCGAGGTCGCCAAGATGACGGGCGGCAGGCGTGTCCGGCAGCGAGGCGGATAGGGGATGCTGCGGCTGTGCCATGGGCGCTCCTCCAAGATGCCCCCACGGTAATGACTTTCGCCATCCGACGCCAGCGGTTGCGGATGACCGGCCGGCGATAGGTCGGTTAGATTGGTGGGCCATGACTGCCGATTCACCGGTCTGTCCCGCATGCGGAGCCGCCGCCGAGGGGGCGTTCTGCGCCCGGTGCGGCCAGGCGCTCACCCCAGCAGCCTGCCCGCGCTGTCAGGCGACGGTCCGCCGGGAGGCGCGCTTCTGCCATCGTTGCGGCGAGCCGCTCGCCGCGCAGCCGGCGCCGACTGGCGGGGACCGCTTGCCCTGGATCGTCGCGGGAGTCTGTGCGGCGGGCCTGGTCGGGCTCGTGCTCTTCAAGGTGATGCGGGACGCACCCGCTCCGGTCGTGCCCGACATGGGCAACGTGGGCGCGCCGTCCGCCGGCATCAGCCCGGCGGCGACGACCGATATCAGCCAGATGACCCCGCGCGAGCGCTTCGACCGGTTGTTCGACCGGCTGATGCGCGCGGGCGCCGAAGGTGACAGCGCCACGATCGTGAACTTCTCGCCGATGGCGCTCGGGGCGTACGCGCAGCTCGATTCCGCGGAGATCGACGCCGACGCCCGCTTCCACGCGGCACTGGTGTCGATCCAGATCGGCGATTTCACCGGGGCGCTCGCGCTGGCCGATACGATGGAGCGGCGGGATCCGACCCACTTGTTCGTGCCCGTCCTCCGCGGCACTGTTGCAGGGCTGAGCGGCGATACGACGGCCCGGAATCGCCAGTTCGCCGCGTTCCTGCGCCAGTACGACGCGGAGACCGCCCGGAAGGATCGGCCGGAGTACCTCGATCACCCGCAGTTGATGACGGAATTCAAGAAGGAAGCGGAGAACCATTGACCCGAACCATTCACGTCGCGCACAGCCCCGATTCCGACGACGCGTTCATGTTCTACGCCCTGGCGCAAGGGAAGATCGACACCGGCAATCTCCGGTACGAGCACGAGCTGTCCGACATCGAATCGCTCAACCGGCGCGCGCTCACCGGTGAGCTCGAAGTCTCTGCCGTCTCGATCCACGCCTATGCCTACCTGCACCGCACCTACGCGCTGCTGTCGAGCGGCTCCTCGATGGGGGACGGATACGGGCCGCGCCTGGTTTCCAACACCGCGGCGCCGCCGGACCCGCGCGCTGCCCTGCGCGGGCTGCGCATCGGCGTGCCAGGCAAGCTCACTACGGCCTGCCTGACGCTCTGGCTCTACCAGCCGGAGCATACCCCGGTCGTGATGCCGTTCGACCAGATCGAGGCGGCGGTGCATCGCGGCGAGGTCGACGTGGGGCTGCTCATCCACGAGGGGCAGTTGACCTACGCCGATGAAGGACTGCAATTGTGGGAGGACCTCGGTGCCTGGTGGCTGCGCGAGACCGGCCTGCCCCTGCCGCTCGGGGGCAACGTGGTCCGTCGCGACCTGGGCGACGCGATCGTGGCGCAGGTTGCGCGCGATCTGCGGGCCAGCATCGAATACGGCCTGGCGCACCGGCGGCCGGCGCTCGAGCACGCCAGACAGTTCAACCGCGGTATCGGCGACGAGCGTACCGATACGTTCGTCGGGATGTACGTGAACGAGTGGACAGTGGATTACGGCCCCCGCGGCCGCGCGGCGGTGCAACTGCTGCTCGACCGGGCGTTCGCGGCGGGGCTGGTACCGGAGAGGGTGGAAGCGGAATTTGTTGGGTGAACGGTCGGATGGACCGACCGTCGTGCCGTCGTGCCGTCGTCCTCCTGATCCGCCGACCCGCTAGTTTAACGCAGGAGGCATTCCCCCCATGCCGATCTCAGAGGGGCCGGTCTCGGTGCTCGTGGTGGACGACGACGAGCCGATTCGTACGGCCCTCAAGAAGTTCCTGGTCCTCCAGGGCTACGAGGTTGCCACCGCCGGGAGCGGCGCCGAGGCGCTCGAGCTGCTCCGGCGCCAGAAGGTGGCCGCGATGCTGCTCGACGTCCGCATGCCGGGGGCGAGCGGCCTCGATCTGGTGCCGCAGTTCCTCGATATCGAGCCCAGCCTCGCCATCCTGATGCTCACCGCGGTCAATGACGCCACGACCGCCGCGCTCTGCATGCAGCGGGGCGCCTTCGAGTACCTCATCAAGCCCATCGATCTGGGCGACCTGGCGCGCGCGGTCGAACGCGCACTGCGCCGCCGCACCACCATTCTCGAGACCACCCAGCTGCATCAGTGGCTCAAGGAGGAGGTGGCCGTCCGGGCGACGGAACTCCGCCGGGAACGTGCATCGCTCGAGCGGGTCACCGTCGCGACGCTCGAAGCGCTGGTGAACGCGCTGGAGGCCAAGGACCCCTTCGCCCGGGGGCACTCGGCCCGCGTGGCCGAGCTCTCGGCGATCGTGGCGGCCGAGTTGGGGCTGGCCGATGATGAGATCGAGGCGATTCGCACGGCGGGACGGCTGCACGACATCGGGAAGATCGGGATCCGGGAAGCCGTCCTCAACAAGCGGGGCCCCCTCACCGATGATGAGTACGGGCACGTCAAGGAACACGTGCTGATCGGCACCCAGATCCTGGCGCCGCTCAACCACCTGAGCCGGGCCATCGCGATCGTGCGCGGCCATCACGAACGGTGGGACGGCTCGGGATACCCCGACGGGCTGGCAGGCGACGCCATTCCGGCCGGGGCACGCGTGCTCGGCATGGTCGAAGTCTATGACGCGCTGACGACCTCCCGGCCCTACCAGGAAAAGATGCCCGCCGAGTTCGCCATCGAGCGGCTGCGCGACCTTTGCGGGACGATGATCGACCCGGGGAGTTTCGCGGCGCTGGAGGCCGTGGTGAAGCGCCGGTCGACTCTGGTGTTCCTCGACGACAGCGACGCCGCCTGACTCGATGGCCAAACTGCTCCTCGTCATCGACGACGATCCCGACCAGCGCCGCTTCCTGGAGCGCACCCTGCAGGCCGCGGGATACCAATTGTAGTGAACGAACTCCAGATCATTCTCGTCGTCGCCGCGGTCATGGCGAGTGTCGGCCTCGTCGCCGTGCTTGTGTGGCTGCTCTACACAACCTATCTGAATCGTCTGGAACGCCAGCTCGCCTACCGGAAGGGCCTCTATCGCGATCTCGTCGCGGGCCTGGCGACGCGCGACCGTGCCCTGCTCGAGCCCGCCCTTCGCGATCTCTCCACGCTCCGCGATTTCGAGGCGCTCGAAGCGGTGCTGGAGGAACAGGCGCGCGGCGCGACCGAGCGCCCCGCCTGGCTGCTCGACGCCTACGACCGCCTCGGGCTGGTCGACAAGTACGTCGCCAAGCTGGGCACCGCGACGCAGTGGCGCGAGCGGGCATTCGCGGGGGAACTGCTCGGCCGGGTGGGCAACGCCAAGGCCGTTCCGGCACTGCTGCAGACGATCGAGGCAACCCGGACTGAGGACGCGGACGTCCGGGAGATCTCGCTCCGCGCCCTGGCACGCATCGCGGATCCGCGTGCGGTGGCCCCGCTGGTCGAGGCGCTCAAGAAATCCGAGGGGTGGCTCGCGCCGCGCATCGCGGACATTCTCCAGCGCCACGGACCGCTCGTCGTCGAGCCGATGATCGGTTTCCTCGAGGATCCCGTGCGCCACCCCGCGCGGGCGTGGGCGGCGAGCATCCTCGGCGAGGTCAAGGCGCTCCGCGCCTTCCCGACGCTGGTACGGGCCTTGAACGACCTCGATGACGAGGTGCGCGCCAAGAGCGCCTCCGCGCTCGGCCAGATCGGCGACCGCCGGGCCGTCACCTACCTGATCGACCACCTGCTCAGCGATCCCGCGCCGTTCGTGCGGGCCCGCATCGCCCAGGCACTCGGCCAGTTCAACGACCCCGAGGTCATCGACCGGCTGGTCCGCGCGCTCGGAGACCCGGCCTGGTGGGTCCGCATGCGAAGCGTCGAGGCCCTCGAACAGATCGGCGGCCACGCCGAGGGACCGCTCCTGATGGCGCTCGACGATCCCGATCCGGAGATCCGGATCCGGGCAGCCGTGGCGCTCGAGCGGCTCGAGGTGCCGGCGCGGCTGATCGGCCTCCTCGAACGCGGCGAGCACGCGCCTGAGGCAACCGAGACCCTCGCAAAATTCGGCCTCGCCGGCGCGCGCGAGCTGCTGGCCGAGACCCTGCTGCACCGCTCGCCCCGGGTCCGCGGCACCATCCTCGAGGCGATCCGGCGCGCCGGGCGGCGCGACCTGGGCCCGGAGCTGGTCCACGCCGCACTGCACGACGAGGAGCCGGGCATCCGCGCCTCGGCATTCGACACGCTACGCGCCCTCGGATTGGCCGAAGGGGTCTCGGCCGCGCTGGAGGGGCTGGGGGATACCGACCAGCACGTCCGCGCCAGCGCGATGAGTCTGATCGGCCAGCTGGGCGGAGCCGACCTTGCCGACACCATCCGCCCGCGGACCAGCGATCCCGAGCCCGAGGTGCGGGCAGCGACGGCACTCGCGCTCGGTCTCACCCAGGCGACGGGCGCGGCGCCCGATCTCATCCGCCTGCTCAAGGACCCCGAGCCCACGGTCCGCGCGGCGGCGGCCGAGGGTGCGGCCGAGGCCGGATGCCGGGAGGCCACGCCGACGCTGCTCACCCTGCTGGGCGACACCGACCCGGCCGTACGGCGCGAGACCGTGCGGGCCCTCGGCCGCCTGGGCGATCGAAGCGCCGTACCGGTCCTGCTCAAGCACCTGCCCGGAGCCGCGCCTGAATTGCGCGACGCGATCGCCGGCGCGGTGGCCCGGCTCGACCTGGACGCGATTCCCTCCCTGCTCGACCTGCTCATCGAGGCCGGCGACAGCGCGAGCAAGCTGGCGGTGGTCCACACCATCGCCCAGCTGCGGGTGCCGCGGGCCGCAGCCGTGCTCGGCGCGCTCTGGAAGGACGCGGACCCGGCGGTCCGCGCCGCGACCGCCGAGACCTTCGGCCGGCTGGGCGGGGACGACGCGGTCCGCCACCTCATGCAGGGACTCGAGGATCCGGACGAGCGGGTGCGGGCACTGGCTGTGGATGGCCTCGCGCGGCAGGCGTGCAAGGAGGCCGGGCCGGCGCTGCTCGCGCTGCTGCAGAACGATCCCGCCACCTCGGTCCGGGAGCGCGCCGCGCTGGCCACCGGGCTGCTGCGCACGCCGGGGGGCGAGGTCGCCCTGCTCGCCGCCGGCCGGCCCGAGGCGCCGGCGGAGGTCCGCGCGGCAGCCGTGCTCGCGCTCGGCGCATACGAGCAGGAGAGCATGGTCGCCCGCATCGTGGAGATGGCGGACGAGCGCGCCCTCCGGGAGCTCCTGGGGCAGCGGATCAAGAGCGATGCCGGCTATCGGCTGCTGGCGCAGCGCCTGGGCGACTCGCGACACGTCGAACTGCAGGCATTGGGCGCGCGGACCCGGGAGCAGATGGAGGCCTCGCTCACCGAGGGGATCCGAGGAGTCCTCGATCCGGCGGAGCGGCTGCGGCTCATCAGCGGGCTTCGCGCGTTTCAAGGCGACCGGAGCCGCGGTGCGCTGCTCCAGGTGGTGCGGAGCGATCCGAGCCCCGACGTCCGGGCCGCTGGTCTCCTGGCCGTGGCGGGGATGCTGGACGCGGACGAGCTCCAGCAGGCAGCCACCCGTGCGCTCTCCGATCCGAACGCGACGGTGCGCCGCACGGCGGTGACGCTTTTTGGCCGCATCGCGCCGGACCGCGCCCTCCCGAATCTGATGAAGATGCTGCGCCCGGATGACGACGACCCCGTGGTCCTGCAGGCGGTGGCGACCCAGGCGGAGTCGAGCTTCGACACCTTCGTGGACCTGACGCTCGGCCTCGGGCTCGGCGGCCGCGAGCTGGTCATCGCGGCCCGGGTCGCCCGGTACATCCACCATCCGCGGCTTCCGTCGCTGCTGCCGCCGATGGCGCAGAGCCGGGCCCCCGAGGTGCGGCAGGCACTCGCGGAGCTCTGGCAGCACCGGCCGGAGCTGATCGATGCCGCCCTGCTCGGGCGGCTGGCGCAGGATCCGGTGGTCCCGGTGAGGCTCGCGGCCGCCCGCGCCTGGGTGGCGGCGGGCCGCGCGGACGGCTTGGCCGCACTGGTGACGGATCCGGATCCGGCGGTGCGCCGCGAAACGGCGCTGGGCTTCGCCCGGCCAGGGCTCGACTCCGCCGGCGCGCTGAAGACGCTGACCGCGGATCCCGAACCGGAAGTTCGGGCTGCCGCGGTCGTGGCCGGACTCCTTCGAGGCGAAACCGAAACGATTCCGTCGGACCTCCCGCGGGCCCTGCTCGCCGCCGCGGCCGCGGATGTGATGGATCGGGAGGCGCTCCGCCGCATGGCGGCCGATCCCGATCCGGCCCGCCGGCGCGCGGGGGCGGTCACGCTGGCCGTCCTCGGCGACGCAGTCGCCCGCCGGATCGCGGCCGAGGATCCGCTGCCGGCCATCCGGAACGCGGTGCGCGCCGCGTTGCCGGAGGCGTGATGCGGGAGACCTTCATCGGCGTCCTGACCGTCGTGGCCCTCGCGGCGCAACCGTTCTTTCTCTTCTACTTCATCCTCTACAACACCTATACGCTGTGGCTGATCGCCCTGTCCGCGCGGCAGGTGCGGCGCAAGGTGGCCGGGCACTTCGTGGAGGACCTCGACCTGATCGACGAGAGCGGCTACACCAAGCCGATCACGATGATCATCCCGGCCTTCAACGAGCAGGTCACCATCGTGGATGCGGTCACCAACCTGGTGCACTGCGATTACCCGCGGTTCGAGGTCGTCGTCGTCAACGACGGCTCGACCGACCAGACGCTGGACGTGCTGAAGCAGGCGTTCCGGCTGCGCCGCACTGACCTGCCGTACCGCGAGGCGATCGGCACGGCCAGGGTGAAAGCGCTGTACGAGGCCGCCGCGCCGCTGCCGTCCGGTGCCATGCGGCTCGTCGTGATCGACAAGGAGAACGCCGGCAAGGCGGATGCCCTCAATGCGGGGGTCAACGCGTCGACGGCGCCCTACTTTGTCTGCCTCGACGCGGACTCGATCCTCGACCAGCGCGCGCTGAAGGAGCTGATGCGGGTGATCCAGGAGGATCCGCGCGTGGTGGCGGTCGGCGGACAGGTGGCGATCGCCAACGGCTGCGTGATCCGGAATGGCCGGGTCGTCAGCGTGGGCCTGCCGAAGCACCCGCTCGCCCGGTTCCAGATGGTCGAGTACCTCCGCTCCTTCACGACCGGGCGGACCGGGCTCGACCGCCTCGACTCGATTCTCATCCTGTCCGGGGTCTTCGCCGTCTTCGAGAAGGAAACGGTCATCCGGGCCGGCGGCTACCTGACGCCGTTCGTGCGCCATCGCGTGGTCGAGGAGTACATCGGCGGCCGGGCCGGCACGGTGTGCGAGGACATGGAGATCATCGTGCGGCTGCACCGCTTCGTGCGCGACAAGCTGCTGGACAAGCGCATCGCGTTCCTGCCGCACCCGGTCGCGTGGACCGAGGTGCCTGAGACACTCGAATCACTGCGGAAGCAGCGCGGCCGGTGGTACCGTGGTCTGCGCGAGTCGCTGCACTACCATCGCGGCATGCTGTTCCGGAAGCAGTTCGGCCGGATCGGATCCTTCGCGCTGCCAAGCTTCTGGATCTTCGAGTACTACGGTCCGATCATCGAAGTGGTGGGATACTTCCTGTTCCTGTTCCTCGTGATGATGCAGTGGGTGTTCGACATCCGGCTGGTAAACTGGCCGTACGCGGTGGCCTTCTTCCTCGCGTCTTTCGGCTACGGAATGCTGGTCAATCTCTTCGCCGTCCTGGTCGGTGCCTGGCGCTTCCGATTCGGACTGGCCGACCGGTTGCAGCGCGGACTGCTGCCGTTCAGCCGCCGCCGCGACGTGCTGGTGCTGCTGGGGTATGCGATTCTGGAGAATGTCCCCTTCAGCTTCCGCCACATCACGCTCTACTGGCGGATGCGCGGCCTGCTCGACGCATGGCGGGGCAAGACGACGTGGGAGAAGTTCGCCCGGGTGGGCTTCCGGACGGAAGCGGAGGCGGGCCGTGCCTGATCGCAGCGGATTCCGGATCCTGATCGTGGATGACGATCCCGCGCTCGCCACGCTGGCAAGCGGTGTCCTGACCGCGCACGGCTTCCCCGCGCCCGCGCACGTGACGACCGGCGCCCAGGCCCTGCTCGCGGCCGCCCGCGCCGACGTGTTGCTCCTCGACCAGAGCCTGCCCGACATGCAGGGCCGGGAGGTGCTCGCGGCGCTGCGGGCCTTTCCGCAGCCGCCGGCCGTGGTGATGGTGACGGCGCACGGGAGTGAGGCGTTCGCCGCGGAGGCCCTCCGGGCAGGCGCCGACGACTACCTGGTCAAGGATGCCGCGCTCCCGACCCTGTTGCCGGAAATCGTGGAGCGGATCCGCCGGATCCGCTCGCTCCGTGCCGCGCTCTCCAACGCCGAGCACGAGCTGCTGCGCGCCGAACGGCGCGCCGCGGAGGGCGCGGCGCTGGTGACGCTACAGCATGAGGTCAACAATCCGCTGATGGCCGCCTCGGCCGAGCTCGAGCTGCTGCTGACCGGTGACGAACCGCTGACCGGCGGGCAGGTCGAGTCGCTCGGAACCATCCGAACCATGCTGGAGCGGGTCGGGGAGATCCTCCGCCGGTCCGGCACGGCGGCGGACGCGGCGGACCCCGTCGCGCCGCAGGCCGGCGACGCCTCCGCCGGCCGGCTCACCCGGGAACGGGGCCGGGCGCTGCTGCTGGTGCCTGACCGGGGCACCGCGCGCGTGATCGCGTCGTTGCTGCGCCAGGCCGACTTCGCGGCGGATGAGGTCGGCTCCCCGGATGCCCTGGTCAGCGCGGCGAACGCGTTCGATGTGACCCTCGTGGTGGTGGCGGAACGTGCGCTGCCGGCGGGGCTCCCGCCGAACGGGAAGCGGGCCTTCAGGTTGATGGTCCTGCAGGACGGCGAGGGCGCGGCTGCGGCGCAGGCGGGAGCCGATGCGGTCTTCGTACTGCCCCTCGACCCCGGTGCGTTCGCGCGGGCGCTGGTGGACTTCTAGGCCAATTCGTCCCGCCGCGCCAGGCGCGGCAGCGTCGGATCGCTCTCCAGCGCCGGCGTGAGCGCCCAGTGGTGGTCCTCGGGCAGCAGGTGCCGGATCGAGTTGGCGTAGTACTCGAGCAGCGGCCGCTGGTGTGGCAGTATCACGTATTCCTGGCCCTGCTCCAGCACCAGGTGCCGGAGGGCGAGCATGCGCCACGCCCTATCCCACACCTCCGTGATCGTCAGCTCATTCCGGACGATCCGCGCATTGAACTCCCGCAGCGCATCCCGAAACTCGTCCATCCGCTCGAGCAGCGCGTCCCGCCGCACCACGCTCCCGGGAAACGACAGGAGCGCCGCCGCGGCGAGCGGCACGGGGGTCACCGGAATCACGGCGCCGATCCGCTCCATCGCGTGATCGGCCAGCGCCTGCAGCCGCGGCATCCGCTGCTCGCGCGGCAGCGCCAGGGTGTCGCCCTCCTGGGTGGCCAGCCAGCCGCGCACCGAGATGGGCGTGCCGAAGCTCACGGCCACGCGGCCGTACCGCCGGAGCCGCCCCGTCACCAACCGCACGAAATTCCATCCCAGGTAGGAGGCGACCGTCACCAGCTGCCGGGCACGCGGCAGCGGCCGCATCCCGACCAGCCGTTCGCGGATGAGCGAGCGGTCCTCGAGCACCCGGTCGAAATTGATTCCGACCGGCACCAGCCAGATGTCGGCGTCGAATGCCGGATCCCGCAGGGTCCCGACGATGGAATCGAGCAGGCCGAGCTTGGGTGGGCGGAGCGCCCCATCGCGGGTGAGCCCGCCCTCGGGGAAGATCCCCTGCGTGACCCCGTTCCGGGTTATGAGCTGCACATAGCGGGCAAGCACCGTGTGATACAGCGGCTCGCGGTAGCCGCGGCGCACAAAGTAGCTGCCGAAGCTCTTGAAGAGGAACTCGAGCGGCCAGGTGCGGGCCCACTCGCCGACGGCGTAGCTGATGCTCACCACCTGCGCGAGCACGAAGGCCACCACCACGTAATCGGCGTTGCTGCGGTGGTTCATCAGGTAAACCACCACGTCCCGCCGCGGAATCCGCTCCAGGGCGGCCACGTCTTCGTACGCGATTGTGGGTCGGTACAGCAGGTGGATCAACGCACGGGAGAAGTTGTAGCCGAAGCGGTAATACGAGAGGACGTTGAACGCGGGCACGATCTCGTCGAGGTACCCGGCGACCCGGCGCCACACCTCGGCCTCGGGCTCGCCGTGGGCGGCCGCGTGGACGCGCACCGCGGCCGCGATCTCCGCGTCGGCCAGCAGTGCCCGCTTGATGTGGGGCCGCCGAACCAGCTTGTAGCGGTCGAGCCGGGCGCGGAAGCGATGCACGGCCGCGAGCGTGGACCGGCGGGCCTGCTCGCGGAAGAGTGCGCGGCCCACGAGGATGACAAGGATCGCCATCGCGGCGAGCGCGGCGACGACCGCGAGCCGGGCCCCGGTGCTCACCGTGAAAGCGAGGCGGCCGGTTCGGCGGCCTCGAACGCCATCATCCGGAGCCGCGCGATCCGCTGCCGGATCGGCGGGTGCGACGCGAAGATGTCGCCGAGCCATCCCGCCCGGTCGCTCAGGCGCCGCTCGGCCGGGTCCACGATGCAGAGGTGCGCAGACCCGCGGGTGATGGTCCGCGTGGGCGAGCCGGCCAGGTCCAGCTTCTCGAGCGCATCGGCGAGCGCCCGCGGATTCCGGGTGAGCTGTGCGCCGGTCGCGTCCGCCAGGAACTCCCGCTTCCGGTTCACCGCCATCGCGAGCATCCGCGAAACCACCGGCGCGATCAGGAGCGTGAAGACCCACGCGACGAGGATCACGACCGCGAGCGGATTCCCCTTCCCCTTCCCTCCTCCACCAGAACCACCGCCGCCGCGACCCCCGCCGCCGCCCACCCGGCCTCCCATCCTCAGGTAGCGGCCGAGCCCATCCGATACCAGCGCCATCGCGCCCAGCATTCCGGCCAGCAGGGTCATGAGCCGCACGTCCTCGTTCCGGATGTGCGCCAACTCGTGGGCCACCACGCCCTGGAGCTCATCCCGGGAGAGCCGGTCCACGAGGCCCTGCGTCACCGCGATGTGCGCATCGGCCGCCCGGTGGCCGGTCGCGAAGGCGTTGAGGTCCTCATCGGGCACGAGCCAGATCTTCGGCGGGGGCATGCCGCCCGCAATGGCCATTTCCTCCACGATATTGACGAGCTGGCGCTGCTCCGGCGTGACCGCCTCCACCAGCTCGGCGGCGCCGGCGGACCAGAGGACGCGCCGGGGGCCGGTGCGCCAGGCGTACCAGCAGAGGCCTGCGGCGAAAGCGGTGGTCAGGATTCCGAGGAAGGGAACGACGTGGTGGTAGGCCTCGGGGGGGGCGTCGGCCGTTAACAGGTAGAGGCCGAGATCCCCGCCAAAGCCCACCCAGGCGAAGAAGAGGATGAAGCCTCCGACGAGCCAGGCGGTGCGCCGCCGGTTGGCCTCCTGCTGGGCAAAGAGATTGGCGTCGCTCACGTACCCGGACGGCGCATCGTGAGATCCACGTTCGGCACCGCGCGCTCACCGCCGTCGGTGATCTCCCAGAGCTCCGCCGGCGTGGCCTTGGCGAGCCCGGCCACCAGATTGGTCGGAAACTGCATCTGCCGGGTGTTGTATTCGGTCGCGGTATCGTTGTAGAGCTGGCGGGCGAATCCGATGCGATTCTCCGTGCTGGTCAGCTCCTCCTGCAGCTGGGCGACGTTGCCCGTCGCCTTGAGGTCGGGGTAGTTCTCCATCAGCGCGAAGAGCCGGCCGAGGGCCTGGCTCAATTCCCCTTCCGCCTGGGCCGTGGCCTTGACGCCCTGGGCGCCGACCGCCTTGGCCCGCGCCGCGATGACCGCCTCCATCGTCCCGCGCTCGAACTCCATGGCCCCCTTGACCGTGTTCACCAGGTTGGGGATGAGGTCGTGCCGCCGCTTCAGCTGGACGTCGATCTGCTTCCAGGCGTTGGCCACCCGGTTCCTGAGCGAAATGAGGGCGTTGTACGCGGTGATCACCCAGAGGACGAGGACCGCGACAACAATCCAGAAGACGATGAACATGCCGGACTCCGGATTGGATTGAGAGAGAAATTCAGCCGCCGCGCTGGCTGTCGGCGGCGAGCCGGGAGAGGATCCGCTCCACCTCGTGCTGGATCGCGGCCTCGCCGCCCGGCGCGCGCAGCGCCGGGTGGCGCTCATCGAGCAGCAGCTCCGCGCCGGACCCGAGCGGGAGGCGTCGGCATGAAGAAGGGCGCGCGTCGAGCCCCCCGCCCGCGAGCGGGAGCGCGGCCTGCACGGCCCGCGCGACCCGGCCCCGCGGGGCGAGGGGCGCCTGGCGGGGCAGCAGGCGCTCCGGCGCCGGCAGGTCGGGCCCGAGCGCGGAGGCCACGCGCCGCTCCAGCATGTCGCCGGGGAGGGTCCCGAGCTCCTGCAACACGGCATCGAGCGTCGCGCCTTCCATCTGGCGCAGCTTGATCGCGAGCACCTGGAGCAGGTGGCGGTAGACGTAGGTCGCCGCCGTCCCGCGGCCCTCCGGCGGACTCACGAGTCCGCGCGCCACGTAGAAGCGGATCGTCCGCTCGCTCGGGCGGGCCCGGGCGGCGGCGTTCACGGGCACGATGTTCGCCGTGTCGAGGAGGGCCCCGGCCAGTCCCGCGAGGTCGCGCAGCCCCCACGGCGCCAGCGCGCTGTAGCCCCGGAGCGCGAGAAGCGGATCGGGAGCGGCGTGCGGCGGCAGGCCGGCGGAGATGGTCATGCGGAGGATCCCGGCGGCGTTTCGGCGTCCACGTGATTCAGGATCTTCTGGACTTCCGTGAACAGCCGCTGCAGCTCGAAGGGTTTCGGAAGGACGGGCGCGCCGCGGCACGCGGCCGGCAGCTGATCGATCGCCGTGGAAGGGTCGCCGCTCATGAAGATGAGGCGATCCACGAGGCGGGGCCAGCGGCGGGCGATCTCCCCGCCGATCGCGGCGCCCGAAGGGCCGGGCAGGCGGATGTCGAGCAGCACTGCGTCCAGCGGCGCGGCCTCGAGCGCCTCGAGCGCGGTCCGCGCGTCCGCCGCCACCACGACATCGATGCCGCGCCTGCGCAAGGCGCGCTCGATGGCGTGCAGGATGGCGGGCTCATCGTCCACCACGAGCACCCGGGGGCTCAACGGCGGCGGCCTCTGCGGTTGGGGGTGTGGCTAGTATGGACGCCCCATCCGGCGGGAGCAAGTACCGGGGCGCGTTTGATCGGCGCAGCTCGCATACCGGGGATGACGGCGCGCGAACCGGCGACCGTTACCCTCGCGCCATGCGCCACGGCATCACGCTCACGGAAGTCCTCGTCATCCTGACGCTGGTGTCGGTGATCTTCGGCATCGGGCTCCCACGCCTCTCGGCGCCCCTCGACACCCTCGCCGCTGAGCGGGCCGCGGCCGACCTGGTCGCGGCCCACGCGCGCGCCCGCATGACGGCGATCCTGCAGTCGCGCGTCGTACTGCTCACCATTGGGGCCGACTCGCTCAGCATCGCGGTGGCGACGCCCACCGATACGCAGCAAGTCTGGGGAGCTCCCGGCCCGTCGAGGAGCGGCGTCGTCGTGGAAGGCGTGACCCGCCGCCTCATCTTCAGCCCGGTCGGCATCACGATGGGCTTCTCGAACGCGCGCTGGGTGCTCACCAAGGGGAAGGCACGGCGGGAGGTCGTGATGTCCCGCCTGGGGAGGATACGGGTCGTGAGGAAACGGTCGCGCGGCCCGGTCGGGGCCGGCCGGAGCGGACGCCATCGGGCAGACGGCACCGGTGACGACCGGGCCCGGGGGTCGGCACGACCCCGGGTCACTTCGACTCGCCGGAAGGTTCCCGCGGGCTAGTCGGGGCGCGGGCGACCGCGCACCGCCACCGACTCGAGCCCGTAACGGCGGATCTTGTGCAGGAGCGTGGAGCGGGAGATGCCCAGGAGAATGGCGGCCTGCCGCTTATTGCCGCGGGTGTGGGTGAGCGCGGCGGTGATGTGCCGGCGTTCGGCGTCCGCCAGAGAATCCGGCGGCACGTCGATGTCGGGCGCGAGCGCGCGCCGAAGCGCACCCATCTCGAGTCCCGGCAGCGTGAGATCCACCAGGACCGCTTCGAGTCCCGGGACCCCGAGCGCATCCGCGGCCTCGGCTCCTCCACCCACCGGGACGGCGCGGTGGCCTGCGCCGCTCAGCAGGCCGCTCAGCTCGGCCCGCCGCCCGGGGTCCGGTTCGACCACAAGCACGTGCAGCGGCTTCATGAAAAACAAGCTACTGCACCAATCCCGCAGGGCAAGACGCGCTACGCGGCCGGCCCGGACGCAGCCTCGAGAGGGACGGCCGCGGCTCTCACCGCCAGATGTGCCTGGCGACCCTGCTCCATCGCATCCAGATACAGCGGCGTCAGCGCGTCGAGCTCGCGGTCCCAGTCGCGCCCCACGGCGAAGGCCCGCCCGGCCTGGGCCATCGCCGCCCGCTCCCGGGGCGCCTCGACGAGCTGGCAGGTCGCGCGGCTGAAGGCCCTGGCATCGCCGGGGCGGACCAGCAGCCCGGTGAGGCGGTCGCGCACATTCTCCCGCACGCCGCCCGCGGCGGCCGCGACCACCGGCAGCCCGGAGGACATCGCCTCGAGAGCCACCAGGCCGCAGGTCTCGGTGGGAGACGGGAACACGAACACGTCGCTGTCGGCATAGAGGTCGGCCAGGGTCTCGCGCGGGAGGAATCCCTTGTGCCAGGCGAAGGGCAGTGCCTCCCGCACGGCACGGGCCCTGGGCCCGTCCCCGGCGATACAATACGCCGCCCGCTGCCCCAGCACGGCGTGCAGGAGGATGAATGTCCGGATGAGCGTATCCACGTCCTTCTCCGCCGCGAGGCGGCCCACGTGGAGCAGGAGCGGCCGGTCCCCCGCCACGAGCTGCCGGCGTCGCGCGGCGTTTCGCCGCGCGGGGGTGAAGGTGGCGCTGTCCACCCCGCGGCCCCAGACCACCGCATGCGTGAGGCCGAGCTCCACCAGCTCCTCCCGAGTGACCTCACTGGGTGTGTGGATGGCAAGCGCGGCCCCGTGGAAGCGGCGCAGGTACAGCCGGGCGGGGCCGACCGCCCAGGCGCCAAGGTAGTGGCGCGCGTAGCGCGGGAAGTCGGTGTGGAATGACGTGACGAGCGGCAACCCGCGTGCGAGGGCGTGGCGCCGGCCCAGCCTGCCGAGGGGGCCCTCGGTGACCACGTGCACCAGATCGGGCCCGAATCGCTCGAGTCCGCGGCTCACCGCACCGGTCCACGGCCATGAGAGTCGGGCCGCGGTGTAGGCCGGGCACGCGATGGACGGGCGGCGAGTCACCCCCTCGTCGTCAGGGCCGGGTTGCGGGTAGGCCGGCGCGATCACCTCGACCGCGTGGCCGCGATTCCGGAGGCCCCGGCGCATCCGCGCGAGGACCGTGGTGACCCCGTTCACTTCAGGAAGGTAGGTGTCGGTGACGAGTGCGATGCGCATGCCGGAAGGATCGCCGACTGTGGGCACGGGTCCGCAACGACCCGGTCACGATCCCGCGACCGCGCAAACCGAGGCGGCTCAATTAGAATTGCCTGATGGCGATTCCGCGGCAGGAACCCAGATGACGGCACCCACCGACCTCTCCCGGCTCGACGTCGGCCAGCGGGTGCAGGACCCCCTGCTGGTGCTCGAGGTGGAGCAGCGCGGGGGCGACACGCCGCACACGATCCTGCTGCTGGGGAACAGCACCGGCCGGCTGGCCACCTCCCCGTTCTGGGCCGAGGATCAGCCGAGGATCGCCGGGATCAGCCGGGGCGACGTGGTGCAGGTCATCGGAGAGCTGGGCCGGTATCGCGACCAGCGTCAGCTCAAGGTCACCTCCATTCGGCCGCTGCCGAAGGGCTCCGTGGACCTCGACCGGCTGGTCCCGGCCATCGGAGACCCCACACCATACTGGAGGACCCTCGACGGCTGGCGCGCCGAGATCACCAGGCCGCGCCTCGCGCGAACGCTGGCGCTGTTCTACCAGGACGATGAATTCCGGGAGCGCTACCAGGCGTGCCCTGCGAGCCTGGGCGGGCATCACGCGCTGCTCGGCGGTCTCCTTAAGCACACGGTGGAAGTGGCGACCATTGCCCGGGCGATCGCCCGCGTGTGTCGCGCGGAGCAGGACGTGGTGCTGGCGGGCGTCCTGCTGCACGACATCGGGAAGCTGGAGGCCTACCGGTGGGAAGGCGGGCTCTTCGAGGCCACCGAAGCGGGAACGCTTCACGGACACGTCGTGCTGGGCACGCTGATGCTGGAACGGCGCGTGCGCGCTGCGACCCCGACGCCCTGCACCGAGGCCGAGCTCGCCATCCTGCACCACCTGATTCTATCCCATCATGGCCGGCTGGAATTCGGCGCCGCGGTGCCGCCGCTGACGCTCGAGGCCGAAGTCCTGCACTACGCCGACAATGCGAGCGCCAAGACGGCGAGCATGGCGGACGCGCTCGCGGATCCCTCGAATTTCGAGGGCGACGCCCTGGTGAGCGCGCGGACGCTCTGGCAGCTCGATCGCCGACGCGCGTATCGCGGAAAGAGCGACTGGGGAGCAGGGCAAGAGTAGCAGCCCGGCGCAACGTGACGTGGGGGGATAAACGCAGAGACGGCCGTCCGGTTATTCACCGTACGGCCGTCCCTCACATCGACTACCCGAGGTCGGGGCCTAGTGGCCGCCGTTCTTCTTCCACCTGCCACCGGTTGGCTGATCCGCCGCTCGGTAGGGCGAGGCAGAGCCTCGGCTTCGATCCCCAGGCCGGATGGCCGTCCCACCTGGTTCGTCGGTGCGCGCGCTGCGAGTCGGATCGGGTCGCGGACCGACCCTTCGCACTGCACCCCGAGGCGCTAAATCGGGGTGGGTGAAGCACGCGACTGGCTTCACCTGTCCGGTTGGGGTGTTCACCAGGATCACCAGCCGCCTGAGCCCTTGGTTGCTTCGGCGACCTCCCCTGACGTCCCATCCGGACACATCTGCCAGGTACGCCAGGAACCCGAGGTTCCAGATGTGGCCTGACCGATGACGCTCCCAATCTACGGGGCGTCAGGAATCTCGCAAGTGCCTGTCTTTATTCGGGTTACGGTATCTTCTGTGGTTCGAATGTGGATGGCTAACCCTGCCCGCTGCCTCGTGCTGGCCCGACTCTCCACGTGTTGTGGAAATGTGAATCCACAATTCCCCACCGAAGGTCAGCGGACTTCCGGTGGCGTCCCGCTCCCAATCGAGGGGAGTTTGACGCCCTGGGTCGAGGCGTAGGCCGTCAGTTTCTTGTCGAAAGTCTGCAACTCCTGCTTCAGGGCCTCGACCTCGCTCGGGCCTTGTTCGCGGATGGGCGAGGCGTCGGCGGCGGAGGCTCGTTCCTTCCAGGACGTCTCGCACGCCGTGAGGGTCGTGTTGAGTCCGGTCATCGCGGCGAGCAGCGTGCGCCGGGCGTTGACCTGCGCCACAAGCGAATCGGCTCCCCCTTCGACCACCGGGCGCGCTGCGACCATCGTCGTCTGGGCACGAGTGCAGGCGCCGGAGATATGCCGGGCGCGGGCCTGGAGCCACGCCGGCGAGCTGGTGGGGCCGACCCCGCGCACCAGGCGCTCGCCGGCGGCGGTGATGCCGTTCAACGAATCGCGCAGCGTTGCAAGGCCAGCGCGGGTGACGGCCTGGCCCGGATCGAGCGGCTTCTCGGGCTGGATGACGGTCTGGGCGGCGATGGGAGAGGCGGCGAGCAACAGGAGCAGGCCAGGCAGGACGGCGGAACGGCTCATGGTTCGAGTCCAACCTCGATATAACGGGAAATGGCCTCGCCCTCCGGATAGGCAAAGAGACAGCCCGCCGCCGTGGCGGCGAACCAGCCGCCGATCAGGGGACGGGGCGCATCGAGCTCCTGGAGGATCGGGCCCAGCCAGCGGCGGAGGTGGCGCACTTCGGGCGCCCGGCGACCGAGCATCGCGAGAATGGCGCCGCCGCCGCCTGTCGCACGGAGAAAGTGGGCCAGGGCGTGCGCATGCTGGCGGAACTCGACCGCCTTGACGCCCGGCTCGTCGAACAGCACGGCCCCCTCGAAAACGTCCATCGGGGGCGCATCGAGACGCGGCCCCAGGAAGACGTACTGCCGGCCCTCGGGCGTCTTGCGCTCGATCACGGCCGCGGCGGTCTCGGCCGTGAGGCGACCGGCGTGCAGCAGGTCGTCGTCGTGCAGGATCCCGACGGCGACGGTCCACTCCAGCGCCGCGAGCGCGGTGTCCATCGGGCAGCCCATCGCATCGTCCACCGCGATCAGGCGTGGGGCTTCGCCGGCCCGAATCATCAGGTGGGCGAGTCCCTCGCCGCGGTCGGCGAAGGTCCGGACAAGGAGGTTTTGCGCAGTCGACATAGGTCAAGAAAGATAGCCTACAGGCGGACAGGCGGACAGGCGGACAGGCGGACAGGCGGACAGGCGGACGGGCGGATGGGCGGATGGGCGGATGGGCGGATCAACCGATGTTGCTGCCCATCTGCCCATCTGCCCCGCCGTCTTACGGCACCCCCTCCACCTTCGAATCGACCTTCACGATCCACAGCCCCGAGAAGACATCCGGCACGTAGATCATCCCATTCCGGTAGATGGCCCCCCACGCCATGGCGGCGTTCGGGGTGTTCCCCTTCGTGTCCCCGGTCACGACGTGGGCGATTTCGCGGCCCTGACGCAGCAGGTCACCCCGCATCTCCCCCGCGACGTCGAGCACCCGGAGCCCGCCCTGGTAGTCGCCGAGGTACAGCGTGTCGCCCGCCACCCAGACGTTGTGGGTGCCGCCGTCCATCGGCTCGTACCAGGCCACCCCGCGGGGCTTCGAGATATCGGACACGTCCACCACGTGGAGCCGGCCGAACGCCCGGCCCAGTCCGAGCAGCGGGGGCCCAGCCGTGGCGGATACCTTCGCGGGGAAGACCTCGTCACCGAGGAACACGTACCGCCCGCTCCGCCACGCGGTATGGGTGCCGCGGATGAACCCTGGCCCCCCGACCGCCTCGACGTGCCGGTACAATCCATCGAGGTCGTACTTGAACTGGGAGACGAACGCGGGCTTCTCGGGGCTGCCACCCTTCATCCCGTTGCCCACGTCGAGGATCACCAGGCCGTCGTTCCAGTAGCTCAGATATGCCAGTCCGTCCTTGACGTCGATGTCGTGCAGCATCCGGCCGGCATCGCTGCCCGGCGTCTCCCACCTCGCCACCTGCTTCGGCTGGTACGGATCGCGGATATCGATCACCCGCATGGAGCCGGTCGCGTCGTCCGTCAGGAAGACGTAGCCCCGGTAGATGAAGGTGCTGTGCACGCCGCCGGTCACCGTTTCGGTGAATTCAGCGATCGGCCTCGGGTGGGCCGGGTCCTCGAACGACAGGATCACGATCCCGTTCTTCCTCGTTGAGGCGCCCTCGCGGGTAAGCACCCCGTAGCGGCCGTCCTCGGTCGTCATCACGTCGTTGATGGTGCGGGCGTCGACCACGACGGAGTCGGTAATGACCGGCTTCGCGGGATCGGACAGATCCATCGCATAGATCCGGTCGCCGATGGTCGAGAGGTAGCCGTGCTTCCCATCCGGGTGGAGCCAGAACTCCGCGGAGAGCTCCTTGATGGGCACCCGGCCCACCAGCGTGGTGGGACGGACGACATCCCGGGGGCGGGCTTCGATGGTGGCCTCGGCGGTGCGCCCGGCGAAGGTCGCCACCACGCGGTAGTGCCCCGGCAGGTCGGCGACAAAGCCGCCGTCGGCGTCCACCTCGGCATTGCCGGGGCTCAGCGTCCACTCGGGGTGCGCGTCCGCGACGGCGCGACCGCTCCGGTCCTTCGCCACGAATTGGAGCCGCACCACGTCGCCGGTACGCACGGAGGTGGTTGCGGGAGTGACCTCGACGGAGGCCACGGGGTTCGGCCGCACGTCGATGGTCAGGGTCTGACTGGCGAGGCCCGCCCGGCCCGTGATGACGGCCCGACCGGGCCGCACCGCGCTGAGCCGTCCGTCCGGACTGATGCGGGTCACGCCCGGCTGATCGGACCGCCATTCGACCGGATCGTGGCGCGTGTCGCCGTCGGCCGACAGGACCGTCCCGGAAAGCGAGACGGCCTGGCCGACGTAGAGCGACGCGATGGCCGGCTCCACCGCGATGCGCGCGGCGGGACCCGGGAGCACCGTCACCCGGACAAACCCCGGGACGGGGCGACCGCCGCCCGCCGGTGAAATCACGGCGGAGGCGTTGAGCGTGCCCACGGCCCCGCCCTTCGCGAGACCGGTCGAGTCCACCCGGCCCTCGAAGTACCCCCCGGATTGGAACCACCGGACCCGGATGGCGGACTCGGCGATCGGCCGGCCGGCCGAGTCGAACGCCTGCGCGACCAGTTGGATGGAATCCCCGACGGCGATGGCGGCCTCGGCCGGCTGGACGATGACCTTCGCGATGACGACGGGGGCGGCGGGGGCCGGGGTCTGTTGCAGCAGCACGAGCAGCGAAAACAGCATTGAATCCTCGGAAGGGTGACGCCCGGGATGTTACCGAATGTGGGGCGTCTTGGCCATCCTCTGCGGGACGGGGTAGATTTCGAGGGAGAGGTCTCTGCCGATGCGAATCGAGTGGTTCCCCTACATGTCACCGGTCGGTGCGCTGACCGTGCTCGAGGCCCGGGAGGGTCCGCTCGTCGTCGAATTCGCGGCGCGCGCGAGCCGCACCCATCTCCTGGAGCGACTCCTCGAGCGGGTACCGGGCGCGACCATCACCGCGGGCCCGTGCCGCCAGGGGAGCGAGTGGCTCACGGCGTACTTCGCCGGCAGGCCGAGGCCCTTCGCCTACCCCGATTATCTGACCGAGTATTTCGCCGCGTCACCGTCCCAGGTCGCGGTCTGGCGTGCCCTCTGCAATATCCCGTTCGGCGAGACCCGGTCCTACGAGGACATCGCGATGCTCACGGGCATCCACCCGCGGGCGGTCGGCCAGCTCAATGGGTCCAATCACCTGGCCATCCTGATCCCGTGCCACCGAGTCGTGGGGAAGGACGGCGGGCTGGTCGGCTACGGGGGCGGCATCGAAACCAAGCGGTGGCTCCTGGACCACGAGCTCCGGACGGTCGGCGTCACGCTGACCGCGCCCCGGATGTATTGACAAACGCCCGCCCGGGCAACAGCTTAGCAACCATGCACTGGTGTCGAAGTCGGTAGTTGCAGGGCCTCACGCCGCTCGGACGCTCACGCATCCGAACGGCCGTTTTGTTTACTCGTCTCACGAGGTTGCAGCGATGGCGAAGGGTACCGTGAAGTGGTTCAACGACGCGAAGGGATTCGGTTTTATCGCGCAGGAAGGCGGCAAGGACGTCTTCGTGCACCACACCGCCATCACCATGGAGGGCTTCCGGTCCCTCGCCGAGGGTGACACCGTCGAATTCGAGGTCGTCGAGGGCCCCAAGGGCCTGCAGGCCTCGAACGTCCGGAAAGTCTGACTCCCGGTCGTCGCGAGCTCCTGAGGGGCTCGGTCGTTCCACTGCGACCGCGCTGGCGCGTGCTTCGTCTGGGAGCCGCCGGCGCGGTCGTGGCGCTTTGCGCGAGCGGGCCACTCCCCGCGCAGCTTCAGCCCCTGGAATTCTTCGGGCTTCGCCCCGGCGCGACGCTGGCGGCCACCGACTCGCAGGTGCGTCGGCTGGGAGCCGCTCGCGGCCTGCGGTGCAACCGCTCCACCGCGGATCCCCGGGTCCGCGACTGCAAGGCCACGATCGCCGATCCGGTGGACGGCACACCGCTCCGCGTCTGGCTCGCGGCGGTGGACAGTCTGACGGGAATCGTGACGGTGTCGGGGGACCTGACCGGCGGGCAATTTGAGCATTGGCGGTCGCCGCTCGAGACCGCGTATGGCCAGAGCGGAGCGCGGGTTCAGGGAACCCAGTGGATGATGCAATGGATCCGCGGTCGCCAGATGATCCGGCTCACGTGGCGGGCGCGGCCGGGCCGGATCGAGGCGTCAGTCAGCCTGGTGGACGGGCCGGTGCTGGACGGCTGGCACTTCGGTGGGGCAGCGGGTCGGCGGGTCAGCGGCTCGGAGTCCGACTCCGTCCACGAGTGACCGCCTTCTATACTGTTGCGCCCTCACGCCCGCCCCGCTAACCTACGACGATTCCCCCTTGAGCATCGTGCCTGACCGGCATCCCACATACGCATTCAGTCCGGAGCCTGACGTGGCCCAACTTCTGTCCCGGGGGGTCCGCGCGCCGTCGTGTGTCGCGCTGCTGTGCGCCCTGGCTTTCGCCGCCTGCGGCGGCGGCAGCACGATCAAGATCGGTGTGGCGGGGAATTTCGAAGACCCGCTGAGCGCGCCGATCCGCTACGGCGCCCGCCTGGCCGTGGAGGAAATCAACGCCGCGGGTGGCATCAACGGACGCAAGCTCGAGCTGGTCGAGCGCGAAGACTATGCCGACGTGGATTCCGCGGTGGTCGTCGCCACCGACTTCTATACCTCCGACGTGGTGGCGGTGATCGGCCACGGGTTCTCGGGGCCCACGCTCGCGGCGGCGCCGATCTACAACGGCGGCGATGATCCAATGCTCGAGATCGCCCCGGCGTCCTCCTCGCCGGCGGTATCGGAGGCCGGACCGTACACCTTCCGCCTCTGCCCGAGCGACGTCGCGCATGGCGCCGCGCTTGCCCGCTGGGCGCGGCAGCGCCTGAGCCTCGACCGCGCCGCGGTACTCTATCTCAACGATGACTACGGACGCGGGATCCGGCAGGCCTTCGAACAGGAGTTCCTGGCGCTGAAGGGCGAGGTGGTGGCGGCCCTCCCCTACCTCGGCGACATCCCCGAAGTCGGGCCGTACATGGACCGGCTCGCCCGGGACGGCCGGGCCCAATTCATCGTGGTTGCCGGCTACGACAGCGACGCGAAGGAAATCCTCTCCCAGGCGCGCCGGCGCGACATCACCGTCCCGGTGATGGGCGGCGACGGCCTCGAGCAGATCTTCCGCGCGGGCGACATCGCCGAAGGCACCTACGCCACCTCGTCGTACTTCCCCAGCGTCGACACCCCCGCCAACAACAAGTTCGCGGCCGCGTACGCGCAACGGTATCCGGATGCGGGCCCGCCGAACGGTTCGGGGGCGGCTTCCTATGATGCGGTCTACATGCTGAGGGAGGTCATCTCCCGGGTCGGGACGCAGCGGAAGAAGGTTCGCGACGCCTTCGCGGAGATCGGCCGCTCGGCCCCGGCCCACGAGGGCGTGATGGGAACGCTGGCGTTCGACGAGAACGGCGACGTGCCCAGCCTCCGGATCTACATGGGCGTGGTGCATAACGGCCGCATGACGATGGCGGAGGGGCAATGAACCCGCTGAGAAGCCTCCGGAGCCGGGTGATCGTGGGGATGGTGATCCTCACCACCCTGGTCCTGCTCATCGCCCTGTCGGCCACGAGCGCCGTGCGGTCGCTGAGCCGCACGGTGGCGGAGGAGACCAACGTCCTCCTCGCCGGCGCCGACGCCGGCAACGGGCTCGTCGGATCGGTGCTGAACGAGATCCGGAGCGCCGAGCAGTACCTGCTGGATCCCTCGCCGCGCCTGCAGCGCGAGTTCATTTCGAGCGGGGATTCGGCCTACGCGTACCAGCGCCTGTTCCGGCAGCTGGGCGGCCTGTCCACCCAGGACCGCGTCATCATCAACAAGATCGCCACCGAGCAGGCCCAGATCGAGGTGGCGTACGCACTGGCGCATGCGCTGGCCGATCTCGGCCGCGATGCCGAGGCCCGGCTCCGGGCCGACCGCGCACGCGCCCCGGCCGACACCCTCGTGGCCGATGTCCGCTCGCTTTCCCGTGCCCAGAGCGTCCGCGCGATCGCGCGATCGGAAGGCCTGCGCGACGAGGCCCGGCGCCGGGAGCGGGGAGTCTGGCTGCTGTTCCTGCTGGCCCTGGTGCTCGGCGTCGGGACGACCCTCTACACCGTGCGGTCGGTGGACCTGCCGCTACGGCGGCTGATCGGCGCGGCCGAGCGCTTCGGCGGCGGGGACCTCCGCCCAGTGCAGCTGGGCGACATGCCGCTCGAGCTCGGGCGGCTCGCCGGCGCGATGGACGACATGGCAGCGCGGCTCAGGGATGTCGTGACCACGGTCGTCAAGGAATCCAACCAGATCTCATCGAGCGCGGGCGATTTCAGCGCGATGAGCGAGCAGCTCGCCGCGAGCAGCGGGCAGATCTCGACCGCCATGGTCAAGATCTCCCATAGCGCGGAGAGCCAGGTCCGTGGCATGCGGGACGCCGACGGGCTGCTCGGCCAGCTTCGCACCGCTTCGCGCCAGACCGCCGATTCGTCGGCCAAGGTGGTCGCGCTCGGCGAGGAGATCCGCGGCCTGGCCGCACGCCATCGCACCGATGTCGCCGCCGCCGGCCAAACGCTGCTCGATGTCCGGGAGGTCGTCCAGACCTCGGCCCAGCAGGTGCACGAGCTGGCGAAGCTCTCCGAGTCGATCACCGAGTTCATCGACCTGATCAAGCAGATTTCCTCGCAGACCAACCTGCTCGCGCTGAATGCCGCGATCGAAGCGGCGCGGGCCGGCGAGCACGGCCGGGGGTTCGCGGTCGTCGCCGAGGAGGTCCGGCACCTGGCCGACTCCAGCGCGCGCGCGGCCGAGAACGTCACCAAGACGGTACAGTTCATCCGGAACCAGGTGCGCGAGGTCTCCGGCACGATGGAAGTCGGGACCGCGAAGGTGCGCGGCATCCAGACCGTGGCCGATGCCGCGGCCCGCGCGCTGGACGAAATCGTCACCGCGGTGAACCAGGTGCGCGATGCCTCGGCCCAGGTGGCCGCGCTCGCGGCACAGAACCAGGTCATCGTGGACCAGCTCGGGGTGAAGACCGGCGAGGTGGCCACGACGTCCGCCGAGCACGCCTCGGCCAGTCAGCAGGTGACCGCCGCCGCCCAGGAGCAGAGCGCCTCCACGGAGGAGATGGCCGCCTCCGCCGGGGACCTGCTGACCGGAGCGACACGGCTCACGAGCGCGGTGTCCGCCTTCCGCACCTAGCGGCCGCCGGTCCCCGAAGTGCCACGCCCCCCGACACCATCGGTGCCGGGGGGCGTTCTGTCCGGTGCGCTCGCGACGAGTCGACAACCCGTCTAGTGCTTCTTCTTTTTCTTCGCGGGCGGCTTCTTCCCGGCGGGCTTGTGTTTCGCCTTGGCATTAGGCTTCGCCTTGGCCTTGGCCCTGGCCTTCGCTGCGGCGGCCTTGGGCCGTTCCGCCGCACGATCGAGCTTCTTCTGCCGGGCCGCGTGGATCTCAGCGAGCAGCCGGTCGCCCTCTTCCTGTCCCAGGAGTCCGCGCCGGGTTGCATACCGAACCAGTTCCTCGGCATCCGCGACGTCGAACTCCGAAAGCCGGGCGGCCGCGCGCATGACGTTGACGAGCGCATCCGCGACCGGGCTTCGCAGCACATTGGCGATGCCCGGCAGGCTCTCCAGCAGAGTGGACATCTGCGCGCCACCAAGTTCCGACACCACGGGACCTCCTTCACCGGCGAGTGCGGCCTGGCCGCGACGTAACACTATGTCAGGAGAGGCCTTGCCGGCGCCAACGTACCACGGCTTCTGAGGCGAGTCAAGCCGAAGTCACCATTCGTACCGAACAAACCCCGTAGCTCCCCACCCGCTCAGGTCATAATCGGTGCCCGATGGCGACGCTATCGAGCCAGTGTCGAGACGCCCACCGGCGCTCAACGAGAAGTGATCCCCGGCCGCCACCCGGAGCCCGAGCCCGGCACCCGCGAGGATCCCGCTCCCGCCATCGGGCGCCCATGACCGTACTTCGACCAGCGTCAGCAGCGAGAGCGACCGGGTCAGCGGGGAGGTCCCGGTCACGCCCGCGTCGAGCAGGTTCTCCGCGTTGCCGTAATCGCCGAGCGTGTTCGAGCCGTCGTCGGAGTTGGTCCGGTAATAATCCCAGACGTAGGCGGTGAGAGTGGTCGCACCAAGCGGCGCGATCAGGGTCGCCTCGCCGACCAGCCGGTTGCCCGGCCGGTACGAGCCGTTGGTGAACTCGTCCGTGGCGAAATCGCTGACGGTGAATCCGAGAGAGAGTCGTGAGCTGCCCACCAGCCGGTCCGCGCCCAGCCGGAGCCGCCCCTCCAGTCCCGGTTGATACATCACGTCGGTGCCGGCGTAGGGTTCGTACTCACCGCTCACCCGCGCTCCGGCCGAGAGGCCGAGATTCCAGCTCCCCGACTGGAAGGCGAAGGCGAGGCCGCCGGTCAGCGACGCGCCGTTGGTGTAGCTGTTGACGGGAAACAGGAGGAAGCTCGACGAGATCGCCCCCGCGGCCTGGAGGTCGGGCAGGTTGGTCTCGGTCTGGGTGCCGGTCGGCAGGTTGGCGACGAGCGTCGCGACCACCTGATCCTGCCCGAACACGTACGAGGCCCGGACCTGCGCGTCGGTCAGCCCGCTGATTTCCCCTTCGGTGCCGTCGGGAGCCTCCCGAACCGTGTACGCGTACGCCGTACCGATGTCGAACGAGAGCCGTTCACCGAACGGTATCACGGCCCCGATCGGCGTCGACACCTGGCGGATCGATCCGCTCGCGAAACCGCTCGCGAACGAATAGCCGCGCGCCTCGATGCCCCCGGCGATGATGCTGCGCGGATACACCGGGACCTGGGCGGCGCCGGAGGCGGGCAGCGCCAGCAGCCAGCCCGCGAGAACCGCGCGCCTCACGGTCGGCCCACGATGATGATGATGAGGCCGACCTGGTCGAGCGTGCGAGGATCATCCAGCCGCAGCGCCTCGGAGAGGCTGCTCCGCGACGGCGGGCGCCCGCCGATGCGGCGCTCGATCGAGGCGCCGGCGCTCGGAGCCACACCTGTCATGGCGAGCCGCAGGGCAGCCGGCCGGAGCTGCCCCGCGTCGGGCGCATTGCCGAGCCGGGCGAGCAGCTCGGGCGCGAGCTGCTGCGCCTGGGAGAGTCGCCGCACGCCATCGCGGCCGTCGCGTGCGGAGCGGAACGCGGGATCGGACTGCAGCGCGGCCTCGTATTCGCGCTCCGCCGCGGAGAAGTCGCCGCGATCCTCCGCTTCGAGCCCGCGGCTGAACGCGAGGAACGCCTGCAGGTCGGCGGTCGGCCGCTCGGAGAGCGCCCGTTCCTCCGCGGGGGTGAGCGTGATGCCCACCCGGCGGAGCAGCTCTACCACGACTTCCTTTTCCATCGCAAACAGCTGCCGCAGGTCGTCATCGGCTGCACCGGTGGCGAGCACGGCCGCATCGGTGGCGTTCACGATCGTGCCATCGAGCCGGTAGCGCCCGCCGGCGGTCTCCTGAAGCGTTCCCTGCACCACCTGTCCCGCACGAAGCAGCCGCCCGCTCCGCGCGCCCGAAGAGGGATCCACCCGGCCGCTGTCGGTCAGCGCCAGCTCGTCGACCAGGGCCTGCACCCGCTCACGCTCGAGCAGGCGCAGCCGGCTCACCTTGCTCAGGTCCGTGATCACGAGGTGGGTCAACCCGCGTCCCAGCGGCTCGAGTTCCGCATTGGCGCCCGCGTAGCGCCACGGCAGCACCGCCACCGTGTTGGCCGGCGGCGGTTCCGCGCCGAGGGTGCTCTCGCGCGCCACGGCTGCCCGGGCCTCTTCCGCGAGTTCGCGCCGGGTCACCAGGCGAAGCAGCGCGTCGATGTTGCCACGCTCCCGACCCGACAATCCAGGTTGGGCGGCTGCGAACGCCAGCGCCTCGCGCGCCTTCGCGAGCTCGCCCGCCTCGAGATACGCGGCGCCGAGAGGCACCAGCACGCCGGCGTCGTTCGGACGGAGCGCGCGCTGGGCCTCGAGCGACGGCACGCTCGCCGGCGCCGGGGCAACCGGCGCCTGGTTTCCGGCGCAGGCGCCGGCCGCCAGGACAAGAATGAGCGGCAACGACAGGCGTGGCATATGGTTGGTCCTGACTGCGGGAGTGTGCGGTGGGTTCCCGCCCAATGTAGAGACGCCCGGGAGGCCCGGCAACGGCTTTGCGCTCGCCGAAAGCCGCCGGTACATTGAAGACGAACGGTGGAGCGCACGAGGCATCTCCACCGGGAAGGACCAATCGTGGGACGTCGGGGCGTCAAGGAGTTCCGCGCGCCTGAGGCGCTCGCCCTGATCGCGGCTGATCGCGACCGGAAGCCGCTCGTCTGCCCCTCCTGCAACGACTCCACCATCGAACGCACCCCGCACCGCCCCACCGGGAGCAATCTCGAGCTCGCACGGATCACGCTGCATTGTGGGCGCTGCGGCCGGACGGCGGCCTACCTGGCGCGCGGGCCCGATCCGGCTCGCGGGCCCGAGGCCCCGTACCACGGCCCCGAGGCGGATCAGCGTCCGACGACGCCGCGGTAGATGAGGTAGGGCAGGACGACGTAAAGCAGGGTGTCGCGGACCAGATAGAACAGGATGAAGGCGAGAATCATCCGCCAGCCGAGCCGGCGGACCTCGGACCACGTCCGCGGGAAGCGCAGCCAGCGGGCCCGCGGGGCGCGGGTGTCGCCGGCGGCGCTCGCAGGGCGTCAGCGCGGGCGGCTGAGGATCCGGTCCCATCGAATGGCGGTCAGGAACGGCAGCGGGCGCCAGTGCTGCGGATCGAAGCTGTAGTACACGAACATCGGCCGGCCCCGCACGTTCGTCCTCGGCAGGAAGCCCCACATCCGGCTGTCGTGCGAGTTGTCCCGGCTGTCGCCCATCATGAAGAACGAATCGGGCGGCACCACGATCGGCCCCCAATCCTGCAGGTCCGGGTTGTAGCCCGCGGTGTCCTGTCCCGCCAGGTGCTTCACCTGCCACTGCCGCATCTGCGCCCGCTGCAGCGGTGTGGCCTGCGGCATCGGATTGGCGTGGACCACCCACGGCTCGTCGACGACTTTCCCGTTGCGGATGAGCTGGCCGTCGGCCATCGCCAGGGTATCCCCAGGCATGCCAATCAGCCGCTTCACCACGTCGATGTTCTCCTCCACCGAGTCGAACACGAGGATGTCGCCGCGCTGCGGCTCCCGGAACGCCGGCAGCCGTTTGTGAAGGAGCGGCACCTCGGCGCCGTAGAGCGCCTTGTTCACGAAGAGGAAGTCGCCGACGAGGAGGGTGTTCTCCATGCTGCCGGACGGAATCCGGAAGGCCTGGATCAGGAAGGTGCGCAGGATCAGCCACACCACCAGCGCGACGGCGATGGACTTGATCCAGTCCCACAGCCAGAGGACGAAGGCGGAGGAGGCGGACGGCTTCGCGGTATCGGACATGAGCTGCCGGGTCAGGGTAAACGGGACTCGAAAACTAAACCGCTCGACTCAGTTCACCCAGTCCGCAATGAAGATGTCGGTCTCGCCCGCCGTCTTGCCGTAGCGGTTCGAGGCCCAGACCACCTGCTTGCCGTTGGGGCTGAACATCGGAAACGCGTCGAAGTCCTCATCGTCGGTAACCTGCACGAGCCCGGTGCCGTCGAGCCGGATTACGTACAGGTCGAAGTTCCTGCCGCGCGGGTTCGTGTGGTTGGAGGCGAAGATGATCCGCTTGCCATCCGGGTGGAAGAACGGCGCGAAGTTGGCCCCGCCGAGCGACGTCAACTGCCGCGGGTTGCTGCCGTCGGCGTTGGCGGTCCAGATCTCCAGCTTCGACGGCCGGACGAGGCGCTGCTCGAGCAGAGTCCGGTAGTCCGCCGAGTCGGCGGCGGCGGCCGGGTAGGAGGCGCGCCAGACGATCTGGCGCCCGTCGGGCGAGAAGAAGGCGCCGCCGTCGTAGCCGACCCGATTGGTCAGCCGGCGCACGCCGGAGCCGTCCACGTTCATCGTGTAAAGCTCGAGATCGCCATCCATCGTGCTGGTGAAGACGATGCGCTTCCCGTCGGGTGAAAGCGTCGCCTCGGCGTTGTACGCGCCGTTCGACGTCAGCTTTTGCAGATCGGACCCGTCCGCCCTGGCGCTGTAGATCTCGAAGTGGCCGATCGGCCAGACGTATCCCTTCGACATGTCGGGCCGCGCCGGGCAGGCCGGATCGTGCTCGAACGTGGAGCTGTAGAGGATGCGACGGTCATCGTCGTAGAAATAGCCGCAGGTGGTCCGCCCCTGGCCGTTGGACACGCGGCGGAGTCCGGAACCGTCGATGTTCATCACGTACTGCTGGTCACACCCCGCCGTCACCGATTCCTGCCGCTGGAAGATCAGTTGCTTCCCCGAACGCGAGAAGTACGCCTCCGCGTTGTTCCCGCCGAACGTGAGCTGGCGGACATTCCGAAGGTGCTTCTCACCCGGACGGAGCGGGACCGGCATGGCGGGCGTCGCGATCACGGAATTGCCGCTACTGCACGCCGCGGCCGCCATCACCACACCGGCCAGCATCAAATGCACGGGACGAATGGGAACCTCCTGAGGGTTGGCGGGGCGCAGATTACGGCGCCCGGGTGTCACCCGGCAATCCGTACGATTACGGAACGTTGCGCTGGTCCTCGAGCGCCGCGAGCACCTCGGCGGCGTGCCCTTGCGGCTTCACCTTGCTGAACACGTGGGCCACGCGGCCCCGCTCGTCGAGGATAAACGTCGTGCGCAGAATGCCGTGGTACTTTCGCCCGTACATGCTCTTCTCTCCCCACACGCCATAGGCCTCGGCGACCGCGTGGTCCTCGTCGGCCAGGAGCGTAAACGGAAGCTCATATTTTCTTTTGAACTTCTGGTGGCTCGCGATGCCGTCCGGCGAGACACCAAGCACCACCGCACCGGTGCGGCGCACGGCGGCCCAGCTGTCGCGGAACTCGCACGCTTCGGTGGTGCAGCCGGGGGTGTCGTCCTTGGGATAGAAGTAGAGGACGACCTTGCGTCCCTTCAGATCCTTGAGCGCGACCGTCGTCCCCTCATCCGAGGGGAGCGAGAACGCGGGAGCGGGGGAACCGGGAGTGAGCATGAGCGGTCTCAGGCGATCAGGCGGTCAGGCGGTCAGGCGGTCAGGCGGCCAGGACGACGACGCGACGACGGTCCGCCTGTCCGACGTCCACATCACTCAATTCCGATCCTAGGCACCGTCAGCGCCGTGCGCACGCGCCAGATCGGCGCCGGTTGTCCCCGGCGGAGGCTCCGGTCCAGGAGATTCCAGGTGATCACGCCGTCTTCGGAGCCAGGCTCCAGCAAGTATGCGGCGAACCGGCCGAGGCGCTGTGCCGTCGGCACGTAATACCAACCGGCCGTCACGGCTCCCTCCGCTCCCACCCACGCGCCTTCCACGGTCACCGTGCGGTGCCCCTCGAAGACGTACCGCTCCACCACGATGCTGTCCACCCGAAACTGCTCGACGGCCCCGCGCCATGGCGCGGCGAGCCGCTCCACCGTGACTCCCTGACGACCGAGCAGCTCGGCGACGTGGCCCAGTGAGGGGGGCAGCAGATAGCCCGCCGGCACCGCCTCTCGCCTCGCTGGGGCGAACCGGTCGTACACCGGCATCGTGATGGTGCGGTATTCGCCCGTGCGCGTCCGGTGCGCGAACGGCCCGCCACCGTCGCCGGCGGGCTTCGTGATCTCGGCGATGACCGCCTGGCGCGTCGCCGGAGCCAGGACCGCGCGGATGGTCACCGAATCGGCCGGGATCGGTGCGGCGTTGCGCGCCTTGATCGTGGTGCGCTCCTCGGCGGCGAGGCTCAGGATCTCCCGCACGAAGTTGTAGGTCGCCGAGATCCGCTCGCCGAAGGGCGCGTTGCTGTAGGCCTCGCTCAGGATGGCGATCCGGCCGCGCAGGCCGATCCAGTTGGTGCCGTAGCGCGGCCGGTAATCGTAGGTCTCCCAGCCCTGGATGAGCGAGTCGGGCTCCTGGTTCCGGAAGTTGCCGTACGGGAACGTTTCCTGGTGGTGCCGGGTCCGCATGCGCTCGCGAATGGCCGGCAGGAACCGGTCGCGCGCGTAATCGTTCGCCGGGTTCGGGTCCGGATGCAGTCCCGGCGCCCAGGTCAGCGCGTAGCCGTGATAGCTGCCGTTCGTGGTGTGCAGGTCGATGAAGATGTCCGGGTCCCACGCGTTGATCAGCGCGGTGGATGCGCGGGTCTCCGGCGCTTCGTCCTTCACGTAATCGCGATTGAGGTCGAGCCCCTGGCCGTTCGCGCGGCGGCCGACCACGGCCGGACCGTTCTGCCCCGGACGGTTGGTCTCGCCCGGGCCGAACTGATCGTTCCCGTCGGCGTTGTAAATCGGCACCGCGAGGACGATGACGCTGTCGAGGAGCGTGCGAAGCGGCCCCACCGTGAGGTCGCGCAGCAGCATCTGCAGCGCCTCCTTCCCCTCGACCTCGCCCGCGTGGATGTTGCCCTGCACGTACACGATGGGCTTCCCGGTGCGATGCGCCTCGCCCGGGCTCTCCACCATCGGGCGCGCCGCGATGACGAGCGGGAGCCGGCGCCCTTCGGGGCTCACGCCGAGGGTGCGGACGCGGATGCCGGCACCGGCGCGCCCGAGCGAGTCGAGAAAGGCCACCACGTCGGCGTGCGACGAGGTCTCGCGGTTGCCGGTGCGCTCGGGCGTCGTCTGCTGGGCGGCGAGGGGCGGCGCCATGAGTGCGACAACTAGTAGCGCGACGGATCGCATGATGGGTCGGTTCACCATTCAGGGAATGACCCGTATCCGGGTCTCGACGACATCGGCCACGCCATCCTCCACCGTGAACACTGTCTCGGGCACGACGCGCCGCTGTCCGCGGGCCGGGAGCACGCGATCGGGCAGGTTTGCGCTCCGCCACCGCGGGACTTCCGCGGCGATCGCGCCCGGATCGGTCGAGTGGCGGACGACCAGCTCCCGCACCCGGGCGGGTTCACCGAGAGCAGACTCCAGCGCCTCCAGCATCCGCACGCCGTACACGTGCGGGTCCTGCGGGCTGGCGGCCGCGAGGTAGGCCAGTTTCGCGGCATCGCCCGCCGCCAGCAAGGGGATCTCTTCCGCCACCGGCGCCAGGATCCGTTCCGTCATCCACTCCGCGAGCCCCTCGGCGAGGAACGGATCCGAGGGGCGGATGAGCACGGCGTTCGCCGTGGCCTGCATCGGCGCGCCGTCCGGGAACTGGTAGCGCGCGCGCTCCATCAGCAGGTGCTGCCACTCGTGCACCACGGTGCCCAGCGCGAGCAGCGGCACGAAGCCGGCGTCGACCAGGATTTCATCGACCGGCTCCAGGAAGCCGCTGGCGCCGGTCCGGGCCTCCCGCGCCACCGAGGTGAGCCGCACCGGGCCATCCGCGGACTCGAGCGTGGCGCGGGGACCGAAGCCGGGGTCGAGGGTGCGAAGCAGCGCCAGCACCCCCGCAGGCCCGTGCCGGCTCGACCACTGCCCGGCGGTCCAGTTCTCCGCCACCACCAGCCGGTCCACCTCGCCCGGCGGCACGGCCACTCTGGGCGCGCCATCGGGATGGCCGAAGTACCACGTCCGAATCCGCAGCCCGCGGTCCTCGGGCAGGCCCCAGGCGCGCGCGATGAGCACGCTGATCGAGGTCCGCCCGGCCGCATCCTCCACCCAGGGTTGCGTCAGCAGGAAGTCGAGGGCACGCTCGTGCCACGCCGCAGCCTCCTCGTACCCATCGAGCAGGGCGTCCACCGCCTGGAACGCGGGCTGCCCGCTGCCGCCCAGCCGCTCCCGCACGGCGGAGAAGGCGGCGCTGTCCCGCTGGCGGAGCGCCGAGAGCCGGTAGAGCGAGTACCGCACGGCATCCGGCGCCGGTAGAGCATCCGAACCCATCTGCCCTGCGCCCTGCAACGCCGGACGCGCATCCTCCAGCTCGAGACTCTTCAGGCGGAGGCGGGCCCGTTCGAGCGCCGCATCGTGGAGGTCCACCAGCCAGCGCCCGCGCGGCCGGAACAGCTGATCGAACTCGGCCTGCGGGCGACCCGCCGGCAGGCCCGCCCGCACCGTCTCGAGGGCACGAATCGCCGCCGCCGTAAGCTCCGCGCGGCGATAGAGGCCCAGCAAGGGAAACAGCCCGGCGGTTCCAATCGATTCAGCAGGCATCGGCGTGAGGCCCGCTTTCCGGGAGCGCGCCGCGTCAATCGCGGCGAAGTCCGGCGGCGCCTCGTCGACTGCCCGCGCCCAGGCCCCCGGCAGCCGATACTCTGCTGCGTTCCGCCCGATGAGCAGCTGGCTTGCGCGGAACCTCGGAAGCGCGGCATAGAACTCCGCGCCATCCGCCAGCCGGCTGGCGCTCCACGACCACCGGCGGCCGCCGCTGGTCACCAGTCCGCTGAGCCCGCGCGAGGCGGGTGCGCCGGAGAAGCGGAGCTCCTCGCCGTTCCCGGTGCGGAAAGCGAACGCTCCATCGGCGTCCACGGCGCCGTCCCTGATGGGCGCCGGCGCGGCATCGCTGGTCTCGAGGGCGAGGGTTCCCTCGAGCCGCTGGCCGGTTTGAGCCACGCGGAGCTCCGCGCGGATCAGGTCGGTTCCCCGCTGGATCCGGACGTGCCAGCGGCCGGCGACCGGGCCCTGGGCGGCCACGGCCCCGGCCGCGACGGGCAGACCGAGTCCGAGGACGAGCAACGCCCGTGCGAAGGGGATCAGGATCCTCCGGCGGGTGGCGGTGCGGCGCCTTCGGCCGGCTTCGGCCCAGGTTCCCGATCCGCCGGCTTGCCCTGAACGGGCATCCCGTCCTGCAGGCGCTCCTGGCCGCCGACCACGACCGTGTCGCCGGCGTCCACCCCGCTCGTGACTTCCGTGAAGCCGGGGATCCGCACGCCCACCCCGACCTGGCGGCGGCTCGCCTTGCCCTCGCGCACGACCCACACGAAGGTCGATCCCTGGATCGGCAGGATGGCCTCCTCGGGCACCAGCACGGCATTCGGCCGCACCTCGGCGGCGAGCCGCAGGTCGATGAACATTCCGGGTTGAAGCTGGCGGCGAGGATTCGGCACCAGGGCCTTCACCGTGATGGTCCGGCCGGGGAGCTTCACGACGGGGTCCACGAAGTCCACCACGCCGGTGAAGTCCTCCCCGGAAATCGCGGCGACGCGGAACTCGACCTTCTGGCCGCGCTTGAGCCGCCGGGCATAGCGCTCCGGCACCTGGAAACTCGCCCGCTGGGGATTGACGCTCGTGAGCGACGAGAGGGCCGTGGACGTGGTCACGTAGTCGCCGATGCTCACCCGGCGCTCGCCCACGACGCCCGAGAATGGCGCGCGGACGGTCGTGCGGGCGAGCCGCACCTGCAGCAGGTCGAGCTCGGCCTGGGTGCTCCGGGCCATGGCCTCGGCCTGCTCGAGGTCCGCCTGGGAGGATGCCTCTTCACTGATCAGCTGGCGCGTGCGCTCGAGGGCCTGCCGCGCCAGATCGCGGTTCGCTTCGGCCCGCGCGACCTGCGCCCGGAGCTCGGCGTCGTCCACCTTGAAGAGCGGCGAGCCTTTCCCGACCTCAGAGCCCTCCCGCACGAGGATTCCGTCGATCCGGCCCTCGACGTCGGACATGAGCTCGATCGACTGGACCGCTTCGATCTGGCCCGTCGCGGCGATGGCATCCACCACGCTGTCCTGCCTGGCCGCGGCGATTTCGACCAGCATCGCGGGCGGTCCGCCACCCGGGCCGCCGGGGCCGCCACCGCTCTTGGCGTCGCCCTTGGAGCACGCCGCCAGGGCGGCGGCGAGCGCGATGGCATTCGTCAGTCTCACTGGGTTTCCTCGGGGAAGAGGCGGCGGCCGAGAATCACTTCGAGCCCGGACCGCGCCAACTGAGTGGTGTGGAGAGCCTGGACGAGCCCGGCCTCCGCCTCTGCCAGGGTGAACTGGCTGTCCAGAAACAACAGGATGTCCGTCGCGCCGGAGCGATACCGCGTCTGCTGCACGCGGTAGTTCTCCTGCGCCACCACGACCGCGGTGCGGGCCAGGTCGGCCGCGGCGCGCGCTGTCACATACGTCTCGTAGCTGAGGAGCACGTCGTGCAGGGCGGCGCGCTCGAGATCCTCCCGCACCGCGCGGGCGAAGTCCCGGGTCACCTGCGCCCGGGTGAGCGCGATCTCCCGTTGGCCGCCATCCCAGATCGGGAGGCTGATCCGCAGGTTCACGCCCGATCGGCTGGCCGCCTCGGGCCAGAACTTGGTGTCGTAGGCCGCGGTGAATCCGGTCACGGTGGCCCACGGCAGGTATTCGGCGCGCCGGGCCCGGACCTCCGCGGAGGCGGCGCGCTCATTCGCGCGGGCGACCCGGTATTGGGGGCCCTGCTCGAGCGCGATCGTCACCGCCTCCTCGACGGTCAGCGGGAGGTCGGGCGTCAGGCGGGCCCGCGTCGTGTCGACCTCCGCCGCGTCCACCGGTCCGGCCCGGCCGATCCGCCGCCCCAGTTGGAGCCGTGCGACCTTGAGCGCCGATTCCTCGCGCAGGACATCCACCTGCGCGCTGGTCAGCTCGAGCACCACGCGGAGCGAATCGCTCTGCACTGTTGCGCCGGACAGGACCCGGGCGCGGGCGATGCTGAGCTGCTCCGTGGCGCGCTCCAGCCGGCGGTGCGCGACTCCCGCGAGCGCGCGCCGGGCCAGGACCTCGTAGTACGCCGCCTCCGTCTCGGCGGCCGCCAGGAAGTTGGCGTCCAGCTCGTTGGCCCGCGAGGCCTCGAGCTCGGCCCGGGCCCGGGCCAGCTCCGCGACCTTCCGGCCGCCGGTGAAGAGTTCATACGAGGCGTTGAGCTGGGCGGTGACGATCGTCTTCGAGAGCTGGTTGGTCCCGAAGTTGAACGATTCGGTGGACGTGCCGGTGAAGTCGGCGGTCGCGGTGACCGACGGCAGGATGAACACCAGCATCGCGGCGCGCCGCCCCCACTCCGCTTCGGAGACCCGCCCGACCGCCGCCACGTAATTGGGGTCGAAGCGCGTGGCCTCCTGGAGCGCCTGCGCGAGGGTGACCTGCTGGAGCGTATCGCCCGCGGCGATCTGGAGTGCGGCCAGAATCGCCGGAATCACGCAGCCTCCGCGGGGGTCGCGACTGCGGTGTGCCGGCGGGCACCGACCCGTTCGCGGAGGTGCTCGAAGATCACGTAAACCACGGGCACCAGGTACAGCGTGAGGAAGGTGGCGACGAACACGCCACCCACGATCACGTAGCCCAGCCCCTGCCGGCTTTCGGAGCCGGCCGAGAGCCCGAGCGCGATGGGCAGCGCGCCGAAGATGGTGGAGAAGGCGGTCATCAGAATCGGACGCAACCGCACCCGGCCCGCTTCGAGCACCGCGTCGACCAGCTCGAGCCCCTTGGCGCGCAGCTGATTCGCGTACTCGACCAGCAGGATCGAGTTCTTGGAGGAGAGGCCGATGAGCAGGACGAACCCGATCTGGCTGTACAGATTGAGGGTGGACCGCATGACGAACAGCGTCACCAAAGCGCCGGTGACGGCGAGCGGCACCGCCATCAGCACGGTGAACGGGTGCACCAGCGACTCGAACTGCGCCGCGAGCACCATGTACACCACGACGAGCGCGAGGATGAATGCGAAGTAGAGCGCGCTGCCGCTCTCGGCGAGCTCCCGGGACTCGCCGGCAAGGGCGGTCGAGCCGCCCCTCGGGAGGAGCTCGGTCGAGGCCGCCGACAGGCTGTCGATCGCCTCACCCAGCGTGAAGCCCGGCATCAGGCTCGCATCGATGGTGAACGAGGGCACCCGGTTGTAGTGAAAGAGCTGCTGCGGGCCGACGCCTTCGTGCACCGTAGTGACCGCCGCCAGGTTGATGAGGGCCCCATCCTTGCCGCGCACGTACAGCGAGCTCATGTCGGACGGGGTGGCGCGATCCTCGGGGCTCATCTGCACCACGACGTCGTACAGCTTGTTGTCGCGCGTGAAGGTGTTCACCCGGCGTCCGCCGAGCATCGTCTCGAGGGTGGTGCCGATATCGCCCACCGACACCCCGAGATCCTCGGCGCGATCGCGGTCGTACTCGATGGTCAGTTCCGGCTTGTTGACCTTGAGATCGATGTTGACGTTCACGAGCCCCGGAATGGTGCGCGCGCGCTCCAGGAACCGCGGCAGCGCGGCGGAGAGGGAATCGAAGTCCGGGTGCTGCACGACGAACTGGACCGGATTGCCCCAGGAAATCGGGGACGGCTGGAACGCGAATGCCTGGACGCCCGGGATTCCGAACAGCTGCGGGAAAACCTCTCCGACGACTTCCTCGGTGCTGCGGTCGCGATCGCGCCAGTCCTTCATGTTGACGAAGATGATGCCGGAATTCACCGCGCCACTGAAGCCCACGACACTGAAGTACATGTCGATGTCCTTGGTGCGGCCGAGGATCGCTTCGACCTGGCGCTGGTAGGAATCGGTGTACTGGACCGTCGAGCCCTCGGGTGCCTGCGTGAACACCATGAAGAAGCCGCGATCCTCCGGGGGGAGGAATTCGTGTTTCAACAGCTTGAACGTGATGCCGGCCACGAGGAGCATCGCCGCCGCTGCGGCCAGCACCAGACCCCGCCGCCGCACCGCCAGCCCCAGGGTGCGCGCGTAGGTCTCCGCCATCCAGTTGAAGCCGGCCTCGAGCTTCTGGTACATCACGCCGTGGCTCTTCGGGACGCGGAGAATCAGCGAGCAGAGCATCGGGGTGAGGGTCAGCGCCACGAAGCCCGAAATGACGACCGAGCCCGCGAGCGCGATGCCGAATTCGTTGAACAGCCGGCCCGTGGTCCCCTGCAGGAAGGCGAGCGGGGTGAACACCGCCACCAGCGAGATGGTGGTCGCGATGACCGCGAACCCGATCTCGCGGGTGCCGTTTGTCGCCGCCACCTCGGGGGTCTCCTTGAGCTCCTCCTGGTGCCGATAGGCGTTCTCGAGCACGATGATCGCGTCATCCACCACAATGCCGATGGCGAGAATCAACGCGAGCAGCGTGAAGGTGTTGATCGAGAAGCCGAGGAAATACATCAAGCCGAACGCGCCGACGATGGAGACCGGAATCGCGAGGCCCGGAATGATCGTGGCCCGCAGGTTTCGCAGGAAGAGAAAGATGATGATGATCACCAGCACGATCGCGAGGACGAGCGTCCCCTCGGTCTCGCTGATGGAGCGCTTGACGTAGGTCGACTGGTCGAAGGCGGTGGTCAGCTTGACGCCGGGCGGCAGCGCCTGCTCGATGAGCGGCAGTTGCGCGCGGATGGCGTCGGCCACTTCGACCATGTTGGACTTCGACTGCCGGACCACCCCGACGGCGACGGCCGAGGTGCCCTTGAAGCGGAGCGTGCTGCGCTCATCGCGTGGGCCCAGCTCGACCCGGGCCAGGTCGCCGAGCCGGACCAGCTGGCCGCCCTGGTTGGCCACCACCACCTGCTGGAACTCCTGCGGCGTCTTGAGCTCGCCCAGCGAGCGGACCGTGAATTCCCGCTGCTGGGACTCGATCCGCCCCGCCGGGATCTCGACATTGCGGGTGCGGATGGCCTGTTCCACGTCCTGCACCGTGAGATTGCGGGCCGAGAGCTCCTTGGCCGACAGCCAGACCCGCATCGAGTACCGCCGCTCGCCGAACACCTGGGCCCGGCCCACGCCCGGAATCGTCTGGAGGCGCTGCTTGACGATCCGGTCGCCGATGTCCGACAGCTGGAGCAGGTCGTAATTGGCGCCCGACAACGCGAGCCAGTAGAACGGCTGGGCGTCGGCGTCTTCCTTGGCGATGACCGGCTCGAGCACCTCACGGGGCAGCCGTCCGCGCACCCGGCTCACCTTGTCCCGGACGTCCTGGGCCGCGCTTTCGACGTCCCGCCCGAGGGTGAACTCGAGCGTGATATTGCTCGATTCCTCGGTACTGGCGCTCGACAGGGTCTTGAGCCCCTCGACCGTGCTCAGCTCTTCTTCCAGGATGTCGGTCACCGCCGATTCGACGACCCGCGGGTTGGCGCCGGGGAGGAATGTCGAGACGGAGATGATCGCCGGATCGATGTCGGGATACTCGCGGACGCCCAGGCGGAAATAGCCGATCGCGCCGAAGAGCACGATGGCCAGGCTGAGCATCGACGCCAGCACGGGACGGCGGATGGAAACGTCGGAGAGGAACATACAGAGGCTCCGGGCACCGCGTTCGACGAGCGAACGCCATATATTGCAACGGGTTTGATGCATCCCCCGGCCGGACCGGGGCACGTAGTTTAGTAATACGCAGCCGGAAGGGAAAGGATTCCGTGGCCCCCAAGCTCACGAGCCGTCAACTGGCCCAGCTCGGCTTCCTCGAGACCCTGCCCCCAAAGTTCGAGCGGTGGCACAACATCGTGGAGCAAATGGCGTCACTTCAGGCCGATGAGGCGACGGTGCGGAACCTCTGCCGGTCCCTCGACGAAACCAAGACGCAGGCCGGCTCGTTGAACCTCACGGGCCTCGGCGACACCATGGGCATGATGGCGATGCTGGCGCGGCGGAGTGGCGGACTGCAGATGAAGGTGCGGGGGTTGCGCGAGGGGCTGGTCAGCCTGAAGACGAATTTCGAGGGATCCATGCGGGCGGCCACGACGCCGGAGCCGGCGGGTGGCATGGCCGAAAACGAACCGGGCGCCTAGGGCGCCCGAGGTGTCAGGAAGATGACTTCTTCGCGAGCATCCGGTCGATCGGCGCGCCGGCGAACAGGACGATCATCGCGTTCACCAGGATGCCGATCAGGGTGGAGACGAACGCGAGGGCTGTCAGGATGAGCCCGGCGCCGATGGCGGCCAGCAGGATGACGAGGGCACTGAACATTTGCGTCTCCACCGGGATATAATGCTCCGGAACCGGCAGTAGCTTACTCGCGTCCCGGGGGCCCGCGCAACCGGAGCCGCGGTGCAACCCACACCTCCACCCTCACGAGGTTTCAATGCGATCGACGCACGCACTCGCGGCCCTTGTCCTTGCCGCGGCCGTCCCGCTGGCAGCGCAGGAAGCGAAGCCGGCCAAGGCCGACGCGGACAAGGCCGTGCAAGGAAGCGGCACCCTGCCCGAAGGCTGGATGGCCCGGACGGACAAGGACGCGCCGCTCACGATGGTCAAGTTCGAGAACATGGCGCCCGGCTGGCACGTGACGCTTGGGCCCGCCGCCGTGTTCTACCGGCCCACCGACGTGGTGTCCGGCAATGCCCACATCGTCGGGCTCTTCCACCTGTTCCCCGGCGCCACCCATCCCGAGGGGTTCGGGCTCATCATCGGCGGCCAGGACCTTCAGGGCCCGAACCAGGCGTACACCTACTTCCTCGTTCGCGAGGATGGGAAGTACCGGATCAACCGGCGGAAGGGCGCGGAGGTGACGACCGTGGTGGACTGGACCGCGAATGAAGCGGTGAAGGCCGCCGGCACCGACGGGAAGTCAACCAACGAGCTGTCGGTCCAGATCGGCAAGGACAAGGTCTCGTTCATGGCCAACGGGAAGGAAGTCTATTCCGCCCCCGCCTCCGCCGTCGACAGCCAGGGCATCGCCGGCCTGCGCATCAACCACAACCTGAACGTCCACGTGGAGACGTTTGCGGTGCATAAGATGTAGGATGGGCAGATGGGCAGATGGGCAGATGGGCAGTAACCACGATAGGCCTCCGGTTGACCGGGGGCCTATCTCTTTGTTCCACCGCCCATCGGCCCATCCGCCCATCGCCCAAGTTCCGTCCGCGCCGCCTGCCCCACTTCCCCCTCCGCCTCCTGCGCGATCCGGATCAGCGCGTGCCGCGCGCCCTCGGTCCCCGCCGCTGCGAGCGCCGCCACCGCCTCCAGCCGCTGCGGCACCGGATACCCACCCCGCCTCAGCATTGATTTCTTCCGCAGCGCGATGTTGACCACCGCCGAGAGGGCATCCGGCGAATCGATGTGCGCCAGGCCCTTGAGCATCTCGCTCCAGGTCCCGGGATCACGCTCCGCTTCGAGCGCCGCCACCAGCGGCATGGCGAAGGCCCCGCTGCCGCGCCGGCCGATCGCCCGGGCGGCATCGGCGCGGGTCGCCGGCGCCGCGGAGGTCAGTCCCTGCCGGAACGCCTCCACGGCCGCGTTGCCGGGATAGCGTGACAGCGCCTCGAGCCCCGCGGCCCTGACCCGCGGATCGGGGTGGGAGAGGAGTCCCTTGAGGGGAGCCAGCGCCTCGGGGCGGAGCAGCCGGCCCAGCAGGTCGGCGGCGTTCCGGGCCTCATACCAGCGGGGGCTTTGCAGGAGCGGGATCAGCAGCGGGACGGCGCTCGGCATCCGCGCGAGGGTCTCGAAGAGGAACCGCCGCGGCGCCGGGCTCTCCGATTCGCGGATGCTGTCCACCATCAGCTCCACCGCGTCCATCCCCATCCACTCCAGCACTTCCGAAGTGCGCGCCTGCTCCTCCGCCGTCCGGATGGCGAACTGGATGAATCCCTGGAGCAGCGGCCGCGGGATGGCGCGCTTGACCGTGATGGTGAACGTCCGGCGCTCCTCTTCCGGCATCCGCGGAGCGATGCGGATCAACGCCTGCGCGGCGTGCAGCGCCTCGGTCCAGGCGCCGCGGCGGCCCGCATTCTCGATGGCGGCGATCAGCTGCTCGATCTCGCGGACCGGCCCGACACGGATCCGCTGGCGCTCTCCGGTGGCCTCGGCGCTGGGGTCGAGGAAGACCAGCCCCTCGGCGGCGCGAGCCTCCTGCATCTCGCGCCTGAGCCGGGGCGGAATCGCGTCGGGGACGACGTAGGAGACCATCTCGTATTCGATGGAGGGCACCCGCGGGAGCGGCAGCGCATCGTCCCCGAGGGCCCAGGCGAGGGCATCGAGGTCCGCGGCGGGCGCACCGGCTGCGACCCGAAGGGTCTCCACCTGGCGGCGCAGCAGGTGGTTCTTGAGGCTGGCCTCGTCGTAGTCGCCCGAGAGCTGGAGCCCCGCGTCCACGACCATCGGCTGCGCCGCCGCGATCCGGACGGCCTCCTCGAGCAGACGCGCCTGGAGCGCGGCGCCCGCCGCACCCTGGCGGTGCGCGGCGATCAGCCGGCCCAGCGTCTCGACGAATTCACGCGTCCCCGCCACCGAGGCTCCGTTCGCGAAAGAGCTGCCCCGACCCGGCGAGCCGCTCACCCGGGCCATCCTTCATCATAGTCATACTGCCCGCGTGCGCCGGTTCCAGGAAGCCGCCGGGGGAGGCCGGAAGCACGGGCGGAGCGAAGATATCGAACGGATGGGCGGATGGGCAGATGGGCGGATGGGCGGTTGCTCCGATGCGGGGCTGGACCGGTCGTTGCTGCCCATCTGCCCATCCGCCCATCTTTATCCCCATGCAACTCCCCCTCACCACCGCCGGTTCCGAGCGGGCGGCCGCGGTGCTCGAAGCCGTCATCCTGATCGCGCTCACGGCCCTCTGCCTGCACCTGTTCCGGCGGTACCGGAAGCCGTACTTCGCCTGGTTCGCCGTGGCGTGGGGCCTCTACGTCCTGCGGATGGCGGCGATACTCAGCTTCCTCAGCACGGCCAACCGCGCCTGGCTCTACTGGCACCAGGTCTTCACGGGGTGGACCGCGCTCGCGCTCCTCTGGGCGGCGCTCTCCTTCGCGCGCCAGCTCCGGTGGCGGCCGGTCTATGTCGCGGTCGCGCTCTTCCCGCCGGTGTGGTCCTACATCGCGATCTACCTGCTCCAGCATTTCCTGTGGGCGGCCGGCCCGGCGGTCGCCTTCCTCAGCCTCGCGACCCTCGCGACCGGCTGGGTGTTCTACCGGCACGGCGAGAAGGTCGGCGGGGCCGGCGCGGGCCTGCTCGCCGGTGCCTTCGTCCTGTGGGGCATCCACCATCTCGACTACGTCTTCCTGCGCGCGCGCGGCGCGTGGAATCCGTGGGGCTACTACCTCGACATCTGCTTCGAGCTGGCGGTGGGCGCGGGCGTCCTGCTGCTGGTCCTCGATGACCTGCGGCGCGGACTCGGCGCGCTGGTTTCCCTCTCCGGCGACCTGCAGCACGCCGGCCGGAACGAGGATGTGCTCTCCACCCTGCTGGAGCGGCCGCTGACCCTGCCGGCCGTGCGGGGCAGCGCGCTGTTCCTCCGGACCGACAGCGCGGTGCGGCTGGTGCGCGGCGCCGGCGCCGCCGCGGCCTGGGCCGGCGTGCCGACGCCGGAGCTTGGCGCCGCCCTCGAGCGTGCCTTCGCCTCGTCGCGGCCGCAGGTGGCGATGGCCCGGGACGGCGGGCTCGCGGGACACGCCTTCGAGGCAGTGTTGCCGGTGTTCCGCGGCACCGAGGTGACGGGCGCCCTGGTGATCACGGGCGACGCCCGCGACCCGTTCGCCGCCCTGGATGAGAACTTCCTCGTCACGCTCGGCCAACAGGTCGGCGCGGCGCTCGAGAATGCCGACCTCACCCGCCGGCTCCATACCCGGACGGTGGAGCTGGCGCGGCTCTCCGCCCGCATGGTCGAGCAGCACGAGGAAGAGCGGCGCCGACTCTCCCGCGAGCTGCACGACGAGACGGCGCAGGTCTTTTCGGCGGTCAAGATGGAACTCGGCGTGCTCCGGGACCGCGTGGCCCCGACGGACTCCACGCGGCTGGAGCACGTGTTGTCGCTGGTGGACACGGGGATCCGCGGCATCCGGAGCGTGGTTCACTCGCTCCGCCCTTCCCTGCTCGACGACCTCGGCCTCCTGCCCGCGCTGCGCTCGCTGACCACCGACTTCGGCGGGCGGAGCAGCTTCACCGTCCGGCTGGACGCGCCCCGGTCGCTGCCGCCGCTCAGCAAGGACGCGGAGCTGGCGCTCTTCCGCGCGCTGCAGGAGGCGCTGGCGAATGTGGCGCGCCACGCCGAGGCGTCGGCGGTGAACGTCGTGGTGTCGGTCGAGGACGGAGTGCTCGAGCTCAGCGTGGAGGACAACGGACGGGGCCTCCCGCCCGGCGTCACCCCGGACACGGTCGAGCGGCCGGGCCACATGGGGATCGCCGGGATGCGGGAACGGATCGGCACCCTGGGCGGGACGGTACAGCTCGAGAGCCCGCCAGGCGGAGGCGTGCGCCTCCGGGTGCGGGTCCCGCTGGCCGGCCCGCCCTCGCCTTGACCCCGGCTCCCCGCCTATAATGATCGCCATGACCGACATCCCCATCCGCGTGCTCGTCGCCGACGATCACGCCATCGTCCGCGAAGGCATCCGCCACGTCCTCCTGCAGGAGCCGGGGTTCGAGATCGTGGCGGAAGCCGCCACCGGCGACGAGGCGCTGGCGCAGGCACTCGAGATCCGGCCGGACGTCGCCGTGCTCGACATCACGATGCCCGGGCAGTCGGGGCTCGAGGTCGCCGCCGCCCTCCACGACCAGCTGCCCGACGCCCGCGTGCTGATCCTGAGCATGCACGACAATCCCGAATACGTGCTTGAGGCGGTCCGCGCAGGCGCCCACGCCTACCTGCTCAAGGACTCGGCCGCGATGGAATTGCGGACTGCCGTGCGCGCGGTCCACGAGGGCGAGGCCTACTACAGTCCGCCGATCGCGGGGAAACTTTCGGAGGCGGTGCGGGGCGAGCTCGAGTCCACCCAGCGCGCCCAGGCGCTGGACGCGCTCACCACCCGGGAACGCGAGGTGCTGGTCGGGATCGTGCAGGGGCGGACCAACAAGGAGATCGCGGCCGGCCTCGGCATCAGCCACCGCACGGTGGAGACGCACCGCGAAAGCGTGATGCGGAAGCTCCGGATCCGCACGGTGGCGGGGCTCACGAGGTTTGCGATGGAGGTGGGGCTGGGGAAAGAGTAGGGAAATCCGAAAGCGGAAAGAGGAAAGAGGAAAGGCACTCCCCTCCTCCTTCCTCTTTCCTCCTTCGACGCCGGAATGGCCCACGCTCAGAGGCAGCACTCAAAGGATGTGAGGAACCAGATCGCCCCCACGGCGGCCGCCGTGAGCACCGAAACACCAAGCACAAACCCGACGGTCTTGTCCGAATCGGCTCGTTGCAACTCGACCTTCGATGCGTCCGCGAGCGGCACGGCTCGCGACTCGCCGCCCTTCCTGAGGGCTCCGTACACCGTGTCTCCCGACACCGTCGCCTGGACGAGCTCGATCCTCTCCCCGCTCTGGAGTGTAAGGCGGATTCGCATGATCGGCTCCTTCTCGGCCCGAATCACCGGGGCCGGATTCTCGATCGTGCGGTAACTGGTGCACGCCGGCAGGAACGCGATGAGCAGCACGACCGCTGTTACCTGTGTGAGCCGCATGTTCGGTGTCCTCAGTCGAAAGCCCATTGCCCGCTCAGTAGTACCCACCATCGCCCGAGATCGTGCACGACTCCGAGCCCCAGTCGGCCATCGCGGCCGCGACCGCCACCGTCAGGCCCACGAACGCCCCGATGCCGAGCACCAGGCCCACGGTCTTCTCCGGGCTGGGCTTGGCCACCTCGACCTGCTTGATGTCCGACAGCGCGATCCCCCGCTCGCCCACGCCGTAGCCCAATCCGCGGAGGGAGTCCGCCTCCACCCGGACGTTCCTCATCTCGAAGCGCTTCCCATTGACCATGGTGATCCGCACCTTGTCGATCGGCTTGGGCGCCGCGGCGATCGCCTCAGCGGGATTGGCCAGGACGTGATAGCTGGTGCAGGCGGGCAGGTAGGCGGCGAGCACCATTGCCGCGGTCCAGCGGATGACGGTCAAACGCGTGATGCGCACGGTGATCTCCCCGAACGAGTCACCGCCAGGATGCCCGATGGCCGTCAAGCCCCGTCAAGTCGGAATCTCACCTCTGACCCGCCGGTTCACTCACGCCGCCTCGCCGCGTTCCCGCGTTCCCGCTTCCGCGCTTCCCCACCTATTTTCCCCCCATGCCCACCCCATCCACCCGTCTCGAAAAGATCCCCACCGTCGTCGTGCCGGATCACCAGGAGCTGGCCCGCGTGGTGGCGCGCCGCATCGCCGCGGTCATCCGGGAGCGCCGGGCGGCCGGCGCCCGCCCGGTCCTTGGCCTCGCCACGGGCTCGACCCCGATCGGCGTCTACCGCGAGCTGATCCGCCTGCACCGGGAGGAGAAGCTCTCCTTCCGCGACGTGGTGACGTTCAACCTCGACGAGTACTACCCGATGCCGCCGGACAGCATCCACTCGTACCGGCGCTTCATGCGGGAAAACCTCTTCGACCACATCGACATCGCGCCGGAGAACACCCACGTGCCCGACGGGACGGCGCCGAGGGAGGGCGTGGCCGCGATGGCCGCCGGATACGAAGCCGCGATCCGCGCGGCGGGTGGGATCGACTTTCAGCTGCTCGGCATCGGCAAGACCGGCCACATCGGCTTCAACGAGCCGGGCTCCGGCGTGGAGAGCCGCACCCGGCTGATCCAACTCGACGTGATCACGCGCAAGGACGCGTCGGCCGACTTCTTCGGCGAGGAGTACGTGCCGCGCGAGGCGGTGACGATGGGAGTGGCCACGATCCTCGAGGCGCGCGAGATCGCGATCCTCGCCACCGGCGAGCACAAGGCCGGGATCGTCCGCCGTGCGGTGGAGGGCGAGGTGGACCTCGAGGCCGCGGCAACGTTCCTGCAGCGACATCCCCGGACGACGTTCTACCTCGACACGGCCGCGGCGGCGGAGCTGACGCGGATCGCCACACCGTGGGTGGTGGATGAAGTGGAGTGGACGCCCGAGCTGACCGTGCGGGCGGTCGTCTGGCTCTCGCAGGAAACCGGCAAGGCGATTCTCAAGCTCACCCAGGGCGACTACGCCGAGCACCACCTCTCGGCGCTTGTAGCGCGCCATGGTTCCCCCGGCGCGGTCAACGGCCTGGTCTTCAATGCCCTCGGCGCCCGCATCCGCGGCCGATCGAAGCTGCCCGAGGGCCGGCGCATCGTCTGCTTCTCCCCGCATCCGGACGATGACGTCATCTCGATGGGCGGCATCCTCCGCAAGCTGATCCTCAACGGCAACGAGATCACCGTCGCCTACATGACGAGCGGCAACATCGCCGTCTTCGACCACGACGTGCGGCGATACGTGGACTTTCTCGAGCGGCTGGCCCGCGATCGGGGCATCGGCAAGCGGGACGCGCCGGCGTTCATCAGGGCGATTCGCGAGTTCCTCGCGGCCAAGCAGCCGGGCGACGTGGACAGCGCGGAAATCCAGGACGTGAAGCGGATCATCCGCGAGAGCGAGGCCGTGAGCGGCCTCGAGACGCTCGGACTCGGCGCGAACCACGCCCGCTTCCTCAACCTGCCGTTCTACCAGACGGGGAAGGTCCACAAGGAGGAGATCGGCCCGGCGGACATCGCGATTGTGCGGGGATTCCTCGAGGAGATCGGCCCGCAGCTCATTTTCGTCGCGGGTGACCTCAGCGATCCGCACGGCACCCACCGGATGTGCAAGGAGGCGATCGATCGCGCGCTGGCGGAGTTACCGGGCACCCGGCCCGAGGTGTGGCTCTACCGCGGCGCGTGGCAGGAGTGGCCGGTCACCGAGGCCACCTGGCTGGTGCCCCTCGCCCAGGAGGAGCTGCGCCTCAAGATCCAGGCGATCTTCAAGCACCAGTCCCAGAAGGACTCGGCGCCGTTCCCGGGCGCGCACGATGAACGCGAGTTCTGGCAGCGGGTGGAGGCGCGGAACAAGGAAACCGCGGGGATGCTGAATCGGCTGGGACTCGCGGAGTACTACGCGATGGAGGCGTATGTGGTGGCCTGACGGCGGGTGGGCAGATGGGCAGATGGGCAGATGGGCAGATGGGCAGATGGGCAGATGGGCAGATGGGCAGATGGGCAGATGGGCAGATGGGCAGGCCGAATCTACCCGATCCGTCATCCCGAGAGAGCGAAGCGATCGAGGGATCTAGCCCGCAGACGCCCCGGATTCGGCCGCGCGCGGCTGGGTTCGACTGCGCGCCCAGTAGATCCCTCGGGCCTTCGGCCCTCGGGATGACGGATCGGGATGACGCTAGTCCCCCGTTCGCCTGTTCACCAATCCGCCTGTCCGTCGGTCCGCCTGTCCGCCTGTCCGTCGTAACTAGCGCTCTACCGGTAACCCCGCCTTCTCCCAGGCGCCGAAGCCGCCGGTCAGGTTGATCGCGCCGCGAATACCACTGGCCTCGAGCAGGCTGGCCGCGATGACTGATCGGCCGCCGCCCTGGCAGTGCATCACGAGGGGCCGATCGCGGGGCAGCTCCGCGAGGTGGTCGGGCAGGTAGCCGAGCGGGATGTTCGGCACCCCCGGCATGTGGCCCGCCTTCCATTCCGCGGCACCCCGCACATCGATGATCATCGGGTCGCCGTTCTGCCGCCCGATCGCCAGCGCCTCCGGGGTCACGGTCGGCGTCACCGACAGCTGGTGCCCCGCTGCGGCCCAGGCGGCGATCGCATCCTCGCCGAACCAGCCCGCCATTCCATCCAACCCGATCATCGCCAGGTCGCGAACCACCTCGTCGAGACGATCGGGCGCGTCTTCGGGCACGATCACGTAGAACGGCCGGTCATAGGACAGCAGCCATCCGGCCCAGGTGGTGAAGGAGCGGCCGAGCGGGATGTGAATCGTCCCGGGAATGTGTCCCTCGATGAACGCCAGCGAGGCGCGCGCATCCACCACGGTCGCCCTCCCGGCGAGCAGCGGCGCGAGCTTCGTGGCATCGAGCCGCGGCGGCCTCCGGAAGCCGCCGAGGATCGGCGGCCCGTCGCGGTTCAACCGCTTCATCTCGGCGAAATAGCGCGGCGGCTCGGGCTGGTCTGCCAGCACCTGCGCGACGAATTCCTCCTCATTCGCCGAGCCGAAGGCCCAGTTGAACAACTTCTCGTAACCCACGGTGCTCTGCGGGACGGCGCTCAACCCCTTGCCGCAGGCGGACCCGGCGCCGTGCCCGGGCCAGACCTGCAGGTGGTCGGGGAGCGCGCGGAACTTCGCGAGGCTCTTCCACAGCGTCCGCGCGGCGGTCTCCGCCGACCCCGCGACCTTCGCCGCCTTCTCGAGCAGGTCGGGCCGCCCGACATCGCCAACGAACACGAAGTCTCCGGTCACGACCCCCATCGGGCCCGTTGCCCCGGCCGTGTCCGTCACGACAAAGGCGAGGTGCTCCGGCGTGTGGCCCGGCGTGTGGAGCACCTCGATCAGGATGTTCCCCACCTTGAACCGGTCACCGTCCTTGAGCAGGACCGCGCCGTCCTCTTTCGCGAAGCCGTAGCGCCAGCCCGTCCCGCCCTCGTCGGAGAGCAGCAGCGTGGCGCCCGTGCGGCGCGCCAGCTCGCGCGAGCCGGAGAGGTAATCCGCGTGGATATGGGTCTCCGTCACCATCGTGATCCGGAGATCCTCGGCCCCGGCGGCGGCCACGTACTGCTCCGCCTCGCGAGTGGGATCGATCACGAGGGCCTCGCCGGTCTGGCCGCAGCCGATGAGGTAGCTGGCTTGCGCGAGGGCGTCGTCGTAGAAGCGCTGGAAGATCATGGAGTGCTCAGGCTCTGATACAGGATGAGGCCGGCGACAGCGACGAGCAACCCCGCGAAACCCTGGCGCAGGTGTCCGGGGCTGAATTGCCGGCCGAGACGGGTGCCGGCGACGACGCCCACGATGGCGAGCAGCGTGAAGCCCGCCATCAGCGTGAGATCGAGCGGCACCTTGCCCCAGTAGCCCGCGAATCCGGACGCCGAATTGAACGCGATCACCGCGAGCGAGGTCCCGACCGCCTGCTTCATCGGGACGCCGAGCAGGAGGACGAGCGCCGGCACAATGAGGAATCCGCCGCCCACGCCCACCAGGCCGGTGAGCAGTCCGACGCCCGCGGCGACAAGCCCCACGAGGACCGGATGCGGCACCGGTGCCGCCTCCTGCGGCTTCCGTCCCCGCCACATGAAGACCGCGGCGGCGAGCATGGTGAGGGCGAAGAGCACGAGCTGGGCGGTCTCGGGAACGCTGAGCGCCAGGCGCGCCCCGAGGAAGGTGCCGATCATCGCCACCGGGGCGAACGTGAGCGCCGCCCGCAGGTCGAGCTGGGCGTGCCGGAAGTGGCCGATGGCGCCGACCGCGCTCGTGGTGCCGACGACTCCGAGGCTCATCGCGATCGCCGGTTTCACGTCAAGACCCAGGATGTAATGGAAGATGGGGACCGTGAGGACCGACCCGCCGCCGCCGAGGAGGCCGAGGGACAGTCCGATGACGAAGCCCAGGGCGAGGCCGAGGAGGGACATTGGGACAAATGTATCAGGACGGACTGAGGACTGAGGACTGAGGCTATTGAGCCGCCCGGGCTGAGGTGTTATATTCCTTGTTGGTTGAACAGTAACGAACAAGGAGATCCGATGATCCAGTTGACCGATGGCACGGCCGCGACGATTGCCGAGCGCTTCCGGGCGCTGGGGGAGCCGATGCGGCTCCGCCTATTGAACGCCCTGCGCGACGGGGAATGCACTGTCGGCGAGCTGGCCGAGCGCACGGAATCCGGGCAGGCGAACGTCTCCAAGCACCTGCAGCTCCTGCACCAGCAGGGTTTCGTGGAGCGGCGGAAGGAGGGGACGACGACCTGGTATCGGATCGCCGACCCCAGCGTCTTCCACCTCTGCGAAGTCGTGTCCGGGTGGCTCGAGAGCGAGCTGGAGCGGAAGCGGAAGCTCCTCCGCCGGCGCTGACGTCAGCCGGCGGTGTACGGCCGGCAGCCGAAGAGGCCGATCGCGCCGAGGATCCGCTCGAGCGGACAGAAGTGCGTCACGCTCGACTGCAGCAGGTTGAACCCCACGAAGGCGGTGAACAGGAACCAGGCCGGATGCACCCACCATCCGAGCGCGAGTGACAGCAGGACGAAGGTCCCCGCGAATCGCCGAATCACCATCTCGTTGCACATTTTTTCGGTCTCCTCCTAGATGAACGCTTCGACCGGCAGCACGGCCGCGTGCAGGCGCTCGCCCGCCGGAAGCGGTGCCCGCTCGAGCCGCTGCATGACATCCGCCGCCAGGTGGTCTTTGATGACGGTGTAGAACATCGCCACCTCGCCGGGCCAGGCCCGGTTCCCTTCCCGCGGGCCGGTGAGCCCGTGCCCGTGGCCGCCGATGAAGCGCGTGTGCCCCGGCACACCCGCCTCGTCGAGCAGGGTGCTCACCCGGGCCGGGTCCCCGCCGCTGTACGTGATCACGACCATTTTCATTGTGCGGCTCCTTCCCGGCTGCGCAGCTCCCAGTAGAGGAGCGGCACGACGACCATGGTGAGCAGGGTCGCGACGATGGCGCCGCTCATCAGCGCCACGGCAAGCCCCTGAAAGATCGGGTCCAGCACCATCACGGTGCCGCCGATGACGACCGCGGCGGCGGTGAGCGCGATCGGCCGGAATCGGACGGCGCCGGCCTCGAGGACCGCGTCCTTGAGCGGCCGCCCCCGCGCCTCCGCGAGCTGGATGAAATCCACGAGGAGGATCGAGTTCCGCACGATGATGCCCGAGAGGGCAATCATTCCGATCATCGAGGTGGCCGTGAAGAACGCGCCGGTCACGGCGTGTCCCGGCAGGATGCCGATCAGGGTGAGCGGAATCGGCGCCATGATGACGAGCGGCACCCGGAACGACTGGAACCATCCCACGACCAGGACATAGATCAGGATCAGCACCGCGCCGAACGCGAGGCCCAGGTCGCGGAAGAACTCGATGGTGATCTGCCATTCGCCGTCCCACTTGAGCGCCGTCTCGTCCAGGCGGTCGGGCTGCACCGCGTTGTACCTCGCGATGCCGGCGCCGGCCACCCGCACCGTGTCCAGCGCCCGGTTCATCGCAAGAATGGCATAGACCGGGGACTCCACCTCGCCGGCGACATCGGCGGTGACGTAGATGACGGGTCGCAGGTTCTTCCGCATCCGCATGGGATCGAGCGTGGTCGAGTCCACGGTCACGAAGCGCCCGAGCGCCATCGGCCCCTCCGGTGTCGCGACCGGTACCGCGAGCAGCGCCTGCACCGAGCTCCGCTCCGTGAGGCCGAGTCGCGGCACGATCGCAACGCCTTCCCGCGCGGTGGGCGCGCTCGCGAGGCCGGCATTCCCGCCGGACAGCGACATCGCCAGCACCTGTGCCACCTGCTCGACGCTCACGCCTGCCTGCGCTGCGCGCACCCGGTCCACCCGGAAGACCCGCTTCTGCTCCGGCGCCTCCATCGTCCAGTCCACGTCCACGACGCCCGGCGTCGCCTCCATCACCGCCCGCACCCGGCGCGCGGCCTCGAGCCGTGTGCTGTCGTCCGCGGCGTACACCTCCGCCACCAGCGTCGACAGCACCGGCGGCCCCGGCGGGATCTCCGCAATCTTGGCGTTCGCGCCGAAGCGTCGTGCGATGGAATCCACGGCGGGACGGACGGCGACGGCGATCTCGTGGCTTTGCCGGCCCCGCTCCTCCTTGGGGAGCAGGTTCACCTGCACGTCGGCGACGTTGGCGCCCCGGCGCATGAAGTAGTGCCGCACCAGCCCGTTGAAGTTGAACGGCGCCGCGGTGCCGGCGTACACCTCGGTGCTCCTGACCTCCGGCACGGTGCGCAGCCAGCCCGCGACCGCCTCCGCCCCGGCGTTCGCGTGCTCCAGGGTTGTCCCCTCGGGATAGTCCAGGATGACCTGGAACTCCGACTTGTTGTCGAATGGCAGCACCTTCACTTGGACCAGCTTGACGGCGAGGAGGCCCATGGAGAGCAGCAGGAGACCCGCGACGCCGCCGTAGAACGCCAGGCGGCGCCTCGGCTGCTCGATGAGCGGGGTCATGAGGCCGGCATAGAACCGGGCGAACCTGGTCCCCTCCTCCGGCTCGTGCGCGCGGTCGGGCGTGGGGTGCACGGCGGCTACGTGGCCCCGCAGCAGCCGGAGCGCGAGCCAGGGCGTGATGATGAACGCCACGGCGAGCGAGGCCAGCATCGCGGCCGACGCGCCGATCGGAATGGGTCGCATGTATGGCCCGCCCATCCCGCGCACGAAGGCCATCGGCAGGACCGCGGCGATGACGGTAAAGGTCGCGAGGATGGTCGGGTTCCCGACCTCGTCCACGCCCTCGACCGCCGCCGTCTCCGCGCTGCGGCCGCCCATCTGCATGTGCCGGTAGATGTTCTCCACCACGACAATGGCATCGTCCACCAGGATGCCGATCGAGAAGATCAGGGCGAAGAGGGTGATCCGGTTGAGCGTATAGCCCAGCGCGTAATAGACGAAGAGGGTGAGCGCCAGGGTCACTGGCACGGCGACCAGCACCACGAGCGCTTCGCGCCAGCCGAGGAAGAAGCCGATCAGGACCGTGACGGAGAGCGTGGCGATGAGGAGGTGGAGGATCAGCTCATTGGCCTTCTCGTTCGCCGTCTCGCCGTAGTCGCGGGTGACCTCGAGCGCCACGCCGGCCGGCAGCAGCCGGCCCTTCGCCTGCTCCACCCGCTCGAGCACCGCGTGCGCGATGTCGGTCGCGTTGGCGCCCGGGCGCTTGGCCACCGCGATCGTCACCGCCTGCTCAGGCGCCCCCTCTCTCGAGGCGTGGCTCACGTAGTCGGCCACTTCGCCGAAGGCGTCCTCCACCGTCGCGACGTTCCGCAGGTACACCGGGTCGCCGCGGCTGGACACGACGACGCTGCCTGCCTCCTCCGCTGTCCGAATCGGGGCGCCGACGGTCACGAGGAAGACCTCGCCGGCCGCCGCGAATTCTCCCGCCGGCAGCCGGACGTTGGCGGCACGGAGCGCCTGCATCACCTCGCCGGGGGTGACTCCGCTCGCGGCGAGCCGCGCCGGGTCGAGCGTCACCCGGAGCTGCCGCGGCTGGCCGCCGATCACGAACGTCTCCGCGACGTCAGGGAGGGTACGGATGTCGTCCACGAGAAGCGTGGCGATCTGGCGGAGTTCGTCGGACCCGTAGCGCGCGCTGTGCAGGGTGAGCGCCAGGATCGGCACGTCGTCGATGGTGTGAAGCTTCACGATCGGCGGCATCGCGCCGGGCGGCGCCTGGTCCATCGCCGCGAAGAGCTTCGCGTGCACTTTGTTCACACTGCGGTCCTGGTCCTCTCCGACCTTGAACCGCACCGTGACGAGCGTCATCCCCTCCCCTGCCATCGCGTACACGTACTCGACGCCGGGGATCTCCCACATCTTCTTCTCGATCGGCCGCGTGAGGAGGTTCTCCACCTCGGCGGGGCCGGCTCCCGGCAATGCCGCGATCACGTCGATCATCGGCACCGAGATCTGCGGCTCCTCCTCGCGCGGGGTCGCGAGGAGCGCGATGCCGCCCACCGCGAGCGATGCGAGCGTCACCAGCGGCGTGAGGCGGGACCGCAGGAACGCTTTGGCGATCCGGCCGGCGATGCCCATGCTCAGCGCCCCGCGGCTTCGGGAACGAGGACGCGATCCCCGGCCTCGAGTCCGGAGAGGACCTCGACCCGGTCGCCGACCGTTCGGCCGGCGCGAATCCAGCGCAGCTCATCGCCGCCGGACGTCAGGACCCGCACGCCCGTGAGGTCTCCCTCGCGGATCACCGCGGCGGCGGGAGCCAGAATCGCCGGACGGGTTCCCTGCACCAGCAGGAGTGTCGCGGCGCTGCCGCTCAGGAAGCGGTGGTCCGCGTTCGCCACGATCGCATTGACGGTGTAGAGATTGCCTGACGCGGGCACCACGCCCTCGATCGTCGCGGACACCTGGGTCCCTTCGATGCGGGCGCTCACCTCCGCGCCGCGCCGGTAGCCCTTTACCGCCTCGGGGCCGGCGCTCACCCGAATCCGCAGCCGCGCGTCATCCTCGACCGTCACGAGCGGCGCGCCCGGTGCGGCGAAGGCCCCCGGATCCACGTGCCGGCGGGTCACCGTCCCGGCGAAGGGCGCTCGCACCTGGCCATATCCGGCGGTGGCGTCGACCTCCGCCGCCATCCCGCGGGCACTCGCCACCGCCGCCTCCGCGCGGGCGAGCCCCGTTTCCGCCTGGTCGAGCTGCGCCTTCGTCGCCGCGCTGTCGGCGTAGATCGCCCGGATGCGGTTCGCCTGGGTCACCGCGTCGCGATGCACGGCCTCCGCCTCCGCAAGTCCGGCGCGCACCTGTGTCCGCCGGGCCTCGATGTCCCGCGTGTCGAGGCGGACGAGCACCTGTCCCTCCGCCACTTGGTCGCCCTCGCGGACTTCGACCGCGGTCACCGTGCCCATCAGTTTCGTGCTGAGGGTCGAGGCGCGGAGCGGCTCCGCGGTGCCCGCGGCCTCGAACGCCGCCGGAAGCACGGTGTCGATCACCGCGACCGGTGTGCCGGCCGGGACCCGGACCGCCGCGCTGGTCCGCTCGGCGTCGTGCCCGCAGGCGATGAGCCCGAGCGCGAGCGAAGCCGCCGCGCCGAGCCGATGCAGGTTCGTCATCTCACTCCTCCAACGTCGTCAGCGCGGCGAGGTCGCGTCCCGCCGCCTGGCGGCGCGCGGCCTCGGCCACGATGGCCTGGTAGCGGGCCTCCGCGAGGCCCAGTCGTGTCTGCGTGTCGACCGCCGAGGCGCCGAGCAGCTCGACCACGGTGGCGAGCCCGCCCTCGTACTTCCGGGCGACGATCCGGTGCGCCTCCGCGCCCTGCAGGACCGCGGTCTCCGCGATCCCGAGCCGGGCCAGGGCGACCTCGACATCGCTCTCCGTCGCCTGCTGTTCGAGGCGGGCCTGCGCCTCGGCGGCCTCGACCATCGCGCGCGCCGCATCGGCGCGGGCGCTGGTCGCCTGGCGGTCGCCGATCTCGGAGGCCCCGGCGAACGGCGTCCACGACGCCATCACCCCGATGGTGTAGCTCTTCTCCCCGCCGAACAGGTTCGTGGGATCGTTCCAGTCGTAGCGCCCGAAGGCGTTGAGACGGGGGAGATAGCGGGACGTCGCCCGCGAGGCGTCGCGCTCGGCCGCGACGAGACCCTGCTGGGCGGCGGTCACATCGAGCCGCGCGGTCGCGCTGTCGGCCACCGCCGAGGCGAGTGCCCTGATCCGGTCGCTGTCGGGGAGCCGTTCCGGGAGGACGAACGTGGTGTCATCGGGCGCGCCGAGCAGGAGCGCCAGGCGCTTGCGTGCGAGGGCGGCGCCGCTCCGCGCGGCGATGAGGTCGGCATCGAACCGTCCGGCCTGCACCCCGGCGAGCAGGGCATCGGATTTCGTTGCCATGCCGTTCGCGACCAGGGACTCCGCCTGCCGCACGTGGCCGTGTGCGGCGAGCGTGGCCTCTTCGAGCGTCTGCACCTGGTCCCGCGCGAAGATGGCGCCATAGTAGGCCCGAACCACCTGCACCCGCGTGGTCTCCCGGGTCCATCCCGCCTGGGAGGCGCCCGCGGCGGCACTCGCCGTGGCGGCGGAGCGGCCGTACCAGGCGTCCGCGTTGATCAGGGGGAGTTCCGCGACAACTCCTCCGCTCCAGTTGGTGCGGGCGGGCGGGAAGTTGAGCTCATCCGGATTGAACGACGCCTGCGTGACGTCGCGTTGCCGGAGCAGGATGCCGAACGCCGCGAGTGGATCGTCGGTCTGCAGGTAGCCGCCCTCGGCGCGGAGCGTTGGCAGGATGCCCTGCAGCGCGGCGGTGGCCTGGCCGGCCTGGGCCCGGGCCTGCCCCGTCGCGATCCGGTTGGCATAGGCGGCCGAGTCGGCGCGCCGCATCGCCTCGCGAAGCGAGAGGGTCTGGGCCTCGAGCGCGGACGCGGTGGAGGCCAGGGCGATCAGGATCAGGAAATGCTTATGTAACATGCGGTTACGGTCCTTTAGCGCCACGAGATACCGGGACCACCGTTCCAATTGTATTCAACTATATAGTTATAAAGCTTGCGAGTCAATAGGGGAGGCGGATCAGCGGGCGGACAGGCGGACAGGCGGACAGGCGGACAGGCGGACGGCACCGCTCGAAATCTGCACTTAAATTCGTCTCGGGAGGCAATGCATGACGGAGAGCGAGGCGCCAGGCACGGTCCGACTCGACAAGTGGCTTTGGGCGGCGCGGTTCTACAAGACGCGTGCGCTCGCGGCCGAGGCGATCGACGGCGGCAAGGTGGACGTCAACGGCGACCGCGCCAAGCGCGCCAAGGCGGTGCGGGCCGGGGACCAGATCCAGCTGCGCCAGCCGCCGTACGCCTGGCACCTGGTCGTCCGCGGCCTCTCCGAGCGCCGGGGGCCGGCCAGCGTGGCGGTCACCTTATATGAGGAGACGCGGGAGAGCCGCGAGGCGCGGGAGCTGCTGGCGCTCCGGATGAAAAGCATGCCGCCGCCGCTTTTCACCGAGAAAGGAAAGCCGAGCAAGAAGCAGCGGCGGGAGATCAATCAGCTGAAGGGGAGGATGGAGGAGTAACGCAGCCTCACCCCCCGGCCCCACAAACCCGAGCCCCGAAGGCCGATTCCGGGTCCTCTCAGCCTCACCCCCCGGCCCCACAAACCCGAGCCCCGAAGCCAGATCCCGGATCCGCTCAGCCTCACCCCCTGACCCCCTCTCCGCACAGCGGAGAGGGGGAACGTTCCGCGTAATTCCGGTGGCGACTTCGGAGCGCAGTTTCACCTTCGTGGAGGATGCGGAAGAACTCGAAGCCACTCCTACTTCGCCTGGCGAAGCGAATGCGGCAGGAACCCACACTGGCGGAGCGGGAGGTTTGGGAGTTGCTGCGGGACCGGCGATGCCTCGGCCTCAAGTTCCGGAGACAGGTCGTCCTTGCGGGATTCATCGTGGACTTCTACTGCCCGAGGCTTCGTCTCGTGCTCGAACTCGATGGCGAGACCCATGAAAGCGCAGTCGCGCGCGCAAGGGACGCCGATCGCGACCGGCTTCTGGCAGCCCGAGGTCTCACAGTCATTCGACTCCGCAACCCAGCCGCGCGGGGAGAGTGCCTTGAGCTGCTGTTCTCTCCCCTGCTCTCCCCTTCCCCCTCTCCGCCACGCGGAGAGGGGGCCAGGGGGTGAGGCTGAGTCGTCCGCCACGCGGAGAGGGGGCCAGGGGGTGAGGCTGAGTCGTCCGCCACGCGGAGAGGGGGCCAGGGGGTGAGGCTGAGTCGCCTATTCGGCCCAGGCGACGTAGTTCCGCCCCACCTTCATCGTGACGGTGTAGTGCGTCGCGGAATCGGGAGGCGAGGCGCCGAGCGCCAGGAGGGAATCGCGCAGGGGACGGGGCACGTGCAGCGTGCCCGGCAGGAGCTGGGTCACCTGCCCCGAGGCGTGGCCGGGAGTGGGCTTGTCCGCGCGCTCGCGGAGGCCGGGCTGGTATGAGGCCGAGACGGTGGCCGGGAGGATGAGGTACATCGATCGGTCGGCGTATCGCGCGCGGAGCGCCGCCGGATCGAGCCCCGCGTCCACCAGGAACAGCCGGGAGCGGGTGTTCCGCTCGAACAGCCGGTCGGGCTTGTTGGCGGTGTCCGCGGGGTTCGCCGCGCGGATCGAGTCGAGGCGCGCCTCGCTCCGGGTGATCCACCGGGTCCACGCGGGGCCGTCCAGCTCGAGCACCGCGTACGCCGGCCGCACCTGCATGGAGTAGCGCGCCGACCCCGTCGTATCTCCGTCAGCCGGAATGTCCCGAAATCCCAGTGTGACCAGCTTCGCCCGGTTGAACCAGGCCGGCTGCCCGTCCTCACCGACGGCGGTCTCCCACTGGAGCCGAAGGGTCACCATCTCTTCCTCCCCCTCCGGCGCGTAGTTCCACGACCGCACCTCGCGCTCGCTCAGCCTCAGCTCCGCGTCGGGCGTGCCCTCGCGGTTCCGGGCGACACTCATGAGAATACCGGCGTTCCCGAGCGCGAGGATCGCCCCGGCGACGGCGAGGCCCGGGCGCCTCACGATGCGCCTCCCGCGAGCCGCGTGCGGATCCGCTTGAGCAGCGCCATCACGCCGAGTGTCATCGCGCCCAGGACCAGGAAGAACAGGTAGCGCGGCATCCAGTCCCACCACCAGTCCACCGCCTTGATGAAGAGCAGGATGGTGAAGGCGATGACGCCGGTATTGGTGACGTCGTTCCAGTTCCGCCGGATGCCGGCCCAGATCGCGAGCGCCGCGAGGCCGAACCCCGTTACCTGGTACACCGCCTCCACATTGTCCTTGCTGAGCGGTAGAACGCTGCGTTCACCGAGCGATGCGTACCAGATGATGACGAGGAACAGGAGAATGAGGCCGAACAGCCGGGCCACGCTCTCGAACCCGTCCCGCGCGCCGGTATGGGGGCGCGTGGAGAGCACCAGCGCGCCCGCCGCCGCGGGGATGAGGAATTCGGGCCGTCCGGCGACCTGGTCCCAGTACCACCCGCCGAGCGCCACGAGCGACCCGCCGAGCCAGACGGCGGCGCAGGCGAGCCCGGCCAAGAGGAGCAGGCGGAGGCCGTAGCCGTAGGCCAGCGCGAGGGCGAAGCCGCCCCATAACAGAAACGCGTGCTGCGTCGGCGGGAGGTTGTAGATCTGGCCCAGGAGCGAGAGGTTGGTGACGAAGGCGGCGAAGGCCACGAGCGCCGCGAGCCCCGCGAAATACAGGGTGCGTTCCCGGCGCGCGGCGACCTCGGTCAGGACGAGCGGAACGAGCGTGGCGAGAATCAGGAGTGCCACCTGCACCCCGGTCGTGAGCCCGCCCCAGAACCGTTCCACGAAGAGCACGACGGCAGCGCAGAAGGCGAGCGCGCCGAGGAACGACGCGATGCGGAGGCCCCAGGCCAGCTGCTTCTGGGTGGCGGTGGTGTCGATGTCGTAGCGGCCGGCCAGCTCGGCGAGGAGGCCGTCGTGATGCGCGGCGATGCGGGCGCGCTGGTCGCCCGTGAGGACGACGCCCTGCTCCAGCTCGAGCTGCGCCAGCTCCTCCCGGAACGCGCGGATGCGGTCCGCGCGTGCCTGGGCGGCGAGCCGGCCGCTCCGCTCGCTCACGTGGTCTCCTGCGGCACGTAGATCTCCCCGCCCCGCTCCCGGAACTCGGCCGCCTTGCGCTCCATCTCCTCCGCGTAGTCGCGGATGTCCTGCGTGATCTTCATCGAGCAGAACTTGGGACCGCACATCGAGCAGAAGTGGGCGACCTTGGCGCCTTCGGCGGGCAGGGTCTCGTCGTGGAAGGCGCGGGCGGTGACGGGATCGAGCGAGAGGTTGAACTGGTCCTGCCACCGGAAGTCGAAGCGCGCCTTGGACAGCGCATCGTCCCACGCGCGGGCGCGGGGATGCCCCTTGGCCAGGTCGGCCGCGTGGGCGGCGATCCGGTAGGCGATGACCCCCGCCTTCACGTCGTCCCGGTCCGGCAATCCGAGGTGCTCCTTCGGCGTCACGTAGCACAGCATCGCGGTGCCGTACCAGCCGATCATCGCGGCGCCGATGGCGCTCGTGATGTGGTCGTAGCCCGGGGCGATGTCGGTGGTGAGCGGCCCCAGCGTGTAGAACGGCGCCTCCTGACACCAGGCGAGCTGCTTCTCCATGTTCTCCTTGATGAGATGCATGGGGATGTGGCCCGGCCCCTCGTTCATCACCTGCACGTCGTGCTTCCACGCCACCCGGTTCAACTCCCCCTGCACCTGCAGCTCGCCGAACTGCGCGGCATCGTTCGCGTCGGCGATGCTCCCGGGCCGGAGCCCGTCACCCAGCGAGAACGAGACGTCGTACGCCGCCATGATCTCGCAGATCTCGTCGAAGTGGGTGTAGAGGAAATTCTCCTTGTGATGCGCGAGGCACCACTTGGCGAGAATCGACCCGCCACGGGAGACGATGCCGGTGACGCGGTTCGCCGTGAGCGGGATGAACCGGAGCAGAACGCCCGCGTGCACCGTGAAGTAGTCCACCCCCTGCTCCGCCTGCTCGATCAGCGTGTCCCGGTACACCTCCCACGTGAGGTCCTCGGCGACGCCGCCCACCTGCTCCAGCGCCTGGTAGATCGGCACCGTGCCGATCGGCACCGCGCTGTTCCGGATGATCCACTGCCGGGTCTCGTGGATGTTCCGGCCGGTCGAGAGATCCATCACCGTGTCGGCGCCCCAGAGCGTCGCCCAGCGGAGCTTCTCGACCTCGTCGTCGATGACCGACTTCACCGCCGAGTTGCCGATGTTGGCGTTGATCTTCACGTGGAACGCCCGGCCGATGATCATCGGCTCGAGCTCGGGATGGTTGATGTTGGCCGGAATGATGGCCCGGCCCCGCGCCACCTCGCTCCGGACGAACTCCGGCTCCATCCCCTCGCGGAGCGCGATGAACTCCATCTCCGGCGTCACGACGCCGAGGCGGGCGTAGTGGAGCTGGGTGATGCCACCCCGACCCCGGTAGACGGGGCGCTGCAACGCGGGAGGAACCAGCCCTTCCGGAGGGGCGGATGGGCGGATGGGCGGATGGGCAGCGGCTCCGTTCGACCGCCCATCTGCCCATCTGCCCATCTGCCCATCGGTGCGCTCCACGTCGCGTTCCATGATCCACGGCAACCGAAGCGCGGGCAGTCCCTGGCGTACGTCGTGGCCCTGGGGACCGCTGGTATCGTAGACGCGGAAGGGGGGCTCGCCGCCGGAGAGGGAGATCTCCCTCATCGGGACGCGAACGCCGCTGCTCCCCTCGATGTAGACCTTGCGGGAGTTGGGAAAGGCTTCGGTAAGGCTGTCGGCAGGCATGGCCGCGCTCCCTTCGCCGGTATGAACCGGATCAGGTTCCAAGGGTCACTTCTCAATCCCGGCGCGGACGTGCGCGGGGATGCCCCTGGCGGTGTGGATGAAGGGTAATAAGAAGGATGGGCGGATGGGCAGATGGGCGGTCAGGCGGACAGGCGGACAGGCGGACAGGCGGGCGGGCGGTCAGGCGGACGGGCGGTCAAGGCGAAGTTTGCCCCTGTCGACCTTCCCCAGGTGGGTCCGAGGCATTTCATCGAGGAAGATCACCTCGCGAGGGTGCTTGTAGGGCTCGAGCCGGTCGCGGACGAACGCGCGGAGCTCCTCGTCCAGCCCCGCGCGGCGCTCGACGGCGACGACGTACGCGTGCGGCTTGGTGAGCCCGCTCGCCTCCCGCACGCCCACCACCACCGCCTCCCGCACGGCGGGGTGCTGCAGCAGGCAGTTCTCCACCTCCTGCGGCGCCAGCCACTTCCCGCCCACCTTGAGCATGTCGTCGCCCCGGCCGCAGTAGGTGAAGTAGCCATCCGCATCGCGGCGCACCATGTCGCCCGAGACGTACCACTCCCCCTGGAACGCCGTCGCCGTCTTCTCCATCTGCTGCCAGTAGCCGATCGCGCGCGAGTTCCCCCGGACCCGGAGCCACCCGGTCTCGCCATCGGGCAGCTCGCGCCCCTCGTCGTCGCACACCCGCACCTCGAACCCGGGCACCACCGTGCCGATGGTGCCGGGCCGCACCTTGCCCGGCTCCGACGAGATGAAGATGTGCCACATCTCCGCCGTGCCGAGCCCGTCGAGCAGGTCCACGCCGAACGCGTCCATCCACCGCTGCCACAGCTCCTCCGGCAGCGCCTCGCCCGCCGAGGTGGCGAGCCGGAGCGAGGAGAGATCGGCGGCCGCGGCGCCGGGATGGTTCACCAGGTTGTTCACCATCGTCGGGACGTTGACCAGGACGGTGGGCCGGTGGCGGCGGATCTGCTCGAAGAGCAGCTCGGGCGTGCAGCGCCCGGGAAAGAGGACCGAACGGGCGCCGACCGAGAACGGGAATAACAGGTTGGTCCCGAGCGCGTACCCGAAGAACAGCTTGGGGACCGACATCGTGATGTCGTCTTCGGTCAGGCGAAGCGTGCCCTGGCCGTAGCAGGCCGTCGTGTTGGCGAAGGAAGTGTGCGTCTGCAGTACCGCCTTGGGCCGGCCGGTGGTGCCGCCGGAGAAGAGCCAGATGCAGGCGTCGTCCCGATGCGTGGGGAACGTCTCGAGCCGGTCCGGCTGGGTCTGGAGCCGCGAGGTGGTATCTTCCTCGCCCACCACCACGAGATCGGCGAGCAGCGGCGCCTCCGCGCGGGCCTGCTCGAACGCCGGGCGGCTGTCGCGATGGACAATGGCGACCCGGGCACGGGTGTATTGGTAGAAGTAGGCGATCGCGTCGGGCTTGAGGTCCGGGTTGACCATCACCACGACCGCCCCGATCTTGAGGATGCCGAACAGCGCCGCCACGAAGTCGGGCCCGTCGGGCAAGGCGATGATGACCCGCTGCTCCGGCATCACCCCCGCCTCCCGCAGCAGGTGGCCGTATCGGTTCGCCAGCGCCTGCACGTCCTGATAGCTCCAGGTCCGCTCGTCGGTCACGAGGGCCACGCGCCCGCCCCGACCCTCGCGGACGCGCGCGTCGAGGAAGTGATCGGCGATATTGAACTGCTCCGGCGGCTGGAACGTCACGGGCATACTCCCGGGTGAAACGAGGATCGGATGACTCTGTGGCTGGCGACGGCGACGTGGGAAGAGGTGGCCGCCCTGGACCGCTCGCGGGCGGTTCTGATCGCGCCGCTCGGCGCGACCGAGGCGCACGGGCCGCACCTTCCGCTCGCCACCGACGTGATCATCGCCGAGGCGATGGCGCGGTCGGGCGCGGGCCGACTGGCGGCGCGCGGCGTCCCGGTGGCAGTGCTGCCGAGCCTCGCGCTCACGCCGGCGCCGTTCGCGGCGGCCTTCCCCGGCACGGTCGGCATCCGCGCCGAAACGCTCGGCGTCGTCCTCGGCGACATGGCGCACGGGCTCGCGGCGCAGGGATTCAAGCGAATCGTCTTCGTCAGCGCGCACCTCGATCCGGCGCACATCAAGGCGGTCCACGCGGCCGTCAAGGCGATCGCGGCCGACGGCATGAGGGTGGCGTTTCCGGACCTGACGCGCAAGCCGCTCGCGTTACGCCTGGGCGAGGAATTCGCCTCCGGGGCCTGCCACGCGGGGCGCTTCGAGACGTCGATCATGCTCGCCGAGCGGCCTGAACTGGTGCGGGAAATCAGCCGCGACCTCCCACCCAATCCCAGCTCGCTCGTCACGGCGATCCGGACGGGCCAGACCACGTTCGAGGAGGCCGGCGGCCCGCGCGCCTACTTCGGCTGGCCGGCCGATGCGACCGCCGAGGAGGGACACACGCTCGTGAACGAGCTGGGCACCATCCTCGAGGAGGCCGCGCTGCCGCTCCTCGCCGACGCCTGAGAGAAACGCCGATGCGGCTCGATGGCAAGACGGCGGTGGTCACGGGCGGCGGCCAGGGGATCGGCGCCGCGGTGGCGCGCGCGCTGGCCGGCGCAGGCGCCGGCGTCGTCGTCGCCGGGCGCACGCTGGCGAAGGTCGAGGACGTGGCCGCCGAACTCCGGCAGCAGGGGCGCACCGCCTGGGCGCTCGAGTGCGACGTGACCGATCCCACGTCCGTTGCGCGGCTGGCGGAGGAATCGGCTCACCGTCTCGGCCAGGTGGACATCCTGGTCAACAACGCCGGCGTGGCGAGCTCGGCGCCGATCGCGCGGACCACACTCGAGGAGTGGGAGCGGCTGATCCGCGTCAACGCCACCGGCGCGTTCCTCTGCCTCAAGGCGTTCCTGCCGGGGATGATCGAGCGGCACTGGGGGCGGGTGATCAACGTCGCCAGCATGGCCGGGCTCGAGGGGGCGCGCTACATCGCCGCCTACGCGGCGAGCAAGCACGCGCTGGTGGGGCTCACCCGCGCCGCGGCGGCCGAGGTGGCGGGGCACGGCGTCACGGTCAACGCGGTCTGCCCCTCGTATGTCGAGACGCCGATGACGGAGGCCACGATCGAGAACATCGTGCGGCGGACGGGCAAGTCGGCGGCGGAGGCGCGCGAGGCGATCGTCTCGACGATGCCGCGGCGGAAGCTCATCGCGCCGGAGGAGGTCGCCCGCGCGGTGCTCGCACTCGCGGTGGACGAGGCCGCGGGCGTCAACGGCCAGGCGGTGGTCCTCGACGGAGGGGAGCGGCTGGTATGACCTGGGACATCATCAATCCGCAGGGCCAGCCCAGCGGCTGGAACGACGGGATGCTCGCGCCGGCAGGGGGCCGAGTGTTGTTCGTGGCCGGCCAGACCGCGCGCGACGCCTCGGGCAGGATCCCGCGGTCGGGATTCTCGGCGCAGTTCCGCCAGGCGCTGGCGAATGTCCTCGAGGTGGTGCGCGCGGCCGGGGCCGGGCCCACCGACATCGGCCGGCTGACCATCTACGTGACGGATCTCCACGCCTATCGCGGCGCGCGGGCCGAGCTGGCCCACGTCTGGCGCGAGCTGATGGACCGGCACTACTGCGCGATGGCGCTGGTCGAGGTGAAGGGGCTGGTGGACGAGAACGCGATGATCGAGATCGAGGCCACGGCCGTGGTGCACGAGAGCAGGAGCCGCGCATGACGCTCGCACCCCATTCGTTCACGTACGCGCTCGATGGCAAGACCGGTGTCGCCACCCTCACACTCAACCGCCCCGACAAGCTCAACGCCCTCACCTTCGAGGTGTACCGCGAGCTGACCGACATCTTCCGCGCGCTGGGGAGCGAGCCGGGCGTCCGCGCGGTGGTCATCACGGGGGCGGGTCGCGCGTTCTGCAGCGGCGGGGACGTGGAGGACATCATCGGCCCGCTGCTCTCGCGCGGCATCGAGGAGCTGCGGGAGTTCACCCGGCTCACCTGCGATCTCATCCTGGCGATCCGCCGCTGCCCCCGCCCCGTCGTCGCCGCGCTCAACGGGACCGTGGCCGGCGCGGGGGCGGTGATCGCCGCGGCGTGCGACTTCCGCGTAGCGGCCGAGCGGGCCAAGATCGCGTTTCTGTTCGTGCGGGTCGGGCTGTCGGGCGCCGACATGGGGGCCGCGTGGCTCCTGCCCCGGCTCGTGGGCCACGGCCACGCGACCGAGCTCCTGATGCTGGGCGACTTCATCACCGCCGCGCGCGCGAAGGAGATCGGGCTCTACCACCAGGTGGTGGCCGACGGCGAGCTCCTCGCCACCGCCACCGCGCTGGCGGAGCGGCTCGCGCGCGGGCCGAAGGAGGCGCTCGCCGCCACCAAGGCTGCGATCGATCTCGAGGCGGCACTCGACCTCGAGGCCGGCCTGGCGCACGAGGCCGAGGCGCAGGCGCAGCTGATGCTGGGACCGGATTACAAGGAGGGGTATCGCGCGTTCCTCGAGAAGAGGGAGCCCAGATTCCCATGAGACCAGACATCGACACCGTCGCGGCATTCCTGGAGTCCGTGCACATCGACGCAGCCGCCGCGGTCGCGTCCTTCGGCCGCGAGCATCTCGCCACGCATCCCGATCCCGACACCGACGCCGCGGCGCGGGCGCGGGCCCGCGAGCTGGTGCGGCTCATGGGGAGTGCCGGGCTCTACGACCCGATCACGCGGATCGATCTCCGCGCCATCGCGCTGATCCGCGAGGGGCTCGCCTGGCACTCGCCGCTCGCGGACGAGGTGTACGCGCTGCAGGCGCTGGGCTCGCTGCCGATCCGGCTCAGCGCCAACGCGGCGATGAAGTCGCGCTGGCTCCCGGCCATCGATCGCGGCGAGGCGATGTGCGGCTTCGCGATGACCGAGCCCGACGCCGGCTCCGATGTCGGTGCGATCACCACCACGGCCGCGCGCCACGGCGACGTCTGGGTGCTGGACGGGCGGAAGGCGTGGATCTCGAACGCCGGGATCGCCGACGTCTACGTGGTCTTCGCCGCGACCAATGCCACCCAGGGGGCGAAGGGGCTCTCGGCGTTCGTGGTGCCGGCCGACGCGCCGGGGCTGAGCTTCGCCGGGGCGCAGGTGCTCTCCGCCCCGCACCCCCTCGGCGAGCTGCTGTTCGAGCGCTGCCGCATCCCGCTCGATCACCTGCTGAGCGAGCCGGGCCGCGGGCTGGGTCTCGGGCTCGCGACGCTCGACCGGCTCCGCGCCACCGTCGGCGCCGCCGCCTGCGGGATGGCGGCCCGCGCGCTCGACGAGGCCGTGGAGCACGTGAAGACGCGCAGGCAGTTCGGGAGGCCGCTCTCCGATTTCCAGCTCACGCAGGATCGGATCGCGGTGATGGCGACCGAGCTCGCCGCCGCGCGGCTGCTGGTCTATCGCGCGGTGTGGGCCAAGGACCGGGGCGCGGACCGGGTGACGCTCGAGGCGGCGATGGCAAAGAGCTTCGCCACCGAGGCGGCGCAGCGAATCGTGGACGGCGCGGTACAGCTGCTCGGCGGGCGCGGCGTGCTGGCGTCCAACCCGGTGGAGCGGTTGTACCGCGCGGTGCGCTCGCTCCGGATCTACGAGGGGACGACCGAGATTCAGCGGCTGATCATCGCGCGCGAGGTGCTGGGTAAATGAGGCCTGGGGAGAGGCGCGCTTGAAGGTCGCGATCATTGGCGGCGGGCCGGCTGGGCTGTATCTCGCGATTCTCCTGCGGCGTGCCGATCCGCGAATCGGCGTATGGGTATACGAGCGGAACCGGATCGAGGACACCTTCGGGTTCGGGGTCGTGCTGTCGGATGCGACCGAGGGGATCCTCGCCGAGGCGGATCCTGAGACCCATGCGGCGATGGCGGCGGCAATGCACCGCTGGGGGGATATCGACGTCCACGTGGGCGGGACGGTCATCACCTCGGGCGGCCACGGCTTCTGCGGCATCTCGCGCCGGACCCTGCTCCAGATCCTGAGCGACCGGGCGCGCGAGCTCGGCGTGGACCTGAAGGAGCGCACCGAGGCCCCGCCGGTGGAGAAGCTTTGCGCCGAGTATGACCTCGTCGTGGCGGCGGACGGGGTGAACAGCGCCGTGCGCGAGGCGCGGGCCGACCGATTCGGCACCACGATCGACTTCCGCCCCAACCGCTTCGTCTGGCTCGGTACCTCGCGTCCCTTCCCCAGTTTCTTCTTCTCCTTCGCCCGGAACGCACACGGCCTCTGGCGCGCGCACGCGTATCAGTATGCGCGGGGCGAGTCCACCTTCATCGTCGAGACGACCGATGCCGCGTGGCGGTCGGCCGGGCTCGAGGGCGCCGATGAGGCGGGGACGATCGCGTATTGCGAGGAGCTGTTCCGCGCCGAGCTCGAGGGCCATTCGCTGGTCGCGAACCGCTCCATCTGGCGCCAGTTCCCGACGGTGAGGAACGCGAGTTGGTCCGACGGCAACCTGGTGCTGATGGGCGACGCCGCGCACACCGCGCACTTCTCGGTGGGCTCGGGCACCAAGCTGGCGATGGAGGATTCGATCGCATTGGCAGCGCTGCTCCGCGAGGGGACTGACATCCCGTCGGTTCTGGCCGCGTACGAGACTGAGCGCCGTCCGGCGGTCGAGAGCCTGCAGCGCGCGGCGCAGGCGAGTCTCGAGTGGTTCGAGACGACCGAGCGCTACTCCGACCTGGAGCCGCTGCAGTTCGCGTACAGCCTGCTGACCCGGAGCCTCCGGATCACCCACGAGAACCTGCGGGCGCGGGACCCGGCGTTCGTGGAGCGGGTGGAGCACTGGTTTGCGGAGAAGGCGGAGGCGGAGCTGGGAGCGGGGAGGAATGCGGAAGGGACGGGAAAGGACGGAAACGACGGAAAAGGCGGAAAGAGGAGCACGGGGACGCAGGCGAACCAGTCTCCCGCCATTCCTCACTCGGTTCCGGCTGCGGGACCTCATCCTCCCCAATCGCGTGGTCGTCTCGCCGATGTGCCAGTACACGGCCGAGGACGGCATCCCGAACGACTGGCACCTGGTGCATCTCGGCGCGCGTGCGATGGGCGGGGCCGGGCTCGTGATGACCGAGATGACCGACGTGAGCGCGGAGGGGAGGATCTCGCCGGGCTGCACGGGGATGTGGGCCGACGCGCAGGTGGCGGGATGGAAGCGGATCGTGGAGTTCGTGCGCCGGCACGCGCCCGAGACGAAGATCGGCATGCAGCTCGGGCACGCGGGCCGGAAGGGCGCCACGCGATTCATGTGGGAGGGGGACAACCTGCCGCTTCTGGAGGGAGCGTGGCCGATCATGTCGGCGTCGGCGATCGCGTGGCGGCCGGAGAACCAGGTGCCGCGGGAGATGACGCGGGCCGACATGGACCGGGTGCGGGATGAGTTCGTGCGCGCGGCGGAACGGACGCGTGGAGGCGGGATTCGACGTGCTCGAGGTGCACCTGGCGCACGGGTACCTGCTCGCGAGCTTCATCTCGCCGCTCACCAATGTGCGGACCGACGAGTACGGCGGGTCGCTCGAGCACCGGCTGCGCTATCCGCTCGAGGTGGTGAAGGCGGTGCGGGCGGCGTGGCCGGCGGAGAAGCCGCTCACCGCGCGCATCTCGGCGACCGACTGGCATTCCGACGGGCTCTCGGGCGGGGAGGCGGTGGAGATCGCGCGGCAGCTGGGACAAGCGGGCGTGGACGCGGTGGACGTCTCCGCGGGGCAGACCATTCCGGATCAGAAGCCGGTGTACGGGAGGGCGTTCCAGACGCCGTTCGCCGACCGGATCCGGCACGAGGCCGGGGTGGCGACGATGGCGGTGGGGAACATCCAGTCGCACGAGGACGTGAACGCGATCCTCGCGGCCGGGCGGGCGGATCTCGTATTAATGGCGCGGGCGCACCTGTGGGATCCGTACTGGACCCGGCACGCGGCGCACGCGCTGGGGCATCCGCTGCCGTGGCCGCCGCAGTACGAGACACTGGATAGGTTTAATTGGCGGGGGTAGGGGCGGATGGGCAGATGGGCAGATGGGCAGATGGGCAGATGGGCAGATGGGCAGATGGGCAGATGGGCAGATGGGCAGATGGGCAGATGGGCAGATGGGCAGATGGGCAGATGGGCAGGCCGATAGAATGTCGAAGGGGTGCGGCGTGTCAACCGAAGGGGCGAACCGTGTGTTCGCCCCTTCTTCTTCCCAGCCGCCCTTTGCCACCGCCTCAGTCGAGTGGTATTGATTCCACCGACGGGAGGCGCCGATCATCGTGCCCGACCACGCGGAACAATTCGAGCGACTTCGAGCCGCCCTGGGCTCGCGCTACCGCCTCGTGCGCGAGCTCGGCCGGGGCGGGATGGCGACGGTCTACCTTGCCGACGATCTCAAGCATGACCGGCGGGTAGCAGTCAAGGTGCTGCGGCCCGAGCTGGCGGCGGCACTCGGCGCGGAACGGTTCCTCCGCGAAATCCAGATCGCCGCCGTCCTCGCGCATCCCCACATCCTTCCCCTGCACGACTCCGGCGAGGCCGACGGTTTCATCTATTATGTCATGCCCTACGTGGAGGGAGAGACCCTCCGCGATCGGCTGACACGCCAGCGCCAGCTCCCCATCGAGGAGGCCGTTGGGATCGTGCACGAAGTGGCCGACGCCCTCACCTACGCCCATATCACTGGCATCGTCCACCGCGACATCAAGCCGGAAAACATTCTGTTCATGGGTGGTCACGCCGTCGTCGCCGATTTCGGCGTGGCGACCGCCGTCGGCGTGGCCGCGGGCTCCCGGCTCACGGAGAGCGGCCTCGCGCTGGGAACTCCGAGATACATGAGCCCCGAGCAGGCGATGGGGCAGACCGACGTCGACGGACGCAGCGACACCTACTCGCTGGGCTGTGTGCTGTATGAAATGCTGGCCGGCGATCCGCCGTTCGGGGGGTCCACCGTGCAGGCGGTGCTGGCCCGAAAGCTGACTGAGCCCGTGCCGCGGCTGTCGATCCTGCGGGAGACCGTGTCGCCCGCGCTGGAGAAGGCCGTTGGCCGGGCGCTGGCGAAGGTCCCGGCGGACCGCTTCGCCACGACGGCCGAGTTCGCGGCGGCCGCGGCGAAGGGCGCGGCCCCGGGCGCGCCGCCGGATCGCCCTCCTGGGCGAGACCGTCGCGCGACGGCGCGACCGGCCCCCACGCCGCGCGTTGCGCCGGCCGTCGTACTGGTGGTGGCAATCCTCGCGGCCGTGGTCGGAATCGTCTGGCGGCTGCAGCCCGGCGAGCGCGAGGGCGCGACCCCACCGCCGGCCGGCGCGCTGGGCTCGGCTACGCAGGGCCCACCGACGGTCGCCGTGCTCCCGTTCGAGAATCAGGGGCCCGCCGCCGACGATTACTTCGCGGCCGGCATGACCGATGAGATCGCGAGCCGCCTGGGCGCCGTGAGCGGGCTGGGCCTGGTCCCGAGCCGCGCGACCCAGCGATACGCGCGCACCACCATGACGATGCGGGAGATCGGGCGGGAGCTGGGAATCGACTACCTCCTCGCCGGCAGCGTCCGCTGGGCCGACACGGGACGGGACGCGAGGAGTGTTCGCGTCACGATCGAGCTGCTGCGGGCGCGGGACGAGCGACAATTGTGGTCCACGACCTATGACCGGGTCATCGACGACATCTTCGAGGTGCAGTCGGACATCGCCGTCCAGGTCATCGACAGGCTGGGGGTCACGTTGCTCGAGGGCGAGCGCAGCCGGCTGGGGGCCCGGCCGACGGAGAATCACGAGGCCTACACGCTCTACCTGAAGGGCCGGTACTTCTGGAACAAGCGCACCGAGGAGAACATCCAGATCGGACTCGACTACTTCCAGCAGGCGGTGGCGCTGGACCCGGGCTATTCCCTCGCCTGGGCGGGCATCGCCGACATGTGGATCGCCCGCGGCTGGTACGGCCGTCTGGCGCCGCGTGAGACCTTCCCCAAGGCGAAGTACGCCGCCATGAGGGCGCTGGAATTCGACAGCATGCTGGCGGAGGCGCACACGTCGATCGCGCACATTCACCTCGAGTTCGACCACGACTGGGAGGCGGCCGAGCGCGAGTATCGGCGCGCCATCCAGCTCAAGCCCGCGTATTCCGTCGCGCACCACTGGTACGGGGGCTTCCTGTCGGCCATGGGCCGGCACGACGAGGCGCTGCGGCAGGCCGAGATCGCCCGGACCCTCGATCCCCTCTCGCTCATCATCCAGACGTGGGTGGGCCTGCGGTATTACTTCGCCCGCAGGAATGCGGAGGCGATCCCGGAGTACCTGAAGGCCGTGGAGCTCGATCCCAATTTCGCGCCGGCGCACTGGCACCTGGGGTGGGCCTACGAGCAGACGGGTCGCTATAAGGAGGGCGTGGCGGAGGCCGAACGGGCGTTGGCCCTCGACGCCGGCAACCTGATGTATCTGGCCTCGCTCGGTCATGCCTATGCCTCGGCGGGGATGAAGAAGGAGGCGCGCGCCACGCTCGCCCGCCTGGAGCAGGAGTCCAAGAGCCGGTATGTCTCGGCCTATCACGTCGCCGCCGTTCACATCGCGCTGGGCGATGTGGACACCGGGTTGGACTGGCTCGAGCGCGCGTATGACGAGCAGTCCCCCTGGTTCGGTTATTTGAGAGTTGACCCGCGATTCGACCCCGTGCACGGCCATCCGCGATTCGAACGGTTGCTGAAGCGGGCGCGGCTGAGTTCTTGAGCTTGGAGGGGGACGCGGGTCGGCGGGTCGGCGGGTCGGCGGGTCGGCGGGTCGGCGGGTCGGCGGGTCGGCGGGTCGGCGGGTCGGCGGAACGGTGAATTGTCGAAATCTGGAGGGGTATCAAGGTGTGGGGCGGACTTATTGGCCGCCCCTTTCTTGTGGCTGGCGCCGTCGAGTCACGCGTTAATTGGATACCGGTGCGGAAGGCGCCCGGCGTGAGATTGGGGGATGGCCGCCAGGACTCCGCTTCCCTCGCCTACCTCATCCCGTGCTACTGCGGGTGCCGCGGGAGGTACCGCTGCCGGTGCCGCACCGGCTCCTCCCCCTTCCCTTCGCAGCCGAATACGCGCCTGCTGACCGTTTTGCGGTCGAAGCTCCGTCTGGGCCACTATAGCCTGCGAACCGAGCAGGCCTATGTGAGCTGGGTGCGCCGGTTCGTGAAGTTCCACCGCTACCGGCATCCGCGGGATCTGGATGAGCGGGACGTCGCCGCATTCCTGCGCGCGTTGGTCGAGGAGAAGAAGGTCTCCGCTTCCACGCAGGCCCAGGCGCTGGCGGCGTTGCTGTTCTTGTACAAGGAAGTACTCGGCCGGCCGCTGCGGGTGACGGGGATCGTGCCGAGGGGGCGGAGTCCGGCGCGGATCCCGGTGGTCCTCACCAAGGCAGAGGTTGGGAAGGTGCTGGCGCAGCTGCCGGGAGTGTATCACCTGGTCGGCCTGCTGCTCTACGGGAGCGGGCTCCGCCTCCTGGAATGCCTATCCCTCCGGGTGAAGGACCTGGACCTCGCGCGATGTGAGATCCGCATCCGGCGCGGGAAGGGCCAGAAGGACCGGCTGACCATGCTGCCCGATGCGGCCAAGCTGTTGCTGCGGGACCAGTTGGCGCGGGTGAAGGCGTTGCATGCGCAGGACCTGGCCGAGGGGGGAGGGGTAGTCACCTTGCCGGGCGCCCTCGCCAGGAAGTACCCGAAGGCCGAGCGGAGCTGGCCGTGGCAGTGGGTGTTCCCGGCCAAGCGAACCTCTGTCCTGAGGCAGACGGGGGAAGTCCGCCGGCATCACCTGCACTCATCGGCGATGCAGCGTGCGATCGCCGAGGCGGTGAGGAGGGCCGGGATCGCGAAGAAGGCGAGCTGCCATACACTGAGGCATTCGTTCGCCACGCACCTGCTGGAGATGGGGTACGATATCCGGACGGTCCAGGAGCTCCTGGGGCACCGGGACGTGAGCACGACCATGATCTACACCCACGTGCTGCTCAAGGGCGGCCGCGGGGTGCGTAGTCCGGCGGACACTCCCCTTCCCGCCTTCTCGTTTTCTGCCGCGAAGGATATGGTTCAGCCGGAGGAATGACGCAGTACAATTAACGTTAGGCAGCAATGGGGCGGCTTTCGGGCCGCCCTGCTCTATTTATGGGGTGGGAGAACCCACTATCAAGCTTGATAGCTAGCGGAGCCAGCGACTGCTGGTTTAGTTGATCGAGACGGAGTCGGAGGGTTCGCTGCGCCGGGCTGCTGCCTAACAGGCGTTTGCAGCAGACGAACCGCGTGGCCCTGGATTCCGGATGTTCACCGAGCTGCGGCTTGGCCGCGGTTCGCAGCTGAAACGCAGGACGTTAGGTCACTGCCGACGTAGGATGCTCAGCACAGTACCGGACTGCCTTGCACTGGGCTCGCTGCGGGCGCCATCGACTCTGAGCCCCGCAAGTCGGGAGTCAGGAGCCCAATCGGCGCATACTGCATGTCTGCGGAGCACCGCGAGTGCGCCGCGTGGATTCTCGACGTCATCACGGAGCCGTGGCGCCGAATGGCCCTGTTGATGCGGCACGCTGGAGCCGCCGTCGATTACGGCACTGGCCATGGCCCGGAGAGCGCTAGCATCTGTGTCGGTTCAGCGATGGCGCTGTACCTCTCGTGGACTCGCTACGCCCAGGACCGGTACACGCCGCGGCTGTCCGTCGCAGCGGGCACCACCCGGCCATCGCATCATGGACAGTAAGCCGGCAGGTACTCACGCGACTCACGATCTATCGGTCGTGGCCGATTCCTGCCCAGTCGTGGCGCACGATTCATGCGTGGGGCACGGAAACGTGGCGTGGCACGTCGAAGCTTCGATCCTTGGTGGCCAACCTTTGGACGACTTGTGCGGAGGCATCGCACTTGGGATGCGGCGCTGCGAGGTTGGCGCTCAGGTAAGGCAGCGTGCCGCCTAACCAGCGCTTGCAGCTGACGAACCGCGTGGGCCTAGATTCCGAGTGTTCCCTGAGCCGCGGCGTGGCCCGCGGTTCGCAGCTGAAGCGCCAGTCGTTAGGCAGACCCGGACTATTGCCTCCAAGGAGCTCCCCTGCACCTCGGCCTCCATCATTGGAGCGCGCCTAGCGCGGCACAATCCCGATCACCTGAACTCCTGCGCCCCGGCTCCGATCCATCGCGGTGATGACCTCCTGGTAGGTCCGATCCGGCGCCGACTTGATGTAGATCAGTTTCACCGGTCGGTCGACGAAGATGCTGACCGAGCGTGGCATCGAGGAGCGAATCCGGCACCGGCTGGCCGTTGATGGCAAGCCCTGCTCCGGAAGGAGCTCAAGAACGATCTGGGGCTGCGGCGGCGCCGTGACGGCAGTCGAAGGTGGAGGCACGTTGGTTGTCGATGACGTGTCGCACCGTGACCGACAACATGAATACGATCAGCAAGACCAGCAGCACGTCGATCATCGGCGTGACGTTCGGCTCCGCCGTGAGACTCCCGGGATCGGCCGTCGTGAACCCAGCCATGCGACCTCCGTCGTGAGGGGATGGCCTAGGCTAAGTTCCACCGATGGCAGAGCATGTTCAGCGTGGATGTCAATGCGATGAAAAGGCGATGTCAGTGCCACGATGGGGCTCGGTCTGCCTAACCAGCGCTTGCAGCTGACGAACCGCGTGGGCCATTGTTCCGGTAGTCCACAGAGCCGCGGCTGCGCCCGCGGTTCGCAGCTGAAGCGCCAGTCGTTAGGCGCCATTCAATTACCTCGGCGCCTGAGGCGGCGCAGCACTCCCCTCCTTTGTGCGGTCACCAGGCCCTCGGGTCGCTTCGATCCAACCTGGCGCCGGCGCCGGCCCAAAGCAGCCAAGTCAACGGTGTTCCACACTAGCGGACGATGCCTGTTGGCCGCACTCCGCAGCAAGCAGGACCCACATAACCCAGAAATCGTGCTCCTTCAGCCCTGGCAAGGCCAAGTATCCGAGGGCCTTGCGAGAATCGGGAACTGAAGGGTGGGTGAAACTCGCATTTGTCGTCCAGACTGACGGCACCGTAAACCCATGCACCGTGCGCGTCCTCGAGTTCAGTCATCAAGCGTTCATCGAACCCAGTAAGAAGATTGTCCTGGGTTCGACATTTGCTCCGCCTTACGAGTCAGGTCTATGGGGAGTCAACTCACCGGTTTCCTTGGTTCTCCCACTAGTGAATGGCGCCTAACCAGCGCTTGCAGCTGACGAACCGCGTGGGCCAAGTTCCTGGTGTTCCCGGAGCTGCGGCGGGCCCGCGGTTCGCAGCTGAAGCGCCAGTCGTTAGGTGGCGTTCGTTACCCTCCACACCCGGTGCACTCCACCATGAGCCTCGATGGTGCCTCGTTCCGCGTCAGTACTACCGCCGCCCAGGGCGTCGTCAGCAGCGATACACGCCTTCACCTCGTGCAACGCGGCTCCCGAGTGCTCGGTCGCTACGCCGGTGGCACGATTCAACGCGGGTACCTCGTCGGCACCGTGGCCGGCTCCACATTGCGCTTCCGCTTTGCCCAGCGAGAAGTAACCGGCCATACTCACGGTGGGCGCTCCGTCTGCGACATCGAGGTTCGCTCGGATGGCCGGCTTCGGCTTCGTGAGCACTTCACCTGGGAGACTCGCCCCGGTGCGGGAACCAACACCTTCGATCAGATTACGCCGGAGTCGCCGAACGCCACCTAACCAGCGCTTGCAGCTGACGAACCGCGTGGGCCTAGATTCCGAGTGTTCCCCGAGCCGCGGCTGGCCCGCGGTTCGCAGCTGAAGCGCCAGTCGTTAGGCGGCATACGGAGACCTCCCGTGGTATCGAACTTCCCCGAGCTTTGGGATCGTCTCGATAGGCGTGCGCGAACGGCCCTTGAAAGCGGCGCTACGACCCCTCCTCGGTGACGCGTATGAGGCAATCATTGCCCGCCCCTACGATGCCGAATCGTCGCCGGCTCAATCGAGGCTCTGCTCACCTATCTCGCAGGCTCCGAGGGCCGTACCTCGGCCCACTGTATCGCCGTCGACTTCTTCTTCTGTCTTGGAGAGGGTTGGCAGGCAGATTGGGAGGACGAGCCTGAGGAGGTGGACAGAATCCCGGACAGACATGGGTGGCGCGTCCTCCACGATACATTCGTGGCACCGGATATTGCCGAGAACTTCGACTCGACACCAGAGCAGTTGCTCAACAGGATTCGCGCCTTCCGTCGGCGGTATGAAGCGGCCTAACCAGCGCTTGCAGTCGCCGAACCGCGTGGGCCGACATTCTGAGTGTTCCCTGAGCCTGGGTTTCCCCGCGGTTCGC
>CAWFOY010000008.1:0-212628 GCA_963817575.1 uncultured Gemmatimonadales bacterium
GGACGGTGACAGGGTGGGCGGGCATGGAGGATTGCCTCCGCGCGTCGCGACCCTACTTCGGCGGCGGGCTCTGCCAGAGCACTTCGACGATCATCCACCGGCCCTTCTCCTTCGCCAGCAGCAGGTAGTCCGTGCCCCACCAGGCGACGAGCTTCGCGCTCGCGGTCTGGTCCTGGACGTCGAAGAGGGTAATCTCCTTCGGGGCTCCGGCCGGCGCCTTGGATCGGCCCGCGCGCACGCCGTTCGCATATGACATGAATTCCGGGAACGGCATCGCTTCGCCGGCATACGGGGCATCGGGCTTGGCCCGCCAGTAGCCGTACTTGCGCACCTCGGGCCACACGCTCCGGACGAGCCGGGTAGTATCTCCCGCGTAGAACCCCTCCACGTAATCGAGCACCGCCAGGCGAACCGCCTCGCGGTCCTCCGGGCCCTGGGCGGCCAGGCCCGGCGCAGCGAGGGCAGTCAGGCCGAGGACGAGCCCCAAGCAGATCCGGGACATGCAATACCTCTGACGAGAAAGGTGAGGCTGCTCAGGTCCCGCCGGCATGCTGCCTGAGCAGGTCGTCCACCGGCGCGTAACCGGATGGGACGGGAATCCCCCGAACCGAGGCCCCGGCGGCCAGCAGCGCCACCACCGAGTCGGGCGAGCGCAGGTCGGTCCAGTACGAGTCTACGCAGGCGCGGACGGCGAGCGCCAGCGGGGTGCGCCCGTTCACGTCCACTGGAGACCCGCGCTCGATCAGCAGTTTCACGACGTCGGGGCGCGCCCGCCACGCTGCGACGTGAATCGCCAGGCTGTTCGCCGGAATGCCGAAGTAGCTGTCGCCCTCCGTGAACGGCGCTGCGACATTCACCCCGAGCACGAGCAGCTGGCGGACGCCGGCAAGATTGCCGGTGCCCGCGAACTTCGCCAGCAGCCTGCCGCCCATCGTCAGGACCTCGGTGACCAGGTGGGGCTCGCGATCCGCGATCGCGCGTACGGCCGGGGCATCGCCCATCGCGCACGCGGCGATCAGCCGATCGACACCCTGCAATTCGATCGGGACGCCGCGCTGCCGGAACAGGTCCAGCACGTCGCTCCGGCCTTCGCGCGCGGCCCTCGCCACAGCCGACGGGCCGTCGTTGACCACCGCCGGGTCTGCCTGGTGATTCAGCAACAGCTCGAACATCCTGAGCGCGTTGTCGCGGGCCAGGGCGTGGTGAATCGGCAGCCAGTCCCGGCTCCTGACGCCGTTGGGATTGGCGCCGTGTTCGAGCAAATATTTCGCCCCGTCGTAATCGTGCCAGTCGTGCTTGCGGATCAGCATCAGCAACAAATTGTCGTCGGTGATCCGGCCGGTCCCCACGAGGAGCCGCATGGCGGCGTTGTCGTAGGTCTCCGGAGAGTGATATACCGCCTCCACGTCGTTCGGATCGGCGCCGCGTTCCAGCAACAGGCGGGTCAGTTCCCCATGATGGGCCACGCCCGCGGCACCGTACAACGCGGTCTCGAACTCGGGAGCCTTGCCGGTGGTCCAGAACCCGGTGTTGGGATCGGCGCCGCGCTCGAGCAGCAGGCGCGTCAGGCCCGGGTGGTGGGCCACGCCGGCGGCGCCGTACAGCGCGGTCTCGAATTCGGGGAACTTGCCCGTGGTCCAGAATCCGGTGTTAGGATCCGCGCCGGCGTCGAGCAGGGCCGTGGCTGCCCTCAGGAAGCCGGTTGACCGCGCCGCATCGAGACGGAGGTACTTGGAGAGGCACAGGTGAACCAGCGGATCACCGCCGTACGGGGGGCTCGTGGCGGTGGCCGTCCTGGGGTCCCGTTCGAGGAACCGCTGCACGGCGGCGTCATCGCCGAGAATGGCAGCAGTGTGGATGTCGCTGCTCGCGAGGCCGGGATGCCTGGCCAGGATCTCCTCGGCGCGCTCCAGGGTGCCGTGCCAGGTCGCGGCCTCGATGAACTCCACGCGGAGATCATCCCGTACTAGTGGTAGTTTCGCCACCGGTCCTTCCTCGTGGCGAGGAGGTCCACGGATTCGAAACGACCGCCCCCGCCCAGCACCGACCCGGAGGTCGGCGCCGAAGCGGGGGCAGGAAGTTCGGAGATCGTCAAGGCGAGCTTGACTGGTCCTCGGTCACTGCGTAGCGCCGGCCAGCTCGCCGACCGCCGCCGCCAACTTGTGCACCTTCGGCCTGATCCGCTGCGCCGGCGGCGTCGCTGTGGAGCTGCGTGGCCAGCTGGGCCAGCGCATCCTTCCGCGCCTGGCCGGAAAGCTTCTCCGCGCGGTCGAGTTCCTTGCGCACGGCCGACACCCTCGCCGCCGCGAGGCCGTTCGACCGCGAGAGCTGGTCGAGATAGGCGCGTGGCACCGCGAAGCTCGGGGGCCACACGAACTTCGGCTGGCCCTGCACGTTGAGGTAGTCGAGCTTGACCGACTTCGCGGCATCGATCTCGTTCTGCGAGATGAACCCGCTCGGGGTCAGCTGGAAGACGTCCAGCCCGCGGGAAATCTCGGAGCTGTAGATGCTCCCGTTGTACCAGTACGCCGACCACGAACCGCCGCCCGCCATCTTCGTCGAGTCCACCGGACCCCGGTCGAAGAAGGCGATTTCCTTCGGATGTGCGGCGTCGGTCCAGTCGAAGACGGAAATGCCGCCCTGGTACCAGCCCTGTACCATGATGTCACGGCCGGGAATCGGGATCAGCGATCCGTTGTGCGCCACGCAGTTCTCGAACTGGGTCTGCGGGGCCAGCATCTTGTAGTAGCTGCGGAACGTCATCTTGTTGTCGGCAAGCGTGAAGATGGCGTCGGCGCCCCACTCGGGCTTGTCCGTCGCGCGGCACTTCGGCTGACCGCCACCGCCCCACTCGTCGGAGAAGAGGACCTTGGTCGCGTCGTTGTTGAACGTCGCCGAATGCCAGTACGAGAAATTCGAGTCCGAGACGGCATCGATCCGCTTCGGGTTGGCCACGTCCCGGATGTCCAGGAGGAGGCCGTAGCCGCCGCACGCGCCCCCGGCCAGGCCCATCGCCGGGTAGACCGTGATATCGTGACACTGCGTCGGCCCGGGGCGCACGCCGCCCTTCTCGCCCGGAGGAGGCGCGCCGACCAGCTTGTCCACGATGCCCTGGAAGGCGGCGCGGAGCGCGGCGCTGTCTGCGGCGGTCGGATCACCGGTGCCGCCGCGCGCCTTAACGACGCTGTCGAGCATCGGCTTGATGAATTGCGGGGGCGCGACGATTTCCCGGCCGTTGATCGTGGCCGTGTACCCACCCCGGGCGCGCGCGTCGGCGGCCTCCTTGGCCGCGGCCGCGATGTCCTCCGGCGCGTCGGCGTGGACCGGCGGCGCGACGAGGCCCTGGAAGATCCGCGGTGAACTCACGATGCTCGCCTGGTCGGGATGCGCCAGCGGCACCTTGATGACTTCGATCCGGAAGAGCGCGGAGTTGGGGTCCTGGTCCGGGGCCATCCGGGAGCAGCCCGGCAGCTCGCTCGGCGAGCGCACGCCAGCCGACCCGGAGACGTAGATGTACACGTTCTCCTTGTCCTTCGGGTCTTCGACCACGGTATGCGTGTGCGAGCCGCGGCAGGTCTGCACGTTCCCGATGTACTTCGGATTGGTGATGTCGCTGATCTCGAAGATCCGGATGCCGCGCAACCGGTCGTGACTGACCGTGTCCCGCACGCCCTGGGTGCCGCAGTCGAGGCGGCCGCCGGTGCCTTCACCCGAGACGAACAGCAGGTTCTTGTAGACCGACACATCGCTCTGCGACGCAGGGCAAAGGAACCCGACCTTCAGTGTCGGCTTGGCCGGATCCGAGACGTCCCAGACCTGGAAGCCGTTGTAATTCCCCTGGATCGCATACTTCCCGGCGAACGAGAGGTCGGAATTCGTCACGTCGACGAACTTCTCCGACGGCGGCGTGTTCGAGACGAGTTTCAGATTCCAGGCCGCCTCGGCCGCGTTGGTGGCCCCGGCGCGCAGGCCGACCCGGGGGTCGGGCTTGGGGGCGACGGTGGACATGTTGGCGCCGCTCGCCGGGTTCGACGAGGAGGCGCAGCCCGCGAGGGACAACGCCCCGATAGCGAGCGACAGCAGGCCGAACCGGGCGGTCGAGCGTGCGGCCGTACGGTGGACCCTGGGTGCGGATGCCATGGCTGCTTCCTGTGTGGGGATGGAGAGGGGTGGACGGACGGACGGATTCGGGAGAATCATGGACCCTGACCCTCGGGCGGAAGGGCGACGAGCATCCGCTGCATGCGGTCGATTTCGGTCGACTGGTCGGCATAGACGTCGGAGGCGAACCGGAACACACCTTCCTCCTCCCCAGCGCCCTGGGAGGCGAAGAGCTGGTCGACCATCGTCAGGGCGCCCCGGTGGTGCTCGATCATGGAGGTGAGGAACAGCCGGTCGAACGCCGGTCCCTTCGCGCCGTCCAGCCGCGCCAGCTGCTCGGCCGTCAGCATCCCGGGCATCATCATCGCGTGGTCCATTCCGCCCATCATGTGGTGCGTCGAGTCCATTTGGGGAACGGGCTCGTGGCGATCACGAAGCCAGCGCTGGATCAGCGCGATTTCGTCACCCTGGCCCACCACGATCCGCTCGCACAGGGCCAGCACGGACTGGCTCGCGCCGTGAGTGGGCGCCCAGCCCGCCATCACCAGGGCCTGGGCATGGTGGTGGATCATGCCGGACATGAACCGGACGTCCGCCTCGGTATAGGCTGACCGGGCGCTGTTGGGCGCCGTCTGGGGCGAGGGGGCGGGTGGGGGCTGCTGTCCGGTCGCGCTGCTGCACGCCGCCAGGCCAACACCGCCCAGCAGCAGGGCCAGCCCGAGGGCTCGTCGCGTGACGCCCCAGGATTGGCGATGGCCTCTTTCAACTGGCATTGATCACCTTATGAGAGCATGCGAAAACCCTGCGGGACGGCCCCCGCTGTGCAACGTACAACCGTTAGACGGCCGAGGCCGCCTGCGGGTTTCAATTTGGATCCAGGAGGATACCATGACGACCGCCACGCTGCAGGCCCGCAGCCTCGAGCCGGCGCTGACAGCCAATGATTTCGAGCGTAGCCTGCGGTTTTGCACCGAGGGCCTGGGATTTACGATCACTCAGGATTCCGAGGATGACGACGAGATGAAGTTCGCGATGCTCGAGGCGGGCGGGGCGCACCTCGGGCTCTCGCAGGACGACTTCGCGAAGGGCAGGAACCGCATCAAGGGTGTGGGCATGCGGCTGTTTCTGGAGACGGATCAGGATCTGGAGGTGCTCGCGCGGCGGGCGAAGGCGGCGGGGATCACGCGGGGGGGGGCGCCGGCGCCCCGGGCCCTGCCCGTGCCCGGCGCCCCTCCCCAAGGCGAGCTCCCACCGCTACCCGATGAGGCCCGGTATCAGGTCCGCCGCGGCGCTACAGGTCGACCAGGACCTTGAACCCTCCGTACATCATGCGCTTCATGTCGAAGGGCATCGCCTTCATGTCCATCATGCTCGCGAGGCGCGGATCCTTCATCACCTTCGCGTTGACCCGGTCCCGGTGCGCGCGAGACTTGTAGACGATGAACGAGAAGAACACCTTCTCGCTCGGCTTGGCCCTGATTCGCTTCGGGAACGGGACTCCCATCTTCACATTCAGGTCGTCCCCGACGCATTCCAGGTACTGCACCGCGCCGTGGTCGCGCCAGACCTTGCCTCCCAACCGCGCCATGCGGCGGTAAGCCTCCAGGTTCTTCTTCGGAACGGGCAGGACGAATCCGTCGACGTACCGCATTGAAGCCTCCTTATGGGTGACCGTCCAAAATGTCGCGCGTCACGGCACGGGATGTGAGATCGATCACATGTGAGTGCGCACTGCCTAGGGCACCTGTCCGATATCCCTGAGCCGGCCCCGCGCCTCGCCGTTGGTCGAATCCCGCTGGACGGCCTCGCGGAACGAGGCGGCGGCAGCGGTGGTATCACCCCGCATCAGCTGGATGTTCCCCCGGAAGACCGACATACCGGACGAGCCTGGGAAGAGTTCCTCGTTGACTCCGAGAATGACCAGCGCGTCCTCGAACTTCTGCTCGCGAGCCACCCGAAAGGCCGCGATGCTGAGCGAACTCTCACCGAAGTCGTAGGCGTCCCGACCGTAGTACTTCTCCCGGAGACCCCGGTAGACGCCGATCCCGGAGTCGGCACCGCCGGCCAACGTGGCCTGGATGACCATCGTGGAGAGCGGGATCGGGCGCTCGACGCCCCGATGGCACGTCCGGCAGGTCACCTCCACGTGCGGCATGGAGTGGCTCGGGATGGTGTCGAGCCGGCGGTTGACCTCCTCGACCATGCGCATCATCTGTCTGGCCGTCACCTTCGTCGGCTTCTCATCGGAGGCGAAGTCGAATTCTGCAAGCGGCCTTCCCTCCTCACCCACGTGACAGAACGGACAACGCACACCCAGCGCGAAAGTGATGTTCCGCATCTGCCCCACCACCTGCGTCACGGGGGTGCCCTTCGGGATGACCTGCACGTTGATCAGGGAATCGGGCGGGAACTTGCCGGCCACCTGCGCCGCCGCGCCGGTCGAAAGCACCACCAGCAGCTGCGCCGTCAGCGGGAGGGAGCGTCGCATCGGATCACCTGAGCTGACGGAGGGAGGGGTCGGGGCTCGCAACTCAAGCCCTTACGAATGGGTGAGCCCCCGGATTCAGGGTCCTGTGCCCTTGGTGTCCCCGACGGTGAACTCGATCTCCCGGCCGGGGCCGAGGACGCTTCAGTCGGGCACAGCGGAAAACGGCCCGGAGGTGAAAGGACCGGCAATCGTGGCCCAGGTCCAGTTTCCCTTCAGGCCTTCGCCGGTCGCGACCCCGCGCAGGCTCACATTGTTGTCGAAGTAGCCGGGATTGAGCTCGAGCAGGAGCGTGTCGGCGCGCCGAGTGCCAATCAGCGTTCCCGTCCCGACCTGGGGGCCGACGGGACTGGTGGTATCCGCTCCGGCGCTCCACCTGATCTGCCAGGTGCCGGTGACCGTGGAGTCGGTCGGGAACGTGAGGGAGAGGCTTCCCTCGAGCAGGGGCCTGCCGGTCTCGGTGGTGGCGCGGTAGCGGAGCTCGCCGTCGCCGAGCTCGAACGCGCTTGAGCCGGTGCCGCAGGCCGCGAGAAGTGCCGCGGCGGCCGCGAGGGAGATGGGGCGCATGAGACAATCTTCCCGGGTTGGGGTGGGCCCTTGGGAGACTCCGGGAGCGGTCCCCGCTACACATGGCCGGGCCCCGGCCTCCGACTCCGCACTGCCTCAGCTGGCCGCGGGCTGATCCACTCCGAGCGGCGGGGCGAGGCGTCCGTCAGGCGCCGGTGCGAGTCGCGGCTCGGCGCCGAGCCAGTAGAGGCCGTTGGCCATGATGCAATAGCCCGTGGCGGCAAACCATACCATGGCCGCACCGACGAAGCCGGTGAAGGCCAGCCACCAAGGGCTGAACACCATTGAGAGCACGGAGGCGACCGAGATGTTGATGCCGACCGCCAGGTAGATCCGGCGCTCCAGGTACCAGCGGTCCGTCTGCATGAAGTAGAACCTGCTTGGGCCCGGGCGGCCCAGCTTGGGCGTGAAGCCGAGGCGGTAGAGCAGGTTTCCGACGACGCAGAACCCGGTGAGCGACACCACGATGGAGGCGAGGCCCACCACGATGACGCCAAATGCCCAGCGCGGATCCACCCGGGCCGCGAGCGATGTGAAGGTGAGCAGGCAGACACCGGCGATGAGCCAGACTGTCCGTTCGATGTACCAGCGATCCGTGGGCACGATGTACACGCCTCTGCGCAGACCCATGGTGTCGCTCCTTTCCCTTCGAGTGCGAATCAGGTGGGATTTCGGGTGGCGATGACAGCAATGTGTCCCCGGCACGACGGATCGTCCACCTCCCAGTGCTCGAATCCGAAGCCCGCCGCGCGAGGGCGGTGCCACGCTTCGGTGATCGCACCGTACGCGTCACCAACCGGATCCGAGCCGGCAGCCATGAGGTTATCCGGTCCCCATCACGGCCACCAGGCCCGCCACCGACGCGAGGCCCAGCACCAGGGGAGTGTACACGCGGGAGTCCATCCGCCCGAACGGCGTGTCGCGGACGCGTTTGAAGAGGCCGACATACCGGAAGTCTCCGATGCCGCGCAGGAGCAGGACGCCCGCGAGGCCCGCGCTGCCGATCGCGGGTATCGGAACCGGCAGGACGTCGAGTCCGAGGCCCGCGCGCTCGAGCAGCAGCCACGCACTCGCGAGCAACAGCGCTGCTACGCCGAGGGCCGCGACCGGGCCGGGGTTGAGGACTGGCGTGCCATCGGCGCGCGTTGGGACGCCGGCCGTGAAGGCGTCGGGACCCGCGAACGCCCAGCGCACATGAATGGCCGCGAGCCCGGCGAAGACCACGGTTCCGAACAGCGCGAGGAATTGAACGATCGCCTGGGTCTCCACGACGGAAAGGCTGTCACCGGCCTCCAGATTGCGCAAGCACCCTCAAGGGCGCGCTGGACATGCTTCCCCTGCTTCAGTGGCTCGATTGCCGGTCCCCGCGGACCCCCATAGTTTCCCGAGTGCGGCCCCTCAGGTCCACCGGTGGAGGCACCCATGCGTGACGACTTCGTTCTGATTCTCACCTCGCTACGGGACACCTGGTATCAGATTGCTGCGTTCCTGCCCCGCGTCCTGGTGGCCCTGGTGCTCCTCCTCATCGGCTGGCTCCTCGCCCGTGGGCTCAGATGGCTCGGCGAGCGCTTGCTCCGCCTGCTTCGGGTTGATTTGGCCGCGGAGCGGACGGGCGTCGATGACTTCCTCCTCCGGGGCGGCGTCCGCTTCACAGTGGTGACGCTGACCGGGCAGTTCATCTACTGGGTCGTGCTGCTGATCTTCGTCATCGCCATGTTCAGCGTGCTGGGCCTGACCATCGGTCCCGACCTGGTCGCCCGGCTGACCGGCTACGTGCCCAGCGTGGTCGCCGCGCTCGCCATCCTCGTGTTCGGCTCGCTCATTGCCCGCTTCGTCCGTGGGCTGGTGGAGGCCTACCTGAACAACTTCGGCGTCAAGGCATCGGCGCGAATCGCCATGCTGGTGCATGGCACGCTGCTGGCCTTCGTGGCGATCCTCGCGCTGGAGCAGGTGGGGATCGCCGTGGATCTTCTCACTTCGGCATTCAAGCTGGCGTTTGGCGGCCTCTGCCTCGGGCTCGCGCTCGCCTTCGGGCTCGGGGGCCGGAGCTGGGCCGAATCGATTCTCGAGCGCACGCGGTCGAAGCGATGATCGTCGACTGCCACGTTCATCTCAACAATTACGACCAGGACCGCGTCCCGACGCTGCCGCAGTGTATCGATCAACTCGAACTGGCGATGCGGCGCAACCGGGTGGACCTCGCGCTCGTGCTGACCTCCTACACGGTGACCCCCGGGCGCCCCTCGACCCGGTCGGTGGTCGAGGCCCTCCGGGACATTCCGTACCTCTATGTGGTCGCGGGCCTCGACTATACCTCGTTCACACCGGATCACCTGGTCGAGTTGGCAGACTATGTCCAGGCTGGCAAGGTGCGCGGCCTGAAACTCTATCCGGGGTACCAGCCGTTTTACCCGAACGATCCGAAGTGGGGCCCGGCGTATGCGTTCGCCGCAGAGCACCGGATTCCCGTGATGATTCACACCGGCGACACGTTCACCGCCAAGGGAAAGCTCAAGTACGCCCATCCGCTCCACGTCGACGAGGTCGCCGTGGATTTTCCGGAGGTCCGGTTCGTCATCTGCCACATCGGGAACCCGTGGATCCGGGATTGCATGGAGGTGGTCTACAAGAACGCCAACGTGTTCACCGACATCTCCGGACTGACGCTGGGTGAATTCGAGGATCGGTTCGAGGTCTACATCCGGAAACAGGTCCTGGAGATGCTGCTGTACGGGGTCGAGCCGCACGCGGTGCTCTTCGGAACCGATTGGCCGATCTGCTCCATGGAGTCCTACCTCGCGTTCATGGAGGATCTCGCCATTCCCGAGAAGGACAGGAGCAAGATCCTGTCGGACAACGCGATCGAACTGTTCCGGCTGGATCCGCGGAACAGCCTGCTCAGGGCGGGTGTCCGTCGGTGATATCCCGGAGAGGGCGGAGAATCAGTTCGCAGGCGAGACGCCTGGCGGGGGTGTCGCCGGCCGGAGCGTGATCTCGATGTTGCAGCGTGGGCAGGAGGTGACAATCGGGAACGAGAGGCGGCGGCCGCCGAATCCGGCGAAATACTCCCCTGGCGCCCCGCATGCCGGGCAGTGCCCGGACGCCGCCTTGAGGATCTCCCGCGACAGGAGCCGCCTGACGGCGAGGCCGGTGAGCGTGAGAAAGAACACCAGGCCGACGAAGTGAATGAGCGGAATCGGCAGGAGAAGCACTCCTCCCGCGAGCCCAATCAGAAACAGGACACCCGCCTTCCAGAGCCGTCGCTGCAGCCGGGGTCGGACGAATTCGACCTCGCCCTGACCACCCGTGCGACCGTCGATCGCGCTGATGGTGATGGGAATTCGGAACCGTTGCATGCCGGAAGCTAACGCCGGCGGGTCAGCGGCTCGGAAGGGTCGGAGTGTCCTGCGATTGCGTCAGCGCGCGCCGCTTGGCCGCCACGAATGCGGAGACCGCAAGACTGGAGCTGATGGCGGCGCCGACCAGGCCCAATCCGACGAGTGGCAGGTACACGATGGCAGGCGCGCCGAAGATCATCCCCAGCGCCCCGAACAGAACGGGAGGTGCGGCTCCGCCGAGCGCGCTCCACACGGCAATCCGGCCCGTCGAAACTTGCTCCATCCGGCGGCCCTGCTCCCCACGGGCGAGGAGCAGGCCGAGATAGAGGCCGGAGATGAGGCCGAGTGCCCCGTATCCGATCGCGTGCGTCAGGATCCAGCCGGCCAGGGACTGGTCGGTTGGAGGGAATTCTCCGCTCGCCACCCACCGATACACGGCTACCGCCACACCGATCGCCAGCCACGGGATGGTCCAGAGCCCGGCGAGCTTGAGCAACGCACGGAACTGCCGTGAGAAGATCACGGGTCCCTCCAGGGCCTGGGGTTGCGTTGAGACTCGGCACCCGACCTGCGTGATGCGGGCCGGTCGCACCTCCGTGAATATCGGGAACTTTGGACCGCGCGGCAAAGGAGCCGCGAACCCGGGGGCGCGCCGAGGGCTAGGGGCGGGCGACGGTCGCGATGACGGTGGACTTTCCGTTCGGTGAGATCTTCCTGACCCGGGGCACCCATTGGAGGCGGTCCTCGGTCGCCGTGTGCAGGTATTCGAGGACATAGATGTCCCGGCCGAAGAGCGCGACGGCCGTCGGTGACCACGGACCCTCGAGCTGCAACACGGTGGTGACTATCCCGTCGGGGGTGACCTTCAAGACGCTGCCGCATCCACTGGCGGCCACGTACACGACGCCGCTGGAATCGACCGCGAGTCCCCGCAGCAGCGGATCGTTCGCGTCCGTGCCGGGAATCGACGCGCACCGCGCCAGGGCAATCTGCGCGGCAACGGTCGAGACACGCCCCGCTGCGCTGACCCGCCGGATCGCGTTGTTCTCGGTGAGGTACAGGGAGCCGTCGGGACCGGCGGCCAGGCCGTTCAGATGGGGCAGGGGAAGATTGACGAGGACCGAGCTTTGCCCGGTGGGCTTCAGGCGCCGGAGGTCCAGGCCTCCCCCAGCACCGGGAGAGGGATAGTAGAGATCGCCATCCCGACCCATCGTGAGCGGAAAATCGCTGGCGAGCAACAACGCGGGGTTGGCGCCGACCCGTACGACATCCCCGCCCGAGCCCGACGGCAGCCGGACGCCGGCGAACCGGTCATCCGCATCGATGGTCATCCAATGAAACCTCGGTGCGGCAATCCGGATCAGGGTGCCACGCAAATCGATCTTCCACAACCCCGAGCCGGTGTCGACGAAATAGACGTGCCCCAGCCGGTCGACGACGATGCCGGAGCCTGGATGGGCCAGAACGGGCATGGGGAAGAGCGAGGCTGCCGCCAGGATCAGGGCAGAAATCCAGCAAGTTCGGCTTGCGCTTCGCATTGTCGGCTCTTCGCCCGAATGACGGGCATCGCGGGGAGGGGCTTCGTCACATCCGTAGGATGCCGGTGGAGCGGCCAGGGTTTGATCAAGGCGGCTCCGCGGGACTACGGAACCCACTCCAGGAGCCTGCCGGGCTGCATGTGAAAGTAGCCGCAGAGGGCATCCAGGGTCTCGGCGTGCAGTCGGCCAAACGTGCCACCCGGACGGGAGAGCCGGTGGGCGGTGGGATAGCTGAGGTTAGTCCCTTTGCTGAGGGCGTAGGCGGAGATGTGCCGTACCTTCATGAGCTGGTGAATCCGGAGCCGCACCATGGGGATTCCTTCGGGCGGGGCTGCGCTGACTCTAGTCTCGAGCCTTGCAGTATGTAACGCTGCACTTTACCCTACGGGTGCGGGATTATCCACCGAGAAGTTGCGGGCGCCAGGCAATCCCGCCCCCCGAGTCAGACATTGGTATCCGAGAGTTCTCCGGTGCTCCGCCCGGGCCGCTGGATCGGGCCCATCGAGTCGGCATCAAGGCAGGAGGGTGCCCTCGCGGTTGCGCACCCAGTGCACGGCAGCGCCACAGACTTCAAGGTCCGAGACGGCAGCATCCAGGGACCGGCGCGAGTGAGCGGTCAACTGAATCGCCTTACGCAGGATTGGAGAACGCGCTTGAACACTGGTGGATCGGAGAGCCTGTCTCATGACCGCTAAGGGCAAGCCCATTTCACTGGTCCTCATCGACGATAACCGGCTCCTGCGCGAGGGGATCGCGGCGATGATCCACGCCCAGCCGGGGTTCAAGGTCCTGGCCGCATCCGCGGATGTCGACGAGGCCCTCCGGAAGGTGCGGGAAGCCAAGCCGGACGTCGTCCTGCTGGATTTCGGGCTGGAGGACCACGACAGCCTGAGTCTCACCGGGACCGTCCATGACGAGGTTCCGGAGGCCAGGGTGATCGTCATGGGTCTGCTGCCCATCCAGGAGGATGTCGCCAACTTCGTGAAAGCGGGGGCATCCGGCTTCATCATGAAGGACGCCTCATTCGAAGATTTCTTCGCGACCATCCGCGCCGTGGCCGGCGGGGCCGAGGTCCTGCCTCAGGCCCTGACCAACTCGCTCTTTTCGCAGATTACCCAGAACGTGGCCGGGACCAGCAAGGCCCGGCTGCTGGAAGCGGTGCGGTTGACCAGCCGGGAACGGCAGGTCGTTGACCTCCTCGCGGAGGGCCTGAGCAACAAGGAAATCGCGACCCGGATGCACATCGCGGTCCACACGGTCAAGAGTCACGTGCACAATGTGCTGGAGAAGCTGGCCCTTCGCAGCCGATTGGAAGTGGCGGCCTTTACCCACGCCGCCGGAGGATCGAAAGCCTTCGAGCTGTAGCTCCTCGCGAGACCTCCCAACGTTTAGTCCCTTCGACCTAGATCACATTTCCGCCGTTGGATCGATGGTGACTCCGGGTCGGCCCAATAATATTTGTTATCCGCGCTGTACCCCCTGAGGGGGCCGGCCGCACGGCCTGCCCTCTTCCCTCCTTCCAGCGTGGCGCCCTGGGACTCCCTGGGCGGGCTCAACGAAGGGGCCGAGCGGTAGCTGGTAGAGAGTCCGTCGAAGCGAAGCGAGACCCGAGGGATTGCAGTTGTGTTCCTCCCTCGGGCCGCTCGGTCCTCGCGCGCTGTCCGCCGTGTACTCCCTCCGAAGTAGCTCTTAATCCACTCCATAGAGCGATATGTTCGCCCTCGCCAACCGGGTAGGGTTCTTCCGTGGCGTGACCCGAAGGAATTTCACCAGTGGCACGAGGGCCCGATGACACCACCCGCGAGGTACAACCCGAAGCATGTGACCGGCTTCCGACTGGAGCAGCTGGCGTCGGCCTTCGACCGGGTGCGGCATCCGCGCGACTGGAAGGCGCCGATCCGTGCGGTGATCCCGGCGGCGGACCGGCCGGTGGTGGAGAAGGCGGTGCTCTGGTTCACGAATACGATTCCCATGTTCGAGGAAGCTCCGGGGGCGACCGATCACGTGGTCGTCACGTCGGTGGGCTATCGCCTCGGGACGGCCGGGGACCCGGCAGCGGGCTCGGTCTTTCGTGAGTAGAAGTTGCCGGGGTTGGGGGTGGTGGGGTCACGGTCGGTGAAGTCGAGCGGGTCGCCGGCGACACGGCGGTCGCGATCGAAACAGCGAGCCGGGACGTGGTGGTGAGCGCCGGGTCTCCCGTCGTGATCACCCTGACCGGGCCGCTGACGGTCGCCTCGAGGTGAGCCGGGTCGTCCACAGGAGGACAGCATGACGAACGGCCATCCGGTCTCGGAGCAGGAGCGGGCGGGCGCGACGGTCACACAGTGCCAGGGGCAGCTTCGGCAGGCACAGGAGCACGCTCGACGCGCCGGCGAAATGCTACGGCGGGCGCAGCGCGTCGTGGAAGAGGCCGTCGGCGCCCTGGGAATGGCGACGCAGCGGCTGGACCGGATGGGAAGTCCGCGGACGGCGGCGCGGTGAGGCTCGGCCGGACGATTTTTCACGGCGCCCGACAGCGCCCGGGGGACCTATGGGAGTGACTGCCAGCAAGTACAAGGGCTTCAAGATCCTGGCCCGACCCTATCAGCTCCACGAATCCAAGCGCTGGACCGCGGACTTCGAGATTCGGCGCAACGGCCGGAGGCAGCCGTTCGGCCTGGACGAACGGTACCCGACCGAGGAGGAGGCGGAGGCCAGGTGCTCCGGCCTGGGCCGGCGAATCATCGACGGCAGGGTACCGGGATGGTCGGTTGAGCATCTGCGGGGTGAGACCAGGGGTTGGTCGGCACTCCTTCACGAATCCACGGGAGAGTCTATGCGTCCATTCCTGATCGCCGGCATCGTGCTCGTCTGTTTGGGCCTCTTCGTGCTCCTTCGTGGAGCGAGCTTCACCTCCAAGCGCGATGTGCTCGAGGTGGGCGAGGTCAAGATCACCGCGGACCAGAAGCAGTCGATTCCGCCGTGGGCCGGCGGTGCGGCCCTGGTGGCGGGAGCGGTGCTGATCGTGGCCGGCGCGCGAAAGCGGGCGTGAGCCGGGGCAGCACAATGCCAGGAGTGAATCAGATGACCGACAACAGCGACGACACCGACCGCCCGGCGCACAGCGCGCCGGACACGGCGGAGGAGGTCACCGACGAGAGCCGCGACGCCGCGAAGTCCGCGGCCGAGCAGACCCGGAAAGTGGCCAAAGAGGCCTTCGAGCACATCAAGGCCGCCCGGGCGCGGGCTGCGAAGCAGGTTGACTGAGCCAGCCTGAGGGTGGTGTACGATTTTCTGCCGGCACGAACACCAACGCCGGGACGCTGCATCAGCCGGCGGAGACCGGCATGAACGGGGAGTATGCCGCGCGCACGGCCAACAAGGCGTATCGCACTACGCCGCTCCGCGCGCTGTGGCAGCACCCGCCCTACTTCCACGATGGGAGCGCCAAGACGCTCGCGGCCGTCGTGGGGCACTACGACCGGGTTCGCCAGCTCAACCTGACGGAGCAGCAGCAACAGGACCTGGTCGAATACCTGAAGTCGCAGTGAATGGCGCCACGCCCCGTCAACGGTGCGATTCAACCCGGAGGGGTCCAGATGATTGATGCGCGCGACAGGTTCGACGCCCTCGCCGATGAGGCCAGGAGCGCGGCGAAGCGGATCGCAGCCGAGACGCGTGATGGCGTCAGGGCCGACGGGCTCGATCTCCACCAGATCTTCAGGAAAGGCAGTGAGTGGGTCCACGAAGCCGAGGTGGTAGGTAGTGTCCTCCGGGGAGCAATCGCCAGTTAATCCCGCCAGCGATGAGGCGGCCTGGGCCCAGAACCGCCGCGCGGAGTTTACGGTCGTGGGTGGTGATATGCCGCTGGCGATGAGGTAGGTGGTTCGACCCTCGCCATAGATTCTCCGGCGAGCAGATCAGAATAAGGCGGCCGTGAGGCCGCCTTTTTCTCGCTCCGGCTAGGCAACCACCCTGCGTAGCTGGCCGGGAGTGAGTAGCCAGCGAAGGGCACCCTTCCCCTCCTCCGGCTTGTCAGGGAAGTCAACGAGTGCCACTCCTCCCTTCTTCAGATCGAAGTGTGCGTCGATGTTTCCCGTCAGGCACCACGAGATGAGCTGCCCAAGGTGCGGTTCGTGACCGACCACACCGACCCCGTTCGCCGGCGGCTGCGTCTTGAGCCAGTCGAGGAACTCGCGCGGGTGGCGCTCAGGAGTCAGGAGGTCGATCGTATCCGGGTGCGGAAGGCCGAGCGCCTCCGCGACGATATCCGCCGTCTGGACAGCGCGCGTGAAGGGGCTCGTGACGAGATGGTCGAGTTGGGGCGCCACCTCGCGCAGCCCGGCCGCGGCCTTGATCATCTTCCTTCTTCCGGCGGCGGTGATCGGACGCTCGGAGTCGAGGTGCCCCCTGGCCGCGAACGCTTCGCGGTCCTCGGCGATGGCATGTCGAATGATCAGGAGGCGCACAGTTCGTTCCGCTCTAGTGGCATTTCCCGCCGGTCTCGTCCCAGGTTCTGCCGGTCACGTCCAGGAAGGCGGATCTCCATTCCGCGGCGCCGAGCGTGAGCTTCAGCACGCCGAAGTGGCCCTGGATGCGGGTGGCGCTGTTCGGGGTGATCGGGTTCCGGAAGCCGCGCAATTCGCCACCGCCCGTCCCCACGACGATTTGCGTGAGGCCCTTCACGGAATCGGCGATCCCTTCCGGCGTCTGCGGGAGGAAGCGCTCGTAGTCGTGGTCGTGGCCGTTCATGATCAGATCGGCGCCGCCGTCGTACAGGCTCCGCCAGAAGGCGCCGATCCGGGGATCGCTACCATGCCAGCCCGAGCTGAACCGGGGGTGGTGCCAATACGCCAGCGTGCACGGCTTCTGGTTGCTCTTCAGGTCCTGCGCGAGCCAGTCCACCTGGGCCTTCCGTTCCGCGTCGGTGAATCCGGTGTTCACCACGAGCTCACTGTTCAGCACGATGACGTGCCATTCCCCCACGTCGTAACTGTAGTACCCCTTGCTCGACGAGCCGGCGCGGCTCCCGAAGTACTTGTAGTACGGGGCCGCCATGTTGGAGAGATGCTCGTGGTTGCCCGGCGCGGGACGGATGTTCTTCATGATGAGCCTGGCGGAGTCGCCCCACGAAGGCGCGAAGCACAGGGCAAAATCGCGGGCGGAGCCGTCGGGGTAGGCATTGTCGCCCAGCGTGAAGACCTCGTCGTGGACCTTGGCCGCGCTGTCGGCGCGCAGCACACTGTCCACCAGCGCGGCGGTTGCCTCGTCTCCGGAACCGTTGCACATCGCGATGTCGCCCGCCCCGATGAGGACGGAGGCGCCGCTCAGGGCGACCAGCTCGGCGGGAGCATCCGCGGGTGGCGGAGTCATCCGGACGGGGGGCTTGCACGCCAGGGCCACCAGCGGCAGGATGATCTGGAGCGAATATGAAAAGGCACGCATGCTGGTGACTCGTGGTTTGAAGTGGAGCGCTGCCGCTTCACGGCGGCCCATTTCTAGAAAGTCATTCCTGTCCTGATCAGCGCGACAGTCTCCCCGGCTCGGTTCGTCAGCGTGACGCTGATCGCTGTTGACGGGTCCAGGATGCCGATCCAGAATCCCCCGCCTGCCGCGGTGTGCCACCCATCGGGTGAGTCCCCTTCGACGTAGACCCTCCCGGCGTCCACGAATCCGAAGACGCCCACATCCAGCGGAAGGACGAACGGGAAATTCGCCAGCGGAAGCCGGAGCTCGGCGGTCCCGGCGAGGGACGCATCGCCGGCATAACGCTGCGGGGCCAACGTTCGCACCGAACTGTTGCCGCCGATGAAGGCCGCTTCATGGAATGGAAACTCGCCGAAGACCTGCTCTGCGCCACCGCGGAGGGCCAGGATCGGGCGCACCGGGACGGGAAGGGTAAGATACGCCGCGGCACCGGCGGCGATGTCTCCAAACGCGCTCGTCGCGTCCCAAGCCGCGGGGAAGACGCTGCCGGTGAAGTCGACGACGAACCCGCGCCCCGGGTTCCCCGGCTCGTCGCGAACGTCGTGATGCAAGGCGAGCCGGAGGCCCGCCTGGCCGAAATCCCCAAAGCCGTAGGGCCGAGTGGCCGAGATGTAGCGTCCTGCGGTGCTGTCGGTGGTCGAGAACTGGACCACCGGCCCGAGGGACAGGTCGGTCCGGGGACCCAGGGCGAGTGCCACGGCGACGTCCAGCAGCCACTGCTGCTGCCGGACCTCGAAGAAGTCCGAGGATGAGTCCGGAGTCGCGTTGCCGAGCCCGTGGTAATTGATGACCTCGAGCTGGGACATGCTGGCCTTCGCCATGAAATGGAGCGGCGAGCTCTCCCGTCGGCGGTCTGCAACCACCCCGATTCTGAATCCGTCGAAGCCGGTTGCGTACTCGGCCTCGAATCCCACCCGGCTGGCATACGGACGGCGGCGAAACCCGTAGGTGTCCTTGTTCATCCCGAGGCGAAGGCTGACGCCCAGATCGTTCTCGACGGTGAGGCCCATGGTGGGGCCCAGCCGTCCTCCGCGATCGGGGGCCGGCGCTACGAGGTCACCCTTCTCCTCGACCCAGGGCCGCCGGTTGAAGAGCGTGTCCGGCCCATATTCGACGCCGTTCGTGCTTCCAACGTCGTAGAGACGGGTACGATCGCGGGAGCCGCCCACCAGGGACGAATCCACCAGCCGGTTGGCACCGTTGCCGCCGATGATGCGGACGGGGATGCTATGCTGGACGTTGCCGGTGACGAGGGCCGTGTCATTGCCGCCGTGCAGATATAGCCGGATCTCGGCCGTCTCCTGGAGGTCGAACCGCCGCAGGAAGGATGGCGCGCCCGCTCCCGACCCCAGCCGTACCTCGACATACCGGTCATCGACCCGGGTGACGATGGCCCGGTCGGCCGCGTCCGTCGCGTGGATGTCCGCGACAGCGGTGAGGAAACGATAGAAACGGTCTGCGGCGCCCGGCAGCCCGTCGCGGCGCAGCTTGAGTGTGTGGGCGAGCGACGGCGCGGACTGCCGGTATTCCGGAGGCACGGCACCCACGGCGTCATCGATCACCGCATCGGTGACCCGGCCCACTAGCGCAGCAGCCACGGAATCCCACTCCGGCTTCTCCAGGCCTCCGAGCAGCCGGCGGTCGAACTCGAGGCTGTTCCAGGTCAGTGCCCGGACGCTGGGGTACGAGCTCCCGAAGACCGCCAGGTTGGGAAACGCCGGGCGTGCCAGCCCGGCAAGGAATCCGCCATTTGAGATGAAGGCCTTATCCCTGTCGCGCGGGATGGGCAGCCACGTCGTGGTGGGCCTCGATTGCATCCGGGCCCATTTCCATTGGCTCGGGTGGCGGTCCCAGTCACCGAACAGCATGTCCATCAGTCGCGCGGCCAGCAGAGCGCGCGCGTCGACCCGCTGGCTCGGGTCGCGGTCGATCAGCACGAGCAGCTCGTCGCTATCGATGATCTCGACCGCTCCAGCAAACCCGGCACCGTGCTTCGGCGTGCTGGGGAACTGCTCGATCATGCCGAGCCGGCCGGCGAAGTCCTTCCGGAACTCGCCGAGCAGTGCGTCGTCAGGCATGACGACGAGGGTGGGTGTCACATGAAGGACGCCTGCGGCCTCGAGGATCGGCGCGGCGACAAGGGCGCCCGCCGGATAGGAAGAGCTGACCTGATCGCGGGAAATGTCTTCGACCACGGTTCCCTTGAACCTGGGTGGCGGGCTCCATTCGTGCTCCTTGTCCACGGACCGGAAGACGTACTCGACTCCCCGAGGGTTGACGAGACGTAGCGTCTTCGTCTGGAGACCTCCACCAAGTTTGAGCGGGCGCAGGCCACCCGCGAAGGCACGGAGGTCCAGCACCTCGATTCGCATCGGGGTTGCCCAGAGGTCGCGATAGCCGTGTCCCAGGAAGAACCGGTGCAGCCCGCCGGCCTCGTAGTGGGCGCCTGCCGTGATTTCGACGCTGTCGGCGCCCGGGGCACCGGATGGTGCGCCCTGGGAGGCGGCAAGGGCCGGCGACAGCGCCAGCAACATGATGGGAGAGCCGTAGCTGAGGCGGGACAAGCGGGAGGCGAACCACATCTCACGCCGCCTCAGGGCCAGCGATAGAGGGTGATGACGGCCGGCTGGCGTGCCGCCTCGTCCGCGACGATCAGGATGCTGTCCTGCGTGATCGCAACGCCTTCGGGCTGCTGGAGGTCCTTGGGAAGCGGTCGGGCGAAGATCAGGGCTCCCGCAGGAGTAATCTCGACCAGCGCCTGCTCCTGGGAAGCGATCAGCACGTAATTCCCGCTCGAGGGATCTACCGTGATATCGGAGGGATGGAGGCCTTTCCATTCGTTGGAGCCGATCACCCGGGCGAGCGGCACTGTGAGCCGTGACAGCCGCGGGCCGTCCCCACCGCGGAGCTTCCAGCGATAGATGACCAGAAACCCCCGAAGGCTCTTCCTCCCGACATTCTTGCAGGCGAGCAGCAGCGAGTTGATGGCCGGATCGAACGCCACTCCCTCGAACTCGCACTCGCGGCCAAGCCGGGTGTCGTGGACGGTGTACGGGACGCGCTCGCCGTTCGCGCCTTCCCGAAACTCGTACAGCTTGCCGTTGCTGGCGAGCAGGAACAGTGCGTCGTTGACGACCGTGATGGCCTCGAAATCGGCCCGGACCGGTTGCTTCCCGATCATGAACCGCTTGACCACCACGCCGCGGCGATAATCGATCTCGGAGATCCGGCCCTGTTCATCGTTATGGGCGAAGAGCCGCGCGTCGGCCGTCAGGGCGAGGCCTGAGACCTCCGCGAGGTCCTGGGGAAGCACCCACCGGGCGATCGCCGCTTCCCTTGGCGAGCTGGAATCGGCGGCGGCGAGGGCCACCGCGAGGCGGGAGTCCCGCTTCGCCACCTCGCTGCTATCCAGCCGGCCGGCCTGGTGGCGCGGCGCCGGGCGGCAGGCGGCCCCGGTCGAAAGGGCCACAACGAGTACCGCGACGAGCGAGGCTCCCGTCATCCCGTCTCTGCCGTTTCCTTCGCGACTTCCTTCGCCTCTTCCTTCTTCTCGATCGCTTCCTTTTCCACCGCGCCGCCGATTTCCAGATCGGCCGCCACGATCTTGTCTCCGGTGCGAGTGCGGATCGCGGTCAGCAGGTCGTCCCGGGTGGTGGATTTTCGGACCCGCACCAGATAGTACAGTTCGGAGGGCTTGCCATCATTGGTCACGACCTCGTCCAGTCTCCAGCGTCGGGCCATCTGGTCGAGCGCCTCCTCCACCCGTTGCTGTGCCTCGCTGATCGTATCGGTGGTGATCGTCAGGATCGCATTGAACCGCGGCTTCTTCCCTTTGGGCCCGAGTAATTTGCGGACGCGGTTGAGACGCTTCGTCAGGGTGCCGGCCTTCTTCTGGGTGAGCGCGAGCACCAGGTCACGATCCGGCACCGACCCGTCGCCCCGCTTCTGCGCCATCGCGTTCAGTGGCTCGGCCCACAGGGCTGACGCGGTCGGCTCGAGCACATTGCGGCCGAAGTCATAGCGCCACGCGAGCAGCACGACGAAGTTGAAGATGACGGAGACCACTACCGCGACGGTGAGCGACTGCACACCGGCCGCGAACCCGACCGCGATCGCCAGAAAGACGAACACGACGTCTCGCGCGTCCCGTAACGTGGTGCGGAAGCGCACGGCCGCGACAACGCCCGCGAGGCTGAATGCGAGCGCGAGGCTGTTACGGACGATCAGGACGATGCCGGCGACGACGATCGGCAGGATGATGAGGGTCTGCACGATCGACTGGTTATAGCCCCGGGTCTTGCGGGCCGACATGTAGACCCATGAAACCGGCAGCATCAGCGCCAGGGTGCCGGCCATGATGAGCACGGTGGTAAGTGCGACCTCGAGGCGAGGTGGCAGCTCGACGGCGGGGGCCTGGAACTGGTCCTCGGAAAGGCCATCCTGCAGCAGTTGCGGGGCCGCGGTGACCGCGTCCGGCAACTCGCCCGAAAACAGCCGATTGGCTGGAGGGAAGACGTATAGGACGACGGCCGTGACCAGACCCAGCACGATATAGTAGGCGAGCAGCCGCCGCCCCGGCCGATCGGAGCCCAGCGTGAAGAAGTCTATCAGCCGCTTGAAGAAACCCATGCGATCACTCCATTCTGGGACCGGGGTGCACAAGCGAAGGCTCACGAGTCGGTTGGTCCATCTCGTGCGCAAGCAACCAGCGTGGTCGCGGCGAGGGCGGTCCGGGGCACCGCATGGTGCCTGAAAGGAAAGATCTACCGATAGAAATGCGGTGGGTATCGCCCGAGGGGACGAGAAGCGAGCTAGATCGAAGGGGTGACACGCGGCAGAGCGAGGGAATCACGCTTCCCTCCGATCCTGCAGCCACCAGATCATCAGGGCGAAGACCGCGTAGGCACCGAGTGCCGTCGAGGCCACCGAGGGCCCCGAGGCGGGCGGCGGCCCGAAGAAGATGTAGGCCTGGACGGCGAGCATGACGACGCCGAAGGCGAGCGTCTTCACGACGCGCCGTGGGCGACCAGCCAGGCAATAGACCATCCCGCCGAACATCAGGACCGCCTCGAGGCCGAAGGCGAGCATCGGACGATTCCAGAGCCCGAGGCCGACCTTGGCGGTATTGTCGTAGATCGGCAGGTCCGGGCGGTGAACCACGAAATCCAGGATCCAGTGGGAGAACACCGCCAGGGCGACCACGAAGACGGGACGGAAATCGGCAGGCCGGGCGAAGAACCGGTAGAGCAGGGCGACCGTGATCGACCAGAACAGCGCCGCCACGAGGCTGTGCGTGTACGGCATGTAGTAAAGGTCCAGCGGGTTGGTTGCCGTGATGCCCGGGACGATGCGGACCTTCTCGACGCCCGCGAGCACCAGCGGGGCCCAGAGCACGTCGAGGAACTGGACGGCGAGGAAGAGGACCCACAGGGGAACGGATCCTTCCATCCGCTTGGCGGCGAAACTCACGCCGTAATGGCCGACGAACATCGCGTTAGCGTCCTTTCAGCCAGTCGATCAGGCTGGGCAGGTAGTCTGGAGCCGTGCGCGGCCATCCGCCCGGGCCCGGCGGGAGGCGGAACGTGTGGTCCGCCCCGGGCAGGATCCGGACGGTGACGTCCGCGTTCCCCGCGTCGCGCAGCGTGGCGGCAATGCGTGCCGCGCTCTCCGCCGCCGGTACCCGCTGGTCCTCCGCTCCATAAATGAGAAGGACGGGGACCCGGACCCGAGCCCACCACTCCAGCGCCTGATATTTCGCGAAGACCGGCGAGAAGGACCAGTAAGCATCGCCGGCGGGCGGAGGGGCGAAGAACCACGGGCGATCCCGGAGGGCGCTGGCGAGGGAGTCCATGCGCGCCCGTGGCTGTCCGTGATATGCGGCGGCGATCACCGCACTCGCGTACGCCTTGGCATCTGCGGAATCCGCGGCGGAAGCCGCTGCGGGATACACGGAGTTGAGGATGCTGAAGAGCTCCGTGGAGTCGGTCGGCAGGCCCGAGGCCGCCGAGCCAACGACGAACGCGACCCCGGTGGCGCGGGCGACCACGAGGGGTGCGAGCGTGCCGCCCTGACTGTGGCCGTGGAGGCCGATGCGTCGAGGGTCGATCCGGGGTTCCAGGCGCAGGCGGGCGACCGCCGCCGCGCCGTCAGCGGCCAGGTCTTCCGGAGTCGCGTGGCGCCAGTCGCCGGTCGAACCGCCCACGCCGCGCTTGTCGAAGATCAGGGTGGCAATGCCCCGGCTGGCCAGTTTGCTGGCAAGGAAGCGCGACGCCCAGCGGCCTTCGGCACCAGAGCCGTGCAGGAAGGCCACGGCGGCGAGGGAATCTCCCGTGAGCGGCAGGAGCAGGGATCCCGCCAGTGTCACCGCGCCGCTGGAGAAGGTGATGTCGCGCTCTTCAAACAGCGGGGGCGCCGCGGGGACCCTGGCGAAGGCAAACCGGCCGTCGCCATCACTATCGGTCAGGGTGCCGGAGAGGGAATCCCCGTGGAGGCGCCCGGTGAAGACGACGGTCGTGCGGTCACCCCGGAGCAGCAGCCCCACCTCGCAGCAACCTTCGAGACGCACCTCATTGAATGGGATGCCGCTCACACGCAGGCGATCCGCAGCGAAGGTCGCGGCGTATCGACCGGTGTTCGAGTCGTGCTGGATGCTCATGGTCACAGGCATGGTGTCGCCTGCCCGGGTCCAATACCCCTGCCAATTGCCGCTGAGGCGTTCCTGCGCCCCGGCCGCAACGGTGGCGAAGCACAACACGAGCAGAGCGCACGACAGGCGCATCGGTACCTTCCTTATGACGGCTCGGCGCGGACCCGAAGCCCGACTACCTGACGGACCCAGCGAGGCGGGCGTTGGTCTCCGGCGATGAGCAGTCGGAACGGCGCCTCAGTCGCCGGCAACGGCTCACCATCCACCCGGTCGGCGAGAATGACACGCCGTCCGCCGAGGGTGGGATCGAGCTCGGCCAGGCCCAGCACGATGCGATAACCGTCGACGGCTTCGACCACCAGCCGGAGTGTCAGGCTGCGGCCGCGCAGCGAGTCCGTACGCACGCCGACGAGTTGCAGCAGGGCCGGTAACGGAACCCCGGCGTACAGCTGTTCAGGCTCCTCGTGAAACCGAACGCGAATGGTATCGTGAGGGAGTCGGGCCCAGTCGGCGGCGCGGACCACGATGCGCGCACCGGGGGCCTCGACGACGAGCGAGTCGGCGGCCTGGCCGGCAGCAGGACTCGCGAGGCAGGCGAGCAACACTAGCGTGCGCATACGCAGTCGCCACCAGGAACGCCGTGAAGCATGCCACCTCGCCGGTCTCCAGGGAGTACCGCAACGGCCTCCGCACCTCGGATAAGCTGCCGGGCGCGTGGCGAGCGCACAACCCCGTTGGACGGACCCTCTGAATCTCCCTTCACGTGGTGTTCAGTCTTCGCTGATGAAGTCACGCCTAAGTTGGCGCGATGAGGGATACTGCGCACAGTACCGACGCTGTCTTCCAGGCACAGGACCTCTACAAGACCTATAAGATGGGTGAGGTGGAGGTGCCTGCCCTCCGAGCCGTGGACCTCGAGTTGTACCGCGGTGAGTTCGCGGTACTGCTCGGACCATCCGGGAGCGGAAAGTCCACCCTCCTCAACATCCTCGGCGGGCTCGATGTGCCCACCTCCGGCCGGGTGCGCTTCCTTGATCACAATCTGACGGTCGATGACGACGCGGAACTCACTCGCTTCCGGCGCGAGCACGTCGGATTCGTGTTCCAGTTCTACAACCTGATCCCGAGCCTCACCGCACTCGAAAACGTCGCGCTGGTGACCGAGATCGCGGCGCATCCCATGGCCCCCGAGGAGGCCCTGCGGATGGTCGGGCTCGGCGAGCGGATGCATCATTTCCCCGCGCAGCTCTCTGGAGGAGAGCAGCAACGCGTGGCGATCGCGCGGGCGGTAGCCAAGCGACCCGATGTGCTGCTCTGTGATGAGCCGACCGGCGCGCTCGACTTCGAGACCGGGGTGCTCGTCCTCCAGGTGCTGGAGCAGGTGAACCGGGAGTTGGGCACCACTACCGCCGTCATCACCCATAACGCCGCCATTGCAGGCATGGCCGATCGGGTGATCCGGATGCGGAGCGGACGCATCACCGAAATCACCTCGAATCCCCAGCGCCTTTCTCCGACGGCGCTGAGCTGGTAGGCCTCTCGATGCGCGCGCTTACCCGGAAGCTCCAGCGGGATTCCTGGCACTACCGCAGCCAGATCGGCGCGATCGCCGTGGTCATGACGTGCGGGGTCGCGCTGTTCGTCGCCCTCCGCAGCATGCATGGGTATCTCCGCGACCGGCAGGCGTCCTACTATGCCGAGTACCATTTCGCGGAGGTGTTCGCGCAGGTCAAACGCGCGCCCGCGTCCGTCGCGGGGGCGCTGCGCGCCATCCCCGGAGTAGAAGCCGTGGAAACCCGGGTGGTGTCCGGGGCCATGCTGGACGTGCCGGGATTGCCCGAGCCGGCCAACGGGTGGCTGGTGTCCATCCCGGAGCGGCCGCGCGCCATGCTGAACGGCCTCGTGCTCCGCACCGGTCGCTATCCGGTGGGAGGGCGCGCGAATGAGGTGCTGGTCAGCCAGGCCTTCGCACGGGCCAATGGCCTCGCGCCAGGGGACACCCTCGGCGCGATCCTTCGGGGCCGCTGGGAGACGCTGCGGGTGGTGGGGACCGCCATTTCACCGGAATTCATTTACGAAATCCCACCCAGCGGGGCGACGCTCTTTCCCGACAATCGGCGCTTCGGCGTCATCTGGATGCCGGAACGGGGGCTCGCCGCGGCCTTCGACATGACCGGTGCCTTCAATGATGTGGCGCTGACGCTCGCGCCGGGCGCGGCAGCCGAGGATGTGATCGCCCGGGTCGACCGGGTGCTCGCCCGCTATGGGGGACTGGGCGCCTACGGCCGGAGCGACCAGCTCTCGGATCAGTTCGTCACCTCCGAAATCGCCGAGACGCAGGTGACCAGCATCCTCCTGCCGTCGATCTTCCTTGGCGTCACGGCATTCCTGCTCCACCTGGTCCTCTCCCGCCTGGTCGCCACGGAACGCGAGCAGATCGCGGTGCTCAAGGCCTTCGGATACTCCAACGGTGCCATCGCGTGGCATTATCTGGGATTCGCGCTGGTGCCCGTGAGCCTCGGAACCCTGGCGGGCGGGACCATGGGCGTCTGGCTGGCGGGATGGTTCGCCGGGATCTACGCGCGGTTTTATCAATTTCCGGATGTGGCGTATCATCCCGATGCCGGCGTCCTGCTGCTGGCGGTCGCCGTGAGTGGGGGGGCCGCGGTGATCGGCGGGCTGGGTGCCGTGCGGCGGGCCCTGGCGCTTCCGCCTGCCGAGGCGATGAAGCCGGAGAGTCCGGCGAGCTTCCGGCCGGGCCTGCTCGACCGGGTCGGCCTGCCCGGCCGGGTGCCGCTGGTGGCGCGCACCATCGCCCGCAGCATCCAGCGTCGCCCCGCCCGCGCGTCGTTTGGCGTGCTCGGCCTCGCGCTGGCCGTCGCCATGACGCTGTCCGGCCGCTTCATGTTCGACGCCATTGAGTTCATGCGGCGGCTTGAGTTCTACGACGTCTGGCGGCAGGACTTGGCGGTCGGCTTCGAGCAGCAGCTCGATCCGTCGGTGCGCTGGGAATTGAGCCGGCTTCCGGGTGTTTACCATGTGGAGCTGGGCCGGGACGTACCGGTGCGAGTCCGTTCCGGTGCCGCCACTGAACGCACGGCGATCCAGGGGCTCGAGGAGGGTGCATGGCTGCGTCGTATCATGGGCCCCGACCGGGAGGCGGTGCAGCCACCTCGCGCAGGCCTGCTCATTTCCGGCATCCTCGCACGCCGCCTGCACGTGGGCCCCGGCGACACGCTCTCGGTGGAGGTGCTCCTGGGGCGCCGGCAGCTGCTGCGCCTGCCGGTGGCGGGGGTGGTCGAGGAGCTGCTGGGCCTCTCGGTGTACATGCAGCTGGATCCCCTGCACCGGGCCCTGCGGGAGGCGCCCACGGTCACGGTCGCCTTCCTGGCCGTCGATCCGCAGGCCCGCCCGGCGATCAATGAGCGACTCAAGCGGATTCCGGCACTGCGCAACGCAACCTGGCTGGAGGTCGTTCGGAAGGGCTTCGAGCAGACGATCGCCGAAAGCTTCAGGATCTCGATCACGAGCATCCTGCTCTTCGCGGTCATCATCGCGAGCGGCGTGGTGTACAATGCCGCACGGGTGTCGCTCGCCGAGCGAGGCCGAGAGCTGGCAAGCCTCCGCGTGCTCGGATTCACCCGCGGCGAGGTGGCAGCGATGCTGTTGGGAGAACAGGCGGTGCTGACGCTGATCGCGATTCCGGTCGGCCTCGTCGTCGGGCGATTGCTCTGCTGGCTGGTGTCGACGCGCTTCGCGTCCGATGTTTTCCGGATCCCGCTCGTCATCAGCGATACCAGCTACGTATTCGCCGCGGCCGTAGTGGTACTTGCTGCGGCCGGCTCCGGCCTCGTGATCTGGCGCCGAATCGGCAGGCTCGACCTGGTGGCCGTACTCAAGACCCGGGAGTAACCCTCGATGTCCGTTCCCAGGCACTGGCGGCTCTGGCTCCTGGTTCTCCTCGCCGGCGGACTAGTGATCTGGCGCCTGCAACCCGACGTCGCCGATGTCGAAACCGTTGCCGTGGCCGCAGGGCCGCTTCGCGAAACCGTCGACGAAGACGGCGAGACCCGGGTGCACGACCGGTACACGGTTGCTGCACCCATCGCCGGGCGCCTGACACGGGTTCGGCTTCGTGCCGGCGACTCGGTGAGCAGTGGCGACCTCGTCGCGTGGATCGAGCCGGCGCCGCTCGATGTTCGCCTCCGCCGACAGGCCGCGGCGCAGGTCGAAGCGGCCGAGGATGCGCGGCATGCCGCCGACGCAGGGGTGCTCGCCGCGGAAGCAGCCCTGGATCAGGCTGTTCGCGTGCGGGTGCGGGCGGAGAGCCTGGCGGTCCAGGGACACCTGTCTCCGGCAGCACGGGAGGACGCACAGCTTGCGGAGGATATTCGTCGCCGCGAGGCCGAGGCGGCGCGCGCCCGTGCCGAGACCTCGGGGCACGAGGTGGAGCGGGCGCGGGCCGCCCTGCTGGCCGCTTCCGAGACGGGAAGCTCCCGCAAGGGACGGACGCCGATCTACGCTCCGGTTGCCGGCCGAATCCTGCGGATACTGGAAGAGAACGAGCGCGTGGTGGCGGCGGGTACGCCGTTGATGGAGCTGGGTGACCCCGGCCGACTGGAAGTAGTGGCCGATCTGCTCTCGAGCGACGCGGTGAAGGTCCGCCCCGGCGACACCGTGCTGGTGGAGCAATGGGGCGGCGGGGACACTCTCCGCGCACGCGTGCGCATGGTTGAGCCCTCGGGATTCACCAAGGTCTCGGCGCTTGGGGTGGAGGAGCAGCGGGTGAATGTGGTGGCGGATCTCGTGGATGCGCCCGGCACTCTCGGGGACCGTTACCGGGTCGAAGTCCGCGTGGTGCTGTGGGGCGCGCCCGACGCGCTCAAGGTGCCGCTCAGCGCGCTGGTTCGTGACGGAGAAATCTGGAAGGTCTTCGTGGTGTCGGGCGGGCGAGCGCGCTCCCGCTCGATCACACCGGGGCACCGCGGCGCGTTCGAAGTCGAGGTTGTCTCCGGGCTGGAGCCCGGGGAGGAGATCATCCGCTATCCGAGTGAACTGATCCGCGACGGGCTCCGGGTCCGCGTCGTCGGGGCGGGTGCCGCCCGGTAAGGCTTCACCGGAGTCGACCGGGCTACCGAGGTGGTAACCCGGCCGACGCGGTGCCGCTATTGCATTTGGACCGCGAAGTTGACGGTCCCCGTGTAATTCACGAGGGTCACGCGAATGTTCCAGTCACCCGACTCACCGGTCGGGGGGGTAATGTCCCCGCTCGCGGGAACCGTCCCGTTGTAGATGACAGTCCCGACGGCGTCCTTGATGTTGAGGGTGATGGTCCCGGAGGTCGTGGACGTGGCCGGGTGGATCACCACGCTCCCCGAGGACGCGCTCCAAGTGTAGGCAACGGCGTCGCTGACGTCCTGGAGACCTGTTGCCTGGAGGCTGAAGGCGACGTTGGCCGTGTTCACAACCTCAGGCTCGAACTGCGGGCCGAGCGAGTTGTTGCTATCGCCGCCGCATGCCGCCGTCAGCAGGGCGAGTGCAAGGGTGGACAGGGAGATGCGATGTCTGGTCTGCATGGTGCCTTCCTCCGTCTGTGAGTGCGATCCGCCAAGCTGCGAATCTCACTTCGCTGGCGGTGGTACCTCTGGATCAGGCAATCCACGGACCGGATCCGACGCCAGTTTTGCTGTCGTCGCAACGACTTGCTGCGCATTGCCTTAGGTGATTGGACGGCGAATTCTGCAGGAATGGGGGGGTCGACCGGTCGTAACGGTTCGATACGGCTCACCGTATCGATCCGGGCCACCTGAGTTCTTACCAGGACCGTTGCAGCGCAGTTGGTAGGTGAGGCATTCGCGCACCCTGGCCGACGGTGGCGGACCTCACTCGAAGAACTCCACGACGCCGGTCTCCAGTGAGTATTCCGCCCCGACGACCACGAGGCCCTCGTCACGGATGAGCTGCTCCAGCAGCTCGGAGCCGTGGCGCAGCTGATCCACCGACGCACGCACATTGGCCCGGACTGCGTCCCTGATCAGGGTGTCCGGATCCGCTTCTCGCCGGCCGCGGAGCACGGATTCGACCGCGGGGCGTACCCGGTCCACGATGGACCGCAGGTTACGGGAACGATTCGGCGCCCGCCCGAGCAGCTCCTCCATCGTGGCGATGACCGCACCGCACTGGGAGTGGCCCATGACGACTACCAGCCGGGTGCTGTAGAGCGCCGCCGCAAACTCCACGCTGCCGACCTGGGACGGCGCGACGACATTGCCGGCGACCCGAATGACGAACAGGTCGCCGAATCCCTGATCGAAGACCAGCTCGGCGGGGACGCGGGAATCCGAGCATCCGAGCACGATGGCGAACGGCTCCTGGCCCGCGACCAGCGCGGAGCGCCGTGCGTGACTCGACAGGACTGTCGCCGTCGCCTCGTTGGCCACGAACCGGCGATTCCCCTCGCGCAGGCGCGCCAGGGCCTCGACCGCAGGGATCATGGGAGTTGCAGCCTATCTCCCCGCGGGGGCGGGCGGTTTCTGGAAGGATGCGAGAATGGCGGGGCGATCGACGAGGTGACCGTCATGAATGACCTGCCAGATGCGGCGCGTGTTGCGGATGTCGGCGAGCGGATCGGCGTCGAGGAGGATGAGATCCGCTCGTTTTCCCACTTCGATGGTGCCGAGATCCCCGTCGGCGCCGAGGATGCGGGCCGCGGCGCCGGTGCCGGCGTGGATCGCCTCCAGTGGTGACAGCCCGGCCGCGACCAGCTCTTCCAGTTCCATGTGCACCCCTGATGGGACCTGCCAGATGTCGGTGCCGGTGCCGATGGTCACGCCCGCGCGCTGCAACCTGGCCACCGACGCACGCCAGTGCTCCACACTGCGGGCGAACTCCTGGCGCGTCTCGGGGTCGAGCTCGAGCATCCAGCCAAAGTCCTCGCGCCTGGGCAGGAACGGGGCGACCTCCGCATCATCATCCAGCAACGCCGGACGTTCGCTCAACCGGACCGCGAATGAGAGATACGAGATGGTGGGAACGACACCGATCTCTGCCGCGCGATAGAGCTGGACCAGGTCATCGTACACCGCGTCCGCATTGCGCGGCTCGCAGAAACCGAGGTGTTCCTTCGCGTCCATCCCGACGGCCACCAGCGGCAGCTGTTGCGCGCAGTGTCCGGTCGCTCGCAGGCCGCGCCGATGCGCCTCGGCGATCATGCGGGCGTTGATGTCCCAGCGCCGGAAGGTCCGGGTCTTGATGTGCTGCGCGCCGAAGGCCTCGGCCAGGGCCACGGCGCGCCTGATATGATCGGGATCCGCCTCCGGCTCGATCCCTCGCCACTGCTCCTGGTCGAAGGGCCAGTCGCTGTAGAACTGAAAGCCGCCGTAGCCGACCCGGGGGCCCGGAAGCAGGCCGGCTGCGATGGCGTCTGTGTACGCGACGAGGCGCGCCATGGAGGCCCCCTGGTCGCGCACCGTGGTGACGCCGAAATACAGGAAGCCAGGGAGCAGGTCCGGCCAATCCGTGTGCGCGTGGAGATCCATGAGCCCGGGGATGGCGACACGCCCTCCCGCGTCCAGGACTCGCGCCGCACCTGCCGGGAGCGTCCCCGCGGGAGCGATCCGCGCGACGCGGCCCCGCTCGACGAGCACGTCCTGGGCAGACGTCGGGGGCCGGCCGGTCCCATCGATGACGCGAACATTCCGCAGCAGCAGCGGGGCTGCGACCGGCGGGGTATAGGAGAGCGGCCAGCCGAGGCGCCGCTCCTTGCCATCGGGGGTGCGCAGCCGCAGCCCTCCGTCGGAGACGAAGAGCAGCGTGCCGTCCCGGGACGCGGAGGCGTACAACGCGGGATCGTTGCCGATCGCCTGCGGCTCCCCGAGCATTCCGGTGCGGTCGAATGGCGCCTGCCAGAGTCGGTCGTGGCGGACGAACACGACCGTGTGTCGCGATGTCCACTGCAAAAAGATCGGCGCATCCGGGAAGCGCGAAATCGGCTGCCGCTCGCCCGCCAGCGGGACGAAGGTCGCGAGTCCGGGTTTCGAGGTGCTGGGTGGATCGGACACGAGCAGCCCGTCGGACTCCGGACTCCACCGCGGCGGGCTGGTTCCGTTCAGCGAAGCGGGTCCCAGGTTGCGCGTCCGCGCGGTATCCGTCACCTCGCCGGCATGGGCATCGATCACCCGCAACCGTCCGCCGCCCTGCTCATGCACGAATGCGAGATGGCGGCCGTCGGGAGAATACGCGGGGAACAGCTCGGACCCGGGCAATGCGGTGATCCGTCGGGTCGCGCCCGTCGCCAGGTTCGTCGCGAACAGGTCCTCCTGGTCGAGCGCGCCGGCGGCCCAGGCGGCTTCCTTCCCGTCGGGTGCCCACGCGAGCATGGTTGCCTGAAGCGGAACATCGGCGACCGCGCGAGGCGTTCCGCCCACCGGCACCACCCAGAGCTTGCCGAGCGCGAGGACGCCGATCTGGCGTCCATCCGGGGAGAGGGCCAGGCCCATGAACCCCCTGGCCGGCTGCTCCATGCCGGGCACGGGGAACCGGGCCGGGGGCAGGGCGCGTCGCGCGCGGCTGATCGCGAGCTGGACGGTGAATGGGATCCGGACCGGCTGCTGACCGGCGGCTCCGGCCTTCCAGAGGCCGCCGTCGGCGGAGTACAGGAACGCTGTTCCATCCGGCGTCCAGCGAATCCGGGTCGGCGTCACGTCAGCGTGATTCGTGATCCGGATCGGTGCGCCGACCGCAGTGCCCGAGTCGGAGAGCTCCTGCACCCACACCTGTATTCGATTGGCGGAGTCGGGGGCGAAGTACGCGACCCTCCGGCCGTCCGGGGTGAAAACCGGGGCACGCGCCTGGACCGATTCCGAAGTGACCGGCCGCGCCGGACCGCCGGCCGTATCGACGGTCCAGAGCCGCCCGCCCCGTGGGGCGCGCACGTCGATGGCGGCAAATCCGATTCGCCCGTTTCGCAGCCATGAAGGGTCGCGCACTCCCGGCCTCGGCAACCCTTCGATGGGGACCTCGCGTGTTGTCCCGGCCGCCGGCTCGAGCAGCACGATCGCGCTGCGCCGCCGGTCTTCCCGGGAAGTCGGTGGCACAGCGCGCACGAAGGCGATCAGGCGACCATCCGGAGACCAGGCGGCGCTACCGTCGTATCCGTCGGGTTTCGCGAGCTGTGTCAGCTGACGCGGGTGGGCCGAATCGAGATCCACCAGCCAGAGCCCCGTGCGCCCGTTCCGCTCCCCGCGAAACACGACGCGACGGCCATCCGGCGAGAAGGACGGATCGAGATCCTCGGCGGTGTCGCGCACCGCATCGGTGAGCGGGACGGGCCTCGCCGCCTTCCGCCGGAACCAGCCAGAGCTGACCCAGCAGGTCGAACACGATCCACCGTCCGTCGGAGGACAGATCGAAGCTCAGGATCGTGCCCTCGCTCACCCGGAGAGACACGGACTCCGAAGAGTCTGTGCCGGACGTCTGAGCGACGCCGGCCGAGGCACAGCAGGCGAGGAAGAGAAGAGAGGGAAGGAACCGCGTGCGCATCACGCCAGGCTAGCCCCGCTTCGACAGGTATGGCTTGACGAGGTGCCACACGGGCCGCGCCAGGTTCTTGCCGCGCCGCACCAGCGCCGATGCCCACGCGCGGTAGAATGGCGGCGGCGGCTTCAGGGCATCCACGCCCGGGGCGTGGAACTCGAAGACCAGGTAGCGTGCCGGCTCGTGACCGGGGTTCCGCATCCCGTGCAGCTCACCCGCGCCGTAATAGATCACGCTCTGGGGCCCGACGGACTGTCCGAGCGTCTCCACGGTCCCGGACAGGGTCACGATTGCCACGTCGTACGCGTCCCGATGGGGCTCGTATCCCGCCCCGGGCGCGAGGACGGTCAGGTGGGCGTGGAGCTTCCCGAGGCAGCCGGTCGGCCCCTCGAAGATCCGGTGGGTCCAGAACGGCGGCGCGCCTTCCGGCGCGACGACGTCCTCGAAGCGCAGGACGTCCACGCCGATCTGCTTTGCGACGCCGGCGAGCGGCGCGTGCCACTTGAACATCACGTAGCCGACGGGCGCGGTGCCGGGGTTCCGGATCGTGTGATACTGCCAGGCCGGGTAGTAGACGAACGAGCCGGGCCGCAGCCGCTCCTTCCGCGGCGAGGCGTCCGACGGACCCCGCGGAATGGTGAGTTCCACCTCACCGTGGAGCGCGATGAGCAACTCTTCCTCGACGTGGTGGTGCGGTGGATGCGGCACGTGACCGCCGACCAGCACCGAGGCGTGGCACGACATGTCGGTGCAGGTCCGGGTCGGTCCGCGGAACGCGTTGAAGACCTGCCAGGGCTTCGCGGGCTGCGCCTCGCCGACGGGCAGGGCGAAGGTATGGATGGCCGTTTCCACCATGGCGGCACCTGCGGACAGGGGAGGGGGGGCTGGCACCACGCGGTTCACCTCGGCGCGGTCGCTTCCGCGCACCAGGATCACCGGCGGCCGCGGCACTTTCCGGAAGCGGAAGGGCCAGTCGAGCTGGCTGAAGTCCGGAATCCGGACCGGCCGGTCGGCGGCGGCGTACTGGAAGATCAGCGCGACCCGCTCACCGGCCCGGCGACGGTTGTCCGAGCCGTGCCACAGGCGTCCATCGAAGTAGAGCGCCTCGCCGTTGCGCATGTCGGGCCAGATCAGCTCCGCTTCCGATTCGCGTTCGCGGGCCAGCTGCAGCATCGCCTCGGGGGTGGCCAGTTCCCGCCCGATGCCCGCCTCCCGCCGGGCCTCCTGCACCGTCCGGCCGATCAGGTGGGACCGCGAGATGACCTGGAGCGCCGAGTCGCGGCTGGTGTGCTCGACCCCGACCCATACCGTGACGAAGCCGCCCTCGGGCGCGCACGACTCGATGTCGCAGTGCCACGGGTGGACCTGGCCCGGCACCCGGCGCACCGCGCTGGCCCCCCACAGGATCACGTCGTCGCCCAGGAATTCGGTGACCGGCGCGAGCAGGGCCGGCAGGGTGGCGAGCTCGTAGATGAACCGCTCGTGCACTGCGCGCGCCTTGTCCCATCCGGCGGGTGCGGGCGTCGGCTTCCGCCGGAGGTAGTCGGCGATGCGACGGCATTCTGCCTGGCTGAACACCTGGACCGGCCCGAGGTAGCCGTCTTGTGCGAATTGTGCAGATGGCATGGTGAGGCAACCTACGGGCTGAGGGAACGGGCAGCAATGGGCCATGGGACGGGCGCGTTGTCGTGTTCGGCCGTAGGCGCGGGGTCCGCTCCGGGACCACGCTTCTCGGAGCCTGTCGGACCTCTGGACCGTTTGACGATCCGGTACAGGCGGGGCTCTGGACCGAGGCGGGCGAATGGACCGACATCGCGAGCGCATACCAGCAAGGCTGTGATCAGGACATCGCCGGCGCCTGGGACGTGAGCACCGACGGGAACGTCGTGGTGGGCCTGGTCCGGAACCAGTGCACTGCGGAGGCGTTCCGGTGGGACGCGATGGGGAGCGGCATCATGACCCCGCTCGAGCGCCTGGCGCCGGGTTTCCGGGCAGCTCCAACCCTCCCGCCAGCCGGCCGGTGAGCCGCTTTCCGGATTCCCTGCGCCTTCTCCTGTACATGCCAGATCAGGAGGGGACGAGATGCAGCCGTTTGATGAGAGTGTTGCCAATGCGATCACCGCCGACGGGTGGCTGATTTTCGGCGGCGGCGGCTCGCCCTTCCTCAGCATTCCCCGGGCATTCGTGTGGACGGCCGCAGCGGGCATGCGGTCGCTGCAGGACATCGCCGTCGAGAACGGGGTGACCATTCCCGAAGGGTACCTCCTCACCAACGTGGTGGCCGCGTCGACCGACGGCAAGATCCTTTTGGGCGTCGCGTACGACCCGCAGGGTCGGCAGGTCTCTTACGTGCTCCAGCTCCCCGTCTCGGCCTATGGCCTCTAACCCGAGGCCCATCCCGATGCCATCACGACTGACTCCGTTGCCACCCTTGGCGGTTCCGATGCCTGTGCGTACCTCGCTCGCCCTGTCCCTCTCGTTTGGCTTGCTGTTCCTCGCGGCATGCAGCAGTGACGACAGCCTGGAACCCAGCTCGCCATTTCGGATCGAGCTGAGCGAGTCCCAGGTTACCCTGACCTCGATCGGTCAGAACCGGTTGCTCATCGCGACCATTTCCGACATGAGCGGCGATCCGGTCGAGACGGAGGTCATCTGGACCACTTCCGACCCGACGATCGTTCAAGTAAACGGCGACGGGCTCCTGACGGCGACTGGCGCCGGCTCGGCCACGGTGATCGCGTCGTCAGGGGACCTGGCGGCCACGGCTACGATTGAAGTCGACCAGACGCCGGGGCAAATCCTCGCGATTCTGGGCACCGGTCAGAGCGGCCCGCCCTCCGAGCCGCTGGCGAGTCCGCTCACGGTCCGGGTCACTGACGCGCTCCTCCATCCCATTGCCGGCGTCGAGGTGAGCTTCGCGGTGACGGCTGGCGGCGGCAGTGTGGATCCGCTCACCGCGACGACGGACGCCTTCGGCCAGGCCGCGACAACCTTCACGCTCGGCTCCGGGGATGTGGATCACGTGGCGACCGCCACCGTCACCGGCACCAGCCTGAGCACGACCTTCACCGCCCGGCTCGGCGGTCCGTTCAACATCGAGGTCGAATTCGTCGGCGGCGTACCCAGCGCGAGTGTGGCCCAGGCCTTCGCCGACGCAGAGCGGCGCTGGGAGGCGATCATCACGGCCGACGTGCCGGACGATTTTGCGCAGCTTCCGGCCTTCAGCTGCGGGCAGAACCCCGAGCTCAACCGCCCGATCGACGACCTCGTGATCTTCGCGACCATCGCCCAGATTGACGGTCGCGGCGGCATCCTGGGCCAGGCGGGGCCGTGTTTCCTCCATAGTGAGGGCTTCCTCCCGGCCATCGGACAGATGACGTTCGACGCCGCGGATCTCGCGGACCTGGAGAACCGCGGCCTGCTCTCCGTCGTGATCCTTCACGAGATGGGGCACGTGCTGGGGTACGGAACGGTCTGGGACGTGTTCGGGCTACTGGCAGACCCGACTCTTCTCGGCGGCACCGATCCGCACTTCACGGGCGCCCAGGCGCTCGCCCAGTTCAACCTCATCGGCGGCGCCGGCTTCGGCGGCGCCAAGGTGCCGGTCGAGGATCAGGGCGGACCTGGAACGGCGGATGGGCATTGGCGAGAGTCGGTCTTCGACAACGAGGTCATGACTGGCTTCATCAACCTCGGTGACAACCCGTTGAGCGTGGTGTCGATCGCCTCGCTGGCAGATCTCGGGTATCAGGTCGACATCGGCCTGGCGGATCCGTTCTCCATCCTCACGGAGCTTCGGCAGCCCGGCCCGCGGGTCACGTTGCCGCTCGGCAACGACGTATTGAGGGGTCCAATCGGCGTGCTCGACAAGAGCGGCAAGGTCGGGCGGTATCTCCGACACTAAGGCAGGGCGCGCGAGCAGAAAACAGAGCGGCCACCCTCAGGGGTGGCCGCTTTGTCGTGACAGCAGCCGGCGCGGACTACACGACGGCGGGTACCGGCCCGGGCCCCCGCTGGGGATTCCAGGTGTGGCGCTCGTCCCGCGCGAAGCGCGCCCAGGCATAGAGCGCATCGTAAAGCACCAGCCCGTGGGCGAGCTGCTCGTGGTCATCCGAGAAGTTGCGGGACAATCCCAGGGAGATGGCCAGCAGGCCGGCGGCCTGCGGCGCCAGCTCGAGATGCTCCGTGTCGGCCCCGCGGACGATGGTCGCGATGTCCTGCAGCGCGGGGTCATCGAGACTGAACTTTCGCAGGAAGGCGTCGAAGCTGCAGAGCTGGCCTTCGTGACTCAGCTCCACCCCCTCTACGTCAAAGGGGGTAGCGCCCAGCTCCAGCGCGCGGGCCTGCACCTCGTCCGGTGGGACGAAGTAGAACTCTGCGTCAGCATCAATGAAACGCTTGATGAGCCAGGGGCAGGCGATCCGATCGATCTTCGGCCGGGCTCGGGTGATCCAGCGCATGGGGTCCTCGGTTCGGTGGTGGGTGCAGCCCTGGCTGTCACGACTCGTTTGCCGCAGGGCCTTCCTGGCATTCCGCCGGCATCCGGGCGAGGAGCCGCGCCTTGCCCGGGGCCGTCCGGACGGCGGCCGGGCCCTGGCCGGTGCCGTAGGGCAGGTCTTCCGTTGGCATCCCGTCCTCGCGCAGGTATGCGGCGAGATCCGCCGCGACCGCGTCGGGCACCCCCCACTGAACGTTGTGCGCGACGTCGTCAGCCGGCTGCCCCGATTCGGGGAGCGGCTTCACCCCATACTGTTTCCAGACGTAGCCCATGCGACAGCGCGCCACCGCCTGGTCGAGTGCTTCGCGCAGCCGGACCTGGTCGGCCTCGGGGAACAGATTGTCCTGAATGCCCCAGATCACCAGGGTCGGGACCGCGAGCGAACCCAGCCGCTCGGTATTGTCATATGTAGAGAGCGCACGCGCCACGCCGAGCCAGGTGCCGATCGGGGTGCGCACGGCCTCGCCGGCGATCGTGGCGATGAGGCCCGAGTCGGCCAGCGGCTCGACGACGAAATTCGCCAGCATCCACGACAGGGCCGCGGTGTCCGCATCGGTCGGGAGGCTGCGGTAGGCGTCCCCTGGAAAGGATTGTCCCTGCCGAATCAGAGCGTCGCGCCATGACCCCTCGATGAGTCCCGCGAGGAAGAATTCCATAACCGCCGGATGTCCGGCTGTGGTCGCGGTGCTTCCGATCAGTACGAGGCGCCCGACGCGGTTCGGATGCGTCAGGGCAAACTCCTGTGCCACCAGGCTCCCCATCGAGTGCCCCACGAGGTGGGCGCGGGGAATCTCCTTCCGCTCCATGAAGGCGAGCACGTCGGCGGCAAAGTCGGCCGGTCGGAAGCAACGCTCCGGCGCGGGAGCGCACAGGGCGGAGTCGGGCATGGACGACGCGCCGTGGCCGCGCTGATCGAGCGCGATCAGCCGCAACTCCGGACGGAGACCACGCAGGGCATGCATGGTGCCGTGGAAGGAGCGGCGGGTGTCGGTGATGCCATGCAGGAAGATGACGACCTCGCCGGCAGGGTCTCCGGTTTCGACATACGCGAGCTGGAGTCCCGGGGCCACCTCAACGGAACCCAGCCTGAGGCGGTCCTCTGCGGCCGGAGGCGCGGCTTCGCCGCACGCGGCGGCGGCGACGATGGCGATGAGCGGCAGAAAGCGGTGCATGATCGAGCCCCTCCTCTAGAACTGAACGAAAATGAAATCCAGCGACAGGCCGCGCCAGATGGAAGGATTCCTTGACCCATGCCGGGCCCGGTCTTGACGGTCACCCCGCCATGATGTATATAACCTAATGGTTATGCAAACTGTTCGCCTTGGACGAATCACCTCCGGTCGGCTCGATGCGACCTTCGCCGCGCTGGCGGACCCCACCCGCCGGGCCATTCTGGCCCGGCTCGCGGCGGGGCAGGCGTCGGTGACGGAGCTGGCCGAGCCGTTCGCGATGAGCCAACCGGCCATCTCGAAGCACCTCAAGGTCCTGGAACGCGCCGGGCTGGTCTCACGTGGCCGGGAGGCGCAGCGCCGGCCCCGTCGCCTCGAAGCCAGGCCGCTCGCCGAGGCGAATGAATGGCTGGAGCACTACCGCCAGCTCTGGGAGGGCAACTTCCAGCGCCTCGACGTCCTGCTCGAAGAATTGAAGACTCAGCAGAAACACCGTGGACATACCAAACGAGGAGATCGGCCATGACGAACACAGCAACCTTGAACGTCACGACGCCCACCGACCGGGAGGTCGTGATGTCGCGCTCCTTCGATGCCCCGCGGGAGCTGGTCTGGGAGGCCTGGACCAATCCCAAGTACGTGCGGCAGTGGTTGCTCGGGCCCGAGGGGTGGACAATGCCCGTGTGCGAAATCGACCTCCGCCCGGGAGGGTCGTGGCACTACGTGTGGCGCAAAACCGACGGTGCCGAGATGGCGATGACCGGCGGTTATCTGGAAGTCGCGCCGCCCGAGCGACTGGTGTCGACGGAGAAGTGGGGCCCGGAATGGCCGGAGACGGTGAATACGCTTGTCCTCTCCGAAACGGAGGGCCGAACGATCAGCACCCTCACGGTGGCTTACCCGAGCAGGGAAGCGCGCGATGCCGCGTTCAAGACCGGGATGGCGGACGGCGCGGACCGGAGCTTCGCGCGGCTCGACAACGTGCTCGCATCGCTGGTGTGACCGCGAAAGCCGAGAAGGTCCGCGAGGCTCTGGCGTGGTTGGAACGCCACGGGACCAGGCGCACGCGCGAGGGAATGGCGCGATACGGGATCGTCGCGGACAAGGCGTTCGGTGTCCCCGTTGGCGCGATCCAGCAGCTGGGCAAGCGCCTGGGGCGGGACCACGACCTCGCGGCCGCCCTCTGGGAGACCGGCTGGTACGAGGCTCGCATGCTCTGCGCGTATGTGGACGAGCCGGCCCGGGTCACGGCGGCCCAGATGGACCGCTGGGCCCGGGACTTCGACAATTGGGGCATCTGCGACACGGTGTGTTTCGTGCTGTTCGACCGCACGCCGCACGCCTGGAAGAAGGTCGAGCAATGGAGCCGGCGGCGTGACGAGTTCGTCAAACGGGCGGCGTTCGCGCTGCTGGCCAGCCTCGGCCTGCACGACAAGCGCACAGGCGATGAGCCATTCATGCGGTCCCTGAAACTCATCGAACGGGGTGCGTTCGACGAGCGGAACTTCGTCAAGAAGGGCGTGAGCTGGGCGCTCCGCGTCGTGGGAAGGCGCAGCCAGGCGCTGCACCCGGCCGCGGTCGAGCTGGCGAGCCGGCTGGCGGAATCGTCAAACGCCGGGGCGCGGTGGGTGGGGAAGGACGCACTCCGGGAGTTGACGAGCGCGAAACTGCGGACGCTGATGTCTCGTCGGTCCAAGCGGGTACCGGCCAAGCCCAAATCACCCGCGTCGAAAACCCGAAGACCGGAGGCTCAGTGAATACGCAGGCTGCCAGTCTGAGTACGCGTCCCCGCCGCCTGGGGCGCAGCATTGGCGCAGTTCTCGCGGGACTGATCCTGATCTTCGCCCTCTCGCTCGGCACCGACCAGATCCTGCACCTGCTCGGGGTCTATCCGCCCTGGGGCCAGCCGATGTACGAGCCGGGCCTGAATCTGCTCGCGCTCGCCTACCGCTGTGTCTATGCCGTCCTGGGGTGCTACCTCGCCGCGCGCCTCGCCCCGCATGCTCCGATGCGTCACGCGCTCGCCCTGGGCCTCGTCGGCGTTGTGCTGAGTTCGATCGGCGCGTACGTCGCGATCACGAAGGCGGATCTCGGTCCGACCTGGTATCCGATCGCGCTGGTCATCTCATCCTTGCCCTGCGCCTGGCTCGGCGGAGTGATCCACCGCTCCCGGCACGGTGTCAGTTAGAGGAGCCCTCCGACGGGAAGGTCGGGGCCGGATCACCGGCCCCGATTCCCGTTGTCCATGTCGGCGGCAACCCGCCACGGACCGCCGCTTTCCCGACGCACCAGGAGAATGAACTTGCCGACGTCCGGCGCTCCCGCGGTGGAGGCGTAGGCGCCCACGATGTAGCCCACCGTGTCCGCTGTGGCGTAGGCGAGCGCACGGAGTACGAGCGGTCCGCCGGATCCCTCGTACGCGGCGGTGATGGCGGCCCGGCCCCGCACCGGCGGCCGTCCCGGCTGCAGCACGAACCCATCCTCGGTGAAGAGATCCGCCAGTCCGCTCGGCGAGCGCCCCGACCATTCCTTCTCGTAATCCCGCAGCACCCGGTCGAGCTCCGGCGGCAGGGTGATCGACGGCAGGGGTGCCGGAGCTGGTGCAGCCTGGGCTGGAGCTTGGCCCGCGATGCCGAGGCTCACGGCCAGGGCCAGAATGGTGGATCGGATCATATGCGGCTCGAGTTTCGGGTGGTGCGGGCGCGGGCTAGCGCCGGCGGGTGAGGGGCCGGTTGAGCTCGGTGCGCCAGTCGGCCGGGTTCGGGCTCGACTCCGGGCCCGCGAGATAGCACTCCCAGAGGTCCTGAGCGGGCGTGTGTCCCTCGGCGGCGATCCAGGCGTCGAATTCCAGCCAGGCAGCGCCGAGTCCCTCGTACGAGCCGTGATAGACGGTGCGGGCCACGGCCGCTGCCGGCAGGTCGCCCGGCTTCACGCGGCCGGCGGCGGAGACCGGCGCCGCCACGGGCAGGCCGAGCTCGAAATCGAAGGTCTTCGGATCCATCCTGAAGTGATGCGAGTACACCGGGCCGGCGGGGGCGATGCCCTGGGCGGCGACGGTGGCCATCAACTCACCGATCCCCGGCCCCATGACATTCCTGATCTCCTCGCGCGGTATCGTGAAGTGGATGACGGCGGCCGGCTGGGCCGCAGTCTGCGTGATCTGCGGTTTATCGATCATGGGGTCGTCCTCCGAAGGGCTTCCAGTAGCACCTCGAGCGTCTGGGCCTGCTGCGCTTCGCGGCTGATCGTCGCACGGCAGTCGCCCAATTGCGCGCCGTACCAGCCGAACTGGCGGTGATTGCCGCCGTCCAACCGTACCCACCGCGTGCTCGCCGGGAGGAGGTGGGCGTTGGCGAAGACAGCGGCGGAATCCGCGACGCAGTCATGAGTAGCGTAAATCTTGGTGACCGGAATCGGGAGGGTCGCCAGGCTGAAGTCTTTCGGATGCGTGGTGGCGATCAGCACGAGGCCCGCGAGCGCGTCCGGGTGCTCCCTCGCGAAGCGTGCACTGAGGGCCGCTCCGCGCGAGTGCCCGGCGAGAATCCAGCGGCGATCAGGGTCTGTCGTGATGATGGCGCGGATCCGGTCCCACACCACGCGCTGACTTGCGGCGGTGGGGGCAGCGCGCCACGGCAGCCGCACGAGGGCCGCCGGATACCCGGCCTCCGCCACCGCCCGAAGCAGCGGGACGTAGGCGCGCGGGTCGACGGCTCCGCCCGGCAGGAAGATCAGGCCGGCGGACGCGGTATCGTGACGGGCTGAATACTGCAGTACGGCGCCGGAGTCGTGGACGGTCACCGTCTCGCTCGACTGCAGCATGGCAGGGTTCACCCCATGTGCCTGGGCGTTCCAGACGAGCCAGGCCGTGAAGGAAAGCCCGGCCGCCACCCAGATTCGCCGGATCCACTTTCGCATTCGCAATCCTCGGTATGTTCGGCAGGGTACAATCTACCTGCCCCACAGCGGTTGCCACGCCGGGGCCTGTCGGGATTCCGTTTGGCGGGTAGCTTCACGCGAGGTTCCACGCACGCCGCGCAATACTCCCATCCCGGAGGCACATCCGTGCGCCCATCGCTAAACTGGCTGCTGATCCTCATCCCAGTCGTGATCGCCCTGGACTGGATGGAGGCCGCCTCCCCGCCGGTGCTCTTCTTCTGCGCCGCGCTGGCCGTCATTCCGCTGGCCCGGTTCATCGTCGAGGCCACCGAGCAGATCGCCCTGCGCTCCGGCGACGCCATCGGCGGACTGCTGAACGCCACGTTCGGCAACGCACCGGAGCTGATCATCTCGGTCGTTGCCGTCCGGGCGGGTCTGCTGGACATGGTGCGGGCCTCGCTCGTCGGTGCGATTCTGGCCAACCTGTTGCTCGCCCTCGGTGCGGCCCTGCTGCTGGCCGGCCTCAAGACCCGGGACCTGGAATACAACCCCGGGGCCGCGCGGCTCTACGGCTCGATGATGCTGCTGGCGGTGGTGAGCCTGATCGTTCCCAGCGCCTTCGGACGGTTCTTCTCGTCGGCAGAGCACCTGGAGCGGGTGCGGTCGCTCAACGCGTGGATGGCAGTGCTGCTGCTTGCCGCGTACGGGCTGTATCTGGTGTTCTCGCTCCGCACCCATCCTCACCTCTTCAAGGCGGTGAGCACGGGCGGCGCCGGCGGGCACGACCACGAGGCCGTCTGGAGCGTTCCGCGTGCTCTCCTCACGCTGCTGGGTGCCTCGGCGCTGGCCGCATGGATGAGCGAGATCCTCGTCGGCGCCGCCGAGGGGACCGGGGAAGCGCTGGGGATGTCGTCGGTATTCATCGGGCTGGTGGTGGTGGCCGTGGTGGGCGGTGCCGCGGAGAGCCTTTCGGCGATCGGGGCGGCCCGGAAGGGCAAGCTCGACCTGACCACGAGCATCGTCTTCGGCAGCTGCATCCAGATTGCGCTCTTCGTGGCGCCGGTGCTCGTGCTGCTGAGCCGGCTGATCGGCCCCTCGGAGCTGTACCTGACGTTCAGTCGCGCCGAGCTGGGGGCGCTGTTCCTCGCGGTTCTCCTCGGGGCGATCGTGACGGGCGACGGGAAGGGGAACTGGTTCAAGGGGGTGCAGCTGCTGGTGGTGTACGCCGCCATCGCCTCCATGTTCTACTTCATGCCGGAGGTGCAATGAGCAGCCGCCGCGTGCTGGATCCGATCGAGAGATCCTCGGAGGTCCTGTTCGGCCTGATCATGGCCCTCACCTTCACAGGCACGCTCAGCGTGGCGGAAGCGGATCGGGAGGAGGTGCGCAGCATGCTCGTCGCCGCCCTCACCTGCAACATTGCCTGGGGGCTCGTCGACGGAGTGATGTACGTCGTCACGGCCCTGGTCCAGCGGGCCCGTGAGGCGGGGCCAGGCAGGATCGATCCCCGGCCACGCGGCTACCTGCACGCGGATGATTTCCGTGGTGCACTCGGGGTGTTCCTGCTGGTGGTGCTCGCCACCATCCCCGTGGCCCTTCCGTTCGTGTTCCTCCACGAGGCCCACCGCGCGATGCGGGTATCGAACGGGATTGCTCTCGTGATGCTGTTTGCCGGAGGCTGGTCGCTGGCCAGGCACGCCGGACTTTCGACCTGGCGGCTCGGCACCGGGATGCTCGCGCTCGGCACCGTGCTGGTGCTCGCCACGATCGCCCTCGGCGGATGACCCCGCGCCCGCTCACGGTTGCCGCGCTCCTGGTGGCCATCACCGTGCTGGTGCATGCGGTGGGGCTCGTGGCGATTTACGCGTGGCTGTCGCGCTCCCACCTGACGAAGGAGAAGCGGTTCTGGAGCGCCACCTGGCTGGTGATCCGGGTGGCGTGGGCGCTTCTGGTCGTGCATGTCATCGAGATCGGCGCGTGGGCGATCTTCTACTGGCGCAACCACACCATGCCGGACCTGGAATCCGCAGTTTACTTCTCCGGCGTGACATACACTTCGGTCGGATACGGCGACTTGGTCCTGACGAAACCGTGGCGGGTGCTCGCCCCCATCGAAGCCCTCACCGGCCTCCTCATGGGCGGCCTGTCCACCGGGTTCTTCTTTGCCCTCGTGACGTCATTGGTTGCGAAAGTGCGGCGGGCCGAGGAGCCTTGATGCTCGCAGGCGTGCGAGCAGGCACAGGGGCGCTGATCGAATTGTCCGCTAACATCCGGCGAATCGGCCTGCTCCTGGTGCTCGGCCTGGCCGCGCTCCGTCCGGGGACTCTCCCGCACAGAAGACCGACGTGCTGGTGCTCCAGAACGGGGACCGAATCACCGGCGAGGTCAAGGGACTCTCCCGTGGCAAGCTCGACTACAACACGGACGATGCGGGCCGGCCGAGCATCGAATGGGTGAAGGTCACGCGACTGACGAGCCCGCACTACTTCGAAGTCGAGGTCGCGTCAGGGGCAACATTCTTCGGGCAGCTCGCGGAGGCGGATCGCGACGGCGTAATCGTCGTGAAGCTCGACAGCGCGGATACGCTGGTGGTCCCGAGCGTCGTGCGGATCAGTCCGCTGAACGCCGCCTTCCTGCAGCGGGTGACAGCGTATCTGGATCTTGGATTCAGTTACGCCAAGGCAAACCAGGCAACGACCTTCAACCTCGGTGCCGAGATCAAGTATCGGGGCCCCAAGTACGGCTCCTCGATCTACGTGGAGTCCTATGCGCAGGGTCAGGAAGATGTTTCGACGACCACACGGAATACGGGAGAGCTGCAGGGCACCTATTACCTGCCGGATCGCTGGTCGATCATCGGGCTGGCGCAGGCGGAGCAGAACGACGAATTGAACCTGGCGCTCCGGCTGATGCTGGGCGGCGGGGCGAGCCGGATGCTCCGCCAGTCGAACAGCGGCGAGCTGGTGGCGGCCGCCGGTGTCGTTGTGACGCGGGAGCGATTCCAGCCGGCCGAAGGGGACTCGGCGGCCGCTGAGGAGGAGCAGACCAATCTGGAGGGGCTGCTGTACGGCCAGTGGGACGCGTTCCGGTACGATTCCCCGAAGCTCGACTTCTCGACCTCGCTGTCCCTCTATCCCAGCCTGTCCTCTCTCGGGCGGCTCCGCGGCGAGCTGGCGATGCGAATCAAGTACGAGGTGTTTCGCGACTTCAACGTCGGGCTCAAGTTCACGGAAACGTTCGACAGTGACCCGCCCGAAGCGACCGCCCCGACGAGCGACTTCATCTCCTCGGTAACCATCGGGTGGTCCTACCGGAGGTAGCGCGGCATTGAACTTCGGTGGCAGCGGCGCCTGCGATCGCGTCGCCGAGACGGAATAACCTGATCCGTACACGACCCAACCCAAGCCCGAGTACCAGCGACGGGGATTTCGCCCACTCCGGGTACTCGCGTAGCCAGGTCAGGAGATCCGGCATAGGTTTCCCCTCTCTTCAACCGTTGCGCCGGTACGCATGCTGATCTCCTATTCCCGTGTCGCCGCCCTCCTGGCCTCCTTTCTTCTCGTCGGCTGCGCCCCGTCCGAGGAGGAAACGAGCTTCCTCGCCCGGCAGGCGCTGCTGACGCGGCAGAATACGGGAATCCGGGAGCTCATCGCGGAGGCGGAAAAGGGCACCCTGGTGCCGACCGACAGGTTCCTGATCGGGCTCGATGAATCGGTCATCGGCGGGCTGTTTGAGTCCCAGTTGCCGCTCGAGCGCCCCCTTGGAAAGCTATTCGTCGTTCATCTCGAGCGGGCCGTCGTGTCCCTGCGGGACAAGTACGGCGCGGTCACGATCGAAGGCAACGTCCATCGCGTCGCGACCCCGGATCGCAAGACCGCCGTGCGGGTCTACGGAGGACTCGGCGCCGTCACGATCGATCCTGCCACCGGCATGCTGAACATCCAGATCGCCATTGATCACATCGAGCTGCTGGAGGCCGGCATCCTGGAAGGGATCATCGGCCGCGGCGGCAAGAAACTCCTCGCGGAGCGGGGGCGCGGATTGCTGCAGGACGCGATTCCCGCCATCCAGGTCCCGGTGGTCCTCGCGCAACAGATCCGGATTCCCTCCATCCACGAGGGCGGCATCGAGCTGGATTCGCTCGCCGTGCCACTGAACCTGTCGGTCGAGCGGGTCCTGGCGGCGGGCGGCAAGCTCTGGGTGACGGTCGGCGCCGAGGTAGGAAAGGTGACGGGAGCGGATGAAGGGCTGGGAGTCGCGGTCGGGAAGAAGAAGAAGGCCGCGGCGGCTCCACCCACCACGACGCCGGGTCCCGCGAAGCCGGCGGCTCCCGAGGCCGACACCGGGAAGGCTGGTGCCAAATGAGCCTGATCCAGGGACGCCGGGTGGCGCTTGCCGTGTGGGTGGTCCTGACCGCCGCCGGCTGCACGCGGAAGCCCTCCGAGGAGCAACTGCAGGCGTGGACCGCCGAGCTGCAGCGACTTCAGGTGGAGCAGGACTCCCTGCGGGCCCGGGCGGCCATCCTCGTGGCCAGTGATCCCCGGATCCAGGCCCTCCCGAAGGGCGACGTGGTGATCGCCGTGCCGACGGCCTTCGTTCAGAGCGTCATCGGGCGACTCTTCACCGACGTCGTGAGCAACGTCACCCTGCGCCTGAGCGGCATCAAGGCCCACGTGGCCAAGTCGGTGAAGAAGATCGTGAAGGTCGGCGAGTTCGTGCTCGATGTGGACAGCATCACCGTGGTCGGCAAGCTCAAGCCGCAGGAACCCGCGATGGCCTTCACCGGCAACCGGGTGTCATTGTCGCTGCCCGTCGAAGTCGTCGAGGGCACGGGGGGCGCCAAGCTGCATTTCGTGTGGGATGGCAAGCATGTCGCGGACCTCACCTGCGGTGACATGGACGTCACGCAGCGGGTCACCGGTTCGGTGATCCCGACCAGGTACATGGTGTCGGGCACACTGCGGTTCGCGCTCACGGAGAATCAGGTGATCGGCACCATGGCCTTCCCGGAGACCAGGCTGAACATCCGGGTGACTCCCTCGAAGGCCTCGTGGGCAGCCATTGATTCCATCCTCGCCGAGAAGCACGGCGCGTGCGGCTGGGTGCTGGACAAGGTGGACGTGAAGGGGATCCTGGCGAACATCGTCCAGACGAAGGGCTTCAACGTGAAATTGCCGCTCGACAAGATCAAGCCGTTCCGGATTCCGGCGGGGGTCAGCGACAGCGTGAAGGTGGGAGAGCGGCGGCTTGCGCTCAGCGTGCAGACCAACCTGATCCGGATCGACCCCGAGGCCATCTGGTACAGCGCCGATCTCGAGCTCAAATAGGCTGAGGCTCGAGGTCGGCGCCGCGGGCTGCTGCCGCTAGTCCTGAAGGATGAACGTGACCTTCATCAACACCCGGTATTCGGTGATCTTGCCCTTCTCGATCACCACCTTCTCGCTCTTGATCCACGCGCCGGTAAGGTTCCGGAGGGTCTTCTCGGCCCGGGCGATCCCAGTCCGCATCGCATCTTCGAAGCTCTTGGGGGAGGAGGCGTGAATCTCGGTAATCTTGGCGACGGCCATATTGCACTCCAGGTCAGGGGGACAAAGGACACTGAAGGGATAACCTGGCGACCTCTCACGCCGCGCCTTCCCGGCGCGACATCCACCGGTCGACGCTGAGCGGTCCGGCTCCCCACGCGGCAAAGACCAGCCAGACGAAGCAGTACAGCACCACCACTTCTCCCCGGTTCTGCCACCACCAGAGCTGCCCGCTGCCTCCAACGTGGATCCAGAAGTAGGCGACTGCCATCTCCCCTGAGGCGATGAAGGCCACCAGGCGCGTGGCGACGCCCAGCACCAGGCACGGCCCGGCGATGATTTCGATGATCCCGGCGGCGCCGAACCGACTCATCAGCTCGACCGTCCCGCCGTCGGGCCCCGCCCCGCCGAACCAGCCGAAGATCTTTGCGGCGCCGTGGGTGAAAAAGGCCAGCCCGGCGGCGATGCGGAGTGCGGCCTGCGTCGCCGGGAGATAGCGGCTGCTCAAGGGAGCGATCATGATGCCTGCGCTCAGTCCGTCACGCGATAGCGAGCCGCCATCCCCGCCTCGTTGTGAAAGCTCACGTGACAGTGGATGAGCCAGGTGCCGACATTGTCGGGGACCATGTCGGCCACGACCATCTCCATCGGCATGATCGCCGTGACGTCCATGCGCATGTGGTGGCTGGTCACCGTGTTCCCGTGCCAGTGCGGGGTGTGGAAGTCGAAGTCGTTGGTGGAACTCATGACGTACCATCGCACCCGGTCCCCGCGGCGGAAGGTCATCGACTCGAGGGGCAGGGCGCCGTGCTCGAATCCGTTGATCGAGAATTTGACAAACCACGGGTAGAAGTTGTCGTGCTCGGACGGATTCGGCGCCGGACCCGCGGCGAGGAGCGCCGGGTCCACATTCTCGGCAGCCAGGAGGCTCAGCTCCTCGTGCACCTGTGCGAAGGTGGCGACGACCTCCCGGTCGACGTCGCTGGGTGACCCGTCCGGGCGGGCGCGTCCGTGCGCCGTGACGATCATCACGCCGAGCAGCCCCGTGTTGACGTCCACTGCCTCGTTGACATGCGAGTGGTACATCCACATCACCGAGCTGCCCTCGCCTTCTGCGGGCCCGGCGCGTGCCGGCACCGGCCACACATAGGTGTGGGTCGCGCCGGGAGGCACCCCGTCGTCGTCCTTGTCGGCCCCGGAGGTCCCGTCGTCGTAGGGCGCCCCTTCAGAATCCTTGTTATAGAACACGCCGTGCGGGTGGACGCTGTACGGATGGGTGCCGTTGTTGCGGAACACGATCTGGATGGTGTCGCCGACTACGCCGCGAATGATGGGGCCGAGGAACCCGAGATGGGTCCATTCGGCGGGAACCGACTTGAGCGTCTGAAAGGTGCTGTCGGTGTACTCGCGGTAGAGCGCCTTCTTGTATGTGGTGGCCACTGGTTTCGGGCCGCCCGTTCGGACGAAGGCCGAGTCCTGGAAGGGACCGCCGGTGATCCCGTTCCGGGCGCCGGGGACGTAATCCCACGGCACTTCGTCGGCCGCGACGTAATAGGTGCGCGTCATTCCGCCGGTGCCGGCTCCGCAGGACGTCGCGAGCAAGGGGAGCAGCGCGCACAGGCCGACGCGGTATCCGCGCATAGGAGTATCCTCAGGTGGGGGGGCGCGACGAGGTTCAAGGTAGTGCCGGGCCCCGAGCGGGCAAGCCTGCGGCCTGCACCATGTCCGGCGTGGGCAGGCGGCGGCTGGGCTCGGGTTGACACCCGGCGCGCGACTTGGCAAGACTTCCGCAGTGCGCATTGGGGCGCCCCCTGTCCGCGGCGAGGGAGACTACTCCCACCCAACCGGTTCGAAGCTGCAACATCGAACCTTCTTCCAGCCTGATGCTCAGCGGACTCCAGGCGTCATGGGAGGAAGGTCTCATGCCCAGGCATATCACGCCCAGGACCACCCTCGACAACGTCAAGAAGGAGGCGAAGCGCTGGCTGAAGGCGCTTCGCGCGAACGTCGAAGAGGCGCGCGCCCGTTTCCAGCGCGCATTCCGCGACGCCCCCGACCCGCCGACCCTCCGCGACGTGCAGCACGCGCTCGCCCGGGAGTACGGACTGCCGGGGTGGGCTGCACTGAAAGCCGCGCTCGCCCAGGATGCGCCGATGCGGCGGTACGAGCGGGTGGCCGACGCACTGGTGACCGCGTATCGGACGGGTGAGGGCAGCGCGATGCAGGAGGTCTGGGATTATTTCGGCCACATGCGCAGGTGGGATGCCATGCGACGGTACGTGCGGCTGGATCTCGGCAAGCCCGAGGAGCCGCAGGGCCCGGAGGAGGACGACCTCACGCTTGCGGAAGCGCGCGACCTGGTCGCGCGGGCGCAGGGCTTCCGGAGCTGGGCGGCTCTCGCTGCGTTCGTGGCCTCGCAGCCGCCGGGGAAGGCGACGATCGCCGCCAAGGCCGTCGGTGCGTTCACCGTCACGGATTCAGGGTCGAAGGAGGCCGCTCTTCGCACGCGGGACTGGGACGAGCTGCTCGCCGCGATGGCGGAGCGGCGGCTCCCGGGGCTGCACGCGAGCGGCCAGATGACGGACGACCTGCTCGAGCGGTTCTCGCGCCTCGATCACCTCACTGCCCTGGATTTCGACAGTTCGCGCGGCCTCACCGACGAGGGCCTGCGCTGCCTCGAGCGGTTGCCCCGGCTCCGGCAGCTGAACCTCGCCGGCTGCGGGATTACGGATCGGGGGCTTGAGGTGCTCCAGCGCCTGCCGGCGCTCGAGTCGATCGTGCTCTCGTGGACGCCGATCACCGATGCCGGGGCGGCACACCTTGCAGCCTGCGAGCAGCTCCGGGAGGTCGACCTCACCGGAACACCGTCCGGCGACGGGGCCATTCAGGCGCTCGCCGGCATGGGCCGCCTCTGCGACTTCAGATCCGGCAGCGAGGTCACCAACTCCGGGCTCCCGCGACTCCACGAGCTACCGGTATTCAAGGCGTGGCAGGGTGGCGAGGAGGGGCTAGGGCTGACGCGCCCCGACGCCCGGCCCAATTTCCTCCAGCTGCGCGGCCCCTTCACGGACGAGGGCCTCGCAAGGCTCGTCGGGCTCGACGGACTGTATGCGCTGGACGTGGCCGACGGCCGGCTCGCGATCACCGGCGCCGGACTCGTACCGCTCGTGGACCTGCCTCACCTCGCCATGTTGGCCTTCGATGCCACGGATGACGCGATGCCCTGCATCGCTGCCTTGCCTCACCTTCGCTTCCTGATGTGCCAGGACACCGTCGCCGGCGACGACGGATTCGTGGCGCTCAGCCGGTCCCGATCCCTCGAGTACCTCTGGGGAAGGCGCTGCTACAACCTGCGGCGCCGCGGGTTCACGGCGCTGGCCGACCTGCCCGCGCTTCGACACCTGTCGGTGAGCTGCAGGAACGTGGATGACGCCGGGCTGTCGGTGCTGCCGCGCTTTCCGGCGCTCAGGGAACTGATGCCGATGGACGTGCCCGACGACGGGTACCGGCACGTCGGCCGGTGCGAGCACCTCGAGTCACTGGTCCTGATGTACTGCCGGGACACCGGCGACGTTGCGACCGGGCACATCACCGGGCTGGCAGGGCTCAGGAAGTACTTCGCGAGTTACAACCGGATTACCGATCGCACGCCGGAACTGTTGAGCGGCATGCCGTCGCTCGAAGAGATCACGCTCGATTCGTGCGCCGGCCTGACCGATGCGGGAATCGTGGCGCTGGCCAGGCTTCCCCGGCTGCGGGCCTTGCGCGTGTCGGGGATGCGAAAGGTGACCGGCGCGGTGGCCGCCGCCTTTGCCGAGCCGGTTCAGGTGAGCTACGCGCCCTGACTGGCGGCGGGCGGGAATCAGGCGGGGGCAGGGCCTCCGGCTTGCGGGCGAATCGCACGGCCGAACAACAGCCACTGCCCGATCGTCAGGAGCACCCCGACCTGGTCGGCGGTGCTGCCGGCGGAGCCCAGCCGCAGCAGGATGAATTGCACCGGCAGCAGGGCGAGCAGGGCGCCAAGCCAGCGGGAGTTCGACGGGGTCCAGGGCTCCCGGCGCGCGGCAATGTCGCCACGGAGGGCGCGAACCCCGACGTAAATGGCGAGGGCAGCCCCGGCGCCGAACAGCGCCGGCCCGACCAGGGCCAGTGAAATGTCGATCCCCATCGTGTCGCCCTGCAGGCGGAAATCATCCGGATTGCTCACCGCCGCGTAGACTACCCCTGCGAAGAGCGCGAGGTGCCACGCCCCAATGAGGATGCTGGCGGGCCGGAGCCCGCCTCTCCAGGCGAGACTCCGCGCGGTGAGCGCGGCCGCCGATCCCAGCACCGGCAGCCACCAGGCCCCGGCCATGCCGCTGCCGGAGAATCCGAAGAGGCCCCAGCGATAGGACGGGCCGTCGAACGCCCCGCGCACGGTCGGAAGCCAGAAGATGATGGTCGTCAGTGCGGTCCACGCGAGGAGCCAGCGCAGGGAGCGCTCGCGATACCAGGGCACGAGGCCGGTCGCCATCATTCGGGGTGCCTCCTTTGCCTGCGGCCCGTCGTGCTGCGCCAGCGGCGTTCGGCCTCGCGGCGGACGGCCGGCAGGAGCAGCAGCCGGATCGCGACGATGCCGAATCGAGCCCACCGCCAGTACCGACGGAACCTCGCGCGCGCGACGGGGTCCGTCGCCGCCGCGCGCGTTTCGGTCTTGAAGCGCGTGGTTTCCAGTCCCATCGGCTCGGCCTCGAAGGTCCACGCGATCTTGACCTGGTCCGGTTCCGCGTAGCTGGCGAAGCGATCTGGTGGAATCGGCCGGAATACGACGTCGGCCACCCACGGCTGGCACGCGGCGCCGCCGGCGATGAGGCGGCCGGGCCGATCGACCAGGAGGCCCCAGCCCAGCCCGAGCAGCTCGGGGAGCAGACCCTGTGCCGCGCGTGGCGGCGGCGTGGCGCCCATGAGCCGTTCGCGGAGCCGGAAGATGAGGCGGACCAGCGGGAGCGACTGCAGGTCGATCCCGGCCGCGACCTCGAGCACGAGCGGGGCTGGCGCCCCGATCCGGATGGCGAACCGCTCATCGATGTCCGGCTCGGGGATGAACGGATCGAGCGGCGACGGTGCGGTTGGCTTCCGCAAGGCCTCACTCCCCTGGCTTGAACCCGGTCAGTGCGCCGCCGGCTGGGGACGGAACAGCAGATACAGAATGGGAGCAAAGAGCGCGACGTGCACCAGGAGCGTCGCTGTGTCGTGCAGGGCACTCAACACGATGTGGAATCCCATCCAGCCGGCCAGGAGCCAGCGCGCCCAGGTCTCGCCCCGCAGCAGCCCCACCCCGCCGAGTGCCGCGAGCAGGCTCGAAGTCCAGGCGGGGCCGAGTTCCGAGATGCCCTGCGCCCTCAATACGGCCAGCTGGCGGGCACCGTCAGGGGTCACCAGCGGCACGACGTCCTTCAGGATTCCGATGACGCCGACGGCGATGAAGATCCAGCCGATCAGGGTGATCGAGCGCGGCCGGCTGCGGGCGTCAGGCGGCGCCATGTTCGGCCCTGGTGAGAACCTCGTAGTGCGCCACCGTCGGCTCGGGATCGACGAGGCACTCGAGATCGTAGGTGAAGTACTGCGCCCGCTCCATATCGGGTCCGGCGTATTCCCGGACCGCGCTGGCGGACTCCCAATACGAGATCAGGAGAAAATGCACGACCTGTCCTTCGGCGCGCCGGAGTAATGCGGCACCCCGGTTCCCGCGAATCGCCTGATACCCGCGGACTCCGAGGTCCGAGTGCGCGAGGTACTCCGCGTACCCTTCCGCCTTTTCGGCCGGGACGACGCCGTGCCACACGCGGGCGATCATCTCGGGGGCCCTCCTGCTCGGTTTCGCCAATTCGGCGGCTGGTTCGGAAGCCGTGGCCTTCGCGGCGTGGGACGTCCCAGGCATAAAGGACGCGCGTCAGCCCCTGACAGTGTACTCGCTCTGGACCATCCCGCCAGCGAACGCGCGGGTCGTGACATGCTCGAGCCTGATATCGTGCGGAATGTCGCCGAACAGCGGGATCCCGGCGCCGAGGAGCACGGGAATCCTGGTGATGACAAGGCGCTGGAGGAGTCCGGCCTGGAGGAAGCGCTGAATCGTGACGCCGCCATCCACATAGATGTGCCGGATGCCGCGTGCCGCGAGCCGGGACACGATCTCGGCCGGCTCCCCCGACATGTGCTCGACCACGGCGCCAGGCGGGGCGGGGGGGAGTGCGCGCGTGCTGAGGACGAACACGGGTTTCTGGCCGTAAGGCCAGGTCTCGAAGGCCAGGACGGTCTCGTAGGTCTTCCGGCCGATGACCAGCGCGTCCACGGAGGCGATAAACTCATCGTAGCCGTGGGGCTCACCACCGCCGGCCGGCAGCCAATCGAGGCCGCCATTGGCTCGCGCGATGAAGCCGTCGAGGCTGGTGGCGATGAAGACGGAGGCCTTCATGCCACCGGCTCGTAGGTCAGCGCCACACTCCCGTTTCCGAAGACGCGCGACCCGGTGAGCCTCAGGGGCAACCGTTTCGTCACGCCCTCGAACAGCGTGCGGCCGTCGCCGAGCACGAGGGGATTCACGACCACCTGATACTCATCGATCAGGCTGGCCTGGGCCAGCTGGGAGACGATGCTGCCGCTGCCCAGGATGGCGATCCCGGCCCCGGGCTGTTCCTTCAGCTTCCGCACTTCGCCGACGAGCTCGCCCTTCACCAGCGTCGTGTTCTTCCACGCCACCTTCTTCAGCGTTCGCGACACCACGTACTTCGGCATCCGGTTCATCCCTTCGGCCACGGCGGGCATCATCTCCATGGCGGCAGGTGTGGGCCAGAAGCTCGCCATCATTTCATACGTGATCCTGCCGAACAGCAGGGCCCCGTCGCCGCTGGCATTGCCGCCGACGAAGGCATTCCACTCCGCATCCCCAGGGTCCTTGTGGGCCCAGGTCATGTCGCCCCTGGGATCCGTGAAGTACCCGTCCAGCGTCACCTGGTTGAACACGACCAGTTTGCGCATCGGTTTGTCTCCTCTCCGATCAATGGCGGACACAGGTTAGCAACGGGCCGCACCCGAGGCTGGTCGAGCGACAACTTGTCCTTGTTCTTCGCGAGCCACTGCGGTCATGGGGTCCATCCCCCTACTCACGACGCGCCGAAACCTGTTCACCGTCTGCCCGATGCATCACGAGCGACCGCCCATCATCCGGGCCGAACTCCAGCCGCGTCATGGTCTGAGTCGCAGGATCGAAGGCCGTAAATTGACCACCGCCCTGCGGGAAGAACATGACGTTCGTCGGGAGGCCAAGGCGGTTGGCGGCGCCATACAGAAACCCGTCGCCTGCATGAAGCTCAAGGGTGTCCGGCCCCGCCATATACCGTCCCGCTCGGGCACTCAGCACCGCCTGTGGTAGCGGTGACACCGGCGGCAGGCGGATTGCGCTGTCGCCGAACACGATGCCGGGAAGGGCGGCGTTGAGCGTACGGCGCCAGCGCTGCCGCAGATTGTTGCTCGCCCAGACGATGATCACGCGCTCGCGCGGGTAATAGAGGAGCTGGCTCGCGAAGTCGTCGGAGCCTCCCCCCTTCTGGATCCTGAGTTCCCCATCCACCGTGCTGTCGACGTGCCAGCCGAACGCCTCCTGCGCAGGGGGCCGGGGCGGCGTGACGAGTGTGTGCCACTGTGCCTCCGGCAAGACCCGACGGTCCTCGAGGGACACCAGCCACAGATACATGTCGCCGACCGTCGCCCAGACGCCCCCCGCGCCCTTGGTGCCCCAGACATACGGGTTGGGTGGTCCGGGCACGAGCGCCATGGGAGTACCAACGTAGCCATGTGCGAACAGGCGATCATTGCAGGGTACCTCATCGCGGAAAATGGCGCTGCGCATGCCCGACGGTGCAAACTGGTGGCGACGCAGGTAGTTCTCGTAGGTCTCACCGGTCACCACTTCAATAATCCCGGCCAGGAGCGAGAAGCCGGCGTTGGTATATCGGTATCGTTCACCAGGAGCCGACTCGCGAGGCGTCCGTTTTACGTTCCGCACGAAGGCATCGCGCGACTCTCCGGCCAGTTCGGTTCCCTCCACAATGAGGCCTGACGTGTGCGTCGCCAGCTGCCCGATCGTGGCCCCTTGCTTGTCCGGAGGAAAGGGGCCGAAAAAGCGTTCGACCGGGTCTCCGAGGCCGAGGCGTCCTTGGGCGGCGAGTTGAAGCACCGCGACGCCGGTGAACATCTTGGTCATCGAATTCATTTCGAAGCGTGTGGCCGCCGTATTCGGGACGCGGTGCTCGACATCGGCGAGCCCATACCCCCTGAGGAGGACGATGCGGCGATCGCGCACCACGATGACGCTTCCGGAAAAACCGTAGGCCGCGAAACGGGTAAGTTGGGAATCGAGCAGGGCGCCGAGCGATCCGGCGACGTGATCGCGCGCCAGCGAATCGGGCTCCTGCGCCGGCTGGGCGAGGCTGAACAGGAAAGGAAGGGAGGCGAGAAGACTGATCATGGGGGTCCTTCCTCAGTCTAGTCGACCTGGAGCTTGTCCTGGTTCTTCGCGAGCCACTGCTCGAAGGACTGGAGCTCGGGATTGAGCGAGCGGGATACGCCAAGATCGCGCAGCCCGCAAATCTCCTTCTCGAAATCCCGGTAGACCTGGAACATGTTCCCCAGGTCGTCGGCACCCGGGAAGCCGAAGCCCCGATATGCCTCCGGCGTGATTTCGTTGTAGCGGACCGGCCGGCCGAGCGCCTTACCGAGCGCCTCGGCCATCTTGGTGCACGTCAGGTGGTCGCCGGCGATCCCGATGGTCTTCCCGATCAGCTCCTTCCCTCGCTTGAAGATGCCATACGCGCACTTGCCGATGTCCTCGGCGGCGATGCCGGCCAGCCGGGCACTCCCCATCGGGAAGGTGATGGCGAGCGTGCCATCCGGTCCCGGCTTCGGTCCCATTCCGAACGTGACGAAATTGTCCCAGTAGAACGACGTGACAAGGCACGTCGTTGGCACGCCGAGCTCGGTGAAGATGCCGTCCGCCTCACCCTTCGCGTCGAAGTGCGGGACCTTGTACTTGCCCCTGAGCGTCGGCATCCGGTTGTCAGTGAGGGGCACCAGCTTGCGGGTGTCCTCGAGGGTGGACCAGATGACGTGGGCAGCCTTCGACTTTCTTGCCGCCTCCGCCATGTTCCGCGCCTGGACAAGCTCCCGCTCCGGCTCCATGTGGGCCCAGAAGAACGTGAGACAGTAGGCGCCGTGCGCTCCTTGGAACGCCTGCTCGAGACTTCCGGCGTCGTCGATGTCGGCCTGCACGACCTCGGCGCCGAGGTCAGCGAGGGACCGGGCCTTGTCGGACGCGGGATTGCGTGTGAGGGCGCGCGCTGCGAACCGGCCATTCTTGTCGGCGAGAATGGCACGCACCAGGCCGCCGCCCTGGTTGCCGGTCGCCCCCAGCACTGCGATGATCCTTTTCTCAGCCATGGTGCGAAATCCTCTTCGATTGAGACCTCATGTCGGATGATGTCGGACACGGGGAATGATGCCCTGCGCGACTTGTCATCGGCAAGCACCGGTCGAGCGGCGAGGGACAGCCCCAAGCCGCCCCACGCGGGGCGCTGCGTCAGACGATGTGGCGGGGCGTCAGGCGGGTGGGAGGAGCCAGGTCACAACGTCGTGGGCTGAATAGCGGGTCCTTCCCTGCAGGAACTGCCCGATGGACGTGAGGTCGTCACCGCTGGTCACGATCGGCGGCTCCATCGCGCCGCCGGGGCGGACCTGCGCCAGGCCGATCGCGGCGGTGAGCGCGTTACACAGGCAGCGGCGCCCCTCGGTATCCTCGAGGCGGCCACCCTTCCGGAGGTACGCGTCCACCGGCTCTCCCGAACAGCGGTACCCGATCTTGCCATCGGCGGTGCGATACGGCACCCGCAGGCCGCCGAGATCGCAGATGCGCTCGCGACTGACCGCCGCACCGGGGTCTTCGTTCCAGCGCACCACCTTGAATGGATAGCCCGTCGGGGAGGCCTTGGGATCAGTGTACACCTCCACCGCCCCCCGGAGGACCGCCGCCAGCACCGACCGCTTGAGTGCGTCGGTGAATCCCGATTCGTCGCTGTAGGCGAACAGCGTGCCCACCTGGATCCCGGCTGCGCCGGCGGCCCGCGCCTCGCGGAGCCGCTCGGGGTGCCCTGCGCCGCCGGCCAGCCAGAACGGGCGGCCCAGCTCGGCGATCTTGTCGAGATCGACGGCGTCCCGTTCGCCGTACACCGGCTCTCCTCGCGGGTTGAATGTTGCCTCGCCTCGGGGTGGGGCATTGTGGCCGCCCGCGGTCGGTCCTTCGATGACGAAGCCATCCACCCGCCCGGACGACTTCCGCGCCAGCATCGTGGCGAGGGAGTTGGAGGCGATGATCGCAAGAAACATCGGGCGCTCGAGCGGAGGCGGGAGCGTATCCCAGAACGCCGCCGGGTCGAGCACGATCGACTCCACCTCACCCGACGCGAGGCCTTCCACCTCGAAGCGGAGCGTGGCCGTTTCATGCAGGGCCAGCCGGTCGAGCGCTGCCGGAATCTCCCGGGGGATGCCCGCACCCATGAGGACGACATCCACCCCGGCGAGCATCGCGCCGTAGAGCAACGCGAGGTTCGGCAGCTGCACTTTTGTCAACAGATTCATTCCGACCGGGTGAGCGTGTCCCTCCTTGGCGAGCCACACTTCCACGAACGCGGCCAGCATCGCCACCTGCTGGCGGGCCCGGCTCACCTGCTGCTTGTAGAGCGGAAGCATCCGATAGGGAGTCCCGGGGGAGCGGCCCTCCGGGCGAAACCAGCGACGCAGCGCGTCGGCCGCGACGCCCGGCATGGGGAAGCGCTCCATCGCGCGCCGGATGTGGCCGCCCGGATCGCCATCCTGGAGCCGGCGCACCATAACCGTGTCCACGGCGGTACCCGACACGACGCCGAGCTGGCCGGTTTGGGATACGGCGCGGGCGAGTCTCCAGTTGGAGACTCCCACGCCCATCCCACCCTGAATGATCAGCGGCAGCGGATCTGTGACAGCCATCCTTTGTAGCTAGTCGGGGCTCTGTGAGGAATTGCGGAAGCGACTGTGAGGACCTCCCCATACTGCGGGTGCGCGGCTCGGGCCCATCTCATGAGCCTCAGTGGACTTCTCACTGCTCCACGCGGGTATCCACCGCGATCCAGTTCACTTCCCAGGTCTTGCCTCCATCGTCCGAGAAGGCCTGTTCGAACCGGGCCGACGTGGCGGTGATCTCCGAGATGACGAAACGAACCAGGATCGCCCGCCCGTCCATGGATTCCTGGCCGTAGAACTCGCCGCGCCCGTTCCTGAACTCGCCGATCACGGGTTCGCTCAGGGTGCCGCCCCGGCTGTTGGAGAAGTTGAGGCTCCACTGACGGGATTGGGGATTGTACAGCCGCAGGCTCAGGCCTTCGATGTGACCTGCCGGGCCTTCCACCTGGAGCTCCACCAGGTTGGCGCGGCCATCCCAGACCTTTCGGACGACGGTTGTACCCGCATACTCGACCCAGGTGGTGGAGCCGCTCAAGGGATGCTGGAGTCGCGACAGGCGCGTGGTCCACGTGCCGATCTCGAAGTCAAAATCATGTTGCCCATCCCGTGTCGCGGGAGTCTGCCGATCGCTGGTGCCCGTCGCGCCTGGATTCGACTGAGCGCGCACAGGTTCGGTGTGCAGGGCGACGACCAGCCCCCACAACAGAAGGCAGGTTCGGGAAAGCCTGGGCGCGTCCATCGGTCTCCTGACCATTTGTTCCTCCAATCGGGATCGTCCGGAATTACTCCGGTGACCGGTACTGCCACAATTGCCAATCTATATATTGATGCCATGACCACTTTGCACCTGCCGATTGACCGGACGTCCGGGGTGCCGCTCCACCGGCAGGTCTACGAGGGGCTCCGGCGGGCCATCCTCGATGGCCGGATCCGTCCCGGCCAGCAGGTCCCCTCGACCCGGGCCATGGCGGTGGATCTCGGCGTGTCGCGCCTGCCCGTGCTCACGGCCTACGATCAGCTGCTGCATGAGTGCTATCTCGAGGGCCGGGTCGGGTCGGGCACCTTTGTCAGCGCCGCGCTGCCCGACGATCTTCTGGGTTTGGCCGTGTCGCAGGCGGCCTACGGCACGGGCGCGGCCCGCTCGACGACCCGTCCGCTGCTGCGGGCCCGCGATGAGGGCGGGCTGGGCCCGTTCCGGATGAGCGTCCCGGCACTCGACCAGTTTGCCCATGCGGCGTGGGCCAGGCTGGTGGCGCGGCACGCGCATGCGCTCACGCATGCGGAGATGGCCTACGGGGATCCGGCGGGGCTGGTTCAGTTGCGCGTGGCCATCGCGGACCACCTGCGTGCGGCGCGCGCCGTCCGGTGCGAGGCCGAGCAGGTGCTCATCGTTTCCGGTTCCCAGGCGGCACTCCGCCTGGCGACCGCGGTGCTCCTGGCGCGAGGCGACCGGGTTGCGGTGGAGGAGCCGGGTTATCCCGGCGCGCGGGCCGCGCTCGCCGCCGGCGGGGCCGAGCTGGTGCCGGTGCCGGTGGACGAAGAAGGCATGAGCGTGGCCTCGCTCCGGAAGCGCGGCCGGCGGGTCCGCGTGGCATACGTCACCCCGTCGCATCAGTATCCCCTGGGAATGTCGATGACCGCCGCCCGGCGGCTCGCGCTGTTGGACTGGGCCTTTCGGAATGAGGCCTGGGTGGTGGAGGACGACTACGACAGCGAGTACCGCTACGTCAGCCGTCCGCTTGGCGCGCTTCAGGGGATGGATGCGCATGAGCGGGTGGTCTACCTCGGCACGTTCAGCAAGGTGCTCTTCCCGGCGTTGCGGGTCGGCTACATGGTCGTGCCACCGGCGCTCCGGCAGCGGTTCGTGGACGCCCGCGAGGCGCTGGACCTGTTTTCCCCGACGCTGTATCAGCGGGTGCTCGCCGAGTTTCTGCGCGAAGGGCACTTTGCCCGGCACCTTCGCCGCATGCGCCGGGTGTACCTGGATCGACGGGACGCGCTGCTCACCGGCCTGGATCGGCACTGCGGCGGTCGCCTCACCGTTCACAACGCCGATGCAGGGCTCCACGTGGCCGTACTGCTGCCGGCCGGGCTCGACGATGTGGAGGTCGTCCGGCGCATGGCGCGACGCGGGCTGACCGCCACGCCGCTCTCCAGCTGTTATGCGGGGAAGGTTCGTCTGAGCGGATTGCTGCTGGGTTTCGGTGGTTCCACCGAACGACGGCTGCTCGAGGCCACTCGGGTACTCGGGGACGTGCTGCGGGAATCCGGCTCCTGACGCGTCAGGGCCGGGCGCGTGTAAACCACATGACCCAGTTGACCTCCCAGGTTGCGCCGCCATCGGGCGAGAAGGCCTGCTCCCAACGAGCCGAGGTGGGAGTGATCTCGGACCAGCGGAATCGCACCTTGATCGGTCGATCGTTCAGCGTGTCGTCGCCAACGAAGGTCCCGACGGCGTCCTTGAAGCCCCCCCGCACGGACGGAAAGATCCTGTTGGGTTCTCGCGAGTCGAGCCACCAGATCGACCAGTGGCCGGCCTCGGCGTCGAACGCGCGAATGCCGACGCCGCGATAGCTCCCGCCGGGCAGCTCGATCACGTTGTCGTCCACGGTGCCCTGGCCACCGAGGGTGGGCCAGACGACGGAGGTCCCGGCGAATTCCTCCCACTCGGTGCTACCGACGAGACGCGCCTTGAGCCGGCGGTGCCGGACGGTCCAGCGCCCGAACAGGAAGTCCCAGTCGTGCAGGTCACCACGGTGTCCTGGTGCTTCCGCCATGGTCGGTTTGCCGGTCCGAGTCGCCGCACGGGCATTTGCGACGATCGAGGCGCTCGCCCCCGCAGCCGCGAGTGCCGCCGCGATCGCACTGCGGCGTGTATGCAGGCGGTGGTCCTCCGTCACTGTTCCCTCCTCGGCGGCGCGATTCGCGAGTCCGGCACCGTTCGAAGCCTCTCCGAAATTGGGCCGGAGCATGAATATTCGAAGGCGAGCGCCACGGTTGCCATCGCCAATTCGTCCAGTTCCCCCATGACCACTTACCACTCATCTCCGACCGATTCGTGGCCTCGAGCCCCACGCCTCGCGCCTGCCCTTCTCGCTGGCCTGCGACCGCTCGTCCCGCCGCGCCTCCCCCGGCTCCCGGCCCCCGCACGCCGCCGCTAGTATTCCCCGGCGATGGATCCGCTCTCCGACCTGCTCCGTGTCGTCCGCCTCGATGGCGCATACTTCTATGCGATCGAGGCGGCAGAGCCGTGGAGCGTCGAGACGATGGCCGCCAGGGAGCTCACGCCTCGCATCATGCCCGCCTCCGAGCACCTGATCTCGTATCACATCCTGACGGAGGGCAGCTGTTTCGGCGGCCTGGTAGGGGAAGAGCCGGTCGAGCTCAGTTCGGGCGACGTGATCGTGTTCCCCCACGGGGACCCGCACGTGATGTCGAGCGGCCGGGGCGTTCGGGCCGGGCTCAGCGTCATCACGACCGCCCCCGCCCGCTATCCCTTCAGGCTCCTGCTCGGCGACCCTGGTCCGCGGGTCTCGTCGTTCGTCTGCGGATTCCTCGGCTGCGACCGCCGGCCCTTCAACCCGTTGCTCGAGGCGCTCCCGCGCCGGATGCACATGCGGGGCATGTCGAACGCCTGGCTGGGCAATTTCATCCCCCAGCTCACTGAGGAGTCCCGACTCGGCCGGGCCGGCGCCGGGAGTGTTCTCACCAGGCTGGCCGAGCTGATGTTCATCGAAGTGCTGCGCCGCTACCTCGACGACCTGCCGCCGGGACAGACCGGATGGCTCGCCGGCCTCCGTGACGAGGTAGTCAGTCGGGTGCTCACGCTCATCCATGGCCGGCCCGCACATCCGTGGACGCTGGCCGAGCTCGCCCGGGAAGCCGCCTCCTCCCGAACCAGCCTGGCCAAGCGGTTCGCGCTGCTGGTGGGGCAGCCGCCGATGCAGTATCTGGCCCAATGGCGCATGCAGGTCGCGGCGAGTCTCCTGACGCAGAGCGGGGCCAAGGTCGCCTCGATCGGGACGGAGGTCGGATACGACTCGGAGGCCGCATTCAGCCGGGCGTTCAAGAAGGCGACGGGACTGGCCCCAGGCGCCTGGCGCGAGGCCCGTCGCACCGCCACCGCGTAGCGCCGTCCACTCGGCCAGGTCGGGATGATGGGGCTTCGAAGAGGGGAGTGTGGCTGACCGGCCGCTCAGGCCACGGCGCCGCAGGACTTGAGAAATGATTTCACGGCGGGCGAACGGGGCCCCCCACCGGTACACAACGCAAGACCGTACTCCGGGACGGGGCCGGACAGCACGCGGTACTTCACCCCGCGGATGCGATATCGGCTGACGCAGGTCGGCGCGATCGTGACACCCATCCCCGCGGCAACGAGGCTGACGGTGGCCTGCCACGATCCGGCTTCCTGTCCGATGGCGAATGTCACGCCGGCACGGTGACAGTCCCGGATCATGCGGTCGTACATCTCCGGCGAGGAGGGTCGCGAGACCGACACGAAAGGCTCCCGCGCGAGGTCCCGCAGGCGGATCGTCCGGGCCTTGGCGAGCGGATGATCGCTGGGCAGCACCGCACAGAACGGCTCGCTCCACTCGCGATGCACGCGCAGCCCCGGCTCCGTCACCGGCTGGCTCAGGAAGCCCACATCGAGATCTCCGTGCAGCAGCTCCACCACCTGGGGGGCGGTGGAAATCTCGTGCAGCGACAGTTCCACTCCGGAGTACGCCGAGCGGAACGACCGCAGCAGGTCCGGCACCAGCATGAGCATCCCAATCATCACGTAGCCGACCCTCAGGGCGCCCAGTTCTCCGCGTCCGAGCGCGTCGATTCGGTGGGCCCCGCGCTCCAACTCTCCCAGCGACTTCCGCGCTGAATCGAGAAACACGGCGCCGGCCTCGGTCAGCTCGACCCGGCGGCTGGTCCGCAGGAAGAGCGGCGATCCGAGGGCCTGCTCCAGCACCCGGATCTTCTGGCTGAGGAACGGCTGGGCGATGCCGAGCCGCGCGGCCGCACGCCCGAAGTGGAGCTCCTCCGCGAGGATCGCGAAGTACCGGAGGGAGGTGAGGCCCAGTTTGTCATTGATATGCATATCAATATGAGTACACAGTAACCCGGTATTGGACAAGCATAGTTCCCCTGGCCAACTTCGAGGCCGATCATCGCGGATGCCGGTGCGTCAGAGCAGGAAGTCGGGACGATCAGTCATTGGTGGATTCGTCTCCTCGCCACAGAATTGAGCCCACGCGCCACGAGGGCGCGCCACAACCCCCTGATGGAGAAGCCGGCATGTCATCCCAGATCATTCCCCGCGCCGACGCGGTTCCCTCCCACTCCAGCCAGAAGCAGAACGTAAGCCTTCGAGCGGAGGCCCTTGCGGCTCGGCTCGAATGGGGGGCCCGGGCGCTGGCCGAATTCGCGCGCGGCCTCACCGATGCACAGTGGCAGACCCCGGTCCCACGGGACGGGCGCAAGGTCGGGGTCGTCGTGCATCACGTTGCAACCATGTACCCGCTGGAGATCCAATTGGCCCAGGTCCTTGCCGGCGGCAAGCCGGTGGCGGGCGTGACGATGGAGGACGTCCACGCCATCAACGCGGCCCACGCCATGGAGTTCGATGCCGTCACGAAGGACGCAGCATTCGATCTGCTCCGGCGCAACAGCACCGCCGCCGCCGCCGCGATTCGTGCGTTGAGCGACGCGGAGCTCGATCAGGCCGCTCCGATATCGCTCAACTTTGACGCCCCGCTCACGTGCCAGTTCATGCTGGAGGATCACGCGGTGCGGCACAGCTATCACCACCTCGCCCGCATCCGTGCGGCGGTGCAGGGGTAGGTGGTGGCATGCGCATTTCGCTCACGGTCCTGGTTCTGCTGACCCTGGCCGGCGCCGCGCCGGCCAGGGCCCAACAGCCGGCGGCGGGCTCATGGCGCGAGGAGATCCGGCGCCTGCGCGATGCGCCCACGGTCCTGCCCGCGCGCGGTAAGTCCGGTCGGGCGCCGCTCCTCGCCGCGCGACGCTCCACGAGCGCGCGCATCGCGACGACCCTCGCCGAGAGCGAGCCCAACGGCAGTGTGCAGACGGCCGACAGTGTGGCGCTCGGCGACCGGGCCACGGGTGTCGTGAATCCGGCGGGCGACGTGGACACCTGGTTCGTGGACCTGGCCGCCGGACAGTTCTTCAGCGCGGACGTGGACGCCTTTCAGTTCGGGGCCACCTTCGATCCGACGCTCCTGCTCATCGCGCCCGACGGCGCGACGCAGCTCGCGTTCAACGACGATTTCGATGGATTCGACAGCCGCCTCTCCTACCGCGTCCCCACCACCGGCCGGTACTACGTGGTGATTCGCGCGTTCGGCGCCTTGGGTGGCCCGGGTGCCACGTACGCCATCAACTTCGGGACGGTCATCTGCGCCGCGGACGGAACGGAGCGGGAACCCAATGACGCTCCGGGCACCGCGACCGCGGTCGCGATCGGCGAGTCCGTCACCGGCGAGCTCTGCGCGCGGGACGACAATCCGGCGGGGGATGTGGACTACTGGGCGTTCACGGCCCAGGCGGGGACAGCCATCGAGCTCGACGTTGACACTGATCTCGACATGGTGGTCGACCCGGCCCTCGCCCTCTACGCGAGCGATGGCACCACCCAATTGGCCTTCAACGACGACCAGGACGGACGCGACAGCCGCCTCCAGTTCTCGATCGTCACGACGGGCACGTACTACGCGACGGTCGAGTCGGTCGGGGACCCCGGCGGCAACCCATTCCCGTACACGCTGCACGTCCGCACCACCGCCCAGGGACCCGGCGACCCGATCACGGTGCGCGCCGAGGGGCTCGGCCGGCCATTGGGCCTCGCCGTCGGGAGCACGGGGGACCTGTTCGTCGGCGACCTGCTGGGGAATCGGGTCGTGCGCGTCTCCAGCCAGGGCGTGGTGACGACCTTCGCGGCCGGGATCCAAACCCCGGTGGGCCTCGCGTTCGATGCGTCCGGCAACCTGCTGGTGGCCTCGCCGGACGGCGTCGTGTTCCGCGTCACGCCACAAGGCCAGGCCTCGCGCTTCATCACCGACGCCGGCTTCCCGTTCGGGATTGCCGTGGCTCGCGACGGCCGCATCTGGCTCACCGATGTACTCACTCGCTCGCTCCGCCGGTATAGCCCCACGGGCCAGTTCGAGGCACGGTTCGACGCCATCGCAATCGGCGGCTCCGGGCCCGGTCCGCTGGCCATCGGTCCGTCGGGCGAGCCGTATTTCTCCAACGGCACCGAGATCTGGAAGCTGGCGAACGGCCAGCTCCGGCGGGTGTTGGGCAGCGAATTCGTGATCCTGATGTTCGCGTTCGACGTCGCCGGCAACATCTACGCTCCGGCCCCTCTGGCCGGCCGCATCGAGCTGTTCAGTCCGACTGGCACGAGGTTGGCCGATCCGTACGCGGTGGGGCCGGACGCCCCGGAGGCGGTGGCGTTCGGGCGTGACGGGACGGGCGCCACCGTGGCACGGCTGTTTGCGACCGAACTGCGAATCGGCCGACTGATCGAGGTGAACCCGGCCGGAGTGGCACACCCTGGCCTGCCGGTGGGATTCGCGCCGCTGTCGATCCCGCTCGATGTCGCAGCGGGGGGACTATTGGGCGCGGGCGGCTTGAGTGCGGCGGACGTGGAGTTCCTCGACACGCTGGGCAACCGCAATGGTCGCTACGACGTCGGCGACTTCGAAGCGTACCTGAAATCGGTGGGTCGCCTGCCGGGCGCCACCACGGCCTCGATGCAACGGCGGCCTGGGAGGAGTCCATGAACGGCGCGCGGTGGATTTTCGCGATGGTGGCCGTGCTTTCGGTGGGCGCGGCCTGCTCGGACGACCCGACGACCGGCAGCACCCGGGCCGGCACCGTGACCCTGCGGCTGACCACTCCTCATGCCGACGACGGCGCCCTGCTGTTCGAAGTGAGCGGCCCGCCGATCGACAGCGCGACGGCGGCCAACGCGTCGCTCCAGCTGTTCACGCGGCGCGCGAACGGCTCCACGCTCGTCGGGGTGGTGGCAGGCGCGGTGACTAACGGCGCCGTGGTGACGCTGCAGGTGCCGGACGTCGACGCGGTGGCCGGGTACACCGCCCGCGTGCTCGAGGTCGCGGATCGCCAGAACCTCCTGCGCGTCTCGCTCGAAGGCTACGCACTGACAGCGGCGCCGTAGCAGGACGCGCACAGGCGCCGCCGGCTCCCCCCGGGGCGATTGACGGTGCCCGGTCGCGGCAATCCCGTGGGTCCCACCTGATCCAATCCCAAGCGACTCCCTAACCGGCGGCTGCAGGCTGGACGCGACGCCCGGCGCGTGGCGTGTGCGGCCCCGAAAGGGCGTGCGATCCGCCCGATTATTGATATGAATTTCAATATTGATAGACAGTAACCCGGTATTGGACAAATATGAGTTGCATTCGCCATGTTATGCCCCAGTCGTCGCGGAGGCCTGCGCTCCGCGGAGTCGTTCACAGGGATGAGGCACGAATGCACCCAGACGTTGCCGGCCGCACACTCACCGATCGCCGCCACTGCACGTGGCGCGGGATCCGTCGCATCGGCCACGCGTTGTCTCTTCTACTCCCTGCATTCGGGACGCTCGGGTAGCTCCGCTGGACGCTCAAGCAGAAAGCGCCAATGTCGGTGCGCCGGAGCAGGAAGTCGGGACGTCCAGTCATTGGTGCGCTCGATCCCGCTCCGCACTATTGAACTCGCACGCTGCGAGAGCGTGCCACAAACCAATGACGGAGAAGCGGCATGTCATCCGATAACACGTCCTATGTCGACGGTCCCGGGACCCGCGGCGCGGTCCGCAACTGGTCCGAGGATCCCCTCACCGCCCGGGTCCGGTCCATCTGGTCCGGGGCCGACTTTCTCCCGATCGCGCGCAGCTTCGCGCCCGGTGCCGCGGAGTTCATCGCCCGGCTGGCGCTCAGCGCGGGGGAAACGGTGCTCGACGTCGCGTGCGGCACCGGCAATCTCGCCATCCCGGCGGCCCGGGCCGGTGCCCGGGTGACCGGCCTCGACATCGCGCCCAATCTGATTGCCCAGGCCCGGCTCGAGGCGCGCTCGGCGGGCCTCCCTATCGCCTTCGACGTTGGTGACGCGGAGGCGCTCCCCTACGGGGAGGGGCAGTTCGACACGACCGTCACGATGTTCGGCGCGATGTTCGCTCCCCGGCCGGAGCGGGCGGCGGCGGAGCTGCTCCGGGTGACCCGGTCGGGCGGCAGGATCGCGATGGCCAACTGGATGCTGAGTGGCTTCGTCGGGCACCTGTTGCGGGCGCACACGGCGGTGGTCCCGCCCCCGGCGGGGATGCCGAGCCCGCTGCTCTGGGGAGACGAGGAAACGGTGCGCGCCCGCTTCGGCGACCGCGTGGCGTCACTCCGCTGCACCAGGCGGACCCTGGAGCTTCGCTTCTCGTTCCCGCCCGCGGCCGTGACCGAACTGTTTGCCACCTGCTACGGGCCTACGGTCGCGACGCTTCGGGCGACCGACCCCGATGGAGCGAGCCGGCTCCGCGATGAACTCACCCGGCTCTTCCAGCAGCACAACCTCGCCAGCGACGGCACCACCGCGGTGGTGGGAGAGTATCTCGACGTTCAGGCGCGAGTCGCCTGAACCACTTGGATTTTCATCGAGCCTGAAGGGGCTGGCGGGCGGAACGTGCTCGTCGCCCGCGGCCCAATACCACAAGGAGTGCACCATGGCTGGGAAATTTGGCGGCCGTCTCGCCGCCGGGATCGTAGTTCTGACAATAGCGGCGGTCGCGTGCGGATATGACCGGGACAACAGCGCGACCGGCCCCGTGTACGGGGACAGTACGATGCTTGGCGTGGGGCGGACCCAGGCCCAGGTCTTCAGCGCTTCCGGTGATCTGACGCAGGTGCTGGCGCAGTTCCGCGCCACCCTGGGCGATCCCGCCAACACCACGGCAGGGGAGCAGGAAAACGGGCGGCGGCAGATCAATTGGGACGCGGTCACCGGTGACCTGGTGAACGTGGACACGCTCCCCGGCGACTTCTTCAATCGGGTCCTGTTCCGCGGCCAGGTCTTCACGACCCATGGCACCGGTTTCCGCGTGAGCGACAACGCGCTGGCGGACCTCAATCTGGGGTACGCAAGCCAGTTCGCCGCCTTCAGCCCGACCAAGATCTTCATCCCGGTGGGAAGCCGCGAGCTGACGGTGGACTTCCAGGTTGCCGGCAGCACCACGCCGGCCAAGGTGAACGGGTTCGGGGTGGTCTTCTCGGACGTGGATGACCCAAACAGCACCACCCTGGACTTCTTCGACGCGCGGGGTGGACTGCTCCGGCGGGTCCATGCGCCGGTCCGTACCGATGCCGCGGGGTTCTCCTTCGTCGGGGTCACGTTCAGCGACCCGATCGTTTCCCGGGTCCGTATCGTGTCCGGGCAGGCGGCCATCACCGGACTCAACGCGGACATCAGCGCGGGCGGGCACGCCGATCTGGTGGCCATGGATGACTTCATCTCGGGTGAGCCACACGACCTCAGTGTGATCGAATAGCACCGAGCGGAGCGGAGGGAGGCGGGGCGGGCGTCCGGCGGACGTTCGCCTTCGCCCACCGCCCGGATCACAGCACCATATCGACCTGCGGGTCGCGCCGAACCTCACACCTGGCAGAGCCATGATTGCTCGCATTGCACCAGCGGAAGCGCCGTCACCACCTCGCGCCGGGCTGCGCCGGATCACGCAGACGCAGTGGGTGCTGGTCGCGATGATTGTCGGGGTCGCGGTGGGCTATGCGTTTCCCGATGGCCCTGACGCGCGGGGGTTTCACGCCACGGACCTGCAGGTGCTGTCTGCCGTGTTCCTCCGGATGATCAAGTCGCTGATCGCGCCGCTGCTCTTCGGCACATTGGTCGTGGGGATCGCCGGCCACGGCGAGGACATGCGGCGCATTGGCAAGCTCGCCTTCCGCACGCTCCTCTATTTCGAAGTCGCCACAACGCTCGCGCTCCTCGTCGGCCTGCTGGCGGTGAACTTCGTGAGGCCGGGGCTCGGAGTGAATCTCGCCGGCGTGACGGCCGAGCCGGGGACGGCACTGGCCTCGACGCCTGCAAGCCTCGCCAGTGTGCTGGAGCACATCGTGCCGCAGAGCTTCTTCGACGCTGCCGCCCGGAACGAGGCGCTCCAGGTCACCTTCTTCGCCGTCGTCTTCGCGGTGGCGCTGTCGCAGGTGACGGGTCCCGCGAAGGCGCTCATGCTGTCGATCTGCGAGAGCCTTTCCGAGGTCATGTTCAAGTTCGTCGGCCTGGTGATGACGTTCGCACCGATTGGCATCGGCGCCGCGATCGCGGTGACGGTCGGCCGGAGCGGGATCGGCGTGCTCAGAAACCTCGGAGTGCTCGTCCTGACGCTCTACGGGGCGCTGATCGTCTTCGCGCTCGTCGTGCTGCTGCCGATCGCCGTCATCTTCAGCGTGCCCATCCGGCGGTTCGTGCAGGCGGTGAAGGAGCCGTGGCTCATCGCCTTCTCGACGGCATCGTCCGAGGCCGCGCTGCCACTCGCCCTCCGGAACATGGAGCGGTTCGGGGTGCCGCGCCGCATTGCCTCCTTCGTGCTGCCGGCCGGATACGCGTTCAACATGGACGGCACCACGCTCTACCTGGCATTGGCATCGGTGTTCGTGGCGCAGGCCGCGGGGATCGAGATGCCGGTGTCGCAACAGCTGCTGATGATGTTCACGCTGATGGTGACCAGCAAGGGCGTCGCTGCCGTCCCCCGCGCCTCGCTCGTCATTCTCTCCGGGACACTGGTCCAATTCGGACTGCCCCTGGCGGGCGTTGCGGTCATACTCGGGGTCGACGCGCTGATGGACATGGCGCGGACGTCCCTGAACGTCGTGGGCAACTGCCTTGCAACGGTCCTGATGGCACGGTGGGACGGGTCGTTGGAGCAGTCGGCGGAAGATGGGCTCGTGGCGGGCCCGCCGGGGGGACCGGCGTGGCGGGTATCGGAAGTCATGACGCCGGCGGACGTCGGTTAGCGGTCGGGCGTACCTGGAAGTGTAGACGGCAACATCAAACTCAAGGCTTTACCAACTAATTGCGGTGCTCTCATGCGAATCTACTCAGCTCGTTCAATCATCTTCGCCGCGCTGGCCGGCCTCCTGGCCTGCGCCGGCGGTGGGGTCGGCCCGTCCGACGCCGGCGACAACGACAACACCAACAACATGGTGGACGTCGTCGGCACGTACGAACTCAAGACGTTCACGACTACCACGGGCGGAGTTACGACCGACCAACTGGAGGCCGGCGCGGATCTCCACTTGACGCTCAATCCGGACAACACGATGACCGGCCAGCTCGTAGTTCCTAAGAATGCCGGGGGGACCGTTGCGGTGGTCGCAATGACCGGCACGTGGACCCTCACGGGGTCGACGCTGCGGTTCGAGCAGAATGCCGACACCTTCGTCCGCCAGATGTCGTTCGAGGTAACTCCGAACCGGCTCGATGGCCATGCGACGCTCAAGGGGACGACCTTCGACGTCAGCCTGACCCGGTAGCGTAACGATGCGATCGCTGCCGCCCAACCCGAAGCTGACGCTGTCCTGGGCGATACGGCCCTGGGGGCTCGCGAGACAGGATGAGGAGCATCAGGCCACGCCCACCATGACTCGAGTGATAGCACCGGGAGAATTGGGACGTCTGCTGCCGACGCTGGTGGGGCTCCTGAGAGAAACGGTCAACGGAGGGGAGTCGCTCGGGTTCCTGCCGCCACTGACCCTCGAGGGCGCCCGGAGCTACTGGCTATCGCTCCGCCCGGAGCTGGAGACCGGGTCCCGACTGCTCCTGCTGGCTCGCACCGGAGCCGGCATCGTGGGCTCGTGCCAGCTTGCCCTGGCGCCGTTACCGGGTGCCCGGCACCGGGCAGAGGTGCAGAAGCTGTTCGTCGCACCGGCGGCACGAGGACTGGGCGTCGGTCGAGCGCTCATGGCCGCACTCCACGAGGCAGCGTGGGAACATGGCCGTTCCTTGCTGCTGTTGAACACCCGCCGCGGGAATCCAGCCGAGCGCTTCTACAAGGGCCTCGGGTACCGGGAGGTCGGCGTGCTTCCGGGGTGGACGTTGGGCCCCCAGGGAGAACGGTACAACCATGTGGCGCTCTATAAGGAGCTTACATCGTGACCGCCTGAAGTGCGCCATCGTCGCCCGGCGCCCTTACCAGATCGGCGCCGTGCCGGATCCTCTCGCGCGCATTGTTTCGACGGCCTCGAACAGCTGATCAAAGGATTCTACGATGAATAGCACATCCTGAATCCTGTCGACCTGAAATGGCTGTTGAAGTACCGCGTCCAGCGTGAATGGCCGACGCTCGCATCGTGGGCTCAACGCATTCGTGGCGTCGCTTTGAGAGGAGATCAGCCCACTGCCATAGATCTTCACTTCTCCCTCTTCACGGATCAGCCCGAATTCCACCGTGAACCAGAATAGACGCGCCAATGCGACCGTATCCTCCTCGGACGTCGCGGTCGCCCCCAGGGCGCCGAACCGCTGCAGGAAGTCGGCGAAGACGGGATGCGAGTGCAGCGGCACGTGGCCGAAGACATCATGGAAGATGTCCGGCTCAGGGAGGTACTCGAGCTGCGTACGCGGCCGCACGATGAGCGTCGTTGGAAAGCGGCGGCGTGCCAGGCAGCGAAAGAACTGTGCGGCGGGAATGAAACCCTGTACGCCGACCGCGGCCCACCCGGTCCGGGTCGCGAGGCGCCGGTTGATGTCGGCCAGCTCCGGCACCCGGTCGGCCAGGAGGCCGATCGCGTCCAGGCCTTGCCGAAACACGACACTGCTGGTGTCGCGGAGCGCCTTCACCCGGCGCTCATACAGGATGCGCCACACGGCATGGGCTTCCGCATCATACTGCGCGGGCTCCTGCTCGATGAAGGCCGGAAGTGCGGCCTGGGATGACGAATCGGGCACGACGGCGATGTCCTGGCGCTCGTGTTGATGCATGACTTCCTCTCCTCCGGTAGCACGAAAATGGCCCGTGGAATCATCCACGGGCCGCGGGGGTTCACGTGTCGCTCTTGCGATTGCCTACATGCGCACTCGTGTCTCTCCGGGCCCGGTGAACTGGCGCACGTAGTAGGAAGAGACGGTGAGGCACGACATGGCGGCACTGTTCATGACGCGGAGGATAGTCGGCATGACCTCCGAGGTCAACCGGTGTCAGATCCGCAGCGGATGTCCTGGTTGTTGCCAGGTGACGGCGCCATTGCGAATCGCAGATGGAATCTGCTTCATTGGGCGCCTGGCGGGCCTGGCGTAGCGTACACATCGGCTCGACGGATCTCCATGTGGCGTTCCGGGTTCGCCAGGTGCCGGAACCCAAACCGCTCGTAGAGGCCCTGCGCGTCCCGCGTCACGAGCGCGAATCGGCGGAGATGCTGCAGCGCAGGGTGGGACATGATGACTTCCATCAGCCACGTGCCCAGGCCATGGCCCCGATGCTCCGGCAGAACGTACACGTCCGCCAGGTAGGCATATGTGGCCGCGTCGGTGATGACGCGCGCGAAGCCGGCTTGCCCCTCGGCGGCGTAGAGGCCGAAGCAGAGGGAGCCGCGGATCGACCGCTCGACGATGTCACGGGGTATGCCGGTCGCCCAGTAGGATCGGGACAGGAAGGCGTGGATCGCGTCGAGATCGAGGCGCGTGGGATCGGTCGATACCGCGAACGAACCGCGGTGCGCTTCGAAGTGCATGTGCGGTGCCTCCACTCCGGAATCCCGGCGGGTTGACGATGGGGGCTGCAGCTCGTGCGGTCGTCAGACTGCAGGAATCAGGATGAGCTTCCCGTGGGTTTCACGGCTCTCCAGTTGACGGTGCGCCTCGGCCGCCTGGCGGAGCTCAAACGTCTGGCCGACCGTAATCCGGAGGCTCCCGTTTGCGACCCATTCCTGGAGCTCGCGCCGGGCCGTGTCCCAGCGCTCGGGCGGGTCAGCCCCCAGCCAAAAGGCACTGAGCCGGAGACACCGGCCATAGAGCTCGTCGAGGAGGATGGGAGCCGGCGGACCGCTCGCCTCCCCGAAATAGACCAGGTGGCCATAGCGGGCCAGGACCGCAAGGCTCTCGGTGCGCGTGGCCTGGCCGACTGAATCGAACACGGCGTCGACCCCCTGACCTCCGGTGGCGTCGAAGATGAGGCCGGGTAGGGTAGGGCCGTAGGGAAGCGGGGTGGCCTCGAGCGCCGCAACGAGCTCCCGCTTGGCGGGGGTCGAAGCGGTCCCGAACACCCGCACGCCGCGCTTCCGGAGCATCTGGACCAGCAAGGCTCCCACTCCGCCCGCAGCGGCGTGCACCACGGCGGTCTGCCCCGCCTCCATCGTCGTCGCCACCTGACTCAGGCCATAGGCCGTGAGGCCCTGGACGGGAAGGGTGGCCCCGACGGAATAGTCGAGGTCGTCCCGGAGCGCGAAAAGCGCGGCAGCCGGGGCCGCTGTGTACTCGGCGTACGTGCCGCTGGTGCGCGGGGCCCAGAACGCGACGCGGCGTCCCAGCCACACCGGGTCCACACCGGGGCCCAGTCCCTCGACTACGCCGGCGGCTTCGTTCCCGGGAATCCAGGGGAGGGTCGGGGGATCGTAGACGCCCCGGCGCCGTTCGGTGTCGGAGAAGTTGACGCCGATCGCATGGAGGCGGACCAGGACCTCGTCCGGACCCGGCCGGGGGATTGGATGCGTGCGGAGGACCAGGACCTCGGGACCGCCCAGGGCGTGAACGACGATGGCTTGCATGCGGAGAACTATAGCCAAGACCCGCGCCCTGCAGTCTGGCGAAACGCCTTGCCCTTCTGCTTGCGCAACACCACGACCCGGGCCGCCGGCGCCAGCAGGACCACGAGCGCCACGCACGCGATCAGAGTCACCCGACCTCCGGCACCCCGGTGTCGGCCTTCCCCTCCCGGAGATCCTCCCGGGCACGCCCCGCCAGTCGCATGTAGCCCGCACGGATCCGGTCCAACTCCCGATCCTCGAGCTCCTCGAGATCCAGGAGGACCGTATGGGCTCCCGCCGTCGCCCGGATCAGCTCGTCGAGCTTCACCTGAACCGCCTCGGCGTCCCGGTTCTGCGTGTTCTGAATGAGGAACACCATCAGGAACGTGATGATGGTGGTCCCGGTGTTGATCACGAGCTGCCAGGTGTCGCTGTAGCCGAACACCGGCCCGGTCAACAGCCACACCACGATCAGGGCGACCGCGATGATGAAGGCCGCGGGCTTGCCTGTCACCCGCGAGGTGGCCTTCGCAAAGAGCGTGAACAGCGACCGAGATTTCGTGGGGCGCATGGTGCCATCCCGCTGGTCAGAGGGAAGTTTCGGGAGTCGTCGCAACAATGTGAGCGGCTCCGCCCGGCCGCAAGGCAACACGCCGGGCGGGCGCTGGCGGGTTACTCGACCGGGGTGGTGCCTGCGCGCTTCTGCCTCGCGGCCTCCATCGACCGGATGAAGAACGGGTACAGTGGGACGCTGATCAAGAGGGCCACGAACGCGTTTACCACCGTGGACTGGTCGCCCCCCAGAACGGTCCCGAGGCAGTAGGCGACCGCGGCGAGGGCGATCCATTTGTACAGGCGGAAGGTTCGGGGCGGCAGGTGATGGTCAAAGACCACCTTGACCACTGCTACCGAGGAGTAGATGTAGGGCACGACCACGAGGATCACGGCGAGGTCGATGATACGGCCGAACTGATCGGCGATGGTCGGGGACATCGTGGCAAACAGGACAATCGTCATCAGCACCCCGACGATCACCAGCCCGCGGCCGGGGACGCCGTAGCGATTCATTCGCCCGAACACGGCCGGGAACATGCCGTCGTCGGCGGCGGCTTTCGCCGACTGGCCCACCAGCAGCATCCACCCGCCGAGCGACCCGACCGACTTGAGGATCGCGCAAATGGCGATGACGACCATCGCGGGCGTCCCGATCGCCAAGCGCGCGGCCTCGGCGAACGGAGCGTGCGAGACCTGGAGCTCCGCGTTCGGGATGATTCCCATGATGACGGTCGAGCTGAGCATGTAGACGACCGCCGCGAGGCCCAGGCCGATCATGGTCGCCAGCGGTATGTTGCGCTTCGGGTTTTCGATCACGCCGGCGGACACCGCCGCGCTCTCGACGCCCATGTAGGCCCAGAGCGCGATCGAGGCCGCGCGGAGGACAGCGTGGGCATCGGAGCCGCCGCTCACGTTCCAGCCGTCCCGGAAGGTGGCGGCGTCGAACCAGAACCAGCCGCCGAACGCGATCGCCAGGATGGGGATCAGCGCCAGGCTCATCGTCCAGGTTTCCAGCGCACCGACGAGCCGCGGCCCCCTGATATTGACGAGGGTGAAGATCCAGATCACCACTGCCGTCGCAAAGACGCTGGCGGGTGGCGTGCTGATCGCGGGGATAAACTCCGCCAGGTAGCCCACCGCCGCCACGGCGATCGCGATGTTGCCAATCCAGTTGCCGAACCAGTAGACGTAGTTGGTCTGGAAGCCGACATACGGCCCGAGGAAGTCCCGGGCGTAGGCGTAGGGCCCCCCTTCCTGCGGATCCAGCTCGCCCAGCTTGGCGAAGACAAGTCCGAGCGCGGCGGCGCCGGCGGTGGCGGCTATCCAGCCGAACACCGCGATGCCGCCGACCGAGGCGAGATTGGACGGCAACAGGAAGACGCCCGTGCCGATCATGTTGCCGGCCACGAGCATCGTGGCCTGCACCAGCGACATCTTGCGGGCGGGATCGCTCACCGGCGCATCACCGTTTCTTGCCCGCCCCCTTCTTCAGGCACTGCACGTAGTACACGCCGTCCCGGTTCTCGACGCCGTGTGTGTCGTGTCCGAAGCCCGGGAACCGGGCATCCCACGATGCGAGGGCGCGCAGGTATCCGAGATACGGGCCGTCCCTGGCACCGGTGGACTCGCCGGGCATGAGCATCGGAATGCCGGGGGGATACGGTACCACGCTGGTGGCGAGCACCCGGTTCGCGAGCTGCTCCAGCGGCACGTGCTCGATCTGATCCCGGATCAGCTGCTGGTAGGCGTCGCTCGGCGTCATCACCAGGGTTGGGAGGGTCGAGAACGCCTCCGCCAGCCAGTGCGTCTGCCGAGTCTCCTTGAGCATGGCGAACATCTGGTCGGCCAGGTCGCGCAGCCCCATCTCCCCGTAGGGATCGGGGTGACCGGCGACCAGCTCGGGCAGCGCCTCGGCCAGTGGCGTGTTGTTGTCATAATCGCGCTTGAAATCGAGCAGCGCGTTGAGCAGGGTACCCCACTTTCCCTTGGTGATCCCGATCGAGAAGAGGAAGAGGATCATGAAGTCCGTGGTCTTCTCGACCTCGACGCCCCGGTTGTGCAGGTAGGCCGTCACCAGCGTGGCGGGTATGCCCCGCTTGTCGAGGCCGCCCTTGTCGGCCACTCCCGGAGTCACGATCGAAACCTTGATCGGGTCCAGCATGCAGTACCCGTCCTCGAGGTCCCCGAATCCGTGCCAGGCGTCTCCCGGATGCAACACCCAGGCGTCGGGCTCGCGCGCGAGGAACTCGGGAGAGGCGTCCGCAAACGCGACCTTCCGACCGCCCTTGCCCTCCTTCACCGTGTCCGCGTTCCAGGTGTTGAAGAACCACTCCTTCTTCTCCTTGAACTCGCGGTGGACCCGGCCCATGGTCTGCCGGAAGGCGACCGCCTCCTCGATGGACTCGCTGGTCAGCGCGAGGCCTCCCGGGCCGTCCATCATCGCCGCGGTCACGTCGTTGGAGACGATGATCGGGTAGAACGGCGACGTGGACGCGTGCATCATGAACGACTCGTTGAATCGCGAGTGCGGAATGGGGCTCCGCCCGTCCCGGATGTGCAGCAGCGAGGCCTGGGACAGCGCCGCCAGCAGCTTGTGCGTCGAGTGTGTCGCGAAGACCGTGGGGCCCGAATGGGCCTTGGGGTCGCCATGCATGCCGTGGCGGTCCCGGTAGATCGGGTTGAAGCGGGCGTAGGCGTACCAGGCCTCGTCGAAGTGGATCCGATCCACGCTCGGGTCGAGCAGCTCCTCCACCCGGCGGGCGTTGTAGCAGAGCCCATCGTAGGTCGAGTTCGTGATGACCGAGTAGACCGGCCGGGTGTCGGCGCCCTTCGGGACCAGGGGGTTGGCCTTGATGGCGGCCTTGATGGCTGCCGCCTTCAGATTGGCCGGGGGAATCGGCCCGATGATGCCGTAGCGGTTGCGGAGCGGGACGAGGTAACTCGGAATGCCGCCGCTCATCACCAGGCTGTGCTCGATCGACTTGTGGCAGTTCCGGTCGCACAGCGCGATCTGGTCGCGGCCGACTGCGGCCATGAAGATCACCCGGTTCGACGTGGAGGTGCCGTTGGTGACGCAATAGGTGCGGTGGGCGCCGAAGACCCGCGCCGCGTATTTCTCGTGCTCCCCGATGGGGCCGGTATGGTCGAGCAGCGAGCCCAGGGCGCCGACGCTGATGGAAAGGTCGGAGCGGAGGAGATTCTCCCCGAAGTAGTCGAAGAAGATCCGGCCGACCGGCGACTTGAGGAACGCGGTGCCACCGGTGTGACCCGGCGTGTGCCAGGAGTACTCGTAGACCTGGCTGAATTTCATGACGGCGGCGGCCAGGGGCGGGAGCATCACCTCCAGGTAGCGTCGGATGGACGCCGCCACCCGGCCCCCGACGAACGCCGCCGTGTCCTCCAGCATCCAGACGTACTCGTCCACCATCTGCATGACGTCGATCGGAATCGAGGATGCCTCCTCGCGTTCCGCCATCAGGAAGATCGGGATCCGGGCATTTCGTGAGCGGACGAACTTGAGGAGGTTCGTCGCCTTGACGTGGTCTTCATCGTCGCCCAGGGTCCAGTCGACGAGGATCGCATGGAGGGCGGAATCGGAGACGACCACCGACATGCCGTCTTCGGCGCTCGTCGCTTCCACCACCTCGACCGCGCGGTCCTGCAGTTCCTTGACCAGCGCCCGGGACGCCCGGCCCTCGGCCGTCGGGCTGGTCAGCTCGTCGTCCACCACCAGCGCCCGCATGCTGAGGCGCTTAGCGCTTCGCTGTATCATTGCAACGCCTCCCCGGCGTATACGTCAATCAGGCAGCGCATTCCAGCGGAAGAAGGTGAGCGCCTCCGCCCCTGGCTCACCGAACCACCTCACGTACAGGTCGGGCAGCTCCCCGGAGGCATAGAACCGGCTGAGGGCGCGGTCGACGAGCAGGCGAAAAGCTTCGTCGCCCCGTGCCATCGCGAGCGCCACCGACTCATAGGTAAAGTACCTGTCGAGCACGATGAGTTTGCCCGGCGGCGCCTGCCGCGCCTTGTCGAGCAGGATCGCGCGGTCACCGAAGAACACATCGGCCCGGCGCTCCAGCACCTCCCGGGCACCCTCCTCGTAACTCTTCACCGGGGTCACCTTGGCGGTGAGCTTGAATTCCTTCAGCTTCCCGGCCAGCCAGGGCTCGGCGGTCGTCCCCGCGATCACGCTGAACCTCTGCACCTGCAGCAGCTGGCCGGCCTGGGCACGCCAGTTTGGCCGCGTGGACGGGCGGCCGCTCAGGACCTCCTTGAGGCGGGCCGTTGCGTCCGAGCGAAGGAGGGCGCCGATCCCGCCCGGGAAAATCGGGATTGAGAACGAAACATCCGCCCGCCGCGCGAGCGTCTCGGATTCGGCGCCGCAGAGCAGGTCGATCTTCCCCTGCTGTACCGCGCTGAAGCGGTCAGCGAGCGTCACGCGGACCCATTCCACCTTGAGCGACGGCATGGCCGTCTCGGCCTTGATCGCGTCGACCACTTGAAGGCACAGCGCGACCGAGTATCCCGCCGCATTGCCGGATTCATCGCGGTAGGAGAACGGCCGGGCATCGTCGCGATACCCGAGTCGGATCTGCCCGGCAACCTTGATTCGCTCCAGGGTCGTGGTGGGCGGCGTGATGGCCCCTTTTTGTTGGGCGTGGGCCGGCGGCACGAGGACGAGGGCCGTGAGGGCCAGCCCCGCGAACTGGGCGAGGCGCATCCAGGCGATCATTGATCCTGCACGTTGCATGATCCTGCTCCTTTCGACTCGAGGGTCGCGGGTGCGGTAGTCAGACCCTGTCAGGCTGCTGCGCAGCCGCCAGCCCCGGTACGAAACGGGGTGCAATGAACCCCCAGATGATAAAGCCGATCCCCATGGCCAGCATGCCGCCCATCACCGCTTCCATGCCGGAGGCGTAGAGCGCGTACACGCTGTACAGCATCGCGACCAGCGCAATCACGACGTTGCGCCGGTACACCTTTTCGCCGACCTTGGCCGCCTTCATCATGACGACCAGGGCGGAGAGCGAGACGATGTAGGGCACCACGTTGGTGACGACCGCAAGGTTCACCAGGGCGCTGAACTGCTCGGCCAGGGTGGGCGAGATGGTGGACAGCGCCAGCAGGGACTGCACGACACCCATCACGATCATCCCGGTGATCGGCGCGCCCATCTTGTTGACCTTGGTGAAGAACTTGGGGAACATGTTCGCGTCGGCCGCCGACTTCCCGGTCATCGCGATCGTGAACTGCCAGCCCAGCAGGGAACCGAGGCAGGCCAGTACGGCGAGCGCCATGATGATGGTCCCGACCGTCGGGTTGAACATCTTGGCGTAGGCCAGGGCGAACGGACCGGTCGACTCCGCCAGCTCGGCGTTCGGCACAATCCCCTGGATCACCGCGGTGGACAGGATGTAGATGACCGCGGCCCCGAGGGTGCCGAACATGCAGGCCAGCGGCACGTTCTTCTTGGGGTTGTCGACGGCGGCGGAGTTCTGCGCCGCGGACTCCATGCCGAGGAAGGCCCAGAGTGTCAGCGAGATGCTCGAGCCCATGCCCTGGCCGAGGCTCAGCCCCTGGGGATTCCAGGCGGCCGCGAAGGTGTCGCGGCTGAACCAGAACCACCCGAACAGCGACAGGAGGCCGACAGGGATCAGCACTCCCCAGACGGTCACCGAGCCGATGCGTCCGGTGATGGACGGGCCGCCGAAGTTGGCTACGGTCGTAAGCCAGAGGAGCCCGATCACGCCGATGGTGGTGGCGATCGGGGCCGAGGAGAGCCAGGGGAAGAACCCCGCCAGGTAGCCCACCGCGGAGATGGCGATCGCCACGTTGCCGATGGCGAGCGAGAGGAAATAGAGATAGAACACGTTGAAGTAGCCCGGCTTGCCGTAGGCATCCTCGGCGTATGCCGACATGCCGCCTTCCCGCTGGTTGAACAGGCCGGCCTGCGCGAATCCGAAGGCGATGGCCATGGATCCCACTGCCGTCACCACCCAGGACAGCAGCGAGATCGCGCCGACCTGGGCCATGTTCGTGGGCAGCATGATGATGCCTGAGCCCATCATGTTCACGGTGACCATGAACGTGAGCTGGACCAGGCTCATCTTCTTGGTTTCTTGCACGGTCTCCCTCCTTCGTGGCGTACCGCCTGGGCGCCGTCAGCGCTTCATGCAGTAGATGTGATAGACACCATCTCGCTCTTCCGTGCCCTCGACTTCCTTGGCGAATCCCGGGAACAGGTGCCCGTACTCTTGCAGCGTCCGCAGGTAGGTGAGCCACGGGCCATCCGGGGCACCGACATTCTCGCCGGGCATCACGATCGGGATGCCGGGCGGATAGGGGATCACGCCGACCGCGACGACGCGGTTGGCCATCTTGTTCAGTGGAACCTTCTCCACATTGCCCGCCATCAGGAGCTGGAACGGCTTGCGCGGCGTCATCTCGGGCGTGGGCAGGCTCGCGTACGCCTGCGCCTGCCAGTGCCCCTGCCGGTTCTTCCGCATGTGTGCCCAGATCGCGTCGCCCAGGTCCTTGAGCCCCATGCCCGCGTAACGATCCGGGGCGGCCGCCACGACGCCGGGCAGGACCTCGGTGAGCGGAGTGTTGCGGTCGTAGTCGGTCTTGAAGTCGAGCAGGGTGTTCAGGAGCGTGCCCCACTTCCCCTTGGTGATGCCCACCGAAAACAGGAACAGCACCATGTGGTCGGTGGTGCGCGAGGGCACGATTCCGTGGCGGCCGAGATAGGCGGTGACGATGTCGGCCGGGATGCCGCGCGTGTCGAGCTGGCCGTCCGGCTTCATTCCCGGGCATACGATGCCGAACTTGATCGGATCGAGCATGCACCAGTTGTCCGGCAGGCCCTCGAAGCCGTGCCAACTCTCGCCCGGATGCAGCACCCAGCATGCGGGCTCCGTGGTCAGCAGCTCGACCGGCGCCTCGTGGAACGGAATGCGCTTCCCGGTCTTCGGATCGCGGATCTCCTCCGCATTCCACGGCGCAAAGAACCAGTCCTTCCTCGCCAGGAACTCCTGCCGGATGCGGGCCACCGCCAGCCGGCACGCGACGGCCTCATCGATGACGTCCTGGGTCAGGACCTGCCCGCCCGGCCCGTCCATCATGGCGGCGGCCACGTCGTTCGAGGCGATCAGCGCGTAGAGCGGCGACGTGCTCGCCTGCGAGCAGTACGCCTCGTTGAAGCGGCCGTGATCGATGGCCCCGCGGCCGTCCCGGATATGGATGTACGACGTCTGGGAAAGCGCGGCCAGCAACTTGTGGGTGGAATGCGTCGCGTAGACCGTGGGGCCGTCCTTCGGATGGTCGGCTGGATTCCCCCGCATGGCGTAGCGATCGCGGTACATCGGATTGAACCGCGCGTAGCCGTACCACGCCTCATCGAAGTGGATCCGGTCCACACTCTTCGCCAGCTGTGCCTCGGCGTCCGCGGCGTGATAGCACATCCCGTCGTAGGTGCAGTTGGTGACCACCGCGTAGACCGGACGCTTGCTCGTGGCGGCCCTGGCCAGCGGATTCGCGGCGATGCTCTTCGCAATCGCCTTGGGGTCGAGCCGCTCCGGCGGGATCGGTCCGATGATCCCGAACCGGTTGCGGGTGGGGCTCAGGAACACCGGAATCCCGCCGGTGATCACCAGGCCCTGCTCGATCGACTTGTGGCAGTTGCGGTCGCAGAGCGCGATCTCGGCGTCGCCCACGCAGGCGGACATGATGGCTCGATTCGAGCCCGACGTCCCGTTCAGGACCGAGTACGAGCGGTGGGCGCCGAACACCCGGGCCGCATACCGCTCGCTCTCGCCGACGGGGCCGCTGTGTCCGAGCAGCGAGCCGAGTGCTCCGCGCTCGATGCCCATGTCGGTGCGGAACAGGTTCTCGCCATAGAAATCGAAGAACACCCGTCCCACCGGCGACTTGAGGAAGGCGACGCCGCCCTGGTGGCCGGGCGCCGCCCAGGAGTACTCCCGGTCCCGGTTGTACCGGGCCAGGGCGGCGGCAAACGGCGGGAGCAGGCCCGCCAGGTAGCGCTCGATCGCGGCCGCGGTGCGGCCCCCGATGAACGCCGCGGTGTCCTCGAGGATCCAGATGAATTCGTCGGCCAGCGTGGCCACCTCGACCGTGACCGTGCCGGCCATCTGCCGGTCCGCCATGAGGAAGATCGGGATCTTCGCATTGCGGGCCCGGACGGCCCGGAGGAGGTCGGTCGCCTGCGCGTGGGAGCGGCGGTCGTTCGCGCCCAGGGTCCAGTTGACGAAGACGCAGTGGATGGCGGAGTCCGAGATCACCGTCGCAATGCCGTCTTCGCAGGAGAGCGCTTCGACGACTTCGATCCCGCGCGCCCGCAGCTCGTCCGCCAGTGCGCGCACGGCGCGGCCGCCGGCAGTGGCCGGCTGGGAGAGTTCGTCGTCCACCATCAGGGCGCGCCGGGGGAGCGCGCGCGTTGTGCGTTCTATCATGAGGTGCCTCCCCTGGGGGCGGGGATCAACCGTCAGTACGAGTATGCGAAGTAGATCATTCCATATGTGAAGTTCGACGTCCGGCCGTAACCCTGCTCCGCCGCGTCCTGCGGGTCGGCGTACGCGGCGACGAAGCTTACGATGATGTTGTCATTCAGTGACCAGTCGACGTACGCGTCCAGCTCGGTCGCCACGTGGTCGGAGGTGACACCAGGGGCGAATGTCGCCGGGTGGTCGAGCCTGAAGTCGTAGCCGATCAGTCCACCACTCACCGACTCGCTCGGCGTCAGGTGAAGACGGACCTGGTGGGAGATGAGGTTCGAATTGGAAAGGAAATACTCGCCGCCGATCTCGCCCTGCCACCAGGTGCCCCAATCATAGAAGCCCGGCAGCAGCATGTCGAAGCTCTCGTTGGTCGAGGTCGCCGGGTCGTCGCCCTCGAAGAACGCGTAGCGATAGGAGAGTTTGGGCTTCCACGGCAGCTTGCTGAACTGGAAGGCGCCCTGCGCCGACCACGCCGTCGAGCTCAGGAGGTCGCCGTTCTCCTCCTGGGCGAATTCCCCCGCGAAGGAGAGGTCCGGCGCGAAGTTGAACGGCGCGAGGAACGCCCGGGCGTTGTAGACCGACATGCCGTCGCGGTTCGGCAGCGAATCCGCCTGGAAGTTCATGTAGGTCAGCCCGATCGTGTTGGCGTCATCGAACGCCAGCTCGTAGTTCCCACCCCAGACCTCGGTTCCCGTCTCGCTCTCCGGGACCTCGTCCCGGTTGAGGAAGAACGCCTCGAAGGTGTGGTGCTTCGGCTTGAATCGCGCGATCCCCGCGAAAGCCCACGCCTTCCTCGCATTGCTCCAGAAGCCGCCCCGGCTCCCTCCCTCTCCCGCCCCGTCCCACAGCAGGAACCCCTGCCCGACGCGATACTGCGCGCGGCCCGCCGTGAGCTCGAGCACGTTTGGGGTCTCGCCAAGGGCGGTGCCCGAACGCCAGCCCAGATACGCGTCTTCCGCCTGGAAGGACGACGCCTCATCGCCGACCAGGGGAGGAGGGGCCGCGAAGGTCCGCTCGCCCACCACGCTGAGCTTGCCGAAGAACTCGCTCTTCCCTGCGGCCACCGAGGCCGACAGGGCCGGTTTCACGAAGCTCTCGAACCAGTTGTCGCTCAGGTCGCCCGAGGGATCCGGCCGGACATCGGTGTAGAGGGAATTGGAGAAGCCGAACGCACCGACGCCGGCGTCGAGATTGAAGGTCCACTGGATTCCCTTCGGGAGTCCCGTGGGCCGCGGTTCGGTGGCGGCCGGTGTGGCCGTCGTGTCCTGCGCGGGGGCCTCCCGGGCGATAGCCAGGAGCAGCAACCCGAGGAAGACGCGGCCAAGGGAAGGCGCGAGGCAGCGTGGCCTGCGGCTCATCCCAGGGGGAGAATCAGCTCGCATACTTTCGCTCCCGGACCAGTATCGGGCCGTCAAGGTGTTGGGGACTGCGGTACTCGCTCGCGCTTCTCCATCGATAATTGGAAGCCGGCGCTGCCACGAGCACGCAGTCTGACCGAGCGTGGAAAACCGAGGCAGCATAGGCCGGGCCCGCGCAAGCGAGGCGCAATCTTCAATGAAGCTGACTTTAGCCTGCGAAATGGCAAGTGGGGAGACGACGGGTTGCAGCTTGAGACACACGCCGGCACCGGCCTGCCTGCGGAGTCTCGCGGGGAGGCGGTCGCGCGAGTTGTTCGAGGGGTCAGGCGGTCCGTTCGGTGCGGAAACCGCGTAACGCGGCCCTGCCCAACCAGGCGAACACCGCGAGGATCAGGAGATGCGTGGCCACGAAGGCGGGAGATCTCTGGGTAGGCGCGGCGGCGATCAGGCCCGGGACCTTCTGGAAGAGCTGCACGACGAGGATGAAGACGTTGAAATAGAGCGCGAGCACCGTGGTGACGACAAACACCTGGCGCCAGGCGCCGGAGAGGTGTTTCCAGTAGCGCGCGGCGACCGCGAGAGGCAGGATGACGAGCGACAGGCCCCCGACGATATGTCCCGGGAGCAGGATCCTGAACGGGAAGCCAAACGCGGTGAGATTCGTGAGCACGGTGGTGATGAGAAAGAGCCCGATCCAGCCGTTGAGCCGCACACCGGCCATCAGGCCACCCACCACGATCAGGCCCGCGATGATGCCCAGGAGGCTCAGGACGACGTGAATCAGGGTAAACGTCGGGAGGTTGAAGGGCATTGGGGGTCCTTTCGGCTGGTGAACACGCCGCGAGGGCGCGGCCGAACTGCTTCAGCGACCGCGCCCTCGTCAGCAGCGTGCCCCAGTCAGGCGGCACACATCTATATATATAGGACCGTCAGCTACTGATGCTCCTCATGCCCCACCATCTTCGGTGCGGCCCCGGCGTGAGAGTACCCGCCCTTCGGGCACTTGACGGCCGGATTGGTCGACGAGAACACGCCTGACGGATTGGATTTCCACAGCCAGACGTGCAGGTCGTAATGATGGAACTCAGGCGGCATGATCGGCTCGTGGCCCTCCATTGGTCCCTCGAGCTGCTTGCCGAAGACCATTGGCGGCCCCGATTTGGCAATGGCGGCCGGCATGAACCACTCCGCCGCCACGAGCTTGAGCTTGTCTCCAACGGGCTCGTAGATGAGCACCTGCGGCTTGGTCGGATCGAGCGTCGGGCCGACGTTGTTCAGGTTCAGGAAATGGACGCCCATGCCGCCGGGTTTGTACTGCATCCTGCCCTCACTCATGCCTTCCGGGAACTCGACACAGGCGACGGTCGAGAGAAAACCGTCGCGCACCGCGGCGATGGGGTCCTGGTACTTCTCGAGGCCGTTGCGCACGGCCACCAGCTCCGGTGGGAGGGCTGCGGCGGCGGGTGCCGCTCCCTGGGCGCGTGCAACTGAAAGGGGCGCAAGCAGCGCGATGGCCGCCGCAGCGATAAGGATAGGGTGCCCGCTTTTCGGGCGGGTGGGTGAAACGGTGTTCATTGGGTGCCCTCGGGTGGTGTGTAGGATATTGAGATGTTGCTGCGCCATACGGGATTCGTCAAGAGAGGTCGCGCCGATTGTCATGGCGCGCCCGCGACGGGCTTCGTCGCAAGGTACATGTAGCGCGACAGGCGCCGCTCGCTGGCGAGCGTACGGACGGCGTCGAGGAATCGCTGGACACCGTCGAAGGCCGCCTCCCCTTCCAGCTCCACGAGTGCGGTGCGCTGCACCTCCCGGGCGTCCCGCCATTTCCCGGATACCGAGGCGACGGCTTCGGTGACATCCCGCACTTCACGAACGAGAAACCCGCTCTCGCCCAGGAGTCGCTCATTGTCCCCAACCGGCGTGAACAGGAAGAAGCCGATGGAGCTCCGGGCGGCGATCTCCGCATTGGTCAGCTGTCCGGTCACCACGATCGGATCGGTGAACAGCAGGCGGCCGCCGGGGCGAAGCACGCGATACCAGTCCCGCAATACCTCGAGCCGCCCGGGAAAGTGATTGATGGAATCGTTGCAGAAGACCGCGTCGAACGACTCGTCTGGAAACGGCAACCGGTGCCCGGCGTCGGCGATCCTGAACGAGACCCGGGATGACAGGCCCTGTTCCTCGGCTCTTCGCCCCGCCGCCTCGATCCCGTGTGCATTGATGTCGACCCCGACGCACTCCGCGCCCGTTTCGCTGGCCATCCGACAGGTGATCCCGCCCGATCCGCACGCCACCTCCAGCGCGGTCCGTTCGGGCGCCAGCTCCAGCGCGCGGAAGAACTCGAGCGCCTCCGCCAGCGTGATCCAGCTGGCCTGCCCGAGATCCTCGTCGTAGGTCGCGCGGCGCACCGCCACCTCGGGATCGGCCGCGAGGTGCCCGTAATGTGCGTCGTAGAGATTCACTTCTCGATCCTCTGCACTCATCCGACCGGTCGCAGGGTGATGTCGAACGCGCACAGCCGGGACCCGGCCTCGAGCCCCGGAGGGACCGGTTGCATCTCCACCGTCACGCGGGCTCGTTCCTCCGGCGCGAGGGCCCTCAGAATCTGATCCGGCTCGTTCAGGGGCTCGCCGGCGAAGTACATCTGCGTGACCAGCTCGTGGTAGCCTCGCCGGGCCACCTTGAAGTGAATGTGTGGCGGGCGAATCCAGTCGCCCTCGGCCGGATAGGACCCGGGCTTGATCGTCTTGAACCGATAGCGCCCCTCGGCGTCGGTCAGCATCTCGGCCCAGCTCTGGAAGTTCGGGTCGAGGGGCCGGGGGTTCCCCGCGTCCTTCTCGTGATCGTACCGTCCCCACCGATTCGCCTGCCAGATCTCGACCAGCGCCGCCGCCACCGGACGGCAGTCCGCGTCGAGTACCCGCCCCTGGACGTAGATCACCTCGCCGCTCGCCCGGCCCGGCCGGCCCTTCACCTGCGTCAGGTCAGGGTCCTCGTCGTCCCGGTCATGGGACGGGTAATACGGCCCGCTGGTCTGCTCGGGCGTTCCGGCGGCGCAATCCGGATCGCCGGGAGCGGCCCCGGCGAGCCGCCCGGCGATCAGCCCGGCCGCCGTGCCCAGGCCGACTCCGATCATGCCGCGACGTGAGATCCTGGGATCCTCGGACATAACGCTCCGTTCGAGATGAGAGGCGAAGATGGAAGCGGTCAGGTCGCCGGCCGGCGCAGGTCCAGCCAGACCCGGACCACGCCGATGGCCAGGCAGACCGTGGCGACCACGGCCGACCCGAAGAACAACATTCCTGGTCCGATGGGGTTCGGATTCGGATCCGGCCAGAGCCCCAGCTGTGCTGCAAGAATGATAGTCAGCAACGGTGCCGAGCCGAGGAGCAGGAGGGCGAGACCCGCGCGCACCCATCGCGAGCGAAGGTAGGCCGGCCGCTCCGCGCTGCCGAAGATCCAGGCGAGCAGGCCCAGGGGAGGCGCGAGCACGCATAGGATGAGCACCAGTACGCCCGGACTGCCGGAACCCCGGGGAGTTCCCTCCATCTGTGGTCATCTCCGTGATCGAGGAATCCGTGCTGCGGCGTCGGAAGGTCAGACTGTCTCGAAGACATCGGTGCTCAGGTAGCGCAGTCCCGAGTCCACCAGGACGGTCGCGACCGTCGCGCCGGGACCGAGGCGCCGTCCGAGCCCGATAGCGGCCGCGACGTTCGCACCCGAGGACGTGCCGGCAAACAGCCCCTCTTCCCGGGCGAGGCGTCGCGTCATGGCCTTCGCCTCTTCGGTGCTGATGGTGAGGATCTCGTCGACCGCTTCGGGCTCCCACAGCGGCGGGACGAAACCGATGCCGATGCCCTCGATCCGGTGCGAACCGCTCTGCTGTCCGGACAGCACGGCCGACTCCGCCGGCTCCACGGCCGCGACGTACAGGCCGGGCGCGTGCGCGCGGAGAGCGCGGGCGACGCCGAGGAGTGAGTGGCCGGTGCTGACGGCATGCACGAAGGCGTCCACCCGGCCGCCGGTCTGGATCCAGAGCTCTTCGCCCATCGGGGCGTAGCCGGTGATCGCGTCCCGATTATTCAATTGATCACACCACCAGTGCCCCGGCTTGGCGCTCAGTTCGTGCGCCCTCGCCAGCATGGCCTTGACGAGCGCTTCGGTGATGCTTCCGTGGTCGCTCGGGACATCCTCGACCGTGGCGCCGAGGGCCCGCATGGTCCGTCGCTTCTCGTCGCTGAACGCGTCGGAGAACACGATATGGAGCCCGTATCCCCTGGCGGCGCAGACCAGCGCAAGGGAAATGCCCGTGGTGCCCATCGTGGCTTCCACCACGGTGCCGCCGGGCCGCAGGCGCCCGTCGCGCTCGGCCGCCTCGATCGCCGCGCGCGCCATCCGGTCTTTCATGCTGCCAGTCGGATTGCCCCACTCCAGCTTCGCGACGACGCGGGCGCAGTCGGCAGGAACGACCCTCTGCAGTTCGGCGATCGGCGTGTTGCCGATAGCGTCCAGCACGTTCCACCCTTCCCACGTCACGGTTCACCGCTCAGCCGGGCCAACCCTTCCCTCGCCTCCCTGGCGTAGGACGCCAACGGCTCGTCTGCGTCCGCCCAGAGCCGGGCCACGTACCCGTAATCGTCGATCGCCATCTCCCGTTGCCCGCGCTTCTCGGCCAGCCGGGCGCGGTGAAGCATCCAGAGGACGGCCGTTGGACCGTTGCCATTCCGGGACTGGAGCAGGGCCCAGGCGCGGTCCTCGTCATGAAGCGCCAGCGCCATTTCCACCGTGAACAGCCCGAACGGCGTCTCGGCCTGCATCCCCGGCGGAACCACGGGGCTGATTCGGCTGGGATCCTTGAACCAGGAAGAATCCCCGTGCGCGAGCCGAAGAGCGGCAGCGTGGAATTCCAGCGCGATCGCTGCGTTCTCCCGTTGCGGCGCTGGCGCCCGTTGGAGGGCCAGCACCCAGCGCTCGTACAGCCGCTTGAGCCTGACGGTGTCGCGCGCGGCGATCCAAAACGGAACTGCGATCGGAGCAGTAAATCCCAGCTCCTGCGCTCGCTCGTCATACAGGCTGTCGAAGGCCGCCAGGGGAATGACACCCAGGCTTGTGAGCTCACGGGCGACCCAGAGATGGGACGTAGGAGTTGCCGAGGTCCTCAGAAGCTCGGCCGCCTCCTTCAAGCGGCCGTGATAGAGGACAATTCGCATCAGGTTCGGGATCGCCTGCGGGTCCCGGGGGAAGCGGCGGACCACCGTGCGCGCGGCCATGATCCCCAACGAATCGGGCGAGCGTTGCGTGAAGGCCCGAACGCGCCGGAGCACCTGCTCGGGCGCGGAATCGAGTGCGGCCTGCTTGGCTGCGGATGAAATCGTGGTGTCCAGCAACCGGTCGGCGAGCCGGAGCGCCTGCGCTCTCACTGTGTCGATCGCGGGGACCGCGAGCATCCCGCGGATCAGGGCCCGGGCATCCTCCGGGGGATCCAGCATCGCGCTCAATTCTATCGCGTGCTCATAGGCCGGCGCGAACAGCGAGTCCAGCTCGATCGCGTGTTTGAATCCCTCCAGGTGCCAACGCTCGCGTCTTCCCAATGGATTCAGGTGGTAGTTCTCATCCATGACCCAGTAGACCACCTCCGGGTCGTCGGGATTCGATGAGAGCAAGGTATCCATCAGCACCCCAAGCCGACTCAGCAGCCGGAAAGGCGGGCCACGCGAAAGGTAGGCAGCGGCGTCCAAGGAATCGGCCAGCACGAGGAGACTGTCGCGCCGGGTGAGGCCCCGGTTTCGGGCGGCGGCCTCGAGCGAGAACCGGATGGCGGTGGTATCGCCCGCGGAGTGCAACCAGCCCAGGGCCTGCTTGCCGTAGAGGCGGCCCAGCACGAATCCCGTGTCCTGTCGCACCGACTCCACGAAATGCCCTGCCGCCTCGCCGTAGGCGGCGCGCCTCAGGTCCCGCATGCCGGAGAGGAACTCCCGGATGGCGAGCGGATTCGACGTGCCGAGCGGATCGCTGCGGTGCGCGCCGACCTGCCGGGTCCGTCCCAGGACGTCCAGAAAACGGGTGGAGAGCGAATCCGCCAGCCGGTCGATGCCTCCTGCCGTCCCTCGCCATTCGTGTTCATCCAGCGGTGTCGCGGCCACCACATCGTACAGGGTCGCCGACAAGCGAATCGAGTCGGAGCCAACCAGCTGCCCGTACACGACGTACCCCGCGGCCAGGCGTTGCCCAAACACTCTCGCAGACTCACGGTCCGCCCGGCCGTTCCAGGCGCGGATCGCCCGGGTCGGGGCCACCGCCCGCAGGGTTCCGGCGCCGTCGAAGTACCGCGCGACGACGTCCACGATTCCTTCGCTCCATACCCCGAGCTCCGGAGCCGTGGAAACCAGGTTGAATGGGGCGACGGCGATCAGATCGGGGTCCACCGGGCCGGCCCCGGAGCCTCGCCGGCTGATCAAGGCAAACGCGGCCGCCAGCAGGAGCAGTACTGCGCCGGCGCCGCCCAACACCACTCGGCGCCTCCGAGGCATTGGGAGAATCGGGAGAGTCCCTCGGGCCGGCGTGAGGATATCGGGCTGAAGGGCGCGGGCCATATCCGCGGCGGTGGCATATCTATCCGCGGGCGAGCGCGCGAGGGCGGTTGACGTCACCTGCTCCAGCGCCGGAGGGACCGTTTGCCGCACCGAGCGGAGCGGCCGGTACGGTTCCGACATGGCCCGGGCTACCACGAGCATCGGCGTGGGCCCCGTGTAGGGGGGCTCTCCCGCCAGCATCTCGTAGAGCACACAGCCGAGGGCGTAGATGTCGCTCCGGCCGTCGACGTGGCCCGCGCTCGCCTGCTCCGGACTCATGTACGCGGGCGTGCCGACCGAGAGCCCCGTACCGGTCAGCTGCTGGGTCTCGTCGCCCAGCGCCCGGGCCACGCCGAAGTCGGCTACCATCGCGTGCCCGCCGGTGAGCAGCAGATTTTCCGGCTTGATGTCGCGATGGATGACCCCGTGCTCGTGGGCATAGGCCAGCGCGTCGGCAGTTTCGCGGGCGATGGTCACGGCATCGGCGAGAGGAAGCTGGCCTTCGCGGTTGAGCCGCTCCCGCAGCGTCTCGCCCTCGACGTAGGGCATGGTAAACCAGAGCAGGGCAGGGATCCGGCCATCGCCGGGTATTTCCCCGGAATCGTGGACCGTCAGGATGTGGGGGTGCTGCAGTCGCGCGGCGACCCTGATCTCGCGCAGGAAGCGCTCGGACCCGATGGCCATGGCCAGTTCGGGATCGAGCACCTTGAGGGCGACCAGCCGGTCGTGCTTGAGGTCGCGCGCCAAGAACACCCGCGCCATACCGCCCCGCCCCAGCTCCCGCTCAATGGCATAGGAGCCGGTCAGGCCGGTCTCGAGGGCGGCACGGATATCAGGCATCGGGGGCCTTGCCTGGGGAGGTCGTGCTGGATGATAACGGTCGCGTCGGTGGCGGTCGAGAGTTGACGCGGCGTCAGGTCATCTGGTCGAACCGCCGCCGGGTTCCGATGCCCGGGAGAACCACGCCCCAACCGTCGGCAACATGTGGCCGGTGAACCGCTCGCGCACCCGGTCGATGTGCCCGCCGGCAAACGTCGTGTCGGCATACCGGATCCGGAGGCTGTCGAGGCGGCCGCGCAGGAGCTGGATCCCCGCGAGAATGCCCGCCTCCTCTGAGCCCGCTTCCATGAGGAGATCGGGCTGAGGATCACCCCGGCGCACCATCCCGGTCGCGAGCTCGGGCGGCATTCTGGCGAGCCAGCGGTCACGCACCGCGGGATTGGGAACCGTGACCCCGCCCGCCCCCGGCGCGAACGGCGGCTCGTCGAACAGTCGCGGGATTGGTGCGGTTGCCATCCAGCGCCGCGGCCATGCCCAGGACGAGCCGAATCCGGGCGGGTGCATCCTGCCAGCGGGTGACCGACGAGAGCGCGGGCCACACGGACGCGGAGGGGGCGAGCGGTCCGACGAAGCCCATGCAACAGGGACTGATGGCGTAGACGAGGCCGAAGATCTCGGGGTGAGTAAAACTGATCGCGAGCGCCCCGAAGCCACCCATCGAGTGGCCGACCAGCGCCCGGCGTGCCCTGAGGCTGTCGGTCCGGTAGCGCCCGTCGATGTGGCGGACGAGGTCCCGCACGACGAAATCCTGCCAGTTGCCGGTGGCCGGCGAGTTCGCATACCAGCCCGCTCCGAGGGCGTTGTCGGCGTCCGGCATGACGACGATGAACTCGGGCATGGCGGCCGCGGCCACGAGGCTGTCCAGCGCGACCCGGAGATCGAGCCCCTGATAGGTGCCGTCGATCCATTCCTCGGGCAGGGAGGTCGCACCGTGCAGGAGGTAGAGCACACGGAACCGGCGGGCCGGCTCGCGCTTGTAGGAAGGCGGCAGGTACACCAGCACCCGGCGCACCGGGCTGTCGCCCACCACGTTCGACGCGAGCCCGGGCGACAAAACCGAGTCTGTCACCAGCGTGCCCTGGCCCGCGAGGGCAACCGGCATCATGACCGCGCCGGCGATGAGTGTGATGAACCGGGTCTTGAGCTGCACGCGGGATTTCCTCATTTCAGCGGCATGGGCAGTACGGGATCGCGACTCCACCGGGCAGTCCCCAGAGTGGGTCGCGACCGAGTGAGCGCGGACCCGGCGCGGGCTTACTTCAGCTCGGTAAGGTACGACGTGAGGTGTTTGATCTTCGCCCCCGTCATGACGAACACATCACAGAAGACGGCGTGAAGCTCGCCGCCGCCCCGTCTCCCGACCCGGACGGCGCCCTCTGCCACCACCACATCGTTCTCCTCCGTCATCCGGGTCACCGTGATGTCCGGGCGACCGACGAAGGCCTCGTTCTCTATCTCCCTGTCGAACGCGTCCTTTCCAACCAGGTGAAAGGCGCCCGGCAGGTCCCACACGATGTCAGCGGTCAGGCACGCCAGAATCTGCTCGTGGTTGGATGCGCGGAAGCCGTCCATATACCGCGCGACAGTCTTCTTGTTCTCGGTCATGAGCCCTCACCGGCGTCGTTTCTGTGCGAACAACCACTCCCACAGGGCGGGGTCGGCGTAGGCCTGGATCCAGGCGTCGTGTCCGCCGCCCGCGTACTCCGTGTACCGGACGTCGGCACCCACGCGCCGCAGCGCCTCGACGTAGGCGCGCGCATCCCGGACGGACAGCGAGTCCCGCTCGCCGTGGAATACCCAGGTCGGCACGTGACGGACCCGACGCGCGACGTCACCGTAGGGGTCTGCCGATGCGGGCGGTGAGCCGACCGGAGGCGGATCCAGCCGGCCCGCGGCGATCGGGACGAGGGCCGCGAATCGCTCGGGATGTTCCGCGGCGGTCCGCCAGGTGCCGAATCCGCCCATCGACACGCCGGTCAGATAGACCCGATCCGAATCACCGCCGAACTCGGCCACCGCGGCGTCCAGCACGGCGAGGGCCATCGCCTCGTCCGCCCCGGCCCAGAAACTGTCCGGATGCGCCACCTGGGGGAAGACCACCAGGGCAGGGAACCGCTCCCGGTTCGCGCGGATGGCCTGCGCGAGTCCGGTCGCGGTGGGCCTGAGGCCGTCGTTCCCTCGCTCGCCGGCGCCGTGGAGGAAGAGGATGACGGGCCAGCGCCGGTCAGGGGTGTAGTCGAGCGGCAGGTAGACCTGATACCGGCGCGTCATGCCCTGGAAGCTGATGGACCGGTCGAGGAACCCGGTCTCGCGCCCCTGGGCGGAGGCGCTGGCCAGGCTCGTGAGGAGGGCCAGCAGCGCGAGCGCGAGGTTGCGGGGGTCGAGGGACCCCCGACGCATGGGAGCGTCGTCGCTAGAACGACACCACATCGAAATCGGTCACGCTCCCCTTCGCCGTCAGGTGAACCATCACGAAGCGGGGGCCCGCGTCCGTGGTGAGGCGGTAGTATCGAACCCGAGCGACGTCACTTCCGTGCCGTCGGATACCCCGGCCGGACACCTCTTCGACACCGATGTAGCGCAGTGTGCTCATCCCGTCGAGCGCCGGGCCAATGCCGCCGGCGAAGTCCTGCTTGGTGCCCGGCATGATGTCCGGCGCCTCCGCCAGGGTCGTCCCTCCCTGCTGTATCGCCTTGAGCGCCGCGGTAATGCGGGTGGTGAGCGCGGAATCCGGATCGGCCGCCGCAACCTGCGTGCTGGGCAGCGGCACCACTCGCGCCACCAGGCGCTCGCCCGCCTGCGCCTCGCCCACCCGCCAGCGGACGCCGGTCGCCCCGTGTTGATCCAGATTGAACGCGATTCTGATCCCCCGCTCCGCGGATCCGAACGTCACGCTATCCAGGGCGAAGAACGGCTCGTCCGGCAGGCCATCAGTAAGCGTCTCGAGTCCGGTGCCGCTCTGATTCGGGACCAGGATGATCATCTGGTTCTCGCGGAACTCGTAATACCCCGCGAGTCGTGCAAGCCGCGCCGCGCCCAGGGATACCCCCTTTTCCGCTGCGGGCGACGCGGTAACAGATCCGCCGTCAGGCCAGCCGTACGTCCGCCCGATGAAGTCGAGGATCCGCCCCATGAGGCGCGAGTTGTCGTTGGCATTGATCATGATGACAGCGCCCTGCCCGGTCTCGGCGAACGCGACCAGCTGGGCGTCGAATCCTTCGTCCCGCCCGTTGTGGCTGAAACTCAGCGTGCGCCCACTGCCCCTTACGGCGACGCCGAGGCCAGTGCGATCGCGCTGTTCGGCGACGTACTGACGCGCCATGGCGGGCGAGATCACACCGTGGCCCCGGCCCGCGAGGGTCTCCTGAATCTCGATGGCAAACCGGGCGAGATCGGTCGCAGTGGTCCAGAGCCCGGCGGCGGCCATTTCTGGATACACGTGCCAGCGCCCGCGCACCGGCGCGCGATCGGCGTAGTAGCCGCTCGCAGTGAGTGACGCGAAAGAAGGATCGGGCGGCTGCTCGAAGCTGCTGCTGGTCATCCCGATCGGACCGAGGACGGTCTCCTGCATGAACCGGGGAAATGGCATCCGGGTGACGTCGATCATTAATTGCTGCATGACCGTGAATCCACCGCCCGAATAGCGTGCGAGCGCGCCAGGTGTCGTATCCACCCGGATCGGGGCAGTGTTGGCGGGCGCGGCGCCGTCCAGAACCTGCACCAGCGAGGGCATCGAGCGGGCCGCGTCATAACCTGGGAAGCCGTGCACGGTCAGGCCCGCGCTGTGCGTGAGGATCCGGCGCAGGGTGACCTTCTCGGTCGCCGTGAACCGGTTCTCGGGGACGCGCCAGCTGATGAGGCTGGTGTTGACGTCGCCGTCGAGCGTCAGGCGGCCGGCTTCGACCAAGTGGAGCGCGCCCAGGGCGGCGACCGGCTTGCTGATGGAACCGGCCTGAAACAGCGTGGCGGGCGTCACTGGGGCGCGAGTGGTCTCGTCCACGACGCCGTAGCCCCGCGCGACGACGATACGGCCGTCCTGGATGATGGCGAGCGAAAGTCCGGCGATGTGGCGCTGCGCGATTTGTGCCCTGATAAACGTGTCGAGACTGTCGGGGGGCGTGCTCTGGGCGTCAAGCGCAGCGGCCGGCGCGGCGCCGAGCGCGAGGAGCAGAGCGAAGCGGGAGCGTCTCATGGGGTACCTCCGGCGATGGTCGAGGAAGTCCGGCCGCTCCCAACGAGTTCCGGCTTTTTCGTCAGGCCGATGAACAGCGCGCCGGTCATCCAACGTCGCGTCCTGCTGCTGGGGGGTCGCCCGCCCGGGCCACCAGAGATACAGCAAGGTCGGGGTGAGGGCAATGAAGGCTGGATTGCGAACCCTCGCATGGCGCGGTACTGATACTGGCAGGTGCGCTCTCTGGCGACCACCCTTTCAGGCTCTCAGAATGACCCGTACGCGGACTCCATGGAGTCTCCCGGCTGCGCTGATGCTGCTCGCCGCCTGCAACGACCCACCCGCGGCGCCGGTGCCGCCCAGTCTGGTCATGGTGCAGGTGCCTTCGCCGGTCGGCGCTCCCGGCTGGGCGCTGATCGACACACTCAAGGTACGTGCTCAGGACGAGGACGGCATTCCTCGGCCCGGGATTCCGCTCACCTGGGCCGTGCGGGAGGGTGGGGGGAGCATCGCCCCCATCGCGGACACCACGGATGCCGAGGGGCTGGCGGCGGCGGTGTGGACTCTGGGCCCACAGGCCGGGGCGAATGGCGTGCGGGCCAGCGCGACGGAGGATGCCTTCGTCGACTTTCAGGCCACGGGGGCCGCGTTCAGGGTGGACCGGCTGGCCTCCAGCGAGGCCATGGGATGCGGCATCGTGGACGGGGGGATCTTCTGCTGGGGCGACGAATTCTGGGAGAACACCGCCCCGGTCTCTGATCGCCAACTCTTCGGCTGGACGAACTCGAGTCCCGGGCTGGTCGATGACGGCCGGGAATTCATTGACCTGGCAGTCGGCTCCACGAGTGTGTGCGGCCTGGATGACCAGCACGCCGTCTGGTGCGCGAACGCCAACTTCCCACAAGTGATGCACCTCGATGGGCTGCCACCGATTCGGGGAATCGTGAGCGCCGGCCTGACGTCGGCGTACTGCGCTATGGCCGAGAGCGATTCCACCGCGTGGTGCTGGCAGATGGGCGGGGTGCCGGCACAGGTTCCCGGCTCGCCGGCGTTCACGGCACTTTCCCTTGAGGGAGGCGGGTACTTCTCGGAGGGGATCACCGTCTGCGGGTTGCGGGCGGATTCGACCGCGGCGTGCTGGGGCAAGGGCCCGCTCGGCGACGGCACGGAGAATCCATCCGACACGCCGGTGTCAGTCGCCGGCGGCCACCGATTCGTGCAACTGGCAGTTGGCGAAGGATTTGCCTGCGGCCGGACGGCCGACGGCTCGGTCTGGTGCTGGGGAAACGACTGGGCGAATGAACAAGAGCTCCCCACTCCCATCCTGACGCCGGCGCTGGCGGTGACCGGGGCCTCACGGATCGCGAGCGGATGGAACTACGTCCAGTTGCTCAGCGTGATCTCCGGCATCGGGCGGTGGCAGGGTGCGGGGTTCGAGGGACCGGAGCCGCTGTTCGGGCTGGAGGACCTGCCGATCGACCGGTTCGCCAACGACGACGTGTTCTGCGTGCAGCTGGCGGACGACCAGGTCTACTGCCACGACGAAATGTTCAACAGCTCCACCGGCGTGTACTACTACTACTACTCTCCCATCCAGCCCATTCGACCGGCTCTGGCGGCTTCCAGCCGCCACTGAGCGGTCGCGCACGCCGACTCACGGAGCCGGTGCCGCGGGCGTCCACGCCGCCTCGAAGTTGATGTAACCATCGCTCAGCAGGATCTGCTGATTCGTTCCGTCCGCATCCATTGTCCATAGATCCCCAGTGCCGTACAGGATCTTCTGCCCATCGGGGGACCAGTCGCCGGGACGGTTCCCCTGGGCGCTGCCGAGGGTGTCGTAGGCCATGGTGCCGAGCGACAGCTTCGTGATGATCCAGTCGGAGACCCCTTCGTCGAGATAATCGAGGAACAGGATGCTCTGCCCGTCTGGGGACCACGCCGGGGCGTAGCCCCCGAAGCCTGCGAGGCCGGCACTGAGCACCTCGAGCTCGGCCCCGACCGTGTCCATGACCACGGCTTCCAGGAACGGCGGGTCGAGCCCGATGGCGACGAGACGGTCGTAGACAATCCGGCCGTCAGGCGACCAGGCGGGACCGTGCGTGCCGAGGATGTGATTCGTGAGCTGTCGTCTCGCCGTGCCGTCGGCGCGCATCAGGTACACCTGCCAGGGCGGATTGAGCGATGTGCCACCGCCATACAGAATCCGCTGCCCGTCCGAGGACCACGAAGGCCAGAATGCGACGTTGGTCCCGGTCTCGAGCCGCCGTTTCGCCCCGCCGCCGGCGTCCGTGATGAACACTTCTCCCGCATCCTCGAAGACAATGGACTTCCCGTCCGGCGATACTCGCGCATGCTCGGGGTATTGCAGGCTATCCACCGCCAGTGCCAGCCCGCCCCCGGTTGCGTCGATGGTCCACAAGCCCACCGGCTGACAGGACTCGGCGCCCGCGGGGCACGGGGCGATTCTCATGAAGATGATGCGATCGAACAGCGGCGCGTAGGCGACGACCCTCACGGAATCGAGCGTCGTCGCCGTGCCGGACTCGTGGACTGCGAGGTAGGCGGTCCCCGCCTGGCGTGCCTTGGCCATGCCGGTTACGGAATCGACGGCAATGGTCATCGAGTCCGAGGAGATCCAGATCAGGGGGTCCGCCCCGGCCTCACACCCGGCGCCGGCGACGGTAGCATTCAACGCAATTGAGTCCCCGGTGGCGAGGCGCGGCTCGTCGGGCAGAAAGGTGACCGCCGGCTCGCACCCACCGGGCGCCGAGGAGTCGGAGTCGCAGCCCGCCGCCGCCACGGCGATGAGCACGGCGAGGAGCCGTGCGCCGCCTGGTGCTTTGCCCCCGCCCATCGTGTAGTCCGCCAACCGGCCGCCTCCTTGTGAAGGGCGCAGGTGAATATCGAGCCGGTCTGTCCGGCCGGGATGACCTGTGGGGTACAGGAGAATCTGACCCGCCCGGCGCCCTGGCTGCAAGCGACTGGGAGGCGCCGGGATACGGGCGCAAGATCCGGATAGCAGGCCGCGCATCGCCGCCTTACCATGTACCGTCACTCTACTGAGGAGATGGACATGGCACCGTACCGGTACTCGGGCATCCCCACCGCGATCGCCGACGAGGCACGGGATACCCTCCGCTCCCCGCAGTACGGCCATCCAGCGCATCGGGAGCTGGCCCGCGGGTACGGGCCCTGCCGGCACTGCCTGCGCACCTTCGCGATTGATAGGGAGGATCGGCTGCTGTTCACCTACTCGCCGATCCAGGAGCCGGCCGGCCTGCCCGCTCCGGGGCCGGTCTTCGTGCACGCGGAGGCGTGCGAGCGGTATGACGGCGCGGCCTTCCCCCCGGACCTGCTCGCCCTGCCACTTGTCATCGAGGGCTTCCGGGCTGGCGGGACCGTCGTGGTGCAGGAGGCGGTGGGGGCCGCCGCACCGGACGAGGTCGTGGGGCGGGTGTTCGCCTCGGCTGAGGTGGCATACGCGCACGTGCGGAACGCGGAAGCCGGCTGCTTCATCGCCCGCGTCGAGCGGGGCATGGCGGGGAACTGAGGCGCTTACCCGCCGCCGTTCCTGATACTCGAGGCCAGCCCCTGAAAATCCTCGGTGCGTGGCAGTGAGCGCATCGCCGCCAGCAGGGCCTCGGGCGCCACCACCAGCCTGCGCAGGGAGAGGTCGAGCCATCCTCCCGCGCTGGTGACCGTCGCCGCCAGTTGCCCGTCGGCGCGCCAGAATTCGTTTCGCAGCTGGAAGCGGCTGCCATCTTCGGCGAGTCCGGCGATGGCCAGCGTGACCCGCATCTCCTCCAGCAGCCGGATCTCCCTGAAATACTCGAGCTCGTCCCGGCGGATGACCGGGCCGATCTTCCGGCGGATGAATTCCTCCATGGGGAAATCGTGCTCGCGGAAGAACATCATGCGGACATCCGCGGCCTTGTCCAGGAAGGCCGTGTTGCGCATGTGGGAGTTGAAGTCCATGTCTCCCCAGCCCGCGACGAGCCGCTTTTCAAACATCCGGGGGATTCCCTTCGAGTTGCCGGCCGCCGGCGCGTCCTCTCCGTCACGGGTGACCGCGCCCAGCTATTGCGGACCCTGACCCTCCGGCCCGACCCGGCGCGCGTCGGGTCGCTGCGCCAGCATGCGCTCGGCGAAGTCCAGCCGCTCCTGGGTCTCGATCAGCTCCTGCCGCAGCCCGCTCATGTCGGCATCGATCGCGTCGAGTTGGGCCTGCTGCTGCTCTCCGATCTGTGCAGGAGCGTCGTCGGGCAGGGTCGACGTCCCGTAGGCTCGCTGCCGCAGGCGCTGGGCCCACACCCCGAACCCCACGGCGAGTGCCGCGTGAATCGTGGCATGCAGCGGCTCGCCCGGCACCGCCGCGAACCAGACCGAGGCCACGTTGACGGCGCTCAACACGGCGGCGATCGGGTACCAGATTCTGGGCTTGAAGGTCATGACTGTCTCCATTCAGGCATCGCTGCCCCGGGTCACTCGGACTCCAGCGGGATCGCCAGCCACCGACCCAACGTGGGGGAGCGCCTGCGGGTTTCAGTCTGGTACGTGCCGGGGTCCGGCATACCCGAAGTCGAGGCGAGGTCGGCGTACCCTGGGCCGGAGCGGGCGCGCCTACGGATCGCGGCCCTGCGCCCAGGTCACAACGGGCGTGAGCCATGCGGGTCTTGGCTGGAAGAACGTGCCATGGCCGAGGCCCAGGCTCACGGCGATCTCTCGAGTTGCGGATCCCGGGCCGCTTCGCGCGAACATCGGGGCACAGGAGACGCCCAGGGAATCACTGGTCTCGTACAGCGACAACAGCCGGCCGGTGACGTGAAGGTCGGGCCGCTCGAAGGCCCACGGCCCGCACGCCCCCATGAACACGAAGGAGACCGCAGGGTTCTGCAGGCGGGATGAGGCGAGGATCGCGATCCAGCCGCCCTTGGAGAACCCGACGACCGTGATGGCCTCTGGGGACACACCAAGCCGAATGAGGCTGTCCACCTGTTGAGCGACGAGGATGGCGAACGAGTCGGAGTTGGCCCGGGGCGGGCGCTGATCGCTCAGGACGACAAAGTCCGCCCGGCGCAGGCTATCCAGGATCGCATCGTATTCATAGGTGCCGAACGAGGGATCGGTGGGCCGGCGACCCTCGTCCTCGACGATCTTGCCATGCAAATAGAGCACGTAGCGCGGCGAGGCCTGGCCCTGCGCCGAGGTGGCAGGCAGGGCGAGCAGGAGGAGCGAGAGCAGCGTCGCGCGAGTCATGGAAAGCATCAAGAGTGGGCTCAAACGTGCTGGTCCACCAGGATCGGGTTGCCATCGGGGTCCACTGCGATAAAACTGGCGGGACCCGAGGTGGTCTCATCGGCCTCGGTCACGAGCGTGACCCCCTCCTTCTTCAACTGCCGTTGCAGCGCCCGCACATCGGTGAAGGTGTCGAGCTTGCTGGCGTTACTGTCCCAGCCCGGATTGAAGGTCAATATGTTCCGCTCGAACATGCCCTGGAAGAGTCCGATCACGTGGGCCCCGTTCTTCAGGATGAGCCAGTTCTTCGTGGCGTCTCCCATGAACGCGGTGAAGCCGAACTTCTCATAGAAGGCCTTCGAGGCCTGCAAGTCCTTGACGGCCAGGCTGACGGAAAACGCGCCGAGTTCCATTCGCTGCTCCTGTGCGGGGTGCGACGGCCTGACTTCACGATCTCCGGATCCCGACCGCGAGGGCGTCGAGACGCTTCTGTGCGGCCCTGAAGTCGGCGAGAATGCATTCTATGGCGAACCCATCCCCCGGACCCAGGCGATACCCCTGCCGGCCGCCTGGCGGAGTCGATCGGCCAGCTGCCCGGTATGGTGGTGCACGTGCCGCAGATTGACAAGCTGGTGCTCCAGCTTGGGCATCGGGTACGTCGAGAAGCCGCTCGAGGCGGCCGTGAGATCGAGCCGATCCACGGCGGAGTCCACCAGGGCGTCGCAGCGCCGCCCGTAGTCCATCAGCTCCGCCAGGGAATAGGGGATGAGGGGGCCCACGGAGGCGGCGCGCGGACCAAACCGATGGTGGTCCGGGCGATGGTGCTCCCAGGGTGTGAACGTGAGCTCGTCCGGCTGAAGGTACAGGTGCGTGTAGTAGAGGGTGTGGTAGGCGACCTGCCAGTATGGATTGGTGTAGGCGTCACTCGCCCAGAGGCCGGCGGGGCAGCTGTCGATCGCCTCGAGCAGCATCGCCAGGGAAGCATGGTACTGGCTCTTGAGGATGGCCTGAATCGTCATGTGGCTGGTCCGGGAGTGCGGTCTTCTCGGTCGCAGACTCAAGACGGGGTCGTGCATTCGCCGGTTTCGCCGACGGGGAGCCGAACCGTACCCCGACGCTTTGCGCTCCGGCCTCGCGGCCCGGAGTCAGCCGCCCTTCTTCGCTTCCCAGATCGTGAAGACCCGATTCTCTGCCGACCCCATCGCCTCGATCACCGCGGCGCTGTTCAGCCCCTCCAGCCGGGCATAGAGGGCGTCGAGCAACCCACTGCGCACGGCGAGGTCATGCGTGACGACGCAGCCGTTACCCTGCTTGGAATCGATGACGAAGAAGACGTCATCGTGCCAGGGCCCGCGATCGTTGGTCAGGATACGCACCCGATCGATGTCGGCCCACGCGACCTGCTCACGCAGCCCCGGCGCGGCGCGGGTGATGCCGGCGTCGTCGATCACCAGTTGGTCGGCGGGCGCGCGGTCCCGCGGTCGGACACCGAGCATCGACAGTACGCCGGCGACGAGGCAGAGCGCGAAGAACGCGGTGGCGTACCACGGGACCCGGTCGCCGAGCGTGATACCCAGGAGGACGAACGCCGCGCTCACGACCGCCACGAGCAGGCCTTCCCTCCTGCGATGCGGAGCCAGTTTCGGTGAAGGGGTCTCGTTCATGTGATGGGCAGTGTCAGAACCCCGTACCCCACGAAGCAAACCTGGCCGCGGACACTCACGCTCAGGCTGGGACCGCCCCGGACCATAGCGTGAATCTCGCTGGGCCGGTTGAGAAACCGGCCCTGCGCCAGCACGAGATTCTCGCCGGGTGCCGCGAGGTCGTGCGTCACCAGATAGGCCGCGCCCGGCCCCGCCGCGCTGCCGGTCGCGATATCCTCGACGCGCCCATCGTTGTCCCAGGTGCGCCCCTCGCGGCGGTCCACGTCGAACACATAGACAAACTTGGCGCCGACCGTCGCCAGCAGGGCTTCGAAACCCGGCACGACGATCCGTGCGCGTTCGAGATGCGCCGCGATCGGTACGATCAGGTACGGCAGCCCGGTCGAGACCACCTGCAGCGGAAGCCCGGCCGCGAGATCCGAGGCAGTCAGGTTCAACGCCTTCAGGAAGGCCTCATTATGTGCGGCCGGAATCGGCGGTTCGACCGCAGCGACGCCCTGGTCCATTTCTGCAAAGTAGGACGTGCCCTCGCGGCGGCTCGTCGCGTCAATGCTCCGGGCGGGCATCACAAACTCGAATCCGGCCGACTCGTCCGCCGGATGGAGCTCGGCGTGCAGCAGCGCCGCCGCGCCGATGACGGGGTGCCCGGCAAACGGAAGCTCCTCTTCCATGGTGAAGATGCGCGCCCGGAACCGTGATGTGTCTCCAATACGACGCAGGAAGATCGTCTCGAACTGTCGCATCTCCTGCGTGATGCGCTGCATGGCGGGGGATGGCAGATCCTCGTCCAGGAGAAACACACTCAACCCGTTGCCGGACAGCGGTTCGCGGGCGAAAACGTCAACGAGCGAGAACGGGAGAGTTCGCGGATTCATGTCGGATGGCCGGGGGCGTCAGGCGCGCCTGCGCAGGAAGACATGCATGGCCCGCTCGCCCGCGACGTGCTCCGCGCATTCGTACCCCAGGGCCGGCAGGTCCATGTCCGCCAACAGCACCTCCCCGGTGCCGAGCAGCACCGGCCGCACAGCCAGGTGGAGTTCGTCGATGAGTCCTGCGCGCAGGTACTGCCGGATCGTGGACACACCGCCGCCTATGCGGATGTCGCGCCCCCCTGCTACCGCCCTGGCCCGTTGCAGTGCGGCGGAAATGCCGTCGGTGACGAACTGGAACTCGGTGTCGCCCCGCATGCGAAGGGGTGGCCGCGGATGGTGGGTCAGCACGAACACGGGGGTGTGATAGGGCGGCTCCTCGCCCCACCAGCCCCGCCAGCTCTCGTCCGGCCACGGGCCGCGAATCGGACCGAACATGTTTCGCCCGAGGATCCAGGCGCCGAGTCCCGACATACCCTGCGTGGCGATCGCATCGTCGACGCCGGTCTCGCCGCCCTCGTTGCCTTGCATGTGCTGCCAGGTGCGGGTGGGAAAGAACCAGTCCATCAGCGCGAGACCGCCGACGCCGATCGGATTCTGCAGATCCTGGTCCGGCCCCGCACTGTAGCCGTCGATCGAGACCGCGAAGCTGCTGACTCGGACTTTGGACACTGTGTTCCCCCGAGCTGGCGGATGGATTCGACGCCACGATGGGCCGCCGACATCACTTCATGAGGTGCCGGATGTGGCTGCTGACCGACCGCAGCTGGTCCGCGTCCATTCCACCGATGACGCGCCGGGTCACTGGACCCATGAGGCGGAGAATGCCGGCGATGCCGAGCTTCGTGGACTGCTGGGCCAGGTATCCTACCTTCGCGTCCTGTACCGGCTTGACGAAGTAGTAGCCGAGCCCGCTCTCCGTGAGCTCGAGGACGAGCCCTGCCAGCGCTTCACGCTGGCTGGTCGCGTCGTCGGCCGTCTCGAGCGCATCGAGGACCGCGAGGGTCCTGGTTCGGAGCGACACCGGGTGATAGAAGCGGAGGTAGGGCAGCCCTGCCGTCCCACTCTGCTTCTCGCCTCCCCGGTCACTGAGCTTGCGCTTCATGCGCTCCTCTCATGCGGGCAGGCGCTGCAATGCGACCGCGCGCACCCGCCGGCCGGACGGCACATCGATAAGTGCACCCGACATGCGCGTACCCGCCACGCGTATCGTCCAGCGGCCCCGAACGCGGGGCGACTCGAACCCGCTTGACCATTCTCCGCCCGGCCCGCGCCCGAACACAAGCTCACCCATGAACTCTCGGGACCCGTTCACGATCTTGTCGGCTCGCAGGGTGACTGAATCCGGTGACTGGGCGGTGGGCCGTACCTCATAGATGACTTCCTCGTCATGACACGCCGGGAACGCCACCTTGTCCACACAGGTCGACGTTCCCCGCCAGGAGCCGATGATGTTCGCCTGCGACCCGGCCTGCGCGGCCGCGTCGGCCGGGCGCGCGGCCACGAGCAGGAGGGCGCAACACCAGGCCAGCCGGAGCGGTCGCGCCGCGAGCCGCGATCGCGCGAGGACGCTCAATGGGCCGCGGTGCCCTGGGCCTGGCCCGCCTGAAACACGCCGACCGCCCCCTTGGTGGCATCCGCGAAGGCGTGGGTGACAAAGGGGTAGAGCCCTGCTTCCGCGAGGTGCAGCTCGAAGATGGCCCCGCCGCCCACCGGCACGTTCCAGGTCTGCATCCCCTCGAACGGGCGGCCGAAGCCGTCGGCCAGCACGCGATCGAAGATGGCGCCGACGACGTGGAAGGAGCTGATCCGGTTGGGGCCGGCATTGACCACGAAGATTCGAATCGGCCGCCCCACACCGACCGGAATGGGGTGGGTGGCGTAGCGGGAGGAGACTCCGTTGAATACGACGTAATCGGGCGAGGCGTTCAACACCTTCTCCCAGTCCATGCTCCGGAGGGAATCCGGGCCCATGGGCTTGCCCATGTAGAACTCGCTTTGCACCAGCACATACTCCTGTGCCGGAGGCCGGGGTGTCCTGGGGTCGACGATCAGCGCGCCATACATGCCGTTGCTGATGTGTGCCGCCACCGGCGCGGTGCCGCAGTGGTACATGAAGGCTCCCGGCACCCGGGCCACGAAGCGGAATTGGATGCTGTCGCCCGGCATGACGTTGCGATAGGCCCGGTCGGGAGCGATCTCGGCCGCGTGGAAGTCCATCGAATGGGGCATGGGGGCCCCGTTGACGAGGGTGAAGTCCACGGTGTCGCCGACTCGCAGGCGAATGGTGGGGCCCGGAACGATGGAGTCGAATGTCCAGGCGTCGTAGACCACTCCGGGCGCTACCTGGTGTCGGACGTGGGCCGTGACGAACCGGATCCGCTGGTGTGAGCGGGTTGAAGGTGGTGGCGCGTCCGCGGCGCGGTCCGGCGCCGTGAGCGCCGGCCCGATAGTGGCCTCGCCGTGCGAAATCGCGGCGGGCGACGTGCTGGGTGGAGCGGTCGCGGGTGCCTGCGGCCTGGTCCCGGCCTGGGCGTTGGGCTGTGAAGCCGGCTTGCCACAGGCGCCGAGCAACAGGGAAGCGAGCAGGAGTTGCCGGTAAAACATAGAATGGCTCCAACGCGGGAGTGTCGGCCGGGCCAGGGTTGGCATCAGCTGCGGCCGCCGTGAGCCGTTCACCATCTAGAACCCGATCCGCACGGCACGCCCCGTGGCTTCCCCGCTCCCAGCGACCGGTTCGCCCTTGTTGCCGAGCGCCTCATATCGAATGGTCGAGGTGAACGCCTGGCCGTCGGCGGACAGCGTGATCCGCTCCGTGAAGACACCGCGCCCCGATGGGAGCCAGCCGGCACCGCTCCTGAATGCGTCCGGCGGGGATGGCGCCGTGGCGTAGAACTCGTACTTCGCCTCGAACTCCCGCGGCCCGACCGGTCGCCAGACGCCGTAGGCCGGCGGCACCGGCGGGGCCCCGTCATAATTGGAGGACTCGGTCAGGGTCCCGCCCGCGTTGAACACAAACATGAACTCGAGATCGTTGATCCCCGCGAAGGCCCCGGTCTCGAACTGGACGGCGGACCGCCAGGCGCCGACCAGCGGCGCCGGCTGAACCTGCAAATCAGCCGTGCAGCCCAGCCCGAGCAGCGCCGCAGCAACCGTTCTGGCAATACGCGGTGGACGGGTCACATCGAACTCCCTGGGGTTCGGGACAACCGCTCGGGGCCGCCCGTCGAATCGCGACTCCACCCTAGATTAGACGCAGCCGATTCGCACATGCAAGTGGAGACCGGAGAGGTGATGCCATGAACCCCAGAGCGCTCAATCCGATTCTGAATGTGTCTGACTTTCAGCAGAGTATCGAGTGGTTCAAGAAGCTCGGCTGGGAGCAGGGCTGGCATTGGGGCGATCCGCCGGTCTTCGGCGCCGTGTGGGCTGGCCAATGCGAGATCTTCCTCTGCCTGGGCGCCCAGGGGGGGCGTGGGCGCGGCCCGCACGCCCGCACGTTCGGCCCGGATGGCGACGAGACCGGGGACAAGGGTGTGTGGATGTCAGTCTGGGTGGACGACGTGGACGAGATATACCGGCACTGCCTGGCCGAGGGGCTGGACGTCACCTGGCCGCCCACCGACCATCCGTGGAACACCCGCGAGATGCACGTGCGGCATCCGGATGGGCACGTGTTTCGAATCAGCAAGACGCTGGAAGAGGAAGCGCGCCCGTAACCGGACGGCAGCGCCTGGCGGCCGTACGATTCGCGCGCCGATGCGCGCGCCGTCGAAACCGCTCCGCGCCAGCCTGCTGCTGGTTCGCCTATCCTCCCCGCTCGACGATGTACTGCTCGATCTTCCCGTCCGGCCGGGTCATCATGGTGAGGTACAGGGCCGTGGTGCCAGCGCGGATCCGGTATCCGCGGATGCGCAGCCCGCCCCGGAGCTGTGAACCGGTGGGCAAGAACTCCGCCGGAATGCCCAGCGGCCCGAGACTCGCGGCGTAGTCCGCCAGCACCTCGGCCGTGAAGAAGGCGTCCGCGTTGGGGGTGAGAAGGCTCCGGTCGATCGTGCCCCGGGCCAGCCCGTCGTAGACCCGGCGCGCCAGGGCGGCCGCGGCGGCGTCCGTGGTGTCGGCGGTGGCGAGGAGGATGCCCGCGATGCGGCCGGCCAGCCGGCCAGGGGCGCCGCCGCCGCCGGGATAGATGTTCGTGAACACCACGATCGCCGCCTTGTCGTCGGGGAAGACCAGGTTGGCGGTGGTGTAGCCCGAGACTGCCCCGCCGTGCTCGATCTGCCGGTGTCCGCGAACCATGTCCACGTCCACCCCCAGCCCATATCCGGTCGATGTGCCGTTGGCGAGCACGCCCGTGGTCTGCTGCGTCCGATACGAGGCCGGCTTGAGGACCGCCTGGTTGATCACGCCGAGGTCCCAAAGCGCCAGGTCGTGTGCCGTCATGGCGAGCTGCCCCGCGCCGAAGAGCCACCGCGGCCCTTCCTTCGGCGCATTCCGCAGGGGCCCGAGGCCGTTCCGCAGGTAGGCACCCGCGTCGGCCGGGCCGAGCGGGCCGGCGTCGAAGTCCGCGACCGAGGTCATTTCCAGCGGGCGGAAGATCCGCTGGCGGAGAAACTCCATCAAGGGCATGCCAGAGACGCGCTCGACGATGGCGCCGGCGATCACGTAGTTGGTGTTGCTGTACTGCCAGGCGGTCCCGGGGTCGAAGTCGAGCGCCTGCCCTGCCCACCGCTTCATGATGGCATCCGCGGTCGTCGGCGCCTGCATGGCGGTGAAGACATAATCCTGCGGCCAGTAATCCTGGTACCCCGACGTCATCGAGAGCAGCTGGCGCAGCGTCACCTCGCCGGCGCGCGTCAGGTCCGGGAACCAGCGCGCGACCTTGTCGTCGAGCGACAGCTTGCCTTCCTCGGCCAGCAGGAGAATTGCCGTGGCGGTGAACTGCTTGCTCACCGAGCCGATGGCGTAGCGCATCGCCGTGGTCGCGGGCGTCCCGATGCGGCCCTCGCCGTAGGCGTGCTCGTACGCAAGGACACCTCCGCGCACGACGGCCACCGACGCGCTCGGCGCGCCTGTCGCGGCGAGCACCGCGACCGCGGCGCTGTCGACCCGCGCCCGCTCGCCCGGGGTAAGCTGCTGGGCGGCGGCGGGCGTTACCAGCGCCGCGCACAGGGCGAGTCGCGCGGTCAGTCGGGCGAAGCTGCGGTCACGGATCATGGCTGGATTCCCTCTCGCTGATTGGGTTCGCTTCGGCCGCCCGCTGCGACCATTGCCACAAGCCCGCGGTGACCTCGGCCGGCAGCCGTTGTCCCAGGGCGCGGGCCACTAAGCGGATCGCGCTTCAGCTGTGCAGCGCAGCTCCGCCGGCGCTACGCCCAATGGCGACAACGCCGTGCAGGCAGACGGCATGCGCCACGATTACGATGTCTACTTCCCGTTCACCGCCGCCTTGGCCGCCTGCCGGCGCTCCGCCTCCTCGAGGACCAGCCGGTAGGCGATGTAGTACTTGAAGATGTTGGAGACGTAGGTCACGGTCTCGCGCCCGATGCGCTCGGACGCGATCTGCTCCACGTTCCCGAACCAGATGTTCGGGTTCAGTCCTCGCGCCTCGGCTATCCTCCGCAGCTGGCGAACCCGGCCCGGCCCCGCGTTGTACGCCGCGAACGTGAACAGCGCCTTGTTCAGGTCGTCCATCGGCTCGTTCCCGAAGTACGTGTCCCGCACGGTGCGCATGTACTTGACGCCGGCATGGATGTTCGGCTCGAGCTCCCGGATGTCGCCGACGCGAAGTTCCCTGCCGGTCTCCGGCATGATCTGCATGATGCCGATGGCACCGACCGGGCTCCGGGCGCGGTGATTGAGCCGGGACTCCTGGAATCCCTGGGCGGCCATCAGCAGGAAATCCACCTTGTATTGGTCGCTGTACTTCCGGAAGAGGTCCACGACCGCCAGGAACGTCTTGCGCCCTTCCTCGGACGTGGCGCGCTTCGCGTAGGTCGCGTTGACGAGGTATCGTCGCTCGACCTGATTGCCGAAGGCCGATCCCAGGCCAAACTTGCCCATGAAGGTGTTAAGCGCCGCGAGCACCTGCGGGTTGTTCTTGCGGACGGCGATGGCCAGGGTGCCGCCGGTGCGCAGCGGCATGCTGTCGTGGACGAGGAGGCTCGGAAAGATCTTCTTCCAGAAGGCGGCGAGATAGTCGTCGACCACGACAGCGGGGATCAGTCCGGCGTTCACCATCTCGAGCAGGTCGTCGTCCTCCAGGTTCGGCGGGGCGTCCCGGATCATCACCGGCGCCTTCCCCTGGGCCTTGAACCTCTCGTTGAGCGCGAGCAGGCTCTGCTGGTACCCGCCGAATTCGCGGGCGAAGACTTCCTTGCCGGAGAGGTCCTCGACGGAGGCAATCGCCGGCGCGCCGGGACCGGTGACCAGGATCCGGTTGACGTTCGTCCGGGTGGGATCGCTGAAGGCGACGTGCTTCTCCAGCTCAGGCGTTACCGGAACCTGCGCCGCAACAAGATCCACCTTGCCATCGATGAGCGCCGACAGCAGCATTTCGCGCGGCAGCGGCAGAAGATCACGTGGATCCTGTTGCCGGTGCCGGTCCGGAAGTGTTTGTTGAGCCGTTCCTCCATGAGCTGGCCGTACTCGTACGCGATGCCGCGCTGCACGCCCCGGTCGACGAAATAGAACGTGCGATTGAACGTCACACCGACCCGAACCGCCCGTAGCTTGACCAGTTCGTCGAGGTCCCCGGTGAACGGCTTCAGCACGGACTCGCGCACCGAAGGCGGCAGCTGGGTTTCGAGGTCCGAGGGCGGCAGCGGGGCCTCGGCCTCCTCGATGGGCTCCGCCTTCTGCGCGGCCGGCTTGTCGTCACCGCACGCCGTGAGTGCCACCACGGCGCCAGCAAGCAGAATCACAGCGCGCCTGATCCTTGCTTTCATGATTATCTCCTGCACCACGCCCGAGGGCCGCTTCGCACGTCTCGGAGACCGTGCGCACCACTCGGCAGGACATGGGTGTCGTTGATCGTCGTGCGCAGGTCCCGGCGCCCCAGCAGCCCCTTTCCCGAACCGGATAGGTACCCCGCCTACAATTAGGTGGGTCGAGAACGAACGCCGCAAGGTCTGGCGGCTCGCCCGCTTCGCGATCCACTGTCGACGCACGGCCGCCGCCGCCAGTGTCGGGAGCGACATTGCCGGAAGGGCTCGAATCATGATCCGTATCGATGGAAGGCTGCCGAACGCGGTGCGTGTCGGCTGCGCACCGCGGGCCTGCCGAGGCGGGGTCAGATGGTGCCGTGCACCGCGCTACCGCTAGCGGGACAGAGCGCCGGACCGGCCCCAGACGTCGATGATGTCCTCAAGCTGACTGAACGCATGAGGGTCCACGCGGGTAATCCCCGCAAACGGCTGCTCCAGCGCCAGGATCGAGAACAGCACGAGCGCGATGGTCACCGCGAGGCTTGACGTCATCAAGACCTGGGCCGTGGCATTTCTGGTGCCGAAGAGGAAGCTGAAGCCGATCGTGATGACGCCGGTGCTGAGCAGGACGACCCACATTACGCCGGGTACGCCTTCTGACCGGCTGCTCAGCAGGCGCAGTCGGCGCTGGTCGCCCATCTGGTTCAGCCTCGTGAGCGACTGCGCATACCAGGCCCCTTCGTGATCATTCTGCGGCCGGAACCGGTGGTAGGTCCGCCACAGCTGGTTGTACTCCTCCCAGGCTTCGGGGCTTGCTCGCTGTTCGGCCATGGCCGGCCACTCCTTCTCCACGACGAGCCTGGCATAGTTGCGGAGGTGAGTCACCAACTCCTTCCGGACGTCGTCGGGAAACACCTGGGCGTCGCGGAACAGGTCGGCGAGCTCGTTCGCTTCCTGCTCGACGCCGGCCTGCGCCTTGTCGAACCGCTCCCAGACGATGATGGCCGTGAACCCAAGGAGCACCGCGAACAAGACGCCGATGACGGCGTAGATGAAGCCTGCCACCTCGTTGTTGAGCTTGAGCACCTCCACGCCGACCCAGCGCCGTGCCAACAAGGTGCCCGAGACCGCGAGCAACAGCATCGCCCCAACGAGGAAAATGCCCCATAACCAGGCTAGTGACATGACCGCACCTCCCACTGCTGCACGCCCCGGTCAAGTAGCCCGCACGAAGGCGCCGCTCGACGAGCTTGCGCCATCACTGCGGTGCGATCCCGATCTGCTGCATGAACGCGTGGTTATCCCAGAATAGCCACTCCTCGTCCATCACGCCGTTCGTCCAGTGCCCGATGGTGGTCATGGCCAGCTTGAACGGCTTTCCCGTGGGGGGAATGGGCTTCCCGCCGGGGACGGGCATCGGCGCGCTGAACGTGCCCTCCATGACCCCCATCACCGCGGTCCATTCGCCCGACGCGATCTTGATGGGGTGTTCCTTGATGTGGGTGTCGGGAGCGTAGACGAACATCCCCTTCAGGTCTTCGATGTGGGCCGGCAGGCCCTTGGTGGTGCGGCCGTCGGGCCAGTGCACGGTGATGTCGGGCCCATGGCTCCGGCTGAATTCATCCCATTTTTGCCCAGAAAAGGCATTGAAATCGAGATCGTCGAAGGTGGCGAGATGGGCCTGTTCGCTTTTCACGCGGGCGTCCATCTCGGCGATGCGGGGGTCGGGCTTGGGGGCGCAGGCCACGAGCGCGAGCGCGGCCACGGCGGCCAGGGTGGCGGATGTCATGGGAGGGGCCTCCATGAGGAATGTGGAACTCGCAGCAACGGGGCAGGGAGCGCAGAGGGTGCTGCGCAACCGCGACGCCGGGAGACTCCGGGAAACTAGACTCGTACGGCTCGCGGACCGCAAGCGCTGCTCAAGCGCCAGGGCCCCAGGGCAGCGTCCGGAGTGCGAAGGAGACCCTGCCGCGCAACAGGTGGAACAGGAACGATCCGAAGCAGAAGCGGCCGAACACGAGGGCCAAGACCGCCAGGATGGGCAGGGCCGCGGAGACAAGCGCCGCACCGCTCAGCGGCCTGGCTCCTCGTACAGGCCAAACTCGTTTCCCACGGGGTCCGCGAATGCCGCGAACGCGCCCATGCCCGGGCCGATTTCGGTCCGGGGCGTCAGCACCCGGCCACCCGCGGCCTCGATCCCTTTCAGGGTGTCCGCGATGGCATCCACCATGATGTAGGTTCGCGTGCGCTCGTCAGGAGTCCGGTCGCTCTCCTTCACCCACGTCCCGCTCACGCCGCCGGTGGCATCGAAGGCCAGCTCGCCGTCACCACGCCGCCTGATTGTCCAGCCGAAGATGCTGCGGTAGAACTCGGCGGATGCCTCGGCGGTCTTCGCCGGGATTTCCAGATAACAGATCTTGCCGTGGGGCATGCGGCCTCCAGTTCACTCGGGTGGCTGCGACCTGTGCTGGACCGCCAGGTACGCCACCGCGTCCCACGCGTTGTGGATGCCGATGAAGATCAGCGTGAGGGCGACCTCATGCCCGGCGCGCGCGAAGATCGTTCCGAGCTTTCCGCCCATCAGCCCCGAACCAAGAATGCCAATTCGCATACGGAACCCCCTTCGGTCGACACGACCGCCGTGCCAATCAGCGATCGATCCACCTCTGCGAGCCTTCGGAGTATCGCGCCCCGTGCACCGGAATCCGGGCGGCGGCGTTCTCGATGTCACGAAGGTCGTCGGGCGTAAGGTCGATCGCAGTCGCGCCGAGGTTCTCCTCCAGGCGGTGGAGTTTCGTGGTACCGGGAATCGGCACGATCCACGGCTTCCGGGCCAGCACCCAGGCGAGCGCGATTTGCGCGGGCGTCGCCTGCTTCTTCGCGGCGATCCCGCGCACCAGATCCACCACGGCCTGATTCGCCATCCGGTATTCCGGCGCGAAGCGCGGGACGGTGTTGCGGAAATCGGAGCTGTCGAAGGTCGTGGTCTCGTCGATCTTCCCCGCGAGGAAGCCCTTGCCCAGCGGGCTGAAGGGAACGAACCCGATGCCGAGCTCCTCGAGGGTGGGCAGGATCTCCGCTTCCGGCTCCCTCCACCACAGCGAATACTCGCTCTGGAGGGCCGTTACCGGCTGGACCGCATGGGCGCGCCGTATGGTCCGCACCCCGGCCTCCGAGAGGCCGAAGTGCCTCACCTTGCCCTCCCGAATCAAGTCCTTCACCGTACCAGCGACGTCCTCGATCGGCACGTCGGGGTCTACGCGGTGCTGGTACAAGAGGTCGATGTAGTCGGTCCTCAGGCGCTTCAGCATCCCCGCGACCGCGACCTTGATATGCCCGGGACGGCTGTTCAGGCCGCCATGGTGCTCCCCTGTCTGCGGGTCGACGTCCCAGCCGAATTTGGTGGCGATCACCACCTCTCCGCGGAACGGTGCGAGCGCCTCGCCCACGAGCTCCTCGTTCGTGAACGGACCGTACATCTCGGCGGTGTCGAAGAACGTGACGCCGCGTTCGACGGCCGACCGGATCAGCGCGATCATCTCCTGCGTGTCCCCTGCCGGTCCGTAGCCGTAGCTCATGCCCATGCAGCCGAGCCCGAGTGCCGAGACCTCCGGGCCGCTGCTGCCAAGTTTGCGCTGCTGCATCTGTCGCCTCCTGGAGCCCCCGATCCTGGAGCTCACCGATCAGGCTCCTCCGGGAGAACTATAGCAAGCAGCCCCGGCGCGGTGACCGACCGTCGCTCAGTTCTTCGCCCAGGACCATGCGGTGATGCGCCACCCGGCGGCACTCTTCTGAAGCGCCACCGAGAGGATCGACCCGGTTTCCTTCACCGGCTGCCCGTTCCTCTTGTACTCGTAATCGGCCGGGACCACGACGTAGGCGCGATCCGCCGCGACGTCGACGTGCCGCGGCGTGCCGAGGGTGACGACGCCGTCGGTGATGCCGTTCCTCCTGGCGTCCGCGTCGTAGTCGGCCATCCACTTCTGGCAGGCTCCCGCCCCGTCCCAGGCGTACGGCGGGAACTCGTCGATGATCGCAGTCTGGTCGGCGCACGCTGCGGCGGCCGCCTTCGTGTCACCCTGATTGAAGCTGCCGACGAATTGGTTCACGGTCGCCATGACCGCTGGATCCTGAGCGGCTGCAGAGTGCACACCGGTCGATCCCGCGAGGGCGAGTGCGACAAGTACTCGGCGCATGTGGTCTGGTGCCTTTCAGTGAGGGATGTGGGTGAACTGCCGGCCGTCGAAGCGATTCAAGGTGACTGCCAACAGCCAGCCGCAGGCACCGGTCGGGCGGCACCATCAGCCGTCGAGGCCGGCAGCGAACCTCCGACCCACGTACACACCGAGTGCGGTTCCGATCACGCTCAGGAAGAACGCCGTCATGGTCCCGACGAACGCACCGAGCCACCAGCCTGCGGCGCCGCCGATCGTTGCGCCTAGGACGACGAAAAGCCTGGACATCGCACCTGGCTTGGTCTGAGGAGTGTGCCACCTGACGACCTGCGCTGCTGCCACGAGGCCCCGTGAGGCCGCCGCAGTTCCCTACGGCCGGCTGAACACCGCCCCGTGCGGCACCGCGTCGCCGGTTCCACCATGCGGCCACGTGATGCCCTTCAGGCTCAGCCCCGGTTCCGCGCTTCCGGCAGCGCGGAATCGCTCGTCCAGTGCCAGCGACCCACTCGTCTCGTCGAAGCGCGCCATCACCACCCGCGTCTTCATCGCCCGATAGCCGGTGATAACCACGCGCTGGTGATTCGGCTCGATCCCGATCCAGTGTGGCACGTCTTCACTGCCGAGGGTGAGGCGCGACACCTCGCGCGGGTGCGCCGGATCCGACACGTCGAGGCTCACGACCGCGCTCCAGGCCGGCACGGTGATCAGGTAGTACTTCCCGGCCACGACCGGCACTGCGCAGTAGGTGAGTGGCTTTCGCGGAAACGATGCGACCAGGCGGGCAGTCGGCATCTGGCTCGTCATGCCGTCGAGCAGGTACAGGCCGCAGTTGAAGGTCGACACCAGCACTGTTCTGCCGTCACTTAACACGCGCGGCTCGGCGGAACGGTATCCCTCATCGCCGCGCGGCCCATTCGGCAGCTCGATCGTGTGCTCCAGCGACAGATCCGACAGGCGCCAGAACTGCAGCGCACGCGTGGTGTCCGCATTGTCCATGTCGGTGGTCGTCACGACGACCCGATCGATCGCCGGGAGAATGGCCGCCGAGTACGGGCGGACGCGGCGGTCGACCCCGGCAAGGTTGGAGGACGCGGAGCGCACGGGCTCCCCCAGCGGTGTCAGCTCGACCAGGCCGCCCGGCGCCACGCCCAGCGAGTCGTGCTGCATCTGAAACGTCGCCAGCACGTTGCCACTGGGGAGTCGCCAGAAGCTGTGCGGATGCATCAGCCCCTTCACGTCACCGAATTGCCTCACCAGGCGCGGCGCGGACGGGTTCGATAGGTCGAAGATGAACGACTGCCCGGAGCCGTAGCCGTTTGCGAACAGCTGGCGGTCGGCCGGCATGTCATGTTCGGTGTGGTGCGTTCGGTTGCCGCGCCCGGGCACCGGGAGCGTGGCGATCAGCGCGCCATAGCGATCAGCCGACGGTTGTTCCCGTACATCATATACCGCCAGGAAATCCGGTCCGGAGCTGTCGGCCGAGGACGCCCACAGGTACAGGTAGTCGCTGGAGGCACGCGGTGTTCGCGCCGGCCCGGACGGCGCGGCCAGCTGCACGGTGGCAACAACCAGGACGGTCAAGCGGAGTGACATGTTGCTATTCTACCTGGAGCGAAGCAGTACGCGACAATCGAACCGCGGCGCGCCAATTGAGAGCGTGTCTCCGCGAATGCGGTAGCTCCGCACCTGATCCGTGCCAATGTACTCCGGAAACGTGCCGCCCTGTACATGGTGCACGACTGTGGATTCGGACAGGACGGTATAGGTGCCGAAGTACCCGAAGTAAAAGGGGCGGAGGTCACCTAGCGAGCGGAGTTGAACCGGCTCGCCGGCCGTGGGCCCGGTCGGCGGCGTACGCATTGCCTGGATGGACAGTTCGCCGGTCGCCGTGTACACGAAATAGCCGATCGGATTGGGGCCGAGAGGGTCCGCCAGCGCGCCCGTCGCGTCACGATCGCAGAACCGGACCACGCGCCAGGTTCCCACGAGTGAGTCGAAGCGGTCTCGAGGCTGCGTTGCAGAGGCCAGTAACAGGACACTCAGGCTTGCCACGGTGACGACTGGGCGCACGGCAGGCTACCTCACGCTAAAGGCGGATGAACGGGAGTGGAGTGACGTGACGCCCGACTGTTGCTCATAGTACCTCCCTTTCGGCAAGGGATGCACCTCGGCCTCCCGGAGCGATGAGGCCTACGCGACTAGATGTTCAGTTAGCGACGCTCCGGACGCTCAAACCAGGCGCGCTGATCGGCGCTGCCGAACGAATCGATTCGACTGCGAGGCACGGGCCAACCGCGGCGCGGGGAACACCGAGTATCTTGGCCCCGCGGCTCGTCAGCTGCACGCGGTGGTCAGGAGGCAGCGACAAGAGCAATGGAGCCCGGGTCGTTACGTCAGGAGACGTTCGCCCGCAGCCGCAGGGGAAGGGCCGTGAGCCAAATCCAGGCTAGGACCACCGCGGCGGTGAACGCCGGAACGACCCAGGGCTGCTTCGATCCCGAGGCGATGCTCATGAAGCCGGCGAGAAAGAAGAGGCCGGTGGCGAGCGAGAATAGCGCCCACCCTGGCTCTCGCAGAAGGGCAAACCGTCGGCTGAACACGAAGCACCCCGCGATCAGCGCAAAGAAGCCAATGCCACCAGCGACGAAGTGCAGGGGGCCGTGCCAACTCGGACTCACGGGGGGGCCGGGCGGGGTCCCAGGCGGAAACCCATCCATGGGATCTGCGACGAATAGCCCAGCCCCAATCAGACCGAGACCATACACGCCGAGGAGGAGCGGGCCCCAGGTGCCGGCTGGGCTCCCGCGAAGTGCGCGCCGGATGCCGAAGGCGCTGGCAATGACCAAGAGGCCGCTCACCATGAAGTTGGCGATCTGGATCCACCCGAGATCTCCATTACTCATGAGACTGAGTGCGTGACGGCGAAAGTCGAAGCCATCGCGGAAGACGACCTGGAGCAACCCAACGACGACGTACAGCGGGCCGGCGCATGCACCCAAGGCGAGCAGGGTGCGTGTGGTCGCGTCGCCGGGCCTTGGACTGGTTCCGAGGGAACGACCTTGGGCCATGCCGTTGGCCATGAGAGTCTCCGTGAAGAGAGGGTCAGGAATTGCCGCCTAACGAATGGCGCTTCAACTGCAAGCGCCGGTTTGACAGGGGCCTTCACGATCGGACGGGGAGCAATCATGCCTTGTGACGCTGAAGCAACTGCTCGAGATCCTGCATCGTGAAAGTGTTGAGTCGCACTATCTTCGCCTGCGCCTGAAAGACGGGCGGGACGACGTTGAGGGCCTCATCCCGACTGTCGACCTCCAGGATTATCCACGCCCTATGATCGCCGTCCTGACATCCCCAGTCGGCGTGTGTCAGGAAGTGTGAACCGGTCCTGAGGAAGGCCTCCACCGCCTTGGTGCAATCGGCCGCCGCCGCCCCATGCGGCACTTCAATAAGGAATCTTGCCATTGCACGAGTCTCCTGTGGGTTGGAGCCGTAGTGCGCTCTAAGGGCCTCTCGGCCGTCCGTCTAACGAATCGCGCTTGAGGTGCGAGCGCTGGTCAGGCGGTGGTCCCGGGACAGCCACGACGCGCCACACAACCGCCCTCTGTGCTGAGCGCTCCGGCGAGACCTTCGAAGCTGTCCCAACGGCTCAGGTTACATCCCCCTCAAAGAAGAGGGCAGTGACCTCGGGCGGCCAGGGAGCCGACCGGCGTGAAGCCTTCTCTACATACGCGACGGTCATCAGGCAGCGAGCCAAGGGCTGGGCGGCCGCATCCACCATCGTGCACTCTATCAGCGCATCCGCCCCCTGAAAGTCGCGCACGAACGAGGTGATGGTAATCTCTTGATCACTCAGCGTCGGTCGCAGAAAGTCAATCTCCATTCTCCGGACCCAGACCATGAACGGCAAGGTTGCCAGGGTCGCGAGATCCCATCCGATATTGTCGCGCAGTCCTTGCATGCGGTGGTCGACGAAATAGATCGCGTAATTCCCGGTGCTGACGTGATCGTAGGGATCGAGCTCGGAAAAGCGAATCCGGTGTGTACTCCTGAAGACAATCGGAATCTGAGGCACGGAGAGCCTCCCTGGGAGGACGCCACCTGATGCTCGACATTACCGGCGGTGCGAAGCGCCGTTTGCCGCATGCCGTTGTTACGCCGCTCCTGCTTCACGCGGCGGCCGGTTGCGCACGAGCACGATCTTGCCCGTCACGCCGCCCTTGCCGAGCAGCTCGTGCGCCTGTCTTGCCTCGGCAAGAGGAAATCGCTGTGCGACAAGCGGCTTGATCTTCTGCTGTTGAAGCAGGTCGAACAGCGCGACCAGGTCTTGTCGAAACTGCGCCGGCTTCATCCGTTTGAGCCACTGGATGCTGTAGGGGATCACCCGTTTCCGGCCCGGGAGCAGCCAGCCGCCGGCGATGTACAACCCGAAGATGCGGATGTCGCGAAAGCGCTGGCGACGACCGGAGCGACCCGAAGCCAGCCGGCCCTCGCGCAGCGAGGAGGTGAGACCATAGGCCACGACCCTCCCGCCAGGACGGAGCGCCTTGCGGGAGCGCCAGATGTGTGCGCCACCGATGCCGTCGAAGACGGCGTCCACGCCCTCGCCGGTGAGGCGGCGGATTTCCGTCACGAAGTCGAGCTGCCGGTAGTCAATGGGGATCCCGCCCAGGCCGGAAACAACTGGCGCCCCTCGCGGCGAGCAGGTGCCGTACATCTCCAGCCCGGCCAGGCGCCCAAGCTGCAATAGTGCCGTGCCGACCCCGCCCGCCGCACCGTGGATCAGCACGCGCTGTCCCCGTCTGGCCTTCGCCGAACGGTGCAGCATCTGGTACGCCGTCACGTAGTTCAGCACGAGGCTGACAGCCTCGGCAGCATCCAACCCGGATGGCACCGGAACCAGTTCACGCTGCGGCAGGCAGACGAACTCCGCGTACGCGCCGCTGATCGGCAGCGAGGCAACCACCTGCCCCGGCTCGGGTGCAGAGACGCCGTCGCCGAGCCGATCCACCACGCCGACCAGATCCCACCCCGGCGTGAAGGGGAGCGCGGGCGTCTCGGGATGAACGCCCTCGCGCATCATCAGGTCGGGCAGGGAAACGCCCGCGGCCAGCACTCTCACCCGCACTTCACCGGTCTTGGGCTCTGGGCACTCTTCTTCGAGCACCTGGAGTGCATCGGGCCCGCCGTAGTGCGTCACGAGGATGCGCGTGTGTTTCACGGATCGCTCCCTCGCCCGCCGGGCGCTCCACCTTGTGCGGCATGACGTACGAATGGCGCTTCAACTGCGAGGGCTCTGCGCGGCCGCCGGAGCCGGCGCGCCCCCGTCAGCTGAATCCGCTGGTCAGGCGGCACGATTACGGCTCGCTGGCTGCCGTGTGGACGATCATCACGTGCGACCACCAGGTACCAGAACCCATGACAAAGGGCATCACGCTGTCACGCGTGATCGGCAGGCCCAGTTCGGCCGCCGTGCGATACGGGAAGTGAATGGACTGCCACTTGTCGATCGCCGCCGTAGTCGCGGTCGTGGCCGAATCGAACCCGCTCAGCGGGCCCAGCATACGGTAGCCCGCTGTCGGCGAAGCCGGGAGTTGAATCAGGCCTTGCCGCGCCGCCTCCCGCAGCCGGGCATCGAGCGCGGGCTCCTCCACTCCCTGTTGCCGAAGCGAGCGTGCGTAGTCCATGACGGCGAGAAAGTCCACGTGGTAGCACCGGACGTCAAAGACGTCATCGCCCGGACGATCCGCGGTGCACATGAGGCCATTCGTGCTGGGTCGGAGAATGCTCACGCCGCCCGGCGACACGAGGCGCACGCCGGCATCGGCGCGCAGGGCTTCCGGTAATGGGAGCACACTGGCGGCAAGCTGCTTGGGCGTGAGGATTGCCTGGGCGGGTAGGGCTCCAGCCCCAAGGATGGCGAACCCGAGGAGCGCGAAGTGGGAGCGCATTCTAGCGGTCTTCTCCCGGAGAAGAGTGACGTGCGAGCCGGGCCCCCCGGGGCTCGGGCAACACTGAGAATCCTGGCCCGCGCGGCGGCTGCAGGCGCTGGTCAGGCAGCACTACGGCAACGTCGCAGCGTAGTCGCCGAGGCGCACGAGCTCCTTCGCGTAAATGCGCCGGAGGACCGACGCAGTGAGCAGGCGCTCAAGAGTGCCACGCAGTCCAGGCCGCACGGCGAACGTGGTGTGAATGGAAACCTTGGCGCTCGTGCCGTTGTCCGCAGGGTCGACGACGAACGTGGTGGTGCTGTATCCGGACGTGTCGACTTCTTCGAGGACCCGGCCCGGTTCGGGCTCCCGGATGACGTGCGTAACGCGCTTGGTCATGCCCAGCACGCGCATCTCGATCCGGGTGCGGGTGCCCGCGCCAACCCCGCCTTGCTCCACCTCAATACTGCGAAAGTACTCTGACGGTACGATGTGCGGGTGATGCTGGCGATAGTCGGCAAGGATGCCATAGACGCGTGCCGCGGGTGCGCGGATGATGGCCGAAGCTGCTACGGAGGCTTGGGTCATTGTGCTCAGGGGAGCGGGGTGTCGTAGCGCTGCCCGACGACTCTGCAGACGCTGCTGCGCGGCCCGCTCAGGGTGTGGTTAGATGAGCTCATACGCGATGAGGCCGCAGATGAGAACCATGCCGGAGAGGCCGAAGAGAAACAGGCCATCGGCAGCGCGCTCCAGGCGCCGCCAGCGGCGCTCGTCGGTCGTACGGATACCCAGGTAGGCGAGTATGCAAGCGAAGAGGAAAACCATTGCGTCGATCGCGATCAGGTTGTCTGCAAGGCTCTGGACCCTGTCTGGAGTGCGGAACAGGTGAAACAACCCGATGACGGTGAGGCAAACGCCAACGAGTCCCGCGGATACCGAAAAGATGTGTCCACTGAGAGCCTGCTCGCGGGCGGTCGGCTGAGGCGTTGAAGTTGGAGAGTGCGCCTGGCTACTCATCGGTCACGCCCTTGGAAGTTGGCGACCTGCTACTCCGCGGTTCGCCAGTCCCGGGCACGGGCTTCGCGTCCGGCCGACGAATGGCCACTCGGTGTGCCAGATAGCATACTACCGCACCATTGACGATCACCAACGCCATCGTCAGTGCGCCAGGATCCTCAAACAGTTTCACAATATCGAAAGGTAGGTAGGCTGCGGCGGAAACGGCACCAAACCATAGCGCCCACGCCTTGCCACGCCATAACCCGGCGGCCTCGACAAACCGCACCCCGGCATAGATAAGCACCCCAATGCCCAGCACCCGTAAGTGGGCGCTCGCGTCAGCCCCAAGCGCCTCAAGAATGGCGAGGGGCCGATTGTGGCCTGGGTTGAAGTGAAGATGCGCCGCGATTGCGTGGATGATCGGACGGAATTGCCGGTGCAGCACGACACCCGTACCGGCCAGCAGCGCGACAACGGCTTTGGACCCTTCGAGAATCGCGATGCTGCGCAGGCCCACCTGACCCGTAGCTGCCAATTGACGGCCCACAGCGTATTGGTTTGCGTGCCCGCCTGACGAATCGCGCTTCAACGGCGGGCCGCCAGCCTCAAGCGCAGGTTCGGCAGCGCGTTGCAGGATCTGCACGGCACCAGGCTAGCCCAACTCGTAGTTCAGGGTTAGAGGATGCTCAGTCCCGTGCCCCACGGCGGACATGCCCTCGCCGCGCAGGCTCCGAAGCTCGCCGGTACCGGAGCCGGGGATGACGGAAAAGGACTCCTTGGCCACGCCGTTCTCGAACATCCCAGTGCGTTGGAGCACGAAGCTTCCCGCTTTCCCTGCAACGTGTCCGACGACTCGCTCGAGGCCGACGAACGTGGCCGAGCCGTCGCTCCGGTACATCATCAGGTATTCGACATGCCCCTCGCCTGCAATCTCGCCGGTGAACGTCTTTGTGACGGCGGCTCGTGTCAGCTTTGGCAGGTCCTGACCCTCACTATAAGGCTTCTCGTCCCAGCTCTTGATCGTGAATCGGGAGTTGGCAACGTTCTTCATGTGTCTACCTCCAGCAGGTAATGCGAAACACGATGCCCGGGGGCGCTGTGGTGCGCAAGTGCCCAATGCGGCCGTGTGGCGCCGCCTGATGAATTGCGCGTCAGCTGCGGGTTGCGGGCCTGGCGCAGCTCAGTGATCTACGGGAGCCCTGGCCTTACGGCTCTCTGGCTGCGAGCGCTGGTCAGGCCTCAACTGGCAGCGCAACACCCGGACGGATGTGGGCATTTCCGGCCGTTGCCTCCGGGCTGGCGATCCCGATCCCATCCCGTGTGAACTGCAGCCTGAGCCAAGGCATGCCGGGTTCTTCATCGCCCGCAACGCACTGTGAGGCCCGTCCGCAAATTGTTGTGCGCTCGCCAGTGCGGCGGGAGCTTCAGGCGAGCACGTCACGAATCGATGGATCACGCGAGAACTGTGCGCTCGCGAACGGGCAGGTAGCGATGACCTTGGTGTTCGTCTCACGGGCCCACATCACCGCGGCATCGAGCAATCTGCGCCCCACACCCTGGCCCGCGAGTGTGGGGTCCACCTCCGTGTGGTCGATGATGACCAACGCGGCATTGACGCGGCTGTAGGTCATCTTGGCGAGGCGCTTTCCGTCCTGCTCGATGAAGAATGCGCCGCGGTGGCCGTGCTCTTCGTGGGCAATCGGGCTCAATGCTGGATACCTAACTGTAGGCCGGAGGCAACGTGGTTGGCAGGCGCTGATTAGGTGCCCCGGCGTGGCTCGAGCTGCTCTTGGGCGCCGACGGCATAAGCCTCCCGAAGCCAGGACCGGAACTCCGCGTCGACACTTGGGCGAACGACATCCGAACTTGAAACGCAATGCGCGTCTTCTCTGGAAGGACGGTGACTGGACCGCAAGCGGCAATCGCGCTGCGAACTGTGTCGAAGAGCAAGCGGATCGCCCGATCCTTGCCCCGAAAGTGGTGGGCCAAGTCGTGGCGGCCGCAGGCATGCGATTGATTGCGGTTGGCGAAGCGCCGCTTGCAACGGGGACAGGTCCAGAGTGGCCGACGGTTCCGTGTCGTCATGTGGGGTTCCGGGGCAACGCCGGGGCGCCCATCGAACTGCGTTAAGCTGCGAGCCGCGGGCGTGCCGCGGTTTCGGGATCGTTCGGAGTTCAGGCTCTCGCGGTTCGTCGGCAGCAAGCGCTGGTTAGGCCGCAACGGGAAGCGCAGTCAGCGGCTTGCGGTCGTCGTGTCGCTCCTGCGAAGGAATTCTCGGACCACGCGCACGTTCTCGTCCCGGGCGTCCCACGGCGTGAGGTGCGCCGCGCCAGCCAGGACAGCCACCTGCGCACCTGGCGTCAGCTCTGCGAAGTGCCGGATAGTCGCCGGATCAGCTTCGTCGAACTCGCCGACCGTGTAAAGCGTCGGAACCCGGATCATCGCAAGCTGTGAGGTCGCGTCATAGGCCTTCAGCGTTCCAGTGATGGTGAATTCGCTCGGCCCTTGCATGTAGTTGTAGATCGCCGCATTGAACGTCGTCAGCGTGCTGTCGAGGTCCGCTTGGACCGGGCGCCGCCACACGTACTGTCCGTAGAATTCGTTGAGGGCGGCCTGGTAGTCGGGGGCGTCGAAACGCCCCTGGGCTTCCCGTATGCGGATCGCCCGCTGGGCGGAATCCGAGAGCGTGGCCACCAGCCGTCGCGCGTTGCGCTCCCATGTGGGAATGTCCAGGGCTGCGCTGCCCAGGGTGAGGCTCGCCACGTGCTCCGGATGCGCTCGGTAGTACTCAAAGGCGAGGATGGTGCCCCACGAGTGCCCGAGCAGGTGCACCTTCTGGCATCCGAGGTGGGCGCGAAGCGAATCGAGCTCGCGCACGAAGTGATCGATGGTGAAAAGGGTGGTATCCGTCGTGCGATCAGCCTTGCCGCCACCAAGCTGGTCGTAGCGCACCACCGGGCGGTCGTCCCCAAGATCCTCGAACGGCTTCAAGTAGAAGCTGGAGAAGCCGGGGCCGCCGTGCAGCAGGATCACCGGTGTGCCGTGGCCAGTCCCTGAAATCCTGTACCATATCCTTCCCCCATCCACCGCGAGCATTGCCTCACCAGGTGAAAGCGGCCCGGCGGCGCAGGCTTCCAGCGTCGTCCGCTGGCATGCCGCAACGGCGATCGAGAACATGAGCAGGACGCCACACCTGCACAGCGCGCGAAGACCAGAACATGGCGAACGAAGGTCATCGGGCATTTCGGCCTGCCCCGTTGTCAGTCTTCCCATTCAGTCTTTGCGTCCGCGATAGCCGTAACAGAGGGCCGCCTCGTACCCGAGTGACCTCAGGCGCGGGTCTTCGATGATCTCCGCCCGGTCGAAGCGGCCTTCGATCTCCCTGGCCAGGCCCGTGCCGTGACCGACGCAGACCATGGGCTTGCCAACCCAGTCGTCGGGGCGGAGCCAATACTCATAACCGAGTCCGCTGCCCTTGAGCAGCCACTGGCTGCTGGTGAAGCGCGCCGCGGGGACGCCCTCTTCCAGCGGGGTGCGGTAGAAGGCGAGCACGCTCGCCAGCCGGTATTTCCCGTCGGCAATAATCAGCGGCTGCTGCCCGGTCTCGGCCTCCAGGCGATCCTCGTACTCCTCGACCAGGAGCGCCAGCTCGCGCCACGGCCCGAACGCCGAGATCGTCCACAGTCTCGGTTGCCCGGCGAGCAGGTACCCCAACAGCCCGACGTTGATGATCGTGCAGGCGGCCGCGGTCCACGCCAGGCTGCGCAGGCCGTCGCGCCTGCCGCGCTTCACGCGGGCATGACGGGCGGCGATCCCTGCCCGGTGCGCCACGGCGGGGAGGAGGCTCAGGTAGGCCGGCAGCGTCCAGTTGAGGTGGATGGTGTGCTTCAGCGAGCTGTACGCCATCACCGCCAGCAGCGGCAGGCCGAAGCAGATGGCGATCCACCAGCGCGGGGCCGTCAGCCGGCGCCGGCTGCGGAGCAGCCGGGCCGACAGGAGGATTGCCCCGATCAGCAGCACCGGCGTCGCGACCGCGACCTGCAGCCCGACGAACCGCAGCGGGTCCGCGATGTCGAAGCTGCCGCGGGCGAACCGGCCGACGGACTGGAACCGGAAGCTCGCCCAGTCGTGCTGGGCGTTCCACACGATCACGGGCGCGAAGATGACCACGGCCAGCAGCGCCGCAAGGTACGGGTGAACCGTGCGCAGGTGCCGCCGGTAGCGTGACGTGGCCATCACGGCCAGGAGGGCGCCGACGCCCAGGAAGACGCCGGTGTACTTGCTCAGCATGGCCGCCCCCATCGCCGCGCCAGCCAGATACCACCAGGCGGGACGATCGGTCCGCAGCGCCAGGCTGACCGCGAGCAGGCAGGCGGTCCAGAAGAACATCAGGGGCGCATCCATCGTGGCGATGAACCCGGCACCGAAATAGACCGGGAACACGAGAAGTGCCGCCGCGGCGAGGAGGCCCGCCTGGCGGCCGTACCACATCCGCCCGTAGAGGTATAGCAGGACGCTCGCGGCGCACATCAGCAGGTTGCCGACGATGCGCACCCCGAGCTCGGTGTCGCCGAGGACCGAAGTTCCCGCGAGGATGACCCACGCGACCATCGGCGGGTGGTCGAAGTAGCTCAGGGCGGGGTGCTGCGCGTACATCCAGTAGTACGCCTCTTCCGGCGTCAGCACCACGCCGTGCATCGCGACGAGCCGAAGCACGAGTGCCAGCCCCAGGACTACCAGGGAGATCTGCACCAATCTTCCCCGTGGGGGCCGCGCCCGGGCGGGAGCGCGGAGCGGCTCCTGCGCCGTGCGGGACTCGTCGGGAATCAGTTGCGGCTGCGGGAGCATTCCGGGTCCTGCTTTATTTCTTCGCCTTCGGCTTGATCGTCGTCACCTTGTAGACGGCGCCCTTCCGGTCGTACGTCGTCCACTCCCCGACCTGGACCCCGTTCTCGAAGTACCCCGACCGCATCCGGACTCCATCTTTCCGGAACCACTCCCAATACCCGGTGGCTACGCCGTCCAGCAGCTTGCCCTTTGCCCAAACGGTGCCGTCCTTATGGTAGTGGACATGGGTCCTGGGCTTCGTTGATGTCCTGGCCTTGGATGCTGTTGTCGGCTTCATGATGGGCCTCGGCGTGGATTGAGCGGCCGCAGCGGGACTCCGGGAACGCAGAGAATGATGGCCGCCGCGGCGCTTCCGAGGCAAGCGCCTGTCAGCCGGGCTGGCCGTCGATCAGGCGGCGTCGATCGCGAAGGCTGTCGACGCGATACAGCTTCCAGCCGGCCGGAGTGTGCCGCCAGATTTCGCGTTGCGTGACCCAGGTCTCCACGTGATGCACGAGGCCGTCACTCCGGCGGGCCATCCGCACGAGATGCTGGCGTGCAACGACCCGCGCGAGGTCGCCGGACACGTCGAGGCTGTCGATGTCGACGGTGATCTCAATCCAGCGGTCGATCCCGTCGAGCAGCGCGCGAGTCGCCTGCTCCATCTCGGCGCGGTCGTGTTGGGCGCCATCCGGCGTCACGCTGTGAAAGTCCTCCGTCCGGAGCGCCATGATCGCGTCGAAGTCCTTCGCGAGGAAGGCGCGCCGATTCTCCTCGTACCGCTGCTCGAGCTCGCTTCGGACGGCTGACAGGTCGACCGCGCCCGCGGGTGGGGTAGGGGGTGATGCGGCGGGAGGAGCGCACCCCGCCGCGCAGACCGCAGCGAGAATCAGGCAGGGTCGCATTCGTGCGTGCCTCTGGGCAGTGTACATGGCGCTACCGTCTCCCCGGCCGATACGCCCGCTCGAGGTTAGCTCGGATCTCGTCGAGCGTGAACCACGCCGGCCGGAATTCGCCGCGCGCGTACAGCGGAGCCTGATCGAAGTAATGCGGGGACTGGGGATCGCCGCTCGCGCCCATGGTATGCACCGCGAGCCGCCGCACCGTTGGGCCGAATTCCACGACGCTGACGTACGACCCGCCGCCCCGGCCGTACCGCCGCTTCTGGCCCGGCACCGAGTCTGCGTAGAAGGTGAACACAGCGCCGTTCCGACCGCCGACACCCACCACCGGAATGCTGGGCCGCGCATCGGCGAATTCCTGCTCCGTGCGCTCATCGATGCGCTGCAACCGATTGAACTCCCCCCACGGCACCCGCCAGGTGCCCCAATCGCGCTCCAGCCACACCAGCGCGCTGTCCAACGCGGGGAGCTCCGCCGTCCCCGCCGAGAGCGCCTCCCGCCAGCGGTCGAACAGGGTCATCGCGACGGAGGCGGTGTCGCTCCGGCGATCCCATTGCGCGAGAACCTCGATCGCCGGCGCCAGCCGGGTGGTGCCCGCGGCATCGCGCAGCAAGCCGGGGAGCAGCGAGTCGGCGGCGATGACGTAGGTGTCGAAGGCGGCGCGGACCCAGGCTTCCCAGCTAAACCGCGGCGTCCCGGCGAGAATCCGGCGCGACACGAGCCCGCGCCAGTTATCGCCCTCCGTCACCATGTAGCGCGGAAACCGGGACGAATCGGGATTGCCGCTGCTGGTCAGCAGGAAAGGCGAGGTATTGCAGTTCTGCATCCATCCGGTGGGCGGATTGGTGAGCTGCGGCAATGCCTCGAGCGGGTGATAGCCCCGCCATTCAGTCGCCGGATCACTGCCCTCCACCGGCTCGGACCAGTCGAAGCGCTCGTCCCGGACGGGGACGGCCGCGTTATAGAGGTAGAAGATGTTGCCGCCGGCGTCCGCCGCCATGACGTTGCCGAACAGCATGTTGAGCGGGCGCATCGCGGCCTTGAGCTCCGGCACCGAGCGGGCGCGGGTCATGGCGTACCACTCCCCCAGCCAGCCGCCGCCATCGAGCTTCGCCATGCGCAGCGCGAGCGGTCGCCCGCCGCGCGTGCCGACGATGGGCCCGTGATGGGTCTTGCGAAACGTGAATACCCGCCGCTCGGTCCCACTGTCGGTTCGGACCGCGATCGTGTCGGTCCAGGCCTTCGCCACTCGATAGCCGCGCCCGTAGCGGTACGCCAGCGGACGCGCCGGATCATCGAACGTCTCGAGATAGAGATCGGCCTGGTCTGCCTGGTTGTCGGTGCTCACCCACCCCAGCGACTCGTTGTGCCCCACGTAGGGGAAGGGAAAGCCAAGCCGCGTGTATCCGGTGAAGTTCCAGCCCTCTCGGCTGTTGACGTGGCCCTCGTAGACCTGGCCGGGGCCGAAGAAGGGCAGGTGCGGATTGATGAACAGCATCGGGTGGCCCGTGGCGCTCCTGGCCGGCCCGATCACCCAGCCGTTCGATCCGGCGCCCTCGTCACGAACCGGTTCGATCGCCGCGGTCTCGAGGTCGCCGGGCCGCAGCCCGGCGCTCCAGAAGAAGCCGTTCTGGTAGTAGTTGTACCGGATGAAGGCGAGCGGGTACCACGGCTCGAAGCGCGTGAGCAGTCGCGGATGAACCTCGGGATGGTCCGCGAGATACGCGTTCAGACCCCGGGCGAACCCGTCGAGCAGCGCGCGCGTGTGGCGCGGCATGCGGGCATACTCCTCCCGCGCGAGCCGTGGGATCTCGAGCGCGCGGTTGCGCCGGTCGTCGTCCAGCCCCCGCTCGCCTTCCGCTTCGGAAAGCCGCCCCAGCGACCGGATGTAGTCGTCCTCGAGGCGCCAGAAATTATCCTCCGCCTGGGCATAGGCGAAGCCGAACATCGTGCTGACGTCCGTCTCACCGAACACGTGGGGGATGCCGTACGTGTCACGATAGATCGTCACGCGGGCCGCGAGTTCGTCCTTCGGCGCGTGCCACCCGCCCAGGGGAGAGGAGCAGATCAAGGCCGCCGCAACCGCAAGAGCGCGCATACGAGTCATGGGTGTCAATCTACGCCGATGATCGGGATGTCAACCGCAACGTTCGCTGCCCTACAATGCCCGCCCAGTGGCCGCGCCGGCGCCTCAGCGCACGCCGGCCGGCTTCACGTGGGCCTCAATCCATCGAACCAAGCTGTCCTGAAACCCAGGGACGTAGTGGCTCAACACCTGGACCTCGCGGTCGTATCCCGTGCGGGATTCGAGGAGACCGTGGTTGCCACGATCGAACACTCGGACGGTCGCGTCGCCGTTGCCGGCGGCGGCCAGAGCTTCGCGCAGCAGCGGCGCGCTCTCGGCCGTCGGCACGGAGCGATCGAGACCGCCCAGCATGATGTAGACGGGTGCCCGCACCGTGCGCCAGTACGGAAGCGGGTCGTATTGCCATTCGGCTCGGAGCTTGTTCAGAAACGCCACGGCCATGCTGTCCGCCGGTGAGACTCGCGGCACCCAGAGCACACGGGACCATGGAAACCATCGCTCGTGCAGTCACCGTGCTCACTTCGGCCTTGAGCGAGTCCCAGGCCAGGGTGCCGATGGTGAGATGGCTGATCACGAAATCGGTGACGCGTTGACGGATAGCCACAGCCTTGGCGACCTCGGCGTCGGAGAATCCTTGCGATCGCAAGTCATTGCCCACCTCGTAGGCGATGTTGTCTCCGACCTTGCGCGCCGACCCCGAGCGAACCGTGATGAACGCGACGCGGCCGGCGGACCGGGCGGCCGCGAGGGGCGCGATGTAGCCGCCGTTGCTGGTGCCGTAGAAGCCGATCCGATCGGGGTCGATGTCGCTGCGTGACTGCAGGTAGGTGAGGCCCGCCAGCACGTCGTCGGCCAGATCCTCGTATGTGGCCGTATTGGCGTCTCCGGTCGACGCGCCGCCACCCCGTTTGTCGAACGCGAGGACCGCCACGCCATGGCCGGAGAAGTAGCTGGACCAATAGCCGAAGTCCCGGGTTGGGATGGTGCCACCAGCGCCGTGAATCAGAATGACGGCCGGATGCCGCCCGGCGCCCCTCGGCACCGTGACGGTGCCGGCGAGCCGAACGGGGCCGTTCTGGAACGTCACGTCTTCACTCACGTGATCATCCAGGCGGGTGGCCTCGCGAGCGCCGGCACTCACGCTCCCGCCAGGTGAGCCCGCGGACATCACCGCGGGCGTCCAGACGGACGTCAGCGCGAATCGCGATCGGGTAGTCGATACCGAAGCTCGGTCCGGTGAAGAACACCGTGTCCGACAGCGCGTACAGGATGCCTCCGCGCCGGGTCCTCGAATCGAAGAAGGCGAGCCAGCCGCCCGCTTCGTCCATCGGCCCCATCGAGATCACCCGGTCTGGTGCGATTCGATAGTTGCCAGCGAGCCGCCGCACCGCCGCGGAGTCGTATGCCATCCGGTGAATCAGATGGAACTTCCCCCGCTTCCAGCCGACGCGGAGCTCTCCTTGGATGCTGTCCCGGTCCGCGCGGCCTTCGAACCGTGCGGTGTCCCCGCGGAAGACGAAAGCGAAGAAGAGGGATGGGGGCGCCAGGCGAACATCGAACAGCTTCAGGCCCCAGGTGTTGTCCTGGGGGAGATCGACGCTCCCCCCCGTCTCAGGGGTCACGTCCGTGAATTGCGCGCGCACGAACATCGTGGAATCGCCGAGCGAGAATTGGCCGACCCAGTCCCCGGTGAATAGTGGATCCTCGGACGAGGCCGGCGGGTTCTGGGCGGAGGTCTGCACAGCGGCAAGTGTCGTCGTCACCATCAGGAACAGCACACGGAGCCACACCGTCATGTGAGCTCTCCTTGAGCGCGCTTTCCCCTTGTCGGATAGTCGCCTCCACGAAAGGGTTGTCACCGGCGCTTGGAGTCGCTGCACATGTTCGACTGCCTGCTGGCCGGGCCCCTCGGCATCGCACGCTACGGCGGTGAGCCGCAGGCAGGCTTAGCGCGCCACCCGGAATGGGGCGACCTGGGCCAGATAGGCCTCGAATTCCTGATCCAGCTCCGCCCGCCGCTGCCGCCACAACGCGCGCATCGCGACCTCGTCGGGCACGCTCCAGTATCCGGGCGAGACCAGCGGCGCCGCCCGCTCCAGTGCCAGGAGCACGACGCCCGCGACCGGATAGGTGGCCTGCTCCTCGCCCTGCACTCGCCGCGTGGCTTCCCGGAAGACGGCATCGCCCACGTGCAGGCTGACCGGGCCGAAGAACCGATAGCCTCGGCGGGACAACTGCTCCACCACATTGAGCTCCATCCACGGCCGGGCCTGGAGGTTCGCCCGAGTTCCCGGCGAAGCGATGTCCAGGAAGAAGAGGTGCTGGTCATCCCAGGCGCGGATGGTCCCTTTGGGCGAGAGATTCGGCTTGCCGTCGGGCGACACGGTGGCCGCGAAGCACAGGTGGGCCGCCTGAATGACGGCCCGCATGTCGGCTGTCAGCGTCACACTCATTCTCACCTCGATTGCGTGCCGCCTGGCGTACGTCTGGAATCGCGGCCTCCGCAGGTCGCCGGCTCCGAGCGCCCGTCAGGCGGCGCCGGCTCCCTGGGACCGTGCGTAGAGCGCCGGCGTCAACTCGTAAACCACCCGTTCCCGCCCCTGTGCGTCGGTCGTCGTACCGGCGCGAACACCGCCAATCTTTTCCACGGCTCGCAGAGAACGGCGATTCTCCGGCCCGATGATGAAGATCACCCGTTGCACGAATCGGAAGGCATGCTCCAGCATGAGCCGCTTCATCTCGCCATTGTACCGGCCGCCCCAGTAGGCGCGGGCAAGGAAGGACCACCCGATCTCGATGACGCTTTGTGCGGAGTCGTAGCCGTGGAAGCGCGACGACCCGATGATGCTGCCGCTGGCGCGGTCGAGCGCCACCAGCGCACCACCCGAGGCGAGCGCCTCGTCGAAGAACGCCCGGAACGTGGCCGCCTCACACCGATTGCGCTCCGGGTGCTGCTCCCAGATCAGGGGATCGGCTGCCACCCGGAAGAGGGCAGGGTAGTCGTCCGCCTTGAGCGGCCGCAACTCGAGGAGCTCGCCTCGGAGGGTGGGCTGTCGATCGAATGCGACCATGTCCATCGCACTTCAGCGCGTCTGCTGCTTGCGAAGCTCGCTGTGGTCCCAGAGATCTGACCCGGCCTTCCTGAGGCACCGACGCACCAGCTTCGAGTCAATCTCGGAATCGGCATCGAAGTGCAGCTGTGCCGCCTTGAACTTCCCCACGGCGCTCAGCATCGGCTCCCCGAATGCCTGGCCGTTCCAGAAGAGCAGGTTCACGCCGCCCTTGGCCGTCACGCTGTACCCGACGACCGGCGTCTGACCGATGAACCAGACCGGGGCACCGTGCCAGATTCGAGCGGCGGCGCGAGGAAGCTCGGCGGCGATTTCCGACCGGAGCCGCCTGCAGATCGCGGCATCCACCGCACCGAGCGCCCTCGCGTAGGCGCGGATCGGGTCGGCCCTGGGTGCAACCGCTGTGGACACCTTGGAGGCTCGCATGGGCTCATCCTCGCGGCGCTCGACGGCTTCACGCGCCAATACGCCGGTGGCTAGGGTACGTGTCTGCAATGCGGAACGCCGCCGGGCGGGACGTGGAGGCCTACCTCGGGTTCGGCGCGTCTTTCCACTCAGGAACTGGCCTCGAGCATAAGACTGCCGGTCTGAGCGGAGGCACTGGCCGCTCGCCGCGGCACCATCACAGACACACGCCCCGGGCGGTACACAGCAGCACGAGGGCGTAGAGCCACAAAAGAACAAAGCCACCGGCCAGGAATGCAAGCACTAACGCGCGGTGCCCGGATCGACGGGCAAGGCTCCACGCGAACGGCAACCCCGTCAGCAGACTCAGTACGTAGGGGCCGGTTTCCGCCATCACCGACGTCCCACGAGGCCATGGCCAGACCCACAGGAGGTAGGCGGTGATGGTGATGAGGGGGAGGCCGATGGCAGCCGCGAGCGTCCAGCGGTTCTTGAGAGTCATGGGTTGTCGGTCGTGGCGGCCTAACGAACCGCACTTCAGCTGCGAGCCGCGGCCCAGCCGCGGCTCCGGGAACATCAGGAATCCAGGCCTGCGCGGCTCGTCAGCTGCAGGCGCTGGTCAGGTGGCGTCGAGCACTGACCTACGGCACACCAGCCCCGGCCTTCGCGCTCGCCTGCAAGGCTCGCATCTGCTCGCGGTTCGGCCCGTAGAGTCCGGGCGGCGTGCCGCCGGCTATTCGGCAGAGCAGCACGAGCTGGCCTCGATGATGGACCAGGTGCCGCAGGAGTTGATCCCAGAGTACCTCGCGGATCGAGAGCGGCTTCCCGTCAAAGAACGTGACCTGGCGATCGAGGTCGGCGTCGCTCAGCGTCGCGAGTCGTGCGACGGCCTCCTCGTGAATGCGGCGGTAGCCGGGGGCCAGGAGGGGAATCTCCCGCGGGCGCTTCAAGTGCGGCGGTTCGTCCTCCATGCGGAATCGGTTGTGCTCGATGCCAAACGTGAGGCACGCGTCGATTTCGCTGAGATGCCAGGCCAATTCCCCGATCGACCGACCCTGCGGATCGGGGCGGAAATCGTACTGGTCAGGCGGCAGGGCTTCGAAGAGGGTGATCGTCCTGGCTGCTTCGGCATTCCACACCGCGCGGAACATCTGAATCTCGCTCTGCTGTGTCATGTTCGCCTCCTGCATTCACTTGCGACGCCAGCCAACGACCCTGGACAAGCTGCAGGCCGGGGCGCACTCGGTCAACCGTCCCGCGCAATGCCAAGGGGACGGTCCGCCGGGAAGACCGCCGGCCGCCGGCATGTCTGCTTCATACGGTAGTGAGGTGGCAACTGTTTCCGGTGGTGTGGCTGCTAGCGCAGGACCAGGATCGTGGCCAGCGGGCGCCATGCCGGGAGACGCTTTCGCATGACCAGGGCGACCAGCCACCCGGGTACGCGACAAGCTGCGCGACAACCTCATGACCCGAATTGCCGGCAGAAGGTGCGATCCCGGAGGTGCATGATGAAACGCAACCAAACAGTTGCGCTTTTTCTTGGGCCGCTGTATAATATGCAACGTAAATGTTGCGTGTATTCGAGCCTCCACCAGCGATCCACAGGAGCAGCAACGACGATGACCGCCAAGACCGACCAGCCACAGACCACCGACCGGATCGAAAAGCGTTTCGAGGTAACTGCCAAACGCTCACGGGTCTGGCGGGCGATCTCGGACGCAGGCGAGTTCGGCGCCTGGTTCGGAATGAAGCTCGACCGTCCGTTCGCAGCCGGCGCAACCGTGCTCGGCCGGCTCACCCTCCCGGGCTATGAGCATATCTCGCTGGAGATTCAGGTCGAGCGGATCGAGCCCGAAGGCTACTTCTCGTATCGCTGGCACCCGTATCCGATGAATCCAAAGGTCGATTACTCGGTGGAGCCGACCACGCTGGTGGAATTCCGCCTGGAGGAGACCGCCGGCGGCACCGCCGTCATGATCACCGAGTCCGGCTTCGACCGGCTGCCGAGCTCACGGCGGGCCGAGGCATTCCGGATGAACGACGCGGGATGGACCAGCCAGTCCAGGAAGCTGGCGAGTTATGTCAGCTAGCCGGGGCGGAGCTGCGCGCCAGGCCGCACCGGTGTTCGCCGCACTGGGCGACACCACGCGCCTCGCCCTGGTGCGCCGCTTGTCGGTGGACGGGCCGCTCTCGATCACTCGTTTGAGTGAAGGCAGTGGCATGACTCGCCAGGCCATCACGCGGCACCTGCGCTCGCTCGGACGAGCCAGTCTGGTCCGCGACACCCGCCAGGGTCGGGAGCATGTTTTTTCGCTGGATCTCAAGCGACTCGAGGTGGCGCGGGAATATCTCGATCAGGTCTCGGCCCAGTGGGACGCGGCAGCAGCGAGGTTGAAGGCATTCGTGGAAGCGGAAGAGTAGGAATCAACCAGAGCAAGGGGGATCACGTGGTAGACATCATTCACCGGATCGGTATCAAGGCGCCCCTGTCGAAGGTGTACGATGCGGTCGCGACGGCGGAGGGCGTAGCAGGCTGGTGGACGAGGGACACGACCGGATCGGCCCCGGTCGGCGGGAAGGTCAGTGTTCGCTTCCGCCACAAGGACGGAAAGGAAATCGGCCAGATGGACTTCGAGATGGTCAAGCTCCAGCCCAACCGGGAAGTCCAGTGGCGCTTTGTCGCGGGGCCGCCGGAATGGGTCGGGACCAATGCGACGTTCGAGCTGGCCCAGGACGGCGACATGACCGTGCTGCTCTTCGGGCACCGCAACTGGCGGGAGGCGGTCGAGTTCACGGCGCACTGCAGCACCAAGTGGGCGACATTCCTGCTGAGTCTCAGGGATCTTGTCGAGACCGGCAAGGGCCGGCCTGCGCCCGACGACCTGAAGATCGACAACTGGAACTAGGTGGGGTCGGCCGTCATCCGTGGCGGAGGCCGCGAAGAGCGGGCCCGAAGATGGGCCCGCCGTTGTTACCGTCCTGCCATCCACCGTTCCCGCAGGCGCCGTTGCGCTGCCGTCGCGTCGGCCCGCAGTGCCACGGTCACCGTCGGCCGATCGTACCCGGCGATGACCACGGTGCGGTCGACCACCATCGACCCGCGCCGCACGGCAATCTGCAGCGTGTCTCCGATGCGCAGGCGCCCGACAACGGCCCGAAACGCCGCCACGTCGTGGATGGCGGCACCATTCAATGACACGAGCTGGTCGCCGGTATGGAAACCAGCGCGCCCCAGTGGCGCCGCGGGAAACCAGACGTTCAGCCGTACCGTCGAGTCGCCGGCGTACGCATTCGCCGAGAATCGGACGTCCGGCGCGGGTGTACCGTCGCTCGCGAGCGCCGGCGCCCTGGCAACTGTCATCCGCAGCCCGATGACCTCGAGCCACCGGTCGAAGTCGAGCGCGCCCGGGGATCGCACATAGCGGTCGAAGAACGGGTGCGCATCGCAGGCGCAGGCCTCGGCCACCGCATGCTCCACATCCAGCCCGGTGAAGCCGCGGTCGATCGTGAACCGCTGCGACAACGTGCGCATGGCATCGTCGAGCGAACGGGCACCGCCGCTCCCATCACGAATCATCAGGTCGAGCACTGTTCCGAGCAGCTCGCCCTGCGTGAACATGCTGGGCGTGTAATCCCCGGTGGCGCCCGGCGGCTGGTTGAATGCGCGACTCGTCGCCTCCGGCGACACCAGCGCGTGCGAGGGATTCGCGAGATAGTTCGAGATGAGGCGGCCGAGTCGGGCGACCCTGGTCGAATCCATGGTGCGCAGGCCGGCACGGCGCAGCAGGAGGTCGGCGTAGAACAGCGTGACGCCTTCGCTCCACCAGAGTTCCCCGGTCGGCGCCGGCGGGACGTGACGCACACCGATCCAGCTCGCCGGCCGGAGGTGGACCTCGTTCCAGGTGTGGAAGAACTCGTGGGCAAGCTGAGAAAGCAGGGAGTTGGGGTCGCGCGCAAGGTCGGCGCTCTGCGCACCGATCGAGACGGAGTTCGTGTGCTCGAGCCCGCCATACGCGCCGTCCTCGAAGAGAAACTGGAAATGGCGATACGGCATGCGTCCGAACATCGCGCTCGCTTCACGCGCGAGCCGCTCGACATTCCCGACGAAGAGCGTGGTGTCGAATGCCGTGCCATTCGCGTGCCCCAGGTAGGAAACCTGGTGCGGAATGCCGCCGACGTCGAATCGCCAGCTCCGGACCAGCCCCACGAGCATCGGCGAGTCCACCAGCGTTTCCACATTGGGCGCCGTGAATGTGCGCGGGGCGTCCGCCGTGTCGAGGCCGGTCACGACCCGCCACCCGTCGGGCACCGCGACGGTGACCCTTGCGGGCGATCCCTCGGCGCCAACGACATAGAGGAACGAGTGCGGCCCGCCCAGAAGACCGCCCGCTGGCGTCAAATGCGCCTTCCAGGACGCCTGCTGCATCGGCGGCGCCGTGGGGAAGCGGACGCGGTAGTGGAGCGTGATGAGGCCCGACGGCGCGGCCACGCGCCAGAGCGAGCTATCCTCCCGCGCGATCTGCACGATGCCGTGCCCGGACTCACCACGCAACTCGGTGAGGTAGCGCCAGTACTGGTCATCGTACTCGGTGTGCGTGACCATGGCGACGTGAAAGCTGGCCGGCGCGTTGCGAATCTGCATCTCGACGGTGATGCCGGACAGGTCGGCACGGTCCACGCGGACGGTGTAGTCCACCGTGATAGGCGACGGACCGGACGGGGCCCGCGCAATGAGCGCCAGGCAGAGGGCGATGGAGAACAGGCGGCTGTTCATGTCAATCTGATGCCGCTCGGGGCGGAAAGGTTGACGCGGCCGTGGTCCGCCTAGTGAATGGCGCCTCAGCCGCGAGGCGCGGGCCCGCACTGAGTCGCCGCGGCCGGGCTGCGTCGCGCCAGCCCTGTGACTGAACGACTCAACCGTTCCAGATTGACCCGCCCATGCCCTGAGTCTTGACAGATCCACCGCCCGGTGACATTGTGTACGAAGAGTTTCGTACGAACAACCGTCCGAGCCCCACTATGCCACTTCCCCTGCCGACTGAAAGCGAGCTGGCCATCCTCCAGGTGCTCTGGGAGCGTGGCCCCTGCACCGTGCGCGAGGTCCAGCAGGCGCTCGAGTCCGCCGTCGGATACACCGGGGTCCTGAAGCTCCTCCAGCTCATGGCCGCGAAGCGACTCGTCCGCCGCGACGAGTCCGGACGGGCACATCTGTACGAGGCCGCCGAGCCGCGCGCGAGGACGGAGGCGCGTCTGGTCCGGCGCCTCGCTGACCGGGCGTTCGGGGGCTCGACGATAAGCCTGGTGATGCGCGCCCTTTCCGACAAGCGGGCAACACCGGAGGAGCTGCGACGTATGCGGGAGCTGCTGGACCGCGCCAGGGGAACGGCGCGATGACGGGGCCCTTTCTTCGCTGGCTCGATGGCACGACCGGAGCCGAACTCTCCTCCGTCCTCGTGCACCTGACCTGGCAAGGCGCCCTCGTCGGGCTTGCCGCTTTTCTCGCGCTGCGCCTGGTGGGCCGCGCCAGCGTCGCCCGCTGTCGCATCGCGATGGCCGCATTGGCGCTGCTGGCGCTCGCGCCGGCCGCGACCTTGGCCCGCCGCGGCGGCTGGCTGGCTCGAACCTCTCCTGGATTGGTGGCCCTGGTGCCCGAGGGGGCGCGGCGCGCCCCGGAGGCCTCCGCTCTGCACGTTGATGCGCCGGGAGCGGAGCGACAGATAGGGAACGTTGCGAACCCCGCCGGCCCCGGCGACCGGCTCGCGCGCACCTGGCGGGCCGCCAGGCCGTGGCTGCTCATCGCCTGGCTGATGGGTGTCTTGCTGTCCTTCGCCAGACTCGCCGGTGGGATCGCCCGGCTGCACCGACTCCGCCGGCGCTCGACGCCCGCGCCTCCGTTGGTCACGCGCGACGTCGAACTGCTCGCCCGCCGGCTGGGAATCACCCATCGGACTGAGGTTCGCGTTTCCAGCGACGTGGGCATTCCCCTTACCTTTGGCGCGCTTCGGCCGGTGGTGCTCCTGCCGCGCCGGCTCGCCGACGACTTGCGCCCCGACCAGCTTCGGCTGGTGGTGGCGCACGAGCTCGCCCACGTCGCGCGACGCGACTACCCTGTGAACCTGGCGCAGTGTGTCGTGGAGGTGTTGCTCTTCTTCCATCCGGTGGTTCACTGGCTCTCGCGGACCTTGCGCGAAGAGCGCGAGCACTGCTGCGACGAGCTGGCGGCGTCAGTCGCAGGTGACCGGCGCGAAGTTGCGAGCGCGCTCGTTGCACTCGAGGAACTGGTCGGGGTGCGCAGTGCGCGCACGCTCGCACCGGCGGCGACCGGCGGCATCCTTCTCAGGCGGATCGAGCGACTGGTCACCACCGCCAGACGCCCTCGGCGCTTCCACACCATGCTCTCGCTTGGCGTGCTGGTGATCGCGGTGGCGCTCGTGGTCCTCGCCACGCCCGCGTCCGCGCGGATCGGTGTCGTCGAGCGCTTGGCAGATGGCTTCTCGGTCGTCTGGGCCGGCGGCGTCGGTCCCGGCGAGCGGCTCCGCGTGCGGAACCTGGTCGGATCCATCCGCGTGGTTCCGGTGGCGGGTGACAGGGCCACGATCCGCGCCCGGCTCTCCGGCGGGGTGTTATCCGACCTCGTCTTCGAGCCCACGCGGGGCGCCGAGGGGCCGACGGTCTGCGCGGTGCGCGGTGCGTACGGGCGCTGCGGCGCGGAGGGCTATACGTGGTTCGGCACCCAGGCCGAGATGCATCACGCGATCATCGACCTCATGGTGGAGCTCCCGGTCGGCGCGAGCATCACCGCGGCCAGCTTCGACGGCGATCTGGTGCTCGACGGCGTGGGCGGCGACGTAGAGGCGCGCACCGGGCGCGGCACGATCACCGCGCGCGTCGCCACCGCCCGCGCCGACCGCACGCTGGAGCTCCACACCGGGGCGGGAGAGGTGAGGGTCGCGCTGCCGCCCGGCTTCGGCGGCACGCTCCAGGCGCGACTCTCCGACGGCGCCGTCGAGCACGAAATGCCGCTGACGCCGATCGGCGAGTTCTCGCCGCAGCGGATGCGCGCCTCGCTCGGCTCCGGCGGCAATCGCCTGTATGCCTCTTCGGGGCGCGGATCGTTGGTGCTCACCCGAAGCCCGTAACCCCCGCGCATTCAGCGAGGACATGGGTCGCCGGCGTTCCGGTTCGCGGCCTCATGGGCGCGCCGATGCTGTGCAACCGTTCCGAAGCTCGTCCTGTCGAATGGGGCACCACCATTGATCCTGCAGACACATTACATAATGCGAGTCACCCTCGTCGTGATGCTGGCCATTGCATTGGCCCCCGTCGCGCATGCGCAAAACGTAGAACGGCCCTACGTCGTTCGTAATGTCACCGTGATCCAACCATCGGCTGCAAGGCCTTCCCGCCTGGCAGACGTCGTGATCGCAGAGCGCACGATTGTGCAGGTCACCCCACCGGGCACCGCCATCGCGCAACCTGACGCGGTGGTCATCGACGGCCGGGGCAAGTACCTGATCCCCGGACTCACCGACGCGCACGTGCACATCAAGGAAGGCGATCCGCTCTTCCTTTTTCTCGCCGCGGGTGTCACGACCGTGCAAAACATGGCCGGGCAGCCGTTCCACCTCGTGATGCGCGAGGAGGTTAATCGCGGGACGCTACTGGGGCCGCGCATCGTGACCGCGGGGCCAACCACGGCCCAGGTGGGCGTGACCACTCCCGAGGAAGTAGCGAATCTGGTGAAGGAGCAACAGGCACTCGACTACGACGTAATCAAGATGTACGGCAGCCGGGGCGGTGATATGACGCGCGAAGCGTATCACACGCTTAATGAAGTCGCTCGGAGCAGGGGCATGCGAGTCGTCGGCCACGCGCCCCGCAACCTGCCTTTTCAGGCCGTGCTCGACGAGCGCCAGAGCTCGATCGACCACATGGAAGAGATCGTCTATACGCACCAGCCGTTTGCGCGGCTGTTGCAGCCGTACGTCGATCTGCAGTTCGGTCGCGCGAGTGCACAGTTGCGCGATTCGCTCGCGCGCGTGCGCGTACCTGACTTCGCCAACGAGCTGAAGCCCGAGATCACCAAGCTGGCGCGAGCGGTCAAGCGCGCCGGCCTCGCGGTTACGCCGAACATCGTCTTCTTTCGCAATATCTATTGGATGACGACGGACAGTATTCACGTGCTCCTGCGAGCACCGGAACTGGCGTACGCAGCGCCCGGCCAGCGACTGAACTGGTCACCGCTGCTGAACAATTACGCCAATAGCTGGCGCGACGTCCGCAGCATTATCTCACCGTATCTCGGCGCCGTCGTCAATCTCGAGAAGGCGATCACGCTGGCATTTCAGCAGGCCGGCGTGCCGTTGATGACGGGTACCGATGCGGAGTTCCTCGGAGCGCAACCGGGCTTTGGGGTGCATACCGAATTGGAGATCTTTGTCGCACTGGGCATGACGCCGCTCGAAGCATTGCGCGCCGCGACCAGCACACCCGCACAGGTAATGCGGATTGCCGACTCGGTCGGAAGCACCCAGGCCGGCCACATTGCAGACCTGGTGCTCCTGGACGCGGATCCGCTCACCGACATTCGCAACACGCGCCGCATCAGTGGCGTCTTTCGAGCAGGGCGCTGGCTGCCGCGCAGCGACCTCGATGCCCGGCTGGACAGCCTTGCTCGCTCTTACGCGTCTGTGGAAGCTGCGCTGAGCTCATTCATGCATGCCTTGGAGACAGGCGGTGCCGAAGCCGCGCTGGGCGTGTATCGCACGTCGGCCGAGCGTGCGACCATCGCAAAGCCGGTCGAGCGGGTGATCAATGCGTATGGCTATCGTGTGCTGCGTGAGAAGCGCGTGAAGGAGGCGATCGAGATCTTCCGGGCGAACGCGGAAGCGTTTCCGGACCAATACAACACGTGGGACAGTCTGGCTGAAGCCTACATGGAGGACGGGCAGAACGATCTGGCGATTCGCTACTACCGCAAGGTCCTGGAGCTGCGGCCGGGCGATGAGAACGCCACGCGGATGCTGAAGCAGCTCGGCGTGGCGCAGAACTAGCGGACTGTCGCTCAGGACGCGTTTCACCGCGAGACGCGGTGCACCTCCATTGTCCAGTAGTCCGAGATCCAGGTCTTGCCGCGATCGAATGTGGCATCGGCGCGCCAAAGAAACTTGTCCGGCTGAATGGCGAAGTAGCGAAACCGCACCAGCATGGGCCCATACCATTCGGTGAGCAATCGACTGTCCCCCGCGGTCCACATCAGTCCCGGCTGCCATGCGCCGACATTGGTGTTGATGCCCTGCATCTCCCAGATCTTGCGCTCCGGGTTGTAAGCGCGATACGTCCAGGTGCCGGCCTCCCAGGTCGAGGTGGCGTCGTCCGGCCGCCAGTGATCCTCCAGCAGCACACCCTGGCCTCCGGTCTGCTTCTTCGTGAACACCCAATGCCCGGTGAAGGCAGAAGTGAACGAGCCATCGCGGCGCCGAGCCTGGAACGTGAAGCGCCACGTGCCGACCAGGAAATCGAAGTCGGCGGGCCCGCTTGTCCCGGTGAGCGTATCCGCCGCGGCGAAGTTCGCGCCCAGGGTATCCGGCAGCAGGATCGCGCGCGGTGCAGACTCCGGGACTTGCGCGGGTACGGGCGCGGTCATGACGATTGATACGAGGCCGGCGAGCTGTAGACGTCGCATGATGTGGCCCTCCCTCTCAGTTCTCAGCTCACCGCCTTCTTCACGAGCGCGACGATCGTAGCCTCTGCGGCGGTGGTCAACTCCTTCAGCGCAAATCCGGTCGGCCAAATTGCGCCTTCGTCGAGGTGCGCTTCGTCGCTGAAGCCGAACGTCGCGTACCTCGACTTGAACTTCTGCGCGCTCTGGAAGAAGCAGACGACCTTGCCGTCCCTGGCATACGCGGGCATCCCGTACCAGGTTTTCGGCGACAGAGCCGGCGCGCTGGCTTTGATGATCGCATGGAGCCGCCTGGCCATGGCGCGATCCGGTTCCGGCATCTCGGCGATCTTCGCGAGCAGGTCGCTTTCCCCGTCCGCCTGTCCTGCGCGCGGGCCGCGGCGCGCCTCCGCCTTCAGTTCTCGGGCGCGATCCCTCATCGCAACTCGTTCATCGTCCGTGAATCCCTGGGACGTCTTGTCGGTCGCGGTGGTGCTCCTGGCGGACTTCCGCGCTTGCTTCTTTGGGCTCATGGCAACCTCATCATACTGACCTGTGTTGACAACGGCGCCGCGGTTCGAATACGAGGCCCCCGGTTCCAGTATATGCACCGCCTTACGAATCGCGCTCCAGTTGCGAGCCGCGGGGAGTTTGCAGCTCGGCGAACTCCAGGAATCCTGGCCCTGCGGGTCGGCAACTGCAAGCGCGGGCTAGGTGGCGTTCCGAACATAGAGCTCCATTTGCCATCCGAAGGTCGCTACGGCACGGACGCGCCTGAACCCGCGGCCACGAATCAGATCCTCCATCGCGGCGGGCGAATGCACGAATGCCCTGAATTGGTCGCCGCGGATCCGCCGCCACGCATTCTCGACCCACAGCACGAGACGAACCCACCAACGGTCCCTGGGGTATGACATGGCCAGCAGGTGGTGGCTGTGGGCGGTGGCCTGTTCCAGCAGAGGTACGTAGGCTGGATAACAGCACACCACGCGGTCGAGCGCGACGAGGTCGGCCGAAGGCAGGCTCGGAGCGATGGCAACGAAATCCGCTTCCACCCGCGTGATGCGGTCGGCCACCCCCCGTCGATGGGCCTCTTCCGCGTTCGCCGCAAGCGCCGCGGCGGACAGGTCCACACAGATCGCGCGCTGCACTCCGGCCTGCAACAACTCGAGGCTCAGGGCTCCGATCCCCGAGCCAATCTCCAGCACCGACGCTGGCAGCGGCTCGACTGCGCCGAGCTGGCGAAGGAGCCCGTGCGTGGTGGGCCCTGGCCCCGCGCTCCGGTACGCCGCGAGTTCCTTACGAACCCGTCGCTCGTCAAAGTGGCGGGCGGTCGATGTGATCACCGAGGAGCAGGAGCACGCCATGCCAGGTCCGGTCGAAAGGAAGGCCACTTAACGGTTGTCGCTTGAGCTGCATTCGGCTTTGCAGCACGCCTGGATGATTGGGTGCTCCCAGCCGAATGCTGCACCAGGCGCGTGTCAGGCCGCCAGGTGGTCGCGGAGAGATCGGCTGCAGCGCAAAGCGACCCAGTGCCGTTCACAAATGAAGGGTGCTCCTACTGAGTGTCCGGAGCAGGCCGCAAGTGCTCGAAGCTGGGCGGCAGCCGCAAATGTAACGCGCAGCGGCTTGCGCCAGCTGAGAGGTCAGGCCCCCCCGCCCGGGTGCTGCCGTAATGTGTCGTTGATCCAGTTCTGAATACTGCTCGTGTCCAGGCGATTGTTGTTGTTGTGGCGGCGGCAGTCCCTACCGCCATCGCTCACATTGGCGATCAGTACATCCCCATTGGCCGCGGTTGGACTGGGGCCCAGGAAGATGCCGCCACCGGAGTCGCCGGAGCAGACGAAGCTGGGTATGGACCAGAGCGCCCACGTCTCATCGACGACTCTGCGCAGTGTGGTCGTCCTGATGCGCCGCTTTCCATCCCACATCGCGGTGTCCGGGGGTGTGTGCCGCGTTCGGGGCATCGTGGTGCCGTATCCCACAATCGTCATCTGCTCACCTTCGGATCGGTCGAGTGTGCCGGGCTCGGCGAATCGCGCTGGTGTGATTCCGGGTGGCGCCGACGCGAGGAATACCAGTCCGACGTCGGCGATCCCTGGCTCAAGCGGAGCAACCAGGCTGTCGTCGGTCGGGTCGCATTGAGGTGGCGGCGGGCAGTGCGGCATCGATGGGTGGGTAGCTTGCCCGACCACGGGAATCCACGTCGTCGGGTCCTTGGCGTTGGTCGGACTGAAGCTGGCAAATATTCGGATCGACGGCGGCAGTGAGCCGAGTGCAGTCGCCGGGGCGGTGAAGTGACCTGCTGTCACCATCACGCGATCCCGAATCAGGGTGCCGCTGGCGAACCCGCGAAGCTCAACGGGCTTCCCGGTATCATCGACGCGCCAGACCATGATCACCCCGACGTTGGCATACCTGTTCTCGAGATCAACGGTGGCCTGAGCCCCGATTGTCATTGAACCAGGCCCCAGCGCGATGGCGCCGGCAATCGCGGTCGCTATTGACCTCCTTGTGTGATTCATGACCGCTCCTGTCAGGCCTGGCGGTTCGTGCCTGACGCCCAAGCTTAACTGGAAGCCCGCCATTATCGGGGGCGCGCGGCGGTTGATCTAGTCTGGCGTGGCGGCCTGACGGGTCTGCATTTCAGCTGCGAGCCGCGGCCAATCTGCAATTCCATTTCCATAAACGGCGCCTGCGCCAGGCGGCCAGGGACTACGCGGGCGTCGGCGTTCGCCCCGCTCCGAGCCTGCGACCGACGGCGTCCTCGACTTCCCGCTGCGCCTCCGCGAGTCGATTCAAGTCCTCGCCAATGAGGCGCGCGGCGTCCAGCAGCGTCGTGAGCGGCGCGAGATCCACGGCGCCCGCGTGCAGGCGGAGAAGGTCGAGACGGATTTCCTCGAGCGCCGCGACGCTTTCGGCGAGATGCGCTGCCGCCGCCTTCTTCCGGACAGCCAGCAGTTCGGAGTCCGCCGAGCCGGACGGGACGAGGGCGGCGATCAACTCGATCTCCGCGCGCGCCTCAGCGGCGCGGGCCTCGAGCGCCGTGACGATCGCCGGCAGCTCGGCGAACCGCTCCCGGTGCTCCTTCGGCAGCGCCGCGAAGAGTTCCGACGCGGCGACGCTGAGCGCTGCCTCGGTCGCGCGAAAGGCGGACGCACCCGCGAGCTGCGAGCGTTCCGGTGCGCCGAGCCGGCGGGCGAGCCACTCTCCTGCGCGGCTGTTCCAGAGGCGCTCGCGGATCCCCGTCTGCCACCACTTCCGGATCCCGGGGGGAATGAACTGCACGCCAAGGGCGTTGCTCACGGCTCCCAGCGCCAATGTGCTGAGCACGGGCGCGAGGATGAATGCGAGGCCGCCTCGGTTTTCGTGGATGACACCCAGCAGAACCATCACGAAGGTGACCGCGAGCCAGGTCGCCGAGGCGACCGTGGCGAGTCGCAGGCCGCGATCGGTGCGGCTCTCTCCTTCGTCGTTGACCAATGCCTCCGTCTCGGCCCGCTCGCGCCGCCCGATCGCGAGCGCCGCCCGAAGATCGGCGAGCGTGTGTCCGGCGCGGAACTGCCGGCGCGCCTGGTTGAGGTGGAAACCGACGACGGGCAGAAGGGGTGCGGCGGTGATCGCAGCGAGGACCATGATGTCTGCCGGCCCGTCCGGCCGGTTGCCAGTCAGCCATACGGCGAGGTTGATCGTGGTCAGTGTACCGAACACTCCGGACCACGCCATGTAGGGGGCGAGCAGCGGATTCTGCGCGCCGAGCCAGGCGCGCAGCGTGGGCGGCAGTGCCGGCCGCGCGTCAGGCGCCGGGGCGAGCGCTGCGGCCAGCGCCTCGCCGTCGGTGAATCGGTCAGCGGGGTCGCGGGCGAGACACCGGTCGATCGCCGCGCCGAAAGCGGCAGGCAGCCCAGGCGCGGCGCGCATCACGCTCGGCGGCTCCTCGGTCGCCTGGCTCACCAGGAGCGCGGGCAGGTTGTTCGACTCGAACGGCAGGCGGCCGCTCACCGCGACGTAACCGACCACACCGAGCGCGTAGATGTCGCTGCGTCCATCGATGGCTTCGCCCGCCGCCTGCTCGGGACTCATGAAGTGCGCGGTCCCCATGATCTTCCCCGGCTCGGTCGCGGTGCCGGCCTCCCCACCGTGGGCGATGCCGAAGTCGGTGACCAGCGCCCGGCCGGTGCCCGCCTCGAGCAGGATGTTGTCTGGCTTCACGTCGCGGTGCACGATGCCGCGTCCGTGCGCGTACGCGAGGGCCCACGCCACCTCGCGCAGCACGCGCGTCGCTTCCGCCGGCGGGAGGGGACCGTGCGTGCGGAGTCGCTCGCCGAGCGTCTCGCCATCCACATAGCTCATGACGAAGAAGACGAAGCCACCCGCCTGGCCGACGCGATGGATCGGGACGATGTGCGGGTGCGAAAGGCCGGCCGCCATGCGGGCCTCCCGGACGAACCGCTCGCGCGCCGCCGCGGTGCGGGCGAGCCCGGCCGGGAGGATTTTGATGGCGACGTCGCGATCGAGCTGCACGTCGCGCGCGAGGTAGACCACTCCCATGCCGCCACGGCCGAGCTCGCGCTCGATCGAGTACTCACCGGCCAGGGCGGCCTGCAGGTCGAGGAACTCGGCGGAGGGATGGGTCACGACCTGAACCTAACGAATCGCGCTTCGGCTGCGAGGGCGCGGCGCGGCGGCCGGCACCAGCGCGCGCTCGTCAACTGCGTGCGCTGGTCAGGCCGACAGACGCGCAGCAGACGTGCGCCCGAGCGATTGCGCGCGGCTGCGAAACGCCAACACGCAGGCGATCGCGCTGCCAGGCAACACGAGTGCACTCGCTACGACGGCGAGTGCCGCGACGACCTCCGGTGGTGCGTGCGTGGGATCCTGTGTGGCCCCGGGCAAGTACGGCGGTATGCGGCTGAGGTGGAAGAGAAACCAGGCCGCGGACCACCCGAAGACGAAGGTCGTCAGCACAGTGCAGAGGAGTACGGGGGAGGGACGTGTGGTGCTTCGATGGACGAGATCTGCCGCCGCGCGACCGACCACCGCGGGAGGGATCCAGAAGCCGACGAGAAGAACGAGGCTGGGGAGTCGATCAGGCAGCAGCATGGCTACGACCCTCCAGTGTTCGGCCTGACCTCGCCTTCCGCGGCCGCCGTCTGTCCCGGCGCTAACATCTATTGGCGCTTCAGGATGAAGTGGTCGCCGCCCGCGCGGAGCAGACCAACGCTTGAGACGCCAAGTACTTTATATAGTAAAGTAGATCGCCAGTCACGTCAACCCCCGGCGGTTCGGCCCTTCGCTGGAGCCGAAGCGGGGCGGAAAGGCGCTCACGACGATCGCCCAGAGCGCCACAGCGTCAGCTACCGAGGGAGGGATCCAGAAGCCGAGGAGGTGAGCGAGGGTTGGGGGTCAGTCACCATTGCCCTGAACAAAGCGAATGCTGTTGCCATCGGCATCATTCACATACATCTCGCGATTGCCCCAACTCTGGTCTGTGGGCTCGAGGTCGATCGGGATGCCGTGCGTCACGAACTCCACGTGCAGGGCGTCGAGGTCCTCAACGATAAAGGTCGCCACTCCGCCGGGCACCCCGTCGCCGAGAAATGAGGAGATGTGAAGGACGACGCCATCTCTGACCAGACCCATGTAGCAGGGATCTGCATCAGGATGGTGTGGGCGGTAGGCAAACCGCTGCTGGAATCCGAGGCCCTCGCAGTAGAAGTGTTCCGCAACGGTTGAGTTGGATACGTGAAGGACGGGAATCGCTTGCCTGAGCATGAGATGCCCCCGTGTGCGGGCGGACGAGTCGCGCTATGGAGGCGCCCTGGCTGCCGGCCGAGTTCGGCGGGCGCGTCGCCACGGGGTTCGCTGGCGGCGGGAGTCGGCGTTTGCCCTGCGGCCAGGCGCTCCAGCGCGACGGCTACGGAATCGAGAGTACCCTCGAGGTGATCCATGCGGTCGAGCAGCGGCTGCGGATCAGGTTGTCGCTGCGCTTCGAGTTGGCGGATGCGTTTGCTCGCGCGCCACCAGGCGATGCCGAAGCCCACGGCACCGATCCCGAGAACCTTAGCCGACACGAGCAGCGCGCCGAGAAGAGAGCTGGGCGGATCCACAGTGGCTTACCCCTTGCTCGATGTCTGGCGGCCTGAGGCCAGCCGGCTGCGAAACGCCAACAGCAACGCCACCTGCACCCCGCTGAGCAGGGTGCCGAACGGCAGAAACCACAGCGCTCCGAGGGCGGCGCCCAGCATGACGCTCCAGGACCAGCTCGTGCTTCGCGCAAACCCGACGCCAGCCAGGAGCCACGCCCAACCATACACTGCAAAGATCACCTTTATGGGCGTGCCGTGCGGATTGAGACCAACGCGTTGGACCAAATGGCTCCAGGGACCTAGCTGGCCAGCATAGGGACCGGACGCAGGGGTGATGAAGTCACCGACGACGAGGGCGCGGCTACCGTCGAACGCCATCCATCCGGCTTCCATGAGCGTGCAGAGCAGGATCAGAATGCGCACCCAGTGCATGTCATCTCCGACCTGGCAGCCGGTACGTGAGGCCTGACGGATCGCGCTTAACCTGCGGGGAGCGGCGGCCGCAATTAAGAGAGACTTCCTCTCTGTCGGGCGGCCGCCGCACCCCGCCAGCTTCAAGCGCAGGTCAGGCGGTCGTTGCCGGGTGCAACTGGGTCTCCGAGCGCGGAATCAGATCTCCGCGAAGAAGGCTGCGATGTCACGCGCAAGGCGCTCAGGCTCCTCGGCGGCAGCGAAGTGCCCGCCGCTCGGCATCGAGGTCCACCGACGAACGTCGTACAGCCGCTCCACCCATTCCCGAGGGAGGTTGCCCTCCGACACAAAATTGTTGTCGAAATTGGCAAATCCCACGGGTACCTGCACGCGAGAGCCGGGTGGAATATCCGCCGGACGCCACCGGTTATCGAAATAGTCGCGCATCGAAGGGGTGATGGTCTCCGTGACCCAGTAGAGCGTGAGCATCGTAAGCAGAAACTCCTGTGAAAAGCGAACCTCGAGGTCGCCGTCGGAGTCGCTCCAGGCACGCCACTTGTCGAGAATCCAGGCCGCGAGTCCGGCGGGCGAATCGTTCAACGCATAGCCGAGTGTCTGGGGCCTCGTCGACTGGATGGCGGAATAGCCCCGCTCGACCTCGTCCCATTGGCGCACCTGGGCCACATAGGCGCGTTCGGCTTCGGTCAACGGGCGCGTCCCCTCACCTGTCGGCGGCCAGAGATCGGATTCCATCGTGGTCAGATGGATGCCTATCATGGGCGCCCGATTCTCGATGGCCATGAACGTGGTAACACCCGATCCAAAATCTCCGCCTCCGGCCCCATAGCGCTCATAGCCGAGTCCGTGCATGAGCTGATGCCACAGCCGTGCAACGGTGCGGTAGTTTGCCTGTGCCGGCCGTTCCGAGAAGCCGTATCCCGGAAGCGAGGGAATGACGAGATCGAAAGCCGGACCGTCGATACCGTGGGCTTTCGGGTCGGTCAAGAGGGGCACAAGCGGCAGGAGTTCGAGAAACGAGCTGGGCCATCCGTGGGTCAGGATCAACGGGATGCCATTCCCCTCCCGAGCCCGTTCGTGGACGAAGTGTACGTGGATGTCACCGAGTTCGGCACGAAAGTGCCGGAACGTGTTCAGCCGGCGCTCCTGCGCCCGCCAGTCGAAGCCATCTGCCCAGTAGCTAAGCAGGCGCTTCAGGTACTCGAGGTCGGTCCCCTGCGCCCAGGCAGGGCCCGGCGCCTGATCAGGCCAGCGCGTGTTACGGATGCGCGCTCGCAGGTCGGATAGAACCTCATCCGGAACGCGGATCGTAAAGGGTTCGATGTGCATCGGCTTGTCTTGCACGCTCATGAATTCAGTTGTGACCGCGTTGCTGCGACGCGGACGCTGCCCTGGACACGACCTGTCGTAGACCGACCGCCTAACGGATTGCGCCTAAGCTGCGGCGCGCTGGTGACAAAACAGTCATCCCCAAATCTACGCGCGCCGCCAGCTGCGGACGACGCAGCCTCGTCTCGTCGATTCAGCGTGGCGGGCTGATGCGCCTCAGGATGTCCGCGGCGTTGCTGTTATTGGGGTCGAGCTCGAGCGCCCGGCGATAATTGGCTCGCGCGCTGACCGTGTCACCCTGAGCGAGATAGGCCTCGCCTAGGCTGTCGTACACGTTCGCGGACGTCGGAAAGGCACGGACGTTCAGCCGAAAGATCTCTATCGCGCGGGGCACGTCTCGCCAGGTGTTCAGCGCGTGGTATCCAAGCCGATTGAGTTCGGCTTCCGACAGCGCGTAATGGGCAGTGTCCGCGCGCGTGCGTTCGAAATGCCGATCGATCAGTTCGGGCGACACCCGGGCCTTCACGTCCGACGCGAGCGCCTCGGCAACTGACCGTTTCGGCAACGAGTAGGGTCCGCCGTCGAGGATGCGACCGATGCTGGCGGCGAAGTCCTCCAGCCGCCACGTCATGGTACGGATGTTGGTCAACATGATAATCGTGCGCTGCAGCGACGGCACACGTACCATGACCGCGCCGAAGCCCGGAAGACCTCCAGTCGTGCGAAGTACTCGTCGAGTAACACCGCTGCGAAGCGTGTCTTCGGAGGTCTTCCAGCCGTAAGCGGTGATCACGGATCGCGCTGCGAAGAGCAATCCCTTGGACTCTTCGTTGACCAACGCGCCTCCATAGAGCGCCCGATCGAAGCGCTCGATGTCTCCCAGAGTGGAGTACAGCCCCCCTGCCGGCGTGACGCCGATGTGAGGTGCATTTTCATATCCGTCCCACGTCTGCGCGTATCCCGAAGCCCGGCGCGGCACGATGGGGCGAAGCACGCTGACGCCTGTCTCCGACATCCCGGCACGCTGCAACACACGCTCGCGCAGAGCGTCCCAGTAGGAGCGACTCGTCACGTGCTCGATGATGGCGCCGAGCACCGCGTAGCCGTCGCTGCTGTAGCCGTAGCCAGTCCCCGGCTCGAAACGCAACGGCCGCGTGGAGATGAGCTTCACCAGGGAATCGTTCGACAGCATGTCCGCGTTGACGGCGGCGACGATCGGGTCGTCGATGAACCCGATGTCCTGCTGCAACCCGGACGTGTGGTTGAGCAATTGCTCGACGGTTATTCGCTGCCCGGTTTCTGCCGGATAATACGCGAGGTACTCGGACACCGTCGCATCCAGCCGCAGCTTCCCTTCCTGCACCAGCTGCATGATGACGATCGCCGTCATGGGCTTGGTCATCGATGCGATCTCGAAACGGGTGTCGACGGTGTTCGGAACGTGCCACTCCCTATTCGCCTCACCGAACGCCCGCTCGTAGACGCGCCGGCCGCGGTCGATGACAAGAATGGTGCCATTGAACTGGCCGTACTCCACCGCACGCTTCATGAACGTGTCGATGAGAGTGGCCGTCGGTTGCGCCAGGACATTCACCACGTCCGACGGTTCGGTTCGCGATTGAGCAGCGACAAAGTGCAAGGTGATTAGAGTGATCCCCAAGCCGCCAGAGACCAGGCGACGCCGACGAACAGTGTGCTCCGGTCTTGCCAAGCGATCCGCGAGGTCAGCTGAATTGGAGGTCATGAGGCACTCGGTCGAAGGTAGAACGGTAGGAGCCGCCTGACGATGTGCGCTTGCGCGACAATCCGCGCTCACAATAGGGGAGCCATCACAACTGGTAAACGGGCGCGGGTGACCGCTCCAAGCGTGTGTTAGGCGGAAGTTAGGCGGAATACTCACGGAAGCATCTTTGACTAGAGACTGCACGGAATGGGCTCCTCGCATGGCGGTCCTCCACTCCTGCAGACTGCGGCCCTCTTACCACATGGCTGGCGCACGTTTCATCCACTCACTGATGCGAGGCTTGACGGGGGCAAGTCGCTGGACGCCGAGATCCTCAAGGTGGTGTTGGCGAAGGCGTCGGGAGATAGAGGGTCGCGACACCCAGGACGATCGCATCAATGTCGACGTCATCCAGGTTCATCAGGACGATCACGGTGAGTTCATCGTCCACGAATCGTGCGATGTCGGCGCGGGCGCCTGGCATGCCGCCGGGGTGATGCACGAGTCTGTGGCCACGGACGCTGGCGAGCATCCACCCAAACCCGTATGGGGCGCTGCTGCCGTCGTTCAGCGTGACGGGAGTCCACATCTGACGGCGAATACTGTCGGTGAGAATACCCCCGGAAGTAAGCGCCGCATCCCACTTGGCGAGGTCCGACACCGTCGAAAGGAAGGCACCGCTTGGACGTAACGCTGGCCACTCGCCCGCGTCTCGAAGGGCATCGTTATCGACGTATCCCTGCGCGCGGTTCGCGAGGGCGATCCTCGTGTTCGTAGGATAGGTCGAGTTCATCCCAAGGGGGCTGAAGATCCTTTCATGCAAATAGTCCGCCCACGGCCGCCCGGTCTTCGCGCGTATCACCTCGGCAAGCACGAAGTACCCAAGATTGGAATACTCCCATCTTGCTCCCGGCGGGAAAAGCAGGGGAACGGCGTAGGCAGCCCGGATTACCTCCGCGTCACTTTGAACTTTGAAGGGATCAAAGCCAGGAGATTCGCGGGCTAAACCTGAGGTGTGTGTGAGAAGGTGGTGAATGGTGATGCCGCTCCACGCCGCTGGTGTGTCTTTCAGGTACTTGCTGATGGGATCACCGAGGTTAAGCTGACCGGCTTGGACGAGGCTCATGATCCCCGCGGCGATAAACTGTTTGCTAACTGAGGCGATCTTATAGATGGTCTCAGGTGTGGCTGGAGTTCTATTCTTGATGTTGCTGAGCCCATAGCCCGCGGTCTTGATGACTTTGCCGTGGCTGAGTACGGCAAGCGAGAGGCCCGGAATATTCTGCCTTCGCATTTCAGCTCTGATGAATTCGTCTGTGCGGTCAGACTGCGCAGCCAGATACGTCGGAGCTAGCCACAGGTCACGACATTCGGGCCGCGGCGGTTCGAGGCATCGGTCGCCTTTGCCGAGGTGACGATTGCTGGCAACGGGGTCTACGGGTTGTGGTCGACTCCCCGACGCCGGGCTGCAGGTCGAGGCGCCCAGGAGCACGGCGCTCAATAGTAAGGGACGAGGAAGGCCAATCATGGATACAGGGGCACTCTCGCGCCGCCTAACGGGTCGGTCTTGAGCTGCAGCGCGGCCGCCGCAACTTCAGAGGAATCTGTACGACGGTTGGCCGCACCATCAGCATCACAACCATGTGAGGCGGCCGAACTCACGGTATCCGCGCGCGACGGTCAGCCGGCACTGAAGTGCCTCACGAGAAACGGCGGGCCTGTTAGTTCCCCAGAAGCGGGTGCTGGCGAAAGAACGCCCACATTAGGCCCGTTGCGTCGATGCTTCGGCTCATTGGCCCGGCCATCCATACCGGGAACGGCTTGCCGCCCGGCCACTGGTGGCCGCCACCGCGGATGGTGTAGAGCACCACCGCTGCGTCGGCCGCACAGCCCGTATACTCGCGGCGGGCAACATCCGGCGCCACCTCCGATTCGGCCGGCCTCCCTAGGCAACGGTTCCGCCGGGCCCAACCCGCCACAAAGCCCGGGATGTTCGGCAACGGTCGGGGATTCAACCATGATGATCCTGCGCCGTTGTATGGAACCAGCGGATCAGCTGTCCCATGAAAGGCGATCATCGGTACCGGGTGTTGGTCCGTACACCAGCTCCAAGTCAGCGCGTGGGCGGCCGCAACCATTCCAATCGCCGCGATCCGATGCGACAGCGTGCACGACAGCGCGAACGCCATGCCTCCGCCGTTTGACAGTCCGTTAACGTAGATGCGCGCCGGATCGATGTTGTATGTCGCCGACAGCGAGTCGATCAGGTCCGAGATGAACCTGGAGTCTGCCGTTACAGTGGGTCCAGGCTCGGCGAGCCAGACCCTGAAGGGCAGCATACCGGTCCCACTTCCGTCCAGCGTTGTTCCCGACGGGTAGACGACGATGAATCCCTGCTCATCAGCCGCCCTGTTCCACTGGCTGGCTTCCCGCTGAGTAGCAGGCCAGATCGCCGCGCCGTGCAAGCTGATGACAAGCGGCGTCGGCTTGGCGCTGTCGTAGTTGGACGAGACATGGAGCAGATACTCCCGCTTCTGGCCGGACGAGACGATGGTGCCATTGATTCGATTGGGAGCGTAAGAGGATATCAGGGCATAAAAGTACGTCACGGCGCCCAGGACCAATACCGCCAGAAGACTGATGGTGACCAGCACCGCCCGGAAGACCTTCTCCCTGCTGATCATTGGCATCCTCGCGTGAGGCCGCCTGGCGGATTGGTATTAATCTGCCGCGCGGTCAGCTTCAACACCGTGTCAGGCGGCGCAGCACAGCACCATTGACGGCGCAGTCAGGCGCGTGCGCGCCGAAAGCAGCTATGCACGCGTGCCGTTACTCCGGCTCGGGAAACAGTAGCTCGTTACCGTCCGGATCGTCGACCTGGGTCGTGTCGTAGCCCCACCAGGTCGCCTTGGTGGGAACGGCACGCTCCGCCAGCTCGCGCCGCAAGTCTCTGAGTCCATCCGCGGTCAACTCGATGAAGAGGCGCGCTTTGTCCCGGCGCGCGGGGTCCTGGCAGAGGATGATCTCGCAGTCGCTTCGGCTCACCTGGCAAACCGTGCCCGCGCCGTCGCCCGCATGCCAGTTCTTCTCGAAGCCGAGCTGGTCAACATAGAAACTCAAGGCGCGGTTCAGCTCGGCCACAAAGAGCACTGGACGCGAGTACCATCGGTGACCGCTTGCGCTGGGCACGACGTGCTCAGTCATAGCGCCTCCTTCGCCGCCTAACGAATCGCGCTTCAGCTGCGAGCCGCGGGCGATTCACAGCCTGGTGAACACTAGGAACCTCGGCCCTCGCGGTTCGGCAGTTGTAAACGCCTGTCAGGCAGCACGCTGAGTGGCCCCGGCATGTGGCAGGGAGAGCACCGGTGTCCGTCTAGTCCCAGTCCTGCCCGAGCACGACCATAACTCCGTTCGGATCGAGCAGGGAAAAGTCCCGGATGCCGTACGGGCGCGTCTGAATCGGAACCGCGATGGCTGCCCCTCGCTTGAGCACCTCCTCGTAGAGCGTATTGACATCCTTGACCCAGAAGAAGATGCGAACCCCCGTCGGCGCGCCCTCGCCCTTGGCCAGGTGAACCGCCGCGTTATCCCGCCATACTACAGTGTACTCGGGAGTCGCCGCTCCTGGGTCTGAGTTGAACCCCAGTTTCCTCCGGTAGAACGCGGCCGTGGCAGGCACATCGGGCACCAGAAGCAGCGGAGCGCCTTGGTAGAACTGCTCCGGAGTGCTCGTAGGCAGATTGGGCATTACAATATCTCCTGATACATGCGCTCGGCGCCCACGACCCTAGGACCCAGCCACAATGTCGCCCGCATGCGTCTCGAGGGTGATCCGGTCCATAATCCCAACGCTCCGCATCCACTCTCGATAGCGTTCTGCACCGGCTCTGCCTAGCCGCTCGGATTCCCACTCCGCCACGGCGATCGACGTTGTACTATCGGCCCGCATGAGCCGGTAGCGAACGAAGCCGGGCTGCGCCCGGAAGACGGCAACGCCGTCGGTGTTAATCTGAGTGAAGATGCGTTCTGCTTCCGCCGAGTAGAGATTGATGTTCCAGTGAGCGATCGATACTCGCAGATACCGAGGCACGACGGGCTGTTCTTCCACCAGTGACTCACTCCCGAACGTCGTCGAGGCCATAAATGCGAGCCCAAGAAGGCTCGAGCGAAGAGTGCTTGGACGCCACATGGCAACCTCCGGAGACGCCGCTTAACCCCTAGCGTTCAGCTGCAGCCGCAGCAAATAACAGCGCGCGACGCGCGCCCACAATGGCGCGACTGTCAGTCTGCAACGGTTTGTAAGGCCGCAGTTCGCGGCCGTGAGTAACGAGCCTGCTCACTGGCCTTGAGGCGGCTGCCACAGCTCGACCTTGTTTCCCTCTGGATCAATGACCCAGGCAAACTTCCCATACTCGGAGTCGTCAATCTTCTCGAGCACATTGCAGCCTTCTTCCTTCAAGACCTTGACCAAGGGGTGGAGGTCTTCCACTCGGTAGTTGACCATGAAGGAAGCAGAGCTCGGAGCAAAGTGATCACTTTCCTGCGGATCGATGAGCCAGGCAGTCGTGCCAGCAACCGGCTTGCCCTCGGCGTCGGTCCAATCGAAGGCAGCTCCGCCCCAGGCTTGGACATCGATGCCCAAGTGCCGCTTGTACCAAGCCTGCAGTGATGGAGCGTCTTTGGCCTTGAAGAAGATGCCGCCGATACCAGTGACTCGTTTCATGTGATCTCCGATGTGCGGTGCTGGTGACAGGCATGTTTCTTGTGCGGCCAAACGTCGGCTCGAACAGAGTGGCGCACTACTGCGGCGCCGGCGATGCGTCAAATGACGTAGACGCTTATCCCCGGTCAGACGGCATCCGGCCGGCGTTTGCGGCTCAGGACACCAGCCGCGGTCAGCGTGAACACGAGTCCGACCGGCAAAGGTTCGAGGAACGTCAATGCGATGTTCACCAGCGGATTCTTATACATCTCCTTGAACTCCGCCATCTGCTTGTTCGTTTCGGCGATCTGCGCGTCCGTGGCGCCGGACTTTTTCGCCTGGTCCAGCGAATACGCCGCGTACTTATCGAGGAAATCCGGCATCACCGTGTAGTAGACCACCTGCCAGGTGGCCACGTAGCAGGTGCTCGCGATCGCCGTGATCATTACGCCGACCTTGAACGCCCGGCCAAAGGTCACCGATCCGCCGGCCACGTTGTCGCGATACGATTTCACCCCGACGAACACCATCAGGAAGGCCAGCACCATCGACGTGTAGCCGACGATGTAGCCCTCGATGCCGAAACCGATCTGGTCGTGGAACTGGAAGGAAATGAGCATTATCGCCGACATCATGGCGCCGGCAATGAGCCCGAAGGTCAGCACGATCTTTCGCATTGAAGCTCCGAATCCGCAGAGGTTGAGGACGGCCGATTCTAACGACTCGCCCCAACTCCGCGCGTCACCCGTTCGGGTGATTGTCACCGACTTACGTCAGAATCATCCCTTCGGGTGACGATGTGGGCACACCGGTCGGCGGCCGGATCGTTCACGGCTGCCGGCGGTGCCCTACTTCCTCAGCTTGACCACCCCGCCGGACGACGACTCGACCATCACGACGCCGTTGTTCATCACCACGAACCTTCGAGGTCGGGTGGTGGTGAGGGAGAGGGTGTCTTCTGCGGCCTAACGAATCGCGCTTCCGCGTTAAGCCGCGGGCCAGCCGCGGCTCAGAGGATAAGTGGAATCTAGGCCCGCGCGATTCGTCAGCAGCAGACGCTGGTTAGGCGCCCACCTGGAGCTCGCGTTGACCCAGGCCCTCCGCCTTAGCGGGCTCGCATCATGGCGAAACCTAAAGCTCGCGAGGCGGGGCCCGCAACGACACACGCCGTCTCGAACGGTGAGAGGCACGGCGGTGCGACGCCGCGAGCTGGGCTGCCGAGGCACATCTGCCCAACTGCAACGCTTGACCCGCACCCAGAAGGGTGAACATTGAGTGGCCAACGAGGAGCCCAACCCAGATCCGTGGAGGAGCCAATGTATCTCGTCCGTGACATCTTTAATTGCAAGCCGGGTAAGGTGCGCCCGATGGTCGATAAGTTCATCGCGATGGGAAAGCTCGGCGAAAAGTTTGGCATGCCACGCATGCGGGTCATGACCGACTTCTGTGCTGAGCAGTACTGGACGGTCGTTTCGGAGATGGAGGTGCCGAGCCTTCAGGCCTTCGAAGACATGATGAGCAATCCTCAGGGTTCGGCGGAGGACATGAAGCAGTTCGAGGAGATCATGAAGGGCTATCACGACCTCGTTGATCATGGGAGACGAGAGATCTACAAGATCGAGGGCTAACCGACCTCCAGCGCAGCGCTATCCGGTGTAGCGCACCTGTGAGGTGTATGACCAGTTGTGTTGCCCGCACCCTGGGCGCCTAACGACCTGCGCAGCAGCTGCGGCCGAGCCCGCTAGGGGCGGTCAGTTGCATGCGCTGGTTAGCCCGCCCCGAGCTTTCACTCCTCGACTGTCGGGCACTACCTTGACAACAAAAGTTGTCAATGTTACCATCCCCTCATGCTCGACATCCAAGTCATCGATGATCCGGCCGCGGCGACGGCGGCCTTGGAGCCGACGCGAAGCCGACTCCTCGCCGAACTGGCCGCGCCCGCCTCGGCGGCGACGTTGGCCACCCGGGTCGGCTTGGCTCGGCAGAAGGTCAACTACCACCTGCACGCGCTGGAGGCGCACGGGCTGGTGCGGCTGGCCCAGGAACGCAAGTGGGGCGGGCTGACGGAACGGCTGCTCGTCGCCACGGCCGCGTCCTACGTCGTTTCGCCGGGCGCCCTGGGCCCGGTCGCCGTCGATCCGAATCGGGAAGTCGATCGGCTGTCCGCGAGCTATCTCATCGCCCTGGGCGCACGAGTCGTCCGCGAGGTGGGCGACCTCGTTCGTCGTGCGAAGGAGTCGGGCAAACGCCTGGCAACGCTGGCGGTGGATACGGAGGTGCGCTTCCGGTCGCCGACGGACCGGGCGGCATTCAGCAAGGAACTCACCGAAGCCATCGCGACACTCGTTTCGAAATACCACGATGCATCCACCCCCGGCGGCCGCGCGCATCGGCTGGTCGTCGTCGCCCACCCTTTACCGCAGAAGTCCCTTCCCAAGGAGTCACTGTCATGAGCGTGAAGAGGGAAGCGTCCGGACGCCGTTCGGTCCAAATCGAATTCGAGGTCCCCGGCACGCCGGAGGAAGTCTGGCAGGCCATCGCGACTGGGCCGGGGATCTCGTCCTGGTTTGTGCCGACTGAGTTCGAGGAGCAGGACGGGAAGCCAGTCGCGCTGAAGTTGAACTTTGGTCCGGGCATGGAGCCACGTTCCGCGGTGACGGCTTGGGATCCGCCCAGGATGTACGCCACCCAGGCCGACGGTTGGATCCCTGGCTCGCCGCCCATCGCGAACGAGTGGACTGTCGAAGCGCGCGGAGGTGGCATGTGCGTCGTTCGCATCGTCCAGAGTCTTTTCGCCAGCACCGACGATTGGGACATGCAGCTGGAGGGTGCGAAAGGCGGATTGGCGAGCTTCCTGGAGATCCTGCGGATCTATATGACGCACTTCCGCGGCCAACGCTCGACGATCATGAAGTGGATGGCCCCCGCCGCGGGTACGGACGCGGAGAATTGGGAAGCGCTGACGGCGGCATTGGGACTGAAAGGCATGCGTGTCGGGCAGCGTTTTACGGCGCCCGCGGGTGTCCCGTCGGTCAGCGGTATGGTGGAGTACCTCACACAGAATCCGTACGACGCGCTGCTGCGGATTGACAAGCCGGGGCCGGGCGTAACCGCCCTCGGCGCCACCAGCTTCCCCGGCGGGCCGAGCATGGTTGCGATGAACGTATACCTGTACGGCGATCAGGCCGACAAAACCGCCGCCCAGGAGACACCGCGCTGGGAAGCGTGGTTTCAAAAACGCTTCCCGATGCCGACAGAGCCGAGCAAGAGCGAATGAGAAAGCTCAAAATCATCGAGCACATCTCGCTGGACGGCGTGATCCAGCACTCCGCCGATGGCGGCGACTTCCCTTACAGCGACTGGACCGCGCCCTATCGGACTCCAGCCGGCCGTGAATTAGTGATGGCCGCGCATGGCGAGCGCTTCGATCTGCTGCTTGGCCGTCGCACCTACGATATCTGGTCAGGCTTCTGGCCAAAGGCGCCGAGCAGTCCGTTAGGGGACCGCCTCAATGCGGCAACGAAGTACATCGCTACCCACCGTCCGGAGAGTCTTGAATGGGGCCCGTTCGAGGGCGTTGGGCCGGATATCGTCGAGGGGATTCGCCGCATCAAGACACGGGACGGCCCGAACCTTGTTCTCTCGGGTAGCTCTATGCTGACATCGGCGGTGCTCGAACATGGGCTTGCGGATGAAGTCGTGCTGATGGTCTCTCCGGTCTTGTTGGGCACGGGGAAGCGCTTCTTTGCGGAGGGAACCCCAGCACACGCATTCGAGCTGGTCAGCACGACAGCGACGCCGACCGGCGTCCTCCTCAATTCGTACAAGGTCGTGGGGCCTTTGAGGGCCGGATGACGTTCGCCCTGGCATCGCTGAAGTCCCCGCCGTGGTCGCGGCCTGCGGACCGCAGGCAGGGGTCAGGATCGAGCCGGCTATTCCTTGCTCTTCTCGAACGAGAACTTCTGGCCGCCGACTGAGGCCTCATACATGAGGCCACCCTTGGTGGCGGTCATGATCGCCACGCCCTTGTTGTAGCCGAGGTTTGCCGAGGCACCCGCCTTGAGGGCGACCGCCGACAGGCCGGCCTCGAACTCGAAGTTGCCACGCGTGAAGTCGTCCAGGGCTGTCTTGTCCTTGAAAAAAATCACTTCCCTGAAGGCCTGACCGCCCAGCTGAAGCCCGATGGTCACCGCCGTCAGCGACGTCTTTCCAATCAGCGCGCCGCGCTCGTATACCAGCCCATTGCCGTGGGCACCGCCGACCCCGACTGCGCCCTTGCCCACGGACGGGAACACGGCATACCCGTAGGCGTCCGCAAACCAGGCCTTCATCCCCGGATCGCCCTTCTCAAACTCCTGGATTACCTCCTGCACATCCTTCTCGCTCTGGGCGTGGGCCGGAAGGGTGGTCGTGAGAAGTGCGGCCACCGCCGCTACGCCAATCACCATTGCGTTCATCGTGTTCCGTTCCTTTCAGTCCGTCATGCGTGGTCCACGAAGCACACCTGCTCACAGGTTCCTGGGCGTCGATGCGCGGTGGTGCCCTCCTGCGAACGTCGCCTCCCCCGGGCAGGCATCCCTCTCGCGGCAGGGCAACAACAAGGGCCCGGCCCGTAATCAAGCTATGGAGCGGCGCTGTGCGGCGCTACCTAAGGACCCCGTTTCTCGCGGTGGTTAGGCTGCAAGAGGAGAAGCGGAGCGCCGGTGATTCCAACGCGGGGCCGGGGCGGAGGTTAGCGCCCAACAGGTGCGGGCGCTGGTTAGGCTGACTCAGGGTGCACCACTGGCTTGAACACATCGAGCCGCGAGGTCGATGACATCCTTTCCTGATGCCACGTTGACGACACTCGCGATGCACGCCGCGATGAGTTGCGGATTGTCCTTCGGAATATCATGACCGCTCGTCGGATCCCGAATCAGGCGCGCCTTGCTCGACAGGGCCGTCAGGTCCGCCAGCTGCGCGCGACGTTCCGTGCGAAGCTGAGCCCACAGCTCTGGCGACACACCGGGCGGCGGATCTTCCCTGCCTGCTGCCAGGACGACCAGAGGGATGTCGCCAAGCATGCGCGGGTTGCCAATGCGCGCGTCATGAAACGCCTGGAATTCCTCACCCCAATAGTCCCGCGCAGGGTCGTAGAAGCGCATCGTGCTGTCGCCCGGTGCGCGGATCCTCGGCGGCGGCACGACGCGCCCCTCGCTCTGTTCGCGGACGCGCAGCCACGCGTCTTGCTTCGTATAGAAGAGGCGGCTCTCCTCATGTGCCGGATCCACGAGGACGATTCCGGCAACATCGCCCTTGTGCAGCGCTGCATACCGCCGTGCGAGCAGGCCGCCGTATGAGTGCCCGACCAGGACATATGGGCCCGAGACGTCTGCTGCTCTGAGCAGCGCGTGCAGCTCGAAGACCTCCTGCGTGATCGTCCGAGGACCGGGCCCGGGTTCACTCCAACCCCAACCCGCTCGATCATACGCGCAACTCCGGATGCCCGGGAGCGCCTGCTGCACAGCGGACCACGCAGTTGAGAACTCCCCGGCTCCGGCATCGAGAACGACGGTGGGTGTGCCGGCGGACGTCGGACCCGTGCAGCGCATGTGAAGGCGATAGCCCCCCACGTCGACCATGACGCCGGGGGCCGGGCCGGCTGGCCGGGTCTGACCCGCGAGTGGCGCGGCCGCAAACGCAACCCACGCGATGAGCAGGATGCCCCGACGCGCCATGGCGACTCCCTCCGATTCGAGATGAACGATGTGCATCTCGATTAGGGTGTCCGATCAGGATGGAGGGTTGCCTGGCCCCCGCCACTCAGCACGAGAAACGGACGACGGGCCGGTCGGACGACCCCTGCGTCGCCGGGTGAGCCCACCGGCGGCTCTTGGTTCCGCCTGACGGTTTGCCGATAAGCTGCGGGCGCCGCAGACGGCCGGCAGCTTCATCGGCGGGTTAGGCGCCACGCGAGGGAGAGCTTGGGTTGCTAACCGCTGCTCTTTCAAAGCGCCCGAACCGGTATGGACTGTGATCATGACACAAGGCCGCCGGCGACTACGGCGCGCCGATTTGCTGCAGGAGTCGAGGCGACCACAAGGCCAACTGTTCATCGCCCTTCGCGTTCAGCTCAGCGGCGGCAGCATTGTAGCGCGCGAGCAGCTGGCGTGGATCTACCATGCACGCGATGAGTATACCTCGCCCATAGCGGCGCTCCACTATCACGGCCATCCTGTAACCGACGGTGTACCACGGACCTTGGTCGCCAAAGAAGGAAAATGCACGCTCACGGACCTCGGCCTCCGACGGGAGGCGCCCATTGATGACGTCCAGGAAGAACTCTTCCAACTTCCGCAGATCCTGGCTGAAGTTGGCCATGTCGTGGTCCCAGCGAGCGCGCTCTGCCGCCGGGCTGACCACGTGGGGATGTGTATCGGGGCCCCCGGCGGCAGCAAGCATAGCGAAGCCCTCACCGAAAGCTCCCATCCATTCCACCACTGTCCGGGCGTTGTCGGACAAGGCCGTTCGGACTGAGTCCGACTGCTGCGAGATGTTGGCGAAGCCGATGTGATGCAGCTCGTGGGCTACCGTGTTCTCGAACTTCGCAGCGGACTGTTCCGGATCGAGATAGAGGAAGATGGCCGCGTTTCCACTGGGGTCGTACACAAAACTGTTCGTCTGCGGCTTGATCACTGGATACACGGCGGCGCGAATGCGCGCTTGGGACGGCAGATAGGACAGGACGCGCCGCGCGCTGGCTTCCAGGTCGCGTGACCTCCACTGATCGAGCGTGAGGCGCAGCTCGGGTCCGCGCCTTCCCAGATCGTCCGAAAGCACGAACCGCTGGAAAGCCGAGTCTGTGAAGGACCGCTGCAATTCGGCTTCGCGCTGCTTGAGACGCTGGTAGGGTTCCGTAACGAAGACCGCCTGCCAATCGCTCTGAGTGATGGCCTGGCCGGTCTGCCGCTTGGCCAGGATGGCCAAAACGGCCTCGGCTTGGGAGGTGTCGAAGCGCAGCTGGACGCGATCATCGGCCTGGGTTAGTAGGCCGGCGCTCAGCACGGCCATGAGAAACGCGTGCATCGTGAGCGATCTCCGTCGTGACTTGCTTCGCTCGCTGTTTGCGATCTTCCGATCCGGCAGTTGATCCAACCACAGCAGCGACGGTCCGTGCCGCCTCACGCCATGGTTCAGCTGCAGCCGCATCAAATAAAAGCACGCGAAGCGCGGCCACCATAGCGCGGCTGTCAGACTGCAACCGTTTGTTGGATCGCAGCCTGACGGAGCTAGGCCCTGTGTGACAGGGGGCGTCCCCGTCGGGGCACGAGGAAGCGAATCACGCGAATCTGCAGGTCACTCCGCGCCCCCGTGTCGCGCGGCCGACCGCACAGTACCTATCATCACCGACTGCCTGCGATCGCACTGAGCGTCCGACGCTGACAGGAGGTCGACGACGGTCGCGTTACCGCCGCGGCTCGAATGTCGGAGCGGCCTCGTCGCGGATCACCAGCACTCCGTCGAACGCGGTGGACCAATCGGTCGTCGTAACCTTGCCGAAGAGTCGCGACGGCACCGAGCCGAGCGAGCGGAGCGGCGCCCGGTCGAGGTAAGCCCATCCCAGCGTGTCGCCCGCCGCCCCGGCGGCGAGCGCTCGGGCCTCCAGCGCGTGCGGCGGCAGCGGGGCGAGCGGCTGACTCGGCTGCCCCGCCCGGGACCACTGCCCCCGGAGCGCCGTGAAGCCGATGACGGCCAGTTGGTCGCCCCACCGCTCGGCCAACCGTGCGCCCAGGGGCGGCACCCCGAGGGGGAGCACGGCGTGCGCGCCCGGCGCGCGCGCCGCGTGCGTCGTCGCCGTCCAGACGACAATCTTAGCGTCTCGAGGCAGCCGCTCGGACCACCACGCGAGGTGCTGGGCCATGACTAGGTCGCGATCGGGTGTCCCGGCAGCCCCGCGCTCGGCGGCCCCGAGCTCGCGCGCAAAGTAGCTGGCGAGGTCGCCGAGCATCACCTCGTCTGGCGTCCGCCGCTCGGCCATCCGCGCGGTGGAGGTCCGTGCGGCCGGCGCGCGATCGGCCGCCAGGCGGGTGCAATCAGCCAGCCGTGCCCGCTCCGTGCTGTCGTACGGCAGGGCCGCGGTGTAGCCCCAGCTGACGTAGCGCGCGACGGCGTCCTGGCACTCGGCCGCGCGGGCGGGCGGCGCCGCGGCGCCCACTAGGCTGGGTAGTGTCGCGCGTGCGTAGGACGCCGTCGCGCTCGGCTGATCGTCGAGCCCGCCGATGACCACGCGGCCGGCCACCGCCTCGAGGACGAGCCACTGCCGCCATCCGGCGAGCTCCCGCGTCCACCACAGGCCGCCGATCGCGCGGGCGAGCGCGAGCTCGAGCGAGTCGGTCCGGCCGGCGCCGGCCGCCGCCCCGGCCGGCCCGCCCGGGTCCCGCAGCGTAGCGGCGATCGCCCGCTCCAGGCCGAAGAAGTCATAACTCCCCGCCTCGAACAGCACCGCGTGGAAGCCGCAGCGCGCCACGAGGCGCTCAACGACCCGCGCCTTGACCCCGAACCCGCGCGCCTCGCCGTGCTCGGGCAACTCGCCGAGGAGGACGACGCGCTTGCTGCACACGGCAGCGGCGACACGCGCGGCCGCCTGTTCCTCAAGGTCGTCGGTGGCCGGGTGCACACCCGGGCTGCTCGTCGGGCTGCCGATGGCAGGTGCGACGCGCTGCGCTCCGGCCGCAGCGGAGACGAGGGACAGACCGCCGAGCAGCAGGGCGCCGACCGCGAACGGCTGGCGCGAGCCGCGAGCGCAGCGGACGACCGCCGCGACGAGAACCGCCGGGACGCGTGGGCGAGTGGCAACTCGTGATGCGGGCGCCGGGCCGGGCACCCACCGGGGGGCTGTGTCAGGGGGCATGTCCGAAAATATACGGGCCCACGGATGCCGGCGCCGTGCAGCTCGCGCCTCCCCGTGCGCAGCGAGCTCTCCCGGGCGCGAGCGTCCTTCACCCTGTCACACAGAGCCTCGTACGGGAGACCGGCGGCCTGCACCTTCGCGCAGAGCCGGAGTAGCCTCCCAGAAGTACCCGCACCCCTCATCCCCATCGAGCGCGTTCAATCGGGAGGTTTCCGCTTCTGCGGTCGCTAGTTCTCGGACAACCTGCTCGACGGTGACCGGGTGCTCCTCGGGCACATCGGTGTCGACGCGGATGATCGCGAACACCTACTCGCGCTAGCGGATAAAACGGCTCATAGCTGCGGATCGAGTGGCATGTTGCGATCTAACGAATCGCGCATCAGCTGCGAGGGCGCTGAGCGCCTACGCGCGAAGCGCCCTCGGCAGCTGCAAGCGCTGGCTAGCTGGCAGCTCTTGGCACTCGGCTCGCCGCCTCGCTCCGGTCCACTGCGTGTCAGTCGGCTGCGCCAAGGCGCTTGCGCAGGAGAATGTTCTTGTGTCCGTGTGGGTGGTCGTCCACCACCGCGACGACGTCGAAGCCGTGCTTGGCATAGAAGGCCGGAGCCTGGAAGCTGAACGTCATGAGAAGCAGTTGCCGGCAGCCCCGCCGGCGCGCCTCTTGCTCAGCCGCCTCAAGCAGCCTCGTCCCCAATCCCTGCTTGCGCCGCGCCTCCTCCACCCAAAACTGGCGAATTTCGGCGCCACCGCCCCAGGTATTCCCGCAGATCCCGGCGACGATCCGATGCTGGTCGTCCCTCACGAAGATTGCCAGCCACTCGCCGTCCGTGATACCTGTCGCGGCGGAGTTGAACTCATAGAGCCGATCTTCCAAGAACTGAACCTCGGCTGGCGTAGGCTCGGTGCTGATGACGAGTTCAGGAGTGGGCAATGTCTATACCTCGCTGCCAGCTAACGAATGGCGCTTCAGCTACGAACCGCGGGCAATCCGCAGCTTCGTGAACACTAAGAAACTAGGCCCCAGCGGTTCGTGAGCTGCAAGCGCTGGTTAGGCTGCGCCCCGTGAGGAGCCGGCCGACACGCGCTGACGTCGCCTTAGCACCCAAAGCAAGATGCCAGCCAGTGCAACAACGAGCGTTGCCAGGTTCGCCGCCATCAGGGACAGGCCTAGCGTCCAGACGACGGGACGGAGGCCTCCCAAGCCAAAGAGCCAAACCAGGCCAACCCGGACCGCGTGCGGCCAACCCTGCGTGCTAGGCTCGTGCCGAAGGAGAGTCGCGAGAACCGCCCCTGTGACCGGGAAGAGGACGGCCTCGATGTGCATGACTCGGGCAAAGTCGAAGGACGCACCAAACCGGCCCAACAGGTCGAGAGCCGTGGCGGCAGTGACGACGAGGATCCAGCGCCAGCGAGAAGGCATAGAGCCCCTAACGGTATTCAGGCGCAGCCTGACAACTGGCGCTTCAGTCGCGAACCGCGGGGCTGCCGCGGCTCAGTGAATAATAGGGACAACGGCCCCCGAGGTTCGGCAGCTGCAAGCGCTGGTTAGCCGGCACTGCTTGCGATCCGGGCCATGAGATGCTCCGCATTTCCAGGGGTTCCTTCAAGTAGCTTGGACCTTAGTACGCGATGTCCCGGCCTCCCTCATTTCGCCGCTGGGCGGGAGTTTGATCGTTCCCAGTTGACAAACAGGAACCCACCCGGCGCATCGAGCTTCGGTTGGCCCGGACCAGGGGTGATCTGAAGTTGCAGCTCATCGATCCTGTTCCTGGAGCAGTCCCAGCACGCCAGGGCGAAGTCCCTGGCCCGCCGGGTATGAGAGAGCAGCATCACGTGGACGTATGCGCTGTCGGACACGCGCACGCCGTTCCGGTACAGGTGGGCGATGGACCAAAGCGCCACGGCGCTGTTGATCGTGGGAACGAGGGGGGTGTGCACTCCGGTAGCGCCGTGGTAGTAGAGCCCACGGATCACACCGCCGAACTTCGGGTGGTGCGGCACGTCCGTGGTCTGCACGCGGTCGAGCACGACCTTCCAGCGGGCACCATCGTGCGTCATGAATTCCGCTGTCCCGTCCACTGAATCTCGAATCGCACCCTTGTCCCACGCACTGAGCGTAAACCTACCCGAGATCGGCACCACGTTGTTCGAGTAGGGCCCGTTCTCGATTTGTGACTCCAGCGCCTCGTGCTCCTCGCCGAACGACCGCAGGATCGGCCCGGCGCTGTCGGGAAACGGGAACGGCCCGGGGAGGATCTGGATGACGGGTCCTCCGCCGGTCACCCGGATCGGCTCAGCAGGCGCGGCCGTGGCTCCGTCCGCACTCATCCCCGAGCCGGAGACCGCCCCTCGCCGCTGGCCGGAGGCGCTCATCGGACCAGCGGCGCCGACTACCTTCAGACGGGTGACCATGCCGAGGTTCTTGTGGGACTCATGGCCGACCGGGCAGTAGATTTCGTAGGTCCCGGGCTCGAGGGTGAGGGTCAGCGTGGCGCTCGCACCGGGTTGGATCAGGGAGGTCGTCCGTTCGGTCCCGTGCCCTTCGACCTCGAATGCATGCGGGATGCTCCCGCCGTTCGTGACGGTAAAGGCGACTGGCCCGGCCGGGACCGTCGCGTCCGACAACCGGATCGTCCATTCGGACAACGTGGCGTCTATCGGGACGGGGTTGTCACGGCGCGCCGGCACCGCCGCGGCGAGGGAGCCGGCGAGCATCACAGCAATCAGTCTGTGTCTCATACGAATACATCCTCATGGTGGAGTGGCGTCGGTATCGTTCGAGCCGGAGACTCCACTCACACCGCGCTTATTCCGCAGGGAATAAACTCGCCGCCCGGTGAGTCCTCTCCGACGGGCTGCCCCACGACACTACTCGAGGACCGGTTGGAGCCAAGCGATCTGGAACGATTCGAGGCCCTGGTGCTGCCGCACCTGAACGCCGCCTATGGGCTCGCGCGTTATCTGGTGCGGAACACCGCCGACGCCGACGATGTCGTGCAGGAGGCGTTGCTGCGCGCGTTCAGGCATTTCGGCGGGTTCCGCGGCGAGGGTACAAGCCAGAGCCGGGCCTGGGTGCTCGCCATCGTCCGGAACATGGCCTACACCTGGCGGCGCCGGCACCACGCGGAGGCATCGGCGACGGAGTTCGACGAGACCATCCACAGCGAGGCGACGGCCGGCGAGCACCCTGATTCAGAGCTCGCGAGACGTGACTCGCACGCGATGCTGGCGCAGGCGCTCGACCGTCTGCCGCGCGACTTGCGGGAGGTAATCTTGCTGCGTGAGATCGAAGGGTTGTCCTACAAGGAGATCGGCACGGTGGTGGACGTGCCCATCGGCACGGTCATGTCCCGGCTGTCGCGCGCCCGCAAGCGCCTGCAGGAGGCGCTCGCCGTCTCCAGCAAGGAACGCTGAGATGACCCATCCGGACATGGAAGTCCAGATCGACGCGTATCTCGATGGCGAGCTCGCCGAGCGCGATGCGGCTGAGCTCGAGACACACCTCGCGGGATGCACGAGCTGTGAGCGCTTCCGTGCTGACCGCCTCTCCCTGCGTGCGGCCATCGCCGCCGGGGTGCGGAAGCTCGAAGCTCCGGCCTCCTTGCGGGCGCATGTGCGCGCCGCCCTGCGCGAAGAGGTCGCTGCCAGTCCCCCTCGCCGTCCGGTCAGGCCCGCAGCATGGCGCTGGCTGGCGCTCGCTGCGACGCTCGCTGCCGTCGCGGTCGCCAGCTGGCGGCTCGCGTCGGCGCGCACCGCGTCGACGATCCTGGCCGATGAGGTGCTGGCGAGCCACGTGCGCTCGCTCATGCCTGGCCACCTCAGCGACGTGGCCTCCTCCGACCAGCACACCGTGAAACCATGGTTCAACGGCAAGCTGGACTTCTCGCCGTCGGTGCACGATTTCGCGGGGCGCGGCTATCCGCTGCTCGGGGGACGACTCGATTATCTGAATGGCCGGCCGGTGGCGGCCTTGGTGTATGGCCGGCGGCAGCACGTCATTAGCGTTTTCCTCTGGCCTGCGGACGGGCCGGAGCGCGTGGCCACGCCGCTGACGCGAAAGGGCTACCATGTGCTGCACTGGGCGACGCCGGACTTCGCCTACTGGGTTGCGTCCGACGTCGGGCTGTCGGAGTTGACGGAGTTCGGGGGGATGCTACGGCTCGCGGACTCGACGGCTGCGGGGGCAGAGAGGTGACATCCGTGATGGAGAATCGGTTGCTCTTTGATGGGTCATAACGCTTCCTGGTGATCAATCCACAATAAAGAGCCTCGCGCCGGACGGGGCCGACGAGCGATGGGCCATGGCCCCATCGGCAACCTGGTAACCCATCCCGGGCGACAGGACGACGCTGCGGCCGTCATCGAGCTCGGTATGGAGCTCGCCTTCGAGGCAGAGGAGGATGTGGCCTTCTCGCACCAGTGATCGGCACGATAGCCGGGTGAGTACTCGACCTGCGAACCCGGATGTCTCCCAGATGGCGAGTACCCCAGCGGGCAACGCCGGTGAGGCCTGGTCGCTCAACGACCGGGACCTGGCTCCAGTCGGCCGCCTCGAAAAGGATGTCGCGAATCTGCACGGGACTCGCCGATGAACCTCATGGATCGGAATCAAGCTGCGGGCCTTTCGGGCTCAACGCAACGCGCTGAGACACAGCGCTTGCCGATGCTGGTTGCCTGCTAGCTCGCCGCTCGGGCATACGGCGAGTCCGCGCGAGCCAGACGCTCGGCGCGGTCCCGGATACCAATAAGCTGGCGACGCACCATCACGAACTCGGCCGGATCCAGCACGGCGACTTGAAGCGGTAACCTCCAGCCGGTCGGCAACTCGGTCCGCACCCGCATGAGCAACCGGGTCTGGGTAGGCGAGACCGACCCGATTGCGAACGCCCAGGTGACGTGCGCTCCAGACTGATGCACGTCGAGTAGGAGTAGCTGGTTGGGCCTGGCGATCGCGACCGGCCATCCGGGCCCGCCGCCGACCGGTATCGTGTCGCCGGCCTGAATCGATTGGAAGCGGGAGAGCAGGGTGTCCGAGCTGGGAGCATCCAGAACGCCGAAGACTCGATCGAGCCAATCGTAGCTGTACAAGCCGCCCCGTCCCTTGCCCATTTGAGCCAGCCAGGGCCAGATGTGGGCGGGCCATGCGTTGATCGTGACGGCACGGGTGGCGACTTCGAACGGGTCCTGTACCAGGCTGTCGCCCGGGATGGCCCGAGTGATCTCCTCGGACGTCGCCCCCCAGTGCAGGTGCCAGGGGCGGACCAGAGCGATATAGAGCGTCAGGAACACGATGAAGGCGGCGAGCGCCGTGAGCGTCGAGCGAAGCCAGCGGTGGCGCCAGGAACCCGTGGTATCACCTCACTTCGGGAGGTCCTCCTCGAGCTGCTTGAGCACGGCGAGCAGGCCTTCGGCGTCCTCGCGGCAGGCGGCGCAATTCGAGATGTGGGTGACGAAGTCCGGAAACTCGCGTGCGGCATCCCCGCCACGGCGGACCGCGTCGCAGTAGCGGTCGAACTGTTCGAAGGCGGCCTCGCAGCCGGGGTCGCGGCCGGGGCGGCCAAGCAGGTGCTCGAGCGGGTCGCGGGTCATGACAGTGCCTCCCCCTGTCCCGCCCGCGCCAGGGCTCGGCGCAGCTTGCTGCGGGCGTCGTGCAGGATCTTGTAAATCGCGCCGCGGGTACTGGCAAGGCGCTCGGCCAGCACGTCGATCGGCACCTCGTCGAGAATCGCCGCCTGGAACACCAGGCGCTGGTGTTCGGTCAGCTGCTCGCGAATCGCCCGCCGGAGGAATTCCAGTGTCTCCGTGTGCTGCAGGGTGGCGAGGGCGAGCGGACCGGAGTCGGGCAGCCTATCCCAGACGCGTTCGTCGGTCTCGATCCGGCGCTGGCGCCAGGTGTGGCGGCGGAGCCGGGTGGAAATCTCAAACATCGCGAACTTGCAGGCCCAGGTGGTGAAGCGGGCCTCGCCCCGGAAGTCGGCGAGCTTCCGGAGAACTGCCAGCGCGGCGTCGCTGGCGGCCTGGTGGCAGAGATCGTCCACCTCCTCCTGCCCCCGTTCCGGCAGGCTGGCGCTGCGTCGCGCGGCCTCGGCGCGAGTCACGCGGAGGAGCAGGGCGTGCAGGCGCGCGACGGCAGCCTCCCGCGCCGGCGCATCGGGGTCGAGATCGCGCAACCAGGCCGCCGAGTCCTGATCGAGCTGAGGGACGGGCATGGACCAATCATGGCGGCCGGGAAACCCGGCCGCCAGTACCGCCGCCGTTACTGCTCCTCGTAGAACCGGTGCATGTGATGGGCGATGTACTCGAGGTGGTCCTCCACCGCGAAGTGGCCGGCGGCAAGCCGGTGCATTTCGGCGTTGGGCAGCTCGGCGAGGTAGGCCTCGCCACCGGCGGCGGTGAAGAAGATGTCCTCCTGGCCCCAGAAGATCAGGGTGCGGGGCTGCCGCTCGCGGAGGAACTCCTGCCACTCGGGGTAGAGCGGGACGTTGGTGCGGTAGTCATAGAACAGGTCGAGGTTGATCCGCACCGCGTGGGGGCGCTGCATGAACGCGGCGTCGGACTCCCAGTTGTCGGGGCTGATCAGCTCGGGACGCCGGGCGCCGTGGAGGTAGATGGCGCGGATCGTCTCGGTGGTAAGGAAGCCGTGCAGCGGCGCCTCGGTCTCCGGGGAGCGGTGCTGCCACAGCGCCCCGCGCAAACCGTCCCAGGCGGCGGTGAAGCCAACCTCGTAGGCGTTGGAATTCTGGATGACGAGCCACTCGAGGGCCTCGGGACGGCGGCTCAGGATGCGCATCCCGACCGGACCGCCGTAGTCCTGAACGTAGAGCCCGTAGCGGTCGAAGCCCTTGAGGGCGAGGAAGCGCTCGATCACCTCGGCAAGGTGGTCAAAGGTATAAGGCCAGGTGGCGGGGTCGGGCCGGTCGCTCAGGCCGAAGCCGGGGTAGTCGGGGGCGAGCACGTGAAACCGGTCGGCGAGAGCGGGGATCAGATCGCGGTACTGGTGCGAACTGGACGGGAAACCGTGCAGCAGCACGAGCTTGGGATTGCCGGGGCGACCGGCCTCACGGTAGGCGATGGAGAGGCCATCCACCGGGAGGCTCCCGTAGGAGACGGCGCGCACACCATCGGTGGGAACTGCCATTGCGATGGCAGCATTCCCGCCGGGGGAGGCGGGACTCCGCGAGCCGTCGGAACGGGACTCGGGGACGGCTACTGTGGAGTCTTTCGAGCGGGACATAGGGCACCCTCCTTGGCATTCCCTGGGGGGCAGCGGCCCCGGAGCTGTTTTGGGGGTTGGACGGTCGCTGCCCCCGCATTGGGTACAGGGGTTAGCGTCGGGGAGGGCGAAGATCTTACGGGTGAGTGCCCGGTCGTTGGCTTGGAACTATCTCCGCGACTCGTTGATTAGTCCCAGGTATCGGACCAGCGTCCGCGCATTCCCGTGGCGTCGGGTCCGCCGGAATGGTTGACGACCACGAGAGGAAAAGGATGAGGTTGGTTCTCGCTACCGTGGCTTTGAGCGTTGCAGCCTGCGGCGCGTATGATGGCGGCGTGGCGCCGGCTCCGGTCCTGGTGAGCCTGCGGCTGTCGCTGGCGGATTCCGAGGTGGAGGTCGGTCAGTTCACCCAGGCCATGGTGATGGGTGTCGACCAGTACGGTGAGCCCCTCACCACCGGTTCGGCAGCCTTTGCCTCATCCCGGCCGGACATTGCAGCCGTCATGCCAACCACAGGCCGGATCCTGGCGATCGCTCCGGGCACGGCCCTGATCACCGCAAGCGCCGACGGGAAATCGGCCCAGCAGTCTCTCACGGTATCCACCTCCCCGATTCGGATCAACGAGGTCGAGCCGGATGGAGACGGGTCCGGAGCGAACGGCTACCTCGTGGTCGATGAGTCCTCGATCCCGCTCGGCCTGGGGCCGGTGTCCCAAGTGCACGTCTTCGGCCGCTTCGGAGTCCAGGTGGACGCGTTCACCTGGCAGTCGGATCCGATCACCACTTACGGGCGGTGCCCCGAGGGTACGGGAGGATTCGTTATTACTGCAGAACCCAGCCGGGGCGCTGCGAATCGCTGCTCGCCGCAGGAGACATCGGCGATGGCAGCTCAACCTTGGGTGAGTGCGCATGGCTCTTGACTTCGTTCCCGAGACGCTGTCGCAGCATCCGCTGTTGGCTATTCCGCTCGTCTTCGCGGGAGGCGTCCTCACCAGCCTGACGCCCTGCATCTACCCGATGATTCCCATCACTGCGGCGGTAGTCGGGGGACAGGGCGCCACCGACGGGGGAAGCCATGGACCGGGTTCGACGCGTCGCGCGGCAATCCTCACGGCCTCCTACGTCACTGGACTTGCCCTGACCTATGCCCTCCTCGGCCTGGTCGCCGGCCTGACCGGGACTTTGTTCGGGTCCATCAGCAGCAACCCATGGCTCTACTTCCTGCAGGCAAACCTGCTCGTGGTCTTCGGGTTGATGCTGCTGGAGGTCCTGCCGGTGCCGGTACCTCAGCGCCTGCTCCAGCGGGCCGCGGCGCTCGAGGGCCACGGCCGCGTGGCCGGGACATTCATGATGGGTGCGGCCTCGGGGCTCGTAGCCGCGCCGTGCGGCGCTCCAGTTTTTGCGACGGTGCTCACCTGGGTCGCCACGACCCACGATCCGCTGCGGGGGTTCGTCTATCTCTTCGTGTTCTCGCTCGGGATGTCTGCCCTCCTGGTTCTGGTGGGGCTCGCCACCGGGGGCGCTGTCAGACTGCCTCGCCCCGGCACCTGGATGCTCTGGGTCAAACGCGGCTTCGCGGTGATCCTGCTCGCGGTCGCCGAGTACTACCTGATTCACATGGGAGCACTGCTGATATGAAGCCTCCGCTTGTCAGGAACCTGCCATGACTGTGAAGGATCTTGAAAGACTCAACGACTACGGCTACTGGGCCAGCCGGAAGCTCCTGGCCGTTGTTGCTCACCTGACGCCGGAACAGTTCACACAGGTGGTCGCCGGGGGTTATGGGTCCGTCAGGGACACGCTGGTTCATGTGCTGAGCGCCCAGTGGGGCTGGCTCGACCGATGCGGCGGGCAACCACGCGGGCCGGCGCTTCAGGCAGACGACTATCCCACCGTGGCATCGCTTGTCGAAACCTGGACCAAGGTCGAAGGGTGGGTCTGCGCGTTCCTGTCCGGGCTCAGCGACGAGGACTTGGAGAGGACGGTCGAGTTCACCAACCCCCGGGGCGAGAAACGATCGGGAGTCCTGGGGGAGCTCATGGAGCACGCCGCGATGCACGCCGTCCATCATCGCGGGCAGGCTGCGCTGATGCTCCGGTCGTTTGGCTACACTCCCGGGACCTTCGATCTGCGCTTCTACGACGCCGAGAGGCGGGGTGGGGCGGCGTGGTAAGGCGGTCCGGCGTGAGTCCGATTCACCCTGCGGCACACCGTATTCTCGATTTCCTGACGGTCATTGGGTTCGCGGCCGCCCCGTTCATCCTGGCCCTGTCCGGACCGGCAGCCTGGCTTGCCTGGGCCCTGGCGGCCGTCCATCTGCTGATGACCCTGGTCACCTCCTATCCGGGTGGACCGGTTCGTTCCGTTTCGTTCCCGATTCACGGTTTAGTCGAGCTGCTGGTGGGAATTGTGCTCCTTGCGCTCCCGCTGGTCGTGGGATGGACCGGGACCGCTCGATGGTTTTACCTGACTGCCGGCGGCGTGATCCTGCTCGTGCGGCAGGCGTCGCAATTCGAGCGCCGTGAAGCGACCGAGACCGCCCGCTCGCGAGGGAACTCCGCCTCGGTGCCATGAGTTGGTGCAGGGACAGGGATCCTGTCAGGCGCGGCTTCACCGGGATCCTGCCCGGGATCGGAGATAATCACCTTATGCAGATGGGAGCAGTCTTCAGATGAAGTCTCAGTCTACTCGCCGTCAAGCTTTCCACGCCATGGTCCTCCTGGCCTCGTTGGCCGTGTCATCACGGGCGGCTGCTCAAACGGCCGGCATCAAGGTCGGTACCGCCGCACCAGATGTCACGATCCAGACGCTCGACGGCCAGGCCGTCCGCCTCTCGGAGTTCACCACGGGCAAACCGGCCGTCTTGGAGTTCTGGGCGACCTGGTGCCCGCTCTGCAAACAGCTGGAGCCGGCCATGGCGGCCGCTCAGGCCAAGCACGGCAAGGACGTGGTGTTCGTTTCCGTGGGCGTGCGGGACCAGCAGACACCGGAAGCGCAGATGGCCTACGTCCGCGAGCACAAGCTCGGCGGGCACTTCGTCTTCGATCAGAACGGGGAGGCAGTCAAGGCGTTCCAGGTCCCTCACACGTCGTTCGTGGTCGTCGTCGATGGGGGCGGCAGGGTAGTGTACACCGGGGTTGGGCCGGACCAGGACATCGAGGCGGCCATCGGGAATCTCATGATGCGGTCGCAGATGAATTGATCACGAGTGCGAGTCCCCCGGCTCGGGGCCCCAGCGACGTGGGCGCCCAGGGGCCGGGGGCTATTTCGGCTGGATGGGTGCATGGACGACCGAGCGAAGCGGCGTCCAATGCGTCACGGGATCACCCAGGCGTACCAGGCCGCTTCGCAGCACTTCGGCGTTGAGCGCCAGTCTGCCACCGAAGCGCCGGCCGATGTCACGCAGCACTCCGGGGTCGCGCTCCAGGGTGTCGGGATCCACCGTGGTCATGGGGCATCGTGGTCGGAGCGAGTCGAGACCGATCGCGGTGGACCCGATGTGCAGCTCACTCGCGGGCCACTGCCGTTCTTCCAGGCCCGGCACCCCTCCAATCAGAATATTCGGCCGGAGACGACGGAGGTCGCGCCCGAATGCCGCCACGGCTCCGTCAGTCGCGACCAGCAGCGGTAACACGTCGAAGCGGTCTGCGAGATCGGCGGCTTCGAGCCACGCGTCGGCTCCTGCCGCATCGCGAATCAGCGCCAGCGCGGCGTCGTGGTGCCACGGGATGCCGTTCACCAGCGGTGTGCCGGCGGAATCCAGTGTTCCCCTGAGTCCCAGCAGCCGATGGTGTCGCCGCGAGGTACGGGTGCCTTCCGGCCCCCGCACCAGGACCACGCGATCGCCCGGAATCCCCGACAGCGTCAGCTCCGCGCTGGCCAGGGCTTCCCCGGCCAGCGACTTGATCGGATAGCGCCAGAGACCGTCCACTCGCAGTGACGTGGTGGGAGTGACCGGCGAGCCTGTCTCACGCCGAGCCTCGCTGATACCGCCGGGCATTCGCAGCGGCCTCAGGCTGCCGAGGTGACCGGTAATACAGGACAGGACATGAATGGTGCTCCTTGCAGTAGCCAGGGGCCGCGACGCTTCCCGGCTCGAGTCGGGAGCCCATCTGCCGCGGCTGCCCCGAGGTTGCTCCTCATTAGCGGCGCGAATCGACGAGAACTTACCTCGATCCTCCTCGCTGCTCCTCCCCCCGCAGCGCGACGTCCCGATCCGGCGATGGAACCCCAGCATCCATAGGCGAGTTAGTGCCGAGTAGGTCATCAGTGACAGATCACTTCTCGGGAGGTTTCATCGATGTCGAAGCACCTTGCGGGCATCCTGGTTGCTACGATGGCACTGGCTGCCTGCCAGCAAGACTCCGGTACTACCGATCCAGCGTCGTCGACCGGGCCGTCATTCCAGGCGGGGGACAACGTGGTGGGAGCGGTTTACACCAGCACCAATCAAGCTGCGGGCAATGGGGTTGCAGCGTTCATTCGCGCGGCCGACGGTACTATTACCTCCATCGGCACCGTTGCGACCGGCGGCACCGGCACCGGAGCCGGCCTGGGCTCGCAGGGCGCGGTGGTCCTGAGCGACGACGGACAGCGCCTGTTTGTCGTCAACGCGGGCTCGAATGACGTTTCGGTATTCGACGTCGGGCGCGACGGCCTGTCGCTGGCCAGCCGCACTCCGTCGGGCGGCATCCTGCCGATCAGCCTGACGGTTCACGGCGGCCTGGTCTACGTGCTGAACGCGGGTGGCGATGGCAACATTACCGGCTTTTCGGTCGACGGGAACGGTGACCTGACACCGATCCCCGGCTCTACCCGATCACTTTCAGGCACGGCCACCAATCCGGCGGAGGTGGCGTTCAGTCCCGACGGCCGGCAACTGATCGTGACCGAGAAGGCCACCAACCTGATCGACCTCTACCCGGTGGACGCGAATGGTGTCGCGGGTCAGCGGAACTCGGTGCCGTCGGCCGGTGGAACGCCATTCGGGTTCGCCTTGGGTCTCCGGGGTCTGGTGTTTGTGTCCGAAGCAGCCGGAGCGGGCTCGGCTTCATCCTATATTCTGGGCAACGGCGGTCTGACCCTCGTGAGTGGCGCCGTGAGCACCCACCAGGGCGCTCCCTGCTGGGCCGTTGTTACTCGGGACGGGCGCTTCGGGTACACCGGCAACACCCAGGGAGGCTCAATCTCCGGGTTCGCGATTGCGACGGACGGTTCGATCACTCTGCTCGACGCCGATGGGGCCACTGCCACGGTCGGCCCGGGCGCGATCGATCTGACGGTGAGCCGAGACAGCCGCTATCTGTATGAACTGGTAGCCGGCTCACCTGCCATCCACGCTTTCCAGATCCAGGCCGATGGACAACTCGATCCGCTGGGACCCATCGGCGGACTGCCGGCCGGAACCGTCGGACTGGCCGCGCGTTAGGCGCAAATCTCTGTAAGCTGGGGCACGGCTCGCCGTGCCCCTTCTTGCATTGGAGGATGGTCTTACCGTTTTGGTCGCATCGGCCGAACGTTCACCACTCGATTGGCGTAGGCACTCGATGAAGGTGATGGTGCTGGGAACCGGGGCGGTGGGTGCCTACTACGGCGGGCTCCTGGCGCGCGCTGGACACCAGGTCTCCTGCCTGGCCCGAGGCGACACTCTCGCGGCGATCCGGGAGAGAGGCGTGCAAGTCAGGACGCCCGAGGGTGCTTTCCGAGCCGATGTAATGGCCGCGGACCAGGTCGAAGCGCTTCCGGTCGCCGATTTCGCGATCCTTGCGGTCAAGAGCTATTCGCTTGACGACATCGGTGCAGCGGTTCGGCGTTGCGCCGAACAGGGAGCCGTCGTGGTGCCGTTGTTGAACGGGGTCGAAACCACGGAGCGATTGGAACAGCTGGGCGTGCCACGGGGTGCCATCATCGGAGGCCTCACCCGCGTCAGTGCCGTTAGGCTCGGCCCCGGCGTGGTCGAGCGACGCAGCCCGTTTCAGGAAGTGGTAATCGGAGAGCTCGACGGCCGGCCCAGCGAGCGGGTGGATCAGATTGCGGCCGCGTTTCGCGACGGTGGCGTTGACGGGCGCGCTTCCGATCGGATCCAGCTGGAGCTGTGGCAGAAGTACGTCTTCATCGTAACGCTGGCTGCGGCGTGCGGACTGGCCCGCTCCCCGGTGGGACCGCTCCGGGCTCATCGTCTGGGGCGGCGTCTCTTCCAGCGGGCGGCGGAAGAGGTGGTGGCCGTGGCGCGCGCCCGTGGCATCGCTCTGCCTGAAAGCGACGTCGCGCGCGTAATGGCCGTCATCGACGGCCTTCCCCCAGGGCTAAAACCAAGCTTCCTGACTGACCTCGAGTCCGGCGGGCCAACCGAACTCGATATCCTGAGCGGGACCGTGTCTCGCTTCGGGGAGCTGGCGGGCGTCCCCACTCCTATTCATGACACCGCGACCCTGGCGTTGGCTCAGCCAGACAGCTCCTCAGCTCATTTCCCGCCGATGCGGTGACCCGCCCGTCAGGTCGAGGATTCTTGGGAGGCTTGCCCCCTGTATTCGGTGGCGGCCCGGACCAGCGCGTCGACGACACCGCGCAAGGCCGCCGCCAGCGCCGGGTCCAGGGCCTCGGCACGCGAGGCCGGTGGGGTGAGGGGCACGACGATCGAGGCATCGGTTATCAGGGTCATGGACATCGTGCGCAGCGTCTCGGTGAGTGACGCCTGGGCGTGCCATGATCGGGGGGATGGGTTGAGCAACCCCACGGGCTTGTTGAGTACGTCCGGGACACTCACCAGCCAGTCGAGCGCATTCTTGAGGGCGCCCGGGACCCCATGGGCGTACTCGGGGCTGCAGATGAGCAGTGCATCTGCATCGCGGACGCGTCGCCTGAAATCCTCGACCGGGCTTGGTTGCTCCGCTCCTTCTCCGTCGAGATCGGGATTGAAGTGGGGCAGGGCGTCCAACCCGCCAAACAGGGTGATCCGCGCATCCGCAGGAGCCATGGAGCACACGGCACGAAGCAGCGCGGTGCTGGATGACCGGGCGCGCAGGCTGCCACTGATTCCGAGGATCCGAATCGGGTTGCGGGATGGTGCTCGATGCTGGATGTACTCCGGCATCTGACTCCTTTCATCGAATGCGATAACCCGAAGACTGCGGCGACTCGGAGCCGATTCAGCTCGGGTCGGACCTGCTCATCCCAACGGCCCGGAGAACCCCGAGCACCAGCTGCCGAAGCCGAACCGGATCCGAGTGCTGCCGGCGGAGCCCTGCGATGGTCTCCACCAGCCGCTCTTCGAACTTGAAGTGCGCCCGGCAGCCCTCACATCGCGCCAGATGCTCGTCGATGTCGCCGACCAGTTCGGGACTGGCCCGGCCGTCCAGATATTCCCAGAGGGCGCGCACCACCGTCGCGCAGTCCAGGCGAGTATCAGGCGTCGAGGATTCCATCGAGGCTCCCGGGCTGCTGACGATGGGGGGTGACGGGGCGGGTTTGAGTTCCGATTCCCATGTCGCGGGCGTGATTCAGCAGATCCTCCTGCACGTGGCGGCGAGCGCGATACAGGCGGGACCGCACGGTTCCCACGGGAATCTCCAGCACCGCGGCGGCTTCTTCGTAGCTCAGGTCCTCCAGATCCACCAGGATCAGGACCGAGTGGTGCGGCTCTGCCAGGGCCTGTACCGCGGCTTCAATGGCCGGGCGCACGTCGATGTGATCGAACACATCGACGATGCCCTCGCTCACGGCCTGCATATGAGCGATGGCGGCCGGCATCGCGTCCAGATCGCCATCCTCCGACTCGACGTATTTCGGCCCCCTCGACATCGAGCTGAGGAACGTGTTGCGGCAGATGGTGAAGAGCCAGCGGCGGCAGTTTGTTCCGGGGGTGAACGTGTGCCAGCCCCTGAACGCTCGCAGGAATGTCTCCTGCACCAGATCGTCCGCATCGGCTTCGTTCCGAGTCAACGAGAGCGCGAACCGCCCCACGCTTTCGATGTGCGGGAGCGCATTAGCTTCGAAGTCGTCCACGGCCGGCCCTCCCTGCGGGTGTGGGAATCGGCCCTATCGGCGGCCGGACGGCGGCCCCTACAGAGGAACTCCGGTGGCTGCGGGAGAGTTCCATCCTGATTGGTTTCATGGCGGAACGGGGGTTCGAGGCCTGGCGGCGGCGGAGCCTCCTGCACCGTCCGGATCTCGTACCCGACATCACCCGCCTACGCACCGATGAGTTCAGCTGCGGCCCGCCCGTTCCGTCGGAGCGGCTGCACCGGTTCCTGGCAGCAGAGGCGTAGCCCCTCCACGAACTTCTCCTGCTAGCAGCTCCTCCACCGAGCCGTAACGGTAGACGACCTTGGCACCGTTTTTGGCAAGACCTCCCGTGTCCGCTGTCGGACCGTACGTCGAGTACAGCGCCTGTCCCCACGACCGCACGTAGCAGGTCAGCTGCCCACGATGGTGCGCCGAGTGTGTGAAACGACGCACCAGGACCCAGGCACGAGAGCGAACGACCTCAAAGAACTGCGTGGCCTCTTCGAACCAGCTGTCGGGCATGGCCGTGAGCGACTCCAGGCGTTCCGCCGAGGCAACCGCGTAGTGTTCGAGGAAGGCCAGCCGCGTTTCCTGAGGGGGAAGCGCCGGACGACTGACCGATATCCCCAGCATGGAGTTCATCCACGCGTCTTCACTCATGCACTGGTGAACCATGTGTTCCAGAGGACTGCGAGCCCGGGGTTCCGGGCGGAAGAGCATTCGAGCATCGGGGATCTGCGACCATACGCTGAGCGTCTTCAGGCGCTCCGTGCGATAGGTGTCGACCAGAAAGTCGTACCTTGGCATGTCGAACCCCTCCCGCCGTGGCCACCCAACGCCTGGCGCTTCAGTTGCGAACCGCGGGCCGGCCGCAGCTCGGGGAACACTCGGAATCTAGGCCCATGCGGCTCGTCAGCTGCAAGCGCTGGTTGGGCAGCGATGCCGGCAGCCCGGAAGGGCGCTCTACCGACGACGGGGATCCGAGAGTACCTCCTGCATCGCTGCCCAGGTTCGCTCGAGGTCTGTGGAGTCCGTCCGCCAATTGCAGATCGAAACACGCGCCGCAGGAACGCCCCCCAGGGTGGTCGGTGTCAGGAAGGTCACACCTGTCTGCTTGAGACGCGCCAGGTATGCGGCCACCGCTTCGGTTGTGACGGGTGTATGCGACTGCGGTGCGAGAGTGAAGCAGACGCCGTTGAGTCGCACTGGGGCCAGGAGCCGAAACCCCGGATGGCGGTCAATCTGCGCACCGAGCCACGAAGCATGGGCACAACACCGCTCGACGATGGCCTGGTATCCTGCGCGGCCATAGGCGGCAAGGGTCATCCACGTGGCCAAGGCTCGGAGCCGCTGACTGTTTTCGGGGGTCAGATGGATGAAGGTATCGGGGCGCACCTGAGCGGGGAGGTAGGCTCCTGCGCTCTGAAATGTCTCCCCTTGGAGATCGAGGTGTCGAGTGAGAATAACGGCACTGTCGTAGGGGACGTTGAGCCATTTGTGCCCATCAATCGTGATGGAATCCGCGTCTGGCAGCCCGGCCAGCAACGTGTGGAAGCGGGGGCTGGCTGCGGCGAAGGCCCCGAAGGCCGCGTCCACGTGCAGCCAGAAGCGGTGGTGTGTCCGGAGGGTGGCGATGGCCGGGAGGTCATCGAAGTCACAGGTATTCACGGTGCCCGCGTTGGCGACGACGATCGCTGGTTCCAGGCCCTCGGCCTTGACCGCGTGAAGGGCGGCATCCAGGGCAGCGACATCCAGGGCTTCGCGGTTTGGTAGCGTGCCGACGGTACGTAAAGAGCGGCGCCCGAGGCCGGTCACGGAGAGTGCCTTGGATATGCTCGAATGGGCGGTGCCGCTCAGCACACAGATCGGACCTATGGCATATGCCCCCTCAGTCGACGCATCAATCCCGCGGGCTCGTCCGACCCATTGTCGTGCGGTGGCCATGGCGACGATGGCCGAAGTGGTGGCACTGGAGACGAACACCCCATCGAAGGCCCTGGGTAGCCCGATGAGCTCGCGAAGCATGCCGAGGGCGTCCAGGGCGATCTGACGGGTTGAGGACTCCCCAGCGTCGGAGGCATTCTGATCGTAGGTGGCGGTTAGCCAGTCGCCGACTAGGGCGGCCGGAGTGGAGCCGCCCGTGACGAAGGCAAAGTAGCGTGGGCCCGCGCTGCCACTGAGCCAGGGGGCATAGTGGGTCTGGAATGCTTGGAGGGCCCCCGCCGCTCCGAGGCCGGCGCTGGGAAGGCCCAGCGGGGGGATCTCGGGAGGCGATTGGCCTACGGGGCGGCTATCGAGCGTGCCCAGGAAGTTGATCGCGTGATCGCACGCGGATTGGAGCAGAGCGGGCAGGCGAAGGCGATCTGAGTCAAGGAGATCCTGGGTCATGGTCTCGATAGCCTCGGGACTCGGATCATGGGAGCGGACACTGGCCGGTCCAGGGTGGTGGGAGGGGGCCCATGGTGGCAATTCCAGAACATCGCTGCCTAACGAGTGGCGCTTCAGCTGCGAACCGCGGGCCACCCGCGGCTCGGGGGACTCCATGAACAATGGCCCACGCGGTTCGGCAGCTGCAAACGCTGGTTAGGTGGTGCCCTCGCCTTTCCCCACGCGCCTCGAGCGCCACGTGCTCAAGCCGAATAGAATGGCGCCCAGATAGAACCAGGGCTCCCAGACTCCCATGTCCACGAAGCGAAAGCGGTCTGTAGCAGCCAGATAACCTGCTTGGAGCAGACTGGCCACCGATCGAAGGATCAGGAGTGCTGAGCCAATCCATGCCAAGACGTAGTTGAGGCGCTGCGGTACGCGCTGGCCCCACGACCTCACAGGGGCCAGGGCTACCGGGACTGCGATGATGCACATGCCAGCTACCACGACATCATACGCCCATTTCCACGGCGTCGCGAACATTACGCGCGCCTGCTCCGCATCCAGCAGCGGGTACCATCCGGCTGCCCAAACAATGTGGAAGGCAGCAAACACCAACGCCCAGATCGCAGCGGCATACGCGACCCAGGGCCCGACGCGCAGCCTCGTGCTACTCACCGGCGGACCGCTCAACGTCGCAATAGGGGCACCACCTAACGAGTGGCGTTCTGCTGCAAACGTTACACAAAATGCGGCGAGCGCGCTTGTCGCGCGAGCCACCTCAGAAATCATCTGCAATTGGCAGCAGCAACGCCCGGTTAGGTGGCGACTCAATGGGGCAAGTCCTTCGGTCCGCGATTGACAGAAACTGGTTCGGGATCCCTCGTGAGATGCACTGCCTCGATGGCCCAGCCGCCTCGTGACACCGCCTTTGCGACTCGATGCATGCCGTCCGTGTCCATCCGAGTTGGCACTTTCAACCGGTGTTGGCAAAGGTTCACGGTTCACCGTTCCGGGTTCGCCTCCAGCATCCCGCCGATCCCCTCGCCGTGGTCGGCCAGCGGCGCAGTGCAGGGAGCCTCCGACGCTGCTCGGGCGGCCCCACGCTTGTCCAGGAACCTGACCAACTCGACCGGGCCCCGGGGCGCCGGCGTTGCCGCCGGGTCCGGTTACGGACATGGGATCTCCATTCAGGAGCGGCCGTGTCTGCACGCTGAACCTGAAGGAAGACCGAGCCCTGTGCCTGCGACTTCACTCCGGTGGGCTTGGCCCTTTCCGCGGACGGGGTGCATCCTGAAACGCATCATCATGCTGCCCACGGCCGAGCGCACCGGGCTGGTGCGCACTAGGTTCCTCCGATCCGGCATGGCGCCGGGGTTTGCCAATTATGAGGAGGACGGTATGTCGAAGAGATTCCCCTGTCTCGTCGCAGCACTCGCTCTCGCCCTTACCGCACCGCTCGCGGCGCAGGGCCGGAGCGCGGTTTCTCCCGCCGACCTGGACGCGGCCATCGCGGCCCGTCAGTCGGAGACCAGGGCGCGCGTGGAACGGTTCGTCAACACGGCGGAGGTGCGGGACGCCGCGGAGAAGCTGGGCATCAGCCAGGCAACCCTGTCAGCAAGGGTCGCGGAACTCGACAACGCGAGGCTGAACGCCGTCGCCCAGCAGATTGACCTGGCCGAGGCGCCGCTGGCCGGTGGGTTTAGCATCCTCGGGATCGGGATCGTCGGTATCGCGATCATCGTGCTGCTCATCGTCCTTATCTAGCGAGGCCGGAATCGACCCGTGCGGCGATCAGCTCTGCTGGCCCAGGCCGCCCTCTGGCTCTGGTCTGCGAGTGGTGCGATGGCGCAGTCGCCGCCACGGGCCGGGGGCGACTCCGCGCCTCCGCCCCCCCCCGCCGTGCTGGCAGTTCCCTACCTAGCCCAATCCACGCTGCTCTGCGGCGGCGCCGCCCTCGCAATGGTCGAACGCTGGTGGGGCCGCCGCGGCGTGTTTGCCGAAGATTTCGCTGCGCTGGTGCGGCCGGAGCTGGGCGGCATCCGTACGACTGACCTTGCCCGGGCCGCCCAGGATCGGGGTTGGGACGCGCGCCTCCTCGTCGGAACCCGGGAAGCGGTCGGGGCGAGTGTCAAATCCGGGGTGCCGGTCATCGCGCTGATCGAGGTCGGGCGCGACCGGTATCACTTTGTCGTTGTCCTGTCGTGGTCCGGCGGGCGGGTGGTTTACCACGACCCGGCCGACGCGCCGAACCGCGCGGTGGAAGAGGCGCAGTTCCTGTCGAAGTGGGACGGTGCGCGGCGCTGGGCCCTTGCCGTTCAGCCCGGAGCGGCGGTCACTCCTGCCGCCTCGACGCCTCCGGACAGCCAACCAGCGGCCGCGATGCCGTGCGCGCCCTGGGTGGACCAGGCACTCGACGCGGCGGGAGCCGGCCGGCTTGAGGAGGCCGACCGCCTGCTGGAGGAGGCGAAACGCGCCTGCCCGGTCCTGCCCATCGTCACGCGCGAGCTGGCCGGTGTCCGGTTCCGGCAGAGGCGCTACGCGGAGGTCGTGCCGCTCGCGGAGGCGTACGTGACCTTGGCGCCGGACGACTCACTGGGCTGGCAATTGCTCGCAGCCAGCCGCTTCGTCGCCGGTGATCGTGCCGCCGCGCTCGAGGCGTGGAATCGGATTGGCAAGCCGGTGACCGACCTGGTCCGCATTGATGGCACGAGACACATCCGGTACCGCGTGCTCAGTGACCAGATCGGCGCGCCCCTTGGCGAGCCGCTCACGCCCGCGTCCCTGGAGCTGGCCCGGCGCAGACTCTCCGATGTCCCCGCGCTCCGGCGCTCAGTGGTGGGCTACGAGCCGGTGCCCGGCGGGATGGCTGAGCTGCGGGTGGCGGTGGACGAGCGCCCGATGGTGGAGCCGCTCTGGCAACTGGTGCTGGCGAACGCGGTCCGGGCAGTGGCGCAGCACGAGGTGGAGGTCGTGGTATCGAGCCCGACCCGGCTGGGCGAGACGTTCGCCGCGCAGGGGCGATGGGAAGAAGCGCGCCCGCGCGTGGTGGTTGGGGCCGCGATGCCCGCGGTGATCGGAGTCCCTGGCGTCCTGCGTATCGGGGAGAACTGGGACCGGTTCCGGTTTGCGGATGCTGCCGGCAATGCGGTCGAGGAAGAGAGCCGTCGGGCGAGGCATATCGGCTTCGGAGGCTGGGCCACCTCTGCCGTCCGGCCCTCGCTCTCCCTCATGTACGATCGCTGGTCGGCCGGCCGGGACTATCTGGGGGTCTCAGCGAACTGTGGATGTCTACGCGCGCGACGATCGCCTCCGAGTGAGTGTTGGCGGCACCCAGGCCGCGGGTCTCTCGGGGACCGGTGCCTACACGCAGCTGGAGGCCAAGGCTCGGTGGGCGAGCGCAGCAACCATCGCGCGGCCGTCCTGGTCGGCGCGGGCCGGAGTCAACTGGGCCAGTGAGGGCACGCCACAGGGCGCGTGGCCGATCGCGGGCACCAATCTCGAGTGGGCCATTCCGCTGCGTGCGCATTCCGCCACCGCAGCGGGCCTGCTCGATCCGTCGAGCACGGGACGGCGGATCGGGCACGCCGGACTCGGTGCGGACTACCCGCTACACCGTTTCGGGGTGATCGTGCTTGCAGCGGGCGCGTTCCTCGACGGTGCGCGGATTGATCACCGTGCCGACGGCTCGGCGGCCAATCGCTGGCTGTTCGACGCGGGCGGGGGACTCCGGCTCGGCGTAGGCGACGGGCAACTTGGGGTATTCCGACTGGACTTGGCGCGCGGACTGACGGACGGCGAGGTCGCGCTCACGATCGGCGTCCAGCGGGATTGGCCGCCGTACTGAGCTTGGTTAGCCCGCTTCGGGAATTCGCGTACGAAGTGCAACATGGCCAAGCGACCGCTGGCGGCGCGCTACCTTCTCGGCTCATACCGCATCGCCACCGCCCCCGAGCCCAACTCCAGCCGGCTCACGAGCCTTAAGTCGATATGCTTCGATAGCCCCGCGAATAACGTCGGCCCATGGCCCGCCAGCCTCGGCTGCACCACGAACTCGTACTCATCGATCAATCCCAGCTCCGCCAATGCCAGCGGGAGCGTCACGCCTCCCACGAACAGTCCCTTGCCCGACTCCCGCTTGAGCTGCTCAACGGCCTTCCCCAGATCCCCGCGCACGAGTTCCGCGTTCCAATCGACCCGGGCCAGGGTGCTCGACACGACGTACTTCTTCGCCGCGTCGATCGTCCGGGCGAAGGGTTCCATCCAGGGTTCCATCCAATCAGGCCTCACTCCCGTCCGCGCCGGCGCCCGCCACGCTGTCTCCATCATTTCGTAAGTCACTCGGCCAAAGACGAGGGCATCGGCCTGCTCGAGGTTCTTGGCATGGTGACGATGCAACTCCTCGTCCGCAATTATTGCCCGATGATCGCAGCACCCGTCCAATGTGACGTTGATGGAATACCGAAGGGGTCGCATTACGTGCTCCTGAAGCGGCCAAACGTCCAGCGTTTCAGTTGCGAACCGCGGGCCCGCCGCGGCTCGGGGATCACTCGGAATCTAGGCCCACGCGGTTCGGCAGCTGCAAGCGCTCGTTAGGTGCCAGCTGACCTGGGTATGCAATGCACGAACCCCGGGCATGCAGATAGCCCGCGCCGCGGGTGTCAGCTTGCGGGGTTCGTGGCGGCGCCGGCGACCTTCAGCTGCGAACCGCGGGCGCGCCGCGGCTTCGGAAACATTCGGAATCTGCGCCCGGCGGCTCATCAGCTGCAAGCGCCGGTTAGGCGGCAGCCGACTTTGGCATGCAATGCGCATAACCCGGTCATATAACTGGCCCGCGTCGCGGATGTCAGCCTGCGGGACTCGCGGGGCTGCGGGAGACTGGCCTGATGTGGGCGAACATGCTACGGGCGTTCCAGGTCGGAAATGCCTTTACGAGCGACCAGAGCCCGTCGAGTCGGATGCGGTTCTCGCGAGTGGCCTGGGCCCAGGTGAGCTGGCCGGCGTGCCATTTGACGAAGGCCTCGGCTTCCGCCGTAATGCAGAGGTCCTCGTCGAGGCCGGGGGACGTCTTGCAGATCTCGGTGTCTCCGCGCTCGATGAGTAGCCAGTAACGCTCGCGGTGCGAGCGGCCGCTGAACTCGAAGCGGATGACGACGCGTCGATCCGGGAGCCGGTCTCGGCGGAGCGCGTTGCACATCGACCACAGGGCCACGAAGGGATCGAGGTTCTCAGGAGCGATCTCGAGCCAGCGCGCGCCCCACTCGCCGAGCGACCGGCAGACTGTGAACAGGTCGTGGCCCGCAACCGTGAGCTCGTAGTGGTGCCCGCGCCCGCCGGACTTGGGCGCCGACTCGACCACGCCGAGCCGCTCGAGCTGCCTGAGTCGCTGGGAGAGCAGGGTGCGGGAGAGTCCGGGCGCGCCCTCCAGGATCTCGCTGAAGCGCGCACAGCCAAGGTGCAGGTTGCGGATGATCAGCGGGGTCCAGCGCTCGGCGAAGATCTCGGCGCCGCGGGCGATGGGACAGTACTGGCCGTAGGTCCTCACCAGGCCAGTGTTGCGCACCCGCCACCCGCTGTCAAGTCCAGATTCTTGACTTTACGACTCCGGTCCCCGGTCGTACGATGTCGCCGTCGAGAGCGGGAGGACCCGATGACAACACCGGCCGACCGCGGAAAGGAGCTGAACCTATGGCACCTCACCGTCTGGCAGTGCTCGCCGCCCTATGGGCATGCGGGAGCGACGTCCCGGTTGTCGAAGTGCAGGGCGAGTGCGCGGATGCCTTCCAGGCGCAGCTCTGCACCTGGGCGCGAATGCAGGGGACGAGTGTCGTCGCGGTCGGCCTGACCGTCCCGACGGCCAGCATCGAGAACGCACCGGACGACCAGCCGATGGTCTGGCCGCCGGCCATCACCGCCACGCTGAGAATGCCGGAAGTGGCCCACCGGCCGGCCGGGCTTACCGAGCTCACGGTATTCTGGGAGGCTCATGGACACCCGCCCGGGCCGTACCTGACGCCGCACTTCGACTTCCACTTCTACACGATCCCGCGCGCGGAGCGCTTCGCCATCGACTGCGCCGATGAGACCAAGCCCTCCGTCATGCCGGCCGGCTACAGCCTGCCTGACGTGACGTTGCCGCCTCCGCTGGCCGAGATGGCTCGCGACACGACCCTCACCGGCCTATGTGTTCGGCAAATGGGCATGCATTCCCTGTTGAGCGCTGAGCTCGAAAGCACGGTGACGTTTCGCGGGACCATGGTCGTCGGCTACTACCGGGGCTTGCCGATCTTTATCGAACCCATGCTCACCCGCTCGCTCCTTCTGGAGAAGCGCTCGTTCGACCTGCCCATTCCCAGTATCCCCGGGATGGCTGGAGCATATCCACGGGCCTTCCGGGCGGAGTACGACGCTCGGCGGCAGCTCTACCAGTTCATGTTTTCTGACTTTGAGCTGGCCCCGTAGGCGCATCAGATCGCTCGTTTGCAAGTGCGCAGTCGGGACGCATCAGTTCGGCTGATGCCGCCTAACGCATTGCGCTTAAGCTGCGGGCCGGCGCCTTGGCCGCGCCGGCCCCGGCCAGACAATACGCGCCACGTTGGGCGCCCGCCAGCGCGGCCAGGCGGACCGACAGCTTCAAGCGCGTGTTAGGCGGCAGCCGAACCGCTAGCCAGTGGATGTGGATAGCCAGCCAACGCGACCTACTGGCTTGTCGCCTTGACCGTGCCATGTTGGCCAATTGCGCTGCGCGAGCCACTCACCGACCCGGTGGCGTGGCGATGCCGGCGGCCGCCAAGCGTTGTCATGGCAGTGACTGAATAGAATGCCCTCCGGTGCGAGTCGCGCGATAAGCGCCGTGAGTACCTGAGAGAACTCAGGCTCCGTATAGTTCTGAGCCGTCCGACTGCCTCAAAGGACAAGTCCTGCCACTCGAACGAACCTGGTAGCGACCAATTCGTCCCTGAAATACATCGCAAGGTTCGAGTTGTTACGGAGCAAACTGCTTATGCCCGGCGCCAATGACAAAAGCTCCGGTGCGATCGTACCCATCCTCCAACCGGCGCTCGGTACTTCCTGACCCCGACGAGCGCGAAGTCGTTCTTGATTCTCGCCCAAAGCAACGTTTTAGCCGTCGTCCGCATCAAATGCGTATAGTCACTTTGGACACCAGTGAAAGCCAGACTTCGTGCGTTAGACAGTCTCCATGCTGCTGCCACTGTTGAGCTTTCTGCCCAGCACAGGGCCTGAATTGGTCACTGATCGCGTCACGACCCCAAGCAGGAACCGACCGGAAGCCTATAACTCGCACGGAAACTGAACGTATGCGACACCTGCCGTGGTCCATGTTCCTCCAAGTCAGCCTCGCCGCGACGAGCGCCGCACAGATTCCCGCTACTCCGCAAACTCGCCTCCTCGAAGCTCTTCAAGGAAACAGGCTTCCTCTCACAATGAGTGATGGTCGGCCGGCGGGCGCCGGCTGGGATTGGCTCGTCCGGGAAGCGCGGGGTGCGCGCTTTACACTGATCGGCGAAGAACACGGAGTGGCGGAAACCGCACAGTTCTCAGCCGCCCTCTTCAGTGCACTTCGTGGATCGGGCTACAGCCGCTTCGCAATCGAGCTTTCGCCGATCATAGCGCGGGACGTTGAGGCTGCCGCGAGGGACAATGGCCTGCAGGGGATTGTGGATTTCCTGGCTGCCCCTGGCACCTTCACCTTTTACAACATGCGTGAAGAGGCTCAGTTCCTCGCGGATGTCATCAAGGCCGCGCCCAGCGGTGAAAGGGTTCTTTGGGGATTCGACCGTGAGATCTTCAGCGATCGCTATCTAATTGCCAAGCTCGAATCCAAAGTTCCTCCGCGCGCACGACAGGCTTTTAATCGTCTGAAGGAGGCATCGACCAACGCCACGGCGCGGTACGAGCGAACTCGAAACCCCGATGACCTGTTCCTCCTGTCGGAAGACCCAGCCCTGGTGTCGGCGGTGCGGGCCGCCTGGCCCGACCCCGACCATGAGAGTGACGCGGTCATGCGCACGCTTGAGGAGTCGCTTGCCATCGAAGCTGCGGAACGGGCCGGAGGCGCGTGGCCCTATTTTCAGCGTCGCACGCAATGGATGCGGAATAACCTGGCCGCTCTGCTAAATGTAGATCAGGGCCGCAAAGAATCCCCAAAGATCCTGATGAGATTTGGCTACACTCACATGATCCGCGGCGCCAACTATTTTAATATCTTCGATCTCGGCGCTTTGGCCGACGAAGCGGCGGCCCTCACGGGCGAGCGCGCTTTCCATATTCTCGTTCTCCCCGGCCCTGGTTCACGTCAGGCTGTACTGGGGCAAGCCCGGAGTTTCGGTTCCGCCTCGAGCGATGAGGTCGACGAATTCCGAGCCGGCGACCAACGCCTCACGCGCATGCTTTCAAATGCCAACGCCACGGGTCATGAAGTGATTGACCTTCGCCCCCTGCGGCGCCTGGCAATGCGCGGCCTCGAGAGCTGGAATTCCGACCTGATCCGGACGATCCACGGCTACGACGCGGCCGTGATCTGGAACGGCGGACATGCCTCTTCCGGTCTAAGTGACTCGAAACCGGACACGCCGCGGTGAGGACAAACGAGTCGAGGGCGGTGCTAGCAGCGGGCGACAATCACGCCGTGGATACTACATGTCGAAGTCGCTTCAAGGCGGACTGATTGGTGAGCGTGCCGTCATCAAAGTCAACCAGGTCGGCGACCATGCCGACGCGAAACCGAAGCGATGGAAGCCGCGAGATCCAACGCACTGCTGCGTCAATGGTGGCGCTCCGGATCATTGCGATTGACGTGAAGCCGGCCGTCGATCGTCGCAAGCGGTCCGATGAAAGGTTGTAATGCTTCAGGGATTTGTATCATCGGGGAAACCAACATCGGTGCTGGTCCAGGTGCGCCTAACGAATCGCGCTCCAACTGCGAACCGCGGGCCACTTGCGGTTCCGTGGATACGTGGAATCTTGGCCCTCGCGGTTCGTCAGCTGCAAGCGCTGGTTAGGCGCCAACGCCTGAGTTCTCAACGCTTACGTTCCATGGGATTCTCTCGGGAGGTCTGCTGCCCGAGCTGTTGGGCGAGCCCGATGAGAATTCCTTCGGGACCCCGGATGTAGCAAAGTCGGTAGATGTCTTCGTAATTGACGACTTCATCGACCACCGTTGCACCGAGCTTGCTGAGCCGGGCGAGGGTGTCGTCGATGTCCTCGACAGCGAACATGACGCGCAGGTATCCCAACGAGTTCACGGGGGCTGTGCGGTGATCGGACGCGATGGCGGGGGCGTCGAAGCGCGAAAGCTCGAGGCGGCTGTGGCCGTCGGGGGTGCGCATCATGGCGATCTCGACGCGCTGGCCGCGCACTCCGGTTACGCGGCCGGCCCATTCGCCCTCGATGAGCATGCGGCCTTCGAGGGTAAGGCCGAGTTCGGTGAAGAACTCAATGGCGGCATCTATGTCTTCCACCACGATGCCGACGTTGTCCATACGCTCGACTGTCATGATGTCTCCTTGGCGTCTAACGAAATGCGGCTGAGCTGTCTCGCCGTGCTTTGTTGTTCACAAGCGCAATTCTAGCACGACGGGCGGCGTCAGCTCCAGCCGCTTGTTAGGCTGCGGCACCGCGCGCTTCGATCAGATGGCTGGGCGCGCCTCCCCTTGCATGCGGCCCCCTGTGGCTGTATACTGAACCGTATGGTTCAGTATACGCAAGCTCGCCTCGATGACTCGTTCGCCGCGCTCTCGGGTGCCACCCGACGCGGCGTTCTGGAGCAGCTCGGACGTTCCGACGCTTCGATCACGGACCTTGCCGAGAAGTTCCACATGACCCTCACGGGCATGAAGAAGCACGTCGGCGTCTTGGAGGAGGCCGGGCTCGTCACCACCGAGAAGGTCGGGCGCGTGCGGACCTGCAAGCTCGGCCCGCGCCGATTGGAGGAAGAGACGGCGTGGCTCGAGAGGTACCGCCAGCTCTGGGACGCACGCTTCGACGAGTTGGACAAGGTTCTCGAGGAACTGAAACGGAAGGAGATGACCCATGGACGCAAGAAGAGAGAGTGAGCCCACCGCGATGAAGAACCCCACGGCAGTGGAACGGAAGTCGGAGCGTGAGATGGTCATCACGCGAACCTTCAACGGCCCGGCGCGCCTCGTGTTCGAGGCGTGGACCAAGCCCGAGCTGTTCAAGCGGTGGTGGCTGCCGAAGTCGGCTGGCCTGAAGCTGCTTTCCTGCGAGATGGATGTTCGTGTCGGGGGCGGGTACCGCCTCGAATTCGACGTCGGTGCACCCAAGCCGGTGGCGTTCTTCGGTAGGTATCTCGAAGTGACGCCGCACTCGCGCCTCGTCTGGACGAATGACGAAGGTGGCGAGGGTGGGGCCGTCAGCACGGTGACCTTGGAGGAAAAGGGCGGCAAGACGCTGCTCGTGATGCACGAGCTCCATGCCTCGAAGGAAGCGCTCGACGCTGCTCTCGGGTCTTACGACGGGATGGGCGAGACGTTCGAGCAACTGGACGAGCTTCTCGTGACGCTGGTCGCGAGTTCGGGGCGGAGGGAAAAATGAACGCCCCTACCGCGATCACCATCACGCCAGGCCGCGTTGCCGACCTGCTCGCCGAGGGCGAGCGGATGCCGGTCTACGTGCACGTCATCGACCATCCCGATGCGCGTGTGCTGGTTGACACAGGCATGATGGAGCTGCACCCGGCGGTGGCCGACGGAATCACGCCACCACGGCCCCAGCGAGTGGTAGGAAGAACTTCACGAAATCCGGTGAAAAGAATTCGGACCTTGCACTCCAGCCGATGGTGCCGTCTAACGACTGGCGCTTCAGCTGCGAGGGCGCCGCGCGGCTGCCCAAGCCAGCGCGCCCTCGTCAGCTGCATGCGCTGGTTAGGCAACAACCGTGCGTCAGTCGTAAGCCAGGGAGGCGGAAAGATCGCGGTGTGCCTGGGCCTGGGCATGGAGCGCACTTGCCTTGGCCTCGAACGTCTGGACGGCGTCCGCACCGGCGGCGAAGCGGGTTGGCGGCTCCTTGAGCGCCGCGAGCTGCACAATAGCGTCGGCGAGCTTGGCAGGGTCGCCACCTTGCTCCCCATCCATGCCCTTCCATGCGACGACGATCTTCTTGGTCTGTTCAGCGTAGTCGTCAATGGTTGGCTCGGCGTACGTCGTCGACTCGGTGGTGAGCAGCTCGGTACGGAAGAAGCCGGGCTCGACCAGCATCGTGCGAATTCCGAAGGGGGCGACCTCAGGCGTAAGCGACTCCATCCACCCTTCGATGCCAAACTTCGCGGCAGCATAGGCCGTGCAGAAGAGTTGACCAGAGATGCCAGCGGTCGAGGAGATAGTGAGCACGAGGCCGGAGCGCTGCTGACGCATGACTGGTAGGGAGGCGCGAGTCACATTCATCGGACCGAACAGGAGGACCTCGATTTGGCTCCGAATTTGAGCAGCGCTGAGCTCCTCAAAAAACCCGGCAAAGAAGTTCCCCGCGTTGTTGACCAGGACGTCGATTCGGCCGAAATGCGCAACGGCGGACTCTACTGCCGCCTGGGCATCCTGTGGGCTGGTGACGTCAAGCCTGACTGGTAGGAGGTTGTCGTGAGGTCCCACGGCGGTCGCGACCTTCGCCGGATCACGGCCGGTGGCGACAACAGCATGACCAACGGCCAAGGCGGCCCTGGCGATGTCGACGCCTAGGCCTCGACCAGCTCCGGTAATGAGCCAAACCTGCTTGTCCTTCATCGTATGCCCCGCGAAAATAGGCGTGACCTATGTCTGCGCGACAGGGTTGTTGCCTAACAAGCTGCGTTTCAGCTGCCGGGCCCTGCTGAGGCCGCCGCCCAACAACTCCACAAGATAGTGGGCGGCGGCCGAAGCGCTCAGGGTCCGGTCAGCTGCAAACGCGGGTTAGTCGGCGGGAGTCGCAGGTCACTCCTGCGGCAAGACTGGCTACTTTCCGAACACTCTGGCCGCCGCTTCTGCCGCGTTGGAATCGTCGACGACCGGGTGCAGTTCGATGTCAATCAGGTCGCCCCAATTGTTGACGTGCTCGCAAAGGGCGGTCATGTCATCCGTTTCCAGGACGTGCCAGCCCAGAACCGAGCCGGGCACATGGTAGCGAGCGACTTGGTTCACCCCCACGGGCGGCGGGCCGCCGGTTTCCAAGAACTGCTGAAACGCCATCTTGTACAGGCCGGGGCGCGTCCTCCATGTCAGCATGAACTTCACGGTAGCACTCTCCTTCCCCTAGTTGAGTTCTCCAGCGGGAGAAACATCCTACGTGCATTTGTGGATAAGAGATATTAGCGCTACCCGAAGGCGACAACACGACTCTTGCCAGGTACCTCCGCACTCACAAACCGGGACTCATGAAGCACGTTCGGCGAAGCGGTAGAGGCCCAGGCCACGGTGGTCGCCGAACACAGCAGTGGGTGGTACTAAGGGCCCGCCGCCTAACGACTGGCGCTTCGGCTGCGAACCGCGGGCCACCCGCGGCTCAGTGGATACCTGGAATCTAGGCCCACGCGGTTCGTCAGCTGCAAGCGCTGGTTAGGCAGCCAGGCGGGCGGTGGCCAGTCAGTCGCGATCGGCCGGTTGCAAAGCCTCCAACAGAGCATCCTCATCAAGGTATTGAGCGAAGGCCGCCGCGCCAGCTGATACAGCGGGATCAGCAAACAGATTGCGCATGGCGACTTCTCCCAGCGCGCCGAAGCTCGCTTCCATTGCGGCATCGCCTTCGTACTTCATCGCCTGGCGCGCCTCGGCCGTGCAGGAAACGGTCAATAGGCGTTGCAAGAGGTCTGCCATCGCCTGGTCGAGCTGTACTCGCGTGCTGTCGGCAACGGACAGAATCGGCTGAACCACCGGATGGACTGATACAACCACAAAGATCCATTTGACGAGCATGCTCTTGTCCGCTTCCGTCGTAGACGTCACCAAGCATCGCGCCAAGGCGTCGGTATAAGGGCCTCTCGCCGTCTGTGCAGTAGCCGTTCGAGCAGTTAAGGCCGACGCAATCAAGAGCAGCAGTAGCGCCGACTGGGCACGCCGCATGTGGCCTCCGCGTAGGTGACAAATGGAATGTGACTGGCTGCCTAACGACTGGCGCTTCAGCAGCGAGCCGCGGGGGAACCGTGGCTCAGCGAATTAGTGGAATCTAGGCCCACGCGGTTCGTCAGCTGCAAGCGCTGGTTAGGCCGCAGCGTCACGAACTGAGCGCACAGTCGATCAGTCACGGATAGCGGTCGTTGCGAATCCGTCGCCCTTCCCTTGGTTCTTCCCGCTCGACCAAAGCCCCGAATCTCTGGAAACGTATCCAAAACCGTCACAATCGATCCGGCCCCCGGCGCGAGAATGGGGCGGCCGAAGCGAGGTATCGTCAGGCATGTGTTCCGGACGCCCTGAAACGGATCGCGCCGACGGAGGAAGGCCCGATCGGCGCCTGGACATGCATGCCCAGGCAGTTCGGAATAGGCGCTCATTGTGACAGCAGACATTTGAGCCATGGCTTCCTCGCGTCCTGCTCGTCTTCACGTACACCGGTACTCACTCCCGGGTAATCGCGTCCAACTTCGCGCGGAACGTGGGGAGTCGTGGATCCGCATGCTTCTCCGCGAGGCTGACGGCGCGGGCGAATGCGTCGCGCGCATCTTGCCGCCTTCCTGCTGCCAGGAGCCCATCCCCAAGGCTGTCCCAGGAGTTCGGCCCCTCCGGATACAGCGCCACGTTTGTCTCGAACATGGCGATCGCCTCCGGCAGCCGCCTTTGCTCCAGCAGCTCGTACCCCAGCGCGATAAGCTCGTACTCCCCGTACCGGAGCGAATCCACGCGCGACTCGTGCAGGGCAGTGGCGCGCGCGCGGGCAGCCGCGATACCATCGAGGGCAAGCACCTCCTTGATGATGGAAGCGACCGGGACGCGTCCGACGCGCCGTCCGGCGAGGATGACCATCTTCGGATGATCGAAGCGGGTGAGATCGGACCGCGGATCGCCGTCGAGAACTACGAGATCGGCCTCGAGTCCCGCGGCTACGCTCCCCAGCCGGCTGGCAAGGCCGAGGCACTTCGCCGCCTTCGACGTCGCGGCGCGCAGCACCTCATCCGGCGACAGGCCGGCGTGCGCCAGCGCGAGCAACTCTGCGGACAGCCCGTGGCCTCCGGGTCCGTAAACGCCGTCCGTCCCCGCGATGACCGGCACGCCGAGGGCATAGGCCTGGCGGACTGCACCCTGCGCGGCAGAGCGCATCACTGACGCGCGTGCGCGCACCAACGAGTCCGGGGAGAGCTCCTCCCAGGAACTCAGTGTCGGCACCAGGCAAGTGCCCCGCTCCCGCATGAGGCGGAGCGTCTCCTCCGACGCATACGTTCCGTGCTCGATAGTGCGTGCGCCCGCGAGCACCGCCGCCCTGATGCCGACGTCGCCGTGCGCGTGCGCGGCCACCGGCAGTCCCCGCCGGCGTGCCGCGTCTACCGCCGCGCGGAGATCGCTCTCGCTGAGGAACGGCGTCAGAGGATCTGAATTCGCGACACCGGCCCGGCCCGTAGCGAACACCTTTATCCAGTCCACTCCATGCGCCTCGAGCACACCGACGGTGCTGTCGATGGCCGCCAGGTTGCCGGTGAGACGCCAGCCCGGGCCTACGGGTAATGGCGGCGCTCCTGGCGAAGGAAGCGGGGGCAACTGGAGTGCGCTGTCCATCGGTGTGGCCGGAGCGAGCAGCGATCGCAGGGTTGGGAAGTCTCGCAGCCAGGCTTCGCCGACGATGGGAAGGATCCACTCGCCGGCGACGACGAGTCGCGGGACGCGCGAGCTGCCCACGAGGAAGCGCTCTTTGAGCGCGACATCGCCGAATCCCGGCAGGTTGCCCATGGAGCGCAGGGTGGTTACGCCGCCGTCGAGGGCGCGCTGCGCCGGAATGGTGTCGCCCTCGCCCCACAAGCGAGAAACGCCCATGTGAGTGTGTGCATCGATGAGCCCAGGCACGACCCACGCTCCGTGCAGGTCGACGACCGAGTCGGGCGCGGCGGCGGGCGCTTTTCCTTCGTGATCGGGTCGCACACTCTCGATGCGGCCGCCGCGGAGCGTGATAGCAACGTCCCGCTGAGGGCGCGAATGGAGGCCATCGAGGACTGTTGCGTGTCGGAGCATGATCGCTGTGGCCACCTCCTGCGCATCCACGGACGATGGACTCACGATCAAACTCGTCCCCACGAATAGCAGAACGGCCCATGTTCTCATCCGTTACTGCCCTCCTCCTGACGCCGTTGCAGCGGCCTAACGAATGGCGCTTCAGCGGCGAACCGCGGGCGCGCCGCGGCTGGGCGGATAAGTGGGATCTAGGCCCGCGCGGTTCGTCAGCTGCAAGCGCTGGTTAGGCAGCGCTTCTAGCGGATCCCGAGCCATGCCGAAACGGCTGTGCCTGCGGCCGTGACGGCTTCCTTGTGCGAGAGGCCGGCACTTTCCAGGAGACCAATCTCCATATGGATGGAAGGTCCTGGAACCAGGAGCGAGTCGGGTGTTGCAAAGTCGCTTCCGGCGAGCAGGGTGATCCCGGCGCGGTGCATCCTGCCCGTGAGTTCGATAAGAAAATCGAGGACACGTTGACGACCGAGCCGATCTTCCTCGGTCGAGGCGTGGAGCGTGAACGTCCGGTACGCAACAAGCGTCGGCGTCACCGCAACACCGGTCTGGGCAAGGTGCTGGAGCATCGAGTCACCGGCTGACGATCGCCACCAGGCGATCGCACCGTCAATGTCCGTGGCATAGTTCGCATAGATTGGGCTGGCCAGCATGGACTCTGCCGCATGCTCAAGACTGCCAACGCCCGAATCGGCGGCGGTCCACGCTGGCACTCCACGGGGCAGATGAGCCGCCACCTTCCGATGGTGTCGACGCGCCGCCCGGAGTACTGCAAAGAACGCGGCTGGCGGGATCGCATTATGGGTCTTGATAAACGCGACATCGAGCTGCGCAAGCGAGTCGACCACCCAAGCGGCGCGCTCGGGAGTGGTCACAAGGACCCGGTGCCGCATGCTCTGCTTGGGGCCATCGAGCGCTGGACCGGAAAAGTAAATGTGGGGACCTCGACGCTGGCCAGCGAGAATGCTGTCGCGCCACGCTCGAAGCTGTAGGGCATCTCCACCACAGTCACGGACGGCGACGACGCCGTGGTTGACCAGGCTGTCCAGCGCCGCCGCACCAGCCCACGACAAGTGGGTATGGGCATCCCAGAGATCCACCGCGACGAGGGGAGAGGTGCCCGCCTGAGGATTCGCGCACCCCCAAACCACGGCTGCGAGTGCGACGTGAATGGCGCTACACGGCAGGGCCATGTGGTGGCTTGGTGTCACACGCACCCTCCAAGCAGTGCGCAGGGAAACATCTCGAGCGCCGCCTAACGAATGGCGCTTCAGCTGACGTGGGCGCTGAGCGCCTCCGCGCGAAGCGGCCTCGTCAGCTGCAAGCGCTGGTTAGGCCGCTGCGTCTCGGCGGCGATCAATTCCTCGTCGGCGAGTCGGTTGCTCGCGGCAGCCCAACGTCGTTTTCCCAGTCGGTCGCGAGCCGCCGAAGCTTCGCGACGACGTCGGGATGGCGCGCGGCGAGATCGGTGCGCTCTCCGGGGTCACGTGCCAGGTCGAACAGCAGGAGCTGGCCGGCATCGATCAGCAGTTTCCAGGTACCGGATCGAACCGCGCGCTGCTGGCGCGACGGTCGCGCGATGCGCCAGAACAGCTGGCGGTCGCGGAGCGGGGCATTTCCTAGAAGCATGGGGAAGAGGTCGACCCCGTCGGGCCGGTAGCCGGCGGGCGTGGGCGTGCCGGTCACCGTGAGTATCGACGCGGTGAGATCCATTGTGATGGCCACCTGCGCGGAGGTCCTGCCGGCGGGCAGCACGCCGGGCCAGCGCAGGATCAGGGGGACGCGGATGCCGCCCTCCCACAGCGTTCCCTTGCGGTGAAACAGCGGCGCGTTACGCGACAGCCACTCCCCGCCGTTGTCATTCGTAAAGATTACCAGGGTGTTCCGGGTCAGGCCCAAGCTGTCGAGCGTCGCCAGGACCTTGCCGACGCCCTGATCGGCCCGCTCGAGCATCTTCACATAGTCCTGACGCGTCGCCGGGACGGAATCGTCCGGCATCTGGACGAGCCGCCGGGGCGAGCTCCGCTCCGCGTCGGTGGGAGGCCGATCGGGGGGCTCAAACGGCCAGTGGACCGCGTTGTAAGCGATCTCGAGGAAGAACGGATCGTGCGCCTGGCGCTCAATGAACCTGACGGCCCGCCGGGTGATCTCGTCCGTCAGGTATCCGGCCGGCTGCACCGGCGTCACGTTTTCGTAGAGGTCGTGAGGCGTCTCGACGTTAGGGGCCCCCGCCCCGACCGCGTCCGTGTAGTAGTCGTGGGCGCCGCTCAAGAATCCGTAGAACTCGTCGAACCCGTGCGCGTTCGGCCCGAACTCCGGCTTCCAACCGAGGTGCCACTTTCCCACAAGCCCCGTCGCATATCCGTTGGTCTTCAGCAGCGCCGGCAGCGACGTTCCGGTGACGGCCAGACCGAGCTCGCGATCCGTAGGGGAGAGGGTCAGCGCCCATTCGAGCCCGGCGCGCTGCTGGTAGCGTCCGCTGATCAATGCGGCGCGCGTGGGCGTGCAAACGGGGCCGTTGGCGTAGGCGTCGGTCAGGCGGACGCCTTCGCGCGCGAGGCGATCGATGTTGGGTGTTCGGACGTCCGACGCGCCGTAGCTGCCGAGGTCGCCGTATCCCATGTCGTCCATCAGGATGAGGACAACATTCGGCTTGGGCGCCGAAGGCGCGCCGGCGGCCTGAGACGCGAGGCGTTCCGGTTGCGCGTTCGAAGAGAGGAGCAGGGCAACGATGAGGGCGCGCGAGTGCATTCGCCGAATACTATCCGCCATCGCTGCCATTGCAACAGCGCCCTCAGGGCCCTATGCGGCGGGCGGTAACCGTGTGGGGATTAGGCGGCGCTGGGGATCTCGCCAAGGTCGCCTGATCAGGGAGCGCGTGGGGACACACGAACCGCAACGCGGCCAGCGCTCCAGCTGAGAGTGCCTGGGGCGTGGACCTCGAGAGAGAATCCGACTCCCCGGATGCTCAGAACCCCAAACCGGTGGTCGCTGGAGGACGTTAACGAATGGCGCTTCAGCTGACGTGGGCGCTGAGCGCCTCCGCGCGAAGCGGCCTCGTCAGCTGCAAGCGCTGGTTAGGCCGCTGCGTCTCGGCGGCGATCAATTCCTCGTCGGCGAGTCGGTTGCTCGCGGCAGCCCAACGTCGTTTTCCCAGTCGGTCGCGAGCCGCCGAAGCTTCGCGACGACGTCGGGATGGCGCGCGGCGAGATCGGTGCGCTCTCCGGGGTCACGTGCCAGGTCGAACAGCAGGAGCTGGCCGGCATCGATCAGCAGTTTCCAGGTACCGGATCGAACCGCGCGCTGCTGGCGCGACGGTCGCGCGATGCGCCAGAACAGCTGGCGGTCGCGGAGCGGGGCATTTCCTAGAAGCATGGGGAAGAGGTCGACCCCGTCGGGCCGGTAGCCGGCGGGCGTGGGCGTGCCGGTCACCGTGAGTATCGACGCGGTGAGATCCATTGTGATGGCCACCTGCGCGGAGGTCCTGCCGGCGGGCAGCACGCCGGGCCAGCGCAGGATCAGGGGGACGCGGATGCCGCCCTCCCACAGCGTTCCCTTGCGGTGAAACAGCGGCGCGTTACGCGACAGCCACTCCCCGCCGTTGTCATTCGTAAAGATTACCAGGGTGTTCCGGGTCAGGCCCAAGCTGTCGAGCGTCGCCAGGACCTTGCCGACGCCCTGATCGGCCCGCTCGAGCATCTTCACATAGTCCTGACGCGTCGCCGGGACGGAATCGTCCGGCATCTGGACGAGCCGCCGGGGCGAGCTCCGCTCCGCGTCGGTGGGAGGCCGATCGGGGGGCTCAAACGGCCAGTGGACCGCGTTGTAAGCGATCTCGAGGAAGAACGGATCGTGCGCCTGGCGCTCAATGAACCTGACGGCCCGCCGGGTGATCTCGTCCGTCAGGTATCCGGCCGGCTGCACCGGCGTCACGTTTTCGTAGAGGTCGTGAGGCGTCTCGACGTTAGGGGCCCCCGCCCCGACCGCGTCCGTGTAGTAGTCGTGGGCGCCGCTCAAGAATCCGTAGAACTCGTCGAACCCGTGCGCGTTCGGCCCGAACTCCGGCTTCCAACCGAGGTGCCACTTTCCCACAAGCCCCGTCGCATATCCGTTGGTCTTCAGCAGCGCCGGCAGCGACGTTCCGGTGACGGCCAGACCGAGCTCGCGATCCGTAGGGGAGAGGGTCAGCGCCCATTCGAGCCCGGCGCGCTGCTGGTAGCGACCGCTGATCAATGCGGCGCGCGTGGGCGTGCAAACGGGGCCGTTGGCGTAGGCGTCGGTCAGGCGGACGCCTTCGCGCGCGAGGCGATCGATGTTGGGTGTTCGGACGTCCGACGCGCCGTAGCTGCCGAGGTCGCCGTATCCCATGTCGTCCATCAGGATGAGGACAACATTCGGCTTGGGCGCCGAGGGCGCGCCGGCGGCCTGAGACGCGAGGCGTTCCGGTTGCGCGTTCGAAGAGAGGAGCAGGGCAACGATGAGGGCGCGCGAGTGCATTCGCCGAATACTATCCGCCATCGCTGCCATTGCAACAGCGCCCTCAGGGCCCTATGCGGCGGGCGGTAACCGTGTGGGGATTAGGCGGCGCTGGGGATCTCGCCAAGGTCGCCTGATCAGGGAGCGCGTGGGGACACACGAACCGCAACGCGGCCAGCGCTCCAGCTGAGAGTGCCTGGGGCGTGGACCTCGAGAGAGAATCCGACTCCCCGGATGCTCAGAACCCCAAACCGGTGGTCGCTGGAGGACGTTAACGTGAGGGGCGCCCCGTCCACCGCGATCGAATCCACCGATGGAACGAAGAAGGCGATGCGGCGTTCTCCCGGCGGAACGAGATCGTCCAGTACAGCTCTCCGCTCCACGCTCATGAACACCTCTTGATTGGGCCGGCGGAGGGTGTACGCGAGGAATTCGCTACTGAACACCCGACTTCCGTTGTTCACTACCCAACGCTTCGCACTAGAAGAGCGGGAGCGACTCGTGCCGGCGGCCGGAAGCTGCACCTCTATCCGGAGGCCCCGCTGCGCCTCGAAGGCGCGGATGGCGGCCTCGGCCTCGCGGACATAGGCATCAACGAGCATCTGAGTGCGCAGTTCCAGCTCTCGCAGGTCGTAGCGCCGCTCGGCCTCGTTGCGGAGCGACTCAAGCGCAGAAGGCCGAACGGGGAACGACGGCGCCAGCAGGTCGGCCAACGCAGACGAATCGGGGAGACCGGCGGTCTGGTATTTCCATTCGACCCCAAAGAAATCCAAGAGAACACCCATTGCGGCGCCGGTCGGATAGATCCGGTTTCGAGGCACGTCTGCAGGACTGAGTGCGCCATCGGTCAGACGGCTCTCGAAGTCCGTCTGCAGGTAACTTGACACAGTCACCGATCGGAAGGAGGGGCAGACATGTGGATCAGAGAATCTTCCGGTGCGACAGTTGACCGCCAGGGTGGCGACGAGGCGTGTCTCCACGTACTTCGCGGTTCCCTCGCTGAGTTCCTTGGCCCGCTCGAACTCCCGTACGAGGGGCGAGGCATGCTCCCAGCGGAAGCGACGCTGCGCGAGGAACAAGCCCGTCAATCGGCGGGCGCCCGCCAGATCCTGCCGTTCGACGGCCCGCACAGCGTCCTTGAGTATGTGAATCTCGAGAGCAGCCCGGGCGCTGTTTGCTGTATCGAGAATGGGGTACAGTTCCTCCGATGGCTCATCCACCTCTCGAAACGCGGATCGTTGAAACTGGTGGAAGGCTTCGTGAACGACAAATGCGAATAGCGACCGCGCCCGCTCGAGGGTCTGCTCGGGCAGGTTGTCGGCGAGCGGGATTGCCACCGTCGTAATCGGTCCGACCGCGAAATCGAACTCCAGTTGGCCGAGGAGGTCAGGAGTGGCGCCGAGGTGAACCAGGGCCGGGGCTCCAACCTGTGGCCAGGATTCCGGGTAGGGTCGGTAACCCTCGATCGCGCCAGGCGGATTCAGCAAGACGGCCCACCGCCCCGGCCGATAGACGAGGAACGGTTGCAACGACAGATCGTAGCCTGGCCACACGGAATCGCGCGATGCGCTGAATACGGTGACGACAGCGTTGATGGTGCGGAGATCAAGGGCTTCGAGCGGCGAAGGAGGGGTGGCATCTTGCGGGAAGGCTGGCCGGACGAAAGCTGCGAAAGCGGCGATCGCTGCGACCACAGTGCGCATTTGACGAACTCCTCGGGCTACTGTGGCGCTCAGGCCACGCCGCCTAACGAATGGCGCTTCAACTGCGAGGGCGCGGCGCGGCCGCCGCCGCGCCTCCTCGCGGTTCAATATGGAGCGCGGCGGCTGCCCGGGCAAAGCGTGCCCTCGTCGGCTGCATGCGCTGGTTAGGCCGCGGTTGACGCAAGGCTGCAATTCACTGCTCGGTGATCTTGGCTAGCAACCACCTGTGCGGATCGACAAGGACACGTGTAGGCTCGCGCGCCGACCAGAATCGGAACTCCTGGGTCGGCGTATCCATCTGAATGCGTTCGACGCTTAAGCCTTGCGCGGACTCGATCCCGATCTCAAGCGGGAGGTGGTACAGTGCGCCCGTCTGTCGAAGTGAAACCGCCACTCGGTAACCGCCTGAGTCCGGAGTAATGCCCGCATGCCAAGTCAGCTCCGGCACGCCGCCGCGCTCCAGCCACTCGCGCCGCCACCAATTCAGAGGCTGCCCCGTTCCTTCAGCCAGGGTGGCTGCAAATTCTTCGAGCGTGAATGACCGAAAGCGCCATCGGTCGAAGAGCAGCCGCACACCGCGGCCGAATGCACTGTCGCCTACCGCGAACCGCAGAAGGTGCATTACCCAAGGCAGCCGTCCATGGACGAAGTTCCCGGCAAGGTGTCCGCGCGGCGCTGTAATCGGTGGCTCATCCGGCGTACCAGCTATGCGGAGATAGCCTCGGCGATAGGACTCGAAGTCGGGTGGTACTGGCAGCCCGCGTGCTTCGTCGTAGAGCATTTCGGCATAGTCCCCGAATCCCTCTGTCCATTGATAACTGCCGGGACCCCGGCCCGCGATGGTGTAGAACCACCACAACAACGCTGTTTCGTGTGCGTCGTGTCCGGTTGTTCGGAACTCGTCGGCAAGATAGCGAGAGTCATAGATTACCCCGCCTGCTACGGCGCGTCGGGCGAAAATGCCGTCCACCGTGGCGAAAGTGAACTGATCGAAGGCGTATCGCCCAAAGCGCGACGCGTAGAAGTCAAGCACGTCAGCGCTGGTCCGGAAGATCTGATCGGCGAAGGCTTGGGAAGATGGATAGAGGAGCGTGCGCATTTTCCGTCCGGCAATGGTGCGCTCACTCTCAACCCACCGGGCATCGGCAATCACGCTCGCCGCGCGGATGGGCTCCGACGACGCGTATTTCTCCACATGCAACGTGCCGCGATCCATTGAGAGCACGCGACGCCCCGGCGCGAACACGCGGAACCCTCGTGGCACCTCCATTTGCACCGTAACGATCGCCCAGTCATCGAAGTCCACCGGATAGAAGCGGTCCGACCACAACAGGTAGATGCTGCTGTCGGAGAGCACGAGTCGATCGTCGCCGGCACTCTTGCCTGGCCTTCCCGACAGCTGAAAGACCAGTCGCTCGCGCGCGACTGAGCGCGCGACCCGTACCGTCACGAAATCGCCGTCACGCGTGACCGCGGCGGGGCCGGTGCGGCTCCCCACCGCAACGGAATCGTACCAGGCGGTCAGAAGAAAGGTGAACTCGCTCTCGCCCGACGGATTGGCGATGTCCAAGCTTGCCGTGACTCGGAGGTGGCCGGACGCGAGATTCGGCTGGATCAGCAACTGGCAGCGTTGAACGTCAGAAGGTCGCGCGGTCACCTGGCGCTGTGGAATCGCGGCGCGGGAGGACGTCACCACCAACGACGCCAACAGGAGGGTTTCGATGGAGGATGTTCGCATTCGGATTGCTCGGGCACCCGGCGGCCAGTCTTCGAGTGAGCATGCCCTCGGAGGTCTACTCTGATGTCGGGCCCTTGAGATCAGACGGTCGACGGCCCGGAAGGGTTGCATCGCCCGTTACGTCATCGGCCAGTCCCATCAATTAACGGACTGGGCGAGGTCAGTTACGCTCGAAGCTCACACGACGCTCCGGGTAATCGAAGGTGACCACGTAGTGCCTCATGAATCCATACCCGATGATGAGGTCGTGACCCCAATCGTCCCCCTCGAGCTGCGGGGGGGCCAGCATCACGCGGGGCGAGTCCACCGCCAGCGTGCCGACGGCCACCCGGGCGACGCGGGCGAAGTGCACCGGCCGCTGCACCATGTTCCCGCCACTCATCATGCCGATGCCGACGCGGCCGCTGTCAGGCAGCGGGCGGAGTCCCGCCTTCTCGATCAGCCGCCGCATTGCGACAAACGCTCCGGCCCCGCCGGTGTCGAACAGCCCGCGGACAGGCCTTCCGTCCACAAAGACGGAATCCGTGAAGGGCAAGGCCCCGATACCGGGCGCGAAGACCATCGGTACGGACGTGCGCGTCGCCGACGGGGTCGAGCCGATCGGTGAATTGCGGAAGAACCGCACGACGCCGGCTGGGTAGTCGATTTGCAGGACGAGGTCACGGAAGAAGGCAGTGCCCAGCACGCCGTCGTACGGTCCGATCAGCGGAGTAAGAGTCTCCGAAGGGAAGACCTCGACCAACGGCCGCGACTGAATCGCGGTGCCAACCCCTAACGAGCTCACCCGGGCTCGACCGAGGCCGCCGGGGTCAGAGTGATCCACCACCAGTCTCAGCCGCTGTGCCGTCGTGGAGACCAACGCCAGCGGCCCCCATCCGGTGTCGAGCAACAGCCGGACCGTATCGCGCCCATTGACAACCGCCGGTACGATGACGGCGTTCTGATGAAGCACGAATGGCACTTCGGCCAACGGGGCAGTCCGGTCTTGTCCCCGAAGCTGGGTCGTGGATGCGGCCGCTAATGCGACAACTGTGAGGAAGCGGTACATGGCGCTCCCGGTGAGCGGTCGTTGAATGCAGTGGACACACGGCTATGATGTTTGGCATCTTCAGATCGTCGCAGCCGCATAGTGCTCGATGCTCGCACGGCGTGCATGCCGGGCGCCAGCCGGAAATGCTGGGTTAGGCGGTGCGTGGTATGCGACGCGGGCGCTGCTTGCCTGCCACGGACCGAATGACGCTGGCGGCCCAAGGTGCACGTATGCCCAGCTGTACGAGGGGTTCACGAGGCATCCGCGTTCATCGACGACAGGACGTGCGGCGGCCTAACGACTGGCGCTTCAGCTGCGGCCGAGCCCGCCAGGTGCCGTCAGCTGCATGTGCTGGTTAGGCAGCGCCCCTTCGCCGCCGTGCGAGCCAGCCACCAAGCCATCCCAACGCCGCGCCCGAGGCGGTGACGACTAGGATGGTGACCAGCAACAGTGTTGGTCCCGCGCCTGGCAGAGTGGGCTGCGGTCCGATTCCGCCAAAGGCCGCCCAAGTCGTCGCATCGAGGAAGCCGGGCAAGGCGCCTGCCAAAACGCCCGAACCGCCGGCGCGGGTGACGAAGAAACCGGCGGCGCCCTGGATGATGTAGACCAAGGGGCTGAGCAGCTTATAGTCGACCCCGAACTGCTGGGCGGCCCACGCGCCGAGGCCACCGAGCACGATCACCTCGAGGGCCACAAAGAGCGCAATGAGCTTCCAAGGTTGGCGGCGCATCGACGTCCCTCCTGCAAGGCGCTCTGTTCGCTGCCTAACGACTGGCGCTTCAGCTGCGAACCGCGGGCAATCCGCAGCGCGAGTGAACATTAGAGAGTCCTGGCCCACGCGGTTCGTCAGCTGCAAGCGCTGGTTAGGCGCCGACGCGACCTCATGGTTTGCCGTGCGTCACCGTGTACTCAATATCAAACACATTGTGTCCGTTGTACGAACACGCTTGGCGCTCGGTAACTACGAGGGCAAGTCCTGGAACGAGAAGTGTGTACTGCTGACTGACGTAGTGACCGCGCTTCGAAGGAAGTGAGACCTGGAATGAGACGTCATCAGCCGCACGTATCAGTACGCTATCGGGGCTGACGTGTCTTTGAGGAATACTCGACCGAAAACGTGCAATCCAAGGTCCGGATGTCGCCAGGAAGATCATAGTCGAAGGAGAAACCATACCGCGTGCAGGGTTTGGTCTGGTAATTGTCAACACAGCGAGAGTCTCCCGTAACCATAATGCTGCGGCTCGCCACACACACACGGTCGGCACCGCCGCTGTCGCAGAGCAAACCGAAGGTGACGTTGGTGAAGTAACGGCTGTCCTGACCAACGAGCAGCGCAGGGAGCCCAAGCAGTAGGGTGGAGGGTTGCGGGCAAGAGATGGCGGCTAAGGCTCATAAGTGTTCGACAAGTGGTTGTCGTTGGCGCCTAACGAATGGCGCTTCAGCTGCGAACCGCGGCCGCGCCGCAGTTCGGAGAACAATAGGAAATCAAGCCCACGCGGTTCGTCAGCTGCAAGCGCTGGTTAGGTGCCACACCCCTCACACCAGCCTGCGCGGGGAATTGTGGCATGATGGCCTCGTCGCCGAGCCCAGGGCCCTTAGCCGACGCAGAGGCTCCCGGCAGCTACACCCGTGGCCTTGTCCACCTGGTCGTGTTGAGGCTTAAGGGATCGGGCCCAACCGCGAGCAACACCGGCCCCTAGCAACACCCCAAGTCCCACGAAACTGCAGCTCAGGACCGGGACACAGCACCGGGGTCTGCATATGGGTAAGAGTGATCGGGATCGCGACAGCAAACCCAACCACGCCGCCCAAGAACGCACCCCGTGTTTCGCCGCGTGGCAGCCAGGCGAACCGCCTTGCAGCGGCCACGGCGCCAAGCACGCCCAGGATCCCACCGACGACGGCTCCTACGTGCAAGCCCCGAGTACCAAAGGCATTCCCGAGAATGGAGCCGACCGCGGCCGTGAAGCCCGTGGCAAACCAGCTCAGCAGTAGCGTGGGAGGATTCGCATGAGGGACGCCGATCTGAGCGGGTGGTGTGTGGCACCTAACGACTGGCGCTTTAGCTGCGAACCGCGGGCTATCCGCGGCTCAACAAGTATTGGGAACTCAGGCCCACGCGGTTCGGAAGCTGCAAGCGCTGACTTAGGCCGCAAGCTCCATGTTACGCAAAGCAAACATGACACTTCCGGCCCGGTCCTGAACTGGTAGCATCTAGTTTCCTACCCTATCGAGAGAATCAAAGCGGCTCTGCAACGAGGTCGACAGATCGCCTTTGTCCCATATCACCGATGGGCGCTGACAATAGCTCGCCGCCGCTTGAGCCCCAACGTATTGTTCGTAACCCGACGTCTTGATCGTCACAAACGGCGTCCCCTCAGCGCTGCCTGCTTCCTGCCCTGGCAGAAACTGGCCGCACAACATGTACTGCTCTTCTCCACTGGAAGTCTTCACGTGCCCAATGTGCACATCACGAAAGTGGACAGGATCTGGTGGGCGGTGGGCTTGAAAGTCAGTAGCGGCTGATGTAAGCAGGAACTGTACGACAGCGGGACTCACCGGCTGAGCGTCACTGCGCGTGACTGGAGCCTTGCTGCAGGCTGCGAGAACCAATGTGGCAGATAGGACCGTGCTATATCGCATAACCCTCCCTTGCGGCCTAACGACTGGCGCTTCAGCTGCGAACCGCGGGCCACCCGCGGTTCAGGGAGCATCAGGAATGTAGGCCCACGCGGTTCGTCAGCTGCAAGCGCTGGTTAGGCCGCATACCGATCGTTATTGCCGATCTCCGATGGAGCCCAGGAGCTCCATGATGGCTCCCGCTCGTCGAATCTCGGGTTGAATGGCGGCTGGCCGAGGCAACCAGTAGCTATAGGTGCGATAGCTCATCCCTCGACGCACTTCGACAACCATCGTGGTGCCATCGATTCCGATCGGTGGCCGTGGGACGAGGGAAGCTTCATCTGGCAACGATTCGACCCCAAGCGAATCCAGGACTCCGAGCAATTCGTCCCAGGACTGTGATGGCGCTAGGGGAATGTCGCAGAGTTCATAAGTCCCTGCCTGCCTGAAATCGCGGCAGCCGGATCCGTCCTTTAGCGCCAATCGCAATTCGCGGGTGCTGTAGCGGTTCGGGTCACGATCGCTCTCGGCTTCGAGGGCGGAATCAGACGGCGCATTCCAGAAGAGCGTTCGCGCTCCGGAGGTCTTTTGCTCGTCTTGCACGATGCGAATCACTTCTTCGGGTTGATAGATGCCGAAGCCAATCCATATTCGGAGCTCACGCCCCGTCTCCGACTGCGGGGCTTGAGTGCGAAGTGGTGGGAGCCCCAAAGCGTTACTGAGGTATTCAATGATCTCAGGAAACCCAGCTCGCGGCTGGTCCTGTGCGAGTAGCTCACACGTCTCGGCCCCGAGTAAGGCGGTGCCCGCGACGGTGAGGGTGCGGATGCGGCGGACCATGTCGCTTGCTATGCTCATGTCGCCCCAACAACTCGC